>NZ_JBNWDQ010000001.1:0-1448013 GCF_053521805.1 Rhizobium sp. A22-96
GAAGGCGACGGCAAGCGGCAGCTCACCATGCAGCCCCAGCGCCTTGAACACCGCCGTCATGCCGACGAGCTGCAGGGCGATATAGGGCATGGTGGCGATGACGCCTGTCAATGCCACCGCCAGTTCGAGCGACCGTGAGCCATATTGGCCATGGACGATATCGCCGGCCGTGACATAGCCGTGATCCTTGGCGCGCCGCCACAGAAGCGGCATGACCATGAAGACGAAGGGATAGACGACGATCGTATAGGGCAGCGCGAAGAAGCCATAGGCGCCGACGGTATAGACCAAAGCGGGGACGGCGATGACGGTATAGGCGGTGTAGAAATCGCCGCCGACGAGGAACCAGGTGATCCAGGTGCCGAAGGTGCGGCCGCCGAGACCCCATTCGTCGATATGGGCGAGCGTCTTCGGCCGGCGCCAGCGGGCGGCAACGAAGCCCATGACGGTGACGAGCGCCAGGAAGAAGATGAAGACGGCCAGTGCTGTCGGATCGATCTCAGTCATCATGGCGCATGCTCCGATAGGCGATCCAGGTCAGGAACGCGGTGATCGGCACCCAGGCGAGCTGGTACCAGTAGAAGAACGGAAAGCCCAGCAAGACCGGATCGTGGCTGTTGTAAAACGGCACCCAGAGCAAGCCTATATACGGTATCACCAGCAGCCAGCAGGCCGCCGTCCCAAAGCGTTTGTCCATATCCGATACCTCTCAGGCGGCGTGTCCGCGCCACCATGTTGCAGTTGTCAGAGTGGAAGGTGGCGCGCGTCAGTCCGCGATCGCAGCGCGCATTCATTGGCGTAAACCAAGAAGCTTTGGCTATGCGGAAACAGACTGACGAATGTGAATTCCTCCCAACGGCCCGCCGAAGGCCAGCCGCTGACAATGTCCTACGGCGAGCCTGCTGCCCGAACAAGATGCATGTAGATGCGAAGTGCGCGGGCCTACCCAGAAGTGGGTAGACGGACGTTAGGCCGCTCCCGCCGCGATCCCGTGGTCAAGAGCGTAGCGGATCAGACCGGCTGTGGTCGCGATGCCGAGCTTCTTCTTCAGATTCTTGCGATGCGTTTCGGCCGTTGCGGGTGTAATTCCGAGTTCTTCGGCGATCTCGCGGTTGCTACGGCCTATGACGATCAAACCCAGGATGTGGCGTTCGCGCGCCGTCAGCGGGTCGGCTTCCTTTTGGATCTGGTCCGCTATCAATATGTCGCGCACGCCGGATGAAAAATAAGTCCCGCCGCCAGCCACGGTTTCGATGGCGCAGACGACTTCGTCGGTCGACACGTCCTTGAGAATATATCCGACTGCGCCGTGCATGATCGATGAAGAAATATATTCGCGGCTGTCATGCATGGACAGCATCACGATCCGCGTCTGCGGAACCTCGCGGCGAAAGAGTTCGATCGCATCAATGCCGCTGAGCTTCGGCATGTTGATATCCATCAAGGTCACTTGTGGCAGCGTCCGTCGGGCAACCTCCAGGCCGGTTTGCGCAAGGCCTGCCGTACCCACCACCTCGATATGATCGAAGGTCTCCAGCACGGCTTTCAGTCCGTCCAGCACCACGGGATGATTGTCGATCAGCAGAACGCTGATCCTGTCTCTTTTCATGCTGCGTCCACCCTTGCTCTTGGCGAGGCATTGGCCGATTTCGGCAGCATCGCAATAAGTGTCGTGCCATCGGCCGTACTTTGAACGAGAAGCAGGCCGCGGAAATGCGCCATCCGTTCCTGCATGTTCCGGAGCCCGAGCCCGCCCTTGCTGTCCTCAGTGCCGTCAAAACCAATGCCGTTGTCCGAAATTCGCAGGCGTGCGCGTCCCCGATCGCTCCAGAGCTTGATCGTGAGACGCGTCGCGCCGGAATGGCGTTCTACGTTATTCAGGGCCTCCTGAGCGACACGGTAGAGTGCCGTGCTCGCCTCAGGCTTCAACATACTGATGAAGCCCGAAGTCTCGATCTCGGTTGCGATCCCGGTTCGCTCGGCGAAATTGTTCGCGAGCGCCGTGAGTGCTGCCGTCAGACCGAGATCATCGAGCACGCGAGGACGGAGATCATGCGAAAGTCGCCTGATGTCCTTGATCGCGCTGTTCAAGGTATCTATCCCCTTCTCGATGGTCGTGGCGGCGTCATCGACCTGGTTTCGTACCTTGCGGTTGGCAAGATCCATGACATAGCGCACGCCGAGGAGGTTCTGCGACACGCCGTCATGCAATTCACGGGCAAGACGTGCGCGCTCCTCCTCCTGCGTATCGATCACCCTTTGTGTCAGCTCCTTGAGCCGGCCGTCGGCCATGCGTCGCTCGCGGAAAGTCAGCAGCATGCAGGTCGTGAAAACGACCAGAACGGCAGGAACGGCAATGAGTGTGACGACGATGAAGGTTCCTCTTATGTTGGCTCGCATGGCGGAATTGGCAGCCGCGGTCTGGATGAAAATATCGTCCAGATAGACGCCGGTTCCAACAACCCAGTGCCATTTGTCAAGGCCGACAGCGAATGAGAGCTTATCGGCGACACGACCGGTGGAAGGCTTCTCCCATTTGTACTGGTGCAAGCCTCCGCCAGCCTTCGCTGTTTTGATGAGCTCCGCGATGACCTTGTCACCGTCAGGGTCGGTCAAATCGAGCCAATTGCGTCCGTTGCGAAATTTCTCGCGCGGATGAACGATGTTGTTCCCATCATAATCGTAGACGAAGAAGTATCCGTCCGGGCCGTAGTCAAGGGATGTCAGGATCGCGGCAACCTTGTCCTTCGCAGCCTGGTCGTCCGGCGCTGCATCCCGATAGGTCGCCTGAATGGCCGACACTGCGAGATTTGTAAGGTTGACGATTTCCTTTTCCTTCGCCTTCAGCATGTTCTGCTCGAAGGTCTCGATATTGCTCTTGGTGAGGGTGATCGATTGCCAGGTAATGAAGGCGGTGATTGCCAGGATCGAAATCACGAGAGGCGCAAGCGCGAGCGCAATAATCTGGTTGCGTAGTGTCAACGATTGCTCCTCCCAAGAACCGACGCGGAACCATGGCGCGTGTTGGATACGAATTCAACGGCTTCTCAGCTGTGCACATCCATAAGTGTCAATGACCATCGGGCATAGACCCCTCTCGGAGTCCACCTTGAGAGCTGACGGCGACCTGATGTGTGCTTTACGATCAATTGAAGGAAATTCAATTTCCGCCCGGCGTAGTCAATTTTCTTCTGAAAATCGGCAATTCTTGCCTTTGCAAGCGAAATGCAGGTTAAAATTAGATTTCGATTTCTTTGACGTACCCCTGATGGCTCCATAGCATTTGAAGCGTTTCAATGGATCGGGAAGCCATGAAAAAGGGACGTCCGACAATTGCAGATGTAGCGCGCGCCGCCGGTGTCTCCGTCGGAACCGTGTCCAATTTCCTGAACGAAACGGTTCCCGTCAAAGCCGAGACGGCCGAGCGGATCCAGGCAGCCATACAGAAGCTCGCTTATCGCCCGAGCGTATTTGCCCGTTCCTTGCCGATGCTGTCAGCAAAGACGGTTCAGGCAAAGGAGGGCAATCCGCGGCTGCTCGTCGTCGGCCATATTTGCCTCGATTATCTCTGCCGCGTCCCCGTTCTTCCCCATCGGGACGATCGCGTGGCGGCCGAGCACATCAACAAGGCGCTTGGCGGCCCCGCCGCCAATCTGGCCGTTGCCGCCGCTGGCGTCGGCGCCCCTTACGAGCTTCAGATCGACCTTGCGACGGCAATCGGAGATGACGGGGACAGCGAATGGGCGCTGGCCGAATTGCTGGCGCGTAACGTCAATGTTCTCCCCATTCGCCGGCCGATCAAGAACCGCCTGCCGCGGGCGATCGTGATCATCGAGGCCAATGGCAGCAGGACGATCATCCACGAGACATTCGAGCTGAGCGAGATCGACTTGACCGAAAATATGGAGATCGCTCCGGCCAATGTCCGCTCCTGCGTTCACATTGAAGGCTTTCACTACGAACGGATGATCCCTTCGATCGCCCGGTTTCATGCCGCTGGCTGGAAGGTGAGCCTGCACACCGCCGGGCTTCCCGCCGGCTCGCGGACGCCGGCAGCCTTTGCCGATCTTATCGGGCAAGTCGATCTGACCTTCATCAATGATGAGACGTTTCGCGAAGTTTTCGGCATACGCACGCCGCTGGCATCCATGCTGGATGAAGCGGAACATATTCTCAAACGGATCAAGATGCGTGGCGACGTTGTGCTGACGCTTGGCGAATTCGGGGCTGTCGTCTTCAAGAAAGGCGGCGGCACGACCATTGAGGTTCCGGCACTGCCGGTGACGCGGGTCGATGCCACGGGGGCCGGCGACGCCTTTGCGGGGATATTCCTAAGCCTCTGGCTGCACGGCAAGTCGCTTGCCGACGCCGCGCGCCACGCCGCGATCGGCGCCAGCCTGACAACAACGGCCGAAGGCGCGCAGGGACGGCCGGCGAGTGCTAACGAGATCAAGGCCCTGCTGCCATCGATCGAAGTAAAAACCGCGGTCCGGATGTGACCGTCATGTCCAACCGAAATTACGCAAGGAGATAATGATGACGATTAAGGTTCTGCTGGTTGGAGAGAGTTGGGTGAGCTCGGCCACTCACTACAAGGGCTTCGATCAATTTGGCAGCGTCACCTTCCACCTCGGCGCAGAGCCGCTGGTTGCGGCACTCCAGGGCGGCGAATTCGACATCACCTACATGACTGCACATGACACGGTGGAGAAATTTCCGTTTTCGCTGGAGGAACTGTCCGCCTATCAAGCCATCATCCTCTCGGATATCGGCGCGAATTCCCTGCTTCTGCCGCCGGCCGTCTGGCTGCACGGCAAGCCCGTGGCAAACCGACTGAAGATTATTCGCGATTGGACGGCAGCGGGCGGCGGCCTGGTGATGGCCGGCGGGTATTTCAGTTTCCAGGGCATCGACGGGAAGGCGCGTTGGCGCCGAACGCCGGTCGAAGAAGCGTTGCCCGTGACCTGCCTGCCCTATGACGATCGGCTTGAGATTCCGGAGGGATTTCGGGCTGACATCAAGCAGAAGCATCCAATTCTGGCCGGTATAGACGGCGAATGGCCGCTGCTTCTCGGCGCCAATGAGGTCGTCGTCAAACAGCAACCTGGCGTCGAAGTTCTTGCCGCGCTGCCTGAAGCCGAGGGTGGCCATCCGTTGCTCGTGACCGGCGGATACGGCAAGGGCCGCACGGTCGCCTGGACCTCGGATATCGGGCCGCATTGGCTGCCGAACGAATTCGTCGCCTGGCCGGGCTACGCCACTCTCTGGAAGAACATCCTGCGGTGGGTCAGCCATGCTGCATGAGGCCCACCAAGCAAGGGGATCGACAATGACACAGCCATTCCTGCGGGCAAACGGCATCAGCAAGCGCTTCGGCGCACTGGCGGCGCTGACCGGCGTCGATCTCGATATCAACAGCGGCGAAGTCCTGGCTCTGCTCGGCGACAACGGCGCCGGCAAATCCACTTTCGTTAAGATCCTGGCCGGCGCCCATGCCCAGAGCGACGGCGAGCTTCTCGTCGAGGGGCAGCCGGTCAACTTCTCATCTCCAAAGGATGCGGCAAGCTCCGGTATTGCCACGATTTTCCAGGAGCTTGCTCTATCGGAGAATCTGTCGATTGCCGAAAATGTCTTCCTCGGCCGCGAATTGAAGCGATCCGTACTCGGCATCCCTTTTCTGCGGCGGACGGAAATGCGCGAGCGCGTCGATGCCCTCCTGCACGAGCTTGAGGCCCATATTTCCGATCCGGAGGCACCGGTCGGCAGTCTGTCCGGTGGTCAGCGCCAGGCGGTCGCCATCTGCCGCGCCCTCAATCTCAATGCCAGGCTTGTCATCATGGATGAGCCGACAGCGGCACTCGCCGTTGCCGAGACACGCAAGGTGCTGTCACTGACGCGGCGGCTTGCCGAGCGCGGCTGCGCTGTCGTGCTGATCAGCCACAACATTGCCGACGTCTTCGAGGTCGCCGACCGCATGGTCGTCTTCCGCCGGGGCCGCAAGGTCGCCGAAAGACGGCGGCTCGAAACGACACCCGAAGAAATCGTCTCCCTCATAACAGGCGCTCATCCCGACGTGCGGGCGCTTGAAAACAATAAATAAAAAAGCGCGTTCAATCTCCAGAGGATCATAAAATGTTCAATCAATTCAAGAAGGCATTCATAGCATCATCACTAGGCTTGGCTCTCGCATCGGCGGCTGTCGCTCAGGACAAGCCTAAAGTTGCGTTCGTGCCCCAGCTGATCGGCATTCCCTATTTCAACGCCATGGAAGAAGGCGGCAAGCGCGCCGCTAACGACCTCGGCGTGGATTTCATCTACTCCGGTCCCGTCGATACGAACCCCGTCGACCAACTCCAGATCGTACAGAACCTGATCGATCAGGGCGTCAATGCGGTTTCCGTCAGCGTGCTCGACGCGTCCTCCATCGCGCCCGTCGTCGAGGCGGCCAAGGCGAAGGGCGTCAAGTTGTTCACCAGCGACAGCGATGCTCCCGATAGCGGCCGTGCCGTCTATGTCGCACAGGCGACCGATGAAGGCCTCGGCGGTGCCATCATCGATGAACTGGTCAAGCGGGTCGGAGACGACGCCAAGATCGGGATCGTTTCCGGTGAGGCTACGGCGTCAAACCTCAACGCCTGGATCGGCTTCATGAAGCAGCGTGCCGCTGCCAAATATCCCAAGCTCAAGCTGCTCGAGCCGCAATATGCCGGCGGCACCGCACAGCGCGCCGGCCAGATTGCCGGTGACCTCATGACGGCCAACCCCGATCTCAAGGCGATCATCGCGGTTGCCTCCTCGACATGCCCTGGCGTGGCGCAGGCCATCGAGACGGCGGGCAAGATCGGCACCGTTATCGGAACCGGCTATTGCAGCCCGAATACCGCACGCGCCTACCTGAAAAGCGGCGCCTTCGGCTTCACGGTTCTGTGGGATCCGGCGCAACTCGGCTATCTGACTGTTTGGGCTGGCAAGCAGCTGATCGACGGCAAGGCCTTTGCGGCTGAGAATACGGTTCCGGGCTTTGCTGCTCCCGTCACTTACGACGCAGCCAAGGGCATCCTGCTGCTCGGACCTCCAGCGATCTTCACTGCCGACAATGTCGACAAGTTCAACTTCTGAACGTGGATGATCAGGCAATGCGACGGTCTAGTCCACACTTCTTAGCCATGGGCGGACGTGAATGGGCGCTATTCAGCGCAATCATTCTCGCCGCGCTCGTCTTCACCGTCGCATCGCCCTTTTTTGCGACAATGGGCAATATTGATACCATCATCCGTAACAGCATCGAATTGATGCTCGTCGGTCTCGGCATGACCCTGCTGCTTGCCATGGGCGGCATCGATGTCTCCATCGGCATTGTCATGGGTCTTGCCGCAATCGGGGTTGCGAATGCCTTGCTCGCGGGTTGGGGCGCGTTGCCCGCGGCATTGTTGGGGCCGGCCATCGGCGCGGCACTCGGTCTGCTCACAGGCAGCGTCGTCGTCATCGGGCGCATTCCGGCAATCGTCGGAACGCTCGGTCTCTTCGGCGTCTATCGAACGGCGGTCTTTGCATTGCTCGGCGGCCAGTGGCTGTCGGGCCTGCCGACCAACCTGACAGGGCTCCTGGGAGCGACGGTCTTGGGCATCCCCGTTGCTGCCATTGCCATCGCCATCGTCTATCTCGCGCTTTGGCTAGCATTGCGGCGCACGCCCTTCGGCCCGCACCTTCTATCGATTGGCAATTCCGAGGAGAAGGCGCGTCTGTCCGGCGTTCCGGTGACGAAGGTACGTCTTGCGACCTTCGTCGTCAGCGGCGCACTGACCGGGCTTGCCGCAAGCTTTTACGTCGCCAACTACCGCAATGTGGAAATGGCGATCGGATCGACACTGGCGCTGGATGCAATCGCCGCCGTCGTCCTCGGCGGCACCAGCATCATGGGCGGCCGTTGCAGCCTCATCGGCACGGCCCTTGGCGTCATTCTTCTCAGAATTCTGCAGAACGGCCTGCTGCTGGTCGGCGTGCCCTCGCTCTGGCAGCCGGTGGTGACGGGCGCCCTTCTCATCGGCGTCCTCGCACTGGAGATGCCGACCTCGCAACTCGTTGCACTGAAGACGAAGTGGATGCGCGGATGACCAGCAATCCAGCAATGAACGGTTCCTCTCGCATCCTGCTTCTATTGGCGGCCCTTTGGATCGCGGTGGTCATCCTGCTTGCGTTCTTCAAGCCATCCATGTTTGGCGAGGCAACCGTCACCACCATCCTCCAGTTCTCGACCATTCTGGCGCTTGTGGCACTGGGGCAGGGCTTGGTCGTACTCGCCGGCGGTGCGGGCATCGATCTCTCGGTCGGCGGGATCGCGTCGCTATCGGCGGTCATCACCATGCTTGCGGTCAAGAGCGGCATGCCGGTGCTTGCCATCCCGCTTGTTTGCATCGTTGCCGGAGCGGCGCTCGGCGCCTTCAACGGTCTGCTGGTGACGCGCCTCTCCATACTCCCCTTGATCGCCACACTCGGGACGCTCTTCATCTACTCGGGCCTCGCCGTCGCATTGACGGGTGGAGCCGCGCAATCCGGCGTTCCCGCCTGGCTGCTGACATGGGGAAGGGGAGTGGTCTTCGGTTTGCCGGTTCCCTTCATTACCATTGTCGTTCCGGTATTTGCCGTCGGTTCCCTGCTGCTGATGCGAACGGCATGGGGATGCTGGATTTTCGCCATGGGCTACAACGAACGTTCTGCGCGGCTTGTGGGTATTCCGGTCGATCGCGCCCGGCTCACCATGTATGCGCTCAGCGGCGCCTTGGCCGGCCTTGCCGGGCTCGTCTCGATCGCCTGGCTCGGCAGCGCCCGGCCGAATATCGGGCAGAACCTCGAACTTGAATCCCTGACGGCCGTGATGCTCGGAGGCGTCGCCATTACCGGCGGCGTCGGCGGAGTTGGCGGCGTTCTCGCCGCCGTCATTCTGCTGATCACTCTCAAAACCGGCCTGTTGCAACTGAACGTCAATACGGTCTGGCAGGTCGGCATCGTCGGCGCGCTGCTGATCGCCGTCCTGTTGATAGACCGCCTTTCGAAACGCTGGAGATAACCATGCCATCCATTGAAAAACTGATTGCCGAACGGGTCGAGGCCGCACATGAGCGCATCGTCGCAACGCTGAGCGATCTCGTCTCTTTCCCGTCGATCGTCAAATCGAACCCGAAGGAAGCCGGCCCCGGCGAGCGCGATTGCCAGCTCTATCTTCAAAAGCGTCTCGAAAGCATCGGCTTTACCACTGATCTGTGGGATCCGGATGGTCCGGCGCTCTATGCCAAATACGAGGGGCGCCCGGGTGCAAACAAAGGCAGGACCTTTGAGGGAAGGCCGAATCTCGGCGGTGTGCTGAAGGGCACCGGCGGCGGGCGTTCCCTCATGCTGACCGGTCACATCGATGTCGTGCCGCCCGGCGCGCCCGAGCATTGGACGACCGATCCTTTCGGCCCGGTGCTCAAGGACGGTTTCCTGCATGGACGCGGCACCGTCGACATGAAGGGCGGGGTCGCCTGCATGCTGATGGCAGTCGAGATCCTGAAGGAGATGAATATTCCGCTGAAGGGCGACGTGGTCTTCACGACGGTGGTCGATGAAGAGATCGGCGGCATGGGTTCTCTTGCCATGGTCGATCGCGGCTTCCGAGCGGATGCCGGCATCATGACCGAGCCGACGGCCAACCGCATCGCTCCGCTCTGCCACGGCATTCTGTGGGGCAAGATCATCATTGACGGGATCGGCGGTCACGCCGAGCTGACGCCGAATTCCTGGTACACGAGCGGCCCGGTGGATGCGGTGCAGCTTTGCCGCCAGATGCTTGACGGCATCGACATTCTCAACCGCCGCTGGATGTTCGACCCGAAGAAGAACCATCCACTCATGGACCTGCCGAACCAGATCATCGTCACCCAGCTCAAGGCTGGCGAGCATCCATCGTCCATGGCAGGCAAGGCTGAGATCATCATCGATGCGCAATATCTGCCGAGTGAAAAGGACGAGTTCGGTCTCGGCGGTCATGTGAAGCGAGAGATCGAGGAGCATGTCCGCAACATCTGCCAAGCAGATCCATATCTTCGCCAGCATCCGGCGCGGGTCGAATGGATCCTCGATGCCGATTGCGCCGAGGTGCCCGCCGATAATCCGTTCGTGCAACTGCTTCAGGAGGCGGTTGAAACCGCCGATCTATCGCCCGTGCTTTCCGGGTTCGGCGCGCACAGCGATATCGGGCTCCCGACCTCTCTTGGCAATACACCGACCGTCAATTTCGGACCGGGCGATCCCGCTCAGGCGCATCAGCCAAACGAGCGCGTATCGGTTCGCGACCTTGTCGATTGCACCAAGGCCATCGCACTCGCCGTGCAGAAATGGTGTGCCTGACCGGGCGTCCATGTAATGTGGCCCGGATATTTTGATTGATGCAAGTTCCGACGCTGAACACACGGCGTCGGCCTTCCCACTGCAATCAATAGCGCGCTTGCAGGAGCAGCCTGAAGAGATGGGCTCGGTTTTCAGCACCGAAGCTGCCACTGTAGTTCATTGCGAGTGACACCTGCTGGCTGAGGGCAATATCGAAACCGGCATCGAGCACCAGCGAGTCCTGATCGACCACCGTGCCGCTTTCGGTGAAAATATCGCCGCCGGCAAAGGCCATGCGGGACGTGATATCGAGATCACCGAAGGCGTGCCGCCAGCCAAGGGAACCGTAGAGCTTGCCGGGCATGCCCGCCAGAGCGATCTCGCGCTCCGCACGAGCACCGAATGTAGCGAAGGTAATGGCAGACTGATCGGCGCTTCCGCTCAAGGCAGCTGCTCCTCCGCGCTCAGAGAACGCATTGGTGCGCACATCGGTGAAGGTGAGGTTTGCGAAAGGCTCGAGGCGAGTCTCGCCTGCGGAGACCTGATAGGCCAACTCGCCAAACACCTGCGCCGTATGCGCATAATAGTCGGCTCTGAGTTCGTCCGAATAACCCGAGAAATTAATGTCTCTCAGAGTTGAAACGGATTGCAAGGTGTAGGTGCTGCCGAGCCGAAGCGCCAGGGCGCCCCACTGCCTGCCGGCATAGAGCCCGACATTGTAATTGTCGGTATCGGCATGGGCCGAGACGCCCGATTGACTGAACCGGCTGCGGCCATAACCTGCAAGCGCGCCAACGCGCCAGTCCGAGCCATCAAGCATGGTATCGAAACCGAACAATATACCGCCGGTATTGCTGCTGCCATTGTCCGAAGACGTCCAACCCCCGTAAGGCGCGCTCCAGAATGTCGCGAGGCCGTTGGCTGGGTCGGAAAGGATGTCATCGATCGCTCGTTCCGATCCCGTCTTCTGGCGCTGGCCGACATCTGTATAGGCAAGGCCTGCATCTCCCGATATTCGTGTCTGCGCGGTGCTGTTGGTGACACCACCTTGCAGGCCGCGCAGGCGATCGATCGCGGCGTCACGGACAAAGCGGCCATTGTCGAAGGCCGTGCTGGCAAGGGACGTGTGAATCTCGCCGGCCAGTTGCTTCAGCGCGGCGGACGCTTCATTGAGAGTCAACACGGCGACGGCATTATAGAGCGTGTTCGACGCCCCCAGGCTTTCAATACCGTGTGCCGCTGAACGCTGGTTGGCATTTGCCCCGGCGGTGGCAAACGAAATGCCATTGCGTTCCAGCGTGAGGTCGATCGTGTTGCCGGAATAGCCAAGAACAGGGGTGACAAAGGCGTAGTTCGATTGAATGGCATCAAAGCTGCCGGAGATGCCATTTCCTGCCGAAATGATCGTATAATTCGTGAAGGCCTTCAGATCAGCGCCGACCAGCGAAAGCGTTCCGCCTGTCAGGTTGGCGGCCCCGGTAACGTCGATCCGGCTGGAAGTCGTTCCATTCCCTTCGATGAGAATGGTGGAGCCGCTTTGCGCGGTAAGATCGCCATCGATGGTCAGCGTGCCGGCGCCGTTGCTGCCAGGTGCTAGCGTCGAACCGGCTCCGACAACCATCGAGCCGACAGTACCTGTTCCACCGAGCTGTCCATAGCCGCTCAAGGCAATCGTGCCGCCCAAGGTGCCATCGACAATGAGGCTGCCGCCCGTGATCGTCGTCAGACCACTGAAGGCGCTCGAATTGCCGGTCAGCGTAACGTTGCCGGATGCGACATAGATGGATCCGGTCCCATCGATTGCGGCATTCAACGATTGGGGAGCACCGGCGAAATTGAAGACGAGAGAGCCATTGCCGCTGCCGAAATGAATGGCGTCGACGTCGAGGGTTGCAGTCCCCGTCGCGGTCTGGCCGAGCGCCGATCCGATATTGACCGAGGCTGTCGATCCTGTCTGGGCTGATATCGTCAGGCTCGAGGCGGAAAGCGCTGCGCCGCCGCTCAAGGTGAGGGCGGCGTCACCGGCCTGCCCGACGGTGAGCGCGTTGTCGACGGAAAGGGTCGATCCTTCGCCGGTGACGGTCACAGCGCCGCGGCTTCCCGTAGCATTGCCGATGATAGCGTTTGCCGTGCTGACCTTGCCGCCGAGAATGACATCCAGGCTGCCGTTTCCGGCATCACCGACGGCAAGCGTGCCCTGATTGCTCCAGCTTGAACCGGAACCCGTGACAGTCGCCGAACCGCTTGAGCCTGACGATGCCGCGATGCTGGCGCCCTGGCTTTTCACCGTGCCTGCCGATGAAACCGCAAGCTCTCCCGTTCCCTCATTTGCGCTGCCGATCTCCAGCTCGCCATTGATATCCCAATGGCTGCCAGCGCCGCTGACAAGTGCCTGGCCATTGCCGCCCGAAGCGGTGCCGAGCGAGGCGTTTCCAGTGGAAGCCGTGGCCCCGGCCAGAACTTTCAACGACCCGGAGCCGGCTACCCCGTCTTCAAAGTCGCCGTTGATATCGAAATGGCTGTTGCTTCCAACAACGACCACGCTGCCACTCGATGGACTCTCCTTGCCGAGCGTTGCCGTCGCAGCGCTAACACTTGCCTCTCCCGATACGGTCAGCGATCCGTCACCCTGATTGCCGATCCCGAGATCGGCATTGATATCCCAATGCGAGCCGGCACCATCGACTGTCACCGCCCCAATCGAATTCTTGCCGTCAGCAATGACAGCCGACGTGCTTTTGACTTCCCCACCGGTGCTGATATCAAGCCTGCCATCCGCGCCGGAACTATCGGCGTCGGCGTGATCGCCGCCGACCAGCAGCGCGCCGGTATCCCAAAGCGAACCGGAGCCACCAACCGTGACGGAGCCGCTGGCGAAGCGACCGACGATGGCAGAAGCACTTGAAACCGTTGCTCCGGAATAAACCGAGAGAGCACCATCGCCACTCGATCCCACGGTCAAGATGCCACTCGTGGTCCATTGCGAGCCGAGACCCGAGACCGTCAGGGAGCTGGTGCCGTTGCTGCTCCCAAGGCCGATCGTGCCATTGTCGTTTGAAACGGTTGCACCAGTGGATATGGCCATCGTTCCAGTACCGTTGTCGCCAACGATCAGATCGCCATTGATCAGCCAGCTGGTTCCGGAGCCGGAAATCGAGACGTTGCCAGTGCTGCCCGCGCCATAGCCGAGTGTCGCATCGCCGGTGCTGGCGGTTGCGCCCGATGTCACATCAAAAGAGCCTTGCCCGTTATAGCCGATGAACAGGGGCTGACCGCCGGAGAGCGTGAAGGTCGATTGGCCGTTCACGGCGATGCTGCCGACACTGCCGGCTGCATTGCCGATATAGGCAGCTCCATCGCCCAGATACTGCGCTCCGGCGCTGATCGTAAATGTTCCCGCTCCCTGATCGCCTACGACAAGTGTACCGTCATTTTGCCAGCTGGCACCGGCACCCGTCAGGTCAAGGAGACCGGTAGCGCCGGCGTGGGAGCCCAAGGCGGCCGACGATGTATGTAGGGTGGCGAAAACCGTCAGGGCGCCATTGGCGTCGAGACCGACCGTCAGGTCGCTCGCGGAAACCGAGCTGCCACCCAGGACTTCGGCGGGAAGATTACCGCCGTCGATTACGACGGAGGTAATGGAGCTCGGGACCGAGACCGCCGACCAGTTGCCGGCGTTGCTCCAGTCGCTATCGACGGCACCCGTCCACGACAACGACGCAGCGCCGGCTGCTACCGGCGTCATGCAGGCCGAAATCGGCACGAGAAAGGTCGAGATGCGCAAGATGGCGCGAGCCGCAGCCAACATTGAAAATGCTTCCTACAACGTGATGTTGCACATCTGTAGAAACGACATTTATGGTTAACGTTCTGTAAATTCGGCGCCAAAATTGATCGCTTAGGTCCGCGAAGCCTCTGGAAATTCATTCCGCCCGCGCAAGGGAAACCGTCGCTTTCCGCGACCGGAGCATTCAGCCGGTCAATCAATTTCAGTCGGGCGACCGCGCCTCTCCTACAAGCCGATACAATTCGGGCCGTTCCCGAAACATGCGGGATACGTCGATCTTTCAAGGTCCCTTCGTCAACGGGTGCCGCAGGTGCGGCACAGAACAAGGAGTATCTCATGACAAAGATCGAAGGGGTTTCCAGCCGAAATCGTCTCACCGCGCGGGTGGTCTCATTCGCCGTCGGTTCTATTATGCTCGTGCCTGTCGGATATCTGACGCCGGCCAACGCGGCCGATACCTCCCAGACCGCTGTTGTAAAAGCAAGTTCGGATGAAAGCATAAGGCCGTTCCCGATCCATGTTCCGCAGGCGCAACTGGACGACCTGCGCAAGCGTATCGCGGATACGCGCTGGCCGGACAAGGAAACGGTCGGCGATTCCTCGCAGGGCATCCAGCTGGCACAGGTCCAGGATCTCGTGCGGTACTGGGGCACGGATTACGACTGGCGCAAGGCTGAAGCGCAACTCAACGCCTTGCCGGAATTCGTCACCACGATCGATGGTTTGGACATCCAGTTCATCCATGTTCGTTCCCGTCATCCCAACGCGCTTCCGGTCATCTTGACCCACGGCTGGCCGGGTTCGACATTCGAATTCATCAAGGCCATCGGCCCATTGACCGATCCCACTGCCTATGGCGGGCGTGCGGAAGACGCATTCGATGTCGTCATCCCGTCGATCCCCGGCTATGGATTTTCCGGAAAGCCCGTTGATCTGGGCTGGGGGCCCGACCGAACGGCGCGGGCATGGGATGTGTTGATGAAGCGGCTGGGATATGACCACTACGTCTCCCAGGGCGGCGACCACGGCTCGGTCATATCGGATGCTCTGGCCCGCCAGGCGCCAAAGGGCTTGCTCGGCATCCACCTCAACATGCCCGCAACCATTCCGGGCGACCTTGTGAAGCCCATCAACAGCGGTGATCCGGCCCCGGCAGGGCTTTCGAAGCCGGAGGCAGAGGCGTTCCACTCGCTCAGCACCTTCTTCGGACGAAACGCCGCCTATGGCGCCATGATGGTAACGCGGCCGCAAACGATCGGTTATTCGCTTTCCGATTCACCCTCTGGTCTGGCGGCATGGATGTATGAGAAGTTCGCTCAATGGAGTGACAGCGGCGGCGTTCCGGAGCGTGTTTTTTCCCGCGACGAAATGCTGAATGACATTACCTTGTATTGGCTCACGAACACCGGTGCATCGTCGTCACGCTTCTACTGGGAAAACAACAACAACAACTTCAGTGCCGAGGCTCAGAAGACCAGGGACATCAAGATCCCGGTGGCCATCTCGGTCTTCCCTCAGGAAATCTATCGCGCCCCGGAGAGCTGGAGCAAGAAGGCCTACCCAACGCTCTACTACTACCACCAGGTCGACAAGGGCGGTCACTTTGCGGCATGGGAACAGCCCCAGCTGTTCGCCGAGGAGTTGCGGGCAGCCTTTAAGCCCTTGCGTTGACCATATGGAGAGAATGCGGCCCCTTACCAGGGGCCGCAAACCTGCAGGGTATTCATCCTCTGGCTCCCGGAACAAAAGGGCGCTGCTCCTTGAGGACCACTTCTTTAACGGCAGCAGTCGCATCTCGGGATGCGGTTTCCAGTTCGAAGGTAAGAACCGGAGTTTGGCGGTTCTCTCGCTCCAATACCTCTCATCCAGGCCATCGAGCGGTTTCGATTGTAGCTCGAAGCGAGAAGAGGATTGTTTCCATGAGCAAGGAAGAAGACAACAAGGCCGTCGTCGTACGCTGGTTCACCGAATTCTGGGGCAAGGACGTCAATCTTGCCGTTATCGATGAGATCGCGGCGCCCGATATGCTCCTGCAGTATTCGCTGCACGAGCCGCGCCGCGGCCGCGCAGACATCAAGGCGTTCATGACCGACTTCCGTGCCGCGTTCTCAGACCTCAACTTCTGGGGCACTGCCGATCTGATCGCCGAAGGTGATTATGTCGTCGGCCAATGGGAAGGTGGAGGCACGCATACGGGCCCGGCATTCGACGACTTTCTTCTCGGTGGCCTGCCTGCCGCAACCGGCCGCAAGATGCACTTCACCGGCAAGACGGTCCTGAAGGTCGTCAATGGTTTGATCGTCGAGGAGAACGGCCTGGACGACGGGCTGACGGCCATGATGCAGCTTGGGCTCATCAACAAGGCCTGATCGAAACGGGATATGGCCTGCCTGGAAGGATAGGCTTTTCTCCGAATGAAGAGTTGAGGCTCGCACGCCCCCCCGGTGCGAGCCTCATTTGCTTTCTGACCCTTCTCGGCCTTCCCGCAGGAATCGGGTGGGTATTATTCTGATTTGAGAGCAAGGATCGGAGTGTGATCAGCGCAGATCGGACGCAAGATCGAGCCGGAACAACCAGAGAAGATGGTAATGATGACCAGGACACAGCTTCAGCCGGCACTTCGCACTTCATTCTTTTCCGTCGTGGATGATCCCCGCTGGGCACGCGTTGCCACGCGGGACAAATCCGCTGATGGCCAACTCTGGTATTCGGTCTCGACCACAGGCATTTATTGTCGCCCTTCATGCCCGTCGCGCACGGCAAATCCGAAAAACGTCTCGCTGCACGACACGATCGAAAGCGCACGCGCGACCGGGTTCCGGCCTTGCAAACGGTGCAATCCCGAAGGTCTGTCGCTCGATAGCGAGAATGCCGCCCTGGTGGCAAAGGCATGCCGCATCATCGAGGAGAGCGAGGAAGAACGGTCGCTGGATGATCTCGCGGCGGCGGTCGATTGCAGCGCGAGCTATTTCCATCGTATTTTCAAGGCTTCGACGGGCCTGACGCCGAAAGCCTACACCGCCGCCGATCGCGCGAAAAAGCTCCGCGAGGGTCTGGAAACCGGCGCCAGCGTCACCGAGGCAATCTACGATGCGGGGTTCAATTCGAGCGGCCGTTTCTACGAGAAATCGACCGGCATGCTCGGCATGACCCCGACGCAATATCGTGCCGGCGGAGCAAACGAAGACATCAAGTTCGCGGTCGGTCAGACCTATCTCGGCGCGATCCTCGTTGCCTCGAGCGCGAAGGGCGTCGCCTCGATCCTGCTCGGCGACGATCCGGACGAGCTGGTTCGTAACCTTCAGGATCGTTTCCCGAAAGCTCGCCTGATCGGCATGGATCGTGAGTACGAGGCCTTGATTGCTCGCATCGTCGGCTTTGTCGAGAATCCCGGCATCGGGCTTGATCTGCCTTTGGACGTTCGCGGCACGGCATTCCAGCGCCGTGTCTGGCAGGCGCTGCAGGAGATCCCGGTGGGCGAGCGCGTATCCTATTCCGATATCGCGCGTCGTATCGGATCCCCGACCGCGACTAGGGCGGTCGCCGGTGCGTGCGCGGCGAACAATATCGCCGTCGCCATTCCCTGCCATCGTGTGGTGCGCAACGACGGAGCGCTTTCCGGCTACGCATGGGGCGTCGACCGCAAGCGGGCGCTGCTCGATCGCGAGGCGGCGCAGACTGCTTGATCCGCGTATTGCATCCTGAGCTTCATGCATCCGCCGCGTGATTGTCGATTTGAAAGCAGGAATCGGAGTGCGGGGTGCGTGCCCACGTCGCACGGTGCAGCGGAACTCAAGGAGCCGCAACCATGATTGCTACCCCCGCCATCAATCGCCCGATGACCTCGCATGAATGGGCGATGCTGCTTGCACTTTCAGCGCTATGGGGCGGGTCATTCTTTTTCACCGATGTCGCCTTGCGAGCCTTGCCGCCATTCACATTGGTGTTGTTGCGCGTTGCCGGCGCTGCAGTCATCCTCAATGCAACGATCCCGTTGCTGGGCCTGCGGCTTCCGACCGATGCTCGCAGCTGGATCGCCTTTTTCGGCATGGGCTTGCTCAACAATGCGATCCCGTTCTGCCTGATCGTTTGGGGTCAGACGCATATCGTCTCCGGTCTTGCCGCGATCCTCAACGCCACCACGCCGCTCTGGACGGTGATCGTTACGCATTTCTTCACGGCGGAGGAGAAAATGACCGGCAACCGTCTCGCCGGTGTCGTGATCGGCCTGATTGGCGTGACCATCATGATCGGCCCGAATGTGTTCGACGGCTTGGGCGCAACCATTCTGGCTCAGTTGGCCGTGCTGGGCGCCGCGATATCCTATGCTTTCGCAGCGCTATTCGGCCGCCGTTTCCGCCGTATGGGCGTGGCGCCGATGGTGACCGCCACCGGCCAGGTCACAGCCTCGACGCTGATGGTGTTGCCGGTCGCGCTCCTCGTCGACCATCCCTGGACGCTGGCAATGCCGGGCTTGTCGGTGTGGGCGGCGGTACTCGGAATAGCGGCACTCTCCACAGCGCTTGCCTATGTGCTGTATTTCCGCATCCTCGCCACCGCCGGCACGACCAACCTTATGCTGGTCACCTTCCTTATTCCGGTCAGTGCCATTCTGCTCGGCGCGCTGGTGCTGAGCGAACAGCTCGATACCAAGCAGTTCATTGGCATGATGCTGATCGGCATGGCACTCGCTGCCATCGATGGCCGCCTCGTGAAAAGATTGAAACTTAGATCTGCCTGACGTGGCTCGTCTGATCCCGCAGGCGAACGATATCGCGTGATGACGATAGACGGCCTCAGGCGTCGGCCGGCGTCCTGGCACGAGCCACGCTGATTTCAGGTCATCCACGACTGGTTAGCTGCAACGACGAAAACAAGGACACCCGCTACCATGTTCTCGCGCGGCGGATTCGACGCAAAGGCGAGCCGGGGCAAGCTACCCGGAACCAAAGAGGCTACCGACGCGCTCGTCGCGCTTGCCCAGGACAACGCGGATAAGGCGCTTGTCATGACATATATCGGCCAGCTCGTGGCCGATGGTTATGCGGAATGGGCCATGCTCGAAAATGGGGAAATCGAAGTCCGCTTTACCTCAGGTGAGACCTATCTACTCGCAGAAACCACCGTTCTCAGACTTGCCTGATCGAGCAAAGTTTCGATTTGAAAGCAAGGATCGGAGTTTGGAAACGCGGCTGAAGACGTAGCTTCGATCATGAGGACAAATCAAGGAGATACGACAATGAACCTCGCGATTGAGACTGACACCCTGCATTCCACTTCAACGGCCACCGATACTCTTTCCTACGCCATCGCCGACTGCGAACTCGGCGTGGTGCTGGTCGCGCGCAGCGCAAAGGGCGTCTGCGCGATCCTTGTCGGCGACAATGCCGAGGAGCTGACGGCGGATCTTGCCGATCGCTTCCCGCGATCGACACTCATCGCAAGTGAGGCCCTGGTGAAGGGTGATGTCATGAAAGTCCTGCGCTATATCGCAAGGCCCTCTACTGGCCTTCATCTGACGCTCGATCTGCGCGGCACGCCGTTTCAGCGCCGTGTCTGGGAAAAGCTGAAGACAATTACTGTCGGCAAGACGGTCAGTTACGCGGAGTTGGGCAAGTCGATCAGTCCGCTGACGAATCCGAGAGCCGTCGCCAGCGCCTGCGCGGCCAATCCGATTGCGTTGGCAATCCCGTGCCACCGTGTCGTCCGTATGGATGGAGAGCTCGCAGGCTATCGCTGGGGCATCGAGCGCAAGCGCGAGTTGATCCGCAAGGAGGCCATGGCATGAGCCGGCCATTCGTCACCGCCACCGTTTCGGCCTCTGCGGATATGTCTGCAGAGGCGCGCGTTGCCGCCTACGACTGGAGGGCGCTGACAGGCGAGCTCGACAGCTACGGCTGCGCGGTACTGCCGAAGCTTCTCACGCCGGAGGAGTGCAGCCACATCGCCGCGCTCTATCGTGACAAGAGCCATTTCCGCAGCCATATCATCATGGCGCGGCATGGCTTCGGGAAGGGCGAGTATCGCTACTTCAACTATCCGCTGCCCGACCTTGTCGGCGGCTTACGCACGGCGCTCTATCCGCGCCTCGCCGGCGTCGCCAACGACTGGAACGAACGTATGGGAATGGTTCAGCGGTTCCCCGCTGACCATGCCTCGTATCTGCAACAATGCCACGATGCCGGCCAGACCCGGCCGACACCGCTGCTGCTGCAATATGTTCCCGGTGATTTCAATTGCCTGCACCAGGATCTGTATGGGGATCTGTGTTTCCCGATCCAGGTGGCGATCCTGCTCTCCGAGCCGGGCCGCGATTTCACGGGCGGTGAATTCGCTCTGACCGAGCAGCGGCCGCGCATGCAGAGCCGCGTCGAGGTCGTGCCGCTACACCAGGGAGACGCCGTCGCCTTTGCGGTTCACAACCGTCCGGTTCAGGGAACGAAAGGCAACTATCGCGTCAACCTGCGCCACGGTGTGAGCCGCGTCCGCTCCGGGATGCGTCACACAGTCGGGATCATCTTCCACGATGCCCGATGAGGAAACAATACCGGCACCGCGGCTCTCGCGGCGTCGGACGCTGTTCGGTTGCTAGTACGCCGCTGCCCCAGTCAAGGCGCGAAATCGTTGAGAGGGCGGCAACTCACGACGGGGCAAGCGCCGTCGGCTGCCGGGACAGAGGCGCGAATGCCATATTGACCAGGGCCGCATTGGGCAGGGGTCGAGACGTAGCGATCATAGAGCGTCACGCGTCCATCACGGGATGGAAAACGCAGGATTGCCTGACGATCTCGCCCGAGGATCGCATGGACGCTCGCGCAATTCTGTGTGCGGATGTCAAACTTGTCGATCGCCATAGCCGGCGCAGCGACGCCGAGCACCAAAGCGATGGATAGCGTGGTTCTCCACATATGCCCCTCCGGATCTTTCGTGGCGCCTTGACCCCGTTGATCTAGAAAGCGCGGGATCACACGGCAGGATTGCCATCGACAATGCGCCGTACAGCCAATCTACACGAACAAGGCTTCGGGTCACTCCGCTTCTTATCTTCAAATCGAAAGCCTACGCACCCGATCCAGCAGCTTCAGATTTTGCGCGATGTGGATGTCCCGCCTTATATTCCTGCAAACCTGGCTGAACCCTGCCTATTCCTTGAACCAGAGCGCGACGCCACTGGCGGCATCTGCATCAATGAGCAGACCGCCGTCAAATGGCTGGGGTGAAAAACCTCCGAACGCCAGAGCATCCGCTGCGGTCTTCAATGAGCGGACTTTCAGGCCGAGTGCCACTTTGCGCTCATTGCCCTCAAAACCCTGTGGCACGGCCGAACCGAAGCGGGTGAGGGCGCTTGCCTCGGATATGAGATGGATTGTCACAACACCCGCCTGGATCGAGATCCCGCCCTCGTGGATTTGCGGGGCGGCGGCCGATGGAAAACCGTCGAGCAGTTCGGTGATCGTTTGAGGCGCACGGCTGACGATGAAGACGTCGCTGATGTTCAAAACACCATTTGGGTGGTTCTGATCAACCGGACGCCAGACGAGCTCCGGCGTATTGTGCTGGCAGAAGAAGAAGCGGCCGTTCGAAATCGTGTCTCCGCCGATCTGGAAGGTACGAAAGCTTGCCGGCTTTTGCTCGCCATCCACGTCAACGGGGCGCGAGAAATCTCTCCAATCCGTCACCGGTTTTCCGGCAGCCGCCAATTCACCTTGCAGAGTGGCAGCATCGGTGGTGCGAAAGGCTAGCCCGTTCAGGCCGACCGGATAGGACCAGAGATCGGTCCTCTTCTTGTCGCCCTCCGGTGGGAAGCCAAGCAGCTCGACATAATTGTCGGCGAAGACGGCAAGATGATTGATGGAACCGAGCGTGTGGTAGCCTCGGGGTGTCAGCGCGAATCCGAGTTTGCGATAGAGCTCCGCGGCGGTGTCGAGCTGGTCGAGTACGCCGATGACCGCGTGATCGAGGACGAGGGGCTGAGCCGTAACGGACATGAATGGAGTCTCCAGGATTAGATCTGTTAGATGGCCGCGAGGGGGGGCATCTCAATGTGAGGTGGAGATCAGTATCTCTGATCAATGGCGGTGCCTGAAGCGGCGCGACGAGATCGCGGTGGAGAGCTCGGCACATTTCGATTGGAGCTCTTTCTCTGTGCCATCCTCGAAATGGTCGTCGAGAAACAGCGAGCGGAACTCGCGAAGAAGCAGTCTCGTTTCAAGGTCGTCGCGCTCGGCGGAGAGGCGAAAGAAATGGCGTAGCCTGCCCATGATTTCTCTCCACTCAAGCTGCGTGATGAACGCTTGCGCGTGAAGTGGACATCAGTTTATGGATCGCGCGCAGCACGTCCGACGAGGACGCAAAATGCTGGCCATCGAGCTCATGCACATGAAATTTCACGGCGATGAATTTCAACAAGTCCCTATCGGGAACTACGATGCCGACAGGCATGCCGGCATATTCGATCACCTGTTTCGCCATTGGGGTCACCCGATCCTATCAGCCCCTCTGCCGGGCATGTCCGACAAAGGGTGGGGGTCTTTAGTCTATCAATTTAGTAGATTATATAATGTGCTATTATGGATGACCATTCCGGTTGGTACCAAACGAACCTGGCAATCGTAGAAAAGAATTCCATATCTTATCGAGTTTTATCTTTTGAAAGGCCTGCGCGAATTGGGCGTTGGCGTATCCGCGGTTTGGTGTCTGTGCTCCCAGGCGCATCTCTTCCCCGAGCTCAAAAGATCGCTTGAGCGCAGCCTGTGTCAGGCCGGTATTTTCCAAGTTCTTGCGGAATATTAGACATATATGTCGGATACCGGGGCAAATTCGGTCACTCTATCTGTCGCGTTCGAGGCCAGGTGGATGCATTGTGGGTGTAGTCAACGCGACTAGCGTTTCGTTCCTCCCTGTTGCGCTGCGTTGGCTGTTCCCTCTGGAGGTTTTTGACCTTCAAACTTTGAAGGGCTCCGGCTGTGCCGAGAGCCCTTTCTTTTTCTTCCCTGATCCCGGCGATCAAAATTTTCATGGATGGACGCATATCGGCAATATTCTTTGCCTTACGTCGCCATAAAGTCTATAAATTTTATCGACTATTAGGCGATCCGACGGCTATAAATTGTACACTCGTTGCGGATCCGGCCGGAGCCGGTGGCGAGTTGAATTGATGGTCAAAGGGCGAAACAGCAATGACAACCTTGAATGAATATCTCGGGCAGAAGCGCGCAGCTCTGCTTCATCGGAGTGCGCGCGTAAAATCGGGAGAACTCGGCGCTGTTGTCTTGAAAGCGAGCGCCAGCGCCGAAGGTCGCAGCGGTGTCCGCCGGATCAGAATTCGGGATTTCCAGGTTATCTCCGACAGCCCGCCCGATTTTGCCGGCTACAATCTGGGCCCGTCGTCACCGGAGCTGTTGCTGGGCGCGCTTTCGAGCTGTTTGACCCATACCTATCTGATCCATGCTTCCGACCAGGGTGTGCCGTTGGAATCACTTCACGCGGAAGTCTCGGCGACCATCGATGCTCGTGCCGGGGCGGAGGGACATGAGGATGTGCCCGTCTATCCCCAGGACATCAACTATCTGGTCACGGTTGTATCTCTCGCAAGCGGCGAGGAGATCGCCCGGCTGCAGGCGACCGTGGAGATGCTGTGCCCGATCCTCAATCTTCTGAAGCGTGGAAACGAGGTGCGTGGTCGGGTCGACCATCAGCAGCCCGGTCAATCGGCAACAAGCCCCTGACTATGACGACCGGTCCCCACGTTGGCGCAGCGCGCATAGTTCTTCAATCCTACCTTCAAGAAGAGATGCTATGGCCGACTCCCATATCGTTCACCATCTGAGCGAGAGAAAATCCGTTCCCGCCGTGGAGTGGCCAACACTATTCCTGCTGGTCGGCTGTCATCTCATCTGGCTGATGATCGGCGTGTTCCTGTATCCGGTTCTGCCGAATGTATCGCTCATCCTGTTGGGTATCTGTATTGCCTTTCATTCCTCCCTGCAGCACGAGGTCCTTCACGGTCACCCTTTCCGCAACGAACGCTTGAACGAGCTGTTGGTCTTTCTGCCGATCGGACTTTTCTATCCCTATCGCAGTTACAGGGACACGCATCTTCAACACCATACCGACGAGCGCCTGACGGACCCCTATGACGATCCCGAAAGCTATTATCGCACCCTTGGCGATTGGCTGAACCTGCCGAGAGCCTTTCAATTTCTTCTCACCATCAACAACACGCTGATAGGACGAATGCTTCTCGGACCGCCGCTCAACGTCATTGGTTTTACCATCAGCGAATGGCGTTTGATTGTGGCTGGCAACAGGCAGAAAAGAATGGCTTGGATCATGCATTTTATCGGCCTCGTGCCGGTGGGGCTCGCCATACATTTTCTCTTTGCTATGCCGATCTGGTTCTATGCGCTGACGGTCGGCTACCTCGGGCTGGCGCTCGTCGCGATCCGCTCATACTGTGAACATCAATGGTCGGAAGACCCGGATGGCCGCACCATCATCGTCGAGCGCTCTCTTCTTGCGCCGCTGTTTCTATACAACAACCTCCACATCGTTCATCACAAGTTGCCGTGGGTGCCCTGGTATCGCCTGCCGGAACTCTATGAGACGACGCGCGAGGAGTGGCAGCGCATCAATGGCGGCTATGTCTTTCCGAACTATCTGGCTATTCTGCGTGCCTATGCTCTTAAGCCGAAGGAGCAGGTGGCCCATCCCGCGCTCCACCGGGAAGTGCTTATGGATCGCATAGTCACTCCGCAGGCTTCGGAGAAACTGGAAAGTCACATCTCATAGACAGATGACCCCTGTTCAGTTTTTCCTTTGTTCTGACGCTTATTTTATGAAAGCTGCCATCCATGTCTCTCGCCAGTCTTGCCATGTATGCCAGTCCGCCGGCCCTTGAGGAGGCGACCGATCTCCTATGGGCGTACATCCGGGACGGGCTTCGCGCCGCGGGACTGCGACACGTACCCGACAGGCTTGATAAGCTGGTGCGGCACGATGATGCCTGGCTTCAGCCGAACCTGCTTTTATCCCAGACCTGCGGCTACCCCTATGTGCTGCGACTTCGCGGCCGTGTTCGTCTCGTCGCGACACCGGAGTATGATTATCCGGGCTGTGTCGGCCCTCTCAAATGCAGCTTTGTCGTCGTGCCGAAAGAATCCAGGTTTCAGACGCTTGCGGATCTGAGGGGCGCTCGCGCGGCGATCAATCATCCCGAAAGCAATTCCGGAACCAACCTTTTTCGTGCGCTTGTTGCTCCTCACGCGGAAAATGGACGTTTCTTTTCCTCTGTTGTCGAGACAGGAAGCCACAATGCAAGCTTGAGGTTCGTCAGTAGCGGCCTTGCGGATGTCGCCTCGATCGATTGCATAACCTATGGGAACATTCTGCGCTTCGAGCCTCGTTTGGTTGAGGGTGTCCGCATTATCGCGGAAACGCCGAAGGGGCCGGGGCTGCCCTACATCACGCGCGCCACGGCAACCGACGAGGAGCTTTCGATCTTGCGCGCGGTATTGGCGGCCGTCGCCGATGATCGCCGAATGGACGAGGTGCGCGATACCCTAGGGCTCAGAAAGTTCAGCGTGCTGGAAGATGCTGACTATCAGCCACTGCTGGACCTTGGGCGCGAAGCGGCGCGCATGGGTTATCCCGAGATCGCCTAGCCTCATTTTTCGCGTCGAAAGGGATGATCTATCCGATGCTATCGGCGTCGAGCGAAATGAAAATCGAGAAAGGCTCTGCCTTTTCGTCTCGGCTTGACTGATACAAGCTCGGCAAGAGCTGCGCGAATTACAGCATAAAGCGGACAAAATTTCTAAGGTTGAGCGGAAGTAGGGTGCAGTGTTCCTCGCGATCCGATGCACGTATCGGTAGTTTCCCGCATGACATAAATGACCGGAGACATGCATGATCCGCCTACTTATCCTCGGCACCGCATTTGCCGCCCTCCTTGCTGGCCCGACATTGGCGCAGCAGCCGACGAAACTGCTGAACGCCTCCTACGATGTTTCCCGCGAGCTCTTTGCCGCCGAGAACGAGGCTTTCATCAAGCAGCATCCCGGCGTCACCATCGATCAATCGCATGCCGGGACATCCAAGCAGGCCCGCTCGATCGTGGAGGGGCTGGAAGCCGACGTCGTGACCTTCAATCAGTCGACGGATATCGATTTCCTCGCCAAGAACGGATTTGTGTCGAAGGACTGGACCAAGGCCTTCCCGAACAATGCGTCTCCGTTCTATTCCTTCCCGTCATTCCTCGTGCGCGCCGGCAACCCGAAGAACATCAAGGATTGGGGCGATCTTGCTCGTGACGATGTTCACGCCGTTTTCCCCAACCCGAAAACATCAGGCAATTCCCGCTATACCTACCTTGCCGCCTACGCCTGGGCGAAAGAGGCCTATAACGGCGATCAGGGGAAGATCGAGGCCTACATCACCAAGATCTTCAACAATGTTCCCGTCTTCGATACGGGTGGCCGCGCTGCCACGACGACTTTCGTCGAGCGTGAGACGGGCGATGTGCTGATCACGTTTGAGGCCGAGACCCGCGGCATCGTCAGGCAATACGGCAAGGACAAGGTCGAAAGCGTCATACCATCGGTGAGCCTGCTCGCGGAGTTTCCGGTCGCCGTTGTCGATAAGGTCGCCAAGAAACATGGTACCGAGGAGCTTGCGAAGTCCTATCTGGACTTCCTCTACAGCGAAGCGGGCCAGCGGATTGCCGCCGAATTCGGCAATCGGGTCAACAACGAAAAGGTCGCCGCCGAGGTGAAGGGCCAATTCCCCGATATCCGCCTGGTCAAGGTGGATGATGTCTTCGGTGGCTGGGAAAAAGTCCAGAAGGAACACTTTGCCTCGGGCGGCACGCTCGACAAGCTTTATGGCAGCCGCTAACTCCTGATTGGAATTCGCTTTTGATATCGCCCGGCGGACTTCGGTCCTGCCGGGCTTTGCCATAAAAGGAAATAGCAGGTTGAGACGGAATATCCTTCCGGGATTGCCGCTGTCGCTCGGTGTCACCCTTTTCTATGTGGGGCTCATCGTCGTTCTGCCTCTGGCCGCGCTTGTCTTTAAAACGGGGAGCCTGGGCTTCGAGGACTACTGGCGTGTCGTTTCTTCCCCGCGCGCGCTTGCGAGCTATCGCGTTACGGTTTCTTCGGCTTTTGGGGCAACTGTCTTCAATCTCTTCTTTGGTTTGGCGCTTGCCTGGGTGCTCACCCGCTATCGATTTCCCGGCAGACGCATCCTCGATGCTATGGTCGATCTGCCTTTTGCGCTGCCAACGGCCGTTGCCGGCATTTCACTGACAGCCTTGTTTGCGCCCAATGGCTGGTTCGGCTCCCTGCTGAGCCAGATCGGTATCAAGGTCGCCTATACCCCGCTCGGTATCGCCATCGCCATGTGCTTTACGTCGCTGCCCTTCATCGTGCGGACGGTGCAGCCTGTCTTGGAAGATCTCGATCCGGCACTGGAGGAGGCGGCACAATCGCTCGGTGGTTCCGACTGGGAGATTTTCCGCAAGGTGATCCTGCCGTTGCTGACGCCGGCGCTCCTTGCCGGCGTATCGCTTTCCTTTGCCCGCTGCCTCGGCGAATTCGGCGCGATCATCTTCATCGCCGGCAACCAGCCGATGTCGACGGAGATCACCTCGCTGCTGATTTTCATCCGGCTGGAAGAATATGACTACGTGGCCGCTGCCGCTATCGCGTCCGTGCTGCTTCTCGCTGCTTTCGTGATGCTCGCGGTTACCAACTGGCTGCAGGCGCGCGCGCTGCGCTACACGGTGAGGAACTGACCATGAGTGTCGCTCAAACTCGCCGAAAGCCGCCACGCGTCGGCGACCAGCCTGTTTTCCGGCGCAGCCTGATTGCCGTGGTGCTGATCCTTGCGGGTCTCCTCATTCTGGCACCGCTCATTGTCATCGCCGTCGAAGCCCTTTCCAAGGGATGGCAGGTCTATGTTGCGGCGATCGTTCATTCCGATACCGTCAGTGCCATCATACTGACGGTGGTGACCGCGCTGATTGCCGTTCCCGTCAACACCGTCTTCGGCATCGCTGCGGCCTGGGCGATTACGAAATTCGATTTCTGGGGAAAGCGGCTTCTGCTTGTGGTGATCGAAATACCCTTCTCGGTGTCGCCGATCGTCGCGGGTGTCGCCTATCTCTTCGTATATGGCCTGCAGGGCATATTGGGCCCAACGCTGGAAGAGTATGGCATAAAGATCCTCTTCGCGGTTCCCGGCATTATCTTGGCCTCGATGTTCGTCACGGCGCCCTTCGTGGCGCGTGAATTGATCCCGCTGATGCAGGCGCAGGGCCGTGACCTTGAAGAGGCTGCGACTTCGCTCGGGGCTTCCGGCTGGCGCACTTTTTTCGCCGTCACCCTGCCGAACATAAAATGGGCGCTGCTTTACGGCGTCGTGCTCTGCAATGCTCGCGTCATGGGGGAGTTCGGTGCGGTCTCGGTCGTGTCGGGCAATATTCGCGGCGAGACCAACACATTGCCGCTGCACATCGAATTGCTCTACCATGATTATCAGGCGGCAGGCGCCTTCGCCGCCGCCTCCATCCTCGCAATCATTGCCGTCTTTACCATCATTGCCAAGGTAGCGCTGGAGCGTCAGGGCGCTGGCCGGGCCCGCGCCGCCGTCAATTCCGCAGAGAAAGCATCATGAAAATTCGCCTCGAGCATGTTGTCAAAACCTTCGAGACCTTTCGGGCGGTGCGGGATGTATCGCTGACGATCGAGAGCGGCGAGCTCGTCGCATTGCTCGGGCCGTCCGGCTCCGGCAAGACGACGATCCTGCGCATGGTCGCCGGCCTGGAATATGCTGACGGAGGCCATATCTATTTCGGTGAGCAGGATGCGACCGACATTCCGGTCCGCGACCGGGGCGTCGGTTTCGTATTCCAGCACTACGCGCTCTTCCCGCACATGACGATCGCGCAGAACATCGCTTTCGGACTGAAGGTCTCGAAGGTGAAGCGCGAAAAGGCAGCTGTGGACGCGCGGGTTGCCGAGCTCCTGCGTCTGGTGCGGCTCGACGGACTTGCCGAACGCTTTCCGGCGCAAATTTCCGGCGGCCAGCGGCAGCGTGTAGCGCTTGCCCGCGCTCTGGCTGTCGACCCCAAGGTTCTGCTGCTCGACGAACCGTTTGGCGCGCTTGACGCCAATGTTCGCCGCGATCTTCGGCGCTGGCTGCGGGAAATCCATTCCGAGCTGGGGATCACGACGCTGTTCGTCACGCATGATCAGGAAGAGGCGCTTGATCTCGCCGACCGGGTCGTTGTTCTGAAAGACGGCCAGATCGTTCAGCAGGGTACGCCTGGAGAGGTCTGCCGAGATCCGAAATCGGCTTTCGTCATGCGCTTTCTGGGCGATACCAATGTCATTGCCGCGGAGGTGCGCGACGGTGCCGCCCATGTTGGCGACGTAGCGATTGCAGCCTCCGGCCTGCCCAACGGCAAGGCGGAGATCCACGCTCGCCCCGCGGATCTCATCTGGTCCGAAGAAGGACCGGGGATTCCAGCCCATGTTGGCCGGGTTCTCGATCGGGTCGATGGACGCCGCGTCTTGGTGACGACCCGGAACGGAGAACAGCTGGAATTCGACGTCGAGCCGGAGAGGGCGGTCGAAGCCGGCGAGGATGGTTTTGTCCAATTCCGACGGGCCAAGGTTTTCCCGGCGTAGGGCGGTCGCGTTGGCTTGAGGGCTGGCCCGAACAGCGTGGCGTCCTAAATTATAGGGTCATGTGGTCCGCGAAGACGGAGAAGGACATTCAATGATCTATGATGCCGTGATCGTAGGCTCGGGTTTCTCTGCGATCGCGACTGTCTGCAATCTTGTCGAACTCCTGCCTGCTTCCGCGTCGATCGCCATTGTCGGCGACGATCCCGGCTTTGGAAGGGGAACGGCCTATCGCACCGAGCTCTACCTGCATCGGCTGAACGTGCCGGCTGGCCGCATGAGCCTCTATCCGGACAGGCCGGACAATTTCGTTGAATGGCTGCGTGAGCGCAAGCGGCCGCTCGGAGCCGGCGATTTCGCATCGCGTCAGGACTATGGCCTCTATATTCGCGATAGTCTGGCGGAGCTTCTGCGCCACAAGAAGCCGCGTTGCCGGGTCGATTTCATCAAAGCGAAGGCAACTGGTTGTGTCGAGCGCTACGGGACGGTGATCGGCTTTCTGCTGGATAATGGCAATGAGATCGCGGGCCGGAATATTGTACTCTGTCTCGGCGTCGGAAATGCCAAATTGCCAATCGATCTCTCGGCATTGTCCCCGCGCGCGCTGGCGCATGTCGTCAAAAATCCCTGGCGGCTCTCTTGGTTGAGGCGTGTGGAAGCGACGGACAGGGTTTGCATTCTGGGTTCCGGCCTCACCATGATCGACCAAGTCCTGGCTCTGTCGGCGCACGGGTTCACCGGAAAAGTCACGGTGCTGTCGCGCCGTGGTCTCGCACCGCTCGATCACGTCAGGGCGCCAAAGCTGGCAATGGAAATCGACGTTGCTGCATTGCCGACACGAATGAGCGAGCTTCTGCACGCTCTACGTCAGCAAAGCCGGACCTCCGGCGATTGGCGGAGCGTCATGGATGGGTTGCGCCCGAAGACCCAGGCGCTTTGGCTGAGGTTGCCTGAAGTCGAGCGGCGGCGGTTTCTGCGCCATGCATTGCCGTGGTGGAATATTCATCGCCATCGCGTCGCGCCCGATGTTTTCGGGAAGTTCGACTCGATGATAAGAAGCGGGCAGGTCTCGATCCGCGCCGGCTATCTGCTTGATGTCGAGGGCTCCAATGGTCTGACGCTGCGCTATCGTCCGAGAGGACGAAGCGATATCTCGTCGCTCGAGGCGGATTGGGTCGTCAATTGCACCGGCATGGAGCGGGCAGGTATCTCGCATTCGCCGCTGTTGCGCGAGATGCAGCATCAGGGACTGATCGAGGCCGATCCGTTGAACCTTGGGATCACTGTCGACGCCCAATCGCGCATCCCGCGCTCGACAAGCAGCGGCCCCGCCATCTACGCCGTCGGCGCTCTGACGGCAGGCCAATTCTGGGAGATTACCGCCGTACCGGATATTCGTGTACAGGCCAGAAAAGTCGGGCAGGCGATTGCCGGCGGCGTGCAGTGAAACCTTCGAGGCTTTCAGCAGAGGCAACTCTCGGCAGTCAATTCGAAAGGGCGGCGGCGTTTCCCATCCTTGGACGGGTTGTGCACCACAACTTGCGGCTGGCATCAGCAGCAGCAAGAAACGATAACGGCCGCATTGACAAAGCGGGAATGACCGTATTTTAATCACGCTCAAGATATGAGCATATTCGCTCGTCTTATTGACATGACTTCGTTCGTCGAAGGGCAATAGCGCCCCACAACGCCCCGGTTTCCGGGACCCGCGTTGTGGGATTTTTTATTTTTGGGGTTTCGATGCAAGACGTCGTGAAGATCGGCATTCTCTACTCGACCACGGGGCCATATGGCTCGCTTGGCCGCGAGGCCCGGCTCGGCGCCGAATTCGCGCTTCACGACTATCACCAGAATGGCGGCGGGAAGGCAGAGCTCGTCTTCTTTGATCCGCATGCCGACCTTGCCGCCTATCTCGAAGGCGCGCGCAGCCTGATGCGTGATAGCGGTTGCCGGCATATTGTCGGCACCATCACCTCGGCCGCCCGCAAGGAAGTCATTCCGCTGGTCGAGAAGCATGATGGCCTGCTTTGGTATATGTGCCCCTATGAGGGGTTCGAGGCCAACGAAAACGTCATCTATATCGGCGCATGTCCGAACCAGCATCTCATTCCGTTATTCGAGCATCTCATCCCTCGTCACGGCTCGAGACCCTATCTCGTCGGGGCGAATTACGTATGGGGTTGGGAAATGAACCGGCTCGCCCGCGAGCTGATCGTCAATGCCGGGGGGAGCATTCTCGGCGAGCGCTATCTGCCGCTGGAAGAGACCGCGGTCGAGCGTATCATTGCCGATATCGCCGAAAAGCGGCCGAGCTTCATCCTCAACAATCTGATCGGCCCGTCGAGCTACGCCTTCCTCGCTGCCATCGGTGAACTCGGCAAGCGCGACCCTCACTTCCTGCCGGAAAACTGCCCGGTTGCGAGCTGCGATCTGACGGAATGCGAGCTGGCCGATATCGCAGGTGGGGCGGTGGGACAGCTTTCGGCGCTTTCCTATTTCGACGGTCTGAACTCCAGCGAGAATCTTGCCTTCAAATCCCGCCTCAACGCATGGCACCCGGAAATCGGCAAGGTTTCCACCATCTTTGCCAGCTCCTATACCGCCGTCGCCCTTTGCATCGCCGCGATCGAAGCCTGCGGCAGTGACGATCCCGTTATGGTCAGGCAGGAAGTCATCTCACGCTCATGGCCGTCAGTTCTCGGTGACCTTGTTGTCGATCCGACGACAAACCACGCCGCGTTACCCTTCTATCTCGGGCGGATCAATGCGCAGCAGGGATTCGATCTCATCGCCTCGGAGCAGGCCATTCCCGCCGATCCCTATCTGATCACCAGCAGGCAGAAGCCTGCCCGGCATCTTCGGGTGGTGCAGTCATGAACGGCACGCCCAATTTCGCCGGATGGCACGTCACGATCCTCGCCGAGGAAGATACGAATACCGAGAGGCTGAACCGCCAGCTCATCGTTCTCGGCATGCGGGTGAACCGCCAATGGAAGCCCATCGCGACAAGCGATCTGCCCGATGTCGTCATCGTTGACGTCGATCGGGGCTGGGATGAGCTCATCCCGTGGAGTGGCGACAAGCCGCTGCGGCCCGTGGTTGCCGTGCTCGGTTCGGAAGCGCCGGGCCGCATCGCCTGGGCCATGCGTCAGGGTGCCGGCGCGATCATTCCGAAGCCGGTGATGGCATCGGCCGTCTTCCCCGCGCTTGTGCTGGCCGTCTCCATCCATGAAGAGCGCATCAAGGCAGCCGGCCGCATCGCCCATCTGGAGGAGCGCCTGAAGCTGCGTCCTGTCGTCTATTCGGCAATCGAGCGGCTGAAGGCCGAGCGTCACATCGACGACGAATGCGCCTATGCCATATTGAGAAACTGCGCCATGCGCCGGCGTCTCCCGGTCGAACAGATCGCCGCCTTCTTTCTCGTCGGCTCCGAAACCCTGTCCGAGGTCGGCTGATGCGGGTGCTCAAGGAACTTTGCCGGCAGCCCGCGGGGCTGTTCGGTCTCATCATCGTCGTGGCCGTCGTCGCGATGGCGCTCGCCGCACCATGGCTTGCGCCCTTCGACCCCGATAATCAGATGTTCGATGGCCTTACGCTGGAGGGTGCGCCGATACCGCCGGGCGGCCAGTTCCTGCTCGGCACCGATACGCTCGGGCGTGATCTTTTTTCGCGGCTGCTGTTTGGGGCGAGGACATCATTAATCATCGGTCTGGTGGCCAATGGCGTTGCGGTCGCGATCGGCCTCTTCGTCGGCGTCATGGCCGGCTATCTGCGCGGCTGGGCCGGCAGCGTGCTGATGCGCTTTACAGACCTGATGATGGCCTTTCCCGCATTGCTGCTGGCCATCGTGCTCGCCGCTATCCTGAAGCCTAGTCTCTGGATCGTCGTCATGGTCATCGCGCTGGTAAACTGGGTTCAGGTGGCCCGTATCGTCTATACAGAAACCCGCGGACTGGTGGAGCGGGACTTCATCATGGCCGAGCGGGCGCTTGGCGCCGGCCGCATCCGTATCGTCATCCTGCATATCTTGCCGCACCTAGTGCCCACAGCCATCGTCTGGGGGACACTCGGCATCGCCACGACCGTTCTTCTGGAAGCGACGCTCTCGTTCCTGGGCGTCGGGGTCCAGCCGCCGCAACCGTCCTGGGGCAACATCATCTTCGAAAGCCAGAGCTATTTCCAGGCAGCCCCCTGGCTCGTCTTCTTCCCCGGCGCAGTCATTCTGCTGACGGCTCTTGCCTTCAATCTCGTCGGCGACGCACTGCGCGATATTCTCGATCCGACCCAGCGGGGTAGAGGCTGATGCTGAACGTTCTCGCAAAGCGCCTCGTTCAATCGGCGCTCATCCTTCTCGGCGTCGCCGCCATCACCTTCGTCCTACTCTATGCGCTGCCGGCGGATCCGGCGCGCATGATCGCCGGCCGCAGCGCCACACCGCAGACGGTGGACAATATTCGCCGCGAACTTGGCCTCGACCAATCGCTCCTAACGCAGTTCCTGCACTATCTGAACGGCCTGCTGCACGGCGATCTCGGGCGTTCCTATGCCCAGAAGACGCAAGTTATGACGCTGATCCTGGCGCGCCTGCCGGCCACGATCACCTTGATGGCCGCGGGCATCTTAGTCGAGGTGCTGCTCGGGCTGACGCTCGGCATCATCGCAGCGCTCGATCGCGGCGGCCCAACCGACCGCCTGGTGATGGCCTCCGCATTCGTCGGGGTATCTGCGCCGCAATTCGTCGTGGCATTGCTCCTGCTCTATCTTTTCGCCGCGACGCTCGGCTGGTTTCCGATGAGCGGTTACGGCAGCTTCTCCAATATCGTGCTGCCGGCCGCCACGCTCGGGTTGCTCGGCGCCGGCTGGTATGCCCGCATGGTTCGCTCGGCGATGATCGACGTGCTGAACCAGGACTTCATCCGCACGGCACGCGCAAAGGGCCTGTCCGGACGCCGCATCATTCTGCGCCATGCGTTGCCCAACGCGATCCTGCCCGTCATCGCCATGATCGGCATCGATATCGGCCAGTTCATGGGTGGCGTTGTGGTGGTGGAAGCCGTCTTCGGCTGGCCGGGGATCGGGCAGCTTGCGTGGCAAGCGATCCAGCAGGTCGACATCCCGATCATCATGGGCGTCACGCTCACCTCGGCGCTGGCCATCATTCTCGGCAATCTCGTTGCCGACCTCATCGCGCCACTTATCGATCCACGTATCCGCTCGCATTGAATCATACCAAGAAGGGGAACTAACCTATGTTCAAAAGCTGGTTACTCAGAACGACGACAGCCGCCGTCCTCGCCTTTATGCCATTGGCGGCTCACGCATCCGATCAGCCCAAGCAGGGCGGCGACATCATCGTTACCTACAAGGACGATATCACGACGCTCGACCCGGCCATCGGCTACGACTGGGTGAACTGGTCGATGATCAAGAGCCTGTTCTCGCGGCTGATGGACTATGAGCCCGGTACGGCAAAGCTGGTCCCGTCGCTCGCCGAAAGCTTCACCGTCTCGCCCGACGGCCAGACCTATACTTTCAAGCTGCGCAAGGGCGTGAAGTTCTCGAACGGCCGTGAAGTCGTCGCCTCCGACGTCAAATATTCGATCGAGCGCGCAGTCAATCCGAAGACACAGGGTCCCGGCGCCGGTTTCTTCGGCGCGATCAAGGGCTATGACGACATGTCGGCCGGCAAGGCCGACAATCTTCCCGGCATCGAAGCGCCTGATGCAAGTACCGTCGTCTTCCATCTGAGCCGCCCGGATGCAACCTTCCTGCATGTGCTGGCGATCAACTTCGCCTCCGTCGTGCCGAAGGAGGCCGTCGAGGCTGCGAACGGCGATTTCGGCAAGAAGCCGGTCGGCTCCGGCACCTTCGTCCTGAAGGACTGGACTATCGGCCAGAAGCTCGTCTTCGAGCGCAACAAGGATTATTTCGCCAAGGATGTTCCGCACGTCGACAGTTTCACCGTTGAAGTCGGCCAGGAGCCGCTGGTGGCGTTGCTGCGGCTGCAGAAGGGGGAGGTCGATATCGTCGGCGACGGCATACCGCCGGCGAAGTTCCTGGAGATCAAGAACTCTCCCGATGGCGCGAACATGATCGTCGACGGCGAGCAGCTTCACACGGGCTACATTACGCTCAACACCCGGGTGAAGCCGTTCGACAATCTGAAGGTCCGCGAAGCGGTCAACATGGCTGTCAACAAGGACCGAATCACGCGCATCCTGAATGGCCGTGCAACGCCGGCAAATCAAGTCCTGCCACCGCTGATGCCGGGATACGACAAGTCGTTTCAGGGCTTTGCCTATGACGTGAAGAAGGCCAAGGCGCTGCTTGCCGAAGCCGGCTATGCCGATGGTTTCTCGACGGTGCTCTATTCCACCAATACTGATCCGCAGCCGCGCATCGCCCAATCGATCCAGCAGGATCTGGCAGCTGTCGGCATCAAGGCTGAAGTACGCGCGCTTGCGCAAGCCAATGTCATCTCCGCCGGGGGCACCGAAGGCGAAGCGCCGATGATCTGGTCCGGCGGCATGGCCTGGATCGCCGACTTCCCGGATCCGTCCAACTTCTATGGTCCGATCCTCGGCTGCTCCGGTGCCGTTCCCGGCGGTTGGAACTGGTCGTGGTATTGCAACAAGGCTCTTGACGAGCGCGCCGTCGCCGCCGACTCCATGTCGGACCCGGCCAAGGTCGTCGAACGCCAGGCTGCCTGGGGCAAGATCTTCACCGACATCATGGCGGATGCTCCATGGGTGCCTGTGATCAACGAGCGCCGCGTGGTTGCCAAGTCGCCGCGCATGGGTGGTTCGGGCAGCATCTATGTCGATCCGACCCGCGTCATCAACTACGACGCGATCTTCGTGAAGCAATAAGTCAAAGAGACCAAGCCATCTCCCTCGCAGTGCGCGGGGGAGATGATCGCCAGCGGATTTGAACCCGGAGACCATCATGTGCATCGCCTGCACCCACACCATTCATCGCGCACAGCATAATTTCGGCTGGAACAAGGACTTTCCGCCGGCGCTGACGGCCAAGGCCGGCGAAACCATCCTGTTCGAATGCCTAGATTCATCGGGCGGGCAGCTGGGTGCCGACGCTACGCTGGAAACGCTTGCAAATCTGGATTTCGGCAAGATCAATCCGGTCTCCGGTCCGGTCTATGTGGAAGGCGCTCAGCCGGGTGACGCTCTCAAGGTGACGATCCGCAAATTCCACCCGACCGGCCACGGCTGGACGGCCAATATTCCCGGCTTCGGCCTTCTGGCCGACCAGTTCAAGGAACCGGCTCTGCACGTCTGGAAATACGATAGCGTGACGATGGCGCCGTCCGCATTCGGGCCCGGCGGTCGGGTGCCGCTCAAGCCATTTGCCGGAACGATTGGCGTGGCACCCGCCGAGCCCGGTCTTCATTCCGTCGTGCCACCCCGTCGTGTCGGTGGCAATCTGGACATTCGCGATCTCACGGCGGGCGTCACGCTCTACCTGCCGATCGAAACCGAAGGCGCGCTCTTTTCCGTCGGCGACACGCATGCTGCCCAGGGCGATGGCGAAGTCTGCGGCACGGCAATCGAGAGCCAGATGAATGTGGAACTGACCCTCGATCTGGTGAAGGGCGCAAACCTCAAGACGCCGCGCTTTACGACCACCGAGCCGGTGACGCGGCATCTCGATGGCGCCGGCTACGAAGTGACAACGGGTATCGGCCCGGATCTGATGACCGGCGCACAAGAGGCGGTCATGCGCATGATCGATCTTCTTACCGCCGAGCACGGCCTCAATCCCGTCGATGCCTACATGCTCTGCTCGGTTTGCGGAGATCTGAGGATCAGCGAAATCGTCGACATGCCCAACTGGGTGGTCTCCTTCTACTTTCCAAGGATCGTCTTCGCGTGACCACTCAAAGCGACCGCACCGCGGTTCTCTCCGTCCGCAATCTGAGCGTCGATGCCAGAACGCCGGAAGGGTTGAAGCGCATCCTCGACGATGTGAGCTTCGACCTCGAGCCGGGCAAGACGCTTTGCCTTGCGGGCGAGTCCGGATCGGGAAAGTCGGTGACCTCGCTTTCGATCATGGGCCTGCTGCCTAAGGCTTCGCTCAAGGTCGCGTCCGGCGAGATCCTGCTGGAAGGCCGCAATATCGTTGGCATACCGCATCGCGCACTTCGCCAGATCCGCGGCGGCGAAGTGGCGATGATTTTCCAGGAGCCGATGACCTCGCTTAATCCGGTGATGACGATCGGCGAACAACTGGTCGAAGCTATTCGCGAGCATCAGGCCGACACCGCAGGCGGCGCAGTGCAGATTGCCAGATCGATGCTCGACGCCGTCCAGATCAACGATGCCGCCAAGCGGCTGAAGCAATATCCGCATGAGCTTTCGGGCGGCATGCGCCAGCGCGTCATGATCGCCATGGCTCTGTCCTGCCGTCCCAAGGTGCTGATCGCCGATGAGCCGACCACTGCACTGGACGTTACCGTGCAGGCGCAGATCCTGACGCTGATGCGCGAGCTTCGCAACGAATTCAACACCTCGATCCTGCTGATCACCCATGACATGGGCGTGGTGGCTGAAATGGCAGATCGCGTCGCCATCATGCAGCACGGCCGCATTGTCGAGCAGGGCGATGCGCTTGCCATCTTCGGTACGCCAAGCCAGACATACACACGCGAATTGCTGGCTGCGGTGCCGCGCCTCGGCGCGCATGCCGGCACCGATGAGCCGCCGCGCGTTTCGGATATGCCGAAGAAGGCGACACCAGCCGCTGCCTCCATCCTCGAGGTGGAGAAGCTGAGTGTGACCTATGGTGCTAAAGCGGGATTGTTCGGCAGGGGCGCAAAAAACGCACCGACCGTCAACGAAGTCTCTTTCGCGATCAAGGCGGGGCAAACGCTCGGGTTGGTCGGGGAGAGCGGATCGGGCAAGTCCACAACGGGCAAGGCGATTCTCAGTCTTATTGCTTTTTCAGGCAGCGTGAAAATCGAAGGTCGCGAGACCAGCGGTCTCTCCCCTTCGAAAATGCAGCCAACGCGTCGTGCCGCGCAGATGATCTTTCAGGATCCCTACGCTTCGCTCGATCCGCGGATGAGCGTCGGTTCGGCGGTAGCCGAGCCTCTCGTCATCCACAATGTCGGCAATGCCTCCGAACGAAAAGACCGCGTCGCCGCACTGCTGAAGCGCGTCGGGCTGACGACAGACGCTGCAAGCCGTTATCCCCACGAATTCTCGGGCGGCCAGCGCCAACGCATTTGCATCGCGCGGGCATTGGCGCTCGAACCGAAACTCATCGTGGCCGACGAAAGCGTTGCGGCGCTCGATGTCTCGGTTCGGGCGCGCGTTCTGGATCTGATGCTGGAGCTGCAGGAGCAGATGGGCCTCGCCTATCTGTTCATTTCTCACGATATGGCTGTCATCGAGAAAATGTCGCATCATGTCGCTGTCATGCGCGGCGGCCGGATCGTTGAGATGGGCACGCGCCGACAGGTGTTCGAAAATCCCAGCGACAACTATACGCAAGACCTCATGGCCGCGGTCCCGGTCCCCGATCCCTCCTACTATCGGGTTGGGCGCTGAGCGATATTATAACTTTGCCTGGATGCGTTCAGCGGGCCTTGCCTTTGGTATCGACATTGTCAGGGGCAATGCGTGCCGATCGGCGCAACTGTCAGAACCGCGTCATTTCCTGCTTCACCTTTTCGAGGAAGCGCCCTCTCGTTTCGTCGGTCGAGCGGTTCATGTCGTAGTGAGCAAGGAAGACGACCGGAGCGAAGGGCTTGATCTGCGCCCGCAGCACACGCTTGACGATTTTTTTCGGCGGATTGCCGGCGATGAAGGCGCGGAAAGGGTCGGCACCATAGGTCAATACTGCGCCGAGCTTGCGGATATGCTGCAGCTTGGAGCGCACCTTGCCGTCGACGAGTTCGAAGGAGACGCCGGGAAGCCAGACACGGTCGAAATAGCCTTTGAGAATGGCCGGAAAGCCGAAATTCCAGACCGGCGTGACGATCACCAGAGCCTCGGTGCGTTCCAGCCGCTCGACATAGGACTTTAGCGCCTCCGTATTCTCGGGATAGTCATGGTAGATCAGGCGGTCATGACGGGACAGCACGGGGTCGAAACCCTCGGCATAGAGATTGCAGTCGTCGACCTCATGGCCGGCGGCCTTGAGGCTCTCGATGGTCTGGCGATGCAGCGCACCGCCAAAACTTTCCTCGACCGGATGCGAATGAAGAACGAGAACCTTCATGAGGCCTCCATCAGCGCCGCCAGACCCGGGAAGAGGTAGTTCTTGCCGGATTTGAAATCGAAGTCCGGATTGTCCCAGGCGATCATCTTGCCGGGATTGAGCAGGCCCTTCGGATCGGTTTCCTTCTTAAAGGCGAGCTGGACGGCATCCGTCTGCTTCATGCCGCCTTCTTCCAGCGTATAGCGGTGCGGATTGAAGATCGGGCAGCCATGATCCTGGTGGATTTTGATAATTTCTTCAAGCCGCGCCTCGGAGGTGTAGCGCACCAGCGGCAGGCCGGCGCACTGGATCTGGCCGTCGAACCTGATGAATTCGAGATGGCCGGGTACTTCGTCGCCGAAGATCTCGACCATCTTCTGCACCTTGGCGACATGATCCGGCCCCGGATATTGTACCTGCAAATAGGTGATGCTGGGATCGACCTTGATGGCGCGCAGCGTCGTGTGGTTCCAGGCAAGCTCATAGGCATGCGGGATGCCCTTCATGCTCTCCACCTTGTCGGAGCGGAAGGTAATCTCGCCCCTCTGCTGCGCGGCGAAGGCTACGAAGGGTTCCATCGAGTGCGGCGCGATCATCAGCGCCACGACCGACTGTCCTTCGCGAATATAGGGCTTGTGGCGGGTGAAATATTCATACGGGATAGGTGCCGCAATCGGCGCGATTTCCTTGACGAGGATGCCGTTGCATTTGGCAAGCGCGTCGGAGAAGCGCACGGCGTCCATGAAATCATCGTAGCCGACCAGCACGTCGACCCAGTCATAGGCCGGCGCCAAGGGCATTTCGATCTCGGTGATGATGCCGTTCGTGCCATAGGCATGGCTGACCTTGGTCAGGTCCCAGCCTGTGAGGTCGAGGACGCGGGGCTCGGCCTCCATCGTCACCACGCGCAGCCGGAGAATATTGCCGAGATCGCGCAGGCCGCCCCAGGTAATCGAACCGACACCGCCGGAGCCGCCGGCGATGAAGCCGCCGATCGTCGCCGTTTGCGCGGTCGAGGGGTGGAAGCGCAGCTCCTGACCGGAATGGGCCTTGGTCTGGCGGTCGAGCTCGGCGATGACGATGCCGGGTTCGCAGACGATGCGGCCGGGATGGATTTCCTTGATCCTGTTCATGGCGGCGAGGTTGAGCACGATGCCGCCGGAGAGCGGCATGGCCTGCCCGTAATTGCCGGTGCCGGCGCCGCGCGGCGTGACAGGCACGTCATGCGCATAGGCCACCTTCAGGGTGCGGATCACCTCCTCCTCGGTCTTCGGCGTGACGACAAGATCGGCGGTGACATTGTCGAGCTGGGCTTTGAGGATCGGCGAATACCAATAGAAATCCCGGCTCTTCTGGCGCACGAGCGCCGGATTGTCTTCGATGGCGATGCCTTCGAGTTCCTTCTTGATGCGCTGATAATCCGGCATTTTACGCTCCAATGACGCTGTCGAGTTCACGATAGTCCGGCAGGCTGCGGTCGATCACCTTGCCCTTGCGAAGGACGACGCGGTCGGACTGTGGGCGGGAGAGGAATTCGCTCCAGCGCCGGGCGCTGAAAAGAACCAGATCGGCCGGGCCGCCGACGGCGATGCGGCCGATATCGGGGCGGCCGAGGATTTCGGCGGGCGAGATGGTGATGACCCTTGCGGCGGTATCCAGCGGATGGTCGAGATGCAGGATACGCACGGCCTCACGGAAGACTTCGACCGGATCGAGATCGCCATAGGCATAGAAGGGATCGCGGGTATTGTCCGAGGAAACGGCCGTCGGCACGCCGGCGGCGGCAAGCTCGTGCAGCAGGGTGACGCCACGCCATCGCGGCGTGCGGCCGGGATGGCGGTCCTGCAGGTACATGTTGCACATCGGCAGCGAGACGATGGAAATCCCGGCCTTGGCGACGAGATCGATGGTAGCGCGGGCGCCCTTCTCGTCTTGGCGAGCAAGCGAGCAGCAATGGCCGGCGGTGACCTTGCCGGTAAAGCCATTGCGCAGCACGGCCTCGGCGATCGCCTTCAGTGTTAGCACCTCTCTGTCCTCGGTCTCATCGACGTGCAGATCGATGTCGAGGCCGTTGTCGGCGGCAGCGCGGATCAGCTTGTCGAGCTGCGCGTCAAGATCCGGGTTCATCTGCGTGACACCGCCCATCAGGCCGCCGGCATCGCGCACGACGTTTAACAGATCCGCGAAGAAGGCATCGTCTGCCATGCTGTCGAGCGGGAAGAGGGCAACGGCCTGCAGCGCGATCTTGTCCTTCCAGGCCTCGCGGACCGAGGTGAAGACCTCGAAGGAGATACGGTGCTGCGGCGCCAGCGAATCCAGATGGGTGCGGATCAGGCCGGTGCCGTGGGCGTAGGCCGAGCGCAGCGAGAATTCCATGCGCTTGCGCACATCATCGGCCGACCAGTTGGCTTCGCGGTCAGTGCGCACGGCATCGAGCGCACCCATGAAGCTGCCGTCCGGATTGGGGCGCCTCTCCCATATATGGCCCTTGTCGAGATGGGTGTGCATGTCGACGAAGGTCGGCCAGACCATACCCTCCCTCATATCGACCCTGGCGAACTCGGCGGGTGCCGCGCCGGGCGGCAGGATATCCTTGATGAGGCCGTCGGCGACGACGATATCGGCCTTGACCAGCCCTTCGCTGGCAGTTCCGCGAAACTCGGAGAGTGTCACGGCGGGAACGGTGGCATTGCTCAGCACGAAGCGGGCAGCATTCGGCGGCGACATGAAGGCGTGGGACATCAGTTCTCCCGCTTGAGGCTGCTCTCATGCCAGCGATGCAGGCTCAGCCATGAGATGAAGGAGGTGAAGGCGAAAATGGCGACGCCGAGCGCCGACAATAGCAGCAAGGCGGCAAACAAGCGCGGCATGTTCTGGCGGTATTGCGCTTCGAGCAGGCGGAAGGCGAGGCCGGAATTGGGCCCGCCGGAGCCGGCGGCGAATTCCGCGACGACGGATGCGATCAGCGACAGGCCGCCACCGATTCTAAGCCCGGTCATGAAATAGGGCTGGGCGGCCGGCAGCTTCAGATGCAGCAGCGCCTGCCAGCGGGATGCGCCATAGAGATCGAAGAGGTTGAGGAGATTGTGGTCGACGCTCTTCAATCCCTGCACCATGTTGGACAGGATCGGAAAGAAGGCGACGAGGAAGCCGCAAATCAGCAGCGCCGACTCGCGCGTCGGCGCATAGATCAGGATCAGCGGCGCGATCGCCACGATTGGCGTCACCTGCAGGATGACGGCAAGCGGATAAAATGCGAGCTCGATCCAGCGCGATTGCACGAGGAAGATGGCAAAGCCGACGCCGCCGATGAGGGCCAGGATCAGCGATATGAAGGTGATCTGCGTGGTCACCCACAATGCCGGCCATAGGATGCCCCAGTCCGAGACGAGCGCCTTGGCGACGGCAATCGGGCTCGGCAGGATATATTGCGGAATGTCGGCGCCGACGACGAGGAGCTGCCAGAGGACGACCAGGACGATGACGGTCAGGATCGGCACGGTGACGCCGAGTGCGCGTTCGACATTCCTCTTTTTTGCGACCGCGATCGGAGGCGCGTCGACAACCTCGGCTGAGAGATCGGCAGGCAGGCTGGTACTTTCGCTCATCAATGGGCCTCCGGCCAGCCGATGGCCTCGATCAGGGAGAGGGAGACTTTCTCGCAAACCTGCCGGTATTCTTCCGACGAGCGATAAAGCGGATCGCGCTCGCCGCTGGTCACAAGCGGGAAATCCGTATGGACGCGGCCCGGTCGCGCCTTCATGACGACAATGCGGTTGGAGAGATAGGCGGATTCATAGACGGAATGGGTGACGAAGATCACGGTGATCCCCGTCGTCTGCCAGAGGCGTAAAACGTCATCGTTAAGCTTCTGGCGGGTAATCTCGTCGAGCGCGGCAAATGGTTCGTCCATCAAAAGCAGCTTCGGCTTTGTGACCAGAGCCCGGGCGATCGAGACACGCATTTTCATGCCACCGGACAATTCACGCGGATAGGCCTCGGCGAAATCCTGAAGGCCAACGGTTTCGAGGGTCTCCATGATCTGCTCGTAGGCCGCAACCTTGGAAACGCCTCGCAGCTTCAAGGGTAGATGCACATTGCCGAAGACGGTTTTCCAGGGCAGCAGCGTCGGCTCCTGGAAAACGAAGCTGATATCGCCGTCCGGCAGGCCCTTGGCATTGATGCGCGAGCTCGGCCAGTCAATCCTGCCGCCGGAGGCGCCGCCGAGGCCGGCGATGATGCGCAAGGCCGTCGACTTGCCACAGCCGGAAGGGCCGAGCAGGCTGATGAACTCGCCGCTCTCCACATTGATCGACATGCCGGAAAGCGCCAGCGTGCCGTTCGAGAAGACCTTGGAGACCTGCTCCATGACGACAAGCGGCCGCTTGCGCACTTCGGCTTTGGTGATCGTGGTTGCGCCACCCCGGGCCAGCGCCCGGCTCTCTGTTCACCCCCCCCCCCCTGGGGGGGGGGGGCCGGACAAACGCCCGGGGGGGGGGGGATCCTTCGAATTCCCGGGTCGTCACCCCCACCCGCCGCTTTGCGGCGACCTCCCCCCCTCAAGGGGGAGGTACCAAGACTTATTTCTTCAACGCCATTCCAAACCCCTTGCAGACGAATTGCGGATCGAAGGCCTTCTTGTAGTCGATGTCGGCGTCGAACACCTTGATCTGCACCATTTCGTCGAAGAACTTCTTGTAGTGAGCGTCGGTGATGCAGCCGATGCCCTTGTCGAGGGCGTCGCCAGATTCAACGATGCCATACTCCTTCATCTTGGCGATGGAATAGGCGATCTGGCCGTCCGTCATGTCGGGATTGTCCTTCTTGATCAGATCGTTGGCCGCCTTGTTGTCGCCGTAGAGATAATTGTACCAGCCCTCGATCGATGCGTTGACGAAGCGCTTCACTAGATCCGGGTTCTTCTGAACCAATGCGGTCTGCGTCGTGATCATCGTCGAATAGGGCGAATAGCCGGCGTCGGCGATGAGGAAGACTTTCGGCTTCCAACCCGCCTGCTTCTCGATTTCATAAGGTTCAGACGTCAGATAACCCTGCTGGGCCGATTGCTTGTCAGCAAGGAACGGTGCGGGGCTGAAGTTGTAGGGCTTGAACTGCTCGTCCTTGAAACCCGGAAAGTTCGCCTTCATCCATTCGAAATAGGTGATGTAGCCGTCCTTGCTCATAAACAGGCTCGGCAGCTTGGCAAGATCCTCGAACTTCTCCACGCCGGCATCCGGGTGGGCGATCAGCACCTGCGGATCCTTCTGGAAGATCGCCGCGACATCGATGATCGGGATGCCCTGCTTCACCGCGTCGATTTCCTGCTGGGGGCCACCCATGTAGAAGTCGATCTTGCCCGAGATCAGCAGCGCCGAATTGGCGGCATTCGGGCCGCCCTGGACGATGGTTACGTCGAGGCCGTATTTCTTGTAGGTACCGTCAGCAACGGCCTGGTAGAAGCCGCCATGTTCGGCCTGTGCGAGCCAGTTGGTGCCATAGGTCACCTTGTCGAGGGCATTTGCCGGCTCTGCCGCAGCGATGGCAGCCGAGAGGCCGATGACGGCGAGAAATGCTTTGATCTTCAATGCATTGGACATGGCTGACTGTTCCCCTTATCTGCCATGGGACGCCGCCAGTGACGCCCATTTTCTGCATTTGAGCGATTGCCTTGCGCTTTGAAAAGCATCAAAATTCGTGCGCATTGATGCCTTTTAGGCATCTGTTCCCGGGTCTGTGCCTAAATTGTGCGACCTGGGTAAAATTTATGCAATGGGGATGCGCATGCTGCACTCGAGACGGCTTCTTTACATCCATGAAATCGCCCGCTGCGGCTCGATCCGCAAGGCGGCGGCCCGGCTCAATGTGGCGTCATCGGCGATAAACCGCCAGATTCTGGCGCTGGAGGAGGAGATGGGGGCCCCGCTCTTCGAGAGGCTGCCGCGCGGCCTGCGGCTGACGGCGGCGGGGGAGCTCTGTATCGAGCACATCCGCGAGGTGTTGAAGAACTACGAGCGGCTGGAGGGGCGCATCCGCAGCCTCAAGATGCAACAGGCCGGCAAGGTTCGAATGGTGGCGACGGTTGGGTTGGCGTCTGGACCACTGCCGGAGATCATCGCCCGCTTTCTTTCCGAACATCCGCGCGTCTTCATTCAGCTGCGCAACGATTCCGGTTCGACGACGATGGCGCCGGTGCTTTCGGGCGAGGTCGATATCGGCCTTGGCTTCAATATACCGGCGACGCCTGGCATCCGCTCACTCGGCAATTTCGATATTCCGATCGGCGTCGTTCTACCGCCCGGTCATCCCCTGATAGGGCCGGGACCGATCAACCTTGCCGATGTCGTGGAAGAGCGGTTGCTGCTGGCGCAGCCGGGTACCAGCCTCAGGGATGTCATCAATCTGACGCTTGCTCGCCTTTCCGTGCAGGTCGAGCCGGTGCTGGAAAGCAGCGCATCGGAAATGCTGAAACAGCTGGTGAAGTGTGGGGCGGGTCTGACGTTGCTCAATCCACTCGATGTCATTACCGAGTGTCGGCGCGGCGAATTGGTATTTCGGCCGATCGCTGAACCGCATTCGCGGCCTCAGCCGATGAAGCTCTTCGCCCGCACACGAGCGTCGCTCGACGCCGCCACCAGCCTGTTCGTCGAATACCTGCTCGCCGAACTCGCTGGGATGGTCGAGGAACTGCAGGCAAAGGGGCATATCATGCCGCCCTCGGAGCGCCGCCGTGCGGATGCCTATTTCGAATAGAGGTTGGCGAGCGGATAGTCGCGCAGATCGCGCAGCATCTCGATGAAGCCGGCCACCTCGTGGCGGCAGATGAGTGCACCCTTTTCCGCCGTGCCGTTGGCGGCATTGCCGACGACGCCGTTCGGGTTGAGGTCGTGCGCGATCCAGGCGAGCGAATGCGGCGGCAGCGGCTGCAAATATTTGGAATGCGCCTTCATCCATTCCGCCTTGGAAGCAAAATTCTCAGCCTTGTCCATCCGCACCAGCTCGGGGCGGAAATGCAGCATCAGTGAGGTTTCGACGTCGCCGCCATGGATGCCGAAGCGCTGCTCATGTTCATCGATCATGCCATCAGGCGTGCCGAAGCGCGTCCATTGGGTGGCGACGACGGCCATCTGATAACGCACGCGCAGCTCGCGCGCGACGATGCCCATGATATCGAGATTGCCGCCATGGGAATTGACGATCACCATCTTGCGGATGCCCGCCTCGGCGACCTTCGCGCCGATCGCGGTCCAGACAGGGATCAGCAATTCAGCACTGAGCGACAGCGTGCCGGGGCCGTAGATATGTTCATTGGCCTTGCCGATCTCCTGCGTCGGCAACACGAGGAAATCCAGATCGTCGGGGCGCTGAGCCTTCAATTCGGCCAGCATGCCTTCGGCGATCGCGACATCCGTTGCGATCGGCAGATGTGGGCCGTGCTGCTCCGTCGAGGCAATCGGCAGGATGGCAATCGTGGTGTCGGGCGAGAGACCGGCGAAATCATAGGTGTTGAGTTCGTTCCAGTAAAAGGGCTTTGCCATTGCCGTGTCCTCGCGTCAGCATTCGTGAGTAACGGATACGGCAAGCATGATGACGGTGAAAAGCATCAATTTGCGGCCGCGCCGCTGCCTTTTTGCGCGCGCTTGTGATGCGCGCCTTTGAAGGTTGGCGTTGACCAACTTTCCGGGTTGTTGTGCTTCTCGCAATTATGCGATGCTTTCGCTGCGGCGAGAGATCCAGGCAATTGGGACATGGCATGGCATGAGCGTAGCGGACTTGGAGAGCGGCGGCAGTCCGCGCAAGCGGAGCCTTTATGAGGAGCTTCACGGCCGGCTGAAGGCTGAGATCATGGAAGGGGCTGTGCCGGAAGGCATCGTGCTGACGGAGGCCGCCCTTGCCGGCATCGTCGGCAGCAGCCGGGCGCCCGTGCGGCAGGCATTGCAGATGCTCGAGGATGACGGGCTGATCAATCGTTTCGAGGGCCGCGGTTTTGTCGTCGGCTCACCCGGAACGCCACCGAGGCGGGCGAACCTCGCCGACTATCTCGGCAAGCTGATCGAGACGGACGCCCGGCCAATGTTTGCCTGGCAGGCGCTCTACGAAAACGTTGAACGCATCGTTGTTTATCGTTCTTTCTTCGGGCGTTGCCGGATCAATGAAAACGAGCTCGCGCGGCATTTCGGAGTCGGACGGGCGGTAGCGCGCGACGTGGTCTTGAAGCTTGAAACGCTGGGGATTACCGAGAAGGACGATAATTTCCGCTGGTCGATCGTCCCGCTCGATAGCCAGCGTATTCGCGATCTCTACGAGGTGCGCGAGCAGATCGAACCGCTAGCGCTCGCAAGTGCCCTTGGCAGCCTCTCGCGCGATCATATCGGCGCGATGCTGGCGCGGCTCTCGAAAGCGCTTGCCGACTATCCGGATGTTTCGGCTTCGACCATGTACGAGCTGGAGCTCGACCTTCATCTTCGCAGCCTGCAGGCCTGCCCGAACAAGGAGTTCCTGAACATCCTCAAGCGCACCCATTGCATCCTGACGCTCAGCAAGCATGTCGTCGGCAGCCGCATCAAGATGCCGGAATATGAGCCGTTTCTCGCAGAGCACATCGGCGTATTCGAGATGATGATGAAGCGCGACAAGGAGGGGCTGCGCAAGGCAATGCGCGACCACATCCGTGGCTCGCAGCCGAATGTCCAGGCGCGCGCTGCCTATATTCGTGAGCATTATCAGCCGGATGACTATAGTTTTATCACCTAGAACATCGGCATGATATCAGGTGATGGCGCCGACCTGCCACGGCACGAATTCATTGTCGCCATAGTCGAAGGTTTCGCTCAGCGTCTTCTTGCCCGAGGCGACAGCAATGATGTCCTCGAAGATCCGCTCGCCGGCCGCCTCGATCGTATCCTCGCCGCTGACGATGTCACCGCAGTTGATGTCCATGTCCTCGCGCATGTGATTGTACATCTCGGTATTGGTGGCGATCTTGATGCAGGGCGCCGGCTTGAAGCCCGACACCGATCCTCGGCCCGTCGTGAAGCAGATGACGTTGCAGCCGCCCGCGACCTGGCCGGTAACGGCAACCGGATCGTAACCGGGCGTATCCATGAAGACGAAGCCGGGCTTGTCGACGATCTCCGAATATTCATAGACGGCCTTCAACGGCATGGTGCCGCCCTTGGCGACGGCGCCAAGCGACTTTTCGAGAATGGTGGTGAGACCGCCGAGCTTGTTGCCGTAGGAGGGGTTGTTGTTGAGTTCGGCATTGTTGCGGCGCGTATAGTCGCGCCACCAGTCGATCCTCGAGAGCAGCTTTTCGGCGACATCAGGTGTTGCCGCACGCCGCGTCAGCAGGTGTTCCGCGCCGTAGATCTCCGGGGTTTCGGCGAGAACTGATGTGCCGCCATTGCGCACGAGAAGATCGGATGCGTAACCGAGCGCCGGATTGGCGGAGATCCCGGAATAACCGTCAGAGCCTCCGCATTCCAGCGCAAGCTTCAGACCCGAAAGCGGCTGCACGGTTCGCTTGGCGGCGTTTACCTCCGGCAGCATGTCACGAATCATCTCGGATGCGGCGGCAATCGTCTTGCGCGTGCCGCCGAGATCCTGAATCGTCATGGTGCGCAGCCGGTTCCCCTCTTCGAGCTTGTAGTGTTCAAGAATGGGCGCGATCTGGTTGGTTTCGCAGCCAAGGCCGATCATCAGGATGCCGCCGAAGTTTGGATGGCGGGCATAGCCCTGCAGGGTCCGCGCCAGGTAGCGATAGCCCTCGGAATTGGTGTTGATCGCGCAGCCGCCGCCATGGGTGAGCGCGACGACGCCGTCGACATTGTCGAAGCCTTCGAGGCCGCCCGTGCGGTTAAAGTGTTCGGCGATGTATTTCGACACGGTGGCTGAGCAGTTGACCGTAGTGATGATGCCGATGAAATTGCGAGTACCGACGCCGCCGGCGCCGCGATCGAACCCCATGAATGTGCGACAGTCCTGGCGCGGCAGCATGCCCGGTTCTTCGATGTCGACGCTGAACTGGTAGGGATGGTCGGATTCGATGACGGCGAGATTCTGCAGATGCACGTGGCCGCCGGCTGGAATGAACTGCGTCGCCACGCCGATCGGCTGGCCAAACTTGCGGATTTCCTGACCGGCTGGGATATCGCGTACAGCTACCTTGTGTCCGCGCGGGATCTGATCGACGGCGGTCAATCCCTCGATGCCTGTCGGGTTTCCGGCGCGGATCATGGCGCGGGCAACGGCGACGTCGTCAATGGAGTTGAGGAGGATGACAGGTGAAACGGCGGCTGACATGAGCGATTCCGTGAGGTTGGATTAATGTCTATTGCTAGCAATAGACAATTATTCGAGGGAAGGCGTCAAGCACGATTGGCACTTGTGGCTAAGTTCTATCCATCAGTTGTTGTGCGGCTGGCGGGCGAGCCATGCGGTAAGATCCGACTCTGCCCGCTCGAGTGCGCTGTGGTTGAGCAGCTTTCGCAGGAGCGCCACCGCAACTGCTCGCGCCCGCAGATTGAACCGGCCATCATCGCTCTGGCCGCCGAGTGGCTGATAGACGCCGAGCTTGACGTAGAGCTGCTGTAGCCGGTTCTGCACGCTGCGGACCGAGAGATTGCGTCTCTGCGCAATTGCCCGATCGGTAAGGCCAAGCGCGATATCGACAAGGATCTCATATTCGGCCTCGGTGAAGCCGTTAATGTTGCCGAGGCTCTTTTGCTGCATGCCGCGGACTTCGCGGTCGATGACGCATTGGCTCTCGATGAAGATGCTGCGAAGCGCGAGTTTCAGTCGGTCATCGGAGGCCGACTTCAGGACGTAGCCGTAGACGGCGCCCATCGGCACGATGCGCGACACGCCACGCACATAGGCTTCGTCGGAATAGTTGGACCAGAACAGGATCCGCGTCTCCGGTCGCTCCTTCCAGATGGTACGGGCGGCCTCGATGCCGTTGCGCTCGCTCATCTGCAGATCCATGACGACATGGGCCGACTTACAGTCGCGCGCCAGCCGTTCGCCGGCATTGCCGTTTTCAGCTTCCAGCACGCCGTCGCATTCGGGAAGGGCGGCTCGGACGGCCTCGTTCAGATAGGAGCGATGCAGGGGATCGTCCTCGATGATCAGGACCTTCATGCTGCCGCTCCTCCGGCCGCTTGCGGCTTCGCGGGGAGGCTGACACTGACGAGCGTGCCTCCCGATGCACTCGCGGCCTTGACGCCGAAGCGCGCCGAGATCAGACGCGCCCTGGTCTTCATGTTTTCGATGCCGCCGCCGGATGGCCTGCGGGCATTGCCCAGCCCCAGGCCGTCGTCGACCACCTCTATGGTAACGGCGCCCTCGGCGGCTTTCAGGTGAACCATGATGTTACCCGCCTGCGCATGGCGGATGGCATTGTTGATGGCCTCCTGCGCTATGCGGAAGAGCGCAATGGTAACGGGCTGTTCGAGACAATCGATGGCGCCGGCGGTCTCGTCGTTCAGGGTCCATGCCAGTGTTGCTCCGCTTTCCTGGATCGACCGCTCGAGATGATTTTCCACCGCCTGGGCGAAGCCGAAGAGCTGCAGCACCGAGGGCTTGGCCTCCTCGATGATCTGGCGAAGGTCGTGCATGCTGTGCTGCAGACCTCTGAAAAGCGGCTCAAGCGCTTCACCGGTGACGTCAGGTTGGCGTGCCAGCCGCTCCAATCGCCGCGAAAGACGGGTGAGATCGGCAAGAATCTGGTCATGCAGATCCATGCCGATGCGCTGGCGCTCTGCCTCAAGCGCTTCCGTCAGCTTCAGCGCCCCAAGCCGCAGACCCTCCTCGCGAGCACGTGCCTCCGCCTCGACGATGGCAGCCCGCTTTGCCTGGTCGGCAGCGCGGATGGCGAAGAAATGCGGTGCCAGCAGATCGGCGATCTCGCGCGCGCTTTCGACGTCCCGCATGTCGTAGAAAGCCATCTGGTGGCTGGAGCAGGAAAGCGCACCGATGACATGGCCCTGCACTTTTAGGGGAACATGCAGGCGGCTGTGCAGCGATTGATGGAAGATCGGGTGCGAGAACGCGCCCTGAAAATGAAATTGCGGATCGCTCCAGGCGTCATCGGTCAGCAGATAGTCGGTTTCACCCCAGAGAAGCGAGCGAATGGGGCTGTTGTTGACGGGCGCGGGGAAACGCTTGCCCCAGTCTGTCTCCAGTCCGCTTTCATAGGCTGTATGGAATTTCTCATCCACCAGGATGATGCAGACGTCGAGATGATCATGCGGAATGACATGGCTGATCTCTGCCGCGACCGCCTGGATGACGGAGTGAAATTCCAATCGCCCGGCGAGAAGCCTTGAAATGTTAAGGTAATGGTCGAAAACCGATTGTGGCGCCAGATCGCGCAAGTTACGCCCTCCCAGGCATTGCGCCGACCTATACTCCTCCGGCCAACGCAGCATGCAAATTTCCGACTCTATTAAGCGCCGATCAATGCGGTTCGTCTTGCGGACTTGCGCATTTTTTCTGCGGGATCCCGCAAGGCCTTGCCCTTTAAGCGCCTGTACAAGCGTCACAATCTCGGACATCCTGCTTTTACTGACAGGGGAACCTTCAGTGCAAATATTATTTTCGACCGATCGTTGAGGAGCGCGTTCGAAAATCTTGGCCTGGAACGGGAAGTACAGGCTCTTTGGGAGGAAAAAATGAATATTACCAAGATGCTTCTGGCATCCGCCGTCATCGCATGCGTTGCCGCGCCGGGTGCTGCCTTTGCAGATACGTCATCCAAAAAAATTGCCCTGTCGAACAATTATGCCGGCAATTCCTGGCGCCAGGCCATGCTCACCAGCTGGCAGAAGGTGACCGGCGAAGCTGTGAAAGCAGGCGTCGTTGCCGCCGCCGATCCGTTCACGACGGCCGAGAACCAGGCGACCGAGCAGGCAGCCCAGATCCAGAACATGATCCTGCAGGGCTATGATGCGATCGTCATCGATGCCGCGTCTCCGACCGCGCTGAACGGCGCGATCAAGGAAGCTTGCGACGCCAAGATCGTCGTCGTTTCCTTCGACGGCATCGTCACCGAACCCTGTGCATGGCGCATTGCCGTCGATTTCAAGGGCATGGGCGCAAGCCAGGTCGAATATCTCGCCAAGAAGATGCCGAAGGGTGGCAACATCCTCGAGATCCGCGGGCTTGCCGGCGTTTCCGTCGATGACGAGATTTCGGCCGGCATTCACGATGCGGCCGCGAAATATCCGCAGTTCAAGATCGTCGGCTCGGTTCATGGCGATTGGGCGCAGGATGTCGCCCAGCGCGCCGTCGCAGGCATCCTGCCGAGCTTGCCCGATATCGCCGCGGTCGTGACGCAAGGCGGTGACGGCTATGGCGCTGCGCAGGCCTTCGCGGCGGCAAAGCGTACGATGCCGACTATCGTCATGGGCAACCGTCAGGATGAACTTGCCTGGTGGAAGAAGGAGAAGGACGCGAGCGGCTATGAGACCATGTCCGTCTCGATCGCGCCCGGCGTCTCGACGCTCGCCTTCTGGGTCGCCCAGCAGATCCTCGATGGCCAGGACGTGAAGAAGGATCTGGTCGTGCCGTTCCTGCGCATCGATCAGGATAATCTCGAAACCAACCTTGCCACCACACAGGCCGGCGGCGTCGCCAACGTCGAATACTCCCTTGATGATGCCAAGAAGGTCATCGCAACGGCGAAGTGATCGATATCGACTAGCGATTTGAGGCCGGCACCACCGATGAGAAGTGGTGCCGGCTACACTCAACGCCCGACCGGACGATCCATGATTGCAGCCAAAGACAACTCTTCGATAAAGCAAGACCCCGTGCAGCCGGCAGTGGTTTCCGCCCGTGGCGTCAAGGTGCATTTCGGCGCCGTTAAGGCACTCGATGGTGCCGATCTGACGGTCCATGCCGGGGAATGTATCGGGCTCGTCGGTCATAATGGCGCCGGCAAGTCCACGATCGTCAATGTCATCAATGGCGGCCTCAGTCCGCATGAGGGCTCGATCGCCTATGAAGGCGACGACAAGGTGCATGGCATCAACTCTGCCCGTGCGCATGGTATTCGCTGCGTATTCCAGGAACTGTCGCTGGCGCCGAACCTCACCGTTGTCGAGAACATGCGGGTCGTTCATCGCGGCCTTGCCGGCTGGAGCTGGCGTCGGCAGGCGGCCACGGTCATCCGCGCCAAGCTCGACGAGATTTTCGCCGGTCACAAGATCGATGTGATGCGCACCGTTGGCGAACTTTCCATCGCCGAGCGGCAGATGGTGGAGATCGCGATCACCTTTTGCGCTGTCGGCGAAAAGCCGAAGCTGGTCATACTGGACGAACCCACGTCCTCGCTCGATGCCGGGCTTGCCGCGCAACTGATGACTTATGTCAGGACCTTCGTCCAAACCGGCGGCGCCGTGATGCTGATCTCGCATATTCTTGGCGAGATCCTGTCGACCGCAAGCCGTATCCTCGTCATGAAGGATGGTCGTGTCGTCGCGGATCGCGCCGCTCAGGATTTCAGTGTGCACAGCCTCGTCCAGGCGATGGGCAGCGTCGTCAAGGAACAGGATCGCAAGCGCGGTGGCGGGGAGAGTGTCGCGGCAGCGTCCATCTTGGCGCTACCTGCGCGAGGCAGCAAAGGGCTTGCCTTCAAGGCCCGCAAGGGCGAGGTGATCGGCCTTGCCGGTCTGGCGGGTCACGGCCAGACGGACATGCTGCTCGATCTGCATCGCTCGCTCTCGAACAACTGGCTGCCGAGCAAGCAGAACAACATTACCTTCGTCGCCGGCGACAGAAGCCTGAACGGCACATTTCCGCTGTGGAGCATTCTGAAGAATCTCAGCATCGCATCGCTCGGTGATCTCTCGGAGAAATACCTCGTTGACAAGCGGCGGGAGGGTAGTCTCGGGGCGGATTGGAAAGCGCGGATCGAAATCCGCACGCCAGCGATGGAAAACGGCATTCTCTCCCTCTCGGGCGGCAACCAGCAGAAGGTTCTGTTTGCCCGTGCGCTGGCTACGACAGCGCCGATCGTGCTGATGGACGATCCGATGCGCGGCGTCGATATCGGCACCAAGCAGGAAGTCTACAAAATCCTGAACGATGAGGCCGCGGCTGGACGCACCTTCATCTGGTATTCGACCGAGATGGATGAGATCCGGCTTTGCGATCGCGCCTACGTCTTCCGAGACGGCGCCATTGTCGCGGAGCTGGTCGGTGAGCAAATCACGGAGGAAAATGTGCTGGCCGCTTCTTTTGCGGGAGAGGGCGCATGAACCGTCCCTCCGCCGCTACCTTGCGTCTGCTCATTCCGGCGCTTTCGCTGGCCGTCCTGCTCATTGCGGTCTTTTATCTGCAGCCGCGCGCCATGAGCTATATCGGCCTCAATCTGCTTTTCAACCTCGCCGTGCCGATTGCGCTGGCGACCATCGCGCAGATGATGATCATGTCGGTCAACGATCTCGATCTGTCGATGGGAACCTTTGTCAGCTTCACCGCCTGTGTAGCGGCGACCTATCTGCAGTCCTCCCCGCTCATTGGCATCCTCATCCTTTTGGTGGCGATTGCCGTCTACGCCGTGATCGGCGTCGTCATCTACATCAGGGATCTGCCCTCCATCGTCGTGACGCTTGGTATGAGCTTCGTCTGGGGCGGTTTGGCGGTTCTGCTGCTGCCCGCTCCCGGGGGCACCGCACCCGATTGGGCGCGCTGGCTGATGACCTCCAAACCGCCGCTCGCTCCCATGGCGATCGTCGCGAGCGTCGTCATCGCGCTGATTTCCCATCTGATCGTCATGCGCTCGTCCTTCGGCGTATTGATCCGCGGCGTCGGCGGTAATCAACGATCGCTGCAGCGGGCGGGTTGGTCGGTTGTTGGCTTGCGGGCCGCAGCCTATGCATTGGCAGGCCTTTTCGCAGTGCTGGCCGGGATTGCGCTCGTCGGGCTCACAACCTCGGCGGATGCGAATATCGCGCTGCGCTATACATTGCTGTCGATTGCCGGCGTCATCCTCGGCGGTGGCGAGTTCACCGGCGGCCGCATCTCGCCGATTGGCGCGGTTATCGGCGCGCTGACGCTGACCTTGGCGGGCTCCTTCCTGTCGTTCCTGCGGATCTCGCCGGACTGGCAGATCGGCGCGCAGGGCGCGATCCTGATCATCGTGCTTGCCCTGCGGCTCTTGCTCAATCGCGTCGAAAAGCGGGAGAAACAATCATGATCGCTCTTCGCGCGCTCGGCCGGAAGCCTTGGATCTGGTCCTTCATCGCCGCCATCCTCGTGTGGATCGTTACCGTGCTTTTCACCGGCGGTGCCAGCTCGGTCGGCTTGTCGCAGGCCGCGCTCACCTTTGCCGCTTTCTCCGTCATCGTCGGCATCGGGCAGATGTTCGTCATCACGCTTGGTCCGGGCAATATCGATCTTTCGGTGCCTGCCACAATGACGCTTGCCGGCACGATTGCGCTGAAGCTCATGAATGTCGAGGACAGCATGATCGTGCCCGGCCTTCTGGTCTCGGTCCTGATCGGTCTCGGCATTGGCGTCGGCAATTATGCCCTGATCAAGCTGCTGCGCATTCCGCCTATCATCGCTACCCTGTCGATGAGTTTCATCATCCAATCGGCCGCCATCTGGAGCAATCGCGGGCTGCGCATCAAGCCGCCGGAGCAACTGGCTGATTTCACCACCTCCGGCGTGCTCGGCATTCCGAACATCGCCCTTGTCGCCTTGCTGTTATCGGCGCTTGCCTGGCTGCTGCTCGAAAAGACGATCTACGGCCGCTGGATCTCGGCAATCGGGCAGAGCATGTTTGCCGCGCGCATGGCCGGCATCCCCGTCGACGGAACGCGGCTGGCAACCTATGTGCTCTGCGCCGTCCTTGCCTCGATCTGCGGCTATCTTCTCGCCAGCTTTTCCGGTGGTGCGGCCCTCAATATGGGTGCGGAATACCTGCTCATGTCGATCGCTGTTGTCATCATCGGCGGCACGGCGGTCGCCGGCGGAGATTCAAACGTGCCCGGCATATGGGGCGCTTCCCTCTTTATGTTCCTCGTCGTCTCGATGCTGAACACATACGGTTTCGGCGCCGGCCCGAGGCTCATTCTCACCGGCTTCATCATCATAGCCGTCATTCTCGTCGCTGGCGGCCGTCCCGTCGGCGGGCGCTGACACTGATCCCCAGCAGTTTTTACAGGACAATAGCAATGCCAAACGACGCCCCGTCCGTTTTCGAAATCTACGATATGCGTTTCCGCAACCTTGTGGTTCCGAGCGCCGGCCTGGAAGAACTCTATTCCGATTGCCGTTGGGCCGAAGGACCGGTCTGGTTCGCAGACACCGGATGCCTGATCTGGAGCGATATCCCGAACGAACGCATGTTGCGCTGGGTACCTGGCGGCAATGTGTCGGTCTTTCGCGCGCCCTCGAATTTCGCCAATGGCAATACGCGTGACCGCCAGGGGCGATTGGTTTCGTGTGAACACGGCGCCCGCCGGGTGACGCGCACCGAAATTGACGGCTCAATCACTGTTCTTGCGGACAGCTACCAGGGCAGGCGGCTGAACTCCCCCAACGATGTTGTGGTCCGTTCAGACGGATCAGTCTGGTTCACCGATCCGACCTACGGCATCATGTCGGATTACGAAGGCTACAGGGCCGAGCCGGAACAGGCGACGCGCAACGTCTACAGGCTCGATCCCACGACTGGAGACCTGCAGATTGTCATCGACGATTTCCGCCAGCCGAACGGCTTGGCCTTCTCACCCGATGAGACGAAGCTCTACGTCGCCGACTCCGCCGCGAGCCATGATGCCAGCCTTCCGCGGCATATCCGCGTGTTCGACGTCGTCGACGGGCGAAAGCTCGCCAATGGCCGGGTCTTCTGCAACATCGACGCCGGTATTCCGGATGGCTTCCGTGCCGATATGGACGGCAACATCTGGACGAGCGCCGGTGACGGGGTGCACTGCTTTGCCCCCGATGGCGCCTTGATCGGCAAGATCAAGATCCCGCAGACGGTCGCCAATCTCACCTTCGGCGGTCCCCGCCGCAATCAGTTGTTCATCACCGCCACGAAGTCGCTTTATCGCGTCTATACCGCGGCAACGGGTGTGCAGGTGCCGTGAGGGTTTCGTCTGGTGCTTTCTGCCGGGACGCCCACGGGTTTAGAGCACTTCCAGGAAAAGTGCGTAGCGGTTTTCCGCCCGGAATGCCTCAAGAAACAAAAAGATAGAGCGTTTTCGCGATTCGGAGAAAAGCGGAAATGCTCTAGCCGGCGCCAGGTTCCGGATGGGTAGCGAGTCTGAGATCCCTCAAGCCACGGCTGCCGTCGCGGTTGCCGGTCGCGGCGACCGCGGTGAAGATGCGCTGGGCGTCGTCATACATTTTCAGATTGAGATAGCAGTAACCGCGCAGCACCATCAGGTCGACACGCTCCTGCTGGAGCTGCGATCGTTGGTCGAGATAGAGAAGCGCCTCGTGATAGCGCTTGCCCGTGAAAGCGGAGAGGGCGCGATCCGACAGGATAGCTACTTGTAATTCGGCGGCGCGTTGATGGTTCATCGGCGCCTTTGTGGCGGCGACAGCGGCATTGTTGGCAAGGCCGGCTCGGAGATAGGCAAGGCTCTGTCCGTAGGCCGCCTCTTCGCGAGATTTCGCATCGCTGTTGTCGAGCGCGACGCCAAAGGCTTCGACGGCTTCCATCGGGCGGTTGAGGTTCATGAGGCACCAGCCGCGAGACAAGGCGCTGGCGGGTGTCAATAGCTCAGCATTTGTCGTGGTGGTGCAGCCTCCCTGGCGACGAACTGTACGCGCGGCGGTTCTGACGCGTGTTTCCGGTTCGACATAGTCGACGGGCGGCGCACGACGGACTGGCGTCACTGGCTGAATATTTGCCTGTGCGTTTCCATAGGGCTGGGCGAGGGGAGCCTGCGGCAGCGCTTGAGGAGCTGTCAGTGGCGCGCTTGGCAGTATGCCCTGCTGGGTGACTTGAGGCACGGTCTGTGGTGCGATTTGAGGAGCTGCCTGCGAAACCTGGTTCGGAGACGGCAATGGCGTGTAGACGGGTGTCTGCGGTGCGGGTTCGCCGAGAACGGCGATGCGCTGCGAGCGGCCGGCCCAGAGCCGCTGGACTTCGGCGACGCCTTGCCGGTCGTTCAGCTGATCGCGGGTGATCGCGAGACCATAGGCCGAGGGCTCGTCATCGGGCTTCCAGCGCAGCGCTGTTTCGAACCAGCGTGCGGCGGCCTGGGGCTGGTTCAGCGTGCGGGCGTACCAACCGAACTGCTGCGCAGTCGGAACATATTTCTGCTTCACCGTCTCGGCTGCAACGCGACCAAGGACCTCTTCGGTCAGGTTGGCGGGCGGCTGGAGGGCCATCAGGTTTGCAGTCGCCGCGAGATAGGTCGCCATCGCATCCTTGGATTCGTTGCGCCACTTGTACATGGCGTCTTCGGCTTCCTGCGGCTTGTGATCGGCGATCAGAACCAAGGCCAGGCCTTGAGAGATGGTCGCGGAATCTTCCTTTTCATGGGCCGCCTTGAACCATTGTTCGGCGTCTGTGTAGTTGCTGCGGCGCAGATAGTACCAGCCGAGGAGGGCGTCGTCGGATGCCAGGCCCTGGCTGCGCGCGATGCGTTCGACCTGCGAGAGATAGTCCGGCGATACCGTCAGTTTCGGATCGTCATTGCCCTGGGCGACGAAGCGGCGGGCCAGATCGGTTCTTATGCTGTCGAATTCCCGTCCGCCATTGCCGTCCGGCTTCTCAAGCGCAAGCAAGTCCTGCATCGGCTGATAGGGCAGCAGCGCGGACGCCTTCTGGATAGTCGCAAGCCGCTCCTGCGGATTGGTGCAGGTCTTCAAAATGTAGCTATAGGCATCCTGGCCACGCTTTGCCCGGTCCGTGCTGATGAAAGCCTCGGCGACGCGCCAGAGGACATCGATGTCGCTGCATGTCAGCAGGCTCGGGTTCTTGGAGCCGATATCGATGACCGTAGCATATTGCTTGAGATCGGAGGCATTGACGAGCCGCGTGCGCGCTTCAGCGACCTCAAGGCGATCGAGCAAGTCTGCAGGCGGCTGCCATGTCGTTTCTGCTGCCTGGCGGTCGGCGATTGCTTTGCGCACCTCCGCATAGCGGCCTTCCGAATAGAGTTGCCACATGGCTTCCAGCTGCTTGTCGCTGTTCTGTGGAATGGCCAATGGGTCGGCGGGCGGCGTCCAATTCGGATAAAGCGTCTGAAGTCGCGAAATTTCGGCCTGAAGTCGCGCCTTGTCGCCGCGGCTGGCAAAGTAACGCAAAGCGCTCTCATCGACCTTGGGCGCGGTGTCGGGCTTTGCCTGGGTCGGCGCGGGTTGTGGCTGTGACGGCTGCTGCTGAGCAGGCTGCGGTGCCGCCTGTGCTACGGCGTCAGGTTTTGCTGTCTCGATCTGCGGCGCACTTGATGGCTCGGAGATAACCGAGGATGGCGCGGTCGCCTGTATGTGATCGGCGATCGCCTGCAGATCGACAGGCTGCTCCGGCGCGCCGAGAGATTTCGCATCTGCGACGAGTGTCACGGAAGGATCGATACGATGCGACTTTGCCAGCTTGATCTTGTCTTCCGGCGAATCGTGATCCTTTGTCGCGAGCGTAAATCCCGCCACGGCGACGGCCATAAAAGCCATGATCAGGGTGGATTTTATAAACACTCTGGGTGTTTCTCCGAGACGAAAGCCAGACTTAGCAGTTGCAAGGTAGACGGATAATAGAGCGACGGAGCGAATTGGCGAACCGAAGCGGGTAGTTTTGTTCCGCTCACCACACACGCCACAACATCGTTAACAATCCTATAACCGGGGTCGCCGAGTAGCTCTTTCGGCTTGCCCGTCGTCAGGTCGATCGTGCCCGGCTCGTCGCCTTCGACAGTCATGCCTTGCTGCAGTCGTGTCAGCAGGTTTTTGTCGTCTATGCCGGCGCGAGCCAGGTAAAGCGGGATTCTGATGGCATTGTAGCCGAACTCTGCCTCGAAGCCCTCGGCAGGCACAGGCTTCGCCCGCAGGCTGACCCAATCGGCAGGCAGCTTACGTGGGCCAAACTGCATCGAGCGCAACAGGGCAAGGCCGTCATCTGTCAGCTTCTGCCATCGATCTGATGGCGCAAGTAGCGCCATGACGGGGATTGCCTCGTAAACCCAGTAGGATGGATTGATGATCGGCCCGTCTTTCCGTCCCGGAGCTCGATAACCGTCGACGCCGGGAATGAGCAACGTTCGGCCACCGGTGCTGATCACCACATGGGAGAGAAGCGCCTTTGCCATGGTCGCTGCGGACTGCAAATAGTCCTTCTTGTTCCAGGCGGAGCCCGCAAGCGCCAGTGCATAGGCGATCAGCAAATCGCCATCCGAGGCATTGTTGGTATCCGTCACGTGCGGCGTAACGGACGGGTCCCATTTCCAGGCGGCCAGACCGTCATCGCGCAACAGAAGCTCGGTGCGCGTGAAGTACCAGATCTGCTCGAAATCCGCCGGGCTGTTGGCAAGATAGGCGAGCAACAGCCCGTAGCCCTGCCCCTCGCTATGGCTGACGCCGCCATTGCCGTCGTCGATGATACGGCCATTCGGGTCGAGAAACTTTGCCTTATAGGCAGTCCATGCTTGCCCATCGATGGCGGCGCGCTGAGCCGCGACCGGTTGGGCGACCGCCAGGATGGCGACGCCGCAGATTGCAAGGATGGAGCGCCAGCGTTTCATTCGTGCCTGCCGATCCTTGAGAGGATGCTTGCTGTGGCGATGCCAAGCAGCAGCGAACCGATGACCAGCAGGAATGCATAGGAAAGAATGTTGCTGGAAAGCCAATTGGCGGCGATCAGGCGATAATTGGTCAGCGACCAGGGTTGCGTCATCACGAAGTCGAAGCGGCTAACCGGCGCGGTGTCGATCTTGCCCGTCTTGCCCGAATAGGCGGTGATACGACCGTCGATCTGCGACCAGTTGAACTGGGCGGTCATCGCTTCCGCGCCTGCCCGCAGATCACCGGCGCTGGGCGCCGTAATCATGGTCCAGGTGGCATCGTTGGTCGGATTTGCCTCCTGCGCGATCAGAAACGTGTTTGCATTCGACGGCGTGAACACCTGCTCGGAACCCGGAATGAAACGTAGCGAACTCAGCGATATATCGAAATTGCGATGCATCCATTGCTGGAAACGATCGAACTGCCCCTGCAACACGCCACCGCTGATGCGCGATCGCCAATCGGCAATCGTGACGGAGGAATCCTGGGCGGCCCCTTGTCCGGGAGCGGCCGGGCGCCAGGCCACCTGGCTGGTTGCGGCAATGTTCAGCTGCGAAAGCACTGTTGATGGCAATTGCGAGATGGAGCCTATGAAGATCGCGTTGCGGCTACCGACCGCGCCCGGGGATGCCGTCGGCTCCACCGCAATGGGATGACCGGCAACGAGCGCCATCTGACCGAGGATGGTCGCTGTTGTCGAGAGCATTTCAGCGTCGACCCGGTCGAGGAATAGGGCGGTGGATTCGCCGTCGCGGTTATAGGGATAGCCAGTGCCGGCCAGGGCAGCGAGGTTCGGACGTTGTTCGACCCTTGCGAAATCCGGCATGCGGAACTGACTGGTGTCGAACAGCGCAAAGCGTGGCGTCGTGCTGGATGTGGCTGCGGGCGCACAGGTCGAATCCTCGTCCGCCATCACCAGGGTTTCGAGCGTCACCGTATTCAGGCCCGGCTTGAAATGACGCATCGTAATGCGGATGGGCAATTGCCGGAAAATGCCGCCGCCGGTCGCCGTGATCGGTTTCGTCGTGGCGATGCTGCCATTGACATAGATGTCGATATGGCTGCCCGGCCGGACATCCTTCGCATAGGCGGCGTCGAGCAGAATAGTCGCTTCGCCATAGGCATTCGCATAGAAATCGGATGGGATTGCCACGTTGAAGCTCGTATGGAAGCGCCGCCCGGAGAATTCCGTCGTTCTGACGCCCAATTGTTCGAAGGAGAGGCTGGTCCCCGAATAGATGATGGGCGCGTCCGGTGCAGTCCATCGCTGGGTTACCAGCAGGTCGCGACGGGTGCTCGGGTCGCGGTCTGTCGGCGCAACCACCATGTCGATGGCGGAGGAGATTGCCTGCCAGGATGGACCGCTGATGAGCAGAAGCTGCTGTCCGCTGCGCGGATCGGTCGCAAATGTTGCCAGCGCTCCGTTCTGGGCCGCGGCGGGCACTGCAAACAGCGGCTGCAATTCAGCGGGCGTGCCGACGATAACGGTCATCTTGCCCGGACCCGATGGCGGCAATGCATCCGTGCCGAACGAGAAGATTTCGTTTGGCATTCCTGCCAGCAGCGACAGGCCCTGTGCGAGCCGCAATATGGGTTTGGTGGTATTGGGTTGCGCCAGCGCCGGCACCACCACATTGAACTGGGTCTTGCCCACTTCGTCGACGCCGATAGCGCGTATCGCGTCTGTGGTCGAAAGTTTTTCGGCTTCGCGTCCGGCGAAGGTCAGATAGGTCTTTGCCGGGTCGATATCGGACCAGAGTTCATAGGTCGAGGGGATGGTGCAATCGGTGCGATGTCGCTGCGTCGCTTCGAAGGTCAGCAGATTTGCGCCGGGCTGCAACAGGCCGCGTGGTATGTCGAAATTGACGTCGGATGGATTGTCCGAGGAGCCGATCTGCTGCTGGTGCACCACACGGTCGTTGAGAAGAACGGTCAGTTGGGAGGCTTCAGGGGCGACTACGACTGCGTTCTGATAGGAAAAGTTGAGCTTCGCAGGGGCTGCCGCCTGTTCGGGAGTAAGATAGATCGACCAGGATTTGCGATCATTTTCGCCCTCGAGACGCAGTTTCGCGTAGGGAACGACATAGCGGCGGAAGGCCGGCGTCGGCGAGACTGCCTGCTGCACCTTCGGTACCGTCTGTGATGGCACCTGGGCCGCAGCGCCGGGCGCTACAGCCTGCGGAGCGGCAGTCTGCGGCGTTGTAGCGGGCGGCGTCAACACCAGGGGTGGGCTCACCTGCGGAGTGGCGACCTGAGGTACTGTTGTCGGAGCAATAATTGTCTTGGGCGGTTCTGCCTGTGGTGTTGCCGCCTGCGGAGCGACGATCCGCGGCGTGACGGCTGGTTCGCCCTTTGGACGTTCGCCAGTCATGTCAAAGGGTGTCGATTGCGCCTGGGCGGCCGTAGCACCGACGAGAAAGATGAGAATGGGAAGGATGCGGTTCATCAGCTTTTCGCCTTCGCGTCCTGCCGTTGCGTCGTGCGCTCGGCTCCAACACCCTTGAACAGATAAAGCAGGCCGCGGCTGGTCTGATAGAGCGAAAGGCCAAGGAACCAGATCGTTCCACGGATGATGCCGGGGTTGCGCCGTCGCGCCTGCTGGAACTTCGTCCATTGATCCGAATTGGCAAAGACCAGGTCGGCGATCAGGCGATGGTCGGCGGCACCCCTCGGCACATATTGGCATCCGATAGCAGTAATGTCTCCCATCTGCTCGATATTGCGGATGATGACCGACAGCGTCACCATCTCGGCACCATTATACGGCTGAAAGCGTATTGTGCCTTCGGAGCCGACCTTTACCGGGCCGAGATCCTTGTTGAAGACGTTCAGTCTGGCACCATGAACGGAGACATCCTCGATCGAGGCGGAGTTCCATCTGTCGCCGGCACCGAACTCGCTGCGGCGATCGACGCGAACGCGCCGGGATGAGGCACGCTCACCGCGCTCGGAGACGACACCCAGCGCGCAGCCGGAGAGAATGAGGTTGAGAATATTCCAGCCGCCGACGACAAGTGTGACGTCTGCCTTATAAGGCTCCGCATAAATGCGGTATATTGTTACCGCCAGCGCGATAATCTGCACGGCAAAAATGACGAAGAACGGGCGACTGATTTCGGAAAGACGGCTGACGGATATCGACTCGTCCTTTGCCGTGACCTTGAAAGTCGGCTTGCGCGGATTGAGCATGACCGAGATGACGGCGGGCAGCAGATGCACCGTCTGGACATATTCGTAGAGTTCGGAAATCCATGGCCAGCGGAACGAGCCATAGAGATAGTTCTGCATCATCAGGTTCACGAGCATATAGGCAAGCGTATAGGCAAGGAATTCGCTACCGGATGCAGTGAAGATCTCGAGATCGAAGAAGAGATAGAAAAGCGGCGCGAACAGGAAGATGACGCGCGGGAAGGGGAAAAGCCAGAAGAGTGTCGAGGACATGTAGCAGAGGCGCTGCGGCAAAGTCAGGCCGCGCTTCAATAGCGGGAAGCGGAAACGCAGGATCTGCATCATGCCCTGCGCCCAGCGGCTGCGCTGGCCGATAAAGCTGGCGAAAGTCGCCGGCTGCAGGCCGGCAATCAACGGCTTGTCGACATAGATGCTGTTCCAGCCTGCGCCGTGAAGCGCAAGGGCCGTTTCGCAGTCCTCGGTGATGCTGATGCCACTGAAGCCGCTTTGCGATTCCAGCGCCTTGCGGCTGAGGACCGCGGCAGAGCCGCAGAAGAAGGCCGCATTCCATTTGTCGAGACCGCGCTGAATGATGCCGTAGAACATTTCGTTCTCGCTCGGCATGGTGTCGAAGGTGCGCAGGTTGCGTTCGAGCGGATCCGGATTGATGAAGAAATGCGGCGTCTGCACCAGAAACAGCTTCGGATCGTCTTCGAAATAGCCGACCGTCTCGCGCAGGAAATCGCGTGCCGGCGCGTGGTCGGCGTCGAAGACGGCGATCAGTTCGCCGTCGGAATGTTCAAGCCCGTTATTGAGGTTGCCGGCCTTGGCGTGTTCGTTGCGTGCGCGGGTCAGATATTCGACATCGAGATCCGCACAGAGCTGTTTCAGCTCATCATGGCGGGCGATTGCCACCTGAGCTTCCAGAACCTTGGTGGAGTTTCGCTTCTGCTCCGTACCGCCATCGTCGAGCAGCCAGACCCTGAGCTTGTCGGCCGGATAATCCATCGCCTTGGCGGAGGCGAGCGTATTGGCCAGAAGATTGGTGTCTTCATTGTAAGACGGCACGAAAACGTCCACTGAGGGCAGGTTCTGCGTCTTGGATGGGCGTGCCGTGCGTGGAGGCAGGGGCGTAGCGACGATGAACAGGCTGAGCATCAGCATCGCGACGTTGTACATTTCGGCGAGATAGAGCAGCAGGCCCGGGATGAAGTTTTCGAGCTGGTTGACTGGCGGCAGCGTGCTGGTGGTGCGCCAGTACACATAGCGCAGCACGATGGCTGTGCCGAAGGCAAGAGCGACAAGCCGCCAGGTGCCCTGGCGCTTGAGGATCTTGATGATCGCCATCATGGTGACGACGACGGTACTGGCGATCAACTGGGTTTGAAGGTTGACGGGCAGCGTGATCAGCACGACCCCGCAGAGCGCTATCACGGCCCATATCAAGATGCTGCGTGCTGTCTGCATCGGTGTTCCTTCAAAGGCATTGCCAAGCGCCATCCTGGCGCCCCGAGATTACTCCGCCTAGCGGCGGCATGTCTCAGATATGCCAGCTTGTCCGTTACAGTCCGGTAAAGGCACGAGAATATTACGTCCCGCGATTGCAGGTAATTGCTGTCCGGTCAGGGAAGATGAGCCATTGGAGGGAGCTGTTTGTGTTGGGTCGCCTTGCCCATCGGGAAGCGGCACGCGGGGCCCGATCATCGGCGGCAGAGCCGGCGCGGGTTGCGGCTGCACGACGTGAGGCCGCCGCGTCACGACGGGGCGGGCTATGACTGTTGGCGCCGGCCGGGGCTGATAGCCGATGGTGATCGGCGCCGTGCGGTATGGTGCTGCGTCCGGATAGACCATTTCGCCGGGCTTGCCAAGGACGGCATCGGCTCCGCGGGGCGCGCCGAAGGGGTTCAATGCAGCGCCATCGAAACGGCCGGCGATCGTATAGCCGTAGACGGTGCTCAAAAGCTGGCGTTCCGTCGCATGCGCATCGCAGAGCCGGACCCTTACCTGAACCGTGCCGAAATTACGCTGCTCCTGCGGCGGCGCGAAGCCGGCTTGAACCTGCTGCCAGGCGTATAGGCACGTATCGCCGGCCCGACTTTGACCGGATGCGTAGCCAAAGGGGCCGTAGCTGTTCTGAACGAAGATCGCCGAGCGGGCGAGGCGCACGCCCGGAACCGCCGCGGCCATTTCGCGGGCGATCGTACGATCGTTAATGGTGTTGAACGGCCTGCTGCCGAGCGCCGGATTTGATCCCGTTATCCCGAGAAACTGCACCTTGAGGAAGTTCTGGCCGGGAACCGAAGAAGATGTCGCGAGCGAAATCGTCTGATCCACGTCCTTGCCATGCCTGTTCTCGACGACATTGACGATCGCCGGACCACCGGGTGGCGGAAAAGCCAGGGCCTTGTCGCTCGTAACCGTCTCCACCCCGATGGATTGCCGAACATGCCCCGTCGTCGAGCAGCCGGCAGTCAAGCCGGCCAACGTCATCAGGGTTATCGTCTTCAAAAGGTGCATGTTTCTGGATCGCGACAAAGTTGTTCTGCGTTATATCATCCGCTGAATTACGCGGCAGGGTTGGGAATCAAACCCTTGTATTTGATAAGACGAATAAGCAGGATTATGGTTAACCGAGTGTTAACGCTGGGGTCGTTGTCCCATGCAGGAGTATTGGACAGTGCGGGTTTCGATTGTCATGAGCAATCACTTGAACCGCAATGCGGAGGGGCGGTTATAGCCGCCGCCCCACAATTTCTTTGGCAGCCAGATGCTATTTCGCTCTGCGGAATGCGACCTGCACCGCTCTGTTAAGGGCAACTGGCAGGAGCGACATGTGGTTCTCGCCGGCATATTCTTCGAATGTGACGGTTCCCGTGAACAAGGCTAACGCTGACCATCGCTGAGCCATCTCTCGTGCCAGTTCGATGGTGCGCGTTTCCTTGGCGCCCTGCTGCCTTTTATGCTCATCGGCCGCGCCCTTGTGGAATGGCGCAAGCTTCTCTCCTTCATATTCCCCGGCGGAAAGATGAAGCTCTATGTCGAGAGGGGCGTCGAGGCTGGCTAGAAATTCCTCTTCCCGTACGAGAATGTTGCCGTCTTCCCAATAGATCGACGGGCTTGCAGAGATCCAGCGGTCGAAGGCGGTTGGTTTCGTAAACAGCGCAAAGAGCGTGAAAAGACCGCCGAACGAGTGACCGAAAAGCGTCTGGCGCGATCGGTCGATGGGCACTTGTTGTTCTATCCAGGGCTTGAGCTCGTCTTCGATCATTTTCAGAAAACGAGCGGCGCCACCAGTGCGGACGTCAGGTGTATCGGGATAGAATGGCGGATAAACCCGCCCGGGCGGCGGGCTCAGGTCCCACGAGCGCCGGAGCGGATCGTAGGGTCCATCCGTGGGATAACCGATGGCGACGATGACGCCTTCCTGAACATTGGTTCCATTCGGATAGGAGCTTTGGACCTTGAGGGCGTCGACTGCCGTGGCGAAACAGGCATTCCCATCGGTCAGATAAAGGATAGGCCAACCCTCCGGCGGCGCCGGTTTGTCGGGACGGTAGATAAGTATCCTGTGCGGCTGATCGGCGTTGTCGAATTTCAGATCGACATAGGTCGCACCGGCAAGAGTAACCGGCAGCGGCGGCGTTGCCGTGCTGTTTGGTGGCAATTGGGACATGGTTTCCCCGAGTGATCGAAACGCGGTTGATCGGCAGATCTGCGACCGCTTCTTAAAAGATGACAGGATTCGTCATATTATGTGATTCAGGATCTGGCAAGCTATTCAAATGCAGCTCGGATGTAATCTTTGGTTGTATTATTCTGACTGCACACGCCGTTTCCGCCCACGAAAATATCATGATCGCCTCGAATCTCAAAAAAAGATGACTATTATAATCATGTATTCTTGACGGCAGCCGCAACTGCAAACTAGTTTGCGCCATCTTTTTCAGAAACGGGTGGGCACAAGAGACCATGACGCAGGGATCACTTAATTATATCAATTATTTGACGGACACTAAAATCGGTCTTTCGCGTAGTGCCACGGCCCTCGTCACCCTGTTTGCATTAAGCGGAAATGCCTTTGCGCAGGATTCCGCTACCAACGCGAACAGCGGCAATGCGACCCAGCTCGCGCCGATCATTGTCAGCGGTCAATCGAGCGATGCCAGCGACAATACAACGGTAGCGGCAAAGAAGAGCCGCGGCGCCACCAAGATCAATACGCCTCTGGTCGAGACGCCGCGATCCGTTTCGGTGATCACCAGGAAGGAGCTGGAAGAGCGCGGTGCACAGGATGTCATCGAGGCGGTGCGTTACTCCGCCGGCGTCCAGACCGGCTCCTACGGCTTTGATCCACGCTTTGATCAGGTCATCGTCCGCGGCAATGACATTACCACCGATGGCGATTATCGCGACGGGCTGCGGCAGCCCTATATGAATTATGGGATGTTCCGCACCGATCCCTATTCGCTGGACCGGGTAGAGGTGATCAAGGGTCCTGTATCCGTTCTTTATGGCGCAGGTTCGCCGGGCGGCATCGTCAACAAGATCTCGAAACTGCCGACGGACGAGACCATCCGGGAGGTTGGGGTCCTCTACGGAACATCCGACCGCGCTCAGACGATGTTCGACTTCGGCGGCCGGGTCAATCAAGACGATGACAGCATGCTGTACCGGATCGTCGGTCTGGCGCGAAAGGGCGATACTAATTTCGATATCGCCGACGATCGCTATTTCATACAGCCATCCTTCACCTGGAAGCCCGATGACGCGACGAAATTTACCGTTTACGGCTCGGCCCAGTCCACGGAAACCGATGCCAATGTCGGCGCACTGACCGGGCCTGATGGAAACGTACTTAATTTGCGCGAGAGCGACCCCGACTACGACTATCAGAAGACCCGGCAGCAGCAGGTCGGCTACCAGTTCGAGCACGAGTTCGACGGCGGCTTCACCTTCCGTCAGAACCTGCGCTACTCTCATCTGGATCTGAAAGCGCGCTATCTCAGCGTCTATAGCTGGACGGGCAATGTCGCCCATCGTGGTGCGAGTGCAATCAGCGATGCCATGAACGTCTTTCAGGTCGATAACCAGCTCGAGTCCAAGTTCGATACCGGCCCGGCCGCCCATACTGTGCTGTTCGGCCTAGACTACACCCATATGACCGATTCCTTTGCATATGGGATGGATGCAACGAGCAATCCTGCCTACGACTTCGATATTGATAACCCGACCTATGGGGTTTCCGGCCCGACGCCTGACTATAATATCAGCCGGGTCAAGGGCAGCCTGCAGCAGTTCGGCGCCTATGCCCTCGATCAGATCGAGCTCGACAAATGGCGCTTCACACTCGGCGGACGCCAGACCTGGGTCAAGCAGTCGACCGATACCAATTTCGTTTCTTCAGGAACAACCACCGACGACAGCCTCAACAAGAATGCATTTTCCTACCAGGCCGGGGCGCTCTATCTCTTTGACAATGGCATAGCGCCTTTCACCAGCTATTCGACCTCCTTCAATCCGGTCACGCAACGCTCCGCCTCCGGCAGCATTCTTGATCCGACGAAGGGCGAACAATACGAACTGGGCGTGAAATATCAGCCGCCAGGCACTGACATTTTGTTGTCGGCCGTTGCCTATCACCTCGTCGAAAAGAACAAGCCTGTCCTGGTTGATCCTGTAACACTCGTCTATGCCTCGCTCGGCGAGGTTACTAACAAGGGGATCGAACTGGAAGCCAAGGCGAACGTAACCGACGCTTGGGATGTGATCGCATCCTATTCCTACAATCATTCGGAAATCACGCGTGGTGATGACTCGGGCAATGCGCCCGCCGTGACGCCGAAGAATATCGCCAGCCTGTGGTCGAACTACAGCTTCCAGGAAGACACGGTGGCCAATGGTCTCAAGGTCGGTGCCGGCATTCGCTACACGGGTGAGAACTACACAAGCACGGCCAACACCGCCAAGAACGATGCCAGCATATATCTTGATGCGGCGCTCTCCTACGATTTTGGCGCGATCGACCAGAAATACAAAGGTCTGACGGCCTCCTTCGACATCCGCAACATCGCCAATCGCCGCCTGACGGTGTGCAACAGCGGCTATTGCTACCTCGGACAGGGCCGTAACATCACGGCGTCGTTGAAGTATCGCTGGTAAACTTCTTGCGGGCGCCGATTTTTCCCGGCGCCCGCTTTCAACCCGATGGCCGCCTTTCGTTGGCTGAACCCAGTCTTCCCATCAGGAAGGCTATTTTGCAGCCTAAGCCTGTTTCATAAGGTGTCCTCATCCTTGCTGCTTCGGCGATGAGGCTGTAGCTTGGCTGAAAGTATGCCCGATCATCCCATCCGGAGGCTTCGTGTGGCCGAGGTCTTGTTGTTCCACCATGCACAGGGATTGACCCCGGGTGTGTGCGGCTTTGCTGACGGGTTGCGGGCTGCCGGTCACATTGTGCATACGCCGGATCTATTCGACGGGCGCACGTTCCAGAGCATCGAGGAGGGGCTCGCCTATATCGGCGAGATCGGATTCGACGACATGCGGGAGCGCGGAGCTCGCGTCGCCGATGAACTGCCTTCCGCGCTCGTCTATGCCGGGTTCTCGTTCGGTGTATTGCCGGCGCAAAAGCTCGCGCAGACACGGCCCGGAGCCCGAGGCGCTCTCTTCTTCCATTCCTGCTTGCCGATCACTGGCGAATGGGCCTTCGGCCCTTGGTCGGACAGCGTCCCGGTCCAGATTCATGGGATGGAAAACGACCCGATCTTCGCCGGCGAGGGTGATATCGATGCCGCCCGCGAGATCGTGACCAAGGTCGAGGATGCAGAGCTTTTCCTTTATCCCGGCGATCAGCACTACTTCGCCGACAACTCGCTCCCATCATATGATGCTGGTGCAACCGCGCTGCTGACGAGCCGAGTGCTTGAGTTCCTGGATCGCGTCTGATCCACGCCGGCGTCTTGACTCAATTTCAGCTGCGGACGTGGTTCCGCAACAACGCTTTATTCTTAAGATTATGCCGTCCTGCGCCGCTTCATCAGCAGGATCAGCAGCAGTGGGGCGCCGACGAGGGCGGAAACCAGTCCTGCGGGGATCTGGTAGGGGAAGGCGATCATTCTGCCAAACCAGTCCGCAAGCACCATCAGACCACCACCGGCAAGGGCCGCGCCGGCCAGCTGAGGCGTTGCTCGCCGCAATCCCAGCTCTCGCGCCAGATGCGGACCCATGAGGCCGATGAAGCTCAAGGGGCCGACGACAAGAGTGGCGGCTGCGGTCATGGCGGCAGCCAGAGCAAACAGGCAGCCGCGGGCGAGATTGACACGGATGCCGATCGCTTGCGCCGCCTGCGGGCCGAGTGGCAGGAGATCGAGCCAGCGATGCGCGAGGAAGGCTAGCACCAGGCCCGCGAAAGCAGCGGCGGTCGCCGCTGCCGCTTTCGGTATATCAACGAGATAGGTAGACCCGCTCATCCACTGCATGACGATCATGGCACGTGGATCGCCGCTGGCGGCGAGCACGCTGATGAAGGCATCGAGCATGGCGCCAAGGGCGATGCCTGTCAGCAGGACACGTTCCGGCGCAAAACCGGAACGGATGCCGAAAATGAAAATGGTCAGCAGAACGGCGAACGCGCCGAGGCCACCGAAGCCGAGCTGGGCCGCCATGCCGGGAGCGGGCAGGATAAAGAGGGCGGCAGTAACACCGATCGTTGCGCCGGCGGAGATCCCCAGCACTTCCGGGCTCGCCATTTCATTGCCGCTGAGCCGCTGCAGGATCGCACCGACAACGCCAAGCATCGTGCCGGCAGCAAAGGCGGCGACAACGCGCGGCAACCGATAGGGCAGCACATCGGGCCATTGCAGATAGGCGAGAATTGTCCAGGCTCCATCTGGAGCGCGTCCGAAGAAGATTGCGCCTAGAAGAAGGACAACAAGCCCAGCGACCGTCACGAGCAGAAGCGTTCGCGAGGCATGTGCCGCCTGCTTGGAGCCATGCGATGGCGCCGGCACGCTGCGTTGCATTGCCTTGAAGCGCGGCAACATCAAGAGCAGGAGCGGCGCCCCGAGCAAAGCGGTGATGGCGCCTGTGGGCAGGAATGTCGATGACGCGCCGGAAAGGAGCATCAGCGCTTGATCGGTCAAAAGCAGCAAGCCGGCGCCGATGAGCGGTGACCAGATGAGTTGGCTCTTCATGTGTCGCGCACCGGCGAGATGGGCGACACGCGGAGCGATCAGGCCAATGAAGCCGATGACGCCGACGGCGCTGGTGACGATCGCGGCGAGTACAATTGCAAGGCAAACAGCGGCAATGCGTGTCCGCTTGACCGAGAGGCCGAGGCCGCTGGCGCCACCGTCGCCGAGTTCCATCAGCGACAGCGGCCGGGCCATCAGGAAGGCGGCAGCCGTAAGGACGGCGATTTTCGGTAGAAGAGAAAGCGGAATGGTCCAGCTCTGCTGTGCCAGGGATCCCGCCCCCCAGATGAAGAGACCGGAGAGATAGCGGTCGTTCATCAGCACGAGAATGGCGGCAAGCGCGCCGCTCCAGACACTGACGATCAAGCCGGATAGTACCAGGGCAAACGGAGAGAAACCCCGTCTCGCGCCGATCAGAAAAACGACTCCAGCGGCGGCAGCACTTCCAAACAGCGCAACGACATCGCGGCCAAGGCCCTGTAGCGCCGGAAAGGCGAGCATGACGGCGACGAGCGCAAGGTTCGCTCCGGCGGAAATGCCGAGGGTCTCGGGCGAGGCCAGCGGATTGCGTAGCACCTGCTGCAAAAGGCTTCCCGAAAGGGCAAGGGCAGCGCCGGCAAGAAGCGCGGTGACGATGCGTGGCAGCGTCGAATACAGCAGGAGAAGACGCTGAGGATCGTAAGCGGTATCCTGCACCAGCAGCCTCGAAAAGTCAGGAGCCACCTGATGCCAGGCGAGCAGCCCAGCCAGCACCAACAGCGTCAACGCCACGGCGGGTGCGCCGAGAATAGTGTTTACCTCGGTGCGGCTCATGCGATTTTTTCCAGATGATCGAGCAGGATGCGCGCGAAGCGCTCCGCTTCCTTTACCATGCCGAACATCAGCGTCCCCGGAAGCACCGAGACGCGTCCGGCCTGTACGAAGGGCAGGCTGGTCCACAAGGGGCTATCCTGCAGTTTGTCGAGTATGTTGGGCGGGAGAAGGGGTTCGAAGGCGATCAGGCGCAGGCTTGGATCGAGCGTCGCCAATTGCTCCAGCCCGATCGTTTCGAAGCCCCAATAATCACCCGAACCTGTCCAGGCATTCTTGAGACCGATCCTGCTCATGACATTCTGATAGAGGCCGGCGCCGCAATAGATACGGGCGTGACGGTCGTCGACAAAATTGATCAGTGCCAGCGGCGGCGGCTGAAGCTTGCTCACGCGGCGGGCACAATCGTCGAAAAAATGCTCGGATCGAGCCAGGAAGTCGTCCGCCTGCCGTTGCCGGCCGATGGCCGCGCCGAGGAGCCGCGTGGCTTCGATGGAGCGCTGCAGAGCTTCGCCGCCTTCGGCATAGATCGTCAGCTCGAGCACCGGCGAGATTGCTTCCAGTCGAGGTTTCAGCGGAGCCAGATAGGGCGTAGTCAGGATCAATGCGGGCTTCAGGCTTGCGAGAACCTCGAGATTGATCTCGCTGGTGGTGCCGAGATCGACAACGCCGGCCGGCATTTTCGGCTCGACGACCCATATGTCCCAATCGGCGAGCGAAGCGATGGCTGCAGGGGTGACACCCAGCGCCAGCAGGGTCGATGCCAGGCCATAATCGAGCGAAACGATTGGGCCGGACATGGTTTCACTCGCTTGTCCGATCCCGGGAACGGCAAAAAGCGCCGCGGCAAGAAGTATCTGGCGGCGTGAAAGCTTCAGGCTTTCAAAGCGTGGTTCAGATGACATAGGCAAGGGGCGTTCCATGCACCGGGTGGGCCGTCACACCCATATTCGTGCCGTAGATCGTATGCAGCGTTTCCGCCGTCATCAGGCTGGACGAGGGGCCGGCGGCGATGAGATGGCCGTGCTTCAACGCATGCAGATGATCGCAGAAATGCGCGGCGACATTGATGTCATGCAGCACGAGGATGACGCTCAAACCCTTGGTCTGGCAAAGCTCGCGCACAAGGCCGAGAATTTCCATCTGGTGAGCGATGTCGAGCGCCGAGGTCGGCTCGTCCAGAAGCAGGCAGCGGCTGTCCTGTGCGACCAGCATGGCTATCCACACTCGCTGGCGCTCGCCGCCCGAAAGCGTGTCCACCATCCGGCCTTTCAGCGTATCCACATGAGTGAGCCGCATCGCCGTCTCGACCTTCTCGCGATCGGCATCGGTAAAGCGGCCGAGAGCTCCATGCCAGGGGTAGCGCCCGCAGGCGACAAGTTCCTCGACGGTCATTCCGGCCGCGGATGTTGTATCTTGCGGTAGATAGGCGACGGCGCGGGCAAAGGCACGCATGTCATAGGAATTCACCGAGACGCCATCAAAGACGATCCGTCCGCCCGTCGGCTGGATCTGTCGCGCGAGCAATTTGATCAGGGTGGACTTGCCGGAGCCGTTGTGCCCGATCAGGCCGGAGATCTCGCCGGCATTGAAGGTCAGATCGAGCGGATGAAGAATGGTCTTGCCATCGACATCGAAGCGCAGGCTCTCCGTCGTGAAGACAGGGTGCGGCTCAGGGTCGACCTGGGCAATGGGTTGGGCTTTCATGGTTGTCTCTCGGGAAGCATATGGTTTGGTCATATATCGCGTATCTGCAAACGGGCGGTATTAGTGCATTGCCATCAATGGCTTGACGAAGAACAGGCACGGATTGTCTTCCTGCCAGAGGGTGGGGAAGATTTCCGCGCGGATGAAACCGTTTCTGTCGTAGAAGGTGCGCGTCGCATCATATTGCGGCTCGTTCCTGCCTCGGGGAGCCAACGTCTTCACCGTCAGGAGCTTGCAGTCGGCGGAGCGGGCAAATCGTTCGGCAGCGGTCAGCAAACGCTTGCCGATGCCGCCGCCATGATATCGCCGCCGCGTGGCGATCACCAGGATTTCCATGGCAGATGGGGGATGCGGTCTCACTGCAACGAAGCCGGCGACATTATCCTTCTCGATGCAACCGAACATCGGGAGGGTTTCCACCGCATGAGCGCAGGCGTCGATGACAGCCGGCTCCGTAAACCAATCCGTCAATTCCGACATGATGTCACGACAGATTTCGCCCTTGCATTCGGTTATCTCAACTGCTTCCTGCATCTATTCTTTCTCTTGCTGGCAACGGTTTGCCGAAGATGGAGCCGCATCGCTATCAAGCACGCAACTCCCCGGCGCGCAAAGACCGATCGCGCTTGTGACCGCGACCCGAAGCCATGGCCTGATCGGCCTCTAGCGCAATTGCTGCCAGGCAGCGCGAGTGCGCTTCTCGCAGAAGGCCGCAAACAAGGGCACAGGATACGCCCGCCTCCTTGGCGATGATATTTTGGGGAACATCATCGAAATAATGCTCCTCATAAAACTTGCGGGTCCTGGCCGGCATCGCCTCGACCGTGCAACGGAAAGCCTTATAGGCTTCAGCCTCGTGCAGGTGTTCCTCGGGACTTCCATAGGCGGAGGTGTTGTCGCCAACTTCCTCTTCGACGAAGAGGCCCCTCTCATATCGCAGGCGTCGCATATGGTCGGTCGCCAGATTGCGTACCATGCGCATCAGATAGGGCGTGGGCGCCGCTATATCCTGCCTGAGCGGCTTTGAGACCAGTTGCAGAAGGACTTCCTGCACGACATCTTCGGCCAAGCTCATGCAACCCGTGATCCTGCGCGCGACGGAGAGGAGCTTCGGGTAGGCGTGAAGTGCGGCTTGGAGTTGCTCATTGGAAGTCGACTGCGAATGGTTGGCAATCATGTCGGGCTCTCGCTGAAATCCAAAGTTGCATTTCGATGTGCCCCTCTTTTTCGGGGACCCTATAAAACATGATAATGATAGTCAAGATAGAATCGAAAGAAAGCGGCTCTTCTCCGATTCAGCCATTTATCTCCATGATTTTATTTTAATTTTAAAGAAACTTCATGAAGGAATTTAGGTCTGCATGGTGTTGCCAAATGGGTTCCGTAGTGGTTTGCGAAACGGCTGTAGCCCATTGAAAACGGATGGTTTCTTCATCGCGAAATTGGCCGGACCAGATGGAAGTTGGCTTTGCTGATGATTGGCTCTTGATATCTATGATTGTATCGTCGGCGCCGAGTATCACGTGCTGCGGGTCAGTGAGGAAACCATCACCAAGGCACTTGAGAGCCGCTTCCTTGCGAACCCAATAGGACAGAAATGTCATGTGGCGCTGCTCGAAGGCCAGTTGGTGAATATCGTCAAGCTCGCGCCCGGAAAGAATCAGCGGCATGATCTCGCGGGCTTCAGCTTCGGAAAATGCATCGAGCCGTTCGATATCTATGCCGACATGGCCGCCGCGACAGATCGCGAGCGCCACGGTGTTTCTCGTATGGGAGAGGTTGAAGTCGATCTCGGGATGGTCGGGAAGATAGGGCCGACCGGCCGGCGTAATCGCAATGGAGAGTGCCTGCGGCGCACAGCCAGCAAGGGTACCGACAATGCCGCGGCAAAGAACTCGGCCGCCGACGAACAGGCGTCGCGCCTCCATCGAGCGAAACGCAGCAGCGCGCCGCTTTTCGTCTTCGCTCAACGAATGTTCGGGGATATTAAGACCGTCGCGCAGATGCAGGCTGTGAAGCTCGATCTGCGCGATCTCGTCGCCCGTCTCAAGGGCACTCAACTTATTCAGCAGCCTGCCCCAGATGTGAAGAAAGCGCCGGTGAGTGTTCCTGGGTTTCCCATTGAACGATGGGATCGAGCTGACCGAGTTTGAAATGTTCGCGGCCGAGCAGGGAGTTGGCGATCACGGCGCTGCGCCATGCGGCGAGGCTGAGTTGCGGTTCCGCAATCCCGTGGCTGTGCCGCCCGGCATTGAGCACGAAGATGCGATTCTCGCGCGGGCCATCCCAGGCAAGCGAGAAATCACTTTCGAGAACTGGCTCGCCGATGGAGTTCAGCTCGATCCGATTTTCCAGGGAATGCAGGAATTCAGGAAGGACGAAGCGATAGCCTGTGGCAAGCACGACCATGTCGACGGCCAGCGTCTCGATGCTGTTGTCGAAACCGTTGCGCATTGTCAGCGCGATTTCCGGACCGTCCTGTTCGGCTGAGATGACATCGCGGAAGGGGCGCAGCGATATTCCGTGATCGGTGCTGCCGCCGGCCTCCAGCTTTCTTTCATAGAGACGGCGGTAGAGTTTCTTCAAGGTCGAGGCGGAAACGCCATCGCTTGCCAATACCTGCCGGCGCGTATGGATGAGGCGCAGTTCCTCGGGAAGTCCATGGAAGCGCTCCATGTAGCTTGGCGTGAACAACTCGTTGGTGAAGGGCGTCGCGTCCAGCGGCTCGAAATTCGGCCGGCGGCTGATCCAATGGACAGAAGAGACGGCATTCAGATCAAGCAGAGCGTCGACGATCTCCGCCCCGCTCTGTCCGCCACCGATGACGGCGATGCGGGGTGCCTTGACATCACCGATACGATGGGCCGCCTCGCTGCTATGAAAGGTCATTGATTTCGGCAGTTGCTCGGCCCAGGCCGGGCGAGCCGGCAGCTTGCCGACGCCGACGGAAAGATTGCGGGCACTGGTCGGGCCATCATCCGTGGCAATGGAGAAAAGACCATCATTCGCATGGACTTCGCGCATGCTCGTGCCGAAGCGAAGCGATGTCAGGCCGCGTGCGACCCATCCGAGGTAATCGGCGAACTCCTTGCGGGGAACCGCTTCATATTCTGCGTTAAGGAACTGATAGAAGCGTTTATGTTCAACCAGATAGGAGAGAAAGCTCCAGGGGCTGGTCGGGTTGGTCGCGGTCACGAGGTCCTTGAGGATGGAGGTCTGCATCTCCGCGCCCGGCAGCATCATTCCGGGATGCCACGCGAAGGCAGACCGCCGTTCGAAGAAGCGGACCGACAGTTGCGGTACGGAATCGAGCTGGGCGGCAAGGCTGAGGTTGAACGGACCAATTCCGGCCCCGGCGAGGTCGAGCACGTGCGATGTCATGATGCAGCTCCAGGATGATGCAGGTTAGTTGTTCTCGCCCGTGGGCAGGATGGTCGTCGGCGCGAAGGCATGGTCCAGCCGTCGGGCGAAACGCTGATGGAACGGCGTTTTGCCGATGATCGTCAGATGGTTGGTGCCCGTGACGATCTCCGAGGCCGTGGCATTCGACGAGTAGCGGCGCCAATCGATGACATTAAGCGCACGCGTAAGGGAATCTTCGGCCGCAAAGGCGTGGATGCGGAAATCCGAAGGCTCGAGGCGGTAGTTTCGGAAGATCATTCCGTTGTCGATCAGGATCCAGAATGTATGCTCTTCCGAGCCGATATCCGGACCGTCCGTCGGCAGCTTGACATTATGCTTGACGATATGGTGGAGGAACTGTTCGTAGACCTCCGCGTTCATCGCCGCAAACAGCCTCTCCCAATCCTCACGCATCGGCGTCGTCACAAGCCAGTTTTGTACGGCTGCGTGGGTGCGGTCCCGGACGCCATCTTCGAAGCGCGGCATGATGCCGACAGTGAATTCCTCGTCCATATCGCAGACGTCGACCATGCCGATCATGCGCAGGTCGATGTCGTTGCCCAGCTGTCTGGCTGCTTCGTAGGCAAGAAGTCCGCCCCATGACCAGCCAAGGAAGGCGCAGGGACGGCCCTTGGCTTGTCTGCGCACGGCCTCCGCATAGCGCGCGGTGATATCTTCGACACGGGTGCTGAGCGTCTTAGTCTCGGTCAGCGAATAGCAGATGAAGCCGGTCGCCGGCTGGTCCGGGCCGAGGTAGTCGACCAGGCGCATATACTCGCGCGTGCTGACGAGGAGGCCGGGGAAGCAATAGAGAACCGGCCGGTCGCCGTTGCGGCGGAGATAGACGACATCGACACCGGCTTCGTCGCGGCTACCCTCGATGGCGAGCGCCAGATCGCGGACGGTCGGGTGATTGAACATGTCGGCAATCGATAGCGGCCATTCGGGATGGCGCATCTTCAGACGCGAGACGATGCGCACCGCTGCCAGCGATTGTCCGCCGATATCGAAGAAATTCTCGGTAACGCCGATATCGCCTATGTCGAGAATGTCCTTCCAGGCTTCGAGGATCGCCTTTTCCTTGTCATTGGCCGGCGCGACCATCTCGCGCTCGATGCGAGGTGCCGGCAAGGCGGCGCGGTCGAGCTTGCTGTTCGGCCCCATCGGCAGCCTGTCGATAATCATGATCGTCTGCGGGACCATATAATCGGGAAGGGCGGTCATGGCCGCGCGGCGCAGCTCGGTAACGCTTAAGGCTTCTCCTTCACGCGGAACCACATAGGCGACGAGTGAGCTGCGCCCGCCGTCATTGTGCAGCAGCACGACCGCCTCGGCGACGCGCTGGTCCGACCGCAGCACGGCTTCGATCTCGCCGGGCTCGATGCGGAAACCGCGTAGCTTGATCTGATGATCGACGCGGCCGGCGAATTCGACGATGCCATCTTCCCGCCAGCGGCCGAGATCGCCCGATTTATAGAGCCGTCCGCCCTGCGAGAACGGGTCGAGGATGAAGCGGTCTGCCGTCAGTTCCGGCTGGCCAAGATAGCCACGCGCCAGGCCGCTGCCGCCGATATAGATTTCGCCGATCACGCCGACCGGAACCGGTGCAAGGTCGGCATCGAGCACATAGATGCGTCGATCGCCCACACCGCGGCCGATCGGTGCAACCGTCCCCTCGAAGCGGGTTCCCGCCGGAATCTTCCAGATCATCGGTGTCATGATCGTTTCGGTCGGCCCGTAGCCGTTGATCAGCAGCTGCGCCTTGAGGTTTTCGGTGATCATGTCGAACACCGCCTGCGACAGCGCTTCGCCGCCGAAGGAGTAGAGCCGCAGGCGCGGTACCGCGCTGTTCTCGCCGGCATATTCGGCAAGTCCGCGCACATAGCTTGTCGGCAGGCTGGCATTGTTGACGCCATGCCGCTTCATCTGGGCGAAGGCGTCTTCGGGGGTCGCGAGCTTGTCTTGCGTCAGCACCACGCCGCCGCCCGCCATCAGCGGTACCATCCAACGCTCATGCCCGCCATCGGAGGTGAAGGGCAGGACCGGGTATTCGCAGGAGTCTTCACTCATCTCGTAGATGCGCAGGGTCGCCTTGCAATGATGCGCCAATGGACCGTGCTCGACGGCGACGCCCTTGGGCACGCCGGTCGAGCCGGAAGTGTAGATCACATAGGCGAGCTGCCGTGGAGCGATCGCCGTGGCTGGCGCTTCGCTGCTCTCGGAAGAAATGTCCGTCGCGTCGAGATTGAGGAAGGGCGTCGCAATATCGCTCGGCAGGTTTGCGATATGCTTCGCGCGTGAGATGACGAGCGAGAGGCCGGGTGCCGTCAGGATATGACGATTGCGGGCTTCGGGATGATCCGGCTCGACCGGTGTAAACGCGCCGCCCGATTTCAGTACGGCGAGAATGGCAACGATGGCGTCGATCGATTTTTCGAGCGCGATGGCGACGCGCTTTTCCGGCCCGACACCCATGGCAATCAGTCGATGCGCCAGCCGATTGGCCGCTGCCTCCAGTTCGCCATGCGTCACAGATTTTTCGCCCTGCGCCACGGCGAACGCGTCCGGGCGCCGTCTGGCCTGCGCAGCGATAACCTCATGGATCGGCGTGCCATCGTCCGGTTCGGGCGCGTCTGGATAGGGCGCGGACAGCCTGTCCAGTTCTGCCGGCGATACGAAGGGAATATGCTTGATTTGTTCGCCGGGATGGCCGGCCAGGCGGGCAAGTGCGACGGCAAGGTCGTCGGCGAAGCGGGCGATCTGATTTCTGTCGTGCTTTTGAGGATCAAAGCCTAAGCCGATATGAAACTTGCCCTCGGATGTTTGGGAAACGGTGATAACGAGCTCTGCGTCGCGGCGTGACGGGGGTTGGGAGAGGCTGCTTATGTGTTCGGCCGCGTCCTTGAACCGCTGAATTGGCCTCACATCGAGAAGCGTCTTCACCAGCCCGGTCGTGTCGAAGAGTTCGTCCCGCCGCAGCAAGGCATCTGTGAGAGCTTCAAACGGCCAGGATCGACGCGAAGCGGCTTCGATGTCCTCAATGAAGGTATTGCGGACATCCTCAAGCGTCATGGCGCCGTTCAATTCCGATGTCAGGATCAGCACATCTTCGCTACGAGCAGCTATTAGTTGCGTCTCAGGTCGGGTGACAAGGCCGATCCTCTGGGTGCCATGGCCGGAGTGGCGGCGCAAAGTCACGCCCAGTGCGGCGAGAATATCCCTGGACGCGTCGGCGGTGGGCTGTGCTTGGCCCTGAGGCATCGATACCTCAAGCGCATGCTCGAACCACGCTTCATCGACGAGCTCTTTTCCGGTCGAAATCCGTGGGATGAGCGAAGCGATGTTTTCCTGTGCCGTCAGCCGCTGGAACCAGAAGTCGACCAGTTCCGGTGCCGGATTGCGCGACGCACCATTGCTGGCCATCCAGGCGAGAGCATCAGGCAGCGCTGTTTCGGCAATTTCGAGCGTGGCCTCGGCCTCGTTGTGGAGGCCGCGAAGGAAATGCGTGCCGAGAAGATCGAGTGTCGCCGCGTCCGCCAGGATGGCGTGGAGGGACAGCAGGATGCCGATCGCTTGTCCGTTTCTCGACAGGAGAATGAATCGGGCCGGATTGCCTCCACCAAGATCCATCGGGCGTTGTCGTTCCGCAGAAGCGGCTGCTGCCAGCGCTTCGTCGAGATCTTCCCCGGTCGGCAAATCTGCCTCTATAACTTCGACTTGGCGGCCATGTCTCAGGATCTGCTGCACGGCTCCGCCGGCTCGTGCCTCAAATTCCGACGTGACGAGCGGATGTAGTTGCGAAAGCGATGACAGGCTCTGGCGCGCTGTGGCGAGCGAGACCGAAGGGAAGGCGAAGCCAAGGATTTGGCGCCCATAGACGACCTCATTGCCCGTCTCCGACAGAAGCCAGATTCGCGATTGCGCAGGTGATAGCGAGCATTTCGCGACAAGATCGGAGTCGTTTGCTGCTGTAGCATTCCGGTCGTGAATTGTCATTTCCTCGCAAATCTCCTCGAAGATATAGCAGTATTATTCCGGAGTGTCGAAATGGAATAGAATATTAAAACCAATATCCATAATAGATATTGGCTTAATCATCCCAATAATTCTGCATTTCTAGCGTCGTATAATTCAGGTCATCCTGTAATTACGTCGAAGCATTTGCATGACGAACGGGGGTGATGGAAATTCAGAAGAATCTCAAAAATTATTTTTGAAAATTATTTTGAATTTGAGTGGGCGCCATTCGTCACTGCGGAACTAGCGGTGCGCATGATCTAACGATCCCGATGGCGCCCAGTTTCAAAAATGGAGAAGAATCATGGATGCCTCCGTAGCGATCAGGAGTGAAAAGGCGGCGGTGCAGCCATTGGATCTGCGCCTGCCATCGGCAGGGTTTGTCAGCCACGCGCTTGCTTGCGGTCAGCCGCTCGTCGTGTGCTCGGGGCGAGAACCGGGCAGCTTTCGTGTCGCGTATCACGGAGTGGAAGTTGGCTCCGGTTATCTGTCGGGTCCGGCCGCCAATCTGTTGGTCTTCGATACCCTATCAGCAGCCATCTCCGCTGCTGCCGCTGAAGATATCGTCAATGCTGTGTCTGAGGCCGTTCTGGCGTGCAATCCGGCACTGAATTGCTTCGAAATCGAACTCGCCGATGAAGCCCTTGCAAGGCGTTTGCTAAGCGCCGGCGCAATCGAGCAGCGTGGAGATCGCCTCATCGTTCGCCCAGAATCCTTGTTTCAGCAAGCAAAGCTCTGGCTCGGCGGCATTCCGAGCAACTATCCGGAAGTGCCCGTCATGACCAACGGCGCGCTTCACCCGCAGCGACCGCCGAAGCCGACGGGTCGCGTCTATAATCGCTTCATTCCCTGGCTGAACACGCAGCTTGGATTCCACGTCGCCGATATCGAAGCCGATCTCCCGCATTTCCATCGCTGGATGAACGATCCACGGGTGTCGGCCATATGGGAAGACAGCGGCGATCTCTCCTATCACCGCGATTTTATTGCCGGTCGTCTTGCAGATCCTCGGACTCTGCCGCTGATCGGAACCTTCGGCGGCGTTCCCTTCGGCTATTTCGAACTCTATTGGGCCAAGGAAGATCGGATCGGGCCGCATTACGACGCCGATGGCTTCGATCGCGGCTGGCATGTTGCGATCGGCGAGGATGATTTCCGCGGCAAGGCCTTTGTCAGTGCGTGGCTGCCGTCGCTGATGCACTACATGTTCCTGGCAGATCCGCGCACCCGGCGTATCGTCGGCGAACCGATCCATCACCACGCCCAGCAGATCCGCAACCTCGATCGCTCCGGCTTCGCCAAGGTCAAGCATATTCAGTTCCCGCACAAAAAGGCGCTCCTGGTCATGCTGCTGCGTGAACGCTTCTTCATGGATCGGCTGCTGTCGCCCGACCTTTCCGGTCTGATGGATGAGGATGGTCTGCCCGCGCTCGGTTCGCTCCCGCGAGGCGCCGCATGATGAAAACAGCCGTCGACATGAACGACCCGCGCATCATGCGGCTCGTTCTGACGGTCGCACTCCCGGCGGTGGCCGGCTTGGCCGCGAGCGCCGGGCACCATGCGATCAACGCGATCTTTCTCGGTGCTCTCGGCCCCGATATATTGGCCGGCATAAGCCTCGTCATGCCACTGTTCCTGCTGGTTGCGGCAGCCGGGCAGGGGCTTGGCATCGGGCTTGCCACGCTTTTGGCGCGCCATCTCGGCGAGGGTAACCCTACGGCCGCCTCATTCGTTGCCACCACGGCGCTCGTGGCCACGGTTCCGCTCGGTATCGGTCTGTCGGTGTTGATCTATCTCGGGCTGCCCGACTTCGTCGGTGCGCTTGGAGCGAGCGACAGCCTGTTAGTGCCCGGCCTCGATTATGGACGGTTGCTTGCCTTCGGTGTGACGCTTGGTCTGCTGCAGGCGGTTTGCGATTTCATTGCGATTGCCGAGGGCAATTCGCGCTTTTCGATGATCGTACTGATCGCAAGCTTTGCGCTGAACGCCGTACTTGATCCCATCTTCATCTTTTTCTTCAAGCTCGGCGCATCCGGTGCGGCAGCGGCCACCATTCTTTCCTCGGTGGCGGCGCTTGGCTGCTATGTCGTCTATTTTGCTCGCAGATGGGGGACGGTCAGCGTGACAGGCGGGTTGGTGCGATGGCACCTGCTGCGCCCGATGGCGAGGATCGGCGTTCCTGCTGCAGCCGCGAGTATCATGACCGGTTTTGGCCTTCTAATTTTGATGCGCGAAGCCGCTGTCCATGGTGGCGACACCGGGGTAGCAGCCACTGCCATTGCGGTTCGGCTCATGACTTTGGGTCAACTTCCCATTTTCGGCTTCTGCCTTGGCGCGCAGAGCGTCGTGAGCCACGCCTTCGGTGCCGGCGATTCGCAACGGTTGAAGGCCGTGATCCGCTTCATGCTGGCGATAACCATACCCGTTGCGTCGGTCTACTCCATGCTGCTGCTTGTTGCAGCCGAACCGATAGTACGCCTGTTCACCGACAGCCCGCAGGTCGTTGATGAGGCAGTGGTGTGGCTGCGCGCGCTGTTTCCGGTCTTTCCGTTGGCGGCCTTCCAGTCCGTGCTGCTCGTGACGCTGCAGTCTCGGGGCAGGGCAGGCATGTCTGCTCTCGTGGGGCTCGCCCCACAAGGCTATCTGCTGATCCCGCTTCTCCTCCTGCTGCCGCTATGGACGGGCTTTGCGGGTCTCTCCGCCGCACCAGCCGCTGCGGCAATTCTTGCCGCCGTGCTCGGCCTTTTCGTCGCGCGACGCGAGTGGCTCACGATTCTGCCTACGCAACAGCCGGCCCAATTGGCCGGCCAATCGACACTTCACACCTGACCAGAGGAACGTCATGAACGAGACACCGAGATTCGATGCCTATCGGCACGCCATTCCCGACCCGCTGCTGCCCCAACGCAACGACCCGTTCGATGCGGCCGTACCGCCGATCTATCAGACTTCGCTGTTTTTGTTCGATAGCTACAAGGAGCTGGAAGATGTCTTCGCCGGCCGCTCGAAGAAGCCGATCTATTCGCGTGGCGACAACCCGACGGTGCAGCTGCTGGAGAGCAGGATCGCCGAGATGGAAGGAGCCGAGGCGGCGCGCGCCTTTGCAAGCGGCATGGGCGCCATTGCCGCCGCAGTCCTTGCCTTCGTCGGCCCAGGAGATCGCATCGTTACCGTGCGGCACGTCTATAGCGATGCCTTCCGTTTCTTCGAAAAAGTCCTGAAGCGTTTCGGCGTCATTGTCGACTATATCGACGGCACCGATACCGAGGCCATGATTGCGGCCCTTCCCGGCGCCAAGCTCGCCTATCTCGAAAACCCCACCTCCATGGTGTTCGAGTTGCAGGATCTGCCTGCCATTGCCGAAGCCGCGCGTCGCCATGGCGTCGTGACAATCGTCGACAACTCCTGGGCAACGCCGCTCTATCAGAGCCCGCTCGCCCTCGGTATCGATATCGTCATCCATGCCGCCTCGAAATATCTTGGCGGTCAGAGCGATACGGTGGCGGGCCTTGTCGCCGGCTCCAAGGCGCATATCGATCGGATCAACTGCGAAATCTATCCCTACACGGGTGCGAAGCTGGCGCCGTTCGAGGCGTGGCTGGTGCTTCGCAACCTGGAGACCCTGCCGTTCAGGCTGCGTCATCACCACGAAGCCGGCCTGGAGGTCGCATCGTGGCTGAAGGCACATGAGGAGGTGACCAACGTCATGCATCCGGTCTTCTGCGAACATCCGGGCAAGCGGACCTTCAGTGGTTTCGGCGGGCTTTTCTCCTTCGAGGTTTCCGATCGCATCGACGTCGCAGACTTCGTCGATGCGCTGGGTCTCATCCGCATCGGCGTCAGCTGGGGCGGCCCGGAGAGCCTGGTTGTTCCGGCAAAGGCGGCGCTCAGCATCTCACCCGAAACCAATGTCTTCGCACGATTTGGCGTCAGTGACCGCACCATTCGCCTGAATGTCGGGCTGCACACGGCAGCTGCCATCATTGCGGATCTGGAACAGGCACTGCTGGCGTCAAAACGGTAGGTCGCGTCAACGTTTCATATTGCCATATGGGCGGAGTGGCACTACCACCCCGCCCATACTATTATCCATTGTTGATTTCATTCCCGCCCCGTGCTGACCGAGAAAAAATGACCATTCCTTCCAACGAAATGCTGAGCTCGCTTGCAAGCGAATATGGGACGCCGCTCTGGATCTACGACGTTGCCGCGATGCGCCGTCGCATCGAGCAATTGTCCACCTTCGACGTCGTGCGCTTCGCACAGAAAGCTTGTTCAAACATCCACATCCTACGGGAAATGCGCAAGGCCGGTGTCCAGATCGACGCCGTTTCGCTTGGCGAGATCGAACGGGCGATGCGGGCGGGCTTTGCTGCGGGCAGCACATCAGAGCTTGCAGAAATCGTCTTTACCGCCGATGTCTTCGACCGGCAGACGCTGGAGCGGGTCATTGCCGACAGGATCGAAGTCAATATCGGTTCGATCGACATGCTGCACCAGCTCGGCGAGCGTTCGCCGGGCCACAGGGTATGGTTGCGGATCAATCCGGGTTTCGGTCACGGCCACAGCAACAAGACCAATACCGGCGGCGAGAACAGCAAGCATGGCATCTGGTTCGAGCAGTTGCAGGAAGCCGTGGCGCTGACGCAAAAATATTCGCTGACGCTGGTCGGCCTGCACATGCATATCGGCTCGGGCGTCGACTACAGCCACCTGCAGCGTGTCTGCGGCGCAATGGTTGGCTTCTGCCGCGAGCTTTCCGTCGATATCGAGGCGATTTCAGCCGGCGGTGGCCTTTCCATCCCCTACAGAGAAGGCGAGGAAGAGATTGACCCCTCGCATTATTTTTCGCTCTGGGACGCGGCGCGGCGTGAGGTTGAGGCGCATTTTGGTCATCCGATCCGGCTGGAGATAGAACCTGGGCGCTTTCTGACCGCGGATTCCGGCGTCCTGCTCGCAGAGGTAAGGGCCGTCAAGACCATGGGCCGGAACCGCTTTGTACTCGTGGATGCCGGCTTCAGCGATCTTGCCCGGCCGGCTATGTATGGCAGCTATCACCACATTTCGGTCATTCCGGGAAAGACGCCTCGGAGCGCAGGAGCAGCTATCTTCCCGACGGTGGTCGCGGGCCCTCTTTGCGAATCGGGCGATGTCTTCACCCAGACGGAATCAAGCATAGTCCAGCAACGCGATCTTCCTGAGGCCCATGTCGGCGATTATCTCGTTTTCCACGGTGCTGGCGCCTATGGCGCGACGATGTCGTCGAACTACAACAGCCGGCTCTATGCCCCGGAGGTGCTCATCGATGGCGCAACGCATCGATTGATCCGCCGGCGCCAGACTTTTGACGAGCTGTTGGCCCTGGAAGATCTCTAAACAGGTGCTTCGGCTTTCGGGCACGGCGCATCGAATGGTGCTGGCAAGATCCGGCAACCATTCCGTGGTTGGCGCGGGGGCTTTTCCGCGGTTGCGAAATGAATATAGTGGGCACCACCGGGCGTCGTGAGGCCCGGTTCTTGTTCCTTTGTCACCAGCCGCAAGGCGCGAAAGTTCTGCACCGATATGCTGGCCTGGCTTGATCAGAGAACCGAAATCGTCGAACACGCGGATCAGGCGGCGCAATTTTTCGAGCCTGCGCATTCCGCTTATTACAGCGGCAAGCCTGGTCAGCCGCTGAAACTGCTGCTGCAGGCGCGCAGTGACTTTCTATCCATCTGGCGGCAAGCGGATTATCGGGAACATGTCGCCGAATTCAAGCTATTCGGACGCCAACTCGTCATCGTCAATTCGCCGGAAGCGATCCGTTACGTGGTCGCCAAGCGCCACGAGAATTTCGAGCGCAAGACGCCGCAGATGCGCCGCGCGCTGGAACATCTGCTGGGTGACGGCCTGTTCATTTCGGACAAGGAGACGTGGAAGCAGCGGCGGCCGCTGGTTGCCGATATCGTGCACAAGAACCGCGTCCCAGCCTTCGGGGCGATCATGCAGACCACGGCAAGCGAACTTGCCGATCGTTGGCAGAGCCTTGGCGAGGGGGCGGAGGTCAACGCGCTGTTCGAGATGGCTGGGCTGACGGCGGAGATCATCTCGCGCAGCGTCTTCGGCAATGATCTCGGCGAGGAAAGCGCCAATGCCGTGACCGAGGGATTTGCCAGTTACCAGGCCTTGGTGGACTCCATCAATCTCGGTTATTTCCTCGGCTTCGACGAGGGGCTGCCGATCGTCAAGACACCGAGCCTGCGCCGCTCGGTCAAGCGCATCCATCGGATCATCGATCAGGTGATCGAAGATCATCTGGCCGGCAAGGGCGATAACAGCTCGATGGTCGAGCTGCTGATCCGGCGCCAGAAGCGAAATCCCGAGCTGAAGCTCGATGTCGTGGCGCTCAGGAACGAAGCCGCGACGATTTTCATGGCCGGACATGAGACGACGGCCGCGACTTTGACCTGGGCATGGTATCTGCTTGCCGGGGCGTCTTGGGTGGAAGAGGCTATTCACACGGAAATCGATGCTGTCTGCGGCGATCGCGTGCCGTCGATCGACGACGTTGCCAAGCTCGACTGGTGTCGAGCCGTGATCGAGGAAACGCTGAGGCTTTACCCACCCGTGCCGATTTTGGCACGACAGGCAGCCGAAGCGGATCAGATCGGCGATGTAAAAGTGCGCAAGGCTGCGCTCGTCCTGATCGTCCCATGGATTTTGCACCGCACGGACTCGCTTTTCCCCGAGCCGCATCGCTTTCATCCGGAGCGCTTCTTGGGTGAGACACGCCCGACCCCCTATAGCTACATCCCCTTTGCCGCTGGCCCCCGCGTATGCCCCGGCCTGCAGTTTGGCCTCACCGAGGCAATCCTTTGTCTGGCAATCCTCGCTCAACGCTTTAGGGTGCGCGTCAAGGAAGGCCATAGCGTCCAGCCACAATGCCGCCTGACCCTGCGCCCTCGCGGCGGCATGCCGGTCACCCTGCATAGGCGCTGATCCGATGTCCGCTGACAATGAAGAGGGCAAACAACCCGCCAGCGGGAAACGCAAGGCGTGGACCTATGAGCCGCCAAAAGCCCCGCCTATCGCTGATTTCGTGGCTGGTGGCGAACGGCGCCAGGCTTTCCTGCGGTATTGGCTCTACGAGAATATCGGCAACGCCATAGATCTCGTTTTCTACTTCGTCTTCATGCTTTTACCGGCGCGGGCATGTTCAGCGATTGGCGGTTGGCTCGGACGGTTTCTCGCGCCGCGTTTCCACAAAGGCGCCTATGCCCGCGCCGCTGTAAACCTGAAGGCGATAAGACCGGATCTCAGCGATGCCGAGCTTGAGATACGTTTGGAGCGCTACGCCGATTCACAGGGCCGTCAGATGGCCGAATATTCCGTGGTGCCGCGGCTTGCGCGACATCATGTCCGGATGATTGGCACCGCAAGCGTGGTCGAGCGTTGCGCTGAAGGGCCCGTGATTTTCATCGCGCCGCATGTGAGCAACTGGGAGGTGCTTTGGCACTGTCTGCTCGACATGGGGCTGGCCGTGACCATGAACTACGATCCTCCGAAGCGCCGATCCCGCCACTACATCGTCAATCGCCTGCGCAAGGGCGCCGGCCTCGGCATCCTCAAGCCGGGCCGTAGCTTCGTACGCCCGGCTCTCCGCATTCTGGAAAACGGCGGCAATCTGCTGATGTTCTGCGATGAGGGCTTCAATGGCCGCATTCGAGCACCATTTTTCGGCCGACCGGCTCATCTGGAGGGGAATTACGCGGTTGTCGCGCGTATGGCGCGCAAGACGGATGCGCTGATCTATCCACTGTTTATAACCCGCGATAACGGAGCGAACTTCACCCTACAGGCGGTGGAGCCTTTCAGGCTGGCCGCCCCGGCGGGATCAGAAGATCCGCTTGCAGAAGATGTTCGCACCTTGAATGCAGTGATCGAACCCATTGTTCGCGAACGCCCTGAGCAATGGTATTTTGTGGACAATCGATTGCTGTGATGAATGTGCTGATAGAATTTTCCACCGTGGCAAGTGAATTTGGGGTTGCAACGGATTGAAGGGCCTTAACGTTTAGGTTAACACTTCGCCAACTAAAAATGCCTTCTGCTGTCGGACTTTGTTGCATCTTTGTGAACGAGAAAGTTTCTCCACGATCGTGCTTTTTTGAGATATAGCTCCTGCGGCTTCTGCTTGGTTGTACGACGTAGGGCGTGAATGGATTTTCGATGACGATATTGGTTTCGGGTGGAGCAGGGTTTATCGGCGGGAATTTCGTTCTTGATTGGCTTGAGCGATGCGATGAAACGGTTATCAATCTCGACAAGCTGACCTATGCCGGCAATCTGGATACGCTGCGAGGATTGAAGGGAAACAATCGTCATGTGTTCGTGCATGGCGATATCGGTGATCGTGGCTTGGTTGCGGATCTGCTGTCCTTGCATCGGCCACGGGCTATCCTCAATTTTGCAGCCGAAAGCCACGTCGACCGGTCGATCCATGGACCTGGTGATTTTATCCAGACGAACATCGTCGGTACCTTCAATCTGCTGGAGGCGGTTCGCGACTATTGGGACGGCTTGCCTGATGGAGAAAGACAGGCCTTCCGGTTCCTGCATGTCTCGACTGACGAAGTCTACGGCACGCTTTCGGCCGATGACGCGCCATTTAATGAGCTCAATCGCTATGAGCCGAACAGCCCCTATTCGGCCAGCAAGGCGGCGTCCGATCATCTGGTTCGCGCCTGGCATCATACCTATGGCCTGCCGGTGCTGACGACGAATTGCAGCAACAATTACGGCCCTTATCACTTTCCGGAAAAGCTGATCCCGCTGGTGATCCTGAATGCGCTGTCGGGCAAAAGCCTGCCGATCTATGGCGATGGCCAGCAGATCCGCGATTGGCTCTATGTCCGGGATCACTGCGGGGCCATTCGCCGCGTGCTGGAGGCGGGCAAGGTCGGCGAGACCTATAATGTCGGCGGTTGGAACGAGAAGCCCAATCTGGAGGTCGTGCAGACGATCTGCTCGATCCTCGATGAGTTGAAGCCGAAGGCTGATGGCGGCCATTACAGCGACCAGATCGCCTTCGTAAAGGACCGCCCCGGCCACGATCGTCGCTATGCCATCGATGCACGCAAGCTCGAACGCGAACTGGGCTGGAAGCCTGAGGAGACTTTCGAGACGGGCATCCGCAAGACGATCGCATGGTATCTGGCCAATCAGGACTGGGTGCAAAACGTCACCAGCGGCGCCTATCGCGAGTGGCTCGGCAAGCAATATGAGGGGCAGTCTTGAGTAGCATCCTAATTACCGGCGCTAACGGGCAGGTCGGTTTCGAATTGCAGCGCTCGCTTGGCTCGCTGGGAAGCGTAGCGGCCGTGACCCGCGCAGAGATGGATCTGGCGCGCGAGGCAAGCATCCTGACCGCTCTCAACGAGCACAAGCCCAAGATCATCGTCAATCCGGCAGCCTATACCGCGGTTGATCGTGCAGAGGGCGACGTGGAGCAGGCAATGGCGGTCAATACCGCCGCACCCGGTATCATCGCGCGCTGGGCAGCCGACAACGGCGCTCTGCTGGTGCATTATTCCACCGATTATGTCTTCGACGGCACGAAGACGGAACCTTATATCGAGACTGATGCGGTCAACCCTCAGTCCGTCTACGGCGAAAGCAAGTGGCTGGGCGAGGAAGCGATCCGCGCATCCGGTTCTCACCATGTCATCCTGCGGACGAGCTGGGTCTACGGCCATCACGGCAGCAATTTCCTGAAGACCATTCTTCGGCTGGCACAGGAACGCGAGACCCTGAATATCGTCGCCGACCAGGTGGGGGCGCCGACATCGGCTGCCTTGATTGCCGATGTCACCCGCACCATCGTCGAGCATGTCGCCGGTTCGCAATCATCCGGCACCGTGTCGGGGACGTATCACCTTGCGGCACAGGGCAGCACCTCATGGCACGGCTATGCGACGCATATCGTTCGCAGGGCGTCGGAGGGAAACTTCAAGCTTGCGCTTGCAGCTAATGCGCTGAAGCCGATTTCGACAGCAGAATATCCGACGCCAGCGAAGCGCCCGGCCAATTCAAGGCTGGACTGCACAAAGCTTATGGAACGTTTCGATATCGCTCTTCCCGCCTGGCAGGCGGGCGTGGATGATGTCGTGGCGAGGCTAGAACCTGCAACGAATTGAAGCGGCAAGATCCTGTGATGGCTCGCATTGCCAGTCACTGGCGGCAGGCTGACTGCCATAGCCGAAATGAAAAACGAGACGGTGGACCATGACGAAAGCACGCAAAGGCATCATACTTGCTGGCGGATCGGGAACGCGCCTTTATCCGGTGACGCTTGCCGTCAGCAAGCAACTTTTGCCGATCTACGACAAACCGATGATCTACTACCCCCTGACGACACTGATGCTCGCTGGCATCCGCGAGATATTGGTCATCTCGACACCACAGGACACGCCGCGCTTCGAGCAATTGCTCGGTGATGGCAGCCAGTGGGGGATCAAGCTCGACTATGCGGTCCAGCCGAAGCCGGACGGACTCGCACAGGCTTTTCTGATCGGCGAGGAATTCCTGGATGGCGCCCCGTCCGCACTCGTGCTGGGAGACAATGTCTTTTACGGACATGACTTTACCCGACTGCTCCACGAGGCGAGCGGCAAGGCGAGCGGCGCCACCATCTTTGCCTATCACGTGCAGGATCCGCATCGCTATGGCGTCGTCGAATTCGATAGTGCGGGCCGGGCAATCAGCCTGGAGGAAAAGCCGAAACAGCCGAAGAGCAATTATGCCGTCACCGGGCTCTACTTCTACGATGAGAGCGTCGTCGATGTGGCAAAATCCATCCAGCCGTCGCCGCGCGGCGAGCTGGAGATAACCGACGTCAACGTGCATTACCTCAATGCCGGGCGGCTTGACGTGCAGACCATGGGCCGCGGCTATGCATGGCTTGATACCGGTACGCATGAATCGATGCTGGAAGCGAGCCACTACATCGCTACCATTGAGAATCGACAGGGACTAAAGGTTGCTTGCCCCGAGGAAGTGGCCTACCGCAGCGGCTGGATCAATGCATCCGATGTCGAGGCGCTGGCGCGTCCACTTAGGAAGAACGGCTATGGGCAATATCTCCTACGGATGCTAAGCGAACAGATATTCTAAGCCGACCGACGCATCCGCGGTCCCCAAGAACAGCTTAACGGGAAGACGAATGAAAGCCATCGATACGGCCATCGCGGACGTCAAGATCATCGAGCCGACGGTGTTTGCCGACGACCGCGGCTTCTTCTTCGAAAGCTTCAGTAAGGTGAAGTTCGAGGCGGCCATCGGGCGAAGCGCCGATTTCGTGCAGGACAATCACAGCCGGTCGGGCAAGGGAGTTCTGCGCGGCCTGCACTATCAATTGCCGCCGCATGCCCAGGCCAAGCTAGTGCGCGTCGTGGTTGGCGAAGTCTATGACGTCGCCGTCGATATCAGGAAGTCGTCGCCGACATTCGGACAATGGGTCGGTGTACTCCTGTCGGCAGACAACAAGCGACAGCTCTGGATTCCGGAAGGGTTTGCCCACGGCTTCCTGACGCTGAGCGACCATGTCGAGTTTCTATACAAGACGACCGAATATTATGCACCGCAAAGCGATCGCGGCATTCGCTGGGACGACCCGCAAATTGCCATCGACTGGAGCGTCGGCGATGTCCTGACGCTCTCCCAGAAGGACCAGCTGCAGCCATTGTTGGCACAGGCTGACATGTTCGAATGAGATATTCTGCTGCGAGCTTTTGATACGAGCAAGCTCGCCTTCAATAAGCTGTTCAAGGATTGAAGGCGGCCCTTATGACGGGCCGACCTCCAGAATAGCCTTGATAACCCCTGCCTCGGGCCTCAACCACTTTCCGAACAGCGCGGGGGCGTCGTCCAATGAACCCCGATGCGTATTCAATGCGGCGGTTGGAACCCGGCCGCTCTCCATCTGCGTCACGACCTCGGCAAAATCATCCGGCTGTGCGTTGCGGCTGGCGAAGAGGGTGGTTTCGCGTTTGTGAAACTCCGGGTCTGAAAAGGTAATGTCGTCGCGCACGACGCTGACGAGGACGTAGCGGCCGCCATGGGCGACGAAGCCGAAGCCGCGTTGCATGGCCTTGGCATTGCCCGTCGCATCGATGACGACATCGAAAAAATCGCCATCGGTAAGCCGTTTGGCATTGGCTTCTGCCTCAGCGTTGGCAAGCAGGGTTCGGTTGGCACTGAGGGAGGTTACCGTGAAATCGAGACGGTCCTCTCGCATGTCCATGACGGTAACGTCGGCGCCGCGCGCCTTGGCGAAGATGATGGCTGACATGCCGATCGGGCCGGCGCCAACGACAAGGACGCGGTCGGTGGCGGTAATGCCACCGCGCTTGACGCCATGGGCGCCGATGGCCAGAAACTCGATCATGGCAGCTTCGTCAAGCGAGGCCTTGCCGGCCGAGATGACATTCCGCTCGGGTACGCAGAGGAATTCGGTCATGCCGCCGTCGCGGTGCACGCCGAGGACGGCAATGTTCTGGCAGGCATTGGTTACGCCGCGGCGACAGGCAATGCATTTGCCGCAGGAGAGGTAGGGGACGATATAAACATTCTCCCCGTTTTTCAGGCGGCTCGAACCATTGGCATCCTCGACCGTGCCGGAGAGCTCATGGCCCATGACACGCGGATATTCGAGAAAGGGGTGCTTGCCCTGATAGATGTGAAAATCCGTGCCGCAAATGCCGACGCGCTTGATGCGCACAAGCACTTCGTCTTCGGCAGGGTTGGGCACGTCGCGCTCGATCAGCGAGAGCTTGCCGGGTTCGTTGCAGATCAATGTTTTCATCATGGTGGCTTTCGAAGCGCCTAATGAGGCTGAGGTAACTGTTGGAAATCGGCAGCGCAGGGTGCGGCGGTCTGACGGCATCCGCATTTGCTGATCAGGCGTCCCGCCGAAGCATGTCTGGATCTTGGTATCCGAGGCTCCGGCAGCTTCACGGCCCTACCTCGCTCAGAGTATATCGCTCTACGATTTGCCTTAGGATAGGCGCTTTCGAGACGCTGCCCTCCTGTTCGGCCCAATGCAGGAATGCGCCAATGCGCCGCCCAACCTTTTCGCGATGATGCTGGGCGATGTCGGCAAGGCGATGGTCGAGAAACGGATTGAGGAAGCGGTCGAGTGTTGTCGTAACATAGGTTGCCGCCTCACTGCCCATGCCGTTGGCGGCAAAGCCGGGCAAGACCTCACTTCGATAGAGTTCATCCAGTCTTGCGCGAATATCGGCGTCGGCAAGGATGGCGCGAACGGTTTCGTCGGACGGTCGACTTTCTTGCTGCCAGATCTCGGCAAGGAAGGTATGGCCGAGATTGAGAATGTGCAGCTTGAGGCGCTCGTAGGGTTCGAGGTCGTCGGTGAGTACGATGCTCTCATGCGTGCATGGAGGCCGGACGCCCGGTGCGCGCTTGATTGCCCAGAGCGCATAGGGCTCAGCGACGGCGCCGATGGGCTCGATGGGTTCCGAGACGATCCGGTCGACCAGCGTTTCGGCGAAGGCGACATGCTTGTCCAGCCACGCAAGGAAATCGGGCGCCACGCCGTTTTGCCTGATGCAGTCGACAACGACCTGCTTCAGGAGCCGCCCGTTGCCGGTTATCAGCTCGCAGGGAAGGATCACCAATGGCCGGCCGGTTGCTTGCCAGCGCTTGACGAGAAGGGCTGCCAGTTTGGCCGGAAACGAACGCGGAATTTCGCCGTCTGAGCCAAACCGATCCTCTTCCGGCCATGTCTTATAGCCGGTATCGCCGGTATTGGAGATGACGAATTCGGCCTCTTGCGCGAAAAGCTGCGAAAGCTCCTCCCAATGGGCGACGGCGGAAAGGCCGCGATCGACGCTGGTGACTTGTACATTGCGATCGACTGGTTGTCCGCCCGATATGCCGCGGATGATGACTGGATAGCCATGCTGACTGCTGAAGGCGCTGACGCGTCCGCTTCTGCTGCTCTCTCCGGAAATCTGCACGACTGTGATCGGACCGGCATTCTGACCGGACTGCCTGGCCTCATGAACAAATAGGGCTGCGTGCGCCTGCAAGAACCTGCTCGTGCCGAACTGGATGATGCGGGAGGTCACGCCAAGCTCCTTGTGCATACAAGGTATAGGGTGGAGCTTCGGCCACTAGCCTGAGACGCCGACATCGATCGTTCCTCCCGATGAATGTTTTTTATCTATAGAAAACATTTCATGCTTTGACGTCAAGCATTTTCAGCCGGACCCAACAAGAGCTTCGTGGATTGCCGTGCCATATGCCGCCAATGACGACGGCAAAAAGTTTCATGGAAATCACAAGAAAATGTCACAAAAAATGTGATTTTGTTGCTATTATTTGTTATAAATGCCGACGATGATGTGTCGCCCTAGGGGAAACTTCGCCTATGAAACGGACGGCGTCCGACATTCTCCGAATATCACCGAATTTTCCATGCCGAGGCACCGCGCTCCGATGGCCTTGCGCCACATATCGCTTCGGGCATCATCCGAACAATCCTAGCCACCCATCACCACCCAGGGAGAATTGAATGGCACGTATCACCTTGAGGCAGTTGCTCGATCATGCCGCTGAAAACGGCTACGGCGTTCCGGCTTTCAACATCAACAATATGGAGCAGGCGCTCGCCATCATGGAGGCGGCAGATGCGGTTGCGGCACCGGTGATCATGCAGGCATCGAGGGGCGCCAGAGCCTATGCCAACGACATCATGCTGAAGCACATGATGGATGCCGTCGTCGAGATCTATCCGCATATTCCAGTCTGCGTGCACCTTGACCATGGCAATGATCCCTCGAGCTGTATGACGGCCATTCAGGCCGGCTTTACCTCCGTAATGATGGATGGTTCGCTGAAGGCAGACGCGAAGACGCCAGCCGACTGGGATTACAACGTCGGCGTGACCAGGACGGTCACCGACATGGCGCATCTTGGCGGCATTTCCGTCGAGGGAGAGCTCGGCGTGCTAGGTTCGCTCGAAACCGGCATGGGCGAGGCCGAGGATGGACACGGTGCGGAAGGCAAGCTTTCACACGACCAGCTGCTCACCAATCCGGACGAGGCAGTGAAGTTCGTTCGCGAAACCAAGGTCGACGCGCTGGCGATCGCCATGGGCACCTCGCACGGCGCCTACAAGTTCACCCGCAAACCGGATGGTTCGGTATTGGCGATGAGTGTGATCGAGGAGATCCATCGCAAGCTGCCCAATACGCATCTCGTCATGCACGGCTCGTCGTCTGTTCCAGAGGAATTGCAGGAGATCATCAACCGCTATGGCGGCCAGATGAAGCCGACCTGGGGCGTGCCGGTCGAAGAGATCCAGCGTGGCATCAAGAATGGCGTGCGCAAGATCAACATCGACACCGATGGCCGCATGGCGATGACCGGCCAGATCCGCCGCGTACTGCAGGAGGACCCTAGCGAGTTCGATCCGCGCAAATACATGAAGCCGGCCATGGCTGCGCTGACGAAGCTCTGCAAGGAGCGTTTCGAGCAGTTCGGCACCGCCGGTCATGCCCCGGCGATCAAGCCGTTTTCCGTTGCCGAGATGGCAAAGCGCTACAAGTCCGGCTCGCTGGACCCGGTTTTCTCCTGATAGTGAGACATCAGCGTGACGCCGGGCTTGCCGCCCGGCGCGCGCTTTCTTCGGTCAGGGTCTGGCCGTGGAATTTCGACAATGATGTAACGACATCATCGATTTCCTTGACCAGTCGCTGCCCATCCCATTGCAAGGCTTTGGCGGCGATTGCACCGATCTCATGCAGTCCCTGCATGGTCAGAAGCCCCTCGATCGCCAAGGTCGTGCGGCGAAAGACGATATCCGAGAGATGCACGACTAGCTCCTGACGGGCGATCCAATCAATCTCCATAGCACTGTGGCGCGGCGCTCCGCTAATACGTGCGCTGTCTGCGTAGTCCGAATGATGGGTGAGGATCGCCGCCGCGGTGGTACCGTATCGGCCTAGCAGCTCGTCGACTCTGCTTGCCTCGGCACCGGTCTTTGCCGCGATAGAACGAATCCAGCTTGCCCGTTCATTTGACGTTATCGGGAAATCCTGCCCCCCACCGATGGCAAGCCGCTCGGTGGAAGTCTTGCGTGCGCGTTGAAGGCGCTTCAGCACGGTATCGGCGACTTCCTCGGCAAAGCCTCGGAAGGTCGTCCACTTGCCGCCGACAAGGGAAATGACGGGGAAGGGACGCCCGGCCTCTGCTTCGACGCTGGGTGCGGAGTGGTCGCGGCTGATCAAGCCTGGCGACGAGGCGTCCGAGGCGGGCAGGGGGCGTATGCCGCTATAGCTGTAGGTCACCTGTTCCCGCTCGAAGCGCAGGCCCGGCAACAGCGAGCGGACACTATCAAGGAAATATTCGATTTCCGGCTCCTCGCAGCGCACGTTGTCAGGATCGTCACAGGGAATGTCCGTCGAGCCCACAAGCGCCTGACCGAGATAGCCGTAGACCAGGCAGATGCGGCCGTCATCGGCCTCGAAATAGATCATGTGGCCGTTAAGGCTGCGCACCAGCTCCGGATGGTCGAGCAGGATATGCGATCCCTTGGTTCCACCGATCATATGTGAGGGTGCGCCGAGCGCGGCGTTGACATGATCGATCCAGGGGCCGGCGGCGTTGATGACGAGCTTCGGCTTGACCGAAAAGGCGTAGCCGTCCGCGCGCTGGAAGGTGAGAATACCCTCTAAAGCGGATACCAGGCGCGTTGCGTTTGCTGCCAATGACTTTTCGTTGGTGCGGAGTCCATCACTGACCAACTCGTAGACCAGCCGTTCCGGCCGGCTGATCTTGGCATCGTAGTAGATGCCGCCGGCAACGATATCAGGCGTCACATATGGCATTTCCTTGAGAGCGCGGCGCTTGAGCAGGAACCTGTGGCGCGGCATGACCCGATTGCGCGACCCGAAGAAATCGTAGAGCGCCAGCCCGATCTTGACGAGCAGGGCGCCGCGGCTGCGGGGCGCTGTCGTCGAACCCGTCAGCGTGCGAAGGGCGGCCCATATGCCACGTGTCCAGGAGAAGATCGGCACGAATGTCGGCAGCGGCTCGACACAATGCGGCGCGTTCTTCAGCAGCAGATTGCGCTCCAGCGCCGACTGTGCGACCAGCCCGAATTCACCGGTCTCCAGATATTTGAGGCCACCATGAATGAGCCGCGACGGAGCCGCGCTCGTTCCCGAGCCGAAATCCGACTTGTCGACGATCAGGCAGTTGACGCCCTGGGCGCAGAGGTCGCGAAACAGCCCCGCGCCATTGACGCCGGCGCCGATGATGACGACGTCGACATCTCCGTCTTGAAGTTGCGAGAAGCGTTGTTTCAGATCGGCGGCCATATCGGTCATAGCATTATCGTCCTGCTGAATTGCCGCGAAGGCGTATGCCCGCGCAGCGCATTTGGCGGTCTAGTCTTGGGAGCGTTGAACTGCGAGATCGCCGATCCGCGGCCAGAGCGGCGTCATGGCTTCGGCGATATCCTTGAAGAGCTGGTAGCGGATCCGATATTCGGCGCTGCGCTCGGTATCCGGGTGATAGGTCCTGGCGATCTTGTCGACATCTCGGGGATCGCTCTGCGGATCGGCATAAAAGCCAATGCCGGCGCCAGCACAAAGGGCGGCGCCCCAGGCGGCTGCCTCATCGGTCTCCGTCACGGTAACCGGAATTCCGAGCACATCGGCAAACATCTGCACGACGATCGGGTTGCGCGACACGCCGCCGGCCAGCCTTGCCTGATCGAAGGAAAAACCGTCACTTAAAGCATCGACGTGAATCTTGTGGTTGAAGGCGATGCCTTCGAGCACTGCCCGCAGCATGTCGCCGCGGTCGTGCCATCCGCCAAGCCCGAAGAAGCTGGCGCTGGCATCGGCGCCATAGGGTGAGCCGAACAGATAGGGATGGAAAAGCGCGCTCGATGGGCGATTAAAGGCAGCCTCTATCTCAGGAGCCAGCAAGGCGTGGATGGACTGACCCGAAGCCTCTGCGCTTGCAATCTCGCTGGCGCACAGCCTGTCCAGAAACCACTCATAATTCGCCGACGAGGCCGGTGAGATCGACATGTTGTTCCACTGCCCCGGCGCAATGGCGTTGCGGCAGAACCAGCGGCGGTCGACGCGCGGCTCGGAGGACAGCGTTTCATTGATCGAATAGGTGCCGGCGATGACGGCAACGACACCATCGGCATAGCCTCCGGCACCGAGTGCGGAAGCCGTCACATCATGCAGGCCGGCGACGACCGGCGTTCCCTCGGCAAGGCCGGTGCGCTTGGCAACGGCTTCCGTTACGTGGCCCACGACCTCGTCAGATCGTGAAGCCTGCGGCAGCGCGCCCGCCAATTCGGCCACGCCGAAAAGTTTCAGGGCATCCTGCGAGTAATCCTGGGTGGAGACATCGGTAAAGGAGGTGCTAGCCTCGGTCCGGTCGGTTCCGACAACGTCAGTCAGGCAGAAACGCAGCCAATCCTTGCAGCTCAGAATGTGGCCGATCTCGGCGAACCGCGCCGGCTTATTGGCCTTGATCCAGGCAAGCAGCGCCGAGGGCGCGGATACGTGCGGCAGCTGTCCTGTTAGTGCCAGGGCTGCGTCGGCAACGGGGCTTTTCAGCCATTGGTCCACGATCGATCCGGCGCGGCTGTCGAGCGAGAGAATGGCGCGGCCGAGAGGCTTCTTCGATTTGTCGAGGAGGTAGATCCCGTCGCCATGTGCGGTGGCGGCGATCGCCTTGATATCGCTTGCCGGACGATTGCTGAGGCTGATCGCTTCGGCGATGGCATCGGCTGTCTGGGACCAGAGTTCGTCCATGTCGCGCTCGACATGACGGGCCTTGGGCATGAACTGCGTCACGCGGCGGCGCGCGACAGCAATCGGCGTCCCGTCGATGTCGAAGATCACCGCCTTGGTGACGGTGAGACCGCTGTCAATTCCGAGCAGACTCGGCATTCCTGTTACTCCCGATGGTGAACGATCTCGGGCTGCCCGCACGGGGCCAAGCCATCAGGATCGTTCCTTGTCGCCTCTCGCGACGACCACATTGATGTTCTTGCTTTGCATGCGCTCGAGATGAGCGGCGGGTGTCTTCTCGTCGACGATGACGACGTCGAACTCGCTGAGGGCCGCGAAATTGTGAAGCGCGCGCCGTTCGAACTTCGTATGATCCATGAGCAGAATACGTTTGGCGGCGCTGTTGAACATCGCCCGCTTGATATCCACGATCTCGGGCGATTGATGAAATACCGCGTCATTGATGATCGCCGACATGGAAATGAATGCAACATCGGCCCGCAAGCGATTGATCTCGTTGATGGTCATCCGCCCCATGAAGGCGTTGCACCAATTGTAATACTGCCCGCCGAGCGCCAGCAGATTGACGTCGTGCATATCCTTCAACGCATTCATCAGCGTCAGCGAATTGGTAATCGCGGTCAGCGGCACCTTGGCGGGCAGATGCGAGGCCATCTGGAGAACCGTGGTGGAATCGTCGAGGAAGATCGCCTGGCCCGGCTCGACGAATTGCATGGCCGCGGCGGCGATCATCTTCTTTTCGCTGGCCTGACGGTTGGCGCGATAGACGTCGCTGGATTCGATCAGGCTGGTAGCCGCAGCCGTGACAATGCCGCGCGTCTTGCGAAACAGGCCGCGGCTGACCAGCTCATCGACGTCGCGATGGGCGGTCATCAGGCTGACGCCGAAGCGTTCCGTCAGATCCTCGATGCGCATCGAGCCTTCCGCCATGACGGCTTCGGCGATCATCTGGCGCCGGGCGAGCTGACGCGAATGCCGGCTGTCGCTCGGGAGTTCGTCTTGCAGGAAGGATACGGGGCTTGTCTTGTCTGTCACGTTGGCCTCTGACGCTGAGCCTTGCGGATTGTATCTGCCGCAGCGAATTTCATGTTAGGAAAAGATAGAAATAACAGTTCGCTATCGGTATTTCTGAACGCTGCACCTGATGTTCGGTCTGTGTGCCGCTATCGGGCTTATGGATAGGGACGCCGTTTCCGGCGCCCCCGATATCATTACTCGGACAGAACGAACGGTGCGGTGTACTTATCGACATTGTCCTTGGTGATCAGGATGCAATCGAAAAGCTGCTTTTCGCTCGAAGCGCCGGTTTTGCCGGTCTTGATGAAGCTGTCAGCCTGCTTGACCGCCTGTTCGGAGAACACGGCAACCGGCTGCAGAACGGTGTACTGCAGTTCGCCAGCCTTGATGGCCGCAACAGCATCAGGCGAACCGTCGAAACCGCCGACCTTGACGTTGGCGAGCTTGCCGGCTTCCTTGAGAGCGGCAATCGCACCGAGCGCCATTTCGTCATTGCCGGAGATCACGCCGATGATATCCGGATGAGCCTGCAGCATGGACTGCATCTTGTTGTGGCCCTGGGTGCGGTCCCAGTTGGCGACTTCCTTGGCAACCTTCTGCAGGTCCGGATACTGCGTCAGAACAGTTTCATAGCCGTTCGAACGGGTAGCGGCATTGTTGTCGGAAGGCGAGCCGAACAGTTCGGCATACTTGCCCTTGTCGCCAACAGCTTCGACCCACTGCTGCGCACCGACGGCGGCACCCTGTGCGTTGTTCGAGACGAGCTGTGCCTTGGCGAGGCCTTCCTGGTTGATTTCAGCATTGACCAGGAAAACCGGGATGCCAGCAGCAACGGCCTTCTTGACCGCACCGACGGAACCGTCAGCGTTAGCCGGGTCGAGGATGATGGCGACCGACTTGTTGGTGATGGCCGTGTCGATCAGGTTGCTTTCGGTGTTGGTATCGCCCTTGTGAGCGCCGACCGTCGCGGTGTAGCCGAGCTTCTCAGCCGTTGCCTTGGCGATATTGCCTTCCGTCAGCCAGTAGGGGTTCGACGGGTCGTTGACGATGATCGTCATCTGGCCGGCGGCCCATGCTGCTCCCGTCAGAAGCGGTGCGACGGCGACCGCTGCCATGACAATGCGCAAACCTTTTTTAAACATTAGTCTCTCTCCCTTTGATGAGCTCAGATGATACCGGCGAACCGGCGGTTCTTTCTCCGACCGGTTGTTTTCACCGGTCGGTGATAAGTTCATGCAAGACGTCAGCTGGATTTGGTCCGACGTCCGTATTGGATGCTGTTCATGAGCACGGCGAGCACGATGACCGCGCCGGTAAAGACGGTCTGCCAGTAGGCCGACACCCCGATGATCACCAGGCCATCTGCCAGGAAGCCGATGACGAAGGCGCCGAGCATGGTGCCGCGCACCGTGCCGCGGCCGCCTGTCAATGCGGCGCCGCCGATGACGACAGCAGCAATCGCGGTCAACTCATAGCTGGTCCCGGCGTTCGGACCGGCCGATGTCAGCTGCGAGGACAGAACCAGGCCGGCAATGGCGGCGCAGACGCCTGACAGAACATAGACGGCAATCTTGACCTGCTTGACCGGAACGCCGGAAAGATCGGCGGCGCGCTCGTTACCACCCGAGGCGTAGAGCCAGCGCCCGAAGGCTGTGCGGCTGAGAACGATGCCGCAGATGATGGCGAGCGCTGCGAGCACGATGACACCGATCGGCACGCCGGCGAGGCGGTTGAAGCCCAGCCAGTTGAAACCGGTGTTTCCGAGATCGGGATTGCCGCCGAGATTGTTATAGGTGAGGCCGTTGGTCATCAGCAATGCGATACCGCGAGCGACGTAGAGCACACCGAGCGAAGCGACGAAGGCAGGGACGCGCAAATAGGCGATAAGCACGCCGTTGACTGCGCCGACGACACCGCCCAGCACGCAGGTGATGATCACCACGGCCCAGACCGGCGGATAAAGGATTACGCCGAAGCTCGAAAGCGTGACGCCCTGCATCAGGAAGCCGGCGATACAGCCGGCAAGACCAAGCGTCGAGCCGACCGAGAGGTCGATGCCGCCGTTGAGAATGACGAGCAACATGCCGATGGCCAAGATGCCGAAGATGGCCACATGCGAGGCCATGGTCAGGAAGTTGCTGAGCGAGAAATAATAGGGCGACAGGAAGGAGAAGACCGCGATGATGACGATCAGCGCGAAGAAGGCGCGCCCTTCGAGGATCAGGCGCACGAGACTGAAGTTCCGCCGCTGTCCGTTGGAAACTGGCTTTTTATCTGTGATGTTCGTGACTGACATAATCAGTGCTCCATGAATGCGGCTAGTGCGCGACCACTGCTTCGCCCGAGGCGGCCATGATCTTTTCTTTGGGGACGTCGGGACCGAATTCGGCTGAAATCTTGCCGCGGTGCATGACGATGATGCGATGGGCTATGCTCAGGCACTCGGCGACTTCCGAGGTCGAATAGATCACCGCCAGGCCTTCCTTGGCGCGCTCGGCCAGCAGCTTGAAGACTTCGGCCTTGGCACCGATGTCGATGCCCCGGCTCGGCTCGTCGAGCAGAATCACCTTGGGCTGCGTCGCCAGCATCTTGCCGATGACCACCTTCTGCTGGTTACCGCCCGAAAGCGAGCCGATCGCAGCGTCGCCACCGTCGGTCTTGATGTGAACCTTGCGGATGGACTCGTTGACCAACGTCCGCTCGCGCCCGCTTGACGTAAACAGGCCCTTGGTGAAAGCGCCGATGCTGGCGAGCGACAGGTTCGAGCCAACGGTCATCGTCTGGACCAGACCGTCGCGCTGCCGGTCTTCCGGCACCAGAACCAGGCCCTGGCCAATGCGGCCGGCGATGCTGAGATTGCCGAGATCGTTCTTGCCGAGCAATACGCGGCCGCCGCTTGATTTCAGCCGTCCTGCGACGCATTCGAGCAGTTCCGTGCGGCCGGCGCCCATCAGCCCGTAAATGCAGACGATCTCGCCGGCGCGAACCTGCAGCGACATCCGGTCGACGGCATTATAGGCAGCGCCCGACGGGCCGGGAACGGTGAGATTGTCGATCGTCAACGCGACGTCGCCCATCGTGTAACCGCTCGGCGGGCTTCCGAGATCGAAATTCTCGCCGACCATGTTGCGCACGATCCATTCGAGATCGATGTCCTTGCGCTCGGCATAGGCAGTCATGGCGCCGTCGCGCAGAACCACCGCATGGTTGGTGATCTGCAGCGCCTCTTCGAGGTGGTGCGAGATATAGACGATGGATACGCCACGGGCCGTCAGGTCGCGAATGACCTTGAACAGAACCTCGACTTCCGTGGCGCTGAGCGCCGATGTCGGCTCGTCCATGATCAGGATGCGCGAGTTGACCGAAAGCGCGCGGGCGATTTCGACGATCTGCTGCTGGCCGAGGCGCAGATCCTCGACCGGCGTCAGCGGGTCGATATGCTCTTCCAGTTCTTCCATCAGCGCCCGGGTCTGGCGCTCTTCCTCGGCGAAATCGACTGCGCCACCCTTCATGATCTCGCGGCCCATGAAGATGTTGTCGCGGACGCTGAGATTGGGCGCGAGGCTCAATTCCTGGTGAATGATGGAGATGCCGCAGGAGCGCGCATGCGTCGAGGAGGCAAACGAGATCGGGGTGCCATCGAGGATGATTTCGCCCGATGTCGGCTGTATCACGCCGGAGAGGATCTTCATCAGCGTCGACTTGCCGGCGCCGTTTTCGCCGAACAGGGTGGTGACTTCGCCGCGGCGGATGTCGAAGTTCACACCCTTCAGCGCGTGAACATTGCCATAGGACTTTGCGATATTGCGGGCGGCGAGAACCACTTCGCCCGTGCCGGCGTCTTTCTCTTGCGTCTGGCTCATTTCACATCGACCTTTACAGGAGTGACGAGCCAGTTCTTGGGGTTGATAAGCTTGAATACGCCGACGACGGTTGCCGTCTTGCCGGTCAGTTTCTCCGGGTCGAGGCTGGCGAGTGTCGCCTTCTTCATCTCGTTGTTGATGGCCGAGCCGGCATCCTGATATTCGATCTGATTGGTGAACTGGCCGAATGCGATCTTGCCGGTGGCATCGCGAAGATCGGTGCCGTTGATCGCCGGGCCGGTTTGCACGCGAACGGTTACGCCGTCGGGCATTCCCTCGACCTTGAAGTCGTTCAGATTGGCCTTGCGGTCACCAAACGTGCCGGTCAGTGTGACGGGGACCACGGGGCCGGTGCTGGTGGCGACGCCGTATTTCTCGCTGGCGGCCTTCTTGTCGGCAAGCACGGCATTGGCGAGCGTCACTGCATCGACAGCGCGCTGCGAGACATCGGCCAGGACCTTCGGAAATTCCTGGGCGCCATAGGTTTCCGGCTGGAAGCCCTGTTCGCGCACATCATGGGCAGAGCCGATCTGGACCACCTTGGTATCGGCGGCGATGGCGCCAATCACGATCACGACGGCGGCGATGCCCACTGCGATCTTGAGCTTGGAGCCGGTCGGCTTGGCAGTTGCGTGTTGAGTTTGCGTATTCATGTTCAAACGACCTTCGGCATATCAGCCGGATTGCCTGATGGAGAGGGAGAAAGGTGCTGCAATCCTGGCAAAGATCTAGCGGAGGCCGGGCCTGCGCATTCGGATCTGCGGACGTTCCGCTCGGCTTTGCTTCAAGCCATTACCGGAAAGAGAGTTCAACATCAGGAGCCTCCTCATCATGCAGGCGACTGTCTCCCCTGGTCGCCGGCTCGGTTTCACAAGTGGTCATTCATGCGACCATTGTGATATAAGTATGTTAATAACCGTAATTCATATGTTATAAATTTCAGGGTGTGTCAATCGCCATTTACTGACTTCTGTGTGATGCGGGTCATTCTGCAAGCGAGTGCTTCTCGTGCCGGGTGATCTGCGGCTTCGGTTCGGCAATCTAGCTTAACAATCGCCGTCGGCCGTAGCGTTTGGGTTCATTCACTACGGGGATGCGAATGTAACTATCTGGTAAAATTGAATAAAATTCAACACTGCGGCGAGCCTGCCGGGCTGCAGCCGATATTCGTTTTCAGTGGTGGTTGTCCTCGCCATTCTCTTCCCCAATTCGCCGCGACGTCTCCTCTTCAGCGCCATACGGGAATTGACATCACCCATTTTATATGAAAAAAATTACAACACCAGAAAAATTTTACTGCCAATATGATATGTCTGTGTTATATATCTGTGATCGCTGTAGCGGATTACCGTTGCGCGCAATCCGGTGATGCGGTTGGTTTCGGATATGGCTGATGCTCCACTAGTAAGCGTCCTTGTCGAGTCGTGCGGCAAGCGACTCGGGGTGGGGCTTGTGCCGAGGGGCGTGCCGGGAGGAAAGAAAATGCTTTTGGCGAAATCGAATGCGCCTATCGTTGGGTGCGTGATGTTGGAGTTGGCACGCAATGCCTAAGGGTGATGGGATCATCATCGGGATCGATGCGGGAACATCCGTTCTCAAGGCTGTGGCCTTCGAATTGTCCGGACGGCAGATTGCGTCGGCCTCGGCGCGAAATCGTTATGAAACAGGCGATGACGGTTCGGTGACGCAGTCGCTGGGTCAAACCTGGTCGGATTGCGTCAGCGCCTTGCGTGGTCTCGGAGAGAAGGTGGCGGATCTCGCCGCTCGAACCGCCGCTATTGCGGTAACGGGGCAGGGCGACGGCACCTGGCTTGTCGGTTCAGGCGATAGGCCGGTTGGTGATGCCTGGCTCTGGCTTGATGCCCGCGCGGCACCAACCGTGACGCGGCTTAGCGCGGGATCTGGTAACCGCGCGCGTTTTGAAGCGACCGGAACCGGCCTCAATACCTGCCAGCAAGGCGCACAGCTTGCCCATATGGATCGCTTCATGCCGGAGCTTCTCGATCGGGCAGAGGCGTCGCTGCATTGCAAGGACTGGCTCTATCTGAACCTGACCGGGGTGCGCGCGACCGATCCGTCTGAGGCAAGCTTTACCTTCGGCAACTTCCGCAACCGCCAATATGATTCGACTGTGATCGATGCGCTCGGCCTTGCACGCCGGCGTTCGCTTCTTCCCGAAATCATCGACGGCACCGAGACCAGTCATCCGTTGACCGCAGAAGCCGCCAAGGCAGCGGGATTGCTTGCGGGAACGCCGGTCTGCCTCGGCTACGTGGACATGGTCATGACCGCACTCGGCGCCGGCGTGCGAACAGGCGGCCAGAATGCAGCCTGCTCGACGATCGGTTCGACGGGCGTCCACATGCGGGCGAAAGCCGTGCCCGACGTTCAGCTCAATGTCGAGGGAACCGGCTATGTCATCGCATTGCCGATTCCGGGTATCGTTACGCAGGTTCAGACCAATATGGGCGCGACGATCAACATCGATTGGATCTTGAGAATTGCCGCCGATCTGATGTCCAAAGGTGGGCGTGAAGTGTCCTATTCGGACCTCATTCCGCGCATCGACGCCTGGTTTGCCGAAAGCCGCCCGACCAATCTTCTCTATCATCCATATATCTCGGAAGCCGGGGAGCGTGGCCCCTTCGTCAATGCGCATGCGCGCGCCGGCTTCACAGGGCTTTCGACCCGTCATGGCTTTGCCGACATGCTGCGCGCCGTCGTCGAGGGCCTCGGCATGGCGACGCGCGATTGTTATGCGGCCATGGGCGATATGCCCTCGGAACTGCGCATTACCGGCGGCGCGGCCCGCTCAGGCGCTCTGCGCGGCTCTCTATCGGCAGCCGTCAATGCACCCGTGAGGATTTCCGACCGCGAAGAAGCGGGTGCCGCCGGGGTTGCAATGATGGCCGCCGTTGCGATTGGCGCTTATGCGGACATGGACAGCTGCATCGCCGAATGGGTGACGCCGTTGCTTGGCGAAGCCGAGGCACCGAATGCCGAGGATGCCGCGCGCTACGACCGGCTGTTCGACGCCTACAAGGACGTACGGGAAGCGATTGCGCCCGCCTGGGACAAGCTGGCGCAGCACTAGGTCGGCGCCGCCCGTGAAGTTTGATTTGATGATGCCTGAGGCATCCGAAGGAGCATGACATGACTGAACCGGAAATCTTGGATCTTTTCGTGATCGGCGGCGGCATCAATGGCGCCGGTATCGCCCGCGATGCGGCCGGCCGGGGCCTTTCGGTCATGATGTGCGAAAAGGGAGATCTGGCTGAAGGAACGTCGTCTCGCTCCGGAAAACTGGTCCATGGCGGCCTGCGTTACCTCGAATATTACGAATTCCGTCTGGTGCGGGAGGCTCTGATTGAGCGTGAGGTGTTGCTGAACTCGGCAAGCCATATCATCTGGCCGATGCGCTTCGTGCTGCCGCATAGCCCCACGGATCGCCCGGCCTGGCTCGTGCGCCTCGGCCTCTTCCTCTATGACCATCTCGGCGGCCGCAAGAAACTGCCCGGCACACGTTCGCTCGATCTGCATCGCGATCCCGAGGGAGCGCCGATTCTTGATCAATACTCCAAGGGGTTCGAATATTCCGACTGTTGGGTTGATGACGCCCGGCTTGTCGTTCTCAATGCGCTCGATGCTGCCGCCAAGGGCGCGCAGATCCTGACGCGCACGGCCTGCATCAGCGCGCGCCGGGAAGAGGGCAACTGGACCGTCCAAATCCGCGACGCGCATTCCGGCGAAGTCCGCACGGTGCGCGCCAAGGTTCTGGTGAATGCGTCGGGCCCCTGGGTCAACGATATCATCAACCGCGTTGCCGGTTCCAACAGCCGACGCAGCGTTCGCCTGGTCAAGGGCAGCCATATCATCGTTCCGAAATTCTGGAACGGGCCGCACGCCTATCTGGTGCAGAACCACGACAAGCGCGTGATCTTCATCAACCCCTACGAGGGTGACAAGGCGCTGATCGGCACCACCGATATTCCCTATGAGGGCAAGCCTGAAGAAGTGAAGGCCGACGAGACGGAAATCGATTATCTGATCACCGCCGTCAATCGCTATTTCAAGGAAAAGCTGCGTCGCTCCGACGTGCTGGAAAGCTTCTCCGGCGTTCGCCCGCTGTTCGATGACGGCAAGGGCAATCCTTCGGCCGTGACGCGCGATTATGTCTTCGACCTCGACGAGACGGGCGGTGCGCCGCTCCTCAATGTCTTCGGCGGCAAGATCACCACATTCCGTAAGCTCTCCGAACATGCGATGCAAAAGCTCGCCAAGTTCTTTCCGAAGATGGGCGGCGACTGGACGCGCGATGCCAAGCTTCCGGGTGGCGACATTCCGAACGCCGACTATGTGGCTTTTGCCGAATCCTTGCGTTCCGCCTATCCTTGGATGCCACGCGAGCTGATGAACCATTACGGACATCTCTATGGCGCTCGCACCAAACAGATCGTCGGCGACGCAGCCTCGCTGGAAGGGCTCGGCCGGCATTTCGGCGGCAATCTCTATGAGGCGGAAGCCCGTTATCTCGCTGCTTCGGAATGGGCGCAGACGGCAGAAGACGTCATCAAGCGCCGTACCAAGGAGGGGCTGCGCATGACGGCTGAGGAGAAGGCGGCGTTCTCCGCCTGGTTCGACGCCGAACTGGCGCTGGCCGCCTGACCCATTCGATCATTGCCGGGAACCGATATCCATGCCCTTGACGCTTTCACTCAATACGAACCCGCTGGTAAACCGCTTTGCGGAACCCGCCGACCTGATCGAAACGGTTGCGCGGGATTTGCGCATCCGCGATCTGCAGCTGACGCATGAATTCATCAATCCCAGCTGGCAAGCCCCTGTCATCCGTCGCTTGACACGCGACATGCAGGCGGCACTGAGGCGCACCGGCGTTCGTGTCACCTCCGGCATGACCGGTCCCTATGGCCGTCTCAACCATTTCGGCCATCCAGATCAGGATGTCCGGCGCTACTATGTCGATTGGTTCAAGACCTTTGCCGATATTACGGCTGATCTCGGCGGCCATTCGGTCGGCACGCAATTCGCGATCTTCACCTATAAGGATTACGACGATCCGGCACGCCGCGAAGAACTGATCAAGATTGCCATCGACTGCTGGGGCGAGGTGGCAGAGCATGCGCGCGCCGCCGGCCTCTCCTATGTATTCTGGGAACCGATGAGCATCGGCCGCGAATTCGGCGAGACCATCGAATCCTGCCTGGCGCTGCAGGATCGGCTGACGAAGGCCCAGCTTGCCGTGCCGATGCGGATGATGGCCGATATCGACCATGGCGACGTGACCTCGGCCAATCCAGACGATTACGATCCTTATGCCTGGGCACGCGCCGTTCCCAAAGTGTCGCCGATCATCCATATCAAGCAGAGCCTGATGGACAAAGGCGGCCATCGGCCCTTTACTGCCGAGTTCAACGCCAAGGGCCGTATCCAGCCGGCGCCGCTGCTGGAAGCTTTCGCCAAGGGTGGCGCCAAGGACAACGAGATCTGCCTGGAATTGTCGTTCAAGGAGCGCGAGCCCAACGATCGTGAGGTCATCTCGCAGATCGCCGAAAGTATCGCCTTCTGGGCCCCTCATATCGACACGGGCGTCAGTGACTTGCATATCTAGCCGCAGAAGCAACTGAGTCCCGATTCTGCAGTCAAATCAGTGATGAGGTGATGTCGGAGGAAACAAGTCGGGATCTGACGCAAGCGGGTGGAGTGATATGCGCAACGAAACGAAGAGGAACGGTCGATGACGGATGCTGACGCTTCGCTGGCCGTGCGGGCGGCCTGGTTGCACTATGCTGGGGGATTGACGCAGTCCGAGGTGGCCAAGCGCCTTGGCGTTCCCTCGGTCAAGGCGCATCGGCTGATCGCACGCGCGGTTGCCGAAGGTGTCGTCAAGGTGACGATCGACGGCGACATTGTCGAATGCGTTGAGCTTGAAACGGAACTCGCGGCACGTTTCGGCCTGCAATATTGCGAGGTGGCGCCCGACCTCGGCGAGGAAGGCTTCGAATTCCGCGCCCTTGGGCAGGCGGGTGCCGGCTTTTTGCGGCGTGAGATCGAGAGCGGCAACAACAAGGTCATCGGCCTCGGCCATGGCCGTACGTTGTCGTCTGCCGTCCATCATCTGTCTCGCGTCAATGCCAAGGACCTGCGCTTCGTCTCGCTGCTCGGCGGACTGACGAGAAACTACGCCGCCAACCCCTACGACGTGATGCATCGCATCGCGGAGAAGACGGGCATGCAGGCGCATGTGATGCCGGTGCCGTTCTTTGCCAACACGCACGAGGATCGCGATGTGCTGCTGGCGCAGCGTGGCGTCAAGGAAGTCTTCGAGCTTGCAAACGGCGCCGAGCTGAAACTCGTCGGCTTGGGCACCGTCGATACTGATGCTCAACTCGTGCTCTCGGGCATGGTGGAACCGCGCGAGATCAAGGAAGTCACCGCAGCTGGCGGCGTCGGCGAAATTCTCGGCCACTTCTTCGATGCCGATGGCAACATCATCGAGACGACGCTGACGGCGCGAACGCTGTCGGCATCGTTGCCGCGTTCGAAGAAGGAGCGGCTGGTGGCCCTCTCCGGCGGTCTGCCGAAGGTGGAGGCGATCCGGGCGGTTCTGAAGAGCCGCTGTCTTTATGGCTTGATCACGGACGAAAGAACAGCGAGAGCCCTGCTGAAGGCCTAGCCTGGCTTCAGCTCAAGCAACATAATTTCATCTCAATATCACAATTGAAATGTTGAATTGAGAGATTTTAATGTTATATCTTGTTCATTACCATTCGGACCAATGGCCGGAGGGCAAGGTGAAACGGGAAGAGCGCCAGCAAGCGATTATCAATCTGCTCATCGAGCACAAGACCGTCGATCTCGATGATCTGGCCGATCGCTTCACCGTGTCCAAGATGACCATTCATCGTGACCTGGACGATCTCGAGCAGGCGGGCGTGCTGCGCAAGGTTCGCGGTGGTGCGACCATCGACGCCGGCACGCAGTTCGAGAGCGATTTTCGGTTTCGAGAGCGGCAAGGGCACGGCGAAAAGCTCAGCATGGCGCATTGCGCGCTGGAGCTGGTCGAGCCGGGCATGACTGTCATGGTCAATGATGGGTCGATGGCGGCCGTTCTGGGCGAGATGTTGCTGCAGAAGCGTCCGCTGACACTGATCACCAACAATGCCGCGATCATAGATCGCATGAGAAACGAAAGCGGCATCACGCTGATCGCACTCGGCGGTATCTATTCCGCCAAGTTCAACGCTTTTCTGGGCGTCGTCACAGAGGAGGCGCTGTCGCGGCTGCGCGCCGATATCGCCTTCCTGTCGACGCCGGCGATATCGGGTAGACTCGCCTATCATATGGACGACAATGTCGTGCGCACGAAGCGGGCGATGATCGCGTCGGCCGCCAAGAGCTGCCTGCTCGTCAGCCATCAGCGCATCGGGCACACCGCCCTGCATGTGATGGCCGATCTTGCCGATTTCGACGCGGTGATAACAGATCACGCGCCTGATGCCGCCATTCTCGAGCAATTCCGCCGTGACGGCATCACGCTTACCATTGCTTCCAACCAGGATATGACATGACAGAGACACCCCGCTATTGGATCGGCACGAGCTGGAAGATGAACAAGACGCTGGCGGAAGCACGCGCCTTTGCCGAGGCTCTGCGCGCCGCCGATGCGCTAAGGGATGAGCGCATCCAGCGCTTCATCATTCCGCCGTTTACCGCCGTGCGCGAGGTCAAGGCCATTCTCTCGGAAAGCTCGGTGAAGGTGGGCGCCCAGAACATGCATTGGGCCGATCAGGGCGCCTGGACCGGTGAGGTCTCGCCGCTGATGCTGAGAGATTGCAACCTCGACATCGTCGAACTCGGCCATTCCGAACGCAGGGAGCATTTCGGCGAGACCAACGAGACGGTGGGCTTGAAGACCGAGGCGGCCGTTCGCCATGGCCTGATCCCGCTCATCTGCATCGGCGAGACGTTGAACGATCGCGAAAGTGGGCGTGCGACGGAGATCCTGAGCGAGCAGGTGATCGGAGCGCTCTCGAAGCTTTCTGCGCAGCAGAAGCAGGCGCAGATCCTGCTGGCCTATGAGCCGGTCTGGGCGATCGGCGAAAAGGGAATCCCGGCCGAACCGTCCTATGCTGATGCCCGCCAGGCCGAGATCATCGCGGTCGCGCAGAAGGTGCTCGGCCGGAAGATTCCATGCCTCTACGGCGGATCGGTCAATCCGCAGAATTGTGAAGAACTCATTTCCTGCCCGAATGTAGACGGGCTTTTCATCGGGCGCTCAGCCTGGAACGTCGAAGGCTATCTCGACATTCTCGCCAAGTGCGCGGCCAAACTCTAAGGAGACTACCATGAAGCTTGCAATTGCTGGAGACAGCGCCGGCGAAGGCCTCGCCAAGGTTCTTGCCGATCACCTCAAGGACCGTTTCGAAGTGAGCGAAGTGTCGCGCACCGAGGACGGCCCGGATGACTTCTATGCCAACCTTGCCGACCGTGTCGCCTCCGGCGTCATCGACGGCACCTATGACAAGGCGATCCTCGTCTGCGGCACTGGTATCGGCGTGAGCATTTCCGCCAATAAGGTGCCGGGCATTCGTGCGGCCCTGACCCACGACACCTATTCGGCCGAGCGCGCTGCGCTGTCGAACAACGCCCAGATCATCACCATGGGCGCCCGCGTTATCGGCACCGAGCTTGCCAAGGCCATTGCGGACGCTTTCCTGGCCCAGACCTTCGACGAGAAGGGCCGGTCCGCTGGTAACGTCAAGGCCATCAACGAGGTCGACGCGAAGTATAACGCTCGCTAAGGCCAGTCTCCCAAGACGCAGCAAGCCCGGTCGATCATCTCGGCCGGGCTTGTCTGTATCTAATGGCAAAGTGACCGCCGTTACCCAGCGGCGCGGCCTGCAAGCCATTGCTTGAACTCGACATTGGTGTCCGTCTGGATGGCGCCGACGCCGGCTGAGACCAGGGCTCCCCACACAGCCTCCGGGTCCTTGAGTGCGCGGCTGTCGTTGAAATCGAGGTTGTGAGAGACATCGAGCGTGTTGATCCACAGCCGGATGTTCTGGCGTTCCAGCTCCTCGCGCCCAGCCGCCAGATCGGCAATATCCGTGAATTTCACCTCGACCATCGGCACGTGCAGCGGCTCGATCAGCCGAAGGTCTTCGGCGAATTTACCGGGCCTGACGCGGAACATCGGCATATACGGGATCGAGCCGAACCAATCGGCATCGCGCACGGCAAAGCTGCCGCTCTGCGGCTCGATATCCGATTTGATGATGACATTGTCTTCCACGCCAAGCCGGCGCACCGTTGCAATCACCAGCGGCAATTCATGCGGAAACTTCGTGTCGATATTGACGAAGACGCGTCCGCGCGCCTCTTCCAGGGCTTCCTCGAGCGTTGGCACGCGCTCATCCGTCAAGGCCGCGGTTTCGCCGCCTGCACCTGCGCGAAGGCGCGCATCACGAACCGCCGCGAAGCTGCTTGCGCCAACGACACCCTTGCCCGAAGTGGTGCGATCGAGGGTGCTGTCGTGCATGAGGACGAGGTGCCCATCGGCCGTTGCCTGTGTGTCGAGTTCGACGAATTCGACGCCAAGTTCGGCTGCGGCCCGGATTGAGGTGAGCGAATTCTCAGGTGCGGCCGACCAAACGCCGCGATGCGCGATGGTAAGAATGTCTGGGTTGGCGCGCGACAGAAGCTCGTAGACATCGGAAGGGCGAGACGATGGGAAGGCGGCAGTCTGGCTGGGCATGATATGGCTTTCTGGGGCGAATTGAATGTCTGGTGGTTGAGGGAGGCAAAGCGAACGGTTCTGGCGCCGACTCGTTGCTTGCAGGCGCCGCCAGCGTGTTTCCATTAATACACACAAAGTGTAGTATTTATGACGAGCCCTGTGAAATTGCAATGCTGTTGGATTGCAGGCAGGCGCGCAAGCGGCTAAAGCGCGAGCGGAAAGACCGGGATTGTATCGATGAGTGCCTTTGAAACATCTCCATTGGCGAGTGAAAACGAACGGCTCATCCTTGATATCGTTCGCCGCCACGAGCCGATCGCACGGGCGGCGATTACCGGACATACCAATCTCGCACAGCAATCGGTCCATCGTCTGATCGAGGCGCTCATATCACGCGGTTTGCTTCGCGCCGCGGCACCGCTCAAGGGCACGCGCGGTCAACCCAGCCCGACGATCGAGCTGGTAAAGGAATCGGCCTGTTCCGTCGGCATTTCCATCAACACCGACTCCGCAATCCTGTCTCTTGCCGACTTCGGCTGCAATATCATTGCGCAAGAGGCGTTGGAGATGGTCCCGAGCGATCGCCTGGCAACGCTTGCCGCGCTTTCTCGAGCGCTTCAGTCCCTCCTGGAAAGGCATGGCATAGCGCGCGAGCGCCTTGCCGGGCTCGGCTTTGCCATGTCGGGCTTTTTTGTGTTGGACAATCATGTCTTCAACGCCCCCGAACCCCTACGGGACTGGTCGTTGATCGATCTGCGCCCGGAACTGGAGGAAATCTTCCAACTGCCCGTCTGGCTGGAAAACAATGCGACGACCGGGGCGATCGGCGAGAGCCTGCGTGGCGTCGGGCGCCGGTGCCAGACCTTTGCCTATCTCTCTTTCAATTATGGATTTGGCGGCGGACTTGTGCTGGAGGGCAGGCCCTATCTCGGTTTCCACGGCAATGCCGGGGAATTCAGCGTCATCTATAATCCTGACGAGTCGCCACGGAGACCGGCCCTGCAATACCTGATCACAACCCTGCGGGAGAATGGCATCAGCATAGCTTCGATCGAAGACCTGCGCCAAAACTTCGATCCGTCCTGGCCGGGCGTGCAAGACTGGCTGGATGAAACCATGCCGATGCTTGATCGATTGATCGCCACCTTGATCGGCGTGCTCGATCCGCAGGCCATCGTGTTCGGGGGACAATTGCCGGCGGAGCTTGGACGGATGATGATATCGCGCACAAGCATGCCCTCAAGGCGTCGTCACCGCTATGGCGTGGCGCCGGCGGAGGCGCAACTGCTTCTCAGCGAAGTGAAAGGGGATGCCGCCGCCACCGGCGCCGCGCTCCTGCCGTTCAAGTTCCGTTACTTTTTGTAACATAGCGGCCTTAATCGGCGCGCATTTTGATGAGCAAGGTCCTCTCAACCCCCCGCGACAATGTGAAGGGGCGGGCATAGCCAGCCGCTCGAAGACTGCCTTGTCTCCCCCAGACAGGCAACCGGATTTCAGTTCCGCTTCATCATCGGTTCAGCGCATTGTCAGAAGGCATTGATAGTTCACCGTCAGAGTTTGCTGGACGACCGAAAGTGGCGCGCAAGACTGCTATTATTATCGGCAATGGAAAACTCGAGCGCGATATCTCCGCCATCGTGGAGAGCGGGCAATTCGTCATGCGCTTCAACGAACCCAATCTCGCTGATGAGATGAGTGGCTCGCGCACGGACATGCTGATGGTGGCTGCTTCGAGCAAGACCTTGCATCGCCGGATGATCGATCCTTCTTTTCTGGAGAATGCCGCACTCAAATCCACGAACGTGCTGATGCTCGCCTATCATCCCGAGATCATTCGCAAATATCACCCTCGACCGAATATTTTTCAGCGTTTGCGAGGGGGGCGTGCCGATTGGACCATGCACACGATTGAACTCATGGGGCATGCCGGCAAGGAAATCCGCATCCTGCCGCCGCAGTTTTACGCAGACGGCTGCGCCGAACTCGGCATTTCCGGGCCACGGATGCACAAGGTCTTTCCAAGTACCGGCTTCCTCGGCATCTGTTACGCCTTGGCAAATTTTCCGGCGCCCGATTGGGATATCAAACTATGCGGCTTCGGCTGGCAGGGCTGGAAGCGACATGATTGGCAGAATGAGCGCGCATGGGTCGAGAGCAAGCTGGCGGACGGTCGTATCGAGATGATCGCTTAAAGCTTAGAACATAGGCCAGCCGACCTATAAGCATGCCCGCGGCTCGCCTCGTTACTCTCCCAGCAGGCCGCGCAACTCAGTCAGCTTGTCATTGACCAGCCAGCCGTAATAATTTTCCTCAGGCAATTTCTTGCCGCCGGCAGCATCCGCCATCTGCCGCAAGGCAAGCGCTCGGCGTCGCGGCTGCCCGACATTATAAAGCGTCGCGGTGAGGCCAGGATTGTCGGAAATGTCGAAGCCCTGGGCTTTATAGACGTTCATTGCGTCCTTAACGATCGCTGCGATGTAGATAACGCTGCGGTCGGGATCCATGATGTCGCGATAGATTGCCTGCGGGTCATCGGCCGAGAGCTTCGCCAGCCCGCTGGTGGAATGGACCAGATCGGTCACTTCGAGCGCCGTTAGCGGGCTGATCTGACCAAGACCAAAGGTCTGGCCAGCGAAGAAAGGTTGGAAGAAGGCGCGCTGGAACGTCATGTTCTCATAGGTGACGCCATCGATGACCTTGCCGCGGAAGCTCTTGTCCCAGGTCTCGTCGCGGCATTCCCACAATTCGGCGCTGCCCGTGAAGGCGTCGCAATGGGCGAATTCCGGTTTCTTCAGGAAGGACTGAACGGTAACGTCCTTGTAGCTGAACTTGAAGTCTGACTGCGAATAGGCCAGCGCCTTGACGTAATAGGATTTTACCCTGTTGACGATGGTGATGTTGTAGGTGTGTTCCCCGACCAGGGCGCCAACGATATGGATGGGATCGATCTGATAGGCTTGCGCGGCCTTCTTGATCGACGCCATCAGATCCTTGTCGTCGCGAAGCACGCCGACGATCTTCTGATACTTTTCTTCATAGGTCGTGTTGAACGCCTTGGCCCGAAGTGCCGATGTGTTGGGTATGGGCGGCTGCTCGCTATTGCGATTTCCAGGAGGCACGCGCACCAGTTCACGCCCAAGGCAGGCGCTTGTGAATGCAAGGACAGCAAGAAGAGTGAATGCCGGAATTTTCGACAGGCTTGTACGCATTCGCAAGTTAACTCTCAAAAATATTCCCCGGCACGGGGACGATCTTCTTAATCGATCGGCCTGCAAAGGCAAGGGCTGGTGCTTCTTCTGCCCGGCGAATCACAATAAACTTGGTCCGAGACAGCCTGCGGCTGCAAAGACGCATGGCGATACCGCCGCGGCGGGTTTGAGTTTGCCGTGTTCACTGTCGTGAGGGTGCCGTTGAAACATCTTGTTGTGGCAGGAAGTGTCTTACTTGCAGCCGCCCCGGGCGAGGCTCTGCCGACGATGGCCGATGTACCGGCCTTAGCCAAGGCCGCAGTCGAGCGACGGGTCGAGGTGCCGGCATCCGCCATCCATATCCTGACAGCCAAGCCGAGCGAACGCATGCCGGGTTTCGTCGTCTGTGGTCGCGTTGACACGCCTTCTGCAGGAGATGACGGTCAGCGCTTCTTCGTCATCATACCTGGCAATTTTGCCGTGCTCGATCAGGACGGCAGAAGTCTTGTCGATAGCTATTGGTCAGCCAATCACTGCGAATGAGCGGCAAGCGCCTTGCTGATCATGGCGAGTTCTTCAGGTGTGCGGCCCGATTCGAGGCGAACCCAGCTGTTCGGATTGTCGGCAGACTGGCGCTTGATGAAGGTGTAGCCGGTCGCGTCCCAGGCTTTAATCGTGTCGGTGAGATTATCGAGGATGAGATCGCCGTCGTTCGTGCGGGCCATCAGCACCAGATGCCCCTCATTGTGCTTGTCGAGAACCACCGTCAGCAGCAATGCGGAAGGGGACCAACCAGCCTCGACCAGCAGCTTTCTTTTCAAAAGGACATAGTCGTTGCAGTTGCCGGCGCCATCGTCCGGGTAGGTCCACCAATTGATGATGCCCATTTTGTAGATGCCATAATGGTCATTGTCGCTGATGCCCTGGATCTCGTGATTGACCAGGCCGTTGATCTGCTGCAGTTGCGTCCAGTGCTCCCGGTCGATGGTGACGCTTTCGGCGCTCTTCGGTCCGGTCGCGCATTCGGCGGGTTGAGCAGCACAGAAGCCGGCCCAGCCGACGGGCACGCTCGCATCCGTGATGACGCTCGCGAACTGGTGCGCATTCGTTGCGGCCACGTTGGCCACGGGTTTGGCTGTTGTCGCGGTCGAGAACAACAGACCGGCAACGAAGAGAAAGCTTGCAGCGACTAGAAACGAACGCATACTCGGCTCCATGAACTGAGGCCATGAAATCCGATGCGGTCAAATTTATTCGGAACAAGATTATTCGCATTTTAGCGAAGCGGCGTTTTTCGGAGGCTAGGCATGCTTCGCGCACCAACTTAGGCGCCGTATTTGCGATTTCACCTGGATAGAGACTAGGGGATCTTGGCGCTGCTAAGCTCTGTTACTGGAAAAAGATATGATATTTCATCGACATATCATGATTGCTGAAGTGTTTCGAACGCGTTTATGATTTGCTTACTTCAAATACGAATCTCCGGCACCGAGTGGACGGAGAGCGACCAGGGAACATTAAGGGACGCTTTATGATCGACCATATTCTTGACCAGATGACGCTTGAGGAGCAGGTTTCGCTGCTTGCCGGTGCTGATTTCTGGACCACGGTGCCGGTTGAGCGGCTCGGTATTCCGAAGATCAAGGTCACCGATGGTCCGAACGGTGCGCGGGGTGCAGGCTCACTGGTCGCTGGCGTCAATGCAGCCTGCTTTCCCGTCGCCATTGCGCTCGGTGCAACCTGGAATCCTGCGCTCGTCGAGCGCATGGGCGTTGCGCTCGCCGGCCAGGCCAAGAGCAAAGGTGCCTCCGTCCTGTTGGCACCGACCGTCAATATCCATCGCTCCGGCCTGAACGGACGCAACTTCGAATGTTATTCGGAAGATCCGATGCTGACCGCCGAACTCGCCGTCGCCTATATTCAGGGTGTACAGAGCCAGGGTATTGCCGCGACAATCAAGCATTTCGCCGGCAACGAATCCGAAATCGAACGGCAAACGATGTCCTCTGACATCGATGAGCGGTCGCTTCGGGAAATTTATCTGCCGCCATTCGAACAGGCTGTCAAAAGGGCCGGCGTGATGGCGGTCATGTCCTCCTATAACAGGCTGAACGGCACCTATACCAGCGAACACCCATGGCTGTTGACGACGGTCCTGCGCGAGGAATGGGGATTTGACGGCATCGTCATGTCCGATTGGTTCGGCTCGCATTCGACGGCGGCAACCGTCAATGCCGGCCTCGATCTGGAGATGCCGGGGCCGACGCGCGACCGCGGCGAAAAGCTCGTGCAGGCGGTGCGCGATGGCGAGGTCAAACCTGAGACCATCCGTGCTGCCGCCGGGCGCATCCTGACATTGCTGCAGCGTGTCGGAGCCTTCGAGAAGGCGCCTGATCTGACCGAGCATGCGGTAGACTTGACGGAGGATCGCGCTCTGATCCGCGAGCTTGGTTCGGAAGGTGCGGTTCTTTTGAAGAATGACGGCATCTTGCCACTGCAGAAGACAGGGCTCGGACATGTTGCAGTCATCGGGCCGAACGCTGCGGAAGCTCGCGTCATGGGCGGCGGTAGCGCCCAGATCGCCGCGCATTACAGGATCAGCCCGCTGGAGGGGATCCGTGAGGCTTTGTCGAATGCCAACAGCATTCGATATGCCGCCGGTTGCCGCAACAATCGGCTCATCAATGTCTTTTCCGGCGAGATGCGCGTCGAGTATTTCCGGGGCCGGACCCTGGCAGGCTCGCCGGTGGCGGCGGAGCCGGCGAACAAGGGTGAATTCTTCTGGTTCGATTTGCCATCTCCTGAGCTTGACCCCAGTGATTTCTCGGCGCGGATGACGGCTTTCTATACGCCGCTCGAAAGCGGCGAACACGTCTTCGGTATGACCAATGCGGGCCTTGCCAAGCTCTATGTCGATGGCAGGCTGGTGGTCAACGGCTCAGACGGCTGGAGCCGCGGCGACAATTATTTCGGCACTGCCAATGTCGAACAGCGTCAGGGCATCCATCTCGAGGCCGGCCAGAGATCCCGCATCGTGGTCGAATACTGCTCTCCGGCGACGACAGAGGAAGGCATCAACCTGACGGCCGTGCGCTTCGGCGTGGAAAAGCCTCTGGGTGAGGCGGATATGGCAGAGGCTGTCGAAACGGCACGCAAGGCGGATGTGGCATTGCTCTTCGTTGGTCGCGATGGCCAATGGGATACCGAAGGGCTCGATCTGCCCGATATGCGGCTGCCTGGCCGACAGGAAGAACTGATCGAAAGGGTAGCGGCGGTCAACGCCAACACCGTGATCGTGCTACAGACCGGAGGTCCAGTCGAGATGCCTTGGCTCGGCAAGGTCAAGGCCGTGCTGCAGATGTGGTATCCGGGCCAGGAGCTCGGTCATGCAGTTGCCGATGTTCTCTTCGGCGATGCCGAACCCGGTGGCCGCTTGCCGCAGACTTTTCCGAAGCGCCTCTCGGATAATTCCGCGATAATCGGTAACCCTTCCGTCTATCCTGGCAGGGATGGGCATGTGCGCTATGCCGAGGGCGTCTTTGTCGGCTATCGCCATCATGACACGCGCGGCATAGAACCCTTGTTCCCCTTCGGCTTCGGGCTCGGCTATACGAGCTTTTCCTGGGGCAGGGCGCAAACGTCGACAACACAGATGGCTCCGGATGGTATCACCGTCATGGTCGACATCACCAATATCGGCGGGAGAAGAGGATCTGAGCTTGTTCAGCTTTATGTGCGCCCACTCGGCTCCACAGTCGAGCGGCCGGACAAGGAGTTGCGGGCTTTTGCCAAGCTCCAGCTTGCGGCGGGTGAAACCGGCACAGCCTCGCTGCTCGTTCGCCCACGCGACCTCAGCTATTTCGATGAGGAGACGAAAGCATTCCGTGCCGCTGCCGGTCGCTATGAATTGCTGGTGGCGGCCAATGCTGCAGACATCCGCTCGGCGGTCACAATCGAACTTGGGAGGGAATGGATCGGCGAGACTACGGATCGCTCGATCTGAATTCGTGGAACAACCATCCATGAGCCGCGGATAAACTGACGATGCGCGATTTTGCCAGGCATCGTCAGCTTTCGACAGGCTTTCGGCTTCGACGGTATTGTTAGAACTCCGACCATTCCTTCGTCGCGGCAGCTGTTGCTGTCCTGCCGCCAAAGGCGCGGCTTAACTTCTGTCCGAGTGCGCGGGCAGGCGAGGTCATCTGTTGGCCAGCAACCAAGGCCGGGAGTGTTGATGACGGGCCGGCATCGAGTTTGAAGCGGGCGATCAAGCGTGCGAGATTGGCGGCCTCATTTGCCAGCGAAGTGCTGGCAGCCGTCGTCTCCTCCACCATGGCTGCATTCTTCTGGGTAACCTGATCCATCTGATTGACGGCGGTATTGACCTCGCTCAGCCCGACCGATTGCTCCCGTGCCGATGTCGCTATCTCTTCCATGTGATGGTTGATGGTCAGCACCTGGGCCTCGATCGTCTTCAGTACCGCACCGGTCTCGCTGACGAGTTTAACGCCATTGCCGACCTCGGCCGAAGACGACCGGATGAGGGCCTTGATCTCTTTCGCAGCTTGCGCGGAGCGCTGCGCCAATTCGCGCACTTCCTGCGCCACCACGGCAAAGCCCTTGCCCGCGTCACCCGCCCTTGCAGCTTCAACACCGGCGTTGAGCGCAAGAAGATTCGTCTGGAATGCAATCTCGTCAATGACGCCGATGATGTTGGATATCTGGTTTGACGATTGTTCGATCCGGGTCATTGCATCGACGGCGCGGGCGACGACTTCCCCCGATTTTATGGCGTTCACGTTCGCTTGGTTGGCCACCTGCCGGGCTTCCTCGGCCCGCTTCGATGAGCTGCCGACATTGGCGGTTATCTGGTCAAGTGCGGCCGCTGTTTCCTCCAGTGAGGCCGCTTGCTGCTCGGTGCGTCTGGAAAGATCGCTTGCGCCATGGCTGATTTCCTGCGTCCCGCTATCAATGGTCACTGTGGCATTTGAAATTGCGGAGAGGGTTGTGCTCAGCTGCTGGATCGAGCTGTTGAAATCATGCCGCAGAGCTTCGAAATCAACGGAAAACGCCTCGTTCAGCTGGAAAGCCAGATCACCGGATGCCAGTCGCTTGAGGCCGGCGGCCAGTCCGGATGTCGCCAACTGCAGCCGCTCGGCGGCATCGGCTTCCGCCTGCTGCTGCACTGCAAGCCGGTCCTGCTCGGCGCGCTGCCGGCTGGCCTCCGCATCGGCTTCCAAACGCTTATTCTCAATGGCAGCTTGCCGAAAAGTCTCGACGGCGCCGGCCATCTCGCCGATCTCGTCCTTGCGGCCGCTTTCGGGCACGGTTTTCGTGGTGTCGCCCGTGCTCAGGAGAGTCATGTAGGCTGTCATGCGCGATAGCGGCCTGATCACCCTGAGCAGGGTCAAGACGATCGCGCTGGCGCCAATGATGATGGCGAGCCCAAGTGCCGTGAAAACCGACAGAATGCTGAATTCGACGGCGGAGTTCGTGGTTTCCAGATTTTGCGTGTTGTCCGCAACGTTCTGGTCGACCGCCTGTTGAATGAACTCGCCTGCCTTGTCGTAGAGCGTCTTGCCGTCTCCGAGCAGCAGAGCAATAGCTTCGCCATTCTTGCCATTCTCTTTGAGAGACTTGGCCTGTTCCCATACCTGTCGGTAGGCGGCATCGGCTTCGGCATATTTTTGATAGATTGCGCGCTCGGCATCGTTGCTGAGCGTCGACTGAGAGCCTTTCAGGTCTTTGTCGATTTGAGACTGCGTTTGCGCAATTTCCGATAGGATCTTCTGTTGCGCTTCCGGGGATGCAAGCATGTATCCCAAATGCTCGACCCGCAGATCGCCATAATCGGAATTGAGCTGCCCGAGAGCCAGGACGGATGGCACGGTGTCTTCCGAGATGGAATGCGTGGCCGCGCTGATGGCAGAAAGAGAACGAAGCGCGACGACGCCTTGACCGATGGACACCGCGGCCAAGCTGCCGAAAAGACTGAATAATGTAAATCTAATATTGATACGCATTCTATGCCGCTCCGATTAATTATAACGTGATCAAAAGCATCGTATTGATGCCCGGGAGCCAAGCATTCCTGCGGGTAAATATTTATTAAATTGACCTGATATCTTTGGCTGCGACGCAACATTGGTGCGCATAATGGCCACGGCCTCGCGCAGCGGATAGGCTCAGCAAAAGTTGCAATCGCCACTGATCGCGGCGAGTTGCGCCAAGCAATTGATGATGAGATGACAAAGACATGCTCGCCAAGGCGAGCGTCTTCAGCGTGTGACCGGCTTCAGCGGCGGCGCATGCGATGTGGCGGTACCCGACCGGAAAATTGGGAAGCTTGATCTTCGCTTGCCATCTCTTCCGTTTGAAAGATCTGTCCGATGGGCTGGGGTCTTCCCAAAAAGAAACCTTGTGCCTCGTCGCAGCCCTCGACGCGGAGGATTTCCAGCTGATGGTTGGTTTCCACGCCCTCTGCCAGAACTGGAATTTCGAGGCTCTTGCCAAGGGTCAAGACGGCACGGACGATCGCCTTTGCCTGAATGCTGTTGTCGACCTCGCTCATGAAGGAGCGATCGAGCTTGATCTTGTCGAAGGGAAACGAGCGCAGCGTGTCGAGCGAGGAATAGCCCGTTCCGAAATCGTCGATGGCAATCGTCACGCCAAGCGCCCTGATCTGTCGCAGCACATGCAGTGTCCGCGTCTTGTCGGCGATGATTGTCGACTCGGTAATTTCCAGCTCGAGCCTGTCCGGTGAAAGGCCGGTTTCCAGCAGGATCGAATGGACAAGCTTGGCGAGATCCGCGTGAGCAAATTGTACGGGCGAGAGATTGACGGCGATCTTGTATGGCTTGTCCCAGGAGGCAGCCTCTCGGCATGCCGTCCGCAACACCCATTCGCCGATGATGAGGATCGTACCGCTTTCCTCGGCGATGGGAATAAATTCCGAAGGGGGCACCGCGCCTCGTTCTGGATGATGCCAGCGAAGCAGAACCTCGTAGCCGCAGATGTTTCCTGTGCGCACGGAGGTCTGCACCTGATAGTGCAGGTCGAGCTGATCCAATTCAACGGCACGACGCAGATCCTGTGCAAGCGTGTGGCGCGCACGCGCAGCCTCGTCCATCTTGGATTCATAAAAGCAGACGGCACGGCCGACATCGGCTTTGGCGCGATACATTGCGAGATCGGCATTGCTGATGAGGCGTTCCTGGTCGGTGCCATCATCAGGATAGACGGCGACGCCTATGCTGGCGCCGGTCGCTGTTTCGAAGTCGTCGATGCGGATGGGTTCGAACAGGGTCTTTTCCAGTCGAGCCACGAAATCCAGTAGTTCGCTCTGGGTCTGGAACCGCTTGGCTGCCGCGAATTCATCACCGCCGACACGCGCGACAAACTCGCCATCCTTGACCAGACGCAGAAGCCGACGCCCGATCGCCTTCAACGCCTGGTCGCCTGCCTTATGGCCGCGCAGGTCGTTGATTTCCTTAAAGCGATCAAGGTCTATGCCTATGACCGCGAGCTTGAGCCCGTCTTCTTTGGCATGGCCGATTTCGTTATCGAGGTAGTCGCTGAAGCTGCCGCGGTTGGGCAGGCCCGTCAGCAGGTCATTCAACGCCATATGCTGGAGTTTCTCGATAGATTCGCGCGAGGCGCGCTCGTCGATCATATAGCTGGCAACGCCCGTGCCAATGATAAGCAATCCGCCGCCAGCAACCGCGACCGCCATGGCTTTCAACGCATAGGTATCGATAATCCCGGCGCCGGTTGCCAGCGGCGTGACCGAGACTGCCGTCATTGCAGTGAAGTGAAGCAGGACCACGGCAAAGACGAAAAAGATGAGTGCGGCCTGTGACGCGAAGCGCCAGGGCCGACGGATTGCCTGATTGAGGGCGAACGCGGCGAATGCCACCGACAATATGACCGAGGCGATGACGTAGCCCATGTCCCATTCGACGATGCCGTCGACGTGATAAGCCATCATACCGGTGTAATGCATGCCCGCAACGGCGATCCCGACCAGGGCTCCGCCCAATTCCGGCGCCAATCGCGGCAGGCGCGATAGCGTGACTGCAAAGCCCGCGGCACATCCGGCTATCGCCAGCAGAAAGGAAGCCATTGTAAGGATCGGATCGAAAGCCACGGGCGCACCGACTTCATAGGCCAGCATGGCGACGAAGTGCGTGCACCAGATCGATGACCCGGCGGCTACCCCGGTGAGGAAGATCCAGCCGCCGCGCTGAACGCCATGCGTATTCTCGGCTCGTCGCAACAGATTGAGCGTTATCCATCCGCCGCTGACGCAGACAAATGCCGCAAGAAGAACGAGCCACAGATTATGTTCTGTAACGATGCATGAAAGGACGCGCACGCAGAGAATCCCGAATTTGGTCACCAAGCTCTATGGCATTGCAATATCGCGGCCGCCAGCCTGGATCAATGGCTCAGTGCTTTCACGGGTAAACACTGAAAATCGGGTAAAGACGCCTCGTTCAAAATAGCGAGAAAACGAAGCTCCGCGTCGATTTTCTGGCCGCTACTTAGCCGCGAGCGCGCTGCCTTTTTCGCGGAAAGATCAATTGCCAGCGTCAATTAGCGTTGATCTAGCCTGTGACTTTGTTGTCACCGAATAATTCTGCGGCCATAAAAGTATATTTTCGTTTCTAGGTAAATATTCATTAAATTCATGAAATCTAAAATAGAATCATAGTCATTATCTGAATATCAATATTTATAACCGATAATATTCGTGAGTATATATTAAAATACTACTGCAATCAATATATGCAGCATTTGTTCTTGCAATTTCTACTATAGAGAGTTTGCTGGTGAAGGTATTGAAGGTCGGCGCTAAAGCCTTTCATTCCATATATAAGATTTCGCGAAAATTGGCCGCCGACAGGTCAGGCAATTTTGCGACGATGACGGTATTGCTTGCCGTCCCCCTGATTGCGGCTGCCGGTCTCGCCATCGATGTTACCAATGCCCTTGTGGTCAGAAGCGAGCTTTATAGCGCAGCCGATGCAGCAGCAGTGGGCGCCATCGCGACATCTTCGCCTGCCGTTGCGGCCGCTATGGCCATGACCAATGACGGGACAGTAACCGTTGGTCAGGATGACGCTAACAAGCTATTCTTCGGCCAGGCATCGAGCGATCTGCAGAACATGCCTGTCAACGTGAATATCGCGGTGACGCGAGCTGCGAACGTCGTATCGTCCAGCGTCAATTTCTCTGCCACCGTGCCAACGACCCTGATGCAGGTCCTGGGGAAAACCTCGATCCCGGTCAGCGGTACGGCTTCGGCTCAATATCAGACGGCAAGCTTCATTGATTTCTACATGCTGTTGGACAATACGCCGTCCATGGGCGTCGGCGCGACGGCGGACGATATTACTATGCTGCAGACGCATACAACTGACACTTGCGCCTTTGCCTGCCACAATCTGGATACGACAAACAACTACTACAACTTGGCGAAGAGCCTCAAAATTAATATGCGCATCGATGTCGTACGGCAGGCGACACAATCGCTGACAGATACTGCGACGACAAACCGCCAGACACCCGACCAGTATCGGATGGCTGTCTACACGTTCGGAACCAAGGCCGAAGCGGCGGGTTTGACCGCTGTATCAGCACTTTCGTCGGATATGACGCAGGTTAAGGCATCGACGAGCACCGTCGACCTGATGACCACTCCCAGTCAGAATTATAATAGCGACCAGGATACAAGCTTCGATACGGTGCTGACGCAGATCAAACCGATCATCGGCACCGGTGGTGGCGGAACCACCAGCGCGGACCGGGCGAAGGTGCTGTTCTTCGTGACTGATGGCGTGGGTGACAGCGCGAAGCCGAACACATGCACCAAGCCGACGACGGGCGGTCGCTGCCAGGAGCCGCTCGATATATCCTTCTGTCAGCCGCTGAAGAACCAGAATATCAAGATCGCTATTCTCTATACGACCTATCTGCCGCTGCCGCAGAACGCCTGGTACAACACCTGGATCGCGCCGTTCCAATCGCAGATCGGTACCGATCTGCAAAACTGCGCATCGCCAGGGCTTTATTTCGAAGTCAGCCCGACGCAGGGGATTAACGACGCGATGAATGCGCTGTTCCTGAAGGTCATTCGCACGCCGCGGCTCACAGGCTAACCACGCGCTCTTCAGAGGAGATCGCGTTCGTCATCACGGGCTCCCGCCCGATCCCGCAGCGAAAACATCGGCAGCGCTCTAAATTGCGGCCAGCGACTTGACCAAGCCCACGATCTTCTGCCGCGTCTTGGCATCCTTGATGTTAGCAAAGGCGCGGTTGAGTTCGGTGCCTTCTTCGGAAGACAGGAAACAAACCAGATCATTTCCCGCGCTGATCGTTTGATCCGTGGAAATAACGGATTGGTCGCTCGGCCTGTCAAAAAAATGCGAAATCGGCACGCCCAGACATTCGGCAACGCGCTGCAGGCGGCTTGCGCCGACGCGGTTGGTGCCCCTTTCGTATTTCTGAACCTGCTGGAATGTCACATTCAACCCCTTTGCAAGCGTTGATTGACTAATTCCCAATGCGTGCCGCTGCAGGCGGATGCGCCTGCCGACTTCGACATCGATCGGACTCGGTGATTTATTGTTGGAAATATCTCGCACTGACCCCTCTTTCAGACGATAGAGCCGCCCATCGAGCCATGAGGCGTCGATGAGCGGTGATAGCGAGGCCCCTAGACATCATGTCAGCTGGGCCCGCTACTAAGGACTGCCGGGCCTGACATGAATCCGCAATGTCAATCGATGCGCCTGGCCATCCCGCCCGTTCGTTTCATGCGCATTCGGGACAATGGTCGCGCTATCTGAACTTTTCCGAAGGGGATAGGTGGTGGGTAAGTGCCCGCTTGGTGACGTCCTGACCTAGCCGGCGACCGATTCGCGAGCGATCTGCCGGACGGTATCGATGAAGGCTCTGAGTTTCGGTGCGAGCTCTGCGCGACGGGGGAAATAGAGAAAGAGGCCTGCTTCCGTGACAGCGTGATCGCCCAGGAGTTCGATCAATCGGCCCGCTGCGATATCCGCCTGCACCAGGGGTTCGAAGACATAGGCGAGCCCGACACCGGCCAAGGCCAGCTCGATTGCCGAATGTGACTCCGTGACGATCGCCTGGCCTCGAACCGTGACCGCCACATCCTGCCCGTCTTCGACGAATTCCCATTGATAGAGGCCACCGGAACGGATGAGGCGATAGCCGATGCAATTGTGGTTGGAGAGCTCGCCGAGCGTCATGGGGCGGCCGAAACGCCCGACATAGCCGGGTGAGGCGACGACGATCGACCGGAAAGGTGGGGTGAGGCGGACGGCAACCATATCCTGATCGATCATCTCGCCGATCCGTATGCCTGCATCGAAGCCTTCCGCGACGATATCGGTCAGCCTCTCGTCGGAAAAGATCTCGACTTCCACTTCGGGATAGCGCTCGCTCATGGCTGCGACCAGGCGCGTGAGCGCAAGCGGCAGGCTGATGCGGGAGGCGTTGATGCGCAGTAGGCCGCTCGGCCTTCCCTTGACCGCGCGGATGCGTTCCATCCGCTCGTGAATGTCCTGCAAGGCCGGTGCCACCGTGGCAATGAGGTTCCGGCCCGCCTCGGTCAGCGCCACGCTGCGCGTCGTGCGGGCAAAGAGCGGCTGGCCGAGCCGTTCCTCTACCAGCCGGACGGCGTGGCTGACCGCAGACGCGCTCATGCCGAGTTCATTGGCGGCGGCCGCGAAACCACCGCGGCGAGCCACGGCGACAATGATGGGCAAATGTGCCAGCAGATCACGATCCATTGCTGAGTAATATCGTATAATGCATGCGAATTAAACGGCCTTATCGAAGGGCTGAAAACCAGCGAACTTGCCTCCATCAAATCGCCCGGCTCCAAACTATCGAGCGAGCCTAGGCACCTTAAAAAGGAGCACATCCATGAGCATGGAATTCTATACTCTCGGCAATAGCGGTCTGAAGGTGACACGGCTTGCTCTCGGCACCATGACTTTCGGCACCGAATGGGGCTGGGGATCGGACAAGGAAGCGGCTCGCGCCATCTTCAACGCCTATGTCGATGCCGGCGGTAATTTCTTCGATACCGCCGATGCCTATACCGGCGGAACATCGGAAACCTGGCTTGGCGAATTCATCGCTGAACGGGGACTGCGCGACGACGCTGTGATCTCGACGAAGTTTACCATGAACCTCACCGCACGATCACCCAACGCAGCCGGCAATGGTCGCAAGAACATATTGCGGGCCGTCGAAGCCTCGCTGAAGCGGCTGAACACCGACCATATCGATCTCTATCTGATGCATTGCTGGGACCGCCTGACCCCGCCGGAAGAGGTGATGCGTACCTTCGACGATCTTGTCCGCGCGGGAAAAGTGCTTCATGTCGGTCTCTCCGATGTACCGGCCTGGTACGCCAGTCGAGCCCAAGCGGTTGCAGAATACCGCGGCTACGAGCCGATATCGGCTCTGCAGCTTGAATATTCGCTGGTCGAACGCAATATCGAAAACGAGTTCGTTCCCTTCGGCACGCGCTATGGTGCAGGCATCATGGCGTGGAGCCCGCTGGCGAGCGGTCTTCTCAGCGGCAAGTATCGCCCAAGCGCTACGCAACAGACGGATGGCCGGCTTGAAACGTTGCGCGGCACCACAAATCCCGGCTTTCAGAAGTTCAACGAGCGCAACTGGGCTATCGTTGCGGAGCTGGAAAAGGTGTCGGCCGAGCTTGGCCGCAGCATGGCCCAGGTGGCGGTCAACTGGGCGATGACCCAGCCGGGCCTGGCCTCGATCATCATCGGCGCCACCAAGCTCGAGCAGCTGAAAGACAATCTCGGCGCCTTGGACTTCCAGATCCCGGCGGAGTTGCGTCAACGGCTCGATGACGTCAGCGCCCTGCAGCCGACCTTCCCCTATTCCTTCTTTGGATCGGAAATCCAGGGAGCGATGACCGGCGGCCAAACGGTCGGCAACAAGCCGGTCGGTTACTATCCGGATCTGAATATTTCGGGGAAGTTTGCGGGCGTTAGCTGACGTTGCGTGTAGGGAATTGGTTTGCGTCGGTAGCAATGGCGGCGCAAAACCCGTCATAATGCAGGGGCGCCTTGTTTCCTCCGACTTCTGCTGCTACTGAGCCCGCCGTGGCTTCAGGAAGCCACAAAATCCGGTCGCAGCCCACCCGGTCAAAACAAGGGATCCTGAATTATGAAGACTATCGTCGTCTGCTCCGGCGGACTGGACTCCGTTTCGCTCGCCCATAAGGTCGCAGCCGAACATCAGCTTATCGGCCTCGTCTCCTTCGACTATGGCCAGCGGCATCGCAAGGAAGTGGAATTCGCCGCAGCCTGCGCAAAACGCCTCGGCGTGCCGCATGAGATCATCGACATCACGGCCATCGGCAAGCACTTGACCGGATCGGCTCTCACCGACGACATTGACGTGCCGGACGGGCACTATGCCGAAGAGAGCATGAAGACGACCGTGGTCCCGAACCGCAATGCCATCATGCTCGCGATCGCCTTTGGGCTCGCGGCTGCGCAAAAGGCGGATGCGGTCGCCGTTGCCGTTCATGGTGGCGATCATTTCATCTATCCGGATTGTCGGCCCGGCTTCATCGAAGCGTTCCAGCAGATGCAGAACCATGCGCTCGACGGCTATGCCAGCGTCTCGCTCTATGCGCCTTTCGTGACCGTCTCGAAGGCCGATATCGTCACAGATGGTGCGCGGCACCAGACGCCATTTGCCGAAACCTGGTCCTGCTATAAGGGCGGCGAGCGTCATTGCGGGCGTTGCGGCACCTGCGTCGAGCGGCGCGAGGCCTTTCATCTCGCGGGCATCGCGGATCCGACCGACTACGAAGATCCGGATTTCTGGGTGTCGGCGACATCAGGCTTTTCAGCTGAAGAGGTGAAGTGATGTTCCGTATTACCAAGGAATTTCACTTCTCTGCGTCGCATCAGCTCTCGCATTTGCCCGACGATCACCAGTGCGCGCGGCTGCATGGGCATAATTATATCGTCGTTGTGGAGCTTTCGGCCGGTGAACTGGATGCCAACGGCTTCGTGCGCGATTATCACGAGCTCCAGCCGCTGAAGCGCTATATCGACGATGAATTCGACCATCGCCATCTCAACGATGTCCTCGGCCATGATCGCATCACTTCGGAGTATCTGGCCAAGCATTTCTACGACTGGTGCAAGGTTCGACTGCCGGAGACCTCCGCAGTGCGTGTCAGCGAGACGCCGAAGACCTGGGCGGAATATCGGCCATGAGCGCGTCGCGCATTCGCGTCAGCGAGATATTCGGCCCGACGATCCAGGGCGAGGGCATCCTGATTGGCCTTCCGACGGTTTTTGTGCGCACCGGCGGCTGCGACTACCGCTGTTCGTGGTGCGATACGCTGCATGCGGTCGATAGCGAATACCGCGACCAATGGCGGCCGATGTCGGTTGACGAAATCTGGCAAGAGGTGACGCGCCTTTCCGGTGGCAAGCCGCTGACGATATCGCTTTCGGGCGGCAATCCGGCAATCCAGCCGCTTGGCCCATTGATCGCGCATGGTCATGCCGAAGGCTATCGCTTCGCGTTGGAAACGCAGGGAAGTGTCGCCAAAGAGTGGTTTGCCGAGCTTGATACGCTGGTCTTGAGCCCGAAGCCGCCATCGAGCGGCATGTTGACGGATTGGGCCGCTTTTGACGACTGTCTGCGCATGGCTGAGAATGGACCGCAGATCGCGCTGAAGATCGTTGTGTTCGATGACGCGGACTATGCTTATGCACAGGAAGCCGCTTCCCGCTATCCGCATCTGCCGCTCTATCTGCAGCCCGGCAACCATACGCCGCCGCCACCCGATGCAGAGGATGCGGTCGTCGACATCGAAGGCATCATGGACCGGATGCGCTGGCTGGTAGACAAGGTCTGTGATGACAGATGGTTCGAGGCGCGGGTTCTCCCGCAGCTGCATGTGCTCATCTGGGGCAACAGGCGCGGCGTCTGAGCGTGAACCGAGCCTTATTGCCAGCTTGATGTCGCGACGGTCGCAACATAACTCAACATTTTCGAATACAGCTACATGAAGCGCCTGCTATTCCTCCCCGGAGCGGCATCGCAGGCGCGTGCGTGACAGATGCGCGGTCCGGTGAGATAGTTTTGCGCGCGATGGTTCGCGTATCCGGCATACCAGCGAAAGCAGCGAGCGCGACATGGCGACAACAGATCAATCTCATATTCTCATCGTTGAGGACGATGCCGATATAGCGGGGATGCTGGTCGAACTCGTGCGCAGCAATGGCTTCAGGGCTGTTTCCGCGCCGAACGGTGCGGAAATGGATCGTATGCTGGTGCGGCAAAGCTTCGATCTCATCGTGCTCGATGCCATGCTGCCCGGAGAAGACGGCTTCAGCATCTGCCGGCGCCTGCGTGCGGATAAAGCCATTCCGATCCTCATGCTGACAGCTCTACAAGAAGACATCGATCGAATTCTGGGCCTCGAACTCGGCGCGGACGACTATGTGACGAAGCCTTTCAATTCCAGGGAGTTAATGGCTCGTATTAAAAGCATTCTGCGAAGAGCTTCCTATGCTCAGCAACCGGATGACAGCCTTATGCCCATGTCCTTCTCCGGTTGGCGCATCGACCCCAAGAGCCGGCAGCTATTCGATTCCGATGGCGCGGAAGTTTCCATGACCACGGCGGAGTTCGATCTGCTTCTCGCGTTCTGCCGCAATCCCAACCGGATATTGACGCGCGAGCAGCTTCTGTCGATGACGCATGCCGGTTCGGCCGGGCCGGTGGAGCGCAGCATCGATGCCCATATCAGCCGCGTGCGCCAGAAGATCGAGCCCAATCTCAAGGAGCCGTCCTTCATCAAGACGGTGCGGCTCGGCGGCTATCTCTTTGCATCCAAGGTGGAGCGGCTGGCATGATCAACTTTCGTACAGCCTCCATACGCACGCAGATCCTCGTGCTTGCGACGCTGTTGACAGTCCTCGTTTCCGTCGTTGCCACGCTCTCCGAGCCGTATATCTACGGTCGCCATGACAAGGGCATCCAGATCGGCTTGCTCGCCGGCAGGATCGAGCTGGTCATGGATCAGTTCCGGCGCACCCACACGGCGCAGGAGGAAGCGGACGTTCTGAAGTCTGCGGCAACTCTGGGTATTCAGGCGGAAAAGGCATCCGCCGAACAAATGACACTCGCAGATGATGCGGGCGCACCGGGCGATATCCTAATACGGGTGCGTGCTTTGCTTGAGGGTGGCTTTTTCCAAACTATCGAGTGGTTGCTTGCCGGCGCGTCGCAATCCCATGTACTCCTGCTGAAAGTGGACGCCACGCGCGCACTCGTCTTTCACATGCCGGTCTTTTCGCCTTATCTCTGGCTTTTGCCCGCCGTGGCGAGCGGGGTTTTGAAGATCGTCATCCCGCTTGCGCTTTTGGCCTATTTCAGCAGCCGGCTGATCACCCACCCAGTTGCCCGCTTCGCGGCTGCCGCCGAAGAGGCGAGCATGGACGACAATCTGGAGAAACCTTTCGCTACCGAAGGCGCCGCGGAGATCAGGAGCCTTGCCACCTCGTTGAACATCATGCGCAGCCGCATTCTGGAGATGGTCGACAGCCGGACGCGAATGCTGAGCTCGATCAGCCATGATCTGAGGACGCCGTTGACCAGGCTGCGGATGCGGGCCGAGCACTGCGCACAGCCAGATCTGCAGCGTCAGATGCTCGCCGACATCACCACTCTTGGCAATATGATCGACGAAAGCCTGGCATTCCTGACGAATGCCTATCACAGCGTGCCATCCCGCAAGGTCGATATCTCAAGCCTGCTCCAGACGATCGCGACCGATTTTTCCGAGACTGGCATTGATGTGAGCTTCAGCGGGCCTCGGCGGCTCACCTGTATATGCAGGCCGGAATCCATCACACGCGCAGTGAACAACCTGGTCGAAAACGCATCGCGCTACGCAAATCACATTGAGATCGAATTGCAGAGCGCGGCTGAAGGTGGTGTGCTGATCAAGGTCAGTGACAACGGGCCGGGCTTGAGCGACGAACTCAAGGCGCGCGCGCTGGAGCCGTTTTTCAAGGTCGACAAGGCCCGCACGACGGGTACAGGCGGTGGTTTCGGCCTCGGCCTGCCGACCGCCGAAGGAATCGTGCGGAAAGGGCATGGCGGACGGATGACATTGACTGATCGCAAGCCTCACGGCCTGATCGTCGAAATCAATCTTCCCTCCGGGCGGGAGCAAAGCGAGGTTAGGCTGGCCGGCGCATCACGCAGGTAGCCTAGCGCTTTGGGCCTATCAGTCCCCATGCTTCCGGGCAGGCGGCTTGCTGGCGCGCGGATGCAAGACCCGCGAACATTTCCGCACATTAAAGAAAACACCGCAATCCGGCGAAGCAATAGAGCTGGCCCTGGCAAATTCCATTCACATTCCTCCAGGAGCCAAATCATTGCTCAGACCCTCTTTCGCCAGCGGCACGCTGATTGCCCTCTGTTTGGCTGTTGCCGGCTGCACGACAGCCGACCCGACCGTCTATTCAGGCTTGGCCTCAGCGCCACAACTCCGACCCAACACCCAGGATCAGACAGGTCGCACACCCTATCGATATAAAGGGCCCGTCGACTGGCGATCCTATAGCAAGATCATCGTCGATCCAGTTTCCGTCTATGGCGGTCCGGACAGTCAGTTCGTCAAGATCGCGGATGCGGACAAGTCGCTGCTTGCAGCCTACATGCAGCAACAATTCGTCGAGAAGCTTAGAACCCGCTTTGCGATGGCGACTATTCCAGGTCCCGGAACGCTTCGGCTTCATTTGACGCTGACCGGCGCGAAGACCACAACACCGGTGCTCGGCCCATTCACGCATATCGACGTCGGGGGCGGGGTCTACAACACCGTACAGTCGGCTCGTGGCCGTGAAGGTTCCATGACGGGCTCTGTCAATTACGCAGTGGAACTCTACGATGCCTCGACTAACCGCCTACTGCTCGCTTACGTGACCAAGCAATATCCGAACGCGCTCAATATCGGCGCGAGCTTCTCATCGCTGGAAGCCTCGAAGGTCGGCATTCGGAAGGGCGCCGAGGCTCTGCTCGCGGAGATCCAGTAATCGGCCACGGTCCATTACGTTGCCTCGCCGCCACGATTGCTATGGCGAGGCAACAGCCTACCGGTTCTTGGGTCGCTCGCGCAACGAGCGCTCAATCTCGTCAGGATTAGTCTTGCTCGGAACGATCCGAGGCCTCGCTCGTTGTGTGATTCACGTCGCCATCGAAGATTTCCGACAACGTTTTCAGGATCTGCTGCACGCCCGGATGGTCGCAAGTATAGTATCTAAACTGCGCCTGACGGCGCACTTTGACAATTCCGGAATGATAAAGTCGCGTCAAATGTTGGCTCAGTGCAGACTGAGATATTCCTAGCTTTTTAGCCAGGCTGTTTACGTCTTCCTCGTGCCCGGACAAGTAGATGCAAACTTCCAGGCGTTTCGGATTGGCAAGCTGGCTGAGAAGATCTGCGTGATATGTGAGACGCTCGTCTTCTGTAGTTTGATCTGAGTACATGACGCGGTCCGTCGTTTATAGCGAAAGCTGTTGACCTTCGAAGGTCAGATGTCACGCGATAAAAAACGCAAAAGTTGCAAAATTATGTTCGGAATTATTTGCAATATGCTGCGCTCCTCGCGGGGCAACCAGTCCTCCCACTCAGGCAGATCGGCATTGATCAACCCTTCGTCAATCGACAAGTAGGGTCGTATTGTGATTTGTGAATATGTGAAGCAGCCGTTTTGCAATTATTCTGTAACAAAATCGAACGAACTGCCTTGTTTTTGTCCGGCTTTTGACATCGCACTGCAAATTAAACCGCTTATCTTCCTTAGTAACGAACAGGAGATAACGATGACCCATAGGGACCTGACGATCGCCCAAGTTCTTAAAGACCCCTTGATCCGGCAGGTCATGCGGGCGGATCGCATCTCTGTTGCCGGCATGGCAAATCTGTTGCAGGACGCTGCGCACAGGCAACAGCTTGCGCAAGGGCTCGCCTTGTCGGCTGGCCGCGCGTCGATTGCCAAGACATCGACGCGGACCAACACTCAGATCGATTTGCGCTAGTTTCGTTGCTGCCATCTCCCAGTGCACCTCCATAAAGGAGAAACCGGCCGACGGTTCATCGGCCGGTTCGTTGTCAAAGTGCGCCACTCCGGTTGAGCGAAATCGCGTATACACTGGTGGTTGCGGTCATGAAGAGCTTGTGTTTGCCACGACCTCCGAAGCAGAGGTTGGAAACCGTCTCCGGCACCAGGATCTTGCCCATCAAATGGCCGTCAGGCGCGATACAATGCACACCATCCGCCGCCGATGACCAGAGATTGCCATCGCTATCGAGCCGCATGCCATCGGCACAGCCCGGCGAAATCACATGGAATACCTCTCCGCCCGACAGGAGCCAGTTCTCGCCGACATTGAAGACGCGAATGTGCTGGGGATCACTGATATGCATGCGGCCGGTATCGGCGACATAGAGTTTCTTTTCGTCCGGGCTGAATGCGAGCCCATTCGGGCAATTGAAGTCCGTCAGCACCGCGTGCATGGTGCCGGATGGGTCGACACGATAAACATTGCAGGGCAGCTCCTGCTCGCTTCTGTGACCCTCATAATCGGTGGCGATGCCGTAGTGAGGGTCGCTGAACCAGATGGCGCCGTCGGAAGCGACGATGACGTCATTCGGCGAATTCAGCCGCTTGCCCTGATAACTATCGGCAATCACGGTGATCGATCCATCATATTCGGTACGCGTTACGCGCCTGCCGCCGTGCTCGCAGCTGACGAGGCGGCCCCGCCGGTCGCGCGTATGGCCGTTCGAGAAGTTCGATGGCTCTCGGAATATGCTGGTACCGATGCCAGGTATCCAACGCATGATACGATTGTTGGGAATGTCGGAGAAGAGCAGGCAGTTCAGATCTCCGAACCAGACCGGCCCTTCGACCCAGTCGAAACCGGTGGCAATCTGCTTGACGGGAGCGTTGCCGAGGACGAATTTCCCGAAAGCGGGATCCATGATCTCGAAGAACGACATTGTGACAATACCTCCCATAATGTTACATCGCATGATCGATGTGTTATCGATAACATATCCAAATGAGTCCGCAAGCTGGGAGAATAGTGCATGAGCCATATTCTGACGTCGAGTGTCTTGAGCGACGAGGGTGTGATGACGTTGCTGACATCGGCCATTTCGGCCGCCAACGCGATGGGGCAGCCGCAATGCATCGTCATCGTCGATCAGAGCGGCGTGACGCTCGGTTCTTTCCGCATGCGCGGCTCGCGCTTCCAGTCGCTGAAAAGCGCGCTTGCCAAGGCGCAGACGGCTGCCTCGATCGGTGCGCCGAGCAATTCCCTGCCGGAACATGCCAGGGTGCCACTGGCGATCGCCACGCATGGCGGGATGACGGGTTTGCGCGGCGGCTTGCCGATCCGTATTGCCGGTGTGCTCTTGGGCGGTATCGGGGTTGGATCAGGCTCCGGTGAACAGGACGAGCAGGTTGCACTTGCCGCCCTCAAGGCGATCGGCGCTGATCTCGAATAGTTAAATCCGTTATATGAGATCCGCCTTTCCCAGACGGATCTCATGCTATTCCTTGCAGATCAGGCAAAAACGATCTGCGCCTTCATGGCCTTGCTGCGGTCCGAGGCGATCTCGAACGCGCTGATCGCATCGGCGAGCGGTACCGAATGGGTGATGAGTGGGCGCACGTCGATGAGACGCTTGCGCATCAGGTCAACACCGACCGCAAACTCTTCATGGAAGCGGAAGGACCCGCGCAGCTCCAGCTCCTTGGCGGTGATTGCAAGCATCGGCAGGCTCATGTCGCCGCCGATGCCGAGCTGCACGATGATGCCGCGCGGTCTGAGCGCCGCAATGCCGCCGACAAGAGCGGCGGCGGCACCCGAGCATTCGTAGAGCACGTCGAAAGTGCCCTTGTCCGCGGAGTAGGCGGCAAGCGCTTCAGGATCGTCCCTGGTGTTGATGATCCTGTCGGCTCCTGCTTCCTTGGCGAGTGACAGGGTGAAATCCGAAAGGTCGGTGGCAACGATCTCACCTGCGCCGGCGCGGCGTGCGGCGAGGATCGACAGGACGCCGATCGGGCCGCAACCCGTGACCAGAACGCGCTTGCCGAGCATTTCGCCGGCGCGTCTGGTCGCATGCAGCGTAACGGCGAGCGGTTCAGCCATGGCAGCTTCGCCGGGCGTCAGGCCATCGGCCGGCACGCATTGAATGGCGTCGGCGACGAGCGTCTCGCGAAATGCGCCTTGAATATGCGGGAAAGGCATGGCGCTACCGTAGAAGCGCATGTTGAGGCATTGGTTGGGCAACCCCTGCAAACAATAGCGGCAGGCTCCGCATGGGCGTGAAGGGGAAACGGCGACGAGTTGGCCGACTTCGAGCCCATGAACGCCAGGCCCGAGTGCAATCACGGTTGCACTGACCTCGTGGCCGAGGATCATCGGCTCCTTCAAGCGCACGGCGCCGAAGCCGCCGTGATGGTAGTAATGCAGGTCGCTGCCGCAGACCCCACCGGTGGCAAGCCTCAGCTTGACTTCTCCCGTACCCGGCTCTTCCTCCGGATAATCCTCGATCCGCAGATCCTTGGCGGCGTGAGCGACGATGGCCTTCATGTCTTTCTCCTCAAAGAACGGGTGTCGGCAATGCCTGCCCGGCGAAATGGGCGGTGAGATTGTCGCGAACGAGCTGACCCATGGCCTTGCGCGTCTCAATTGTGCCGGAGGCATGATGCGGCTGAAGCAGCACGTTGTCGAGCGCCAGGAAGCGCGGATTGAGCTTCGGCTCGCCTTCGAAGACATCGAGCGCAGCTGATCCGAGTTTGCCGGCTTCCAGCGCCTCCAGCAGCGCTTCCTCATCGATGTTTGATGCGCGGGAAATGTTGATCAACATGCCTTCCGGGCCGAGCGCCTCAATCACCTGCCGCCCGACGATGTGGCGAGTCACAGCCGATGCTGCGAGTGTCACGAACAGGAAGTCCGATTGCTTTGCTAATTCAATTGGATCGGCCACGAAGGTCATGTCAGATACAAAGGATTTTGCCTCGACATCGGAGTAAGCAATCTGCATATCGAAGCCCTTCAGGCGCTTAGCAACTTCGAAACCGATGCGGCCAAGGCCGAGCACGCCGGCACGCCGCCCCCAGACGCGGCGCTTGAGGGGGTAGAGACCTTTTTCAGCCCAGCTGCCGTCACGCACCCAGGTTTCGGCGCCGAGCATGCCGCGTGACTGGCAGAGCATCATCGCGATTCCAAGGTCGGCGACGTCATTGGTGAGCACGTCGGGGGTATTCGTCACCCGGATGCCACGCTCGCGGCAAGCCTGCAGATCCACGGCATCGAAGCCGACGCCATAGACCGAAATGAGCTCCAGGTTGGGGCAGGCCTCGATCATGGCGCGGTTTGCGCCGAGCTCGCCGCGCGTTGCGATTGCTTTGATCGACGGCCCGATTTCGGCTAGCATTTTGGCCTTGTCGATGGCCTCGAAGTATCGATGGACCTGAAATGCTGCATCGAGCGGTTCCTGATCCCATTGCGGATAGGGCCCGACCTGCAGGACTGATGGCTTGCTCATCTTTCGCATCTTCCCTTGACATCGAATGTTATCGATAACATAAACAAGACCAATAGTGCTTGTCGAGATAAAAAACGGAGGAAACGGTGTCTCTTGGCCTCTTCGATCTGAAAGGGCGGCGCGCCCTTGTTACGGGTTCATCGCAAGGCATCGGGTTTGCGCTCGCCAGGGGGCTGGCGGCCGCTGGCGCCGAACTGGTGCTCAATGGTCGCGACGAGGGGAAGCTTGCCAAGGCGGCCGAGGGTTTTGAAGGCAAGGCCCATATCCTGCCATTCGATGCCACGGATCATGAGGCCGTGCGCCGCGCCGTCGATGCTTTCGAGGCGGATACTGGCGCGATCGATATTCTGGTGAACAATGCCGGCATGCAGTTCCGCACGCCGCTGGAGGATTTTCCCGCCGATGCCTTCGAACGGCTGCTGCGCACGAACGTATCGAGCGTCTTCAATGTCGGGCAAGCGGTGGCACGGCACATGATCAAGCGAAAGGCCGGCAAGATCATCAACATTGCCAGCGTGCAGACGGCGCTGGCGCGTCCCTCGATCGCTCCCTATACCGCGACCAAGGGTGCCGTCGGCAATCTCACCAAGGGCATGGCGACGGATTGGGCGAAGCATGGGCTGCAATGCAATGCCATCGCGCCCGGTTATTTCGATACGCCATTGAACGCGGCGCTTGTCGCTGAAGCCGATTTCTCGACGTGGCTGGAAAAGCGCACGCCGGCCGGCCGCTGGGGGCAGGTCGAAGAACTCGTCGGCGCCTGCATCTTTCTTGCATCCGATGCATCCTCCTTTGTCAACGGACATGTCCTTTATGTCGATGGTGGCATTACTGCCTCGCTCTGACGAACGGCCACCACACCGTTTCGTCGTCATGGGCGTCAGCGGCTGTGGCAAATCTTCAGTGGGCGCGGTACTGGCCGCCCATCTTGCCGGCATCTATGTCGACGGCGACGATTTGCACCCGGCCGCTAACGTCGCCAAGATGCGCCTCGGCATCCCATTGACCGATGGTGATCGCTGGCCCTGGCTCGATAAGGTTGGCGCGTGCCTGGCACTGGCAGACGATACCGCGCTGATCGGATGTTCGGCATTGAAGCGCGTCTATCGCGATCGGATCCGCGCAGCGGTCGGCGCGCCGGTTTTCTTCATTCATCTTGCCGGCACAAGAGAGATCATTTTGCGACGGATGGAGGCACGGCAGGATCATTTCATGCCACCGGCACTGCTGGATAGTCAGTTTACAACGCTTGAACCACCCGGTTCCGACGAGTGGGCAATTACCGTCGATATCGACCAGCCGCTGGATGCGATCGTGGCTGCGATCATTGCCGCATTGGAGGAGAAATAATCATGAGCAACAGAGTGGCGCTGATTGGTGCGGGCGCGATGGGCGGAGCCATCGGCACCCGTTTGGTGGAGACCGGCAACAGCTTGACGGTTTTCGATCTCGATAGGGAAAAGGTGGCAGCGCTCACCGGCAAAGGGGCGAGTGCTGCCGACACAGCCGCCGCGGCCGCCGCGGCATCGGATTTCGTCATCCTGAGCCTGAATTCACCCGGGATCGTCCGTGCCGCGGTTTTCGGCCCGCGCGGTGTTGCTGAGGGGGCAAAGCCGGGCACCTTGATCATCGACATGTCGTCGATCGATCCCGATGCGACCAAGGCACTAGCGGCGGACGCAGCGGAAAAGGGGTTGCGCTGGGTGGACAGCCCGCTTTCGGGCGGCGCGCCAAAGGCGCTCATCGGGCAGCTGACCCTGATGGCCGGCGGCAACGAGCGGGATGTCGCGGACGCGCATCAGGTGTTGCAGCATGTCGCTTCGAACTACACCCACATGGGGCCTGTCGGCGCAGGCCAGACGACAAAGCTCATCAACCAGGTTCTCTGCGCATTGAATTTCCTTGCGGTCGCCGAAGCGACGCAACTGGCGCTCGATGCCGGGGTCGATGCGGCAAAGATTCCACAGGCACTGAAGGGAGGTCGGGCCGATAGCGCCATCCTTCAGGAATATATGCCGCGTTATGTCACCAAGGATTATCGGCGTACCGGCCGGATCGACAACATGGTCAAGGATCTGAACGGCGCCCAGGATCTTGCCCGGCGCACCAATACGGCCATGCCGCTGACGGCTGCCTGCGCCGAGATCCATCGCATGCTGACGGCCGCCGGCCTCGGCGGCGAGGATCAGGCGGCATTGATGGAATTCTTCAAGGGTCCGAACAAGGAGATCGCCGGATGATTACCCGCTATGCACTATTCGAAGGCAAGGTCAGGGATGGGGAGGCCGAGGCCTTTCGCACCGCTGTCATGGAGACGATCCTGCCGAAATGGAAACAGTTTCCAGGCGCGCTCGATGTGCGTGTGACATTTGGCGAAGCGCGCGATGAAGGCGCCCCGGAATTTCCGATGATTCTGGCCGTCAATTATCCGGATATGGCGGCAGTTGAGACGGCTCTCGCCAGTCCCGTCCGCACCGAGGCCCGGGCGGCGACGGAAGCCGTACTCTCGCGCTTTTTCGAGGGGCGGATCCATCACCATGTCACTCTCGCTCATGAGTTCGAGCTCTGAGCGGTCTTCCTCCCATTTCTTCTCGACACGGAGCCGTGAGGCTCCGTGCTCGTATAGAGAGATGCATGGAGGGCAGCTCTTGCCATTCAGGGATGAGGCATACTACTCTTATGGTAACGATAACATAGGCCATTGATGAGTAACGATCGCAAAACACCCACTATGGCAGACATAGCCCGCGTTCTGGGCGTTTCGCCGATGACTGTGTCGCGCGCCTTCAAGGCCGACAGCCTTGTGAGCCCGGAGACCCGCGAAGCCATTTTGAAGGCGGCGGAAGAGCTGGGTTATGTCTTCGACAGCACGGCTGCCAATCTGCGTTCACAAAAATCCGGCTTTGTCGCTGTCACCATTCCCTCCATCAACAACGCCAATTTTGCCGATACGGTCGGCGGTCTCTCCGATACGCTCGCCAAGCGGGATATGCAGATCCTGCTCGGCTACACGAACTACGATATCGATGAGGAAGAGCGGCTGATCGAGCAGCTTTTGCGCCGCAAGCCGCAGGCGATCGTCGTAACCGGCGGAACCCATACCGAGCGCGCGCGCCGGCTTTTGCAGACGGTGGCGATCCCGGTCATCGAGACCTGGGACATCCCCGCTGATCCCATCGGCCATTATGTCGGGTTCTCCAACAGGGCTGTCATGCGCGACATGGTGGATCACTTCGTATCCCTGGGCTGTCGCCGCATTGCCTTTATCGGGGGTGATGTTGCAAGGGATTCACGCGGTAGCGAACGCCGGCTTGGTTTTGTCGCGGCGATGCAGGCGCATGGCCTGGATGCGACCAGGTTGATCGCTGCCGGCTCACCGCCGATTTCGATGCGCGAAGGCGCCAATGCCATGGCGAAGCTGATCGATCTCTATCCGGATACCGAAGCCGTCGTTTGCGTCTCGGATCTTGCCGCCTATGGCGCGCTCACGGAATGCCGCCGTCTCGGCGTTCCCGTGCCGGAGCGGTTTTTCATCGGCGGCTTCGGTAATTATGAGATCGGCGAGGTCTGTGTGCCGACGCTGACGACGATCAATGTTTTTGCCCGGGAAATAGGCGTGCGGACTGCACAATTGATCCTCGATATATTGGACGATATCCAGCCGGCCGGCGATGTCGGCATTTCGCCGCAGCTGATCGTGCGTGAAAGCAGCCGGCGATAGCGACTGACTCTCCTTGGTAAAATGGCGCGATCCGAGACCGCGCCATTTTCGTTTCAAGCTCGGATCACTTGGTCCAGAGCTTTTTGTACTCGCTCCGGTAACCGTTGTCCGGATCGAAGCTGTTGTTCGGGCCGCCGTCCGACTGAATGTTGTCCGATGTCACCACATGCAACGGCGAGAGGTATCCGGACCACTTCTCGCCGGAGAAGGCACGATTGAGCTCATCGACGAGCTGCCAGCCCTGGAGATTGAGGGGCTCGGCAACGGTTACCTTCTGATATTGACCGGCGCGGATGCGTTCGTAAGCCGATTGCGAGCCGTCGCCGGCGGCAACGTTGATCGGCGCGTCCGTGCCGGCCTTGCCGGCAGAGGCGAGGGAGGGACCCATGAAGTCGAAATATAGGTCGTTGATGGCGAGCGAATGCGTCCAGCTGTCACCGTACTTCTGCAGGAGGGACGTGGTCAGCTGCGGCATGCGCTGCGAAGTCTCCGCAATCGGGGTGTCGACATATTCGAGCACCTTGCCGCCCAAACGCTCGATCTCCTGCTTCATCCTGTCGGCCTTGGCGATGGCGATCGCGTAGGTGGAGTCGGTGAAGATGATGACGCCAGGCTTGCCCTTCGCATCGACAAAGGCCCAATCGGCCGCAGCCTTGGAGACTTCCATGGCATCCGTGCTGACATTGGCGAAAAGGCCGCTCTTGTCGTCTGGGCCGATGGTGGGGCCGGCATGCCACGCAACGAGCGGGATCTTGGCAGCTTTTGCCTCTTCCAGCGCCGGCGCCTGCTCGACCGCATCGAAGCCATCGATGATGATGCCGTCCGGCTTCAGCGCCATGGCCTGACCGAAGGCGGCCGTGCGTCCACCGATAGAGCCGGCACCGTCGAGCACCTTCACCTGCCAGCCGATCGTCTTTGCCGCTTCCTCGACGCCGTTGCTGACGCCGAGAATGCCGCCATTCTTGAGATCGCCGGCCAAAACGACGATCGTCTTGCCCGTCTGCGCCTTGGGTCCGGTCGTCGGACCGTCCCACTTGGTGACCGGCGTCGCATATTTATCGACGACGGCTTTCGCATCCGTCATCGGATCGGCATAGGCCTGGCTGGCGCATAATACGAGCACCGCGGTCGTAGCGTGCAGGAATTGTCTGCGTTTCATGTTGTCTCCTCCCTTTGGACATTCAAACTGAGATTATTTTCACTTTTCCGTCGGCTTGGCCGACAATTGCGGCGCCTGCACCGGGGCCATGCGCCCTGCGTGGCTGCGGCGTCGTTGCGCATAGCCGGCGATGCCGATGGCAACGAGCAAGGTGACGCCGTTGAACAGCGGCTCGACATAGAAGGAGCCGCCGAATTGCTGGATGCCGGCAATGCCGACCGCCAGGATGATGACGCCGATCATCGTGCCCCATACGTTGACGCGGCCGGGCTTGATGGTGGTGGAGCCGAGGAACGCGCCGACCAGCGCCGGCAGAAGATATTCAAGCCCGACGCTCGCCTGACCGATGCGAAGCTTGGAGGCGAGCAGGACGCCGGCGATGGCGGCAAGCGTGCCTGAGGTGACGAAAGCGCCGATGACGAAGCGACGGACGGGGATACCGTTCAAGGCAGCGGCTTTCGGGTTGGCGCCGATGGCATAGATGTAACGGCCGATCGGCAGATATTCGAGGACGATCCACATCACGAAGGCAAGCGCCAGAACGTAGATGCCGGTGATCGGCAGGCCGAAGACCATGGTGCCGTTCAGCGCATAGAAACCTTGCGGCAGCATGCCGACCACCTGCCGGCCGCCCGTGTGCCAGAGCGCTATCGCGTAGAGAACGGTGCCGGTGCCGAGCGTGGCGATGAAGCTGTCGATCTTGGCGATCTCAACCAGAAGGCCGTTCAGGAAGCCGGTGAAGGCACCGAGCAGGATGACAATCAGCACGGCGATGGGCCAGGGCAGGCCGAACATCGTCTGCAGGCTGATTGCGAGGACATGCCAGAGCACGATGCCATAGCCGATGGTTAGGTCGATGCGTCCTGCCGCCATCGGGATCATCGCTGCCAGCGACAGGATGGCGATGATGGTCTTGTCTGACACGATCGAGCGCAGATTGAGCATCGTCGGGAAGGTCTGCGGCAGCATAATGGAAAACAACAGGATCAGCAGAGCCGTCAGGATGACGAGGCCGTAGACCGGCAGGAGGCGCTGGATTTTCTGTCCGAAGCTCATGGCAGACAGCTCGGAGCGAGTGGGCTCGAGCGCATTGGATTCGATCGATTGCATGGGTTTCCTCTCCGGTTCAGGCCGCTTCGGATGCAGATGCGGCGGCGATGACCGCCGGCGTTGTGAGATCCGTACCACTCAATTCGCGCACGATCCGGCCGCGCGAGAACACAAGGGCACGATGGCAGATATGGGCGATTTCCTCGAAATCGGTTGATACAACGAGGACGGCCAGACCGCCTTCGACCGCCTCGGCAATCAGCCGGTAGATATCGGCCTTGGCGCCAACATCGACGCCGGCGGTCGGGTCCTCGGCGATCAGCAGCTTCCGGCCGGTTGCCAGCCATCGCCCCACGACGACTTTCTGCTGGTTGCCGCCCGACAGGGCTTCGATGGCCAGGCTCTGGTCGTTGGGCCTGAGGCCGACCTGACTGCCGAGCGAATAGGCCTGCTCGGCTTCGCGGCGTGGCGACAGGAACGAGAACAGACTGCGGCCGGAAGCGCCCGGGTTCAGAAAGGTATTTTCACGCAGGCTGAGCGACATGGCGACGGATTCCTCGGTGCGGTCCCGAGCAATCAGGCCGATGCCGGACGCCATGGCGGCGACCGGGCTCGAAAGATCGGGCTCGGCATCGCTGAGGCGCACTGTACCGTTTGATGGCTCGCAGCCGAACAGCGCGCGTCCGATCAGCTCCTGGCCGGCGCCGCGCAGACCGACAAGGCCGAGAAGCTCACCCTGCCTGATATCGAAGGACACCGGCCCGGCGCCACGGCAAGACAGATCCTGGACGGAGACAATAGCGGGGCCGACCGTGCGCTCCGCTTTGACGAACAGCTGATCGGCCTTGCGTCCGACGATCATGCGGATCAATTCATCGGATGTGGTCTCCGAAACCGGCTTCTGCCCCACCAACTGCCCGTCGCGCAGCACAGCAACACGATCGGCGATGCGAAAGATCTCATCGAGCCGGTGAGAAACATAGATCATCGCCACGCCGCGCTCCTTGAGCGGGCGAATGGCTGCGAACAGTTTCTCGACTTCATCGGCCGGCAGGCTGGCCGTGGGCTCGTCGAGAACCAGCACGTCCGCCTCGACAGCGAGCGCGCGAGCGATCGCTACCAGCGATTTTTCCGTTCGGGTCAATTCCTGGACGCGGGTCGAGGGATCGAAGTCGCAGCCGACGAGCTTCAGCGCTTCCGCAGTTCGTCGTTCGGTCGCCCGCCAGTCGATCAACCGGGCGCGCAGGGAGTAACCCTGCGCAAGACCAACGTTTTCGCCCACCGTCATCCATTCGATCAGGCCGAGGTCCTGATGAATGAAGGCGACCGGCTGGCGTTGATTGGGTTGCGGCGGACGGTGCTGATAAGGCTTGCCGCGAAACAGGATCTCGCCGCCGTCCGGCTTGTAGATGCCCGCCAATGTCTTGATCAAAGTCGATTTGCCAGCACCGTTCTCGCCGAGAAGCGCGAGAATTTCTCCCTGCTTCAAATCAAGCGAAACGTTCGCCAATGCGCGCGTGCCACCAAATTCCTTGGTGATGTCGCAAAACTCGAGCAGCTTCCTGTCGTCCATTTGGCTCCTCCCAAAGCTTCGATGGGAAGAGGCTATGTTATCGATAACATCTCGTCAAGTGCCGCGATGATGGCATCATCCAAATAGCGGGTTTCCGTTTTTGGCGAGAAATTTTTCATGCAAAGACAACCATGGATTTCTTTATAGTTTAAATAAATTCCGGACTCGATCAGATGTCTGGTCGCAGAAGTTGGTATTGAGTAAATTTAATTCGTAATACCAATGCAAGTGTACTGCTTGGACGCATGAGTGTATTTATTTCATCTCGTGCATCTCGGCCATAAATCCGCTAAACTAGCCACATATCTGTATTTTTAACAGAAATATTATTTTATCTTAACTTAAGAAATGCCTCAGAAACCAGGTCAGATTCCACAAGAGGATAGTATTTGAGGTACGTTACTCAATCGGTCTTCGAGATAGAGGGTGCGGAAGCCGAAGAGATGACGGCGCACTACGAAAGGACCCTGTTTCCGGCGGTGGTGGAACCCCTGCATCCGGGTGCGCTCGTATCCGTGGAAGACCGCCATTACACCCTGGGCGACTTCAGCGTCTGGAATGGGAAATGCCGTTCGGGGATGAGGGTTACATTGTCCGGCGGCCCTGATGCCTATGTGCTTTACCTTCCATCCTCGGGAAAGATGGCCGTTGACATCGGCGGCAAGAGATTGGAGTCCGAGCCGGGCAGGGGCCTGATGGGAAACATGTCGTCTTTCGAGAGGCTCATATTGCATGAGCAGCGCAGCCACATCGGCATTGCGTTCGAGAAATCCATGGTGACCCGGCAATTGAGCGAATTGCTGGACGCACCCGTGGTCGACGGGCTGGAGTTTACCGGCACAATCGACCTATCGGTCGCAGAGGGCCTCCAGATTGCAAGCCTTGGCCGTCTCATCTGGGAGAGCTTGACGGCAGACGATGCCGAGCGGTCCTCCTCGCTCTTCAGCGAGCGGCTTTTGCAGGCAATGATGATCGCGTTGCTTGAGGTAGTTCCTAACAATTATTCGATGCGATTGCTCAGGCCGGGGTCACCCGCGGTCCCCAAAACCCTCAAACGGGCCATTGATTATATGCACGCCAACCCTGGATCGAACATCGGTATCGCGGATATTGCGCGGGAAGCCGGCGTGAGTGTGCGGACGCTGCAGGCGGTATTTCAGCAATTCAAGGAAACGACGCCTCTGAACTATCTGCGCACGATCCGTCTGAAGGGCGTGCGGAACAGCTTGACCGATCCCGGATGTTCGAGATCGGTCGCCGAAGTCGCGCGCGATTGGGGGTTCTCCCATATGGGGCGTTTCGCAGCCCTCTATCATCTGTCCTTCGGTGAGATGCCTTCTGATACAGTAAGGCTACGCCGGGGACAGAGATAGGCTCGGCTTACCCTTGCGATTCGACCGAGAGCGTCGGGGTGCGTTTATTCGCCGGCCGCGTTGGCGATCCGGCAAAGGTTCTTGCTGACACCTGGGGCGACTTGTCCTGCCTGCACCATGAAAAGTGCGTCAATGCGGCTGCCCTTGCCATTTTTGCGGACAACGACACGCAAGGTCTGTGGCCGTCCGGATCCGCTGGTTTCCTGCTGAGCAGTCAAGGTGCCGAGCTTCTTCTCCGCATTTACGTCGACAAAACCCTCGGCCAGAACGGCGCGGGAAACCTTGTCGAAGGCGGCATTGGGATTGACTGATGGGAAAACCATCCAGGTTTTGTAGGTAATGGCTGTGACCAACGGAACGCCGCCGCTCTCATAGTGATCCGCACAGGCATCTGCCAGCGCCGGAGAAGCCGAAAGAACTGCAAGCGCGAACGCAAAACCTACTCTTGTAAGCGTCATCATATAGCCTCTTGGTTGATTGGGGGCGGTCAAACCATTGCGGCGAAAGAGATACTATCCTGCCGGGAATATGTCTATCTCAGACAACGCTCATAAATAGCAGATTTTGACCTGTGATTTTCTACGGTCACGGACGCACACCCGCTCCCGCGTCAACAAACGTATCCCGCATGGCGCGCAATATGATCACGGCCGATGCCGCTCCCGGATCGATGTGCCCGAGAGATCGTTCGCCGAGGCGGGCTGCCCTGCCACGGGCAGCAACCATGGAGCTTGTCGAATTTGCGCCGGTTTCGGCTGCATCCAGAATGGCTTTCCACATGGGAGCGACGTCAAGCGAGCGCGATAGGGCATCGATGGCGGCTTCTGCAGCGGGGATCCAGGCATCCAGCATGGTCTTGTCGCCGCGCTGTCCCTTGCCACGTTGTTGAATGCCGGCCCTCATTTCGTCGATGATCATTGCCTGGCAGGCGAGTGAGAGCGATTCATCGGATTTCATTGCTTGCGAAGCCTTGCGGAAGGCGGTGGCATAGAGAGGTCCGGTCGAAGCGCCGACGGCATCCAGAAAGGCCGAGGCCGCAACGGCGAAAATTTCGGAGGGTAGGGCCTGGCTGGCATCGAGTTTTGCCAGCTCGGCATTCACCGCCATAAAGCCCAGCGACATGGTGATCCCGTGGTCGGCATCACCGATCGCGCCATCCAGCTCCGAAAGGTGATCCTTCTCGGCATTGATCGCGATGGATATGCGCTGAAACATATTGCCAAGGCATCGTGCGGCTTGTTCCGACATCGTCTTCCTCCCGGTCCCAGCAGTCTCGGACGCCGCCAGGCACATTCTTATACGATCATCCGACCCTCAGAGCGAAGGTGTCGCAGGGATGGTGCAACAGCTCCGTCAGCTCCTGGTCGAGATGCAATATGGATATGGATGCGCCGACCATGTCGAGCGACGTGCAGTAGTGTCCCACCCAATTCGCCTCGATCTTGATATCCTTGGCGCTCAGTCTCTGCTCGACACGCCGGAACAGGATATAAAGCTCCATCAGCGGTGTCGCGCCGAAGGAATTGATCAAAACCGCCACCCGATCTCCGGCTGCGGGTCTCATCTCGGTAAAAATACGGTCCATGACGCGGTCCGTGATCTCGTCGGCGGTCATCATTCTCTCGCGGGTGACGCCGCGTTCGCCGTGGATGCCCATGCCGAACTCGATATCATCAGGGCCGATCTCGAAATTGTGGCGGCGCGTCTGCGGCAGGGAGCAGGGTTCCAATGCGACGCCCATGGTGAACGTCCGGTCATTGGCCTTGCGCGTCGCGGCCTCACAGGCATCGAGCGACAGGCCTCTGTCGCAAGCGGCTCCCGCAATCTTGAAGATGAAGAAATTGCCGGCGACGCCGCGCCGTCCCTCTTTGTCCTCTATGGGGGATGATGCGATGTCGTCGGTCGTCAGGACAGTGCGGACCTCGATCTGCTGTTCCTGCGCCAATTCGGCAGCCATTTCGAAGTTCATGACATCGCCGGCATAATTGCCATAGACGAAGAGCACGCCTTCTCCGCCGGAAGCGGCCTTGGTGCATTCGAGGATCGGCGTCGGCGGTGGCGACGAAAAGATGTTTCCGACAGCGACTGCGTCGGCCAGGCCCTTGCCGACATAGCCCAGAAAGCCCGGCTCGTGGCCGGTGCCGCCACCGATGACCAGGCCGACCTTGCCTGACCTCGGACCGTTGCGCGCGACCAACGCACGGTTCGAGCCCTTGATCGGCGCAAGATATGACGCGTGCGCCTTGACGACGCCGTCGAGCATTTCGTCAACGACATCATCGGGATTGTTCAGGAATTTCTTGATATGCGTGCGATAGCTGCTGGGCAGGGCTACGCTATTGTCCGTTCTTGGCCGCTGTGTTGCCTTCGGATCGAATTCGGTCACGCCGTCAGCGTTCAGAATGCCTCGGCCCGTGGCTGCATCAGTAATGAGCACATTGATATAGCCGCCGCGCAATGCAGCAAGAATGGCAGGCACCTTGTCAAAGCCGCCGGCAACCGCGATGCGCATGCCGATCGATTTCAGCATGTCGAGGGAGATGCCGATGGTTCTATCATCAAGCGGACCGGCGACCGGCCGGCCTTTCGGATCGATGAAGCGGCCGGCGACGACGCCAACCGCGTTCTTGGCGAGATAGTCCTGCAGCGAAACGGATTCGAAGAAGCCGCTGCTATGGATCGTCGAGTTCGGCCGCAGCGACGATATGCCGAAGAGCGCCTTGTTGGCTCTGGCGAGCGTTGAAAACTGATCTTCGATCAGCGGTTCGCGCAGCAGTATATCGCGTACTTCGGCGGTTGAGACGATGGCCGGAGCTGTAATATTGATCAGCTTGCCGCTGACGGCATTGGCGAAGGCGGCTGCACAGAGCTCAGGCGTATAGGCAAAGCGCGCCCGAGTGCCTCCGGTCGCCTGAACGATGGTGACATCTTGCAAGTTCGGAACGTTAGACTGCTCGGCAATAGCCAGAACCGTTCGGCCCCAGGCAACAGTGAGCGTGTCGCCGGATTTCAGCAACTTTGCGATCGCCTGCGCACCTGCCGTGCCGAGACGATCGATCAACGGGCGTGTCCCATCATCGCTCGGCACCACGAGACAGTCATGCAGTCCGAAATGGCGTTTGAGTTCCTGCGCGATGGAAAGCGAACTCAGGCGCGAAGGCTCGAGCGAGATGTTGACGATACCGCGGCTGCGGGCATCGGCCAGATAGCTGTTCACGGTCGCCCGCGAAATGCCCATGATCTCGGCTATATCGCCCTGCGTCTTGCCGTCCTCGTAATAGAGCCAGCAGGCCCATACATAGGGGTCATCGCCATAGCGCAGCGGCATGGCGTCAAGCGCGTCCGGCACGCTCGCCTTGCTTCCACCCGTTTTGCTGACCGAAGATGCCTTGCCTGTCATGACGATTCACGGTTCCCCTGTTCCACGCGAAGATGAAAGCAATGGCGCATCTTTGCAATCGCTTCTTCGAGGGACGGGCGGCGCGCGACCCCGTGCAGGGTCACGGGATCGCGCAGCCTTGGGAGATCAACCATCCCTGTCTATTGCAGCTTCGAGCGAGCGCCCGAGGAAAGCTCCTTCAGGATGATTGCGCAGGATGTCGCGCCGGCATCCAACACGCCGAGCGAGCGCTCGCCCAGCCGGCTGGCGCGGCCGATTTTTGCGACCAGATTGAGCGTGGAGTCGCGTCCGGCCTCGGCGGCTGTCACCAGCGCATCGAGCGCTTCTGCGAAGGATTTGCCGGCAGCATCCGCAGCATCGAAAGCTTCGATGGCCGGGATTAGCGTATCGAGCAGCGTCTTATCGCCCAGCTTGGCCGAACCGATCGACTGTATGCCGTCAAGCCCGGCATGCAGCATCCGGCTGTAGGTGGCGCTGTCGATTGCGTCGACGCCTTCAAGCTTCTCGGCAAATTCAGTGAACATGACGCCATAGAGCGGGCCCATGGAGCCGCCGATCTCGGTCATCAGGACAGTGCCCAGCGTGTCGAGCGAAGCCGCCAGCGGTTGGTTCTTGCCCTTCAGCCGCTCGGCAGCCATGCCGAAACCCTTGGCCATGTTCACGCCGTGATCGCCGTCGCCGATCTTGCCGTCGATCTCGCTCAGATAGGCACGGTTTTCGACGATGCGCTCAGCCATCGCGAGCACGATGTCTCCGGCCGCTGCATTGTTGAATGTCTGCATATGTATGTCCCCCTTCAGAGCAACGTCGTGCATTGAACCTCGACATCCAGAAGCTCTTTCAGCTCGTCGTCGAGCGCCATCACGGTCAGCGTTGCACCGACCATTTCAAGCGACGTGAAGTAATTGCCGACATAGGTCTTGTAGATCTTGAGGCCGCGTTCGGAGATCTTCGCCTCGATCGTGTCGTTCAAAATGTAGAGCTCATTGACCGGTGTCGCACCGAGACCGGAGACAAGGACGGCAACTTCCGTTCCGGCGGCCAGATTGTGGTCGTCGAGAACGATCTGGCACATGTCCTCGGCAATCTCGGCCGCAGTCTTCAAAGGCTCGACACGAACGCCGGGCTCACCGTGGTGACCGATGCCGACTTCCATGGTGCCAGGCTCGATCTGGAAGTTCGGATGGCCGACTGCGGGCAGGGTGCACGGGCCAAGACCGATGCCGACGGAGCGGCAGCTGTCGATCGCCTTCTGCGAGACAAGGCGTACCTCTTCGAGGCTCGCGCCGGTCGCTGCCTTGGCGCCTCCGACCTTCCACATGAAGATCTCACCCGCCACGCCGCGGCGCTTTTCGCGCTCCTCGGGCGGTGCGGAGCAGACATCATCGTTCGCGACCACGGTCGCGACTTCGATGCCGTCTTTTGCCGCGAGCTTGATCGCCATCTTCACGTTCATGTTGTCGCCGGCGTAGTTGCCGTAAAGGCAGATCACGCCGCGGCCGCCATTGGCTTCGCGGACGGCATCGTAAAAACTCTTGGCCGTAGGGGAAGAAAAGAGCTCGCCGACTGCGACCGCATCCAGCATGTTCTTGCCGGCATAGCCGATGAAGGCCGGTTCGTGGCCGGAGCCGCCGCCGGTGATCACGCCGACCTTCCCGGCGTGGGGTGCATCCTTGGCGACGACCACGCGTGGGTTTTCGGCCAGACGGACGATATCCGAATGCGCTTTGATGAAGCCTTTTACAGTATCTTCAACGACTTCATCGGGGTTGTTGATGAACCGCTGCATGGTCTCTCCTGTCGAATTGCCGAGCGCGTGCGCTCAAAGAATTGTGTAGCCGCCATCGATCAGAAGATCGGCGCCGTTGATCATGTCCGCACCTGCAGACGAGAGGAAAACAGCCGCGGCTGCGATCTCCTGCGGGAAGGCGAAGCGGCCGGTCGGGATGCGCTTCTTTGCCGCCTCGCCCTTCTCGCCGGCCCAGGCCTTCTTGCCGAGTTCGGTCAGAACGATGGTCGGTGAAATGGTGTTGACGCAGATACCGTGCTTGCCCCACTCGGCCGCAAAGGTCTTGGACATGCCGATGACGCCGAACTTGGAGGCGCAATAGGCGACATGCTCTTCGATGGCGACCGTGCCGGCCTGCGAGGCGAGGTTGACGATCTTGCCGCCCTTGCCGGCGGCGATCATGGCGCGACCGACGGCCTGCGTTACGAGGAATGTACCCTTGAGATTGATGTTTATCGTTTTATCCCAATAGTCTAGCGGCAGATCTTCAGCCGGTGCGAGGAAGACGACACCGGCGCTGTTGACAGCAATATCGATGCCGCCGAAGTGCCCGACGACATCGCTGACTGCCTTGTTGACCGAGGCGGGATCGGAAACGTCGCAGACGAACGCTTCAGCGCCGCCACCAATTTCGGTTGCCTTGGCCTTTGCCATATCGACATTGATATCGAGAACGGCGACCCTTGCGCCCTTGGATGCAAATGCCGTTGCGACCGCGGCGCCGATGCCGGATCCGCCGCCGGTGACGAGGGCGATCTTGCCCGACAGCGGGAAGTTCAAATCAATGTCTGGAGATGTCTCGGTCATCTTGTTCAAGCCTCTAGCTGGGAATTGGGTGGGGCGAGGTCTTCGCCCCACCCGCATTGATTTTACTTGCGGGTCTCAAGCAGCTTGTCGACGTTGTCGACCGTTACCGGGGTCCACGGAACATTGTAGTTCTTGTCCTTGCCATCATTGAAAGGCATGTCCGGATACTGCGTCCAGATCTTCGATTCCGGCTTGTAGTTGCCCTTCTTGGCGGCGAAGATCGCAAGATCGAGCGCGCCCTGTGCCTGTGCGCTGGCATCCTGCAGGATGGAGGTCATCGTACCCTGCTTGACGGCATGGAGTGCATCGGTGATGCCGTCGATACCGGCAATGGCGAAATCCTTAACGTTGAGCTTGGCAGCCTTGATCGCCTCGATCGCGCCGAGTGCCATCTCGTCATTCTGGCCGATGACGCCGTTGATCTGGCCCGGATGCGACGTCAGCCAGTTTTCCATCAGCGTCTGGGCTTCGGCACGCGACCAGTTTGCCGTCTGGTCTTCCAGCACCTTCACATTCGGGCACTCTGCCAGCGCCTTCTTGTTGCCTTCCAGGCGCGAGATCTGTGCGGACTGGCCGACCGGGCCTTCGAGGATAACGACATTGCCCTTGCAGCCGAGCTTGTCGAGGACGGTCTTGGCTTCCATGTAGCCGGAAATCGTATCGTCGGAGCCGACATAGGAGGTCAGGAGATCGGAATTGACGCGGGTATTGGAGCCGACGACCGGGATGCCGGCATCATGGGCAGCCTGAACCGCGGTAGCAGCAGCTTCGATATCGATCGGCACGAAGATGATCGCATCGAACTTCTGCGTGATCATCGTGTTGACCTGCTCCTGCTGGACGAGAGCATCATAGCGGCCATCGAAGATGGTGAGATCGACGTCGCCGTTCTTGACGGCGGGGTGTTCCTTCAGCGCAGCCGACCAGATCTGCATGAATTCGGCATTGAGGCCGTAAGGCGCTGCGCCGATCTTCAGCTTCTTTTCCTGAGCGAGGGTCGGCGAGGCCAGAAGTGCGGTGGCCGCTGCAAGAGCAATCAGTAATTTCTTCATTATAATTCTCCTCCGTTGAAAAGTCCGGCGGCCGTCATGACGCGCCGTTTGGTTTCCGGGTGCGCAGCACCAGGATGTCTTCGGGCTTAGCCGCCCAGATTTCGCTTTTGGTCGAGCATGACGGCGCCGACGATGAGGGCGCCCTTCAGGACCTGCTGGTAGTAGGATTGGATCCCCATCAGATCGAGACCGTTGTTCATCACACCGATGATCAGGGCGCCGATGAGCGTGCCGGTGATGCGTCCGACGCCGCCGGAAAGGCTGGTTCCGCCGATGACGACAGCGGCGATCGCGTCGAGTTCGTAGGCGATCCCCGCCTGGGGCAAGGCCGAACCGGTGCGGGCAGCAAGCAGCATGCCAGCCAGCCCGGAAAGGCCACCCGAGATGACATAAACGAGGAAGCGCAGCTTGCTGACATTGATGCCCGAGGTAATGGCGGCGTGCGGATTGCCACCAACGGCATAGATATACCGGCCAAAGCGGGTGCGATTGAGGACCCACCAGGCGACGATGAAGACGATGGCCAGCAGGATGACCGGCATCGGAATGGACAAGACATTGCCAGTGCCGATCCAGCGGAAATCTGGCGTGAGAGCCGGAACCGGCTTGCCGCCGCCATAGATCAGCGTCAGGCCGCGCGCTGCCGAGAGCATGCCGAGCGTTGCGACGAATGCGGGAACGGCGAAGCGAGAAACGATGAGGCCGACGACAGCGCCGCAGGCAACGCCGACCAGTATTCCCACAGACAGAGCGACATAAGGCGGATAGGGCGCGCCGAGGATGCCTGCCGTCGCCGAGGTCGTGGCGAAACTGGCGCTGACGATACCGGTAAGCGCAACGACCGAGCCGACGGACAGGTCGATGCCGCGCGTCAGGATGACGAACGTCATGCCGATCGCCAGCACGCCGTTGATCGAGGTCTGCAGCAACACGTTGGAGATGTTGCCGGCCGTCAGGAAGTACTCATTCGAAAATGAGAGGACGATCGCGAGCAGAAGGAAGGCGAGAAAGATTCCATATTCCTGGATGATCAATCGGCGCCGGTCGGAGCCGAACCAGGAATTGGACTTGCTGTTTTCAGTGGCAGACATTGCGAATACCTTTTGTTGCCGGACGCATTCTTTTGAGCTTCATGCCTGCCGTATTCAGGTCGACAGATGCACGAGCGATTGCGCGTCGGCCTCCTCCCTCTTGAGAATTCCCGCGGAGCGGCCCTGACGCATCACCAGGATGCGATCGGACATGCCGAGCACTTCGTCTATTTCCGATGAGATCATGATGACCGTGCCGCCTTCGGCGGCGAAGTCGCAGATGATGCGATAGATTTCTCGCTTGGCGCCGACATCGACGCCACGCGTCGGCTCATCCAGCAGGAGGACCTTCGGCTTGCGCAGGAACCACTTGCCGAGCACGACCTTCTGCTGGTTGCCGCCAGAGAGACCCGAGACCGGCATGCTGTCGCGCGCCGCCTTGATGCCGAAATGTTTGATCATCTCCTGGCTGGCCTCGGCCTCGGCCCGCCGATCCATCGAGAAACGCGGGCTCATTTCCGGCAGGCTCGCCAGGCAGATGTTATTGCGCACGCTGTCGATGAGATTGAGCCCCGTCAGCTTGCGGTCTTCAGTCACGAAGGCGATGCCGTGCTGCATGGCCTCCGCCGGCTTGCGCACAGTGATCGGCTGTCCACCGAGCTTTATGTTTCCGGAGTCGGTGGCATCGAGACCGAAGATGCAGTTGAAGATCTCGGTGCGACCCGAGCCCATCAGCCCGTAAATGCCGAATATCTCGCCCTTGTGGGCCGTGAAGGAGATATCGTTCACCTTGCCTGCGGCCGTCAGATCCGAGACTTCCAGTCCGGGCGTGTCTGTCGGCACGTTGGTCTTGATATATTCCTCGCCGAGCTCGCGGCCGACGATCATGCTGATAAGGCCGGGCCGGTCGATATCGGCGAGCGCACCGCTGCCAACATAGGAGCCATCGCGGAAGGCCGTGTAGGAATCGGCGATCTGGAAGATTTCCGAAAGCCGGTGCGAGACATAGACGATGCCCTTGCCCTCGGCCTTCAGCCGCTCGATGGTCGCAAACAGCTGCTGCGCTTCCTTCTCGCCGATGGCCGATGTCGGCTCGTCCATGAAGATCACTTCGGCATCGTGGCTGAGCGCCTTGGCGATCTCGACGAGCTGAACCTGTGCCACTGAGAGGTTCATCATGAATTGCGTGGCGCGGATATTGAATTGCAGCCGGTCGAGCAGCGCCTGGGCATTGCGGTTCATTGTCTTGAAATCGATGCCGCCGAAACGGGCCGAGGGCTCGCGGCCGAGATAGATGTTCTCGGCAACGGTCATATGCGGGATCGGGCTGAGTTCCTGCTCGATGATGGCGATGCCGGCGGCGAGCGCTTCGGCGGGGCTGGCATAATCCACGTCCTTGCCGCGGCGGCGAATGGAGCCGGCATCGCGCTTGTGAATGCCCATAAGTATCTTCAGGAAGGTCGACTTGCCCGCGCCGTTGCCGCCGCACAAGGCGTGGACCGAGCCGGCGCGCAACTGAAAGCGCCCATCTCGTAACGCGGCGACACCGCCAAAGGACTTCTTCAGCCCCTCTACTTCAAGCAGGAATTCCACGTTCCCCTCCGCACTCCCGATGCTGCACCGAATGGCCGGCCGAAGCCGATTATCGTCTTCCAGCATCAATGTTGACAATATTCGGCATGCTTTCGACAAATGTCAATATGGTGATTTTGGATTCGACAAAGCACTCTCGCGGGATGGTGCTATCCGCTGTATTTCCAGTGCACGGAGGCCCTGTCGAAAGGCGCTTCACTATGATAGGTTGATGTCATATTATGAATTTTTGGATCGTTTGACTGACCGGCGGAATGGTCGCCTTTGGGCAAGCGATTGAGAGGTAGGGAATGACATCAGTCAGCGGCGGCCGGCAGAGATTGGCGCAGCAAGTCATTGACAAGTTGCGTGCGCAGATTGAAGCGGGCCATCTTCGGGTGGGCGATCAGCTTCCGACCGAGCCGCAATTGGAGGCGACTTACGGGGTCAGCCGCACGGTCGTGCGCGAGGCGATCGCTGATCTCCGCGCCGCCGGGCTCGTCAAGCCGATGCAGGGCAAGGGCGTGTTCGTTGCCGAGGCGACGGCTCGTCCAGGATTGATGTTGACCCCGGTTGAGATCCGAAGCATTCCGGAAACCCTGGAATTGCTGGAGTTTCGAATGGCGGCCGAAGGTGAGGCGGCGGCGATTGCGGCCTATCGCAGGACGGCCGAGCAGGAAGCCGCGATCGCTGCGGCCAATCGCAAAATGGCGACTCTAATAGAGCAGGGGCTTCCGACCGTGGAAGCGGATTACGAATTCCACCTCGCTGTTGCCATCGCTACCAACAACCGTTTCTACGTCGATGTTCTCCGGCATTTCGGGGCGCGCACCATCCCGCGCGGCCAGTTCCCAACCCTGCCCGAAGCCAATGATCGGACCTATCTGGAGAAGGTTCATGCGGAGCACGCGGAGATCCTGGCCGGGATTGCAGACCAAGACCCGGAACGCGCGCGCCAAGCGATGCGGGCTCATATGATGGCGAGCCAGAGGCGCTATCGTTTCCTTGCGGAACAGCAGCAATAAGGCTCGACTCGCAACACAAGTCATATTATGTCATATGATATGAATCTCAGGGGGAGATGCGGCAGGTGTATGTAGGAACGCAGGTCGAAGCACGGGACGATGACGACTATCGGGTTTTCAGACAGTTGGGGCTGAAGCGTATCTGCGCTGATCCGCCGGGGAAGCCTGACAGCTGGACTTTGTCCGACCTCAAGCGCCATCGCGACAAGATTGAAAGCTTCGATCTAATCCTGGATATGATCCAGCTTCCTCTGCCATCGCAGCCGATCGAGAAGGCTTCCTATCCCGATATCCTGCTTGCCGGACCAGATCGCGACCGGCAGATCGACGCCGTCTGCAAGCTGATCGAGGATGCCGCTAGCGCCGGCATACCCTCCGTGAAGTATAATCTCAACCTCATCGGCATTCCGCGCACGCCGGACGAGCCGGGGCGAGGGGGCTCGATGAATGCCAGCTTCCGCTGGGAGAGGGCCGACCATCAGGCGCCCCTTGGCCTAGCCGGCGTGCTGTCGGAAGACGAGAACTGGGAGCGGATCGACTATTTTCTGGAGCGCGTGGTCCCTGTAGCGGAAAGCAACCGCGTCCGTCTCGCCTGCCATCCGCACGATCCCTATACGCCGCCGGGCTATCGTGGTGTTACGCGTGTTCTCGGCACGGTGGAGGGGCTGAAGAAGTTCGTGCTCATGCGCGAAAGCCCCTATCACGGGCTGAACTTCTGCCAGGGCTCGATTGGCGAGATGCTCGACAATCCGCGTGAGGAGATCGACGACGTCATCCGCTGGTTCGGCACGCGCGACAAGATCTTCAACGTCCACTTCCGCAACATCCGGGGCGGCAAGCTGTCCTTCATGGAGACGTTCCCGGAGGAGGGCGACATGGACATGGTTCGCTCTGCCCGGATCTACAAGGAAGTCGGCTATCGCTACATGCTGATGCCCGATCACGTTCCAACGATCAGCGGCCGCGACCCCACCGGCGTCGCCTTTGCCTTTTGCTACGGCTACATCGCCGCCCTCGTTCAATCGCTCGAACAGGCCTGAGACATTCTCAGCCTATTGATCCACAGAAGGATTTCGCCATGAACCCGAATGAACTGAAGCAGGCGGTTGGCAGCGGTTTGCTGTCTTTTCCCGTCACGCATTTCAAGCAGGACCTGACATTCGACGAGGCCAAATATCGCAGCCATGTCGAGTGGTTGGCGGGCTATGATGCGGCAGCACTTTTTGCAGCCGGCGGCACTGGCGAATTCTTCTCTCTCAACCCTTCCGAGATTCCCCAGGTGGTGCGCGCCGCCAAGGCTTCTGCCGGCAATACGCCGATCATTTCGGGAACCGGTTACGGCACCTCGCTTGCCGTCGAAATCGCCAAGTCGGCCGAGAAAGCGGGCGCCGACGGGCTGCTGCTTTTGCCGCCCTATCTGATGTTTGCCGAGCAGGCCGGTCTCATCGCGCATGTGAAGGCGGTCTGCCAGGCTGTCGGCATTGGCGTCATCGTCTACAACAGAGATAATGCAGTGCTGACCGCCGAAAGCCTGAAGCGGATTGCCGATGAATGCCCCAACCTCATCGGCTTCAAGGATGGTGTCGGCGATGTCGACAAGGTCATCGAGATCACGACGACCCTTAGGGATCGCCTGGTCTATGTCGGCGGCATGCCGACCCACGAAGTCTATGCCCAGGCCTATTTTGGAGCCGGCGTGACGACCTATTCTTCGGCGGTTTTCAACTTTGTGCCTGCGCTGGCGCAGCGCTTCTATACGGCTCTGCGCGGTGGCGATCAGGCAGTGGTAGACGATATCCTCAAGCGCTTCTTCTTCCCGCTGGTGACCCTGCGCAATCGCAAGAAGGGCTATGCGGTGTCGATCATCAAGGCAGGGCTCCATGTTCTCGGGAAGGATCCAGGCCCGGTGAGGCCGCCCTTGACCGATCTGACAGCGGACGAGTTGGCCGTGCTGGAAAAGATCATCGCCGTCGCCGGGTGATTTTTGCTAGAAGAGCCCCATGGCTGCCGATGGAGTCGGCGGTCGATATTCTGGTGAGGTGACCCATGATTGAAGCTTCGGCCGCAGCACCGGCCCGGACCTTCGTCTATGTCTCGGCAGCGACCGCCGGGACGATCGACATCTATGAGATGGATGAGGCGACGGGCGCGCTGAAGCCGGTTTCGGCCTTCGAAGCCGGGAAAATGGTCATGCCAATGGCCGTCAGTCCGGACAGGGCGCATCTCTACGCTGTCATTCGCGCGGAGCCCTACCGGGTGTTGACACTGGCGATCGACCGCACGACGGGCGGGCTGACCCAACAAGGCGTTGCCGTCTTGCCCGACAACATGGCCTACATCTCCACCGATCCATCCGGCAAGCTGCTGCTTGCCGCATCCTATGGCGGCAACAAGATCGCCGCCCTTTCGATCGGCAGGGACGGGCTGGTCAACGAAGACGCAGGGCAGGTGATCCCGACGGGCCGCAACGCACATGCGATCGTCAGCGACCGGAGCGGTAAATACGCCTTTGCGACCAATCTCGGTTCCGACGCCGTGCTGCAGTTCATCCTCGATGCCGAAACCAGCTTGCTGACCGCGAACGACCCGCCGCAGGTCGCCACCAGGGCCGGCTTTGGCCCACGCCACATCGTCGTGTCTCCGGACAATAGATCCGTCTACGTCCTGACCGAACTGACCGGCCATGTCATTCACTACGCGCTGGATACCGACACGGGAACATTGACTGAGGTCGAAAGCGTTGCCTCGATTCCAGCCGATGCCAGACTATCTCCCGGCATTGCACCGCCGGCACCAGCGTCATCCAACTCGACAGCGACCATCACGGCCTCTGTGGATGACGGCAAGCCTAAAGTCTGGGCGGCGGATATCGGCATCACGCCAAATGGCAAGTTCCTCTACGCGACCGAGCGGACGACAAGCACGATCGCACTCCTTCGCGTGGGGGAGCCCGACGGCAGGTTGACCTATGTCACCAGTTACCCCACGGAGCAGCAACCTCGCGGTATCCGCATCGAGCCGTCAGGTGGGTTCCTGGTGGCATCGGGCGAAAGATCCGACAGACTATCCGTCTATGCCATTGACCAGACCGACGGTGTCTTGACTCTCGCCGGACGATATCCGGTCAGTGCCGGTGCGAACTGGATCGAAATCGTAGCGTTTCCCTGACCCGGCCGCGCGATCCTACACCACCGGGGCAGCTCAGCCGCGATCTGTCAGAATAGCCATCCCGGCGATCAACTCCTCGACTTCGGAAGCGGGCAGGGGTCTGGCAAACAGGTAACCCTGGAACATCTCGCATCCGGCGCCGGCCAGAAAATGCGCCTGTTCCTCGGTCTCCACACCTTCGGCGACGACTTCCAGCTCAAGCGTTCTGCCAAGCGACACGATGGCGGAGGTGATCGCCATGTCCCCGGTTTTGCTCGGGATATCGGCAATGAACGATCTGTCGATCTTCAGGCGGGACAGAGGAAAGCGTCGAAGGGTACTCAGGCTCGAATATCCCGTGCCGAAATCATCGATCGCGAGGCTGACGCCGAGTTGCTTCAACTCGTGCATGCGCTCTATGGCGCCTTCCACGTCATGCATGATCAGGCTTTCCGTCAGCTCGAGTTCAAGCCATTGCGGATCGAGACCGGCAGATTTCAGCGCGGAGGCCACCTGTTGTGTCAGGGACTTCTCCAGAAACTGGCGCGCGGACACGTTCACAGCCACCCGTAGTGCCGCAAGGCCTCGGTCCTGCCAGACCTTTGCTTGCTGACAAGCTTTCCGCAGCACGATATCGCCGATCGCAACGATGAGTCCGGTTTCCTCAGCCAGAGGTATGAAAGCACCCGGCAGCAGCAAGCCTTCGACCGGGTGCTGCCATCGCACCAGCGCTTCGACACCGATCACATTTCCGGTGCGGATGTCTTTCTGCGGTTGATAATGGAGCACGAACTCGTCCCGCTCCACCGCGCGCCGTAGTTCGTCGATGCGGGTCAGCTTGTTGCGGGCCTCTTCCCCCATGGCGGCATTGAACATCTGAATACCGTTACGACCGGATTCCTTCGCACGATAGAGCGCCATATCGGCATTGGCGAAGAGTTCGGAGGCCGTGTCGCCATGCTCGGTGGAGCACGCCACACCCATGCTGCAGGTGACGCGAATTTCCACGCCATCGATGGTCAGCGGCTCGGAGATGCCTTCGAGAATGGCGCGCAACCTTTGATGAACGGGATCGGGATTCTCTGTCAGGACAATGATGAATTCATCACCGCCAATCCTCGATACGATACCGCTATTTCCGACCCGTGCTGATATTCGCTGCGCGACCACCTTCAGCAGCTCATCGCCGGCTGCATGTCCTAGGTTGTCGTTGACGAGCTTGAAGTTATCCAGGTCGACAAAGGTGACCGCCACATGCTTTTGTTCCCGCGAGGCTTTCTGGAGAAGTTCGACCAGTTTACGGTCGAGCCGCGTGCGGTTTGGCAGCCCGGTCAGCGCGTCATGTTCGGCAAGATAGGCGATATGCGCGATATCGTGATGCCGATCGATGGCGATTCCCACGGTCTGGGCCACGCCGGCGAGAAATTCCATGAGGCCTGTTTCGTCGCCATTGGACGTTTCGACGACCAGGGTTCCGTGCCTGCCGCCATCCCGCGAAAAGATCGGGAATTCCATGGCGCTTCCAGCAATAGTTTCCGTTTGGCCGCCGTCGACGGCGAAGCTGACGTGCCTCCCGTCTAACAGCCGCTCAAGGAGCATCTGGGCGTCCTTGAGAAAGGAGGAAAGGTCGACTCCTCGGGCAACATCCTGCAGAAGCTTGGTCTGCGCGCTCATCAATTCCTCTGCGCGCTTGCGGGATGTGATGTCTCGGGATGCTCCCACCACACCGATGATATTGCCGCTTCGATCCCGCAGCGGCACACGGGACATCATCAGCCATCCTTCACCCTTCATGCGCCGTTCTTCGACGCCAAGATCGGGTTTGCCCGTCTCCATCACGCGCTGTTCGACCACGTCGATCTTTTGCGCATCGGCCATGGGATGAATTTCAGCGTCCGTAAGCCCAATCAGCTCTTCGACATCCAAGAAGCCATTATTGGCGACGATCGCCCGGTTGGCGAAGAGAAACCGGCCTTCTCTATCCTTGGCGTAGATGAAATCCGGCACGTAGTTGATCATCGCTTCGAGCCACTCATATCGCTCGCTCAACGCCAGATACTGAGCCTGGAGCAATTCGAACAACTCCCGGACATGCCGGTTGTCATCGTTCGGATCCACGCCTGTTGGTTTCGAGGGCTTATCCGGCTGCTGCGTCATCAATGTTCTCTCACTTGGCAGACAGACAATATCGGCAAGCAGTTATGCAAGCATGAAAGCTCAGAGCCATTTTAACGCTCATAGGCAAAGGTTTACAACGATTGAGGCGTACCGTGATGGTTGAAGCGCGCCTTGCGTGCCGGGGGTAAAACCGGCTAAAGCCGGGCAAGAGAGAAGCCGGGAATCGCAAAAGGAAATGTCATGAACGTTCGCAAAGCCGGCACGAGCGGCAATCTCGTGCTTGCCGGCGTGCTTCTGATGCTTTTCGGCGATTTCATGTTTTCGCTGAACGACGCCATGGGCAAATGGCTGGTTGCTAGTTTTTCCGTCGGCCAAATCCTGGTGATACGCTCGTTCGGTTCCTTCATCATCCTCGCGCCGATGATCGCACGGCAGGGAAGCGATGCCCTGTTTCGGCTGGAGCGGCCGCCATTGCAGATCCTGCGGGTCGTCATGACGACCGCCGATGTCGCTCTTTTCTACGCTGCAGTCGCTTATCTCCCGCTTGCCGATGTCATGACCTTCTACATGGCAGGCCCCATCTACGTTGCCGCGATTTCGCATTTCTTCCTTGGCGAACGGATAGGCTGGCGGCGCTGGCTGGCGGTTCTGGTCGGCTTTGTCGGTGTGCTGATCGCCTTGAGACCTTCAGCGGCAATGCTCTCCTGGCCATCGATTTTCGGCCTTGGCGGCAGTCTCGCCTTCGCGCTGACTCTGGTCCTGAGCCGGCGGCTCCGGCAGACCAGCGACGCCACGCTCGTTGCATGGCAGACGGTTGCCGCTCTCGCTACGGGCATTGTGCTGAGCATCGGCAACTGGCGTTCGGCATCGACACTCGATTATGCCGCCATGCTTGCACTGGGCGTCGTTGCGGGCAGTGCCCACATGATGATCACCCGATCGTTGAAGCTCGCGCCTGCATCGCTGCTTGCGCCGCTGCAATACAGCCTGCTGATCTGGGCGATCGCGCTGGGTTTTCTCTTCTTCGGCGATATTCCAGACGCGCAGATCATCGTCGGATCGGTCGTCATCGTGCTAGCCGGCCTTTTCATCTTCCACCGGAAGAACCTCACCGAGACCATACCCAAGGATGCCGTCCCGCGGGATGGGCATTGAGGCAGGGCGCTGCCCGAGATCCATGAAGATGGTTTTTTGTCGGCCCCGATCCTGCCCGAACGCACCCTGGACTGTTCCTTTGCCGTGATCTTTCCGGCTCCGAACCGACAAATCGTGATGTGGGGCAGGGATTGCCTGCTCCCACATTCAATCATCTACGTCGAAAATCCCCGTCCTGATCTTTGGAAGCGTGTCCATCGCTAACGGATTTTCGCGGGCGCAAGCACCTCAGGCATCCAGATGCTTGGCATAGTTGAGTGACAGGCCGACAGCATAGGCGACTGCAGCCCCGCCCAAGGCGCCGGCGATCAGTGCAAGCCAGACACTATCGAGCAGTGGTCGCGCGATGGATGGTGCTGCGAATATGGCACTCTCTTGCGAGGAGGGCGGCGCCAAAGCCGTTTGAACCGACCAGATGTCTTTCAAAATATCCGAGATCTTGTTTTGGCTCTCAGTCACTGCTGCCACAACCACGCTATTGGGCGTGCCGCCATCCGACGCGGTTTTCTCCAATATCTTGTTGAAGTTTTGCAAGACGCTCTGAGCATCGGTCAATTGCTGATGCAGGGCGTCAAGGCGGTCGGTGTAGCTCTTGCGAAGCGGAGAAAGCATGGCGGTATCGTCGGCCAATGCGAATTTGGCGGCGGCACCTGCGACTGCGAGCGCTTTTGCAGAATCCTTCAGAGTGATGCGGATTTCAACGAGCGTGCTGTCGCTGATCGGTCGCGCCTTCAGTGCTCCGGCACCACCGTACTGAATGGCAGGAAGAGAGGAGGCAACGCTCTGGTCTCCAATTGCGTCGGCTATGCGCTTGGCAAATTCCGGGGTCTGTACCCTGTCGATGAGCACGTCGGGTGCGCCGCGCCGGTCGATGACGAGCTGAGGGGTGACGCGCACCTCACTGCTTTCGGTTGCTCCAATTCGCCCGGCTTGGATAACGGTAACAGCAAATGTTCCGCTGAGGACCGTCTTGTAAAGCAGCCCGCCAATAGCCGCGCCGATCACTGCACCCAGAATAAGGCCTCGCCAGCTTGGAATCAGGGCTCGGTAAAAAGGAACGGTGCTGGTCATGAATACTGGATCCTCATGTGGGTCGAACGGGGAGAAGCCTGCGAAATGCGGACAATGCATTCCATGGCGAGCGTGAAAAGGAGGAGGCCGTTGAGCATCGGCCGTATCAGGGATCCGAGACCGATCTGCCATACGACGTCAACGATACTATTGGAGAGATAGGCCCAGGATGGATTCAGCTGATTATTGGCCAGCGTGATGAGATCGAGCGGCATAAACATCATGGCCACGAGCGCTATATGGAGCGTGCGCAGGCGCATGCCGAAGAAGACGGGAATGCATGCAAAGTAGAATATCTGGCTGTAGCCACCTACCCACACCCCGGCATTGACTACGATAGCAAGCAGCGCAACCATGATCTCCTGCGCGCTCAGATGCCGTCTGGCACAGATCACCAACGTCAAGGTGGCCAGCAGCGCGGTGGTTTTTACCAGTTCGATCGCCGTAGATAGTTGCGTGACGCCATTAACATATATGCGTGGACTGGTAGACGAGCGCACGATGGTGTCGAGCGTATGTGAGAACGCAGAAATACTGGATGGAAGAGCGAGAACCTCGCGCCCTGAGAGGACAGTGTCATTCTGGGCAAATCCAATGAGGTTGGTCAGAAACAACGGAAAGTTTGCGTCCAGCGCCAGCCCGGTGAATATGAAAATCGCTCCCGCAAACGCCGTTGCCTGCAAGAAGCGTCTGATATCGCCGGCGATAAGGAAGCCGAAAAGCAGAACGGCAAAATAGGGCTTGATATTGATCAGCAGCGCGATCGCTACAGTCCGGACATTGCTCTTCTCGTCAAATACGAACGGCAGCAGGAACAGACAGATGATGATCAGGTTTCCTCTCTCCATGGAAAACAGGAGAGGAGGCGAGATCGCGACAACAACAGCAACAGCAATCCGAAATGCTGGCGTGCCGATCTTCCACCCTGGGAAACTCACAACGACAAACGGTGCGAGCAGATGAAGGGCGCAGAGGAAGATCGCGGGCCCCAACTGCAATTGACGCAATTCAGCCGGCAAAGCGATTTGCAAATTCGGATAGGATAGAACCCGAATGACTTTTAATATCAGGAAATTAAGAGGCGGATAGACAGAACCCCAGACGCTGTATCGGCCGTCGTCTCCTGCCCACCAAAGCGTGTTGTATAAATCCATAAATGTATCGGATTTATCGTAAACGAAAGGCGATGGCAGATATCCGTAATGACGCAGGTAGGTGGCGTAATAGCCGACTGCACACAACTGCACGACAAGCGCTAGAACCAAAACCCATGTTACGCGGAGTGGAAGTCTCTGCAAGGCGTTCCTCATGTCTCCCATAACGGACGTGACGCCCTACCACGAATCCGTTTGGAGGGGCAAGCAAGGGGAAATAGTAATTGTCCGACAAAAATATGTCGGCTTATTCCTCAAAGGCGGCCTACCGGGGCGAGCAATGGCTGGCGTGGTCGGGTGAATTGGAATTCGCTCAGCGCAAGAATTGCTTCTGAAGAAACGTCAACCCGCGACGAAAGTCTCCACTAAGAGATCGGCCGACCGCAACGGTCAGCGAACCCCAGAAAAGCGAAAGGGGGCGCGGCAACTTAAGGATCGGGGCAAGCCAGATCCAGAAGAGCGGTCGGTTGCCAAATCGGGCGGAAAACCTGCCGTAGGTGTCATTCAACCCAGCCGTTTGGTTCTGACGCTGGCGCAGCAGATAGTATGGATAATACCCGAATATCATTCGCCGCTCGAACTTCCGTATGCCCGAACGGGGCAATCCGTCTGCGACGTAGCTGTCGAGAATTCGGCCCAACTCCTCAACGAAGACCTTGGAAAAATCATATCCGCCGGAATTGTTGCGCTTACAGGCGACGGCATATCCCGTGTAAAACAGATTTTGCCTGGCGCTCAATGCGGCCTTCAAGACCAGATGGACCTGAACCAGGTTTCCGCCGCAGAATTGGCGTGCATCGATGTCGCCGAGAAGACCCTTGTTGATCACGCAAGCGGAGATCAGGGTAATGTAGGCACCAATAGCAGCAATGAAATCGCCGCTGTCTTCAAATACCAAATTCTTGCCGTGTCCTCCCGGATGCTCGGCAAGCAAATCTGAATCATATCCGTATGACTTCAGGCAGACGACGCCATATGTGTCATTCTGTAATGTCGTGATGAGAAACGAAAGCGTTCCGGAAACGAGCACGTCGTCGTCTCCCAGGATCAAGACATAGGGCGCTTTCGCCATGTTGAAGACTTGCGCAATGTTGGCGTCGGAGCCGATATTCTCCGCATTTCTGATCGATCGGATCGAAAGACCATCTGCCACCGCAGCACTCACAACCGTGGGCGTGTCGTCGGGGCTCGCATTGTCGGATACAATTATTTCCACAGCGCCTGCGGCCACGGTTGGCAATTCCCTGCGAAGGTTTTCGAGGGTCTGCTTCAGATAGGACGCACGGTTAAATGTGGGGATGACAATGCTAAGAATAGGCGACGTCATCTCTTCTCCATAAGCGATTGCGGTGTTTGAACGCCAGCGCCGAGCTGGGAAGAACAAACAATAGTTGAACGCCAAGCATAGTCATGACGACGCCTGTTACGCCCCAAATATGAGCGGCGAGCATCCCAAGAACCAGGGTCGCCGTCGCGCCGGCAACGGTGATCCATACCAACGGTTCCCTGCGGTAGGAACGGAGCTGGGTTGCAAGCGCACCTTGGACATGGGCCAAAAAGAGAGCCAAAATCAGTGCGCTGAAGGGTATCAATGGCAATACGCGATTGGCATAGTTGGTTCCCGCGAGAATGCCTACCAGCAAGATCGCACCAGTGGCGGCAAGGATAAAGAACGCACACGACAAAGCGAGATCGCGATGGAAAAGCGTGTCCATAAGCTTCCAGTCGCGCCGCGCCGCTGCCTTTGCCATAGCGGGAACATGCCGGGCTATGAAAGCCTGGGCTATCAGGCCGATCATATTGCCGATCGTCAATGAAAGGCCCATCTGGCCAGCCGCTGTTGCGTCTTTTGCGGAAAAGAGCACGAGAACCTGAATCTGCGTCAACAGATAGCCGCTGAACCAGCTTATTCCCAGGCGCCATTGCAGCGGCCAGATCTCCGTGCGCCAGTTGACCAACCGATGGTCCATCTTGATTGCGCTGAAAATGCCGCGCCGGTGGAGCCAGATCCAGCAAGTCGTCGTAAAAAAGGCCGCGAGCGGCGTCATCACCGTTGCCCAAAGGCCGCCGTTGCAGAGCAGGACGATCCACGTTGCCGTGGATCCGATGATCGCCTGGGTGAGCCTGACGGTCGCTACGGTTGCGACCTCGCCACTGCCTTCGACGATGGCAAGCATAGGCAAAGGAAGCAGTGAAAAGGCGGTAACAGCCGCAAGGCCTATCCAGGCGTGTTGCCAAGCGATTGGCTGCGCTGTAGCGGCGTTGAAGAAAAACCACCCGGCTGGGCCGACCAAAACGAGGAAACCCACGGCGAGGCGAAGGTAAAGACGGCTCGAAAAAGCGAACAAGGACCGCAGCCTTTCGGCGCCGCTACCTTCCAGCTTGCCATCGCTTCCCCACTTCGTGTCGACCGCGATATGCGCGGCGGTCTGGACCAGTACCAGCGATAGACCCAGGTCAAAAAGCGTGTACAGTGCGGCGAAGCTCAGGAAACTATAATACCATCCCTGCGCTTCGGCACTCATAACGTGCGTGACGATTATGATCGTCAGTACGCCGGCGCCACCCTGCCAGAGGCGCTGGGCCACGATGAGAACAAGCGGAGAGGTTTTCTGAGAAATTGCGCGCACGCGATCGTTTCTGAGTTAAGGCCCATCTTTAATGCATCCGTATAACTGCGGCGAGGTTTTGCCAACATTGCCGCGGTTATAACGATTGCTGCGTAGATTAGCCTAATGATCCGAAGGAATATTGCAAAAAGGGGATCACTGCACGAGGCGTCAGCTCAAAAGTTGATCCGCTCCTTTTCGACGACAATCGGTCTTCGTTGTACATAGGTATGGATCGATCCGATGTACTCGCCGAGTATCCCGACAAACAGAAATTGCATCCCGAACAGAAAGAAGATGCCGATCGCGATCGGAGCGACACCCATTGGATAGGAATACCAAAAGACGAGCTTCAAGATCGTAAAGGCAATAGCTGCAATTATGCTGACGATACCCATGAGGAAGCCGATGAACGCGGCAATTCGAATAGGCAATTTCGAATGGCTGACGATACCCAGCATCGCGATATCATAGAGGGTATATAGGTTATTCTTGGATATGCCCCGCAAACGGCGCGGCTGGTTAAACGGGATCGCCTTGACCTCATAGCCCAATTCGGAAATCAGACCACGCAGATAGGGATAGGGGTCGTTGACCGCCCGAACCTGATCAAGGACTTCCCGGTCATAAAGACCGAAGCCTGTAGAGTCGTTCAGCACCGTGATCTCGGATATGCGGTCCAATACGCGATAATAGGCTTTCCGCATTGCATGGACTAACGGGGAGCCCTGGCTGACCGGCTTTACGGCCAAGACCAGCTTCTTGCCTTCCTCCCAGTGCTTGATGAATTCCGGTATCAATTCCGGCGGATCTTGCAGATCGGAGGCCAGATAAATCGTCGCCACGCCGGTCGACTGTATGATGCCGTAGTAGGGCGAGCGAATATGTCCGAAGTTTCTTGTGTTGACGATAATCTTGACGATCGGGTCGGCTTTCGCCAGCAGTTTCAGCTTCTCTACCGTCCGGTCCGCCGAATGATTGTCGATGAAGATGATCTCGAAGTCGTAATCAAGCGACGCGATCGCCGCCTTGATCCGCACATACAGCTCGTCGACATTGTCCTGCTCGTTGTAGCAGGGGGTCACGATGCTGATCAGACGTCTGCCACCGACGGCGGGTGCACGAGTATTCTCCAAGATGTTGGTTTCCTGCATGACTAGTTTGCCTTCGGGGTGGCGATGGTGATCATATTGCCAAGCTTCAATCCTACGGTAATGCCGCCGAAAGAAGGCACCGACTTGATTTTCAGCCCCAGTGCCCACAGGAGATGACGCAGGAGGAACTGGACCGGAAAATGGTTGACCGTTTTGCGTAGTTGCACAACGTCGTATCCAGCCGTGTCCAGCAGGCGCTTCATCGAGCGGGGATTGTATATCTCTGGGTGCTGCAGGCAAAATGCCGGCCAGCGCTTGCCAAAAACACGTCGCAACAGCGATGACTCGTCGTGGGTGACAATCGCCAGCCGCGCGCCCGGCATCAGCTTTTCACGCAACTCGCGCAGTGTGGCGACCGGATCCAGCAAATGGTCGAGCACGTGCACCATGACAGCCGCGCCGGCTGCCTTGTCCGGCACTTGCGAGAAGCCAAACATGTCATGGATAATCTCATGCTGTTTGCCCTGCATCGTCTCGGTCAGCGCCGAAACGATATCTCGATTGGGTTCGAACAGCCAATATTTGCCGAATTGACCCTCCCGAACACAGTTTTCCGTGAAGAGACCGATATCCGGGCCAATCTCGATATAGTCGCCCTGAAGAGAGGAAAGCTCCTTGAGGGACTGAAAATATCCGCGCTGCGTCTTCCGCAACGCCTCTATCGGCACCAGATCCATGTTGGGCGGCATTTGGGCATAAAGCTCTTCCAACTGCTGGGGCGTGAAGAATAGGGGCGCATAGAGCAAGCCGCATTGTCCGCACCGCTGATAGGAGAAGAATACCTTATCCTTGAAGAAGCCGTTCCAAACCGGAATGAGCTCCGAATAGGCAGTTGCCTCAGCCGTTGGCTCCGATGCTACATCTTTTACTGCCAGTGCCGCCGAAGCTCCGCAAGCCGGACATCCGCGTGAAAGAAATTGCTTGCTCAATGTTCAAGAACCCCTGCGTTGAAAGGTAATCCGGCTGTGCCAGAAATAGCTGGAAACAATCACGGCAGCCGCGAATCCGAATTGGCCCCAAATCGGCGGTACACCAAGCAGCTCGACCATGATCGGAAGCGCTACGAGATTGGCGATGAAATAGGCTGCGTGGAAAGTGATGAATTTTCCGAACTCGGCGAGATAGTTGCCGCTTGTTCGGAACACTAGGAACTTGTTGGTGATGAACGAAAAGGAGATGCTCAGGACCTGGGCGATCGTCAATACGATCAGATAGTGCATAGAGATGGACGCAAGCGTCCACATCAGCACGGGAAAAGCCGCCAACCCGAATAATGTATTCAGGCCGCCGGCTACAATAAAGCGGATCTTCGTCTCATGCTGACGCGCAAGCCTTAGAATATCCGTAGCCGAGCTCGCCAGCGCCACGCTCACTGATCCTCCAGCAGTTCGATGATCATGTTTTCCTTGAGTTCTTCGCGGCTCAGGAATGGGGAGAGATCTTCAAGGGCAGGGGAGGTGATGCGTCCATCCGGATGCTGCTTCGCGCCAAGTTTCGGTGCGAATGCCTGATGCTCGTCGATCATGATTTCACAAACAGCTGGGCCGTCGATCTCGAGGGTCTTTCTGATTGCCTCTTCAAGTTCGTCATGACGCGACGCGCGGATGAACGGAAAACCGAAGGCTTTAACGACCGGTTCGAAATTCGGGAAGCTGACGCCGCTCTTCGGGCCGCCGCCAACTTCGACGCCGCCGAAGAAATTGCGATGCGTCTGAAAGATCGAGACATAGCCGTTATTGTTGAGAAGGAATATCTTGACCGGCAGATCGCTGCCGGCGATCGTCTGCAGCTCCTGCAAATTCATCATGATGGAGCCATCGCCGGCGAGGCAGATGACGCGCTTTCCGCCAGATGCCTTGTTGACGCCGATTGCGGCCGGCAGATCATATCCCATCGTCGCACAGCCAGAGTTCGTCCAGAGGCGCTGTCCCGGCTTGAGATAGGCTGCCTGGAAGCTGGTGACGCAGGCGCTGCCGTTGCCCGTGACGACGATCTCTTCTTCTTCCAGCTGCTCGAAAAGCTTTTCCATGAAGCAATAGGGATTGACGAGCTGGTTGGTCCAATATTCCGGCTTAACGACCGGGAAGCGCTTCTGCCGCTCCTTGCACCAGTCAAGCCATTCTTTCTGGCCGGCCGTCGGGCCGCTATACGTCTCCTCAGCCACCTTTGTCAGAACGGGGATGAAGTCGGTAAGGCTCGCCAGGATCGGCATGTTCGGTATGACGGTCGGCTTCTTCAATTCGTTTTCGTCGATCTCGACCCAGATCTTATAGGCCTCGCGCGCAAAGGTCTTCCAGTTGTAGCTGACCTGTCGAATGTTCAGGCGGCTACCCAGCACGATAAGCAGATCGGAATTCTGCACTGTGAAATTTCCGGCGCGATCGCCGATCGTACCCGGGCGCCCGCTATAAAGCGGATGCTCGTTCCAGATGACATCGTGTGCATTCCAGCCAGTGACGACCGGAATACCGAGCTTTTCAACAAGGCGAATGAACGCTTCATGCTGTCCGCTGAGGCGCACGCCGCCACCGGCAAAAATGACGGGACGCTTCGCTGTCGCCAGCTTTTCCAGCACCTCGACAGCAGCCTTGTTCAAGTCTGTTTTCTTCCACGGCTCGTCCAGTTCGCTCGGATCGAAGCCCTGGAGGTCGTCGACCTCGATCTGGGCGGCTTGGACATCCAGCGGAATATCAAGCCAGCAAGGGCCGGGCCGTCCCGACGTCGCGATATAGAGAGCCTTTTCCAGATGATAGCGGATGGTTTTCGGGTCCGTTACCATGTGAACGTATTTGGTGATCGGACGGACAAGTTCCTCGATGTCGAGTTCCTGGTCGCCATACTGGCGCAGGGGAAGGCCGGTGTAGCGGACCGTGGTCTCGATCTTCACCTGGCCGGAAATCACCAGCATTCCGATCGAATCGACATAGGCGCCATAAACGCCGGTGATCGCATTCGTGCCGCCCGGGCCGGATGTAACGTTCACGACCGGCAGTCGATTCGTCAGGCGGTAGTATGCCTCGGCCGCCATCGTGCATGCTTGTTCGTGATGGTTGAAAACGCACTCGATGTCCTTGTGCGTGCCAATGGAATGGTTGAGGTGCATCGCACCGCCGCCTGTGACCATGAAAGCGTGCCTGACCCCATGGGCCACCAAAAACTCAGCAACCCAATTCGACAATTTCATTTTAGTCATTCTTGAATCCGTTCCATAGGCTCATGCGGCACATTGTTCTATCCAACACGCCGAACTTATATAAGTGCAATTCCGCGCTTGCAAGGCTGGTTTCCCTGCGCTTTTGCGCCAAATCAGGCCGAGATATGCGGGGTGGCACCATTAATTTCAGCTTCATCGATCCGCCCTGGAATCGACAAAGGGGTACAGCGCGCGTTCCCTGCCTAGATGAAGAGTTTGACCCCGACGAGCATTGAAGCCACCGGATGTTTTTTGAGGGAGCGCACGGTGTGGTGGATCGTTTAAATCGCGGCCTCCACCAAGCCTATACATGGTCGAAAATATACTGACCACCCTGTGCATCGTCGCTTCCCATAGATCTCTGCGATAGGGCGAGGGGATGATGACGCAGGTCGAGCGCCCCAGGCTGTGTCGACGTCTCAACGCCATCCACGGTCCGATCACCAGCTTCCCCACATCCCCGTCGCCGCCCGCTCTCGCGAACTTTGAAACGCTGCCATGCAAATGTGGCGCGATGTTGCCCGTTTCCACGTGTCCAGTGTTGATCGTGAACGACGCAAGTCGACGCTCGCTGCGGCTTGGATATTGCTTTCGAGTAAAACGGCGCTTATCGCATCTGCTCGGTCCGGTTCAGGGAATGGAAGCAAGAGAAGAATGATAACGATATCGATCGTCAGTCATGGGCATGGTGCGATGGTGGAGCGCCTGCTCTCTCAGGCGCTGTCCTTTCAAGATGTGCAGAAGATCATCCTTACTTTGAACATCCCCGAACCGCTTGCCTTGCCGGTATCGGAGAAAATCCTCGTCATGCGCAATGATGAGCCTCACGGCTTCGGGGCGAACCACAATGCGGCATTCCGACAGTGTGAAACAGAGTTCTTCTGCGTTCTGAACCCGGACGTTCTGTTCTTTGAAGACCCTTTCCCGCAGCTTCTGTCCGTGCTTGAGAAGAAGCATGAGGCAGCGGTCGTTGCGCCTCTTGTCGTCACGTCTGGCGGCCGAACCGAAGACAGCGCCCGACATTTCCCAACGATTTTCTCGCTGATGGCAAAGCTCGCGGGACGAGCGGATGGGCGCTATCCGGTCGAGTTCGGGCAGGCGGATATCGAGCCGGATTGGATTGCCGGCATGTTCATGCTGTTTCGATCCACCGACTATAAAAACCTCGGCGGTTTCGATGAGGCATTCTTCCTCTACTACGAAGATGTCGACATCTGTGCGCGCGTGTGGAAGAGCGGCCGCAAGGTGGTTCTGTCGCCGTCGGAAAAGGTCATTCATGACGCCCAGCGCGCAAGCCACAAAAGCTGGCGCTTCCGTCGTTGGCATCTTCAGAGCCTATTGCGCTATCTATCCCGGTATACGTTTCGCCCACCGCGCAAGCGATAGGCAAACAATGGCCGTTATGGCGCCGGCTTCCAGCCATTCCATGATGCTGTCCTGAGGATGGCCTCGTCCAGCGATACAGTCCTTTCCAAGCCCAGTTCCGCCTTGGCAAGGCCGGTATCCGGAACGTAGCGACCGTGATTCCACCCTTTGTCCTCGGCACCCAGGATGGTGAATTCACCGTTTCCGATCACGGTCGCCACCCGTTCGGCGAGATCGCGGATGGAGATCGTTTCATCCGAGCCGGTGTTGTAGGATTTGCCCGCATCGCCTCTGACAAGCATGTGCCACAGCCAGACCGTCAGGTCGCTGGCATAGAGGTAGGAGCGGCAAGGCATGCCGTTGCCCTTTACGACGATCGGCCTGCCATCCATCGCATCGCGAATGAAATTGCCGGCAGCGAAATGTATGCCGAGCGATATATAAGGCCCGAGCAACGCGAATATGCGCGCATTGACGATTTCGAGGCCGAATTGCTTGCCGTAGATCGCGCATAGCATTTCTGCCGCGCGCTTGCCTTCGGCATAGGCATTGCGTGGATTGGTGCAATCCGGCGCCCCAGTCCAATCCTCGCGAACATGCGTCACGTCCCAGGGCTGCAACCCGTAGACTGCGCCTGAACTCAGAAACAGCACGCGCGAAGCAGCTTTTTCAACGGCTAGGTCCAGCGCGCGGCGCGTTCCCGACACCACCGTGTCGAACATTTTCCTGGGATCGTTTTCGTTGAGGTCGGCGCTCGCATCCGTTGCGGCGTGGATCACATGCGTGAATGAGCCTTCTGGCGAGGCAAAATTCGCGACGTCACCCTCAACAAAGGTAAAGGCCGGATAGCCGGCAAGATGAGGTGCCTTTTCAGCGAAGGCCGAAGCGCTCCTCGTCAATATTGTTATGTGGAGATCGAGGTCCAGCTTGTCGTTGGCATAACGCGCGCTTTCGAGCAGCCAGCATCCTATAAAGCCCGTACCACCGGTCAGAAAAATTCGGGCGCCGCGAAGCTGAGGCCAGATCGCAGTCGTCTGCGCAAAGACGTCTTCGAGGTCACGTTCGAGATTCCAATTCATCAGAGGCGATCCAGCTTCAAAACTAAGAGAACAGAAGGGCAAGCAAGTGCCAGTTCAGGTGAAGCTCCAGCCGATGTCCTTCAGCGTCTCGCGATAGGAGAGGGCAATATCGGAATGCACCTCGTCGCTGCGGGGTTGCGACACCAGTTCGAGGGCGCCATCGGTTCTTGGGATCACCACTCTGTAACCATCGGTGCGATGCTTCTTGTCGTGGCTGAATTTCTCCAGAACGATGTCGATCGGTATCACCGGAGGATTGGGGACGACCGATCCTTCACCATGACCGAGCATCGATTTGACATGTTTCGCAAGCTGCTGGGTCCGCTCGATGCCAACGGCGTCCATTTCTCCCCGGCGGGTGGCATAGTTGATGGCGATCAGCATTCCCACGCCGACTGCGATCCCATGCGATACGCCGAAATTCGTCGCCGCTTCCATCGCGTGCCCAAACGTGTGGCCGAAATTCAGAAGCAGCCGCTCCCGATTATCGAATTCGTCGGTTTCGATGAACCACTTCTTCGTCGTGAGCGATTTCAGGATCACGGCTTCGGCGTTGGCTTCGGTCAATGGATAACCGGGATTGTTGCCGAGATATTCGTTGAAATCCTCAAAGCTGCGGGCGTAGCAGATCTTGGCCGCCTCATAGAGGCCGCCTACCACCATCTCCGCATCCAGGCTGTCGATGAACGCCGTGTCGATCAGAATGTCGCGGGGCGGGTAGAAATTGCCGACGAGGTTCTTGTAGCCGCCGACATTGATCGATGATTTGCCGCCGATGCATGAATCGACCATGCCCAGCACGGTGGACGGCAGATAGGTCCAGCTGATGCCGCGCATATAAATGGACGCCGCCAGGGTCGAGATATCCTGGATGATGCCGCCACCGATGACCACGAGGTGCGTATTTCTATTGGCGTTGCGCTGCCGCAGGGCGACGATGACGCCGGGGATTGCTTCAAGCGATTTGTTGGACTCGACCGCTTCGATAAAGATGGGATCGACGGCTGTCGCCGGCAGGTGGCCGGACAGGTTGCGGTCGCAGATAATGATGGAATTTGGATTGTTTTCGAGGGTGCGGGTCAGCAGGCCGGTGCCAACCTCGACAGTATAGCGCCCGGTCGACGACGAGATATCAAAGAATTTTGGCATGCGAGAAACCTCTATCGGCGGCAATGAACTGGCCCGTGACGCCAGTATTCTCGGGTGAGCACAGAAAGCCTGCTAGATTGCAGACATCCGAAAGAGCGGGGAGGGATCCGAGAGGCGTCATGCCTTCCAGCCGGCCAATCTGCTCGGCGGAAAGGTTTGCGCGGGTCATGGGCGTATCCAGAGCTCCCGGCAGAACGGCATTCACCAGTTTGCCCTCGGCACCGAGATCGAGGCTCAAGGATTGAACGAGGCCGAGCAACGCCGACTTGGTGACACCATAGGTAAGTTTGTTCGATCTTGCTATGTTTTGCCAAATCGAGCTGATGACCACCAGTCGGGCCGTTTTGCTGAGGAGGTCGCTATCGAGGAGCGCCTTCAGGCTGGCAAGTATGTAAACGACGTTGGCGTCGTAGACGCGCCTGTGCAGTTCGACGTCGAAGCTGCGGGCATTGTCGTTGAGGTTCATACCTTGAGCCCAGATGACCGCATCAAGCGGCGCCAGGCCAAGCTTGGCGTCCGGCATAGGCTCATGGCACGGATCCCATTTTACCCAATGGATGCGTGGGTCGGCGTCGGCATCTATATGTCTGGCTATGCCCACGACCGAACATTGTCTTTCGAGGTGCCAGTTGCAAAGGGACCGGCCGATTGCGCCGCTCGCACCAAAGATCGCGATCGTATAGCTCACGCCGGTTTGCCCCCGTTTTCAGCCTCGCCGTGAGGCGAGGCTCTCATTTCTACCCGTGTCTTGGATTACTTGGCCAGCTGGGACCAACGGTCTTCGAGCATCTTGATGCGCGGTGCGTCTTCGATCTGGATCGAGCCGTAGTAGTCGCGCTTGTTCTTCAGCCAGAGCAGTTCGAAATAGACGGTCTTCTCAAGGCCCCGAGCCATATTCGGATTGTCGAGAGCCGCGCCCTGGAAGATGACCTTGCGGGTCTCGAAGCGGGTCAGATGCACCGCGTAGATCTTCTTCAGTTCCGGCAGAGATTCGATGGCGACTGCGCCGCCGACAACCAGCTCCAGATTAGCAGCCTTCAGTGCTTCAGCAGACTTGATGACATAGTCCGTAACACCGGATTCATTGATGGACGAACGGGGCATATCGTTCGATCCAGCGAAGTCGACGCGGCCGAAAACGCCGCCCTGGACGCCGTCTGTGCCCTTTGCCGTCTTAACAAGGCCTTCCAGATTGTTGAACGCCGTGATCGTCTCGATGTTGAACAGGAAGCTCGTGTCCTGCTTCTGCTCGTCGGTATAGACCTTGTTCTTAGCTTCAATGAACTTCTTCAGAGCGTAAGGCGTTTCGACCATCGGTGCGATGATGTATTCGACGCCGAACTGCTTGGATTCGATGAGGTCGCGCACGGCTTCGCAGCCGCCGATTTTCAAGCCGACCTTGAGGTCCGCACGGCGAGCCAGATCGATGAGGCGAAGCAATTCGTCGGTTCGCGTGCCTTCAGCTTCGAACTCTGCCTTGACCGAAACCGCTCCAAAGTCTTGGCGCAGCGACTTCAAGAGATCGAGCATCTCGCGTTCGCAATTGTTCATTGTCTTAAATCTCCCTAAGAGCCTGTTGATACTGTTTGATCTGAGAAATGGTGGTCGAACGCATGTCCTGCCCCTGAACGGAGGCTCTATACCATTGGATGATTCTGTCGAGCGTATCGCTCAGCCGCCAGGCAGGCGACCAGCCAAGCGACGCTCTTGCCTTCGAACAGTCAAGCTTCAAGAATGTGGCTTCATGTGGGCCCTGAACGGAATCCAGCTCCCAGGAAGCACCTTCTCCCCACGCCTTGGTGAGGTGCTCGACGATCCACTGAACGGGCTTTGCATCGTCATCGGACGGGCCGAAATTCCAGCCATCCGCAAAAGCCGGGCCGTCCTTGTAAAGGCGTTCGGCCAACAAAAGGTAGCCGGATAATGGTTCCAGCACATGCTGCCAAGGCCGAATGGCGTGCGGGTTGCGGATCACCACCGTCCTGTTGCCGGAAATTGCCCGCATGATATCCGGGATCAGGCGATCGAGCGCCCAGTCTCCGCCGCCGATAACATTTCCCGCGCGCGCGCTGCCCAGAGCAATGCCGTGCTGCGCATAGGTATCGGTGTTGAAATAGGAGCGGCGGTAGGCAGCGGTTATCAGCTCGGCGCAACCCTTGCTCGATGAATAGGGGTCATACCCGCCCATGGCTTCCTGCTCGCGATAACCCCAGGGCCATTCGCGATTTTCGTAGCACTTGTCGGACGTCACGTTGACCACGGAGCGGATGCCGGGTGACCTACGCACTGCTTCGAAAAGGTTCACAAGTCCCATGACATTGGTCGAATAGGTTTCAACCGGATGATCATAGGAATAGCGAACGAGCGGCTGAGCCGCCATATGAATAACGATTTCCGGCTTGCTGCGCGCGACGGCGTCCGACAGCGCCTGCGCATCGCGAACATCGCCGATCACGGATGTCATGTCGGCGCTGACATTGGCCGCTTCAAATAGGCTCGGCTTTGTTGGCGCTTCCAGGGAGAAGCCGGTCACCACTGCGCCAAGCTCTTGTAGCCAAAGGGATAGCCAGCTTCCCTTGAAGCCGGTGTGCCCCGTCAGGAAAACACGTTTTCCCCGCCAGAATGTGGAATCAATCATTGCCAGATTTTCCACGGAGCTTTCTTGCTCTGCCACATTTCCTCAAGATTGTTTTTGTCGCGCAGCGTGTCCATCGGCTGCCAGAAACCATCGTGGAAATGAGCCCTGAGCTCGCCGTCGCGAGCCAGCCCCTCCAGGGGTTCCCGCTCCCAGGTAGTCTCATCGCCGGAAATGCGGTTGATCACATCGGGCGACAGGACGAAAAAGCCACCATTGATCCAGCCCCCGTCACCAACGGGCTTTTCCAGAAACGATGTTACGGCAGTACCTTGGATGTTGAGCGAACCGAAGCGACCTGGCGGTTGGACCGCGGTCATGGTTGCAAGCTTTCCATGGTCCTTGTGGAATTCGACCAATTTCGTGATGTCCACAGAGCCGACGCCGTCGCCGTAGGTCATGCAGAAATCGCCGGTGAGATAGGGGGCGATTCGCTTCAGGCGTCCGCCGGTCATCGTCGCTTCACCGGTATCTACCAGTGTAATGCGCCAAGGCTCGGCCTTCTTGGCATGAACTTCTACGACATTGTTCTCCATGTCGATCGTCACGTCAGACATATGAAGGAAGTAATTCGCAAAATACTCCTTGATCATATAGCCCTTGTAGCCACAGCAGACGATGAAGTCGTTCAACCCATGGGACGAATATATCTTCATGATGTGCCAGAGGATCGGCCGCCCGCCAACTTCGATCATCGGTTTAGGGCGAAGGGCGGATTCCTCGGAAATTCTTGTCCCAAGTCCACCCGCCAAAATCACTGTCTGCATGCGATTTACTGACATCAGCACTCAATCCACGTCGATCACATTTGGATCGATAAATGCCACAAATATCGTGCCTTATGCCATTAGCACGGGTTAATTTAACGCGGAGTCTTACTACTTTTCATCAGAGTGAGAGTCAACGGCATCGTCAGGGCAGGGAGCCAGGAACCGGGTTTTGGCCAAAGTCTTGGGGGCTTGCTCCGCACGTAAATGAGCCATGTAATCCCTTGGGATTCGAAGCGCAGCCCTGGATCTGACGCACTCTCTAAGGTTGTATGGAAGGCGCGGGCAGGTTGATCGCGTCAGCTGACTTTGGCGCTCTCAGCAAGAAATTGGCCCAGGGTGCGTGAGCTCCTAGTTGGCCTCTGCGCACCTCATCAGAATATCGTCGACAACGCGGTCGAGCGGTGCTGTGGCATCGATGGTCGCGGCGTTTCTGGGAATGTCTTCCTTCGTCGCATGCAGTCGCATCACCAATTCTCGTTCGGCCGGTTTTCCGCCGAATTCGTCTGCGGGCCTGCTGGCAAGCCGGGTATTTAATGTATGCAAATCAATCTCGAGAACGAAAACATCGTCAAACCGATCGATAAAGTGATGGAAGTTCCTTGAGCCGCCGCAGAAGAAGGAGATCGGGTGGCTTTGATCGGCCAAGAGGGATCTCACCTTGCCGAGATCCCAAATGTGATGCCTATGCGCAAAGGCCACATCCGGAATGTCTTGTTCATGCGCTGACCCGTCCAAAGGTTCGCCTGTTTCGGGATCGCCCTGATAGGCCAATTCACGGTCACCGTGGATCACATGGTAACCGCGCCGTTGCAGCTCGGTGGCGACCGAAGTCTTGCCCGATCCGGATATGCCTTCGACCAGATAGTTTCTGACGCCCATTTTGTCCTCGATGGATGAACAGCACTTTTCTTGGCGCGTATATATAAAGTGTGAATGACACGTGGATTTCTGGCGCTCCGATACGACCGGTTCGTGCTGTTCGGCGAGGGCGGTCGCGCTTGGTCTGTGGCATGTCGCACTTGGAAATAGAATGTACCCGACTACAAACAAAGATCAGATAATCTATGTTATGGAACTATCCATCGGCCCGCCGACGACCTCCTGAACTCCAAGTGCCAAACTACGCCAGGCTTCACCAGCAGCATATGCCTATAGGCTCCACGTCCTGGCGGCAGGCTGGCGTGCTGAACAATCGTTCAGTCCTCCAATATCATCGGGAGGCGTTCGCGAAGCTCGTTCACCAGCACGCGCTCGTTCTCGGAATAATCGACCGGGATATTCACCAGATGGACGCCTCCGTCCGAGAATGCCTTTTCGAGGGTCTGTTTGAATTGGCCGATATCATCGACCCTGGTGCCCTTGGCGCCGTATGATTCTGCATATTTTACAAAGTCGGGATTGCCGAACGTCATTCCGAAGTCCGGGAACTTGTCGATGGCCTGTTTCCAGCGGATCATTCCATAGGCGTTATCCTCGATGACGAGGACAACGAGGTTCAGCTTCAGCCGCACGGCGGTTTCCAGCTCCTGCGAGTTCATCATGAAGCCGCCATCGCCGCAGACCGCCATAACGCGCCGGTTTGGATAAATCATCGATGCAACGAGCGCCGACGGCAGGCCCGCTCCCATGGTTGCAAGAGCATTGTCGAGCAGCAGCGTGTTGGCCATCTGCGTCCGATAGTTTCGTGCGAACCAGATCTTGTACATGCCATTGTCGAGCGCCAGGATGCCGTCATGCGGCATGACTTCCCTGATGTCGTGGACGATGCGCTGCGGTGTAAACCGGTCTTCGGTCGCCCTTGCGCCAATACGGTCGAGAATGCGCTGGCGCAGATGAACGAGAGCCTGGGCATTCGGCAACTTGCCTTCGAGCCGATACGCCAACGCACTGAGCGACGGACCGATATCGCCGATCACCTCGAATTGCGGGAAGTAAACCTGCTCGACCGTCGCCGGCTGATAGCTGATATGGACAACTTTCGGGCCGCCCTTGCCCATGATGAATGGCGGTTTCTCGACCGTGTCGTGGCCGATCGTGACGATAAGGTCTGCCTGCCCTATAGCCTCGTGGACATAGTCGCGCTCGGATAGAGCGGCGGTTCCCATGTACAGCTCCGTTCCACCGGGGACCGTTCCCTTACCCATCTGAGTGGTAAAGAATGGAATCCGAGTGCGGATCACGAACTGGCCGATATCGGACGTCGAACGCGGGCGCGAGGCGGCAGCGCCGAACATCAGCAGCGGCCGCTTGGCCGCAATGATAAGCTCGGCAGCACGGTCCAGCGCCGCGTCGCTTGCAGTTGGCAGTTCAAGCTGGTGCGGAGCAATAAGCGGTACTTCGCGGCATTCTTCCGCTGCGATATCTTCCGGCAGCTCGAGATGCACGGGTCCGGGCCGCTCCTCCATTGCGATGCGGAATGCCTCCCTGACCATGGTCGGGATCAATAGCGGCGACACGATCTGCCGGGATGACTTGGTAAGCGGTTTCATCGACGCCACGACGTCAACCACCTGAAAACGCGCCTGCTGGGAAGAAAGAATTCCCTTCTGGCCGGTGATCATCACCATGGGCATGGCGCCCAGCAGCGCATAGGCGGCACCCGTCGAGAGGTTGAGCGCGCCCGGCCCGAGCGTCGCCAGGCAAACGCCGGGCTTTCCCGTCAGCCGGCCATAGGCTGCCGCCATGAAGGCCGCTGCCTGTTCGTGCCGCGTGAGGACCAGTTCGATCGACGACTTGCGGATGGATTCAACCACATCAAGGTTTTCCTCCCCGGGAATGCCGAAAATGCGGTCGACACCTTCGTTCTCCAGCGCCGCAACTAAAAGATCGGAGCCTTTGGTCATGGATATTGTCCTGCTGTTGCCTGAATGAAGTCTACGAGAGAGGCAAAGGGGACGCTAGGGGCTGGCTCCTTCGAGCGTCCAGCGCGCTGTCGGGTTGAGCACCATTCTCAGCCGCCCCTCAGCATTCTCCTTTGCGGATGCAGCCAAGACGGTTAGCTCTCACCTGCCCTATCAACAAGATGGGCACGCGACGGTGCGGCGTCAAAGCGATCAGCGAAATATTGTGTTTCGTTGATCACCAGTCCGTCGCTGAATTCCATGATGCTTACCGCGTAGGATGGAACGCCGTCATATGAAAGCACGAATTCGGTAACCCAGAAATCGCCGCTGCCGATAATCCTTTGCACTGTGAAGCGCTTTTTATTGGGTTGGAGGAATCGGCTTTCCTGAATGTTGCGCCTGCCGCGGATCCGCTCGCCTGATTGCGGATAGTGGAGCACTGCATCCTCGCGATAGATGTCATGCTCGATTTCGAAATCGCTCGCATCGGAAGCATCCCAATGGCGTTCCAACGCCACGCGTACGGTTCGATCGTCCATATTGGCCTCCCGTTGACGATTTCGGCAATCCAAACTCACTCTGGAACACGGCGATGTCTTGCTGTCTGTAGCTCAGCGGCTGCGGTGGAACCCAGGCTCCCGCCTGCGGCACTTCGCTGATGATTTGCTCATCATGGGCTGCATAATTTTCGCGCAACTGGACCCATCCTCGCTTTCAGCGGGCACCGGGTCAATAGGCAGTCAAATAAAATCAATACGTTACAGTCTGGCACGCTGCTTGCTTCTCATCTGCTGAGTTGGTGGCTAGGGTTCCGGCGCTTCCGTAAGGGGGCGTGACTGGTCCGAGAGCTGCCACCGGTTGGGGGAGAAATCCCACCGGGTGCACGGCGGGATAAAAGCCCGGGAGACCTCGTAAGCCAAGGGATTGGCGGCGCGATGGTCTTTGCCGATCCCTTTTTGATGAAAAGCAAAAGGGGAATTTCAATGCAGACTTTTTCGAAGATCCTTTCCGTAACCGCCATTTCGATGTCGCTGGCTCTCGGCCTCGGCACCGCTGCCAGCGCCGCACCCAAGACCAGCTTCAAGGTGGCCTGGTCGATCTATGTCGGCTGGATGCCCTGGGGCTATGCCGCCGACCACGGCATCGTCAAGAAATGGGCCGATAAATACGGCATCAACATCGAGGTCACCCAGTTCAACGACTATGTCGAGTCGATGAACCAGTACACGGCAGGCGCCTTCGATGCCGTGACGCTCACCAACATGGACGGACTTTCGATCCCGGCAGCGGGCGGCGTCGACACGACCGCTGTCATCGTTGGCGACTTTTCCAACGGCAATGACGCGGTCATCCTCAAGGACAAGACCAGCCTTGCTGACATCAAGGGCCAGAACATCAATCTCGTACAATATTCCGTCTCCCATTACCTGCTCGCCCGCGCGCTCGACAGCATCAAGCTGACCGAACGCGACGTGAAGGTGGTCAACACCTCGGATGCCGACATGGTCGCAGCCTACAAGACACCGGATGTCTCCGCCGTCGTCACCTGGAACCCGCTGGTCTCGACCATCCTGGAAGACCCCACCGCCAAGAAGGTATTCGACAGCTCGCAGGTGCCCGGCGAAATCATCGATCTGATGGTCGCCAACAGCAGCGTGCTGAAGGACAATCCGAATTTCGGCAAGGCTCTCGCCGGCATCTGGTACGAAACGGCAGCGCTGATGAAGGCCGACACGCCGGAAGGCAAGGCTGCCCGCGAGGCGATGGGCTCGGCTTCGGGTACCGATCTCAAGGGCTTCGAGGCGCAGCTTGCCGCCACCAAGCTCTTCGACAAGCCGGCTGACGCCGTTGCCTTCACCGCATCGCCGAGCCTACCCAAGACGATGGATCTCGTTCGCAACTTCCTGTTCCAGAAGGGCCTGCTCGGCAGTGGCGCTGCCTCCGCCGATGTCATCGGCATCGAAATGCCGGACGACAAGGTTCTCGGCGATGGCAACAACATCAAGCTGCGCTTCACCGAAACCTACATGAAGGCCGCCGCCGCCGGTTCGCTCTGAGCAAAAGGCCCACTGGCGGCGCGATGGCGCCGCCCCGTTCCTTCATCTTCGGAGCACTCCCATGCGTTGGATCAATACCAGGCCGAGCCCGGGCGCGCAGCTTGCCTTGACGCTGCTGCCCTTCGCGCTGCTGATTATCGCCTACACCATCGGCTCGGCTGAACGACTTGCCGTAAATGCCAACGACAAGCTGCTACCCAGCCTCGCCGGCTTTGCCGACGCCATCAACCGCATGGCCTTCATCGCCGATCCGCGCACGGGAGACTATCTGCTGTGGTCGGATACGGGGGCAAGTCTGGTGCGGCTGCTATCCGGCCTCGGCATATCAACGGCGATCGCACTTTGCATCGGCATGCTCATCGGCATGCTGCCCTATCTCAGGGCCCTGCTCTCGCCTTTCGTCGCCGTCATCTCGATGGTGCCACCCCTGGCGCTTCTGCCGATCCTCTTCATCGCCATGGGCCTGGGCGAGACGTCGAAGATCGCGCTGATCGTCATCGGCGTCACGCCGACGATGATCCGCGATCTGGCCCTGAAGGCTCTGGAGCTGCCGCGCGAGCAGATCGTCAAGGCCGAAACGCTCGGCGGCTCTTCCTGGCAGATCGCCCTTCGTGTCGTGCTGCCGCAGATCTTGCCGCGGCTGATGACCTGTCTGAAATTGCAGCTCGGCCCGGCCTGGCTGTTCCTCATCGCCGCCGAGGCGATCTCCTCGGATGCTGGCCTCGGCTACCGCATCTTCCTCGTCCGCCGCTATCTGTCGATGGACGTGATCTTTCCCTATGTCGTCTGGATCACGCTGCTCGCCGTGCTCATGAACTATCTGCTCGATCGCATCCGCATCGCCGTCTTCCCCTGGTCGGAATTGGAGAGGCAGGCATGAGCGAGCTCAGGATCGAAAAAGTCTGGAAGGAATATGGCGACCAGATCGTGCTCGAGGACGTGTCGCTGACCGTGGATTCCCGCGCCTTCGTCGCGCTGGTCGGCCCCTCCGGCTGCGGCAAGTCGACCTTCCTGCGCATGCTCTTGGGACAGGAACAACCGACCAGGGGCAACATCCTTCTCGACGGCGTGGCGCTGCCGTCAGAGCCGGGCGCCGATCGCGGGGTGGTCTTTCAACGCTACTCGGTTTTCCCGCATCTGACCGTGCTTGGCAATGTCCTCCTCGGCAAGGAGCTCACCGCTTCGCGCTACAAGGCGAGGCTCTTCGGTGCGGCGCGCCGGAGCGCCCTCGAGGAAGCCCGTCAATTGATCGCCGAGGTCGGCCTTGCCGGCGCGGAGAACAAGTACCCGGCCCAGCTTTCCGGCGGCATGCAGCAGCGCCTCGCGCTCGCCCAGGCGCTGATCATGCGGCCGAAGGTGCTGCTGCTCGACGAGCCCTTCGGCGCGCTCGATCCCGGCATTCGCGCCGAAATCCATATGCTGATGAAGCGGCTGTGGCATGAAACGCAGATGACCGTGGTCATGGTGACCCATGACATGCGCGAGGCTTTCACGCTCGCCACCCGTGTCGTCGCCTTCGAGCGCCGCCGCGACCGGCCGGAAGAAAAGGAGCGCTACGGCGCAACCATTACCAAGGACATTTCCATCTGGCCGCCGCGCATTGCTGGCGCAGCCTCGATCTTCAGCCCCGACCGGGACGGCCCGGTCACTTCCCTGGGGCATAGCCGGGACGACCTGGCACCATTGGGAGACATTTAGTCATGCAGCACATCAGACGTTCGCCGGAAGAAATCGCCGCCAATCGCGCGCGCTATGAGGAACACCAGAGGAAAGGCCTCGAATTCGCACCGAAGGCCCTCCCGGCTCCAAGCCCCCTTCCCGCCCCGCCGATCAACACCGCCCGCGTCGTTCATCAAGAGATCATACCCGGTGGCTGGTATTGGTCGACCCGGATCAAAAGCGGCGAGACATTGCGCATCGCCCTGCAGCAAGGCTTCTCGACCGTCTCGTTCGTCGCCTGGAATGCGTCGGATACCAGCGAGCGACTGAACCTGCCCGATACGGTAAAGATGCAGTGGACCACCGCCCTGTCGAAAGGACGGGTGATCTTCTCCGACATGGGACGTGTGATGTTTTCCGTGACGGAGGATTCCTCCGGCGCCCATGATTGCCTGATGGGCGGCTCCACGGCCGCGTCTAACCTTGCGAAATATGGCGAGGGCACGCGCAACACCCGCGACAACCTCGTCCTGCTCGCCACTAAGGCCGGGCTCGACAGGCGGGATATCCCGGCAGCGCTTTCGCTCTTTGCTCCGGTCCGCGTCGACCAGGACGGCAAGTTCGTGTGGAAACCCGACCTGCTGCATGAGGGCGACTATATCGAGCTTCGCGCCGAGATGGACATGATCGTCGGCCTCTCCAATTGCCCACATCCGCTCGATCCGAACCCCGACTACCGGCCCAATCCGGTCACGGTCACCCGCATCGGCGCGCTCGAACCAAGCGCCGACGACCTTTGCCGGACGGCAACCGCCGAAGCCATGCGCGGCTTTGAAAACAACGCGCTGGCGGCGATCTGATCGAGGAGCGATATCATGACCACTGTCATCCAGACCGCATCCAGCCGCACAATCGAGAACGCGGCGCAGGATTACTCGATCACTGCCGAGGCACCCTTCTCGACCATTATCCGCAAGGGCCAGACCCTGCGCATCGAGGATAGTTACGGCCAGCAGGCAATCGATACGCTGTTCTACAATGCCGAGGATCACTCCGAGCGCTATTCCAGCCAGGACACCATGCGCGAGCAGGGTGCAGCCTATATCACCACAGGGACTCGTATCGTCTCCAATGAGGGACGGGTGATGCTGACCATGAGTGCCGACAGTTGCGGGCGCCACGATACCTCGGCCGGCGCATGCTCCTGCGAGAGCAATACCGTGCGCTTCGGCCACGGCACGAAATATCTGCATGCCTGCCGCGACAATTTCGTTCTGGAGGTCTCCAGGCACGGCATGGGCAAACGCGATGTCGTGCCCAACATCAATTTCTTCATGAACGTGCCGATCGAACCATCAGGTGAGATGACGATCGTCGACGGCATTTCCGCGCCGGGAGACTATGTCGAGCTGAAAGCCGAGATGGACGTGCTGCTCGTCATTTCCAACTGCCCGCAGATCAACAATCCCTGCAACGGCTTCGATCCGACGCCGATCCGGGTTCTCGTCTGGGATGGTGAGGCCTGAGATGTTCAAGAAGATATTGATCGCCAACCGAGGCGAAATCGCAGTTCGGATCATCCGGACATTGAAACGCATGGGTATCGCCTCCGTCGTCGTCTATTCGGACGCCGACCGCTTTTCCAGGGCATCGCTGATGGCCGATGAGGCCGTAAGACTAGGCCCCGCACCGGCATCCGAGAGCTATCTCAACGTCGAGGCCGTCATCGCCGCCTGCAAGGCAACGGGCGCCGAAGCCGTGCACCCGGGTTATGGTTTCCTGTCGGAGAACATCGGCTTTGCCGAGCGGTTGGCCGCGGAAGGCATCGTCTTCATCGGCCCAACGCCGGAAAACATTGCCGCCTTCGGGCTGAAGCACACGGCGCGCGAGCTGGCGCGAGCGAGCGGCGTGCCGCTGCTGCCCGGCAGCGGTCTTGTGGAGACGAGCGCAGCCGCGCTCGCAGCCGCTATGGAGATCGATTACCCAGTCATGCTGAAATCGACAGCGGGCGGCGGCGGTATCGGCATGCAGCTTTGCGAAGATGCCGATAGTCTGAAGTCTGCCTTCGAAAGCGTGCAGCGCACCGCCAAGGCAAGCTTCGGCGACGCGCGCGTCTTTCTCGAGCGCTTCGTCTCCAAGGCCCGGCACGTCGAGGTACAGATCTTCGGCGACGGCGAAGGACGGGTGATCGCGCTTGGCGAGCGCGACTGCTCGCTTCAGCGCCGGAACCAGAAGGTGATCGAGGAAACCCCCGCCCCCGGTCTTTCGCGGGCCGTACGAGAGCGCCTGCATGCCGCGGCCGTGGCACTCGGCACCTCCGCACGCTATCAATCCGCCGGGACGGTGGAATTCATCTACGATCCGCTGCGCGAGGAATTCTACTTTCTGGAGGTCAATACCCGCCTGCAGGTCGAACATCCGGTCACAGAGGCCGTCTACGGCATCGACCTCGTCGGATGGATGATCCGCCAAGCGGCCGGCGAGGATGTGATATCGGGCAATGAGGATCTGAAGCCAAGCGGCGCTGCGATCGAAGCCCGCATCTATGCCGAGATGCCACATGCCGGCTTCCGGCCGAGCGCGGGCCTGTTGACGGAAGTTATCTTCCCGGCGAATGCGCGCGTGGATGGCTGGATCGAAACGGGCACGGAAGTCACGCCCTTCTATGATCCCATGCTTGCGAAGGTGATCGTCGCGGCCGAAGACCGGCCGGCCGCAATCGAGAAGCTGCAACATGCGCTTGCCGAGAGTTCCATCGCCGGCATCGAAACCAATCTCGAATACCTCAAGGCGATTGCGGGATCGGATCTGCTTTCGAGCGGCGATGTGGCGACGACCGCGCTCAAGGATTTCGTCTTCGTGCCCGATATTATCGAGGTGGTGGCGCCGGGTGCGCAGTCGAGCATTCAGGAACTGCCCGGCAGGCTCGGCCTCTGGCATGTCGGCGTGCCGCCGAGCGGCCCCATGGACGAGCGCTCGTTCCGCCATGCCAACAGGCTCGTCGGCAACGCCGATGAGACGGCGGCGCTGGAACTCACCGTATCCGGACCGGTGCTCAGGATCTTCTCGGACATCACCATCGCGCTTGCAGGCGCACGCATGCCGATGAAACTCGACGGCGTACCGCTGCCGCATGACGAAGCCGTCAGCATCAAGGCAGGTCAGACGCTTGCGATCGGTGCGATAGAGGGCGCGGGCCAGCGCGCCTATCTTGCCGTTGCGGGCGGGTTTGCAGCCCCCGTCATGCTCGGATCGAGAGCGACATTCGGCCTTGGAAAATTCGGCGGGCACGCCACCGGCACGCTCCAGACCGGCCATGTGCTGAGACTGGCACGTGCAGCGCAGTTGAGAACCAAGGCAGCCGATACTCCTGCACCGCTGAGCCGTAGCTGGCGGGTCGGCGTTCTCTACGGTCCGCATGGCGCGCCTGATTTCTTTCTGGAAGACGATATCGAGGCGCTGTTCTCGACGGAATACGAGGTGCATTTCAACAGCGCCCGCACCGGCGTGCGTCTGATCGGCCCTGCACCGAAATGGGCGCGTAGCGATGGCGGCGAAGCAGGCCTTCATCCCTCCAATCTCCATGACAATGCCTATGCTGTGGGAGCCATCGACTTTACCGGCGACATGCCGATCATTCTCGGCCCGGATGGCCCAAGCCTTGGCGGTTTCGTCTGCCCTGCCGTCATTGCGCGCGACGAGCAATGGAAGATGGGGCAGTTCAAGCCCGGCGACAAAATCCGCTTTCATCCGGCCGCACGCGTGCAGGATCCCATTGCCGGTCCGGTTGTGCGGCGCATCGGCGATGAAGCGGGGTCGGCAATCATCGGCCAAAGCGAGAGCGGCCCGGTACCCGTCGTCTATCGACGCCAGGGTGACGACAATCTGCTGGTCGAATATGGCGCGATGACCCTCGACATCGCGCTGCGCCTGCGAGTGCACCTGCTGATGCAGCCGATCATCGAGGCCCGTTTACCCGGCATCATCGACCTGACACCCGGCATCCGATCGCTGCAGATCCATTATGACGGCACCACCCTCACGCGAATGCGTCTGCTGGGTCTGCTGGCCGAGATCGAGGCAAGCCTGCCGGCCGCGCAGCAGGTCAAGGTCCCGAGCCGCACCGTTCATCTGCCGCTCTCCTGGAATGATCCGGACGCCGAGCTCGCAATGCGCAAATATCAGGAACTCGTGCGCCCGAACGCGCCCTGGTGCCCGTCCAATATCGAGTTCATTCGCCGCATCAACGGGTTGCCCGACGAGCAGGCCGTGCGCGACATCGTCTTCGATGCCAGCTATCTGGTGCTCGGCCTCGGGGATGTCTATCTCGGCGCGCCGGTCGCAACCCCGGTCGATCCGCGCCATCGACTGGTGACGACGAAGTACAATCCGGCCCGCACATGGACGCCGGAAAATGCCGTCGGCATCGGCGGCGCCTATATGTGCATCTATGGCATGGAGGGACCGGGCGGCTACCAGCTTTTCGGCCGTACCATTCAGGTCTGGAATAGCTGGAGGCAGACGCCGGTCTTCGGCAAGGGCAAGCCATGGCTGCTGAACTTCTTCGATCAGGTTCGTTTCTTTCCCGTCAGTCATGAGGAGCTGACGGAGGCCCGTGCCGCCTTCCCGCATGGCGGCTATCCGGTCAAAATCGAGGAGACCGAGTTTTCCTACGGTGCCTATGAATCAGGACTTGCCCGCGACGCGGTTACAATCGGCGCTTTCAAGTCCAGGCAACAGGCGGCCTTCGAAGCGGAGCGCCAGCGCTGGAAGGAGCTCGGCCTCGACAGCTTTACGGTCGACGAAGGCTCCGGTCCCGGATTGGGCGGCGACATACCCGAAGGCTGCTTCGGCATCGAAAGTGCCGTACCCGGCAACGTCTGGAAAATACTCGTCGAAGAGGGCCAGCCGGTTGCGGCCGGCGATACATTGGCCATCATTGAATCCATGAAAATGGAAATCAACGTCACGGCACACGCCGCCGGGCGCGTCCGCGATCTGCGCGCCGGCCCGGGGCATAATGTCAAAGCCGGCGATGTGCTCGTCATACTGGAGGAAATCTGATGCTTCCCACCATTCTCGACTTCGCTTCGCTGAAAGCGGCCTATGCGGCAGGTCTCTCGCCCCTCGATCTGGTGGAGGAGATCATCGCCAGACTTAAGGCATCGGACGATCCGGCGATCTTCATCACCATCACACCGGACGATGATCTGCGCGCGGCAGCCCGCGAGCTTTTGGCAAAAGCACCCGAAGTCAACAGCCTGCCGCTTTGGGGCATTCCTTTCGCAGTGAAGGACAATATCGACGTCGCCGGCCTGCCAACAACAGCCGGTTGCCCGGCCTTTGCCTATCACCCTGCAGAGGATGCGGCAGTCGTTGCACGGCTGAAGGCGGCCGGTGCCATCGTCATCGGCAAGACCAACCTCGATCAATTCGCAACCGGCCTCAACGGCACACGCTCGCCGCATGGCGCACCGCGCTCGGTTTTCGACCGTAACTACGTCTCCGGCGGCTCCAGCTCCGGCTCAGCCGTTGCCGTTGCAAGCGGATTGGCAAGCTTCTCGCTCGGCACCGACACGGCGGGCTCGGGCCGTGTGCCAGCCGCGTTCAACAATCTCGTGGGCATCAAGCCGACGCCGGGGTTGGTGCCGAATGTCGGGGTGGTGCCGGCCTGCCGCAGCGTCGATGTCGTCACCGTCTTTTCAGCGACGGTCGGGGACGGCATTGCCGTGCGCCGGATCATGGAAGGTTATGACATCAGGGATCCGTTTTCGCGCCATGCCGTACCGGCCAGCCTGCCATCGTCAGGCCCACGCATCGGCGTGCTCGTTGGCGCCGAACGGGAGTTCTATGGGAATAAGGAAGTCGAGGCGCTCTATGACGCCGCCATCGAGCGGGCGAAGTCGCTGGGCGCCACTATTGTACCCTTCGACTATGCGCCTTTCAGGCAGGCTGCCGAATTGCTCTATAACGGCCCGTGGGTCGCCGAGCGGCTGGCGGCGGTGAAGGGTTTTCTGGCGACGAATGCCGGTGATTTCGACCCGACGGTGCGGACCATCATCGAAGGAGCAAAGGCCTATGACGCCGTCGCCGCCTTCGAGGGCCGTTACAGGCTGGAAGCTTTGCGGCAAAGGACGAAGGCAGAATGGGAGAAAGTGGATTTCCTGATGCTGCCGACCTCCCCCACTACCTACACTGTGGAGGAAATGCAGGCGGATCCAATCGTTAAGAACGGCCATTTCGGCCGCTATACCAATTTCGCCAATCTGCTCGACTGCGCGGCGATCGCCATACCCGCAGGCTTTGACGCCAACGCTCATCTGCCCGCCGGCGTGATGCTTGTCGGCCCCGCTTTCACCGACGAGGCTCTGGCTCCCTTCGCCGACGCCATCCACCGCGCCTTGAATGCGGGCATGGGCAAGGACCGCACCGCCGCGCTGCCCGAGGCAAGCCGCGTAGCGCCAGCAAGTGACGACTTCGTGCCGATTGTGGTCGTCGGTGCGCATCTCAGTGACATGCCGCTCAACCACCAACTGATCGGACCGGGCGGATATCGAGTGAAGACTTGCCGGACGGACGGCAGTTATCGTCTCTTCGCGCTTCCTGACACCACGCCACCCAAGCCGGGTCTGGTGCGCGATCCGGGTTTTGCGGGCAAGGGCGTGGAGGTCGAGGTCTGGGCCCTCCCCCCTGCGGCATTCGCTCGTTTCGTCCAGAATATTCCGGCACCCCTCGGCGTGGGCAAGATCACGCTCGACGATGGAAGCGGTATTTCTGGTTTTCTCTGCGAGGTCCACGCCATCACCGGCGCTCGGGAGATTACCGAATTCGGCGGGTGGCGGAACTACGTTCACGCCGCCAATCCGGCAGCCTGAGTCGAGGAGAGAGCGGCATGTGGAAATTGTTGACAAGGATAGCGCGACTTATCTGCCAAGGCCTGATCGCCCGGACTTCCGCGATCGGCACCTGGCGACCCGCCGCGATCATCAAGCACAAATGATGCGCATAGTAGATCTTCGCTGATAGCTGCCTTTTGGCTGATAATCGCGTTGAAGCTATTCGAGCCGGCGACACTCGCGTGTGGCCGGTTCTTGCTTTGCACCTGCCGTGTACTGGGGGACCCCTCAAGGTTTTCCCGCTAATGCACCTTTTCTCGGACTGTGAACGCCCTCAGCCGGCGGCTGCAAAGATGTCATCCTTGAGGCGGAGCGGCCAGTAATCGAGCGGGATCTCCGTCGCCTGCTGCCAAAGATAGTCGCCGGTCAGGCTGATGTGATTCCAGCCGAGTGGTGCGACATGGGACGGCACCTGGTTGGGCACTGGAATTCCTGTCGCACGCAGATGCTGCATAGCCCTGTCCATATAGATCGTGTTCCAATAGACGATCGCCGCGATCACTAGATTGAGGCCCGAGGCGCGGAAGCTCTGGTTGAGCAGGGTACGGTGCGTGATGCGGCCTTGACGCTGGGTGTAGATTGCCTGAGCCAGGGAGTGGCGGGCCTCTCCCTTGTTGACGCCGGCACGACAGCAGCGCCGCAGATCCGCATCCTCGAGCCAGTCCAGGAGGAACAGGCTGCGCTCGATCCGGCCGACTTCCCGAAGCGCCAGATCGAGCCGATTCTGGCGACAGTAGGCGGCAAGCTTCTTGAGGATCGCCGATGGTGCCACGGTGCCGGCGTTGATCGACGCAACTGTGTGATCGACATCATCCCAGCACTCGGTGATGACATCCGTCGGCCACGCGGTGTCACGAATCTGGGGCATTGGGAGGTTGGAGGCCTCCACCTGAAAATATATGGTCTTGCCGCAGACGGAAAAAACATTGCCGATACATTGATCGCGCTTGCGGAAACCATCGTACAGGAAGACGTTTTGCCGCGCGTTCGTGATGAAGGTGACGACAATGGCATGGGTTTCGTTATCATTCATCCGGGTGAAATGGGTGTTTCCATTCTCGCGCACTGGTGGATACAAGGATCCGTGCTTTGTCAGCATATCTATCGTAAGCTATATGGCGCCGCCGAGCCGATGGATACTATGAAGCGACCAGTAATCGCTTGCGTTTGGGAGTTGGCTATCATCAACGCTGAGCAGGAAGCTTGGCGCAAGACAATGATGAAACACGAGCCAAATTTATCCGGGTATATGGGAAGCAGGACTGATTTTGACACAGCATAGTCTGGCGCGCTCGCTTGCCTCCGCCGATATGCGCTAACGTACGATTCCACCCTCTCCCGGAACCGACCCCAAGTGGGACGGCCAGTCTTCTCAATAGGATTGAAAATCATGCGTCATGGAAATCCTATCAATTTAAGAGGTGCGGCACTTGGGTTGCTGGTCTCATCATTCGTGCCGCCGATAATTTTTTCCGTAACCTCCCCGCTTTCCGGCAAACAAGATGTAGTCTCGATTGTCGTGACAATGTTGGTCACGTCTCCATTTTCAGTGATGTTCACAGTTCTATTTGGACTGCCGCTTTGTCTTTTCGCTGTTTGGCTCAATCTGGTGAGATGGTGGACATGTTTCATCGGTGGGGCTTTGGCAGGAGCTACAACTCTCGTAGCGGTGTCATATCCGGCCGCATACGCGATCGATAGTCTTCTAATCTATGGGTTGATTGGCGCCCTATCGGGGCTAGCGTTTTGGGTATGCTGGCATCTGACGAGTGGCAAAATTATTCGAGGTGATTGCCGCAAAAACACTGCATCAGAGGAATGATATGTCTTTCAAGACCTTCTATCGGATTGCACTGGTTCTCCCACTTATTTTACCTGTTCTTTCTTTAGTGTTTTTCCAAAGTCGCTTTTTTTCAATTCTTTTTATTTTCCTCATGCTCTCCGGCGTCGAGTATCTGTTTTTTGTTGCGATCTCGTTTGTTTATCTCTGGAGAATTCATTCTATTGAGCAAGTTCAGAGGGTTGTGTGGTTAGCGCCGCTTATTTTTATTCTATTCGCACTCGTCGGTTCGTACTTGCAGCAATTTTGGAATCGTCGTTCCAATCCGGATTTGCTTATATCACTTGATTCTACCCTACCGATAATTGTCTACGGGCTGATGTTTGGTTACGGATATTGTGTGCTCATCGAATTGGCATGCCGAATTCTGCGTGCTTTTGGCTTTATAGTAAGCGCTCATTCCCCAGCACGTTGACGGCCGTCCGATGATCGATTGCGTTCAGTTGGACGCATCTGGTGGGGTCATGCGCGACGCAAGCTTACCTTCTGTTGGCTCTTAGCGGATTTTGTTTTGTTCCATCCTTATGATGGTCGTGCTTCTATTCGACCTTGGCGTACGATTCCGCCCCCTCCCGAAGCCGACTCCTGCCAGGCATCTTGGGATGCCCGTGTTCTCGATATGTCCGAGGAAAGGTGCATTGGCGGGAAAACCTTGAGGTACCCCCTACTAGGAGCATGTAAAGGAGTGCTCCCCACCCATGAGCTGTCCAGAATCGTGCTGACCTCGACGCAGCTCAACCGTACGGCAAGAGAATGCGGTGACAGCCGCGATGGTCCGCATGCTAGCGCTGTCTGAACGAAAGCTCTCGAAGAATTTGCACACAAAGGGCTGGGATCGAGGATGCCTGCCAAGCCAAAATGTATATACAAAATGTCTTCTTCATTTATATAAAACGGGTTGTGAGTTTCGAATTCCCCCAGGAGGAGCGCATAATGAGTGGTGTCAAAACGAGCGATGGGCTCGCTGAACGCAGAACCATCGACAGAATACCGGAGGCCGAGCGGCATGGTTCCCCACGAGACCAGTTTACGCTCTGGTTCGGAGCAAACCTGCAGATCACGGCGGTACTCGATGGCGCATTGGCTGTCGTCTTCGGAGCGGAGGCGATGACTGCAATCATCGGGCTGGCCATCGGCAATATCCTTGGCGGGATCGTGATGGCGCTTCACTCGGCGCAGGGTCCTCGCCTGGGGCTGCCCCAGATGATCAGCAGCCGGGCGCAGTTCGGCGTCAAAGGCGCGACCCTCCCCTTGCTTCTGGTCATCCTTATGTATCTGGGCTTTGCCGCAACGGGCACCGTCCTTGCTGGCCAAGCCCTGAATCTCCTGCTTGGCTCATCCAATCCAGCCGTCGGCATGATCGTCTTCGGGGTGCTCACCTGCGTAATCGCGCTCGTCGGCTACAAGGTCATCCATATAATGGGACGGATTGCCACGGTCATCAGCATCATCGGTTTTGCATACCTGTCCTACCAGCTGTTTCATCAGTACGACATTCACTCGGCCTTCGGGCAAAAACCGGCAACGGTCCCGACCTTCCTGCTCGCCGTTTCGCTGTCTGCCGGATGGCAGCTTACCTATGCGCCCTATGTTGCCGATTATTCCCGCTATCTTCCGTCCTCAACGGCTGATGGCAAAGCGTTCTTCTATACGCTGTTCGGCTCGGCGCTCGCCTCGCAACTTGCCATGACGTTTGGCGTGCTTGTCGCTGCGCTCGGCGCGAAATTCCTGTCAAACCAGGTCGGTTTCCTTGGAACGCTGGCGGGCGAAGGCGCAATTCTCGTCTACGTCGTCATTGTCTGCGGAAAGCTCACGATCAATTGCCTGAACGCCTATGGCGGGTTCATGGCGATCCTCACGACCTTCACCTCGTTCAGCAATCAGACCCGTATCTCCAAGGGCGCCAGGGCGGCCTATATCATCGGTTTCGTTGTTTTGTCGGTGCTGATCGCCGTGCTGGCAAGCTCGGATTTTCTCTCGGCATTCAAGAACTTCGTCCTGATGCTGCTGGCGGTGTTCGTCCCGTGGAGCGCGATCAATCTCGTCGACTACTATCTCATCTCGAAGGAGAAGGTGGATATTCCCGCTCTCTACGATTCAAACGGCCGTTACGGTGCGTATAATTGGACTGCGCTGGGATGCTACATTCTGGGTGTGGTGGTTCAGATACCGCTTCTCAATCAGCCGCTCTATGAGGGGCCGATTGCAATCATGCTCAACGACGCCGACATTTCATGGGCCGTCGGCCTCATCGTGACTGCGGTGGCCTACTACCTCCTGCAGCGCAACGCCAAAATGGCGCCGAGCGAAATGATCCTGGACGCTGCTGCTACAGCCCAGAAGTGACCCTCAAACGGTTATGGCCGCCCGTTAAACTTGGGGCGGCCATCCTGATCCGAAAAAACAACTGCTACCAGGCTTCGAGACGACATGGCATGCATCCATGCCGCGGTGCGTCGTTTACATCGCGGCCGCCATCACTTACGGGATGGCATAAGTCATGGGTTTGGGGTGAAGGATCATGTTGATCACGCAAAGCGACTACCATCGGATCTACCGGGTCATCAATAGCCTGCTGATCAACGAGAACGCCAATCCCGCCACGGCTTCGATGTATTTCAGCACCTTCGGAGCCTTCATTCTCGAACATCATTTCAAGATCAAGGCAAAGCCGAAAGGCGGTCTAGCGGCCTATAATCTTGGCGGAAAGCACATCCTTTTCGCAGACCAGCGTGAAGATGGCCATGTCTCCGGCGCCGGCGAAAATTTCCACTGCTGGATTGAAGCGGACGATTGGGCAATTGATTTCATGGCCCCGGCATTCTCGCAGAGTGCGCCGGATTTGCTGATACCGTCTAAGATGTTTCAGCGGCCGCTCTCCGCAATGGCCGCGTCCATCAACGATCTCGCTCAGAGCGGCGATTTCTTCTATCATTCCGAGCCCGACGCAACGAGCCGGCGTTTCGCGGACTGGCGCAAGCATCCGATGATCGGAGATCTCGCGATTGTCGCAACGAACTGGTTTCGGAAGTCTCCCAAGAAAATGCAGGCGTCGATCACCGCTCAGGATCGCGGCGGCAGAACCAATCTTGTGCCGCTCATCGGCAATTCCCTGGCTGGCGCATGGTAGCAATAGAGCATTTTCGCTTTTCTTCGAATCGCGAAAATGCTCTATCCTCTTGTTTTTACGCATTTCCGGACGGAAAACCGCTGTGCACTTTTCCTGGAAATGCTCTAGATCTCCAGGAAACATGCCGCCTCCCCTCGGTCGATCACGTTTTCCGCGTTCGACTTTCGCGCAAGGGATCGTATGATCGGGCGAGCCGCTGCAGAAAGACAAATCTTCAATCACTGGCGTCAGCGGGTTACGCGATAGTGGGGGTGGATCTTGATAGCCAGGGCGATAGTCGCGATTGCATTTCTAGCGATTTCAAGCACAGCGCATGCAGCGCAGGTTATCTGCTTCCTGGAGGTGGAAGGCCAGATTTACCTTCAGGGCCGTTGTACCTATGTCCCAGACCCCAATGGCTCGTTTTCCATTGGGACCGATGACCCCGGCGGGAAGTATTTCGCCTATTCGGCGACCAGTGCCCCCAACGAGGCGACCGGTTTTTGGAATGGAACGGCGGGCGGTACGCGTGCACACGAAGATCTGGGCAAGCTTCATAGAAATGGTGGATGCTGGGTCAACGACAAGGCAAAGATTTGCGCCTGGCGTTGAACGGTGAGACGCACGGCTTCGCCAGACGCGCAATCAGTCAGACCTGACAGCCCCTCAGGAAGATATCGGCGCAAATCCGGGCACGCTGGGTGATCTCCTCGATGCCCGGCGGCTTCTCCTGGCGCAGGATGGCGGCGCGTTGAGGCTCCATGATCATCATACCGCGCAGCATGCCGGAGGCCATGTGCGGGTCCTCCAGCCTGATCAGCCCACGCTCGGCCTGCTTCGTCAGCCATTTCTCCATGACGGCATTGGAGCCGATGATAGCGGTCTGATAAAAGTCCGTGGCGATCTCGGGAAAGCGGTCGGATTCGGCGATGATCAGACGCATCATGTCGATCGTGTCAGGCGACATCGTCAGCATGCCGTAGGCCGTCAGCAACCGCTCCAGCCCTTCCCGCAGGTCCATGGTGGCGAGCGTCGATTGGTCGAGAGCCAGAAAAAACCGATTGATTCGATCGGAGATGATGCTGGATAGCAGATCCTCCTTGGCCGGGAACAGCCGGTAAAGCGTCTTCGTCGACACTCCGGCTGCTTGTGCGATCACATTGATGCTCGTGGCCGCATAGCCATTTTCGCGGAACTGGACATCCGCAGCCTCGATGATCAGGCCTTTCGTATCGTCATCGCAGCGGATTTGGGGACGGCCCCTCGATCTCTTCTCAATTAATTGAATTTCGACCATTTCAATTTTCCAAATTTCTGTTGACTTCCATTTTATAGTGCATATTTTGGAAAACATCAAGTTTCCTAAATAGCAGGCCGAATTTTTTCGCATCCCAAAGCGATCGGCTCATCAGGAGAAGCAACAGTGGAAAACAAGGTTCATGTATTGAACGCCAACAAGCAGGCGCCATCAGCTGAAGCGCCGGCCCCGACCATGGATGCCGGCAAGCCGGGAATAGCGGTGGAACCGGCAGCCGTTGCGGCCGAGGAAAAGCCTGCACCGAAGCGCGGCAAGTCGTTCCTGCTCGGAGCCACCGCGCTCGTGGTCATTGCTGCCGCCGCCTATTACGGCCATAACTACTGGACGGTCGGCCGCTTTCAGGTCTCCACGGATGATGCCTATGTGCAAGCCGACAACAGCGCCATCGCGCCGAAGATTTCCGGCTACATCACCAATGTGCTCGTCAACGATAATCAAACGGTGAAGGCTGGCCAGGTGCTCGCCCGCATCGATGATCGCGACTTCAAGACGGCGCTGGACCAGGCTAAGGCCGATGTTGCCGCCGCGCAGGCCGATGTCGAAGCCAAGCAGGCCTCTCTTGAGATGCAGCAATCACTGATCCTGGCCGCCCAGGCGACAGTCGATGTCGACAAGGCCAACGAGACCTTTGCCGAGCAGAACGACAAGCGTTATGCCAGCCTCTCGGTCAACGGCTATGCCGCCGTGCAAACGGCACAGCAGGCCGCCTCGCAGATCGCTGCTGCTCGCGCTGCAATCGACCGCGATACGGCATCGCTCGCCGCCACCACCAAGCAGGTTGACCTGCTGAAGGCTCAATTGGCGCAGGCCAAGGCAACACTTGCCCATGACCAGGCCGTCCAGAGCCAGGCGGAACTCAACCTCTCCTATACGGCGATTACAGCGCCGCTCGACGGCGTCGTCGGCAACCGCACGCTGCGCGTCGGCCAGTATGTGCAGGCGGGCACGCAGTTGATGTCTGTCGTGCCGACGTCGGCTGCCTATATCATCGCCAATTACAAGGAGACCCAGTTGACCGACGTGCATGCCGGTCAGCCTGTCGACATCGAGGTCGACATGTTCCCCGGCCGGGTCTATCACGGCCACGTCGATAGTCTCGCGCCCGCCAGCGGTCAGGAATTCGCTCTGCTGCCGCCGGATAACGCCACGGGCAATTTCACCAAGGTCGTGCAGCGCATCCCCGTCAAGATCGTTCTCGATCGCGACAGCGCCACGTCGGGCGATCTGCGCCCCGGCATGTCGGTACAGCCGAGCATCGACATCAAGACGGTCGATCAGGGCCCTGGGGCCTGACCGGTGGGGGATGAGGAGTATTGAGCCATGTCCACCATCGCAGCCACCGCCGTGCCGCAGCCGAGCGCCAAGGCCAGCACCAGAGAATGGATCGCCGTGCTTGCCGGCATGATCGGCGCCTTCATGGCGATCCTCAACATTCAGATCACCAATGCGTCGCTTCTTGATATCGAAGGCGGTATCGGCACGGGCGTCGACAACGGCGCCTGGATTTCGACCTCCTATCTGATCGGCGAGATCGTCGTCATTCCGTTGACGGCTTTTTTCAGCAACGTCTTCTCGTTTCGCCGCTATATTCTCGTGAATTCGATTCTGTTTCCGCTGTTTTCGATCGCTTGCGCCTTCGCGCATGATCTCGGGACGATGATCGTATTGCGGGGATTGCAGGGCTTTGCCGGCGGCGTGCTGATCCCGATGGCCTTCACCATGATCCTCACCAAGCTGCCGAAGTCGCAGCAGCCGACAGGGCTGGCCCTTTTCGCGCTTTCGGTCACGGTCGCTCCGGCGATCGGCCCGACTATCGGTGGTTACCTTACGGAAAATTACGGCTGGCAGACGATCTTCTTCATCAACGCACTGCCGAGCGCCATCATGGCGATCGCCCTTGCGCTGACGCTCGAAAAAGGCCCGATGCGGCTTGGTCTTCTCAAGGAAGGTGACTGGGCGGGGATTGCGACGATGGCGATCGGACTTTCGGCGCTGCAGACCGTGCTTGAAGAAGGCAACAAGGACGACTGGTTCTCGTCGCCGTTCATCCTGAAGCTCAGTGCCATTGCCGTCATCTCGCTCAGCGCCTTCATCTGGATAGAGCTGACGGTCAAGAACCCGCTGGTGAAGCTGCGGCTGCTGACGCAGCGCAATTTCGGCATCGGTGTTCTCGTCAACGTCCTGGTTGGCTTCGCCCTGTTCGGCTCGGTCTATATCTTGCCGCAATATCTCGGTCAGGTGCAGCGCTACAATGCCGAGCAGATCGGCAACGTGCTTGCGTGGACGGGTCTGCCGCAGCTCATCCTCATCCCGCTGGTGCCGATGATGATGAAGCGCTTCGACGTCCGCTATATCGGGTTTCTCGGCATCGCCATCTTCGCGATCAGCTGCTTCATGAACGTGACGCTTTCGGCCGATACCGCCGGCGACCAGTTCTGGATCCCGAACATCGTGCGCGCCATCGGCCAGGCCATGGTCATCACGCCGATCACCGCCATCACGACCGCCGGTATCGCTGCCGCCGATGCCGCCGCCGCATCGGGTCTCACCAACATGCTGCGAAATCTCGGAGGCGCTGTCGGGACGGCAACGCTCGGCACGGTGCTCACCAAACGCGAGCAGTTCCATTCCAATATCATTGGACAGTCGGTGACCCTATCCCGTGACGAGGTGCGTGAGCGGCTGACGCAGGTGACCAATTACTTCGTGTCGCATGGCGTCTCGGATCACGCCCTTGCCACCCAGAAAGCAACGGTTGCTCTCGGCAACATCATCAAGCGGCAGGCGCTGATCATGGGCTTTAGCGATACTTTTGCCGTGATCGGCATTCTGCTGGCAACAGCGGCGGTCGCCGTCCTCTTCGCGCGCAAGCCCGCGCCCGGTGGTGGAGCCGGCGCTCACTAGGCCGACTTGGCCAAGTTAACCTGCTTGAAGGGCGCAGAGAGCGAAAACCTGGGGCAAGACCAGAGGTCTTGCCCCTTTATCAGTCCGGATTCCGTCCTCGAATGCTGCTTGTGTCATCCGCGGTTACCAGCAACTTGTCGATCCTGCGCCCGTCGAGATCCACGACCTCGAACTGCCAGCCGTTTTTCGAAAAACACTCGCCCACTTCCGGAAGGTGACGCAATTCCTGGAGGACGAAGCCTGCGACGGTCTGATAGTCGCGATCGTCCTCGACGGGGAAGCTCATGAAATCGGAGAATTCGTCGATGGGCATCCAGCCGGAGACGAGATAGCTGCCATCGTGTCGCCGAACGATCGCCTGTTCGCCAGCGGAATCGGGTTCGTCCTGAACGGCTCCCAGGATCGCATCCAGAATGTCGCCTGATGTTATGACGCCTTCGAAGTGGCCATATTCATCATAGACGAGAACCATGTGCGATAGAGATTTGCGCAATGCCTTGACGACATCCAGCGCGCTCGACAGATCGGAAACGATCGGCACCTGTTTCGCCAGCGCCAGGATATCGACTTCGCGGCCCGACGCTAGTGCATCGAAGAAATCCCTGGTCACCAGCACGCCGACAATCTCGTCAGAACTGTCCTTGCGCAGCGGCAAACGTGCTTTTTCACTGCGGCGTAACTGGTCGCGGACTTCTTCGAAACTGTCTTCTATATCGATGACTTCCACATCGCGGCGCGGGGTCATCAGCGCTCTGGCATTTCGATCCGCCAGACGCATGACGCCTGAAATCATGGCGGACTCTTCGTTTGCAATAACGCCCGCACTCTGAGCCTCCGCCAGGATCGTCTTGATCTCCTCGTCGCTGACGCCGTCGGCCGTTTTCCCGGATTGACCGAGTGCCCGGAGCACAAATCGTCCCGAGAAATCCAGAAGCCAGACGAGCGGTGCCGCTACGCGAGAGAGAAACACCATGGCCGGAGCAACCTTGCTCGCCACGGCTTCCGGTGCGCGCAGAGCGACCTGTTTCGGCACCAGCTCGCCGATGATCAACGAGAGATAGGTGATGGCGACGACGACCGAGCCGACGCCGATGGCGTCAGCGGCCGCAATGGACAAGCCCTTGGTGGCGAGCCAGCCCGATAATCTTGCGCCAAGCGTCGCTCCGGAAAAGGCGCCCGAGAGAACGCCGACGAGCGTGATGCCGATCTGTACGGTCGAGAGAAAGCGGCCCGGTTCTTCGGCAAGCCGGATTGCCATTGCGGCCCCTCTGCTTCCCTGATCGGAGAGAACCTTCAGGCGTGCGGGTCGTGACGACACGATCGCCAGTTCCGACATGGCAAGAACGCCGTTGAGAATGGTGAGAACGATGACGATTGAAATTTCGAGAAGCAAAGCCGGCCCTTTTTGTGTTGAGCACAAAGATAGGTTGCAAGAACAGTAAAAGCCAGCTTCTCCCCGTGATTTCCGCCGATGTCTCCTCAGGTCCCGCCTTATTCGACCGCCGGTATTACGTCGTGAGCAATCTCCTCCATCACGTCGCGGGTTGGCCTGCCCGCCGACGTAAGGTTGAAGGCGACGTGATGGATGCCAGCTTCGCGCATTGCCGATAGCGCGCCGATCAGGCCTCGCCTGCCCGTCCTTCCGCCGAGATTTATTTCCTCATAGGGCGCGTCTGGATTGTCGAGCAAATCCAAAACCATGGATTGGCCGAAGCCCCGGAACTCCGTGGTCACTTTCGTTTGCGCATTGTGCCAAAGCGCCAGACGGTCCTTTTGAACGGAGAGTGGGCGGTAATAGGTCATCCAGGCCGACGCATGCCGGGCGATCCACTCGAGCGATTGCGATGAAGAGCCGACAGCTATCATCGGAATGCTGGGCTGTTGCAGTGCCGGCCTTATGGCGAACTCGCTTCGCGCATGACCGCTTTCGTCGATGATCTTCTGATCCGGGGAAAGTGCGGCGGCAAGACGTTCCCACTCCGATTGAAAGAGCGCCTTCCGGTTCTTGACATCTCGTCCGAAGACCTCATATTCCGTCGGCCTGTCGCCGGAACCTAGACCCAGCACGAACCGCCCTTTCGACAGCGCCGTTACCGAAAGCGCCGCCTTGGCTATATGGAGAGGATGCCTCAGGGGAAGAACGATCGCGCCTGTCGCCAGGGCGATATTGGACGTGGATGCGGCCAGCGCCCCGAGGAAAACCCACGGATCGGCATGGCCGATCGGGTCGGGATAGCTCTCGCTGTTGAGGGGAACGTCCCTCACCCACAAGGCATCGAAACCCAGCTCGTCGGCATGTCTGGCGATGCTCAACTGAGCATCAAAATCCACGTCGGCATGGGTTCTTGTTTGCGCCGGCAGGACCATGCCGAATGAAAGTCGATCTGGATGGAAAAACACGTCACGTCCCGGAACATATTGCCTTGGCAAGGAGATAAGGACGATTGCGCCTGGGAAAAAGGGTGGAGCTGCGGCTTGTGGGTGGTGATGTCATTCACACCGAGTCAGCATAGCCCGCGCTCAATGGAGGCGGGCTATGTTGCCTGAAGGACGATAGTCCGTTCAGGCGGCTTGTTTCACCGGGTCAACCCGCCGCGATGCACTGTTTGACGAAGGCATGAAGCGCCTTCTTCTCGAGGCCCTTCGCTGTTCCCTGATCATGGCAGGTCTGACGTTTTGCCAGGACCGGATATTTCTGCTGTAGGCAGCTTTTTACAGAGTCTTTGCGTGCCTGGCCTTTCAGCGCCTGCCCCGTCGCGTCCTGCTGGCAGGCTTGCCGTGCTGTCTTGATATCGGCTTTCGATGGCATCATGGTGGCAGATGGCGTGGAGGCCGATGGAGTGGTGGCAGCTGCCGGCGTCGTCGTCGAAGGTGTTGCTGCTTGCGCGAAGACAGCGGTTGTCGAACACACGGTCAATACGGCGGCTGCAGCCACACTCAGAAGCTTACTGGTCATTGGCATATCCTCTTGCCTGAAAGGCTCTTCCTGTTCGTGCCATCGGGCGTTTCCAATGCTCGACGGTCTACTTGAACGGTTGGCTTGAGCTTATCCGTCGTTTGGGAGGCCAATAAATTTTCTGCGGGTCGTCCGTTGCCAAGGGTCGCTGTATTGTCAGCCGGCAGCTCTGTCCCAAAGGTCGCGTATCTCCTGCCGTAGCAGCAGGGACTCTTCCCAGCGATCCGTGGAATCTTCGCCATCCCTCCCGGTGATCGCATAGGGCTTCGGCCCCAGCTCGCAAGTGAAAGCGAGAGTGGCATCTGCGCCGGCGCGCTTTCGCCAGCTCTTGAAGCCATAATCCCACCACTCCAGGAAGAGATCGAGCCAGGGGCGATGATGCGGGAAGGAGATTTCGATCTGGACCTGCTCGCGTGAGGCGACCCGCCCATGGAACGCCCAGGAACTATCGAGTATCCGGTGCATGAGCGCATGATTTTCGTCGGATACCGGCCAGGCGAATTCACGCCCGACGAGAAAATGCGAGATGTCGCCGAGCAATCTCAGATCCGGCAGGCGATCGAGCAGGTCGAGCGTGAAGAATAGATCGGTTGTCATGCGGTCCCGATGCGTCTCGATCAACACATCGATGCCTGCCTCCTCCGCCAGGGCTTGCCAGCCTTCGAGCAAGGGAATGCAGTCCTCCAGGCGGCGCAGCCTCACATCAGGCTGAAGGCAGATGTGGCGGACATTGTATTCAGCGGCGATTTCCAGCACGGGCTTGAGATCGTCGACGGTCTTGGGAAAACACTGCCCTTCCGCTTGCAGGCCATGATGTTTGAGCAAGGCTGCGACCCGTCGAACAGCGTCGCGATCATGCCAATGCGTGCTGACGCCATCGAAGCCGGCCGCTGCGACTTTTTTGACATTCTCCTCGAGCGTGAGCTCCGGATATCTCGCGCTGCGCCGCTCCATGGCCCAGAGCGATTGAAAGATGAGCATATTTTGCATGGTGCCTCCCGTACCGCTGCGAAGGTCTCACCATGAATTCCGTGCTTTTGCTAGCGGATATGCCGACGACTTGTGTGCACCGGGCTATTTCATTGCAAGGCGGATGTATTCACACAAGCTGCGCTGCAGATGTGAGGGTTTTTCATCAAAATCACCCCACAGGCAATGCCCTGAGCCGTCTCTTGTCAAAGGCGCATCGCGCTCCATATGCCTTATTTGGTTCTCCCCCCGCCGCCGGCCTTAACTGGTTGTTGATGGCGGGAAATGCCGGAGCCTGCGGGCCCTCCTTCCGCAGGCTCCGGCGTTACCATTTCCAAAGCCACCGAAGAGCCATGATCTTTCCTGACGTTCGGCTGGAAAGGTGTCAGGCCGATTGCCGCATGACCAGCGTGCCATGCGGGCGAATGATGGAGGCGATCGTTCTGCCCGATGTATCGACGTCACCTAATAGTGACATCAGCGCCTCGACGCTCTTGGCCGTCATGGCGGCGAAATCCTGGGCCATCGTTGTCAAGGGCGGGCAAGCGTAGCGGCTGAGCGGATGGTCGTCATGTGCAGCGATCCGCAGATCATCGCCACTCTTGCGACCGACCTTAAGCCCATGCGCAAAAGCTGCCGCCATGACACCGAAGGCGAGGCGATCGTTGGCGCAAAGGATCGTCCGGCGCGGCAGAGTATTCGTCTTCAGCATATCGTCCATCTGCTCGTAGCCGACACGCTCGAATTCCCACGTATAGGGCGATATTGTCTTGATCACCAAAGGTTCGTGACCCGAAGCTTCCATGGTGGCGACATAGCTCGCCAGTCTTTCCGGCGAGTTGTGATTGACGTGCGGTCCATCGAGATAGGCGGGTGCCTCGCCGGACCGGCAGAGATATTCGACCATCGTCGCGACGCTCTGGCTGTTATCGTTGCCGATGAAAGGCGTATTCCCCTCGATATAAGTGTCGAAGCACACGACCGGCACATTCTGAGCCAGCCGCCCGAACGCCTTTGGATCGGATATCTGTCCCAATGGTGCGACAAGGGCGCCGGCGACCTTCAGGGAGAGAATGGTATTGATCGCGTCCGCCTCGAGTTCGGGCAAGCCATGCGAAGAAAACACGATTGGCCAGTAGCCCTCGTTGCGCAGCCGAAGCTCCAGGCGATTGACAATTTCCGCGTAGAATGGATCCGTCAGGGTCGGAACGAGGATGCCGATATTACGGGTGCGCTTGCGATTGAGATTCCGGGCATAAATGTTCGGCTGATAATCCGAGGAGCGCAGGGCTGCCTCGATCAATGAGCGAGTCGCCGGCTTTACGCTTGTGGGATCATCGAAATATTTCGAAAGCGTCGGTCGGGAAACGCCGCAGGACCTGGCAAAATCCTCCATTGTTTTGTGCGTCATTTTTTCCATCGAAACCGACCATTCTCGCTGCGCAATTATCTGCCATCTGCCTTATGCGAATTCGTGAGAAGAAGTGCAAGCGATGACAAAATTCCCGTAAAAATTTTCCGAGTTTTATGACGCTTAAAATATTACGTGCGATAACTTATTAGTTGACGTGAAAAAGAGCAATCCATAGAACGAAGCTGGTTGCAGCGAGCTCGCCTATCGAGCGGGAAGCTGCCAGGTTCAATTCGAGGAGTAAGCTCAACCGCCATGAAGAAGCTCGTCAGCGCCGGAGAGATCGTCGTCGAAATCATGGCGGATCGCGTCGATCAGAGCCTTGCGGAACCCGGACTGCTGCACGGCCCCTTCCCGTCCGGAGCGCCGGCGATTTTCATCGCGCAGGCCGCCCGCCTTGGGCAGCCGGCTGGCCTCATCAGTGCTGTGGGCGATGACGATTTCGGCCATCTCAATATTAATCGATTGCGGGATTGGGGCGCGGATGTCTCGGCCATTGCCGTGCACAAGGAGCAGGCGACAGGCTCCGCCTTCGTTTCATATCGTGCCGACGGAAGCCGCCATTTCGTCTTCAATATAAAGAACAGCGCGGCCGGGTCGATCGAGATGGATCAACGGGCCGCCACACTTCTGGATGGCGCCGATCATTTTCACGTCATGGGTTCCTCGCTGTTTTCCGAGAGGGCCACATCCGTCATCCTTGCGGCTATCGAGAAGGTCAAGCGTAAGGGAGGTACGGTCTCCTTCGATCCCAACATCCGTAAGGAGATGATCGATCTGCCCGGCATGCGGGAGGCGCTGACCAAGGTCCTGACGCTGACGGATATTTTCCTGCCGAGCGGCGAGGAGCTATTCATCTTCACCGAGGCTACCGATGAGGCTGCAGCCGTAGCTGAAATGCTCGGGCGAGGCATGTCCGCCGTGATCGTCAAGAAAGGCTCCGCAGGTGCTGCCTACTACGACAGGAATGGCCAGGCGACGGTCGGTGGCTTTCCTGTGGTGGAGGTCGATCCAACCGGCGCAGGTGATTGTTTTGGCGCGGGATTTGTTTCTCTTTGGCTTCGTGGAGAGCGGCCCGAGAACGCGCTTCGAATTGCCTGCGGCTGCGGCGCGCTTGCCGTCACCCGCAAGGGCCCGATGGAAGGGATCGCGACACTTGCCGAGGTGCAGGCGTTTCTTGCTGGTGTCCCCCAGGAGGTGGCATCGTGAGTGCGGCGCAACGCCTTGCCGCCATGCCGCAGAAAAGGGCCAAAGGATTGCCATCCGGCATCACCTCCGTGTGTTCGGCGCATCCGCTTGTTATCGAGGCAGCATTGCGGCATGGCAAAGCCAGAGATGCCGATGTGCTCATCGAGGCGACCTGCAATCAGGTTAATCAGGATGGCGGCTACACCGGAATGACGCCGGCCGATTTCCGGCGTTTCGTCGAAGCGATTGCCACGAAGGTTGGCTTTCATCGAGATAGGCTCATTCTGGGCGGCGATCATCTCGGTCCGAACCCTTGGAAACACCTGCGTGCCGAAGAGGCGATGTCAAAGGCGAAGGTGATGATCGATGCTTTCGCCGCTGCCGGCTTTGCCAAGCTGCATCTCGATACCAGCATGGCCTGCTCGGACGACCCGCAGGCCCTCTTGGATGTAACTATTGCAGCCAGGGCGGCGCAATTGGCTGACGTATCAGAAGCCCGGATGCGCCACTTAGAGCTGCTTGCTCCAAGCTACATCATCGGTACTGAAGTTCCCGTTCCCGGCGGTGCAGTCGAAGCGCTCGATCATATGCATGTCACGACGCCGGATGACGCGCGCGCAACCGTGGAGCTGCATCGACAGGCCTTTACCCGCCTCGGCCTAGAGGCTGCATTCGATCGCGCAATCGGCGTCGTCGTCCAGCCAGGCGTCGAATTCGGCAATGCCGACGTTATCGGTTACCAGCGACCAGCGGCCGCCAAGCTGGCTGCGTCCTTGAAAGACATGCCGCAATTCGTGTTTGAGGCGCATTCCACGGACTATCAGAGCGGCGAAGCGCTTCGCGATCTCGTCAGCGATGGCTTTGCGATCCTGAAGGTCGGCCCATGGCTGACTTTCGCCCTCCGCGAAAGCCTCTACGGCTTGGGCGCCATTGCCGGTGTGGTTGCACCGAGCGGAACAGGAGAGGCCCTCTCAGCTATCATGGAACGGATCATGCTCGCCTCACCAGCGCACTGGCAGAAATATTATCCCGGTGATGCCCACGAGCAGTTCATCCAACGGCATTATTCTTTCAGCGACCGCATTCGCTATTATTGGGCGTTGCCTGACGCGCAAGCTGCCGTCGAGAAGCTGCTGTCTGCTCTGGACGGACATAAAATCCCTCGCCCGCTGATCAGCCAATATCTGGGCCATCTGGAGCCCGCGGTTGCTGACGGATCGGTGAGAGCCGAGGCCCGTGCCCTGCTTATCGCCAGCGTTTCCCGCGTGCTCGACATCTATGCGAATGCCATCGATTCCGCGGTGCGGGCGTAAAGTCCACTACGTCTCAGTCCATCTTTTTGGATAGGCGAAGAGCGCCGTTTGGGCTGACATCCAGCGCCAGATGGTCATAGTTTTCGATGCTCAGATGCGGCGTCGATAGCGGGACACTATGTGTTGCGCTGACGACGAGCACGGAAGCGCCCGATGCGTCGCCTGCCTCGATACCGGCAGGCGCGTCTTCAAAAACAAGACATTCCTCAATGGGTTGACCCAATATGCTCGCAGCCAACACGAAGCAGTCCGGCGCGGGTTTACCGTTCTGCACGTCTTCACCGGCAATGAGGACCGGCGGCCAGGGAAGCCGGGCAGCCTCAAGGCGAACTCTGGCCAGCTCCCGTGGGGCAGATGTGACGATCGCCCAACGATCCCTGGGCAATCGCTTCAGGAAGTCGACAGCGCCGGCAATAGCCTCGACACCAGCGACATCGTCGATCTCGGCCTGAGTGAGAAGCCTTACCTCTTCGGCCGGATCGATCCCCGACAGGCCGAGACGGGTAATGGTCTCAATCGCCTTTCTGCCGTGAACGGTGGCAAGCAGGCTTGCGGCATCGATACCCTGTCGCTCCGCCCATGCCGTCCAGACCCTTTCGGCAACAGCGATGGAATTCAGCACCGTTCCATCCATGTCGAACAGGAAGGCGCCGAAGGAGCGACCGTCGAAGAGCATCACGGTTGTTCCTCGGTTTTCTGGCTGGGTGACAGCCGGTCAAGAATTGCCTGGGCGGTATTGGCGTCGGTAACCAGTGCGTTGATCATTCCTGACCGCGCCGCTCCTATGATGCCGGCTGCCTTGCCGGGGGTGGCCGCAACGGCGATACAGAGAGGCACCCTCCGCAATTGGTCCGGCGAAGCCGCGATCATCCCCTCCTCGCCATCCCAATGCAGGATTTCGCCGGCCTCGGTGACATAGTGGCGAAGCACATCGCCAGCCGCGTGGCTCAGCGCCTTTTCGCCCGGGAGCGCCGCCTCGGATGGGTTTGCGGCATGCGTCAGGCCCACGCCGACAATCGCTGCGTCCAGCCTGTCCCAAAGTGAGGTCACCTGCTGGACTGTCGGATCGGCAAGGAACGCATCTCTAAGCTCAGTCGACGAGATATAGGGCGCGTGCAGGAAATGCGGTGTTCCATTCATCTGCGCGGCTGCCTGGCGAACGAATTCATTGATCTGAAAGTGCAGCGCGGCCTGCGGCATGCCGCCATTGAGGGCAACCGTGACGATGCCGGGCAGCTGCGGCAAGCCAGCCAGCGTCACCTCGCGCACTGCCCTTCCCCAGCCGATGCCGAGCGCTGAGCCCGAATGCAGACCAGCTTGCTGCAGAAGCGAGCCGACCGGCGCGGCAAGCGCGCTCAACACATTGGACGACGGCGTATCGATCACCGCGGCCGCGCGCAGTTTCAACCCATCGATCAGCGCAGCGCTCAGATCCTCCGACGGGAAATGATCGATCACCTCGATTCTGACGATCCCGACGGAACGGGCCCGCTGCAGCAACCGCGAGACCGTGGCCGTCGAGAGGCCCAGCTTCTTCGCAATGTCGACCTGCGACATGTCGGACTGGTAGTGCAGCTTGGCGACCGTGTGCAGCAAAGCACGATTTGCCGCGGCCTCCTGCGACTGAGACGAATTCAGGTTGAAATTCCTTTCTGCAATGTGTTACATCTATCTCACTTGAGGAGTTATCGCTCAAAACAGCCGGTTTCGCAATGTCCATGCGGCGGCGACTGCGCACCCTCAATACCAGAGATTTGCCCTCTCCTGGGAGTGGGGAAGGCAAGCCTGCATCATCGCCGCTTCGCGCGGCCGGAGGAAGGTTCATATGACGAAGTTGACGACAGCGGAAATGCGCGGCTACCAGCAGATTTGCGGCAACGATGGTGCCATGATGGTGATTGCCTGCGACCAGCGCGGCGGCATGCGCAGTTTGCTGGCCAAGGAGCCGGCCGAACAGGCGGCGATCTCCGACAAGGTGTTGGGAGATACCAAGGCCGACATCGCCCGTTTTCTGGCAAGCAAGGCATCCTGCGTATTGGTCGACCCGATCTGCGCGGTGCCGGCACTCGTCGACGATCGCGTTCTCCAGCGTGATACCGCGCTGCTGATCGGCCTCGATGCTTCCGGCTGGGATACGTCTCCCGAGGGCTATCGTCTGTCGAAGCTGGTTCCGGGCATTTCCGCCCGTCGCGTGCGTCAGTTGGGCGCGACCGGCGGCAAGATCATGGTATATCTCCGTTCCGATCGCGAAGAAGCGAATGCTCATAATATCGAGCTTATGCGGACATGCATCGAAGACTTCGCCCGCGAGGACCTGCTGCTCGTCGTCGAGTTCCTGACCTATAAGTTCGACGATGAGGATGAGGCCGAATACAAGGCAAAGATTCCATCTCTGATCGTCGGCGGCAGCAGGATTTGCCTGGATTGCAACGCCAAGGTTCTGAAAATTCCCTATCCAGGTTCATCTGAGGCCTGTGCGGAGGTAACGCGACTGGCTGGCGATGTGCCTTGGGCGGTTCTGTCCGCCGGCGTCGACCATGCAACGTTTCTCTCGCAAGTCGAAGACGCCATGCGCAACGGCGCATCGGGGGTCATTGCCGGGCGCTCACTCTGGAAGGACTGCATTTCGCTTGATCGTAGCGTAACGAAAGATCGACTGGAGACGGTCGCCGTGCCCAGGCTTCGCGAGATCCAGGCAGTCATCGCCACGCATTTCAAGGGCGCGGGCTTGCAGAGCGCTCAAGCCGGAAAACGCGCCAATGGTTGATATCGCCATCGGCGTGGACATTGGCGGCACGAATATTCGCGCCGCTCTCGTCTCCGGTCTTGGCGAGATCCTGACGAAATTATCGGAGCGAACACCAACCGATCCAGAACAAGTACTCGACCGCGTGATCGCCATGTCGCGTCAGCTCGATCGATCGGATGTTCGCGGCATCGGCGTCGGTATCCCCGGCCGGGTCGATATTGCGAGCCGTCAGATCCTGTCCGGCGGCATCGTCAATCTTGCCGGGCTCAACTTTGTGGATCGGCTTGAAGCGGCACTCGGCAAGAGCGTTGTCATCGAGAACGACTGCAGCATGGCACTGATCGCCGAGATGCGGATAGGCGGCGCCAAGGGCTACAAGAACGTTGCCATGCTGACGATCGGAACAGGCATCGGCGGCGCCGTCGCCCATGCCGGCAGCATCTATCACGGCCACAGGGCTGCCGGGCAGCTCGGCCATATCTGCGTGTCACAGGACGGGCCGCCATGCGCTTGCGGCAGGCGCGGCTGCGTCGAAACCTTCAGCTCCGGAACTGCGTTGCGCCGCCATATTGCCGAAGCCGGTTTGGCGGCGGCGACGATCGGCGATGTTTTCGAAATGGCCGGAGGTGGAAATGACACTGCTCGACGCGTGCTGCATCAATGGGCGGTGCCCCTGCGAGCGGCTCTCGACAATATCGCGGCGACGATGGACCCCGAAGTCATCTTGCTCGGAGGCGGCCTCGGCTGTGACGCAGCGCGCGCGCTTGCCGACCTTCCGGCGGTCGCACCTTGGTTCTGCCCGGCCATATTGCCAGCCAAGCTCGCCGACGATGCCGGAGTGATCGGCGCCGGCCTTGCAAACTTCGGCGATGCGTCGGAGCCGGCCGGAAAACATGTCGTGCTGGTCAATGGCGTGCCGGCCTCGGGAAAAAGCCGGCTTGCCAAGGCGCTATCGGAGCGCACCGGCTGGCCGATCCTTTCGCTCGATGGCATCAAAAATCCGTTCCTGCAGCATATTGGCCCCGTCGACCGCGATTTCAATCGAACCCTGGGCAAGGCGAGCTATCAGGCCATCTGGTCCATCATTGCCGACGCCCCGCCCGGCTCGACCTTTATCGTCGATGCCTGGTTCGGCTTTCAGCCGAAGGCACAGCTCGAATCCTATCTTCACGACACAAGGATCGGGAGTATTGCCGAGCTCTGGTGCAAGGTGCCCGGGAGCGTTGCCGGAGAACGTTATGCCGGCCGTCTCAAGGATCGGTTGCCGGGCCATCCCGGCGCCGAATACGTGCCGGAACTGATAGCGCTTGCCGATCGGGCCGAGCCTATGGGGTGCGGCGCGGTGATGACCGTCGACCAGACGAAGGAGCCCGACATGGAAGCCATACTGACCTGGGTTTCGCAAGTGTTCGATCGTCGGTGACAAAACGACTGCCCTGACGAGCGCAATGAGCTCGGACTAATCCTGCATCGCCGAGTGACACAATGTCTCCCGGCGGCTCAAGATGTCGTGCTCAATCGAGAGTTATCAAATAATATCAAATGGATAATTGAAATTCATTGCGGAAAAAAATTACTTGACGTGCGCAACTATCCCACTAATGATCGCTTTACCGGACAGGGGAGGTTCGGCTTCAAGAGGAGGAAAAAATTATGGAGCGCCGCTCATTTCTAAAGGCTTCGGCCGTGGCATCGCTCGCGGCTGGCGTCGCGGCAGTTGCCGGCACCGTTAAAGCAGCAGACAAGAAGTTTACCATTGCCCTCATTCCGGGGCTGACCACCGATGCTTTCTACATCACCATGCGCAAGGGTGCCGAAGCCGCCGCGAAGGCAGTTGGCGCGACGCTCGTGTTTCAGGGCGGCCCCGACTTCAACCCGGTCACGCAGGTGCCGGTGCTTGATGCGGTGATTGCCAAGAAGCCGGATTTCATTCTCATCGCACCGACCGACAAGGATCAGCTGATCCAGCCTCTGAAAAAGGCTGCCGACGCGGGCATCCCGATCATCACCGTCGATACGTTCATCGGCACCGGCGTCTACCAGACCGGCAATGGCGATGCGGATTTCCCGCTGGCTTACATTGCTTCCGATAATCTGCTCGGCGGTGCGATCGCTGCGCGCGCGCTTGCAAAGGCTGTTGGTGAAAAGGGCAAGGTCTACGTTTCCAACGTGAAGCCCGGCGTCTCCACAACGGACCAGCGCGAGCAGGGCTTCAAGGAAGAGATGAAGAAGTATCCGAACATCACCGTTCTGGACACGCAATACAATGATGACGATGCCAACAAGGCCGCGTCTCAGCTTCAGGCCGTCTATGCCCGCAACTCGGATCTCGATGGTGTGTTCGGCGCCAACCTGTTCTCCGCCCTTGGCGCTGCCAACGGCGTGCAGCAGGCCGGCCAGACGGGCAAGATCCGTGTGGTCGCCTTCGATGCACCGACATCGATCGTCGACAACATCAACTCCGGCCTCGTCGATCTGGCGATTGCACAGCATCCGGCGGAAATCGGCTATTTTGGCGTGATGGCGGCCTATGCGCATCTGACCGGGAATTCGATACCGACCGCGATTGGCACCGGCTTCACTGTTATCGACAAGTCGAATGTCGGCGACAAGAAAGTCGCGAAGTTCATCTACTCCGATTAATCGGATGCAGCCTGTGCCTCGCTGATGAGCGAGGCACACTTCCAACGATGATAGAGCGAACGGCGCCGCATTCGTTGCGCCATCAGGCTCCAGTTTGGACCGATCATGACAATTGACAATCTAGAGGTCCGCAAGGCGGATCAACATGTGGCGCCTCAGGCGGACCACGGCGATCAGGCAAAGACCATCCTTGGCCGCGTCGCGCAATTGCGCGCCTGGCTTTTCCTTGCCGCGCTGATCGTGACTTTCGAAATATGGGCGCAGATCGATTTCGGCGGCACATTTGTCGGATCGAGCTTCAACTGGCAATCCGTCGCAATCTTCGCGGTGGCGCCGTTGCTGCTGGCGGTCGGGCAAACCTTCGTCATCATCTCAGGTGGCATCGACCTGTCGACCGGCTTCATCATGGGACTTGCGGCCGTTGTCGCCGCGCATGTCGCCAGTATTTCCGGTCTCTACATGCCCCTTCCGATCGCGATGGTGCTCGGCATCCTCGTTGCCATGCTGGCTGCTGCCGTGCCGGGATTCATCAATGGTCTTTTGATCTCCCGCCTCAAGGTTCCGCCGTTCATCGGGACGCTCGGCATGTTCGGCGTGGCCCGCGGAACGGCCTTCCTGCTTGCCGGCGGCACGACGGTGCCGGTCAAGAACTCCTATTTTGCCGAGCTTGGCAACGGACGCTTCTTTGGCGTGCCCTATCTCGTCATCGTAACGCTCGTCTTCGTGTTGATCATGCATTATCTTTTGAGCCAGACACGTTTCGGCCAGCACAATTATGCGATCGGCGCCAATGCGCAGGCTGCGCGCCGCGCCGGTATCGACATCAAGTCTCACCTGTTGCGGCTCTATATGCTGTCTGCCGTTTGCGCCGGCCTTGGTGGCGCGCTCTACGCCGCTCGCTTTACTGCCGGTGCGGCGCAGGCGGGTGAACCGCTGCTGCTCGATAGCGTGGCCGCCGTAGTCATCGGCGGAGCGAGCCTCTTCGGCGGCTCAGGAACGATCATCGGGACTGTCGCCGGAGCGCTTGTCATCGCCGTCATTCAATATGGCCTCGTCTTCATGAACGTCGAGCCGTTCTGGCAGTTCATCGCCGTCGGCGTCGTCATCATCATTTCGGTGCTCATCGACCAGGCGCAGCGCCGGTTCAGCGGAGCGAAACAGGATGAATAGCGCAACTCCCCTCCTCGAAGTCCGTAATCTCTCGCGCTATTTCGGTGCCGTGCGTGCGCTGGACGATTGCTCGCTTGTTGTCCGTCCCGGCGAAGTCGTCGCCCTCGCCGGTGACAACGGCGCCGGCAAGACCACGATGATCAAGGCGATTTCCGGTGTCTACCCGCCGACATCGGGCGAAATCCTGATCGAAGGCAAGCCCGTAACCTTTTCTTCGCCACAGGATGCGCGCGAAAAGGGAATAGAGACGATCTATCAGGACCTTGCTCTCGCCGACAACCTGACCATCGGCGCCAATATCTTCCTGGGTCGCGAGCCGATGAAGAAGCTGTTCGGCTTCCTGCCGGTTCTCGATCGTAAGGCGATGGCGGAAGCGGCGCGCAAGACGATGGCGGAGCTCGACTTCCATGTGAAGAGGCTCGACGCTCCGGTCAGCAACTTCTCGGGCGGCCAGCGTCAGGCCGTCGCCATCGGCCGTGCCGTCTATTGGAATGCCCGCATCCTGGTCATGGACGAGCCGACGGCGGCGCTCGGTGTGCCCGAGCAGCGCAAGGTCGTGGCCCTGATCAAGTCGTTGAAGGCACAGGGGCGCGGGGTCATCTTCATCTCGCACAATCTGCAGGATATTTTCGCAGTCTCGGATCGCATCGTCGTCCTCCGGCGCGGCATCGTTGCCGGCGAGCGAAACATCGCCGACACCAATCATGAGGAAGTCGTCAAGCTCATGATTGGTGGCTGACACCGGCGACGATCAAAGGTTTGCTCAAAATAAAGCGGCGATAGCGGATCATGGCTATCGCCGCTTTTTTTGCGTTTAGGTCCCGGGAAGGGGCGGCAGGGTCTGCTTGGCTTTTTCTCTACTCGGGCGATTTCGCCGTAATGAGATAGCAGTGTTCTTCAATCGATATGACTGTTGCAGCCCCTGTGCCGTGATATGCGTGATGCCTACCTATTCTGGCGGCAGAGATCGGCTGGAAGAACGCAGCGGCGAAGATTGCGGCAAAGCGATCGCGTGTCTTGGAGGCAAGCAGGAATGAGCAAGGCGGGCAACATTGTATCCTTCACTGGAGCAGCCCCAACGGTGAGCGATATCGCCGCGATCGCCCGACGCCACGCCCGGATCGAGATTTCACCGGAAGTCGAAGGAAAGATCGTCGCTGCCCGCGCTGTCGTGGAACGCTATTTGGCCGATGACAAGCCAGTCTATGGTTTGACGACTGCGCTGGGCGCAGGTGTCGACACCAAGCTTGGTTCGGACGATCTGGTCGCGTTTCAGATGCGTGTCCCGCAGGCGCGCGCGGTCGGCGTCGGTGCAGCGCTGCCGCGCGACGTTGTGCGGGCGATGATGGCGGCGCGTGTCGCCGGCATGGCAGCTGGCGGTTCCGGCGTGTCGCTGCCGGTATTCTCAGGTTTGGTGGCGGCGCTGAATGCCGGCTTTCATCCTGTCGTACCGTCACTCGGGTCGATCGGCGCCGCCGATCTTGCACCGCTTGCGCATATGGGGCGAGCTTTGCTGGGGGATGGCGAGGCCGAAGTGGGCGGCGCTGTGACGGCGGCGGCAGACGCGCTTGAAAAGGCAGGTTTGAAGCCGCTGCCGATCGGGCCGAAGGACGGCCACGTTCTTGTGGTGGCAAACAGCCTGTCGGTCGGCAAGGCCTGTCTTTGTCTGGAAGATGTCGAGCGGCTGTTCGACTGGTCGCTCGCGGCAATCGCGCTGAATTTCGAGGCCTTCCGCGCCAACGTATCCGCTTTTGACGACCGCGCATTGGCGGCAAGACCGGCCTTCGGCCAGGGCGACGCCGCAAGCAGGCTCCGTGACCTGCTTTCCGGAAGCTCGCTGTTGGCCGAGGGAGCAGCCCGGCGATTGCAGGACCCACTGAGTTACCGTTGCACGCCACAGGTCTGGGGCGCCCTCTACCACGCGATGGCCGAGGCGCGGGCGATAACAGAGATCGAAATCGCCAGCTCCGGCGACAATCCCGTCGTGCTCGCCGATGAAGGCCTCATTCTCTCGCACGGCAATTTCGACATGACGGCATTCGTGCTGGCCTGGGAACGCCTCGGCCAGGCGCTGGCGCATTGCGCGGCGGCGACCGCCTATCGCACCATGAAGATCATGTCGGCTGCCATGTCCGAACTGCCGCGGTTTCTCACGCCACTTGGCCAGAGCCGAAGTGGCTTTGCGACGGTGCAAAAAACCGTCTCGGCACTCGAAGCCGAGATACGGCATTTCGCGGCGCCGATCTCGCTCACGCCCATTCCCGTTGCCGATGGTATCGAGGATCAGGCATCGATGGCGCCGAGCGTTCTAACGAAGACCGAGGCGATCATTGAGCGGCTGCGCTATCTCGTTGCCATCGAACTCGTCGCATCGGCGCAGGCCGTTGAGCTTCGCGGCGTGCAGGGCGAGCTTGGCACGGGTACGGAGCAGGCCTATCGGCGGGTTCGCGCCCTCGTACAGCCGCTCGAGGAGGACCGTGCCCAAGGGGCGGATTTCCAGAGACTATCGGAATTCATAGGGAACACTTCCTGGAGCAGCGAGCCCAACCATCATTCATGACGAGATCGGGGACGGCTGGGCCGAGAGCCCATCGCCGTATTCGACTGAATACTTTCCGGCAGGCCGCATGTGGCCTGCACCCAACGAGAAACCGGCTCAGCCGGGACAGGCCTGGAGAATGGCAATGCAGGAAATCTGGATCGACTATCTGAATGCCCTTGATGCGAAGGCATTGGCACTTTCAAACGATGAAATTCTCGACGCGGTGACCAAGGCGCTCGATGCCCAGGGACGTGGCGAGACGGTGATCGAGCCTCGCGTCCATCTTGTGCCAGAAAGCTCGGACAAGGGGCATTTCAATGTGTTGCGCGGTTATGTGAAACCATTGGATTATGCCGGCGTCAAAGTGGTTGGCGATTTCGTCGACAACTACAAGCAGGGTCTGCCCTCGGAACTCGCCGTGCTCAACCTGTTTGATCCCCACACCGGCGTACCGAAGGCAATTGTCGACGCGACTGCCATCACCGACATGCGCACCGGCGCCGTCACCGCCATCGGCGCCCGCCATCTTGCCCGCAAGGACAGCAAGATACTCGGCCATATCGGCGCGCGCGGCACGTCCTATTGGAATGTCCGCTTGCTCGACCACATTTTCGATTTCGACGAAATCCGCGTACATTCGCGCCGCCCGGAAAGCCGCGATGCCTTCGCCGCACGGCTGGAGAAGGACCTCGGCAAGAAGATCATCGTCACCGACAATTGGGAAGACTGCCTCAAGGGTGCGGATATCATGATCGAGGCCAGCCGTCTGCCGGAGCCGACGCCGCTGTTCAAGACCGCCTGGGTCAAGAAAGGTGCCTTCGTCGTTCCCTATGGCACGATGAGTGCGCTCGAGTTCGATCTCACCGACATCATGGACAAGGTCGTGGTTGACGATTGGGGTCAGTGCGGTCCCGGCCGGCCGTTCGGCGCGCTGCGCCGCCATGTGGATGAAGGCAAGGTGACGGCTGAAACGCTGCATGCCGAGATCGGCCAGATCGTCTGCGGCGCCAAGCCCGGCCGCGAAAGCGACGGTGAGACCATCCTCTTCTGGCATCGCGGGCTCAGTACCACGGACGTGGCGTTGGGCGCTGCCATGGTGGAGAAGGCAAAGCGGATGAATATCGGCCAACGTCTTCGTTTCGCATGACCGCCATGACGACGCCCGCCATCGCCTGCTCACGAATGTACAATCTCAGCCCGAAAATATCGGGGCATTGGGATCGCCTCTTTCATTGGCTTTCCGGCCAATCGGGTGTCGATCTCGAGGTCATTCCCCATGCGGCGCCCGCGCCGCTTTCGGAGCTATGGGCGCGGCCGGACATGGGCGCCGTCTTCATGTGCGGCTTTCCGTTTTCTGGGTTGGCAGCCGATGAGCGTCCGGTGCCGTTGGCTGCACCCGTATCCCTCGCGGACTGGGCAAGCGGACAGCCAGTCTATGCAAGCCATATCGTGGCTGCCCACGACAGGCCACTTGCTGCGGCCGATCTTTCGATGGTGCGCTGGGGCTGGACCGTGCGGGATTCGCAGTCTGGCTATAATGCCCCGCGGGAGTTCGCTGCCGAGCTTGCCAACGGTCGTTCGGTGCGCAAGACCGTCGGCCCCCTCCTCAATCCACGCGGCGTGGTCGAGGCGATCCGTACAGGTGCGATCGATGTCGGCGCTATCGACGCCTATGCCTGTCAGCTGATGGAGATGCATGAACCGGAGATGATCGCGCCGCTGCGTGTGGTCGGAACGACAAGGCCTGCGCCCTTCCCGCTTCTCGTTGCGGCCAGAGGGCAGCCTGCCGAAATGATCACGGCGCTGAAGGGCGCGCTTTTGAGCATGCATCAGGATCCTAGCGGACGCGATATCCTGGGCTCGCTTGGCCTAGCGGCCTTTGCCGAGCCAGATCTGGCTGCCTATGATCAACTTCCGGCCAGAGCCAGGGCTGTTGATCATGCTCTTGGAGGGGCATGGTAAGCCCGCCTCTTTCCGCACACCATAAAAACAATCCCCGCCCGGCAGCGCCGCGGCGGGGATTGTCGTTTCACATGCCTGGGCTTCTTTAGGCCGGCAATTGGAAAGCCCAGTTGCCGATCAGCACGATGGCGAGGCCACCCAGCAGAGCAACATAGGGCAGAATTCCGGCTTTCTTCACGCCGAGATCCTGACCGACAAGACCGAGATCATCCATGGCGCCTGCCGGGAACTTGCCGCCGTCGCGTACATAATGCCTGTAGGCGAAGACGGGCAGGATCAATGCGGCGAAGGCAAAACCGATCCAGAGCGCATTCGCATAGCCCCAGACCTTGGCACCGGCACCGAGGAAAAGCGCATTGACGAAGGCGAGGATGGTGTTGAGGCCGATGAGCCAGGTGGGCGCTTTCCAGGGGCGCTCGACATGACCGGAATCCATGCGGTGGATCCATCCCGAATTGAGGTTCAGGAAGTTGAAGATGATGTATCCGACATTGGAAACGGCGAGTACGAAGAAATAGCCGCTGGTGTCCGAAGCGATTGCGAGCAGGCAGAGGTTGAAGGCGAAGTCCGTCCACATCGCCCTGGTGGGCGCGCCGTTCTCGTTCACATGGTCGAGATATTTTGGCAGCCAGCCGTCCTTCGAGCCCTGGTAGAGGGTGCGCGAAGAGCCGGCCATGGCGGTCATGATCGCAAGGAATAGCGCCATGATCATCAATATGACGAGCAACTGTGTGACGATGCGGCCGGCACCGATCAGGCCTCCCAGCGCTTCTGCGACTCCGGTGCCGTCGACAATGCCGGGTGCCAGCATGCCGGCATGTCCAAGCACGCCCTGGAACGCGAAGGGCACGAGGAAGAAGAAGACGCAGCAGGCAAGGCCGGAATAGAAGATCGCCTTGAACGTATCCGTCTTCGGATTTTTGAGCTCACGGGTATAGCAAACTGCGGTTTCGAAGCCGTAGGTCGACCATGCCGCGATATAGAGGCCGCCGAGGAAGAGCGTCCAGCCACCATTGCTCCAGGTGCCATCCGTTCCTGCATAGGCCGCGGTGGGCGGTACAAGGCCGGTAACGTTGGAGGCGATGATCTGGCCGCTGACGATCGGATAGAGACCGATGATGAGCAACGGCACGAGAACGATAATCGCCAGCCATTTCTGCACGCTCGCCGTCTCGGAGATACCGCGATGCTGGATCGCGAAGATGATCAGCATCAGGATACCGCCGATGAAGAAGGTGGCATTGATGTTGGCGGTCGCGAGGAAGGGAATGGTGAAGCTGATGACGGACCAGTTGCGGATAGCGGGTGTTAGTGCCGCCACGCCATCGGCACTGAGCAATGCGGTCACGGCATCTTGCGGCGATGTGCCGGCGTGAGCCGCGATATATTCGGCAACCCGGGGGCTATCGGCCGCAATGGACGTTGCATGCGCGCTGATCCAGCTGAGCACGGCCTGCGAATCCGCGGCGGGAATCGGGTAGAAGGCATTAAGGATATAGCCGGCAGCGATGGCGCAGCCGAGCGATAGCACCGGCGACCAGGCAAACCAGTTGCACCAGACCGAAAGCGGCGCGATGAACTTCGAATAGCGTAACCAGGCGGTCGCACCGTAAACCGAGGCGCCGCCCGACTTGTTGGCAAACATGCCGGCGATTTCAGCGTAGGTGAACGACTGCAGAAACCCCATGATCATCGAGATGATCCAGACGACGAAGGCGAGCTTGCCTGTCGTACCGGCGATACCGCCGATGGAGAATAGAACAAGCGGCGGCACGCCCGCAGCCACCCAGAACGCGCCCTTCCAATCGAGCGCGCGTATAAGCTTACCTTCCGTGCCGGCGGAAACGCCGGCCTCCACAACATCTGTCATTGGTGAAATTCCCCATCTTTGTTCCGGACGTATCTCTCGTACGTCTCCCTGAACGTGCCTCCCATGGCATTTCAGGCTTGCTGGAGGTTTTCGCGAGCCGCGTCTATGCGCGGATTTCCAGTGGCAAGCCCTTTATGCATAGTGAAGATATTTTCTTTTTAGTCAACATCACTTTACTTTCCCACGGCATTTTGTCAGCATGAATCCGGTGCCTTGACGCACCTCGTTTTCCCGAGAGGGCCATATGCGAGAACTCCATCCGTCGATCGCCGGAGTGCGGCCTGTTTCGGCGAGTATTGTCCGTTATCCGGGCATCCCTACATTGCCGCACGATACGGAACGCTATCGCTGCAAGGGCGGCGGAACGCTCGTTTTGCGTGTCGAGGCGGGTGACAAGGTCACGCTCACTGACAGCGAAGGCGGCCAGGCTTGCGAACTCTCCTTTCTCGATGAGAAAGGCCGGTTTCAATCCGCCGGATTGGGAACCGCCTTCACTTGTACCGCGGAAGGACTGAAGTCCATTCTGTCCTCCGATGAGGAGAGCGCGTCGCGTGTGCGCACCGCGCTGCAACGACGCGGCGCCGATCTCGCCTCGGCCGGCGCTCTCAGAATCTTCGGCGAAACTTCATCGCCCGGCAGCGCGGCTGAATTCACCATTGCTCTCAAGGGCCTGTTGATTGCCTGCGCTCCGGGCGCGGCCATGTCGCCGGAAGCACAGGATACGGCGACACCGATAGAAGTCCGGATACGCCGCACCGCGATCATCCGCGACTATGCTTCCGCCCTGCCCGAACCGCTAGCCGACCCCATCGAGGATATCCGCATCAAGGCGGCCACGGCCTCGGCCTATTTCGTGCGTGCCGGCGAATTCATCCAGATCATCGATGTCTACGGCCGGCAATGCACCGACTTTCAGGCATTCTCTGCCCGCAAGGTGGACAAGGGGCTCGATCTCGCGCTTGATTCCACCGTCACGCGCACCCTGCTCAGCCGCAGCTATCCGACACCCGGCCTGCCCTCCAAGGCCTTCGATCGGGATTTCGAGCCGCTGGTGGAAATCGTCCAGGACACGGTCGGCCGCCACGACGCTTTCGCCACGGCCTGCAATTCGCGCTATTACGACGATATGGGCTATCCGGGCCATGTGAATTGCACGGACAATTTCAATGCGGCGCTCGCACCCTACGGCGTCCCCGCGCGCAAGGGCTGGGAAGCGCTGAACTACTTCTACAACACCAATATCGACCACAATAATCAGCTCTATCTCGACGAACCCTGGTCGCGGCCGGGTGACTATGTGCTGATGCGGGCGTTGACCGATCTTGTCTGCGTCTCCTCATCTTGTCCCGACGATATCGACGCGGCCAATGGCTGGGACCCGACCGACATTCATGTCCGCACCTTTTCCGGCAAAGAGAAATTCACAAGAGCGGTAGCCTATCGCATGACCCCTGACGCTGACGCCGAACTCACGCGGGAAACCGCATTCCACCCCCGCCTCTCCGCATTGACGCGGGACTACACCGAATATCGCGGCTTCTGGCTGCCGAACCGCTTCTCTTCGGAGGGACCGGTCGAGGAATATTGGGCCTGCCGCGAAAGGGCCGTGGTCATCGACCTCTCGCCGCTGCGCAAATTCGAGGTGACGGGACCGGATGCGGAAGAGCTGCTGCAATATTGCCTGACCCGCGATGTCCGCAAGCTGTCGACCGGCCAGGTCGTCTATTCCGCCATGTGCTACGAAAATGGCGGCATGATCGACGATGGGACGCTCTTCCGCCTCGGCGACAAGAATTTCCGCTGGATCGGCGGCGATGACTACAGCGGTATCTGGTTGCGCGAGCAGGCGGAGAAGAAAGGCTTCAAAGCCTGGGTCCGCTCGTCCACGGATCAGATGCACAATATCGCGCTGCAAGGTCCGAAAAGCCGCGATATTCTGAAGGAGATCATCTGGACGGCGCCGCGCCAGCCGACCATCGGCGAACTCGAATGGTTCCGTTTTGCAGTGGGCCGCATCGGCCATTTCGAAGGCGCACCAGTCGTTGTCTCCCGTACCGGCTATACCGGCGAACTCGGCTATGAAATCTTCTGTCACCCGAAGGATGCAGCAACCGTCTTTGATGCCGTCTGGAAAGCCGGCGAGCCCTATGGCTTGAAGCCCATGGGTCTGGAGGCGCTCGACATGGTGCGAATCGAGGCGGGCCTGATCTTCGCCCATCATGAATTCACCGATCAGACCGATCCTTTCGAGGCCGGTATCGGCTTCACCGTGCCGTTGAAGTCCAAGCAGGATGATTTCATCGGCCGTGAGGCGCTGATCCGACGAAAGGAAAACCCGCGTCATCTGATGGTCGGGCTCGATATCGAGGCCAATGAAGCGGTGGGGCATGGCGACTGCATCCATATCGGCCGCGCCCAGGTCGGCGTGATCACCAGCGCGACCCGATCGCCGATCCTCGGCAAGACGATTGCGCTTGCCCGTGTCGATGTCCTGCATGCCGGTGTCGGCACCAAAGTCGAGATCGGTAAGCTCGACGGCCATCAGAAGCGGCTTCCGGCCGTAATAGTGCCGCTGTCTCACTACGATCCGCAGAAGACGCGGCCTCGCTCCTAGAGTCTTTCCGGCTCTCGCACCTTAAGGGCAACGCTAGTGGCCAATTATCTGGCTCGACATCATATCGCTAGCGGGCGAGTGTGATCTCATACGCCGCCCACTCCAGGTGTTGTCGTCCCATTCACCGACGGCGACGGACGGTAAGCGACTCCCAGCGCAAATAAGCTTATCGCGCCGCATGTCGCAGTTTTCGCGCAGTGATATTCCGTTCTGTCTGTGAGGTTCCGCACATATCGTTGAGGCAGCGACCTTCATTATGCGGCTGTCTTCAGGCGAGGAGGACACTGGGCTCCTTCGCGCAGGACATGGATACGATATTCAACAGGAGGAGCTGAAAATGGCAGTCGTCAATATACCACCAGATGGGCATATATATTCGCTGGGGAGAGTACCCGGAATTTTGCACGTCTATAACCGTGGTCCAAATGCATCGACGTACAATCTGACGATAGTCAACGTCAACAATTGGCAAAATGTCCATCTTCAAACAGGACATACAAATTCCTATGCCGCCAATGGCAATGCAACCTACATTCAGAACCTGAATGGCAGTGGAACCCTGCAGTGCCTATGGGTCGCGTTGGCGGACGAACTTACTCCCCAGCAGGCGGGTCTGGAGCAGGCGAAGAGCATGCCAGGTGTTTCAGGTCATCATAAGTAGCGTCCGACCGCGTCGACTGGGCGTGGCCGTGATTTTCGAACCATGAGCCACCTCCGCCCGTCCTCCTTGAAGGTTATCGCAAAGCAACCCGGCTCTGCCGGGGAGCTGCGACCAGACTCCTTTACTCATGCATTATTGGAAGTTGAGTTGCACCGAAATTGCGGAAGAACCGCCTAATCTGCCTTGCGCTGCGCATTGGAGATCGCCCGTGCCGCCTCTTCGGAAGAATTGGCAAGCGTGCGCATTTCTGCCGCCAGCACTGCAAAGCCCGACCCTGCTGTTCCGGCTCTTGCGGCCTCGATGCCGGCATTGACTGCGAGCAGTTTCAGGTAACGCAGCGACTGCAGGATTTCGTTGGTCTTGGAGGCCGTGACCCGCATGCCCGAGGTCTGTTCGTCGATGCGCTGGTAGAGCGACTCGATGTTGATGATGCTGCCCTCGAGATAGAGCAATTCTCCTGTCTCGTCCCAGACGCCGCCGCCCGTCTCCGTCACCCAGACGAGATGGCCGTCGCGATGGCGGATGCGATATTCCATCGTCCAGTCGGTACGGCTCTCCAGCGCCCTGCCGACAACCTCGTCCATGAGTGGAACATCCTCCTCGAACATAATGGAGGTGAAGGTGCGCGTGCGATTGCCGACGATCTCATCGACAGGATAACCGAAGATGCGTTCGACGCCGTCGGTCATCTCTAGCATCGTATAATTCTCGTCAGCACGACAACGATAGAGAAAGCCGCTCATGCGGCTCAGTACGCTGCTTTGAAAATCCATGAAGGCGGTATCCGAAGAAAAAGTTGCTGATCAAATTGCTTCGTCTCAACTCAAACAGAGCCGGCAGGGATCGGCTTCAGCCTCCCCTGCCGGCTTACGCAAAAATGTGCGCCACATCAGTTGCGCAGATATTCTTCCATCGAGTCATCAAGCGCTTCGACCCATGGCGTATGATGTTTCGGCGACATATTACCGGTCATCAGAGAGCGATAGGCATGGTCACGGAAGCCCATGATGTTCTCGGCTTTGTGGTGCTCCCATTCCATGAAGGTCTTGTTCGTGCCTTCGATATCGAAGCTTGGATAGTCGGTCTCGGCGAGCAGTTCCTTCACATAGTCGCCCTGGTACCAGATCATCTGCTCGGCATCTTCAAGCGTTTCCTCGCGGGCGCGCCACTTGTCGAAGTTGGCCTGCAACTCCTCTTCCGGCGGCAGCTTGATGCGGCCCATCATGACATCGCGTGCCCACCAGGCTTGCACGTCGAACATGTTGAAGGTGTAGAACTGGTCCTGCATGCCGATGTAGAAGAGCTGCGGATTGCCGTCGAAGACTACGCCCTTGTAGAGATGATCGGCCCACAGCCGGTTTGCGGTTTTCAGCCGAAGCTCGTCCGGCAGGAATGGAAAATGATGCTGGTAGCCGGTGCAGAGGATCAGCGCATCGACTTCCTTGGATGAGCCGTCGAGGAAGTGCGCTGTCTTGTTTTCCAGCCGGGTGAGCAGCGGCCGCTCTTCGAAATTCGATGGCCATTTGAAGCCCATTGGCTTGGAGCGATAGCTGGTCGTCACCGATTTCGCGCCGTACTTCCAGCATTGCGAACCGATATCTTCGGCCGAATAGCTGCGGCCGACGAGCAAGACGTCCTTACCCTTGAATTCCAGTGCGTCGCGGAAATCATGGGCGTGCAGGACGCGGCCATTGAAGGTTTTCACCCCTTCGAAATAGGGAACGTTCGGCGTCGAGAAGTGGCCGCTGGCGACCACGACATAGTCGAACTCCTCATCATACATGCGGTCCTGGGCGCGGTCATGCGCCGTCACGGTGAATTTCTTCGTTTCCTCGTCGAAGCGCACCATGCGCACCGGCGTGCTGAAACGAACCCACTTGCGCACATCAGCCTTGTCGACACGACCCTTGATATAATCCCAAAGCACGGCGCGTGGCGGATAGGATGCGATCGGCTTGCCAAAATGCTCCTCGAATGAATAGTCAGCAAATTCAAGGCATTCTTTCGGTCCGTTCGACCAGAGGTATCGATACATGCTGCCGTGGACAGGCTCGCCATATTCGTCGAGGCCGGTGCGCCAGGTGTAGTTCCAAAGCCCGCCCCAATCGGACTGCTTCTCGTAGCAGACCACTTCCGGAATCTCGGCGCCCTTCTGCGCTGCCGATTGGAAGGCCCGCAACTGAGCCAGTCCCGAGGGCCCGGCACCGATAACGGCAACTCTTGTCATGAAGCATTCCCCTTCTCGATTGTATCGAAATTCTTATCGCATGCGGTCGTCTTGGCGCGTCGTTGGCGTCAATCCGGGAAGGTGCCGGCGCTGGTTGCTGCCCCGTCATCATATTTTGAAAGCCAGTCGATCGTCATCTCGCGGAAACGCGTCAGGCCCTTATAGTCAATGAGCTCCGGCGGCAGGGTGCGCAGCACGCGCGGAAAGCGGCGCGCCCATTTCGGCACGGTCACCAGCTCGTCCATGTTCATCAGATAGCAGCGGATAACGAAGAGGATGGCGTTCGAGCGCGGCAGGCGCCACAGGCTCTGCAATTCCACGCGCAAATGCACCTTCTCGCCGACATTGTCAGGCGTCACCGTGGTGCGGTCGGGACCCCACTTCGGATAGTTCTCAGGGCTGGTGTCGAGACGTGGATTGATCGTCATCGTCCAGTTGAAGCGGCGCGTCGGCTTGCCCTGCTGCAGGTTCAACAGGAACTTCAACGCACGGTCGAAGACGCCGATCTGGTGTGCGAGCGGCACCGGGCCGTGCCATTCCATGAAATTCATGCCGATGTCGAAGTCGAGCGACCAATCGGCCTGGGTCGTCACCATGCCGGCATCCATCCAGAGATTGCCGTCGCGCTGGTCTACGATGCAAAAATCGCCCTGCGCCTGGCGGGTGATGTATTCGAAGGGTTCATAGGGCAGCGTCGATGCATCGCCGAAGGTAAAGGTGTCATCGATACCGAGCGGCCGGTTGATCCAGCGCCATTGATCGCCGTTCTTGGTGAGCGTGAAGTGCTCGGGATAGCCGGCTGCCTGCTCTTCCATCAGCAATTCCAGCGTATCCCATTGCGCGGACATCATGTGCGGCAGCGCCTGATAGCGCAGCGGATCTTCCTTTAATACCAGCGCCCGGTCGCGCATCTCGGCGACATAATGCTCGTCGACGTCGATCAGGCTTTCGTAGACGGTGTTCTTCTGCCCCTTCACATGCGGTTCCATATTGACGGAATACATGTATTCGTCTCGATCGAAGGGGAACGGAAAGCGCCGGATGTTTTCCGGACTGTTGCGATAGCTGAAATCGTCCCGGAACGTTTCGTGCTTGAAAGCGATTGCCATGTCCGTTCTCCTGGGTATCGGCGGGATGCCTAAAGGTCGAGATGCAGTGCGCTTCCCTCGAAACGGGAAACGCAGATCATCACCTTTCGGCCGGAAGCCTTTTCTTCGTCGGTCAGATAGACGTCATTGTGCAGAAGCTTGCCGTCGCAGGCGGCAACGCTAGTCTCGCATTGTCCGCAGGCGCCGCCGCGACAGAGAAATGGCGCGTCGACGCCGGCGGCTTCGATCGCCTCCAGCATGCTCTCGTGATGGCCGACATGCACAGTCTTGCCGGAGCGTGTCAGCTCGATCGAGAAAGGCTTGCCCGGCTGCGAGGATAGAAAGCGCTCGGAGTGCAGGTTCTGCTCTGGCCAACCGGCCTCGATGCCCGTTTTCAGCACACCGTCGATCATGCCCGACGGGCCGCAGACATAGAGATGCGTGCCGAGCGGTTGGCTTTCGAGAAGGCGGGCGACGGGGATGAAATTACGGTCGGCATCGCAATAGATCTTCACCCGCTGCGCCCCGTATTGCTCGACCAGCTCGCGGCAATAAGCGCCGCGATCCAGCGAGCGTACGGCATAATGCAGCTCGAAATTGGCGCCCTCGCGGGTAAACTGCTGCATCATTGCAATGAAGGGCGTGATGCCGATGCCGCCGGCGATGAGTAGGTGCTTGCGGCCGCGCCAATCCGGCTGAAAGAGATTGACGGGATAGCTGACTTTGAGTTGGTCACCTTCGCGCACTTTCTCATGCATAAAGGCCGAACCGCCACGCGAATCCTCGACGCGCAGCACGCTGATCTCATAGGCCGAGCAATCATGCGGCGGCGACATCAGCGAATAGGCATTGCGGCGCATATGCCCTTCGTCATTCATCGAAACGATCACATGGGCGCCGCCGGAGAAATAAGGCATCGGCTTGCCGTCGAGACGCTCGAAGCGGAAGCGTTTGATGCGCTCGGCAATGGGAGTGACCTTCGCAACGCGGACCGGGATTTCCGTACCACCGCTCATAGGAACAACTCCTCTGGATCGGGCGCGCTGCCGGGCTCTTCCGCGTCGATATTGACGCCCTGGAAAGCGCCGAGGCGGCGCGAATAGTGATCGCGCACCAGAAGCGGAAGCCCGCAATGGCTGCAGCTGAACGGACTATGGGTGACATCCTCGGTGATGCCCTTGCAGTGGACGCATTGGACGCGGCGCGCCAGCGAGCCGCGATGCTCCGAGATGATCGAGGCGTGGTCCATGCCGTAGTCGAGCGCCACCATCATCGCCTGGCCGATGAAGCCTTCCGTGCCGGCAATATAAAGACGCGTCCCCATATGGGCTGATGCAAGCGACCCTTTCAGACGAAAGAGCAGCGTTGCAATGGTCGGCGCGGTGAAGAACATGTCGGCGCCGAGCCCGCGCAGGGTGTCGTCATGACCCTTGCCCTGTGAGCCGCGCGCGACATAGAGGATTTCGCTGCGCGACAGGATCGTGTCGTCAAGCGCGGGCTCGTGATCGAGAAGGGCGTTGGCGCCCTCCCCTTCGAGAACGAAGAGGTGCCGACGAGCATGCGGCTGGATTGCGAGACCACGGTAAACCGGTCGGCTCTTGATGCCTTCGACAAGCATGAGCGCCTCCTTAGCCGATGGCCGTCCTCTTCTTCTTCTCCGGATCGTCGAATGGCAGCGTATGCGCGATGGCGCTTGCCTTCAAGCTCTTGCCACGCACCTCAAGCTTGGTGCCTTGCACTGCCTTGTCGACATCGAGACGAGCGATCGCCATCGATTTCTTCGTCAGCGCAGAATAGCAGGGGCAGGTGATGACGCCGACCTTCTTGCCATCGGCAAAGACTTCGTCGCCGAGATCGGCCGGGCCGTCGGCATCGATCAGCATGCCGAAAATCTTGAAACGCTCCTTGCCCTTGAGGCGGGCATGTTCCTCGGCACCGCGGAAGCCGGTCTTGCCGGGGCTGACTGTAAAGTCGAGGCCGAGTTCCCAGAGGCTGTCGCCGGGTGGCTGATCGGCGAAAGGATACATCTGCGAGTTATCATAGGGGTAGAAGAGCAGATAGCTTTCGACGCGCAGCATGTCGAGGACGCTGAAGCAGCAGGGAATGATCCCCATCTCCTTGCCCTCAGCGACGATGCGATCCCAGACCATCGCGGCATCCTGGCCGCGTACGAAGATTTCATAGCCGCGCTCACCGGTATAGCCGGTGCGCGAGATCATCACAGGGGCGCCGAATAGCGTCGTCTGCATGTGATGGAAATATTTGAGATCGCGGATCCCAGGCACGTATTTGGCGAGATAATCGACGGCGACCGGGCCTTGCAATGAGAGGTCGTGCAGATCGTCGTCGAATAGGACGGCGCAGTTGCGGCCGGCTGCCTGCTTGACGAGTTCCTCGTGGCCGGAGCCAGAACCATGCACCAGCATCCAGGAATTCGGGCCGGTACGGTAGACGATGCAGTCGTCGGTGAAGTAGCCGCGATCATTCAGCATCGCGGCGTAGACCGAGCGGCCGGGATAGATCTTCGACATGTCACGGGTGGTGATATGGTCGAGCACGGCGATGGAGTGCGGGCCGACCAGATGCACCTTCTTGAGGCCGGAAACGTCCATCAGCCCGGCCTTGGTGCGGATCGCGACATGTTCGTCCGACATGTCCTTCTCGTAGGTCCAGGCGGTTCCCATGCCGCTCCAGTCTTCGAGTTTTGATCCGAGAGCACGGTGCCGGTCCGCCAAGGCGGAGAAACGCCATGATAATGCCATTTCGTTCCCTCATTTTCTTCTATGGAATAATTATTTCCTGACTATAGTCGTCTTTCATGCCTTGGCAAGCCGATCCGAGTGGTTTTTTGTCATCGCCCGGACGGCATTTTGTTCAAAACTTCGGCGGCTTCCGACCGGCGGTGCGATGAGCTGCAATGACGGTATTGGCCATCAGCATGGCAATCGTCATCGGCCCGACACCGCCGGGAACCGGCGTGATGGCAGCGGCGACATCGGACGCTTCCGCATAGGCAACATCGCCCACCAGACGGCTCTTGCCCTCGCCCCGCTCCGGTGCCGCAATGCGGTTGATGCCGACATCGATGACCGTTGCGCCTGGCTTGATCCAGTCGGCCTTGACCATCTCCGGGCGGCCGACGGCGGCAACCAGAATATCGGCGCCGCGCGAGACCGAGGCCAGATCCTTCGTCCTCGAATGCGCCGTCGTCACAGTCGCATTGGCATTGAGCAGCAATTGCGCCATCGGCTTGCCGAACAGGTTGGAGCGGCCGATGACCACGGCGTTCAGCCCCGACAGGTCGTCGCCATGAATACGGCGCACCAGAAGCATGGCGCCGGCCGGCGTGCAGGAGATCAAGCCGGTTTCAAGATCGCCGGTTGCCAGCTTGCCGGCATTGACCACATGCAGACCATCGACATCCTTGTCCGGCCGGATCGACTGGATGATCGGATCGGAATCCAGATGCTTCGGCAACGGCAGCTGCACCAGAATGCCGTGGATGGAGGGATCTTCGTTCAGCGATGCCACGAGGCTTGCGAGCGCGTCTTGCGTCGTCTCAGCGGGCAGCGTGTGCTGGATCGACTTGAAGCCGCATTCCTTGGCCATCTTGCTCTTGGAGTTCACATAGGCGTGGCTGGCCGGATCGTCGCCGACGATCACGACCGCAAGTCCGGTCTTCACGCCGGTCTCCGTCTCAAGCCCTGCCGCCGCCACCTTCACAGCCTCGATCACCGAAGCCGCTGCAACCTTGCCGTCGATCACTGTCGCGACAGCCATGGCTCAGCCCATCCGCTCGGACGCGTAGGAGCCCGGGCTCGCCGGGAAGACGACGGTGCGGTTGCCGTTGATGAAATTGCGGTGATGGATATGCGCATGGATGGCACGGGCGAGAACCTGGCTCTCGACATCGCGGCCGATCGAGACGTAATCGTCGGCCGACTGCGCATGCGTGATGCGCGCCGTGTCCTGCTCGATGATCGGACCCTCGTCGAGATCGGCGGTGACATAATGCGCCGTCGCCCCGATCAGCTTCACGCCGCGCTCATAGGCCTGCTTGTAAGGATTTGCGCCCTTGAAGGACGGCAGGAAGGAATGGTGGATGTTGATGATGCGGCCAGACATCTTCTGGCACATCGAATCCGACAGGATCTGCATGTAGCGGGCAAGCACGATCAGTTCCGTGCCGGTCTGCTCGACAACATCCATGATCCGGGCTTCCGCCTCCGGCTTGTTGGCCTTGGTCACCGGAATATGGTGGAAGGGGATGTCGTGATTGACCACGACCTTCTGATATTCGAAATGGTTGGAGATGACGCCGACGATGTCGATCGGCAGCGCGCCGATCTTCCAGCGATAGAGCAGGTCGTTCAGGCAATGGCCGAAGCGCGAGACCATCAGCAGCACCTTCATGCGCTTCTTGGCGTCGTGGAACTCTGAAGCCATGTCGAACTTGGTGGCGATCGGCCTGAAGCCTTCGGCCAGCGCCGTCTCGCCGACCCCTTCCTCGGAGATGAAGGAGACGCGCATGAAGAACATGCCGGTGTCGAGGTCGTCGAACTGGCTGGAATCGACGATGTTGCAGCCCTGGTCGGCCAGATAGTTCGAAATCGCCGCCACGATCCCGCGTGTCGACTTGCACGCAACTGTCAGTACATAGCTCTTCATGATGATCTTCCTCCGCCGTCTTAGGCCAAAGCTGCGCCGCGCCGGAGCATAAAACTCCGGCACACGCACTTATCCGGGCAATCGTCCGCTCCGCGCTCAGATATCGAGCGTGCTGTCGCGCTCCCACTGCGTGAAATGCGAGCAGTAGGCGTTCCATTCCTGATGCTTGAGTTTCAGGTAGGCCGCGGAGAATTCCGAGCCGATGGCTTCCTTCAGGCCCTCGTCCTCGTCATAGGCTCTCAGCGCATCAAGCAGGTTGAGCGGCAGGCGCGGCGCATTCTTCACCAGATGCCCTTGCGCATACATGTCGATATCATGATGCGGACCGGGATCGGCCTTGTTGCGCAAGCCGTCGAGGCCAGCGGCGATGATGATCGCCTGGAGCAGATAGGGATTGACCGCACCATCAGGCAGGCGCAGTTCGAAGCGACCGGGACCCGGCACGCGCACCATGTGAGTGCGGTTGTTGCCGGTCCAGGTTACCGTATTCGGCGACCAGGTGGCACCCGACGTCGTGCGCGGCGCATTGATGCGCTTGTAGGAATTCACAGTCGGATTGGTGATAGCCGCAAGCGATGAGGCATGTTTCATGATGCCGCCGAGGAAGTGCCTGCCTTCGGCCGAAAGACCGAATTCGGCCTCCCTGTCAGCAAAGACATTGGTCCTGCCGTCATTGCTCCAGACGGAGATATGGCAATGGCAACCATTGCCCGTCAGACCCTTGAAGGGTTTCGGCATGAAGGTTGCGCGCAAGCCATGCTTTTCGGCAATGGACTTGACCATGAACTTGAAGAAGGAATGCTTGTCTGCCGTCTGAAGGGCGTCGTCAAACTCCCAGTTCATTTCGAACTGGCCGTTGGCGTCCTCGTGGTCGTTCTGGTAGGCGCCCCAGCCGAGTTCAAGCATGTAATCGCAGATCTCGGCGATGACATCGTAACGGCGCATCACGGCCTGCTGATCGTAGCAGGGCTTTTCGGCAGTGTCGTATTCATCCGAAATCTTGCCGCCATCGGCGGTGATCAGGAAGAATTCGGCCTCGACGCCGGTCTTGACCCGCTTGCCTTCCGCTTCGGCCTGCTTGACGAGCTTCTTCAGCACGTTGCGAGGCGCCTGGGCGACGATCTCGCCATCCATCATCAAATCGGCGGCAACCCATGCAACCTCTTTCTTCCATGGGAGCTGGATGACAGAGGATGGGTCCGGCACGGCAAAGAGGTCGGGATGGGCAGGCGTCATGTCGAGCCAGGTGGCAAAACCGGCAAAGCCCGCGCCATCCTCCTGCATTCCGGCAATCGCCTGGGCCGGCACCAGCTTGGCGCGCTGACCGGAAAAAAGATCGGTGTAGCTGATCATGAAATATTTGATGCCTTTGTCTTTCGCAAAAGCAGCAAGATCCAGTGTCATTCTCGTTCCCCTTTGGATTTCTTCGAGACACTTCGATGTATGCATGCAGCCGCCGGGCTCTTCGGCCCGATCGGAAAAGTCACTTGATTAGTAGCCTCCCTTGCCCGGATACCAGTTGGTGCCGGCAAGCGGGATCTGCGCCATGGCCGCGGCCTCCATCGTCAGCGCGCACAGGTCCTCCGGTTCGAGATTATGCAGATGATTCTTGCCGCAAGCACGCGCAATCGTCTGTGCTTCGAGCGTCATCACCTTAAGATAGTTGGCGAGGCGTCGGCCAGCAGCGACCGGATCGAGCCGCGCGGCAAGTTCCGGGTCCTGCGTGGTGATGCCAGCGGGGTCCTTGCCCTCGTGCCAGTCATCATAAGCGCCGGCCGTCGTGCCGAGCTTTTGATACTCTTCCTCCCAGCGCGGATCATTGTCGCCAAGCGCAACAAGCGCCGCCGTGCCGATGGCAACGGCATCGGCACCAAGTGCCAGCGCCTTAGCAACGTCAGCGCCGGAACGAATGCCGCCGGAGATGATCAATTGCACCTTGCGATGCATGCCCAGATCCTGCAGCGCCTGAACGGCGGGACGAATGCAGGCAAGCGTCGGCATGCCGACATTTTCGATGAAGACATCCTGGGTTGCGGCCGTGCCGCCCTGCATGCCGTCGAGCACGACGACATCCGCGCCGGCCTTTACCGCAAGGGCCGTATCGTAATAGGGACGTGCGCCGCCGACCTTCACATAGATCGGCTTTTCCCAATCGGTGATTTCGCGCAGTTCCATGATCTTGATTTCAAGATCGTCCGGTCCGGTCCAGTCCGGATGACGGCAGGCCGAGCGCTGATCGATACCCTTCGGCAGATTGCGCATATGAGCGACGCGATCGGAGATCTTCTGGCCGAGCAGCATGCCGCCGCCGCCCGGTTTGGCGCCCTGCCCCACGACGACTTCGATCGCATCCGCACGGCGCAGATCCTTCGGGTTCATGCCGTAACGCGAGGGAAGATACTGATAGACGAGGGTCTGCGAGTGACCACGTTCCTCATTGGTCATGCCGCCGTCACCGGTCGTGGTGGATGTGCCGGCAATCGTGGCGCCGCGGCCGAGCGCTTCCTTGGCATTGCCCGATAGGGCGCCGAAGCTCATACCGGCAATGGTGATCGGGGTCTTGAGCGTGATGGGCTTCTTGGCAAAGCGGCTGCCGAGAACGACTGTTGTGTCGCATTTCTCGCGATAGCCTTCGAGCGGATAACGCGAGATCGATGCACCGAGGAAGAGAAGGTCGTCAAAATGCGGGACCTTGCGCTTGGTGCCGGCACCCCGGATATCATAGATCCCCGTTGCTGCCGCCCGGCGGATTTCTGCCAGCGTATGATCGTCGAAGGTTGCGGATTTGCGGGGCGGCGTCAGCGGGTTGTGATAGCTCATGATGTCCCTTTCGCCTCAGTACGCGTCGGCATTGTCGATATTGAAATTGTAGAGCTTGCGCGCCGATCCATAACGCTTGAACTCTTCCGGCCTGACATCCTTGACGCCAGCCTTTTCGAGAAGTTCGGAGAGCTTGGCGATATGCTCCGGCCGCATCTCTTTCTCGATGCAATCCGAACCCAGGCTCTGCACCGAGCCGCGGACGAAGAGCTTTGCCTCATAGAGGCTGTCGCCCAAGGCATCGCCGGCATCGCCGAGCACCACCAGATGGCCGGATTGCCCCATGAAGGCGGACATGTGGCCGATATTGCCATGCACGACGATATCGATACCCTTCATCGAGATGCCGCAGCGCGAAGCCGCATTGCCTTTGATGACCAGAAGGCCGCCCTGGCCGGTTGCCCCGGCATACTGGCTGGCATCACCCTCGATGACGACGGTGCCCGACATCATGTTTTCCGCGACACCCGGTCCTGCCGAACCATGCACGGTGACCGTGCCGCCGTCGTTCATGCCAGCACAATAATAGCCGACCGATCCTCTGATATCGACGGTGACTGGTGTGTCGATGCCGACGGCAACGGCATGATGGCCGCGCGGATTGACGACCTCGAAGGCGTTATCATTGGCGCCGGCCGAGAGGCTGTGAAGTATGCTGTTAAATTCGCGCAGCGAAGTAACGGATAGATCGAAAACTGGCATGAAAGAACTTTCTCGATAGCACCAGGACTGAACTAGGCGGCCTTTTCGTGATCCCAGAAATAGACGGTGGCCGGCTCCGGCTCCCAGATGCGGGCATCTTCGATACCCGGCAGGCTGACGAGCGCGCGGTACTCGGAACCGAAAGCGACATATTGATCGGTTTCGGCCATGACGGCTGGCTTGCAGGCGATGGGATCGCGAACGACGCCGAAGCCTGACTTCGTGCCGACGACGAAGGTGAAGAAGCCATCGAGATCGCTGAGCGCGCCGGTCAAAGCCTCGCCGAGGTCCTTGCCCTTGGCCATTTCGGCCGTCAGATAGGCGGCCGCGACTTCTGAGTCATTCTGCGTTTCGAAGGTCATGCCTTCCCGCACGAGTTCCCGACGAAGATTGTTGTGGTTCGAGAGGGAGCCGTTGTGGACAAGGCATTGATCCGAGCCGGTCGAGAACGGATGGGCGCCGAGCGTGGTGACGGCCGATTCCGTTGCCATGCGGGTGTGGCCGATGCCATGCGTTCCGGACATGGAGGTGACGCCGAAACGAGAGATGACGTCCTTCGGAAGGCCCGTTTCCTTGTAGATCTCGATGGCGTCGCCGCTGCTCATGACACGAACGTCGGGACGTAGAGCCGTAATCGCCGCCCTGCCCTCATCCAGCTTGTCGCTGGCGAGCGTGATGACGGCATGCGTGCTTTTGACTTCGACCGAAACCGGCGCATCCAGCGCGCGTCTCAAATCATGCTCAAGACCGTCAAAGTCCTTTTTGGGATTGGCTGACTGGACAGTGATCTTGGCATTTTTGCCATCAGCGCCACCGTAAATCGCGATGCCGGCGCTGTCCGGACCGCGGTCCGTCATCGTGACAAGCATGGACGAAAGAAGCGCGCCGAGCTTTGGCTCAAGGCTTTTGTCTTTCAGGAAGAGACCCACAATTCCGCACATGATCAGACCCTCCATTTCGCGTCTGCAAAATGGCTATCAGGTCCGTTTTCGAATTTCAACTGGAAAGAATAATTTTTTCTTTTAAGGCAAGTCAGTCGATCTTGCCGCGTTGTGGGTAACTGATGATCGAGAGGTATTTTGCCGGCAGTTTTACCAGCACTTCCGGGCCATGCGGCGCGTCCGCATCGAAGAACAGGCTGTCGCCGGGTTGCATGGGGAAAAGCTGGTCGCCATGGCGATAGACCACTTCGCCCTCGATCATATAGAGAAACTCCATCCCCTCATGCTGAAAGGTCGGGAAGACGTCGGAATCGACTGTCAGCGTGATCAGATAGGGTTCGACGATGACGCCGCTGGAATTGTTGTCGATATGGCCGAGCAGATTATATTGATGGCCGGCGCGCGTGCCACGCCGTTCGAGCTCCACACCCTGGCCAGCCTTGACGAAAACGGCGTTGCGCGGCTCTTCATAGCGGCGGAAGAAGGCGGTGAGCGGCACGCCAAGCGCGCGGGAGAGCGATTGCAGTGTTGTCAGGGACGGCGAGATATTGCCGTTTTCGATCTTCGAGAGCATCCCGAGTGAAATTCCGGTCGCCGCCGCAAGGTCCGTCACCGTGATGCCGAGCTTCTTGCGATAGGCGCGCACCTCGTGGCCGATCGCCATTTCGAGATTGTTTTCTTTCGGCTCGCGCACTGCGTGCGGATCCTGGGAGAAAGCCGGCCGTCCGCCATGCGGATGCTCTTCGATCAATGTCTTCCCCGGCTTGCTCTTCATTCATAAATCCTTACGGCCATTTATTGTCATGGCCATTCTATCCTCACGGTGAAATTTTCTCAACTGCGACGAAAATTACGCTCTTCGCGTTTCGCTGGGCGCCATACCGTAAAGGTTGCGAAAGGCGCGGGAGAAATGCGCGCCACTGGAAAAGCCGGTGGCAACAGCGATTTCGGAAATCGACAGCGGGCTCTGTTCGAGGAGCCGCCGGGCATGCTGCAGCCGGATGCGGCGATATTGGTCGAGGAATGTCGAACCGAGATGCGCGGCAAACAGCCGGTCGAGATGGCGCGGCGTAACGCCGGCGATCCGCGCCATGGCGGTGCGATCGAGCGGCATCTCGATCGTCTCCTCCATCTTCTCCAGCACGCTCAGCAGGCCGGGATGGTGGACGCCGTAGCGCTCGGCAAGCGAGCCGCGTTGCGGGGCGGTCGGTTCGCCGACTTCCGTGTGCAGATACCAGTCGCTGACGCGGCGAGCGAAATCCGGTCCCATCCGCTCGGAGATCAGCACATGCATCATGTCGAGCGGCGCGATGCCGCCGCCGCAGGTGATGCGGTTACCGTCGACGACGAAACGGGCCTGGCGTGGCGAAAGGGCTGGAAACGACTCGAGGAGTGCCGGTGCATGTTCCCAATGGATGGTGAAATCACGGTCGTCCAAAAGACCTGCGGCAGCAAGCATATAGGGGCCGCCTGAAATGCCGCCGATGCGCACCCCCTCACGTGCCAACTGCCTGAGGCAAGCCAGCACCGCCGAATAGTGCCAGTCGCGTGGCGATCCGCCTGCGCACACGAATACCGTGCCAAGGCCGGAACCTCGCCCCGGAAGCGGCGCTGCTGGAACGGGTACACCGCCGGAGGACAGGGCGGATGCACCATCTGGCGAGAAGCTCGACAGTCGATAGATCTCACGCCCGGCCAGCAGATTGGCGGCGCGCAGCGGCTCGCTCGCCGAAGCATAGGACATCAGCGCGAATCCCGGGATCAGGATGAAGCCGATATGCTGGAGGTTTTTGGCGTCGACCGAAGACATGTCCTTTTTCTATCTAAATATGTCCTGAATAGGCAAGTAGACATTTCTTACCCTGTCATCATCAGCGCAATTCCATCTGGATGAATCCATGCGCTATTCCGCTCTCTCCATTCTCCTCAACGGTCTCCGCGGCAATGCCGGCTGGGCTCCTGCCTGGCGCCAACCCGAGCCGAAGCCGCATTACGATGTCATCATCGTTGGCGGCGGCGGCCATGGATTGGCGACGGCGTATTATCTTGCGAAGACCTTCGGCATCACTAACGTTGCCGTTCTGGAAAAGGGCTATCTCGGCTCCGGCAATATCGGCCGCAACACGACGATCATCCGGTCCAACTACCTCCTGCCCGGCAACAACCCGTTCTACGAGCTCTCGATGAAGCTCTGGGAGGGGCTGGAGCAGGACTTCAATTTCAACGCCATGGTCTCGCAGCGCGGCGTGATCAACCTCTTTCACTCCGATGCACAGCGGGACGCTTATACGAGGCGCGGCAACGCCATGCGTCTGCATGGCGTCGATGCCGAATTTCTCGACCGGGAAATGGTTCGCCAGAAACTGCCCTTCCTCGATTTCGATAATGCCCGCTTTCCCATCATGGGCGGCTTGTTGCAGCCGCGCGGCGGTACGGTGCGTCACGATGCAGTTGCCTGGGGCTATGCGCGCGGCGCCGACAGCCGCGGCGTCGATATCATTACCGGCTGCGAAGTCACAGGCATTCGTAGCGAGAATGGCCGGGTGACCGGCGTCGAGACAACAAAAGGCTTCATCGGCTGCGGCAAGCTGGCGCTTGCGGCAGCCGGCAACTCCACCGTCGTCGCCGACATGGCCGGGCTACGTTTGCCGATCGAGAGCCATGTGCTGCAGGCTTTCGTTTCCGAAGGCTTGAAGCCTTTCATTGATTGCGTCGTTACCTTCGGTGCCGGGCATTTCTACGTTTCGCAGTCGGACAAGGGCGGCCTCGTCTTCGGCGGCGATATCGACGGCTATAATTCCTATGCGCAGCGCGGCAATCTCGCGACCGTCGAGCATGTCGCCGAGGCTGGCGTCGCCTTGATCCCGTCGCTGACCCGCGTGCGCTACCTGCGCAGCTGGGGCGGCGTGATGGATATGAGCATGGACGGCTCGCCGATTATCGATCGCACCCACATCGACAATCTCTATCTGAACGCCGGCTGGTGCTATGGCGGCTTCAAGGCCACACCGGCCTCTGGCTATTGCTACGCCCATCTGATCGCTCGCAACGAGCCGCACGAAACGGCCACGCAACTGCGCCTCGACCGTTTCCGGCGCGGCTATCAGATCGATGAAAAAGGTGTCGGCGCGCAGCCGAACCTGCATTGAGGACATGACGACATGGCAAGCCTGATTTCCTGCCCTCACTGCGGTCTTCGCCCGAAAGAGGAATTCACCATCAAGGGCGACGCGAACCTTGTTCGTCCCGCGTCAGATGCCGGTTCCGACGTCTGGTATGATTATGTCTATCTACGCGACAATCCGAGGGGTCGACACAAGGAATATTGGCACCATTCCTCCGGCTGCCGGCGTTGGCTGGTCGTCGAGCGCGATACGGTCACCCACAAGGTCCATGGTGTGAGCGACGCAGCGCTTGCCAAGCTCGGAGGCCAGGGATGACCAGTTCTCGCCTTTCTTCCGGTGGCCGGATCGATCGTTCCAAGACCCTCAGCTTCAGTTTCGATGGTCGCGATCTTCAGGGCCACCCTGGCGATACGCTTGCCTCTGCCTTGCTCGCCAACGGTATCCAACTTGTCGGGCGCAGTTTCAAATATCATCGGCCACGCGGCATCCTGACGGCAGGAGCCGCCGAGCCCAACGCCCTTGTGACAACAGGCGCAGGCGGGCGAACGGAAGCCAACAGTCGCGCCACGATGATCGAGCTTTATGACGGGCTGATCGCGCGCAGCCAGAACCGCTGGCCTTCGCTCGGCTTCGACGTCGGCGCCGTCAACAGCCTGCTCTCCCCCTTCCTCAGCGCCGGCTTCTACTACAAGACCTTCATGTGGCCGGCCGGCTTCTGGGAGAAAGTCTACGAACCGATCATCCGCAAGGCTGCCGGTCTCGGCAAGGCATCCTACGAATCCGATCCGGACTCCTATGAAAAATGCTGGGCGCATTGCGATCTGCTCGTCATCGGCGCAGGGCCGACGGGGCTTGCCGCCGCATTGACGGCGGGGCGTGCAGGCGCACGAGTCCTGCTTGCCGACGAGGGTTTTGTCTTTGGTGGTGGTCTGCTTGCAGAACGCGAGTCGCCACTCAGTGACATTCTTAAGGAACTTGAAAGCCTGCCGAACGTCCAGTGCCTGCCGCGCACGACTATTATCGGCTGGTACGACGACAACGTCTTCGGCGCCGTGGAACGTGTGCAGAAGCATGTCGCGGCACCCGACACACGCCGGCCGGTTGAGCGTCTTTGGCGCATCATCGCAAGGCAAGCCATTCTCGCTACTGGTGCGGAAGAGCGGCCGCTCGTCTTCGGCGGCAACGATATTCCGGGCGTCATGATGGCAGGTGCCATGCGCAGCTATCTGAACCGTCAGGCTGTCGCCCCCGGGAAGCGGACCGTTGTGTTCACCACCAACCAATCCGGCTATCGGACAGCCGCCGATCTCGAAGCTGCGGGCGTCGAGGTTGCCGCCATCATCGATAGCCGCTCCGGCGGAAGCGATGCGTGGGCGGGTAAGGCCCGAGTGTTGACAGGTGCTTGCATCGTCGATGCGCATGGCGGCAAGCATGTGCGCGGCGTGAGCATCGCGAGTGCTTCGGGCACGCAAAAGATCGAGGCCGATGCGCTTGCCATGTCAGGCGGCTGGAGCCCGATCATTCACCTCGCCTGCCATCGCGGAGGAAAGCCCGTCTGGTCCGACAGGCATGCAGCCTTCCTCGCGCCGGAAAGGCAGGAGGGGCTGTTCGTTGCGGGCTCTGCTGCCGGTCTTGCCTCGACGGAAGCGTGCCTTGGTGATGGTGCGAGCAAGGCAGTGGAAGCGCTCAAGGAGATCGGCTTTGCCAAGGCGGAGCCGGCCTTTGCTTCCGGAGAAGATACCCAGTCATCCGCCTCGCCGCTCTGGTCCGTCAAGGGAGGCAAGGGCAAGGCTTTCGTCGATTACCAGAACGACGTTCACCTCAAGGATCTCGGTCTTGCCGTGCGCGAAGGCTACGGTCATGTCGAGCTTGCCAAGCGCTATACGACGAATGGCATGGCGACCGATCAGGGCAAGCTCTCCAATATCAACGCCATCGGCATTCTCGCCGAGGCGCGCGGTGTCTCGCCTGCGGAGGTCGGCACCACAACATTCCGGCCCTTCTACACGCCGGTTTCCTTCGGCGCCCTCACCGGTTCGTCGCGCGGCAAGCATTTCCAGCCAGCCCGCAAATCCCCGCTGCATGGCTGGGCGAAGAAGAATGGCGCGGTCTTTGTCGAAACCGGGCTCTGGTATCGCTCCTCCTGGTTCCCGCGCGAAGGAGAAAAAACCTGGCGCGAAAGCGTCGATCGGGAAGTTCTCAACATCCGCAGGAATGCCGGCATCTGCGATGTCTCGACGCTCGGCAAGATCGAAATTTTCGGCAAGGACGCGGTGACCTTCCTCGACCGAATCTACTGCAACGGTTTTGCCAAGCTTCCGGTCGGCAAGGCGCGTTACGGCATCATGCTGCGTGAAGACGGCATGATCTATGACGATGGCACCACCAGCCGCTTGAGCGAAGATCATTTCTTCATGACCACGACGACGGCGCTTGCCGCCGGTGTGCTGACACACCTCGAATTCTGCGCCCAGACGCTTTGGCCCGAGCTCGAGGTCTATTTCGCCTCATCGACCGATCAATGGGCACAGATGGCGGTCGCGGGGCCGGAAGCCCGCGCCATCCTGGCAGAGATCGTCGATGACGACCTTTCGGACGCCGCTTTCCCTTTCATGAGCGCACGCACGGTGACGCTGTTCGGCGGCAAGCTCGAGGGACGGCTGTTTCGCATCTCGTTTTCGGGTGAACTTGCCTATGAGCTCGGCGTACCCGCCGCATACGGTGAGTCCGTCGCCGATGCGATCATGCACGCAGGACAGAAGCATGGGATTTGCCCCTATGGCGCCGAAGCGCTCGGCGTCATGCGGATCGAGAAGGGCCATGTCACTCATGCCGAGATCAACGGCACGGTGACGCCGGGCGATCTCGGCTTTGCCCGCATGGTCTCCTCAACAAAGGCCGATTTCATCGGCAAGGCGATGCTTGCGCGCGAGGGCCTTCAGGCCGCTGACCGTGCTCGCCTCGTCGGCGTCAAGCCGCTGGATCCGGCAACAAGCTTCCGCACTGGCGCCCATATTCTGGCGGAGGGCGCGGCAGCGACGCTCGAAAACGATCAGGGTTATGTGACCTCCAGCGCCTTCTCACCAAGCCTTGGCCATACGATCGGCCTCGCACTGGTCAAGAACGGACCCGAGCGGATCGGCGAGAGAGTCCTGGTCTGGAACGGCCTTCGAAACGAATTCACCGAAGGGCAGCTCTGCAGCCCGGTCTTCATCGATCCTGAGAACGAGAAGCTTCATGCCTGATCTCCTCGAAAGAAAACCCGTACTCGCTGGCAAGGCCGCTCTGCATGGGCCGAGCATCCGGCTTGAAGCTTTGCCGGAGGGGCATATGCTGCATGTAATGGGAGCGCTCACGGCCGACGGGCTTGAGGCGCATCTTTCCGCAGTGGGCATCAAGGAAAGTTCCGTACGGCCGGCCGGATACCGGCAATGGTTCATTGCCGGTAAAGACGTGCTTCCCAATACGATTGTGAACCAGCTTTCCAATGCTCTGGTCGGCAGCGCCTTTGTCTCCGACCAGAGCCATGGCCGCATCCGGATCGGCGTTTCAGGCCCCCTTGCCACCGAATTGCTGAGCAGGGGCACAGCCGTCGATCTTCATGCTTCGGCTTTTCCTGAGGGACACGCGGCCATGACCCTCTTCGGCCATATCTCAATACAGCTGACACGCACCGGCGCCGAAGACTTCGAGCTGACGGTACTGCGCAGCTTCGCGGAATCTCTTTATGAGGAACTTGAGGCGCTGGCGCTTTCGCTGGGTGCCGAGCGCCTTGCATCCTGAGCCTATCAGGATCCGAGGCAAATCGGCCAAAGGCTCGATTCAGGCTCGAGCGGTCGTCTTCAGCAGTCTTTGCGCCGCCAGATTCAGGCACTCTTCAAACGCTGTCAGGTCGAGGAACAACTGATCCGGCGCCACCTTGCGGGTGATTATGGTGCCGTTGCGCGCCGCGATGCTTCCATCGAGCATCAGATTGTCGATCATGTCGAAATTTTCCAGCGACAATCCATCCGGTCCGCGGTGGCGCCCATCGGGACCGAGCTGCACGTCGCCGCCATGGAGACTGCTCACCCGCTCGAAATGGTTTTCCGCGCAATTGGAGAAAGCAAAGGCTGGACAGCCGCGGGCACACATGAAGCCAAGCTCGAAGACCGTGCCGACATCGGCCGATATGCCGCGAAACGGCGTCAGATTGGCGATGATCAGATCGGCGCTCGACATCAGGCTTTCGTTGATGGCGCTGATGGCGAGGCCGTGCTGGTATCTCGTTTCGGTTTCCGGGATGGTCAGATCGCCGGGTGACACCGGAGTGAAACCATAGCTGCGCGCCAGGGCAATCTTGCAGTCCAGCATTTCCCTCGCATTGGGGAGGAAAACCTCCGGACCTGCCAAATATGCTCTCAATGCTTTTTGCCTTTCCGACAGACCGTTGCAGCGCGGAAGCTGCAGAACCATATGAGGCATATGACCGATTCAGCGTTTTCGCGCCATAGTCGAGCGCACGGCTGACAAAATTGCGAAATCGGGGCAAGTGCCGTTCCCGGCAAATCACAAGGGGCGTATGTTCACACCTTGAACCGGGGCGTTAAGACAGCCGATGGCAGGCGAAGAAATTTGTGGGGTAAAGGAAATGCAATCTTCTAGTGAAGCAGTGGCTAGCTTGGAAAAAGACGATTATGGCTGCTGGCCGACGAAACAGAACAAGATCCTCGATTGGCTGATGAATGATGTTCGCGATCAGCGTTTCATAGACAATATTCTCGTAGAGCTGTGCGAGAAGCTCGTGGCTGCCGGAATCCCCGTTGCACGATCGAGCATGCATTTCAGGACGCTGCATCCGCAGTGGCTCGGCGCGCGGATCCTCTGGCGGACAGGCATGAAGGAAGGCGATATCGCCACATTCAGCCACGGCGTCGACAAGACGCCGCAGTTTCTGGCAAGCCCCATCAATGAAATCTTCAATGGCGCAACCGAAGTCCGGAAAAATCTCGAGGTTCCAAATGGGGAGCAATTTGCCTATCCGCTCTACAGGGAACTGCATGCGGAAGGATTGACCGACTACATCGCCTGGCCGATTTACCACACGCTTGGCAAGCGTCATATCGTCACCTTCTCCTCGGATGCGCCCGGCGGCTTTACAGAAGCGCACATCACTGTCCTGAAGGATTTGCTCCCGGCCCTGACGATGGTGACCGAAATCAGGTTGAAGAACATCATGGCGCGCACACTATTGCGCACCTATGTCGGGCCGCATGCCAGCGAACAGATCCTTGCCGGCGCAACGACGCGTGGCAGCGGCGCCACCGTCGGCGCGGCCATCCTGATCTGCGATCTTCGCGACTTTACCACCATCTCTGATATGTGGCCGCGCGACGACGTCATCGAGTTGCTCAACGGCTATTTCGACGCGATGGTCGACCCCATCGAAAAGCATGGCGGCGAAATCCTGAAATTCATGGGCGACGGCTTGCTCGCCATCTTTCCGCTTAGCAACCCCGATGCCTGCCACAATCTGCTCCTTTCCATCAGCGAGGCGCAGGCGGCGGTCACGGCATTAAACGAGGAAAATCGCAAGAACGGTCGCGAAGTGCTTCGCTATGGCGTCGGCGTTCATGTCGGTGACGTGATGTACGGTAATATCGGTTCGCGCACCCGTCTCGACTTCACCGTCATCGGTCCGGCCGTGAACATCGCTTCGCGCCTGGAAACGCTGACCAAGGAAGTGAAACGGCCGGTGTTGCTGTCCAAGGCCTTCGTCGAAATGGCTGGCTGCCAGCGCGATATGGAAAGCCTGGGCGCCTTCCCGCTCAAGGGTCTTGGCGAACCGGTCGACGTTTTTGCTTTCACAGCCAAAGAGAAGCTGCTGCAGGAAGCGTGATCAAGGAAAAATAGGGACTCGTCTGTCTTGCGTGGCCGATTTGACGCGGCGCGATTCAGTCGGTTGCAAAACGTGAAAGGCAAGGGGCTGCCACTGCAGCCGCCGCTCCCTATATTGTTTGAGGGATCATGACGATAGCCGCCTTATTTTTGGGATCGTTCTGCGATTACAAGCGTTAGGTAGAGGTTGATTCTATCGGCTCGACCCGAGGGTGCCCGCCACCCATAAATACTCTGACAAGGAGAAAACAGATGAGAAAAATTCTGACACTGGCGTTTTCAGCCGCATCGTTGATTGTCGCCGGCACGGCAGTGGCACGCGCGGCGGACCTGCAGACCTACCGCGAGGACGATACCGACCAGCGCAATGGCGTCAAGATCGGCTACCTCGATTGCGAAATCGGTGGCGGTGTCGGCTATGTCCTCGGCTCGGCCAAGGAAGTGGATTGCACCTTCCATTCGACGGTCGGACGCGCACGCGTTGATCATTACACCGGCGCGATCAGGAAGATGGGCGTCGATCTGGGCTTTACGACTCGCAGCCGGCTTGTCTGGCTCGTCTTCGCACCGACAGCCGGCTATCATCGCGGCTCTCTGAGTGGCCTCTATCAAGGTGCAACCGTTGAAGCGACCGTGGGTGCCGGCGTCGGCACGAACATCCTCGTCGGTGGCACGGCTGGTTCCATCCAGCTTCAGACCGTGAGCGTGACGGGTCAGCTCGGCCTCAACGTCGCAGCGACCGGCACCTCGGTAACGCTGACCGCGACCGAGTAAGGTTTTACAGCCCGGATGAATATACGGCCGCCCCGTTACAAGACGGGGCGGCCTTTTCATTTGGCCGGCGTCGCTGTTTCGCAGTGGCCGTCAGCGGATATCTGCATCGTCCCCAGGATCGTCGATTTTCTTTTACAATAATGGATTCACGCCTGCGTCTTCGGCGGCTATAGCTGTCAGCGCAAGGCCAAAACCATACCGGAGCCAAACCCCATGACCGATACCGTCACCGATCGTTTCCTTCGCTACGTCGTCGTGGACACGCAGTCCGATGCGTCTTCGACCACACAGCCGTCCACGGAGAAGCAGAAGAACCTCGGGCGGATTCTGGTCGAAGAATTGCTGGCGATCGGCTTGAAGGATGCGCATCTGGACGAGCACGGTTATGTCTACGCGACCATTCCGTCCAATGTCGACAAGCCGGTTCCGGTGATCTGCTTCTGCTCTCATATGGATACCGCGCCAGATTTCACGGGCACGAACGTCAAGCCACAGGTCCTGCGAAACTATGGCGGCGGCGACATCAGGCTCACGGGCGACCCTCAACAAATCATTCGCGTCGATGAGCACCCTGCCCTGCGCGACCAGCTCGGCAACGACATCATCACCTCGGACGGCACGACGCTGCTGGGTGCCGACGACAAGGCGGGCCTCGCCGAAATCGTGACGGCGGCTCAGTATCTCGTCGACAATCCCGACATCCGCCACGGCACGATCAAGCTCCTGTTCACGACCGATGAGGAAATCGGCCGCGGCGTCGACAAGGTGGATCTGAAAAAGCTCGGCGCGGAATTTGCTTATACCGTGGATGGCGAAACTGCCGGGCATATCGAGGATGAGACTTTTTCGGCGGATGGCGTCGAAATCGTGATCCAGGGTGTTGCCATCCATCCAGGCTTTGCCTTGGGAAAGATGGAAAACGCCATCAAGATTGCCGGCGCGATCATCGACAGGTTGCCGAAGGACCTGGCTCCCGAAACGACGGCTGGCCGAGATGGCTTCATTCATCCGACCGGTGTCAGCGGTTCAATGGAAAAGGCCTCGCTCGGCCTCATCATCCGTGACTTCGATGACGCAGGGCTCGCCGTCAAGGAGGCGATACTGGAGCAGATCGTCAAGGACGTCATGACTGCTTATCCCGGCTCTTCCTACACATTCACAGTCAGGCATCAGTACCGCAACATGAAGGTGATCCTCGATCGCCATCCGCAGATCGCCGATTATGCCGTAGAGGCAATCCGGCGCGCCGGCATGACGCCGGTGCGCGGCAGTATTCGCGGCGGTACGGACGGTTCAAGACTCTCCTTCATGGGTCTTCCATGCGCCAATCTTTTCGCCGGCGGCCATGCCTTTCACTCACCGCTTGAATGGGTTAGTCGGCAGGATATGGAAAAGTCGGTCAAGACGCTTGTCGAATTGGCAAAGATCTGGGCGGAGCGCGCATAGTCGCTCGCTCCTTCAGAATAGATTTCGTTTTTAATACTCAAGCATAATAGCCCTGTTGCAAGATAAGGCATCTCTACCGGTTGGAGGTTGGTAGCGTTGTCATTGTGCAAGGCATTCGTGTAAAATGTTATTGCAGCATTACTAAATTAGATTATACTGCAGGTTGGTCTTGGGAGGAAAGAACAATAAGTTTGTCCATTCATTCCAACTCTACGGCGCGCGCGCTCCGAATATCAGAAACTGGCTATTCAAGCAGCCAAAACTGAAACGGAGTTTAGTCATGAGAGTAGGATCTTCACGGATAGCGATTGTCGCATCCGCATTTCTTCTGTTGACTTCGACTGCTTATGCAGAGCCCGGCGGCGGAACGGATCACGGTGGCGGCCGGTCCGGAAGCAGTGGTGGGCTCGGCGCGGGTCTTGGCGTCTCCATTGGTGGAATCAATGCGGGCCTGGGTGCCGGCCTAGGCTCCAAGGGGCTTGGTGTCGGTGCTGGCGCTTCCGTTGGCGGCGCGAATGGCGTCAATGCCGGCTTGGGTGCCTCGGTATCCGGAACAAGTGGCGTCAATGCGGGTGTCGGTGCATCCGTCGGCGGATCCAACGGCATTAATGCCGGCGTCGGCGCATCGGCCAATACTGCCGGTGTCAACGCAGGCCTCGGAGCCTCTGTCGGTGGGTCCAGCGGCGTCAATGCCGGTGCTGGCGTTTCGCTCGGCGGATCCGGAGTTGGCGTCGGGGTCGGTGTGGGAGTCGGTGGCTCAGGTAGCGGTACTGGAGGGACTGGCACAGGCACTGGTTCAGGCACTGGTACTGGTTCGGGCAGTGGTACTGGAGTGACAACTGGCGGAACGAACGGCACGGGCGGCTTCGGGCTCGGCTCAGGAAGTACCGGTTCAAGCACCCGCACCCTGACCGCTTTCCACACAATGTCGAGCGCCGAGCAGAAGCGCATGCTGATTGCCTGTCGTCAGGTGACGGCCTCTGGCAATTTTGACTCTGGCCTTGTCAGCCTTTGCCGGCTGCTGCGCAGCACCGCGAGCGCTGGTGGACTGTAATCGCCATCCCATGGACACGGCTGGTTATGGCAGAAATAAAAGCACCCGTTGCCGTTCAAATACGGCAACGGGTGCTGATATCTGTTTCCGAAGTTCTCGATTTACCAGTCTGCGTTCGCGACATCGTCAAGCGCCTGTCGGCTGCGGCGAAGCATGATGACAGGAGCATCCACAGCTCGGCTTAACAGGTGGCGCGCGCCGGCCAGCGGGCGAAAACCTACTTTTTCCTCCGCAACCGGAGGCGGTTCGTTGGCCACCAAAGGCGGCTCGGCCTGGGCATATTCCGGACCTCCGGCAATCAAGGGGTCGCGTGTTTCACACTGCGGCAGGCAACGGTCGAACCGCGCGACATCGCCGGAAGCCGCGACCTTGGCCTTGGCCGTATCGGAACGCGAGGCAATGTGCTTCGCCGGCGCTGGAGTTTTGACCAACGCCAATGGAGATGGGGTCGGGACCGGCACAGTCATCAATTGCCGCGCGGGGCTTGCATCGATCGCGACCTGCAACTCGTTTGGCGCAGGATGCTGCAGGGATTTTGCGCTGCTGATTGCGATGCGACCGCTCTCATCGAAGAACCGCATGGCGCGCTCCGTCGGGGCGGTTTCAACGATCAGATAGAGAGCACCAACCACCGTTCCGCAAACCGCAAGCGCCGAGCCCAGCCTTCGGGTCGCCTCGCTTTGGCCATTCCACCATCCCACAGGCTGCGTATCCATCGACCGCTCCTTTTGACAAGATCTCAACTGGCCATTTTGGGGAGAACTGTGGCGCGGCTTTTACCGAAACATGGCTAATTGCAGACCTTTTGCAAAGAAATGTTGATGGAAATGACTGATTGACCGGTTCAACGCAGACGATTCATGGGCCGCCATTCAATCCGAATTCCCTGAAGCCCGCCCGCGAGCATAGCCGCTCGTAGTAATCCTCGATGATGGGCAGGTCTGGCCTTGCCGCCGGCAGCGCTCGCCAGCGATGGATCGAGAGGCCTATGGGAATATCGGCAAGCGTAAAACTGCCGCCGCAGACATAACCACCGCTCCGATCGATCTGCGCGGCGACACGGCCGACCAGATCGGAAAATGTGTCCAGGGATTGAGCGATAGCGGTCTTGTCCTGATATGCCGGATTCTTGCGCACCAAAGCCTGGAAGGCGACGCGCCAACTATTGTTGAAATCGGAAACCTGCCAGTCCATCCACTTCTCGATGGAGGCGCGCTGCTTCAGATCATCCGGCAAGAGATCCGTACGACCGCGGCTCGCCGCAAGGTAGCGCAGTATCGTGTTCGATTCCCAAAGGATGAAACCGTCATCATCGATGACGGGCACCATACCGGCCGGATTGAGGCGCAGAAACTCCGGAGACGATGTCGGGCGTGTGCCGCCGCCCCAATCTTCGGTGCTGTAGTTCAGACCGAGTTCAGCGCAAAGCCATAGAACCTTGCGCACATTAATGGACCCGCGATAACCAAAAATCGTCAACATTACAGGGGATGCCTTCACTTCGCTTCAGCGCGATAATCGCGGCAGCACGTCGGGAAGCAATTTCTAAATTGTCATTGATACAATTCGGGAATCGGCCGGTTTCTCCGAGCCTTCCGAGCAAGCACCTGATGCAGGATCGCATCATTAAGCTTTATCCTTAAAGTTAATCGGGAGTGTCAGCAGACAAGCAAATGATCTTGTGATCTTATTATGCTGTGGCTGGAGCTGGGGACTGACCACGATTTCTTTATGAACCTCAAGGCAATGAACTGCGGCGCCCATGGTATTAACGGCAAACGAGCTTGGTCGTAACGAACATTTTCTTTCGGCTATACTGCATAGTGCGCATGAGCTTATGGCTATTTACAGCGAGAATCCTCGCATAGCCTCGATTATGGCGGCTCAACAGCGATGGCTTCTTGCGCATGCCGGCTTCTCGCTGTCTCTCGGCTATCCGGATGAGCCGATACCCGGACTTTATAGTAGCCGCTTCATCGACTTCGCGGTGAAACATGGCCTTGCCAGCCGCAACACGGCAGCTGCCTTCCTCAAGGAAATGCAGGCCTACAAGTTTATTCAGCCTGTACCGCGCAGCTCGGACCGCCGTATCACGCTGTTTGAGCCATCTGCGCTTACCCGTGAATATATGGCGCGTTGGCTTCACACGCATCTCATCGTGCTCGACACGCTCGACGGCGGCAACCGGATGGCCAAGGTCGCCATAGATCCGGATGTCATCTGGCAGATGCATCCCATCATCGCCAAGCGCATCATAGATAGCGACATTCTTCGCAATCCTGGCGTGACGTTCAGCCTGTTCAATTGGGCGACATCGGGCGGTGCGGTCATGGATTACCTCATTTCACGGATAACCTCGATCGATTTTGCCGCCGACAAAGTACTGATCGGCCCACTGTCGATGAAGGTAATGCAGAGCCAATTCATGATTTCCAGAACGCATCTGAAGCGGCTGTTCAAGCGGGCAGCCGAATTCGGCAGCGTTGGCTGGGTAGGTGCGCCCGGGAAGAGCGGCTTTTGGCTATCCCATACGTTCGTATCGGAGTACTGGAACTATCAAGCCGAGAAATATGCGATGATCGACGCCGTAAGCCACGCGATGCTTTCCGGCTCCAGCGACAGCCGCGAGAGATCGGATACGGCAATGTTGGGACTGACCAGTAACTGAAGATCTACGGTTTACCCATTCATTCCATGAAGGCGCCGAGAATATGCGACATATACTGCCCAAAGCGTAATCTCTTTGTCGCGATCGAATGGAATCACATTCTATTTATTATCACTGTTGAAAGTCGGCGGTCGCTAGAAGTCAAAAAGGTATTCCCGCTGTAATTGTTGAATCGCAAGACTGATGAATCGACATAACGTTAACCATATTTCTCAAAAATAACGTTTATATACAAGTATGCGCTAAATAAATTTGGCCTATACTGCCGCCTTGGCTCTTTGATACTGCCTCACCACGTACACTCGGTTTCTACCTCATTGCCAGAATCGATAACATATGATTAGTTTCTTATATTCTGATGTTTTCGAGAATGTGGTTAGGGGGATTGCGAATGCTGAGAGTACTACGTGGCGCCGTTCTTTTGGGTGCCGCTATGATCATCGCAGAACCATCCGCCATGGCCGCCACTGCGACCGGCAATATGAATGTTCGCATCACCATTCAGGCTCAATGCGTGATCCAGACCGCCAGTGATCTCGATTTTGGCACCAATGGCGTCATCGCCACCAATATCGACCAGACGAGCACCATAGGCGTCCAGTGCACAACAGGGCAGACCTACAATATCGGCCTGAGCGCTGGTTCAGGATCTGGCGCGACGACAGCCGTCCGCGTCATGACGGGTCCGGCGTCGGCGACGATAAATTATGGTCTCTATCGTGATAGTGCGCACCTGCAGCCATGGGGTGTGACGATCGGTACAGACACGGTATCGGACACCGGTAACGGCAGCGTCAAGAACGCTACCGTCTATGGGCGGGTTCCTCCGCAGACAACACCGGCTCCCGGTGTCTACACCGACATAGTGGCGATTACCGTCACTTACTAAAAACCGATAGGTCCAGGAGGCTACCATGCAACGCAGGTTGCCACGCATTGCTGCGACTATGTTTCTGCTACTGAGTACCTATGGCGTAAACGCTGCGTCATTAAGAGTGGCGCCCACCAGTCTTGAGCTTATTGCGCCGGCCGGTACCGCAGTCCTCAATCTCGCCAATGACGGGGACCATCCCATCAATGTCCAGATGCGCATCTTCAAGTGGAGCCAGACGGGCGGCGTAGAGAAGCTTGAGCCGACAAGGGACGTTGTTGCCAGCCCGCCTTCGGCCAAGATGAGCGCCAACGGCCAATATGTCGTGCGGGTGGTTCGCACCAGCAAAGCCCCGGTGCGGTCGGAGGAGACCTATCGCGTCATCGTTGATGAACTGCCGGATCCAGCGCGCGCTCGTGCCGGAACGGTAACGCTGATCATGCGCCACTCTATCCCCATTTTCTTCAAGAAGGCCGATGTGAAGCCGGCCGATGTCTCGTGGAACGTCAGCAAGCAAGGCAACAGCCTGGTTCTGACAGGCAAGAATAACGGCGGTAGCCGTTTCCGGCTGTCGAACGTAACACTCGCACAGGGAGCTGCAAAAATCGGTAGCCGCAACGGCCTAGTCGGCTACGTCCTGAGTGGCGCGACGATGCAATGGCCCATCGCGACCGCAAAGCCTTTATCCGCCAGCGTTGTCACCTTGCAAGGCCAGAGCGATCTTGGGCCGTTCAATGCGAACATCGCCGTTACCAAGCGTTAGGGCCGGCACCGTTCTTGTAAGCATCCTTCTTTCGGTTTCGGTGCTGCGTGCTCAGGAAGTCCCAAATCTGCCGGCAGCTGTTGTAACCGCCGACCAGCCCGCCGGCACGCGTGACGTCTACCTTGAAGTATTCATCAACAATGTTTCGATGAAGATGATCGGTAATTTCAAACAGCGCCCGAATGGTTCGCTCGCAGCAACGGCCGAGGAACTGCGCGAAGTCGGCATAAAGCCCCCAGCAGACGCCGACGAAAACAAGCTTATCGAACTCGGTGCCCTGCCCGGCCTGTCATATCAGGTCGATGACCAAACCCAGCGGCTCTATGTCCAGGCGACCGACAAGGGACGTGCGCCCCACGTGATCAATGTCAGGCAACAGGAGGAGAGCAAGATCCCGACACCGCAATCGGGCTACGGCGCTGTGCTCAACTACTCGCTTTTTGCCAGCTCCAACAGTCTGTTGAAAAGCGATACAGACATCTTCCAGGGGATATCCGGCTCATTTGATGCCCGCATTTTCAGCCCATACGGCACGCTCAGCCAATCTTTCCTCGCCGGCTATTCCAACGGCAGTCTCGACGGCGTGACGCGCCTCAATACCACCTGGAGCTATTCGGATCCGAAAAATCTGGTCACTTATCGCGCCGGCGATCTGACCACCGGCGGCCTGTCATGGACGCGGCCGGTCTATTTCGGCGGCATCCAGTTCCAACGCAATTTCGCGCTGCGCGCCGATCTGGTGACCGAACCCCTGCCCGCTTTCGCAGGAAGTGCGGCCGTTCCCTCGACGCTGGAGATCTATACGCAGAATGTCAGGACCTATTCCGGCGACGTCCCCGCCGGACCGTTCGAGGTTACCAACCTGCCTGTCTTCTCCGGCGGAGGACAGGCAACCGTCGTGCTGCGCGACAGCCTCGGGCGGGAAACGACCCAGACATTGCCGTTCTATTCTTCCAATCTGCTCTTGCGGCGTGGCCTTATGGATTTCTCCGCGGAGCTCGGCACCCCCCGGCGCAATTTCGGAACGGAATCGGACGACTATGACGGCCGGATCATGGGCGTCGCCACCGCTCGCTACGGGTTGACCGACTGGCTGACACTGGAGGGGCATTTTGAAGGCGGCACGGATCTGCTGAACGGCGGTGTGGGTGTCGCCTTTCCGGTAGGGACCTGGGGCGTGGCATCGGTCGCGGGTGCGGGAAGCAAGAGCGGCGACCGGTCCGGCGCGCTACTGAATGCCTCGCTGGAACTGGACTATGCCAGATGGTCCTTCTATGCGCGCATGCAGCGTGCCTTCGACGATTACGATGACATCGCATCCGTTTCCGCCAAACCAACGGCCAGCACCTCGGGAGAATTTACGATATTCAGCGCCGGCGTGCCGCGTGCCTTAGATCAGGTCACCCTTAGCGTACCGACGCCGCTCGATCTTTCCAGCCTCAACCTTTCCTACACGCGGCTTGAAAGCGCCGATCGCACCAAGAGCAATATCGCCAGTCTTTCCTATAGTCAGACGTTCAAGCGCATGACGCTCTACGCTACTGCATTCACCGACCTTGAGGACCGCAGCAATTTCGGCATCTTTGCCGGTATTTCAGTCCCCTTCGGCGGCAACATCAACGCGAACACCGGCGTTCAGAGCGGCCCGAACGGTCTCGATGTCGTCGCCGATGTCTCGAAGTCGCTACAGCAGGAAAATGGCAGTTTCGGCTGGCGGCTGCGTACATCCGAAGGTCAGGATACCAACCGGGAGGCGGCAGTCAGCTATCGGGCGCCATTTGCTCAGTTCGAGGCCGGCGTTCAGCAGCAGGATAAGGATGCACGCGCGACGGCACGAATGGATGGCGCCATCGCCGTCGCCGGAGGAAGCGTCTTTGCAACGAACCGCATCGACGATGCCTTCGCTGTTGTCGATGTCGGTGCCCCAGATGTTGAAGTTCAACAGCAGAACAGGCCCGTCGGTAAAACCGGTCAAAGCGGCCGGATCCTGGTGCCTAACCTCAACTCCTATGAACCGAACACGGTGTCTATCGATCCGAAGAATCTTCCAGTCGATGCCGACGTGCCGGCAACGAAGGAAATTGTCGTCCCGGCGGACCGCAGCGGTGTCGTCGTCAAGTTCGGCGTGGCCGAAGCGCCGCAGGCTGCATTGGTCACGATCGAGGATAAGACCGGTGCATTCCTGCGGGCGGGGCTCAGCGGCAAATTGCAGGGCGCGGATGAGGAGTTCGTCATCGGCTATGACGGCCAAGCTTATATCCGCGGCCTGCATGGGCAAAACACCATCGAGGTGTCGCTGGAGGACGGAACGAAATGCCACGCCCAGTTTGCCTACAAGCCGCAGCGGGGACAGCAGGTTGTTATCGATAATGTCAGGTGTTTTTGAGAGGGAGCTGGAAAAGTGTTTCGTTCGATTGCCTTTCTGCTCTTCCTGTTGCTACCGTCGTTGGCCTTGGCGCAAAGCTGCAGTTTCAGCGTCGCCAACGTAAATTTTGGTGCTGTCGATACGCTGTCCAACAACCCCGTCAATACCACCTCGACATTGACCGCCAGTTGCACTGGGGGCTTGCTGGATATCGGCAAACGCCTGCTGATCTGCCCGAATATGGGCACAGGCAGCGGTGGCGCAACTTCGGCAGTCGCGCGGCAGATGTTGAATGGAACCAATCCATTGAACTATCAGCTTTATTCCGATACCGGCTACAGTGTGGTCTGGGGCTCGAGTACCTGGTCCTATCCATCGCGTGCGCCAGCTTATGCCCTGACGATGGCTTTGCTCAGCGGAGGTTCGCTGATCGGGGCCTCGGGTAGCTTTACCGTGTACGCCTCGGCTCTGGGCAATCAACCGACGGCAGCAACGGGAGCGTTTACATCGAGTTTCTCGGCTGCCGACACCGCTTTCATTTATAGCTACAGCAGTGCCACCACCTGTGCTGCTCCGTCGGGAACATTGGGATCGGCCCCCTTCACGGTCAATGCGAGCGTTGCTGCTAACTGCCTGATCAATATTCAGAATATCGATTTTGGCACGCAAGGCGTGTTGAGAGCCAACGTCGATGCCACGGGCTCGGTGACTGCAACCTGCACGCCGGGCACGACCTATACGATCTCGCTGAACGGCGGCACGGCGAATGCAGCACCGACGGCGCGGAAGATGGCGAAGGGAGCGGAGACAGTAACCTATGGCCTCTACAAGGATCTAAATCGGCTGCAGCCATGGGGAGACGCCAGCACGCCCGGAAGCACCGTCGCTGGAACAGGAAACGGAACGGCTCAACTTCTGACGGTTTATGGTCGTGTGCCGCCGCAAACGACGCCATCTCCGGGCGTTTACACCGATACGGTGGTCGTCACATTGACCTACTGAACTGAAATCGCGACCGGCGGATGTATCTGGTCGGATTAAACACCGCTCTCCGCAGCGCTGAACGCCTGCGGCTCGATCATGCTGCGTCCGCGCCACCTGAGCCATGATCGCCACCTCCCACGGTCGGCGCCGTCGTCTTTTCCGCAGGCACGTCGGAAGAGCAAACCAAATTGCGGCCATTGCGCTTGGCTTGATAGAGCCGCCTGTCTGCTACAATGGCTAACTCTTCCCAGTGGTCGAATGTGCATTGGGGCCGCCAGTCGACGCCGAAGCTAGCTGTGACGGTCAGCTGATGTTCTTCGTTGATGATCGTTTTCGCCAATGTCTCTCGCAGCCTTTCCGCAGTTGCCTGTGCGGATGCCTCGGTCACGTCCGTCAATACGATGATGAATTCCTCGCCGCCATAGCGAGCGAACAGATCCTGCGAGCGAAGGCACGGGGCCAGGGTCTCCGCTGCCCTTTGAAGAACCAGGTCTCCGACAAGGTGGCCATAGCGATCGTTGATCGACTTGAAATGGTCGATGTCGAACATGATGACGCCGATGCCGAGGGAACCGTCTCTCGGCACAGTCAGCAATTCCCCCACTGCCTCACCAAGGGCACGGCGATTGAGGAGACCGGTGAGTGCATCCGTCTGTGAGAGGCGCCGAAGCTCCTCCGTCATCGATTTGCGCTCCATCTCCAAATGCCTCTTGAGGCGCTGTTGCTCCCGAAGCAGATCGAGCCGCTGGAACATCTCGCGCACTTCATGCCCTGCGTGAGGCATCGGCGTTGGCTGCAAGAGATTACCGGCCGCGATATCGTCGATCTGCCGTATAGCCGCAAGCATCGGCCGGAAAAGCGATCGCCCGAGCAGATAGGCCAAGCCGACGACCACCGATATCGCCACGCCGGCCAGAAGTGTCGAAACCAGCATGGCGTTGAAGGCTTTCTCGCGCGCGGTCTCGAGAGAAGTGAGCGCTGTCTCTTCGATCAATTCGCGCAGGACTTCGGTAGATTTCATCCCGGGAACGTACTTCGCGGTAAATTCAGCCGGCGTTGGCGAATTGCTACCATTCAATCCAAAGGCAACCCGTTGGGCATAGGGCAATGAGCCGGAGAAGTAGTTTACCGTCACCTGATCCAGCAATTGCGCAATGGCCTTGGACTCCAGGGTGGCGGGCGCATAGGTCTTCAGAAGCGCGTTCACCTCGAACAACCGGTTCAATTCGCTGTCGAATGCGGCGCGGTAATGCGAGCGCGCCTGCCCTTCCGAAGTCATCATCATGACGACATAGGATCCCACTCGTCCGGCTCGCTCCCTTAGCGTTCCGGCCATCGAGGTCAACATCACTTCGGCACCGGTCTCGGGCGCCAAAGCGATGATCGATCGTCCCGCAACGTCGCGATAGTCCTGAGCACGGTCCGCAGCACGGAACATTGCCTGGATGGCTTCGGCTATCTTTGCACCACTGCGCTCGCCGCGCGGGGTTGCCGCCACCGCATCGACAGCACTCCTGCCGGCGCCCAATTGAGCTTTGACCGCCACGAACGCGCTGCGCATCTCCGGCGACGCATCTATCTCCGTCCGAAAAAGTGTCTCGACGCTGGCGATATTTCTGTCGGTCTCTTTGCGGCTCTCGTTGAGTGCCGCGGTAAATTGAGGCCGTTGCTCGTCGGATGCGCCCATAAGGCTGTTTGCAGGTCCACGTTCCCGCGAGATCGCGGCGGCGGTGTGTAAGGCGACATGAAACCGATTGAACTCCGTTACACCTCGCTTGTAGTTGTTGTAATCCGACAAGCTGAAGGCGATCGTCGAGCCAGCCATTATCAAGCAAACCATGATAACGGCTATGGCCCCTATCCATTGCAGCTGTTGAATTTTAAGCCGCCACAAGAAATGCACTCCGCAAACAAACATCTGGCCCAGATTACACCAGATTTGGTAGAATCTTCACTTAACGAACAGACCTAAATATTTCTCCCACACGCACGACCGACTCTGCGTTTCGCAACAGGTCTTGGCGGTGGCTCGTGAATATTAAGTGAAGGAAACAAATCGCGGCGAAAACTACGCAGCTCGAAGTGACCGCCGTCGCGAAGACCTAATATTGCACGAAAACCTGTGGCATAAGGTTTGCGCGCGCCGAATAATGCGGCTGGCCGACCACGTGCGAGATCACCAGGGCATAGACAAGAATCGAACCGACGACGATGGCTATCCCACTCAGCGGAAAGTTCGGCCTGGATGTTGCGTTGGGTAGCGAGATTTTCTGCACATTTGCACGAGGACGGCTCGCCTCGAGCTTTGGCATTGCCGTAAAGGGAATTTGCAGCTCCCTTTCCAGGCGAGCCTGTGCGTCAGGGCGCTTACCGTAACGCATCAAGGGCCTGAACTGGATAATTTCGCCCATTTTCATGCGGTCCCTTTACCGCTCGCGGCTACTGCCCATTGTCCTGGTTACTATCAGTATCAGTAAAATCGACGGGAACGACAATCTTTTCTGGCCGATTGCCGCTATGCGGAACGATTACTGTGACGATACAGCGATTCTCACGCGGCTTGACGGATAGCAGCCGCCCTTTTGTTTTTGACAGCACCTGGTCCGCGGCATTCGAGCAATCCTGGATTTTATCGCCGGATTGAACAACCTGACCCTGTCCCGCCAATACCGGGCCTGCTATCGAGATTCCGACAAGTGCTGCTGAGATCCTGATCATTGCGACAGTATATCTCAACGGGGACGCGGATGCGACCTTGGTCGGCAAGAAAGCGAGCCATTTTTCATGATCTTTTCGTTGCTTGTGACCTGGCCGCCCATGACGCTTCTCGCGCGTTGTCCAGGCAGGCCGGATGCACGCGTCGGTGGACATTCAGAGCGAATTCGTGGATGGAGATGCGGCGCAGTTCTTTAGCTTTGCGCACCATGCCGTTTAAAGCACCGCTATATCAACTATTCGCTGTAAAGGGTCGCCATGCTTACTCTCGAAACTTCCCGGCTCATTCTAAGGCCCTGGCAGGATCGTGATCGCGAGCCCTTTGCCGCCATCAATGCCGATGCCGAAGTGAGGAAATACTATTATCCGAGCCTGCTGACGGCGGCTGAGACGGATGAGCTGATCGATGAAGCCAATGAACAGTTGGCAGAGGACGGATACGGTTTCCTGGCCGTCGAACGGAAGGTCGATGGCGCGCTGATCGGCGGCGGCGGTCTGTCGCGTCCCGGACCGGAAGTGCCCGGTGATTTCCCGCTGGAGATCGGCTGGATTCTCGGGCGCGTCTATTGGCGCCAGGGCTACGCCACGGAGATCAGCCATTGCTGGCTTGATTTTGCCTGGCGGCAGTTGGAGGCCGATTGCCTCATCGGCTACACCTCGGACATCAATCTTCCCTCCCGGCAGGCGATGGAAAAGATCGGCATGGTTCGCGTCGAGGATGGGGATTTTGACGATATCACAGTGCCGCCGGGACATATTCTGCGGCCACATGTGCTCTACCGCATCGACAAACCGTCGCTATAGACACCGCAAGTAGCAGACGCAGTGGCGGGCCGCCGATCACGATCTTGCGCCGCTGAGGCATTCACGCGACTATTCTCCCATGAGTATACCGACAATCCATCCCTTCGCCTTCGATCCCACCTATGGCCTTAAGCTGGAGCAGTTGCGAGCCATCGAACCGCCGCAAGCGCCTGATGGGTTCGATGATTTCTGGCAGAAGCGCTACACCGCCGCCATTGCAGTCGATCCGCAGCCAAGGCTTCGCCATAGCAAGCTGCACCATGACAAGTGGCATGTCTTCGATGTCAGCTACATCTCGACCGATTCAATGCAAATCAACGGCTGGCTTCTTATTCCAAGGCATGGGCAGGTCAGTCGTGGCCTTGTTGTCGGGCATGGCTATGGCGGCAGGGACCAGCCCGACTTTGATCTTCCTCTGGAAGAGACAGCAGTGCTGTTTCCCTGTTCACGCGGCCTGTCCCTCAGCGCCACTCCGGAAATTCCGGCGGATGCGTCGGGCCATGTTCTCCATGGTATAGAGAGCCGCGATACCTATGTCATCGGCGGCTGTGTCGAAGATCTCTGGCTTGCTGTTTCGGCGCTGGAGACGCTCTATCCCTGGATTGCCGGCCATATTGGCTATAGTGGCATCAGCTTCGGCGGCGGTCTCGGCGGCCTCGCAATTCCTTTCGATGCACGGATCGATCGCGGCCATCTGGTGGTGCCAACCTTCGGCGATCGGAAGGCTTGGCTGACCTTGCCCACCGTTGGCAGCGCCGACTCGGTCCAAGCTTATCAGAAGGAACACGGAAGCGTGTTTGAGACGCTGCGCTTTTTCGATGCCGCGATCGCTGCAAGCCGCATCAAGGTGCCGATGCTCATTGCTCCCGCTCTTTTCGATCCTGCAGTTGCGCCGCCGTGTCAGTTCGCCGTCGCAAATGCGACGCAGAAGTTTAACGAAATCTTCATTCTCGACGCTGGTCATTTCGAATACACTGGCATGGAGGAGCAGAACGCAATTCTGCGAGACAAGGTAGGGCAATTTTTCAAGGCGTCATGAACCGAGAATATTTGCGCTGGTACAGCCCGCGGCTGGAACGAGACATGGAGCTGCTGGTGTTCGGCCATGCAGGCGCCAAAGTCCTGATGTTTCCAACGAGAGACGGGCGCTTCTGGCAATATGAGCAGATCGGGATCGTGGCCAGCCTCGCCGAAAAATTGAACGCGGGACATCTTCAGCTTTACTGTATCGAGGGGCTCGCCGGCGAAACCTTTTACGGTTCGGCTCGCCATCCAGCCGAGCGCATTCGCCGTCACAGGGCTTTCGAGGAATATATCCTGAACGAAGTCCTGCCCTTGATGGCGGAAAAGAATCCGCATGATTGCACCATCGTCCATGGCTGCAGCCTCGGGGCCTTCCAGGCTGCAAGCCTGGTCTTTCGCCACCCTCACCTCTTTCGTAAACTCGTCGCCTTCTCGGGCCGCTACGACCTGACGATGCAGGTGGAATCCTTCAGTGATCTCTTCGACGGCTATTACGACGAGGACATCTATTTCCACACACCGACGCATTTCCTGCCCGGACTAGGCTCGGACTGGCATTTGGAAAAGCTGCGGCAGGTCGATATCGTTCTGACGATCGGCGATGCCGATCCGTTTCTAGCCAACAACCGCCATTTGAGCTATCTTCTGGCCAGCAAACAGATCGATCATCGTTTGCATGTCTGGGATGGCCGAGCGCATCGCGCCGGCGCCTGGCGCAGGATGGCGCCGCTCTATATTTGAGACCACCCTACGGGCTTGATCAGCAGTCGCTGCCAGTCAAATCAGACCAGACCAACAGGAATGGGTCTCATGACTTTGCGCGCACCATAGTCACGCTCGTGAGACTTACGATGCTGCTGCTCGTGACTTGCGGAGAACTCGATGTGGCTGCGCTCAACCATGCCATCCGGATAGGTCCCGGTGTCGTCGGTTTCGACTTCCGACTGCGCAGTGACGATCTTCAAATTCATCTCTAGTCCTCCGGCTTGGCACGGAAACCCTTGATTCCATGGTTTGTTCCGTTAGTATCCGCACAATTGTTAAAAAATTAACTACGTCCGTTAATGAATTTGGGCGTCGTGGTATCGAACTTGAACGACTGGTTGGATTGCGCCATTGTTGCAATCCAGGCGTTCAGTCTCCGAATCGGATCGGAGATCTGATGTATCGATACAATTGGCACCGGACACGACGCCGGCCGTCGTAGCCAACGCACTTTTTATGAATTTCAACTTCGTTCGATGCCTGACCCAATAGGGGTGAAGCCGAGCTCTAAGTGCCTGCGATCAATCACTGTCAAATCGGCGGATAGACTGGAGCGGATCATGGCCATACTCATAACATCCATCATTCTGGCACTCATTGGCCTAGCGCTCGGTGGTGGCGGGCTTTGGCTCGTGCTGCTTGGCGGCAGCGTCTTCTATCTTCTCGCCGGTCTTGCCTTCCTGGTGACCGGTATCCTGCTTGCCATGCGCAAGGCCGCAGCTCTCTGGCTCTACGCGGCTTTCGTGCTTGCGGCTCTTGCCTGGGCAATATGGGAAGTCGGTTTCGACTGGTGGCAGCTCGGCCCGCGCGGCGGATTGATCATTCTGATCGGTCTATGGCTGCTGACACCATGGATCAGGCGTCCACTCGGGTTCCGCAGCCTTGATGGTGTCCACTATGGCGCCAATCCCTGGCCGCTCGCAGTAACCCTGATCATTGCCGTCCTGATCGCTGTTTACTCGATGACGACAGATCCCCACGACCTATCTGGCGATCTGCCGACAACGGTGACGGCGAATGCGCCGACGGGAGGCGATGTGCCCGATGGCGAGTGGCATCACTATGGGCGCACATCTTTCGGCCAGCGTTACTCGCCTCTCGACCAGATCACGGCGCAGAATGTCGCAAATCTCGAGGAGGTCTGGCGCTACCAGACCGGTGATGTGAAACGTGCTGACGATATTGGCGAAACCACCTATCAGGTCACGCCGCTCAAGATCGGCGACACGCTCTTTCTGTGCACGCCGCATAGTTTGGCGATTGCCATCGATGCGAAAGACGGCAAGGAGAAATGGCGTTACGACGCCAATGCCGGCATGAACCCCAATCGCCAGCATCAGACTTGCCGAGGAGTCTCCTATTATCACGACAAGGCCGTGGCCGCAGGCACGCCTTGCGCCGATCGCGTCTATCTCCCGACCTCCGACGCCCGGCTGATCGCGCTTGACGCAGCCAATGGCAAAGTATGCCCGAGCTTCGCCGACCAAGGCACGCTGCATCTCGAAACCGGCATGAAATACAATCCGGCCGGCTACTACTATTCGACATCGCCGCCCGTGATCGTGGCTGACAAAATCATCATCGGCGGCGCTGTCAACGACAACTACTCGACCCAGGAACAATCAGGCGTCATCCGCGCCTTCGACGCCAGAACCGGCGCGCTCATCTGGAACTGGGATTCAGGCAATCCCGACCAGACGGCGCCGCTACCCGCCGGACAGACCTACACCACCAATTCGCCAAACAGCTGGTCGGTCTCCAGCGCCGATGAGGCGCTGGGCATGGTCTATGTCCCGCTCGGCAACCAGACGCCTGACCAGCTCGGCATGGGACGCAGCGCCAATGTCGAGCGTTTCTCCTCCTCCGTGGTGGCGCTTGATATCAACACCGGCCAGCTGAAATGGGTGCAGCAGTTCGTCCATCACGACCTCTGGGACATGGACGTGCCGGCGCAGCCCGTGCTCTTCGATCTGACCAAGGCCGACGGCAGCGTCGTTCCCGCGCTGGTCGCCTCGACCAAGCAGGGCGACCTTTATGTGCTGGATCGTCGCACGGGTGCTGCGATCATTCCCTTCAAGGAAATTCCGGCACCGGGCGGCACCATTCCGGAGGATCACGCCTCTCCGACGCAGCCGATCTCGGACCTGACCTTCTCGCCGCCGCCGCTTCAGGAAAAGGATATGTGGGGTGTCTCGCTATTCGATCAGCTCGCCTGCCGCATCTCCTTCCATCTGCATCAATATGACGGCCGATACACGCCACCGTCCCTGCGTGGCTCGATCATCTATCCCGGCAACTTCGGCACCTTCAATTGGGGCAGCGTCGCGGTCGATCCGGAGCGCCAGATCATGTTCGGCATGCCGACATACCTGGCTTTCACCTCGCGGCTGGTGCCTCGCGCCGAGATCCCGCCGAAGGGAGAGGGAGACAAGGGCAGCGAACAGGGATTGAACCGCAATGAGGGCTCCCCCTACGGCGTCTATATGGGCCCGTTTCTCAGCCCGCTTGGCGTTCCCTGCCAGGCACCGCCCTGGGGTTATGTTGCCGGCGTGGATCTGAAGACCGGCAAGATCGCCTACAAGCACAAGAACGGCACCATCTACGACATGACGCCGCTGCCGCTGCCGATCAAGGTTGGCGTTCCCGGCATCGGCGGCCCGATCATCACCAAGGGCGGCGTTGCCTTCCTGGGTGCGGCTGTCGACGACTATCTGCGGGCCTATGATGTCACGACCGGCAAGCAGCTCTGGCAGGCGCGCCTGCCCGCGGGCGGCCAGGCGACGCCGATGACCTATACAGCCAGCGACAACAAGCAATATGTCGTCATGGTGGCCGGTGGCCATGGCTCGGTCGGCACGAAGCCCGGCGACTATGTCATCGGCTACACGTTGCCGTAATTAGCATTGGGGGGCTACCTCGCCCCCAAGCGCTTGCGGGCGTCAATGCCGAAACGGCTAGGCGATCTGCTCAACGCGGCATTGCTGGCACAGCGGATAGGTATTCAGGAATGGCGCAAGGCGTTCGCGCATGATTTTGAAATCTGATCCGTACATGTAAAAGGCGGTTTCTTCCGGTCCTTGCCAATGGCTGCTGACCGCTCCAATGCCTTGCAACAGGCGCTGGCATTCCGCAAAAACATGATTGACATCAGAATCACGGTAGACCTCGTCTGGCAGGTCGGTACCGTTCAAATATAACGCCAACCCTTCCTGCAGGCCGAAATCAAGCCGCCGGTTCTGATCCGGGATATTCATCCGCGAGCCCTTTGGAGCCAGCATGGCCTCAAGGGTGCGCATAACCATTTCGATCGTCGCATCGGACGGGTCATCCAACTCGATCTCAATATCGCATTCGCTGACTTCGCCGTCGGGGGCCATCAAGGTGCCGCCGCCGACGACGCGTACGCCATGCTTGTGTTTCGCCATGGCGGCATCGAGAGCGTCTTCAATGTCGGCTCGATCATCCGGTTGCAGGCGCGCGTTCAGTGTGGCCACAACGACCATGGGTTTCTTTTTCTTGAAAAGATTGAACATGGGCTATCTGCTGCCTCCCCCGGCTTCAACATTGCGAAAATCCCGGTTGCAGTTTGAGTTCCGCAACCGTTTATTGCAACGGCTTATTTCCTGCGACCACGACGCCGTCTTCGGAATTTGCCGGAGGCTCCCAGCCGAAGACACTGCGGCCGCCATAGGAGAAAGATCGGTCAAACTCGCCGGCGACAATCTCCTTGAGATCAGGTCCAGTGACATATCGCTCCAGAATTCTCGACTGATCGTCCAGCCGCTTCAGGGCAGATAGCTCCTCATCTCGGCCAAGCCGCCCTTTCCTGACCGCGGATTTCATCACGCTGATGGTCTCGTCATAGACCTTCAATGGCACCGGAAAGGGATGCCGATCCTTGCCGCCATGGGCCAGCGAGAAGCGTGCGGGATCGGAGAAGCGGCAGGGCGCGCCGTGAACGACCTCGGCGACCATCGCCAGGGCCTTGACCGTCCGCGCGCCGACGCCCGGCGTCAGCAGCAAATCCTCGAAATCCACCGGGCCGCGATCGGCTGCAGCCGCAAGATTGCCATGCAGGCGGCGCATGTTCACATCTTCCTGGCGGACATCATGATGCGCAGGCATGATGAGGTATGGCAGCATCGGCTGCGCATCCACCTTCTTGATTGCTGGAGCTTGTCCTTCCAGGATATTGAATTCACGAATGATTTTATCGGGACCAAGCGACGCGAGCAGATCCAGCTGGCGATTGCGGGAATGTTCGGCCCGCCGATCGGCGAGATTGATGATCTCTCCCTGCTCCCGCCCCTCGATGGCGGCATGAGGCGAATCCAGGAAGCTGGTCAGCCCCTCGGATAACCAGTGATAGCGCCGTGCCTGTCGACGGTCGCCGTTCATGCCCTGCTGGACAACAACCCATTTGCCGTCATCGGCCACGATGAAGCCATGCAGATAGAGGTCGAAGCCATCCTGGAGCGCTGCACTATCCACCTTGGCGATCAGCCGGCTGGTGCTGGCAAGCGATGTTCCATCGATCCCGACCCTATCTCCGATGTGAAGCAACTCCTCCGGTGTCCTACGCGAATGCGAGCCGCGACCGCCGCAGACATGGATGCCGAGTTCACCCGAAAGCGGGGTCAGGCCACGCTTCAACGCGCCGAGCACGCTTGTGGTGATGCCAGAGGAATGCCAGTCCATGCCCATCACTGCGCCGAAGGACTGGAACCAGAATGGATTGGCCAAGCGGCGAAACAGTTCATCGCGGCCGTAATGCTGGACGATTGCCTCTGTGATGACGGCGCCCAATCGCGTCATCCGTTCTCCAAGCCATCGCGGCACGCGGCCGCCATGCAACGGCAGGTCAGCTTTGCCAGTTCTCTGCGCCAAATTCGTCACTCTCGATCTTCGGTGACGATATTCTAGCGTCGATCGTCGATTTGCACCATACGTTCTCTTTTTGTCCCGCTCTCGTGGTGCCCGAGAACAGGCGAGACAATCGCTAGGAGTGATTGCGCAGCAAATGGGAGCGCATCGCCGCAATTCCCTCATCAATATTGGCGCGGCCGAACCCTATGCGGAAGCGGTCGTCCGGCGTTGCAGTGAGTTCCGAACGATAGAGGCTGGCCGGCAAGAGCAGCACGCCTGCCTGCTCCACGAGATTGCGCGTGAAGGTCTCGACGCCATCCGCGCCTTTGTAGCGTGGATAGCAGACACAACCGCCATCGGGCGTATACCACTCGAAAAGATCCTCGAACTCTGAAAACAAAGCCTTGAGCTTTCCGAGATTGGAGGCGATCAGCCGATTATTGCGCTCGAGAATCCTGTCGGCATTCAGCAAGCCGATCTTCGCCAGGCTCTCGCCCGGACCGGAATTGCAGATGGAGAGATAATGCTTCATCCGCTCCATCTTCGAAATCAGCGCGTGATCGCGGCAGGCAATCCAGCCAATGCGCAGGCCCGGCAAGCCATAGGCCTTGGACATGACGCCAAGCGAGAGGCCCCGCTCATAGGCGTCGGCAGCGGCCTGCGATACCGGCTTGTTGTCGACGGTCAGGCCGCGATAGACTTCGTCGCTGAATAGCCAGATGCCATGCCGCCGACAGAGATCCACCAGCGCGTCGAATCTTTCTCTTTCCAGCACCTTGCCCGTGGGATTGTGCGGGAAGTTGATCGAGATCAGCTTGGTATTGGGTCTGATCGCCTTGCTGACTGCATCGATATCGAGCGACCAGCCGTCTTCCGGATCAAGCGCCACGGCAGAGACGTCGCAAATGCTGAGGGGTATCGTTTCGGACGATTGATAGTTGGGGGTTACGATGATCGCATGATCGCCCCTGTCGAGAAGCGCATGCATCGCGATGTAAATGCCCTCCTCAGCGCCGGCGAAGCATAGAATATCGGCGCGCTGCATCTGCTGATAAAGCCCGGCGATGATGTCGCGCAGGGCCGGATCGCCGAAGGTCTCCGTATAACCAAGCCAGAGATTGTCGTAGGCGGACCGCTGCTCCGATGTCGCCATGTCAAGCAGTTCGGCCATCGTCATACTCTGAGCGTCCGAGGCCGTCATGTGATAGCGCGCACTGAACTCCCACTTCGAAAAATGAGTCTCGAGCTTGAAATCCGGCAGCAGCGGCATGGCGACATTCTCCAATGGTGGTCGCCACGCATTCGTGTCGGCCCTTACTATAGTCCGACAATTAGTAGCGCATTTACAAAATGTCAAATATAGAGTTAATGTAAATAATCAGAAGGAAAGAGGCGATGGCGCGAAAGACAGGCACAGGCAATGAGCAATCAACCGGTTCTAAGGACCTGCTGCGGTTCGCTTCCGTCGCCGATGCCATTGCAATCCTGCTCAAGCCCCATGCGGAGGTCGTCCTTCACGACCTGAGAACGCAGACGATTGCTCATATCGCCAACAACCTGTCGCGGCGCGAAGTCGGCGGCTCCTCCCTTGCCGAGTTGAAGGATATCGGGTCGCTCGGCCTCGACGTCATCGGCCCCTATCGGAAGACGAATTTCGATGGTCGCCAGCTCAAGTCGATCACTGCTGTTTTGCGCAACGAGGCAGGCGAGCCATTCGGCTTGCTCTGTATCAATTTCGATATTGCGCCGATCGAGGCGGCTCGTGATGCGTTAGGTCTTCTGGCGGCTTTTCAGGATGTCGGTCCGCAGCCGTCTGCACTATTCCGCGCAGACTGGCAGGAAACCGTCAATGCCGCGATCGCGGACTTTCTCGGCGAACGAGGGCTGGCCGCTTCTGCACTGGCGAAGGAGGATCATGCTGCCCTCGTCGAGATGCTGGAACAGGAGGGCTACTTCTCCATCCGCAATCTCGTCCCCTATCTTGCGCGGGTGCTCGGCATTTCGCGGCCGACCGTTTACAAGCACCTGCGCGAAGCCCGGCAGAGGAAGCTGCCGAAGCCGACGACTTGACCCCGCTTGGAAGATTGGCGCCGCCGAGCCGACAACACACACGAGTTAGGCAGGCATCGGAGCAAAGCCGCTCATTGCGCCGGAAAAAGCCTTGGGCAAAGGCGAAGCATAGGAACTGCGCTTGCTGGTGGACAGGCCGAGAGACACCAGCGCTTCGGCCTGTTTGACCGCCGCCGCCACGCCGTCCACCACGGGGACGCCGTAGATCTCCTGCAGCTCGCGAGCAAGATCCGTCATCCCGGCACAACCGAGCACGATTGCCTCCGCACCGTCTTCGACTAGCGCTCTCTCGATTTCCGCTCGCAGTTTTCCAATGGCACTAGGAGACGCCTTCTCAAGTTCCAGCACGGGGATATCGGAAGCACGTACCTTGGCGCGAGCACCCATGCCGTAACGCTGCACGAGATTGTCGATCAGGATGCGCGAACGCTCGAGCGTCGTCACCACGCTGAACCGCTGCGCCAGAAAGCCCGCCGTCGCGACAGCCGACTCGCAAAGCCCGACAACGGGCACGTCGCAGAACATGCGGGCGGCTTCGAGACCGGTATCGTCGAAGCAGCAGATGATCGCGGCATCGTAACCGACGCCCTGCCTCTCCTTCAATTCACGCAGTATGCCGGGCACGGCGAGAGCCCCGTCGTAATATCCCTCGATCGAGGCCGGCCCCATCTGCGATGTGGCGGCGATGATCTCGGTGCCGGAGGCCGCGACTGCGCGGGCCGCTATCGCGGCCTTCTCTGTCATCGAGGCCGTCGTATTCGGATTGATAAGCAATAAACGCATGATCTCAGCTTTTCTTGGCCTGGCGGCGGCCAAGCATGGTCATAATCCCGAGTGCCAGGAGAATGATGGTGAAGGAAAACAACGTCGTCACCGTTCCAAGCGCATAGAGCACCGGCGTGGTGACGTTGGTCGTCATCCCATAGATTTCCAGCGGCAGGGTGTTGTAGGTGCCCGAGGTCATCAGTGTGCGGGCGAACTCGTCATAGGAGAGCGTGAAGCCGAATAGGCCGACGCCGATGAGACTTGGCGCGATCATCGGCAGCACGACATAACGGAAGGTCTGCCACGACGTGGCGCCCAGATCCCGAGCCGCCTCCTCATATGCCGGCGAGAACCGATTGAAGACGGCGAACATGATCAGCACGCCGAAAGGCAAGGTCCAGGTGAGATGCGCGCCGAAGGCCGAGGAATACCAGGCAGGCCCAAGACCACCCTGCTGGAAGACGACGCCGATCCCGAGTGAAATGATGATCGAGGGCACCACGAGGCTGGCGACCGTAGCGTAGAACAGAAACGTCGAGCCACGGAACCTGCGGCGAAAGGCAAGGCCCGCCAAAAGCGAGACGACCACGGTTACGATCATCACCATAACGCCGAGGATCAGTGATCGCTGGAACGACGCGCCGAAATCGCCGACCGCCTGCTTCTCGAAGAGATTAGCGAACCAGTGCAGTGACACGCCGTTCAACGGAAAGGTCAGACCGCCGTCCGGCCCCTGGAAGGACAGGATGACGATCGCCGACAGAGGGCCGTAGAGGAACAGCACGAAAATGGTGAAGAAGATCGCCAGGACATAGAATTCGAGGCTGCGTTTTTCCCGGTTCATCTCAAAGCTCCTTGCGGATATCGACGATGCGCAGGATGGCTGCGACCATCAGCAGGACGACGATCAGGAGCACCACGGCATTGGCGGCTGCAGCCGGATACTGAAGCAGCGACATCTGGTTCTTCATCATCAAGGCGATGGAAGCGCTCTGGCCACCGGACATGACCTGGACGGTGGAGAAATCCGCCATGACGAGGGTGACGACGAAGATGCTGCCGATCGCTATGCCGGGCTTGGCAAGCGGCAGCACCACATTCCATAGCACCTGCCACCCGCTGGCGCCGGCATCCCGTGCGGCTTCGAACAGCGAGCGGTCAATGCGCATCAGCGTGTTGAAGATCGGCGTCACCATGAACAGGGTGTAGAGATGCACCATGGCCAGTACCACGGCGAAATCGGAGTAGAGCAGCCATTCGATCGGCTGCGGGATGATGCCCATCTCGATCAAGGTCGAATTGACCAGCCCATTGCGTCCGAGCACCGGTATCCATGAGATCATGCGGATGATGTTCGACGTCATGAATGGCACGGTGCAGACCAGAAAGAGGATCATCTGCGTCGAGGTGCGGCGGATGTGGAAGGCGAGGAAATAGGCGACCCAGAAGCCGATGAAGAGCGTCAGCCCCCAGACAATGACAGTGAATTTCAATGTGTTGAGATAGGTTTTCCACGTAACCCATGAACCCAGTGTGTCAGTGTAGTTCGTGGTCAGGAAGGCCGGGTAAAGACTGGCGAAGTCATAGTCCCAGAAACTGACGATACCGATCATCACAATCGGCAAAAGGAAGAAGAAGCCGAGGATCAGAAAGAGCGGAGTAGCCTGCAGATAGGCGACGGCCCAGGCGGGCACCCCAATTCCGCGTCCAGCTTTCTGTGTTTCCTGCTCCGCGTCCGAGGAAGCGATCGTCGCCATGGTCCGGCTCTCCATTGATGGGCCTCCCCCCGCATAGGCGGGGAGAGGAAATGACGGATATGCAGCTTAGGCGGCGATGAACTCGTTCCAGCGACGGACCATGTAGCGATCTTCGTCCATGACCGAATTCCAGCAGGCGACAGCGCCCATGCGGGCTTCGAAGGAACCACCGTCGCGAACGGCGCCGGCCTTCTCCATGACCTTGCCTTCCGGAGACAGGATATCGCCCTGTGCCGGCTTGCCTTCGATCCAGTAGCCCCATTCGTCGGCCGACATGAAGTTCTTGGCGGTGTCCATGCAGGCGGAATAGTAGCCCTGGCGGTTGAGGTAGCCGCCAACCCAACCGGACGTGTACCAGTTGATGTATTCATAGGCAGCGTCGAGCTGGGCGCCCTTCAGATGCGAGGCGAGGCCAAGACCGCCGCCCCAGGCGCGATAGCCTTCCTTCAGCGGCTGGAAGGTGCAGGCGATGCCCTTCGAGCGGACGGCGGCGACGGCCGGCGACCACATCGACTGGATGACAACTTCGCCAGATGCCATCAGGTTGACGCTTTCGTCGAAGGACTTCCAGAAGGCGCGGAACTGGCCGTCGCCCTTGGTCTTGATCAGGAATTCAATCGTCTTGTCGATTTCTGCCTTCGTCATGTTGCCTTTGTCGGCATATTTGATCTTGCCGGCGGCTTCCATGATCATCGCGGCATCCATGATGCCAATCGACGGGATGTTGAGGATGGCGGTCTTGCCCTTGAACGCCGGATCGAGAATATCGGCCCAGCTGGTGATCGGGCGGCCTGTCAGGTCGGGGCGAATGCCGAGCGTGTCGGCATTGTAGATGGTCGGAACCATTGTCATCCACTGCGTCGGTTCCTTGGCGAATTTCTTCGAGCCCTGCGCTTCGACGAAGCCGACCGTGTGCGGCGCCGTGCCCTGGGCGATGACGCTATCCGGCTTCAGCTTGCCGTTGATGAAGAGCGGCACGATCTTGTCGTAATATTTGAGCTTCTTGACGTCCATCGGCTGCAGAACGCCAGCCGGGAATACCTTCTTGGCGATCCAGTATTCGATATCGGCGATGTCGTAGCTATCAGGCTGGGTGACGGCGCGCTGCGCTGCGGCGTCGGAATCGGTCGCGGTCATCTCCAGCGTAATGCCGAGGTCGGCCTTGCACTTCTCGGCAATCGCATTGATGTTCGAAACGCCGGTGCCGAACTGGCGCAGCGTGATTTTCGTTTGCGCCCAGACTGTGGGAAAGCCGGTGATGAGGCCAGAGCCCACAACCGCGCCGGCGGCGGCAGCTCCGCCCTTCAGCAGCGAGCGGCGGGAAATGCCCTTTGTCGCCTTGGTGGTCTTCGTTTCATTCGTCATGTCTGTTCCCTTTTTTTGATGTTTAGGAGTCATGCGGAAATGCGGCCGAGGAGGATGGCATCCCCCAGAGCCCAACTCAGGGAGACGGCATCGCCGACCGATAGGAATTTGGCTGAAACGTCGTCGTCGCTTGCGATCACGGTGAAATCGTCGCTGCCGGCGCCGATGACCGTGATCTTCACGGTCGCGCCTCGGTACTCGACATTGGAAACGACGCCATTGAAGCCGAGACCCTTGCCGGCGGATGAGGAAAGGCGGACCCGATCGGTGCGGATGCCGATATCGACCGCCTCTCCCACCTGACGACCGCTTCCTCGCACCGAGAAGCTCTGCCCTTCTGGCGCCGTCATGGTGATGATACCGTCTTCGCTCAGCGTCACTCGGCCGGACAGCACGTTATGATCGCCCATGAAGCGCGCGACGAAAGCGGTCGCCGGACGCTCGAAAACCTCGCGTGGTGAGCCTGCTTGCTCGATGCGACCGTCGTTCATGATGACGATGATATCGGCGAGCGCCATCGCCTCTTCCTGGCTATGCGTGACGTGAACGAAGGTGATGCCGAGCGTCTTCTGCAGCTTCTTCAGCTCGGCGCGCATGCGAATCTTCAGAAAGGGGTCGAGTGCCGAGAGCGGTTCGTCCAGCAGCAGCGCCTCGGGATCGGTGATCAGGGCGCGGGCGAGCGCAACACGCTGCTGCTGGCCGCCGGAAAGCTGCGCCGGGCGACGGTTGGCATAGGCCTCCATCTGCATGAGCTTCAGCATTTCCAGCGCCTTGGCGCGGCGCTCTTCCTTGTCGACGCCTTTCATCTTCAGGCTGAAGGCGACGTTGTCGATAAGGTCGAGATGCGGAAACAACGCATAGGACTGAAACATCATTGCCGTGCCGCGCTTGGCGGGCGGGAAATCGGTGACGACGATATTGCCAAGGCGGACGTCACCCGACGAAATGCTTTCATGTCCCGCGATCATGCGCAGCGTCGATGTCTTGCCGCAGCCGGACGGGCCGAGAAAGCAGCAATAGGATCCTGCCGGTATTTTCAGGCTGATCGCGTGGACGGCCGTCGTGGTGCCGTAGACCTTCGAAACGGACGCTATATCTATCTCTGCCGCTTTCGACATCATCTTCCCCTTTTGTATGGGAAAGACACTGCATCAATCATGCCAGTTTTGTTGCGCTGCACTAAATATCTGTAATTCCGATATTTTTATCGAGACTGCAGATATTTGCCCTTTATTAGGCAAGCTATCAATTGCCCATTTAATAGGCCATTGTCTTCGATATATGCAGGCGATTGTATACAATTTGACGTCATGTTTGCGCCAGATTTCATTTAACTTCCGTGGAAAACCGCGATATCATTCGCTTGAGATACCGGGTCGGCGACTTCATGAACTCTTCAGCAGATGCGCTTCAGGCGCCCAGCGATTCCACGGAAAATGGTGCCCAGCAGATTCGCGACGCAATTCGCGATGCGATCGTCGAGCGCAGGCTTTCGCCCGGCACCAAGCTATCCGAAAGCGATGTCGGCAACCTGTTCAACGTCAGCCGCACGCTGGCGCGCGCTGCCTTGCAGGCTCTTTCCTATGAGGGCCTTGTCAGCGTCGAGAAGAACAGGGGCGCTTTTGTCGCCTACCCTTCCCCGGAAGAGGCCGGGCAGATATTCGCAGCCCGCCGCCTGGTCGAGCCGGGCATTTTGAGGTCTGCGGCCGAGCGGATTACCCCGGTCCAGCTCCGGCAGCTAAGGCAGCTGCTTGTGGAAGAAGGCCGCTTGATGAGCGAGCGGGGTCAGCCCGCCCGCCGCGCCGAAATCAAGGCATCCGGTGATTTCCATTTGATGCTGGCCTCGATATCGGGCAATCTCATCATGCAGCGCTTCATGGAAGAGCTGGTCGCGCGCTCTTCGCTTGTGATCGCGCTCTATGGTCAATCCAGCGTTTCGAGCTGCGGTCATTCAGAGCACGGCGATATTATCGATGCGCTCGAGCGCAAACACGTCGAGACCGCCTGCCATCTGATGCTTCACCATATTGCGCATATCGAAGCCGACCTCGATTTGCGCGAGCGCAAGAGCTTCGGCCTGAGGGAAGCCTTCGAGCGCTAAAGGCTACCCATATCGGGACCACACCCGAGCGATTGAGTTTCAGCAGTGAAGGAGAAGGATTTGAGCGTGATCGAGACGCTTTTTACCCGCGCCAAGCTCGCCAATGGCTCGATCAGGGACATCGGAGTCGCGAACGGCCGTATCGTCGCGATCGAGCCGACGGGATCGGCGGTCGAGGCGAGCCAGATCGTGAAACTTGAGGGTGCATTGGTCGTCCCGGGTTTCGTCGAGGGCCATATTCATCTCGATACCAGCTTTTATGGTGACGCCTGGATACCGCATAAGCCGTGCACCAACGGCTTCGACGTCCACGAACGCGTGGCGTTTCAGGCAGAGAACATGGCGCAGGCCGCTCCCATGGACGTGCGAGCAAGAAGCCAGCTCGACCTCTGCATCGCCAACGGCAGCACGCATATGCGCAGCCATGTCATGGTGGACGGTTCCGTCGGGTTGAAATCGCTTGAGACGATACTGGCCGTGCGCGAGGAATATCGCGGACTGATCGATATCCAGCTCGTCGCCTTCCCGCAAAGCGGCATTTTGAAGAGCCCGGGAACGCCGCAGCTTCTGGACGAGGCGATCACGATGGGTGCCGATCTTGTTGGAGGACTCGATCCTGCAAGCTTCGATCGCGATATCGAAAAGCATCTCGACGTCGTTTTCGGTGTCGCCGAGAAACATGGCGTCAGTGTCGATATCCACCTCCATGACGGCGGCACGCTCGGCCTGTTCACCATCGAGCAGATCTGCGCCCGCACACGCGCACTCTCCATGGGCGGACATGTTGCCGTCAGCCATGCCTATGGGCTCGGCGATCTCCCAAGCGAGGCGGCAAAGCGTGCGGCGGCTCTGATTGCCGAAAGTGGCATTGCCATCATGACGAATGCGCCGGGCAGTTACTCTTTTCCTCCCGTCGCCCTGCTCCGCTCCGCCGGCGTCACCGTCTTCAGCGGCAGCGACAATATTCGCGACTCATGGTGGCCCTATGGTGACGGCGACATGCTTGGGCGTGCGATGGTGATCGGTTATCGTTCCGGCTTCTATACGGATGACGAATTGAAGGCCGCCTTCCACATCGTCACCGAAAGCGGCGCCAAGGCGCTTCGGCTTGAAGACTATGGCTTGCACGTTGGCGCGAAAGCCGATTTTGTAACGTTGAAGGCTGAGCATGTGCCGGAGGCTGTCGTCGCTGTTCCGAAGGGACGTTCGGTCTACAAGGGCGGCAAGCTTGTCGCTAGAGATGGCGCGGTTCTGCAGAGCTAAGACAGACAACTATCCCACCCTCCAATAACAGCGGTAGCTTCATGCTCGATCTGGTGATTTCGAATGTCCGCATCGCCAGACAGGAGGGTTGTTTCGACATTGGGGTTAGAGGCGGCAAGATCGCCGCAATTGAACGGACGTTGGCCACGGACGCGCCACGTCACGATATGTGCGGCCGCTTCGCATTCGGTGGCTTTGTCGACAGCCACATCCATCTCGACAAGGCCTGCATTCTCGACCGTTGCCTCACATGCGAAGGCACGCTTGAGGAAGCCGTTCGCGAGACTGCCAAAGCGAAGCTCGGCTTTACGATCGAGGATGTCTATGCCCGCGCCGCCCGCGTAGTCGAGAATGCCATCATGAATGGCACCACAGTGATGCGGACTTTCGTGGAAATCGATCGGCGCGCCGGTTTTCGATCGTTCGAAGCGATCAAGCAGATCAGACGCGCCTATGCCTGGGCCATCGATATCCAGATCTGCGCCTTCGCACAGGAGGGGCTGACCAACGAGCCTGAAACGTCAGAGATGCTGGATCATGCGCTTGAAAGCGGAGCGGATTTGATCGGCGGCTGCCCCTACACCGACCCTGATCCTCAAGCCCATATTTTGCGGATATTCGACCTTGCCGAACGTCACGGCGTCGATGTCGATTTTCATCTTGATTTCGACCTGAACCCGTCCGGCTCGGCAATCCCCGCTGTCTTGGCGGAAACCGAGCGGCGTGTCTATGGTGGCCGCGTTTCGATCGGCCACGCCACGAAGCTCTCCGCCATGCCGACGCCAACGGTCAGCGAATTTGCCAGGCGCCTCGCCGATGCTGGGGTAGCCGTGACGACTTTGCCGGCGACGGACATCTTCCTGCTCGGCCGTGGTGCTGATCATCTGATCCCGCGTGGCCTGGCGCCGGCAATGCTGCTGATGGACCATGGCGTCAACGTGACGGCCGCAACAAACAATGTCCTGAACCCGTTCACCCCTTACGGCGACGCTTCACTGGCGCGCATGGCCAATTTCTTCGCGAATCTGGCGCAGCTGTCGCGTGACGAAGACATTGCGCGGGCGTTCGACATGGTGACGATCAATGCCGCGCGACTGATGCGGCGCGACTATCGGCTGGAACCGGGTGCAACTGCGGACATCGTGGTGGTGGATGCGGCCGATCCATTGTCGCTGGTTCGCGAGATTCGCCAACCGATCGCTGGCTGGAAGAATGGCAGGCAGAGTTTCATCCGCCCACAGCCACGCCTGCTGTCGCCTGGCCGCTAGGCACGCAAGCCGGATCTCCACGATCCCTTACCGCTTCAACTCACGCTCGAACTTTTCGATCTGCTGCAAAACCCAGGGGTCATCGGCCGAATATTGAATCGTCTCGGCCTCAAGCCGCTGTCGACGGCGACGCTGAATCCAATCGATGAAGGCGAGAAGCAGCCGCATGGGAATTTCCAAGCTCTTTCAATATCTACGAGGCCCGACGATCAGATTGGCGAGCCAATCGGAAGCCGGGCCTCGAGGACCGCAAGGCGTTGCGGCAGATGCCTTTTGCCTTCGCGAAAATGAACGGTAGCTGAACACATATGCACGTTACGATGTTTTTAATTGCGTTGTTCGCGCAACCGTGGAAAATATATCGGTGCCCTACACAACCTTCGAAGAGACGAAGGCGGTGATAGTAAATTTGCGGCCATTTTTTATGAAAGCGTACCGTTATCGCCAAAACTGACCTAGTCGGAATGAATGACCGCGATTAAAAAACGCCGCGTCGCTTCCGATTTCCCCGGAGCGGCACAAGCTTAGCCTCGCCGATGCGAGGCTTTTTTGTTTTCGGGCATAATTGCCTTAACGGCGCGGCTCACCGCCGGGTGCATAGACCGTATCCTGCTCGAAGCGGAAGACCGAGCCGCAGCGGCAACGCATCATGTGCTTGCGTGGATCGGTCGACGGCCGCTCGGTGGCAAAACCATGCGGCATCTGATCGATCTTGAAATCGCGGCTCGGTGCCCGACGATTGTCCGTCTCGGAAACCTCGGCAAAACCGATGTGCCCGCACCGCGCGCATTCCAGCTTCCGTGAATATCGATCTCGCGCAGCCATTCTTTTCCAACTCAGGGACTCACATCGCGCTCTTTCTATCAGCGCTCTCGGCGCTCTTGAAGCCGAAACGATCCCGTTTGTCTGTCCCGTCTTCGCTCGCACCCATTCGGCCATTCACCATGCCAGCGACAGAAAATATGGAATCCGTGGAAAAAAGAGATTGACCTGATGGCAGATGTCAGACCAATTTATCAACCCATGACCAAGGCCATGCTCACACCCCTTCCCTCCATCGACCGGACGCAGCAAGTCATCGACGCGCTGTCGACCTTTGTCGAGTCGTCGAAGCTGCAGGCGGGTGATCGCCTGCCGACCGAACGGGAACTGATGGCGGCGCTTTCCGTTGGGCGCTCCACCATCCGCGAAGTACTTACCTACTTCCAGGCTCTGGGCGTAATGGAGACCCGCAAGGGTAGCGGCACCTTTCTGCTGAAGCCCGTTTCCAAGGGCACCATCCACATGCCCCTGTCGCTCGATCCGCCGCATTTGCGCGATGCCTTGCTGCAGACGCTCGAAGTCCGCCGCGGCATCGAATGCGAAGCCGGCATGGTGGCCGCGAGGAAGCGCACGGACGAGGACATCGTCAATATCGAGCAGAAGCTCAACGAGATGGAACGCGTCCACATGGCCAAGGGCACATCCGGGCCTGAGGATCTCGCGTTTCACCTGGCGGTCTACGACGCCACGCACAATCCGTTGTTCAAGCAACTGCTCGAACAGATGCGTGAAACCTTCGAACGCTTCTGGGACCATCCCTTCGATCGGCAGGATTTCGCCCGCCGATCCTTCCCCTTTCACCGCACGCTGTTCAACGCAATCGTCGACCAGGATCCCGAGGCGGCGCGCGCCGAAACATTGAAAATTCTCGACGTTGTCGAGGAAGACATCAAGGAAATGTCCAAATGACTGACGGGCTAGAGCCGTTCGAACTTGCATCCCTCATTACGGCCCATGACGACGGCAATTTCGCCGATGCCGTGGTGCCGCCGATCTTCCAGACGTCGCTGTTCACCTTCTCCAGCTATGACGAGATGATCGCGTCCTATCGCGGCGAGAAGGTGCGGCCGACCTATACGCGCGGCCTTAACCCGACGGTTCGCCTGTTCGAGGAAATGTTGGCGAAGCTCGAAGGCGCCGAGGATGCGCTCGGATTTGCCAGCGGCATGGCCGCAATCTCGTCGGCCGTACTGAGTTTTGTCGAGCCGGGCGACCGGATCGTCGCGGTCAAGCATGTCTATCCCGATGCGTTCCGTCTCTTCGGCACCATTCTGAAGCGCATGAAGGTCGAAGTGACCTATGTCGACGGCCGCGATGAAGAAGCTGTCGCCAAGGCGTTGCCGGGCGCCAAGGTCTTCTACATGGAAAGCCCGACGAGCTGGGTCATGGAAGCGCATGATGTCGGCGCGCTGGCCGCACTCGCCAGGAAGCATGGCGTCGTCTCGATGATCGACAACAGCTGGGCCACGCCCTATTTCCAGCAGCCGCTGAAGCTCGGCGTCGACCTCGTCATCCACTCCGCCTCGAAATATCTTGGTGGGCATAGCGATGTGGTCGCCGGCATCGTCGCCGGTTCGAAGGATATGATCGCGCGGCTGAAGGCCGAAGCCTATCCCTATCTCGGCGGCAAGCTTTCACCCTTCGATGCCTGGCTCCTGATCCGTGGTCTGCGTACCCTGCCGATCCGCATGAGGGCGCATGAAGCCTCGGCCATGACGATTGCCAAGCGCCTGCAGGAACTCGATGTTGTCGAACAGGTCTGCCATCCGGGCCTTGCCAATCGCCTGCCAACCGGGCTGAACGGCACTTCTGGCCTGTTTTCCTTCATCTTCCGCGAAGGCGTCGATGTTCGTGCCTTTGCCGACCGTCTCAATCTCTTCAAGCTGGGTGTGAGCTGGGGCGGGCATGAAAGCCTGATCGTACCGGGCGAAGTCGTGTTGCAGCAGAAGGCACAGCCGAACTCGGCGCACACTTTCGGCATCAACCCGCGCTCCGTGCGCCTCCACATCGGCCTCGAAGGAACCGAGGCCCTGTGGAGAGAACTCGAGGAGGCAATCGCCGCCGCTTCGTGACTTTATCAACTGCGAGGAAAACCTAAAAAGGGGAACCAACATGAAAAGACTGATAACTGCAGCACTCTTCACCGCCCTGATGGGCGGTACCGCCTTTGCCGATACGACGTTGAAGCTCGTCGAAGTCATCACCAGCCCCGAGCGCACCGAGACGCTCAAGTCGATCGTCGCCAAGTTCGAGGCGGACAATCCCGGCACCAAGGTCGACATCATCTCCCTGCCCTGGAATGAAGCCTTCCAGAAATTCGCCACCATGGTCTCGGCCGGCGATACGCCCGACGTCATGGAAATGCCCGACACCTGGGTATCGCTCTACGGCAACAACGGCATGCTCGAAAGCCTGGAGCCCTATCTGGCGAAGTGGGAGCACACCAAGGAGCTGACGCCTCGCGCGCTTGAACTCGGTCGCTACGTCAAGAACACCGCTTATATGCTGCCTTACGGCTTCTATCTGCGCGCCATGTTCTACAACAAGAAGCTTCTCCAGCAGGCCGGCGTCAGCGAGCCGCCGAAGACGATGGATGACTTCGTCAAGGCTTCCGAAGCCGTCTCCAAGCTGCCGGGCAAATACGGCTACTGCATGCGCGGCGGACCGGGCGGCCTCAATGGCTGGATGATCTTTGCTGCCTCCATGGCCGGCGACAACAAATACTTCACGGATGACGGCACCTCCACGATGAACAGCGCTGGCTGGGCCAAGGGCATCGAATGGATGGTCGATCTCTACAAGAAGGGCCTGGCGCCGAAGGATAGCGTCAACTGGGGATTCAATGAAGTCGTCGCCGGCTTCTATTCCGGCACCTGTGCCTTCCTCGATCAGGACCCAGATGCTTTGATCGCCGTCGCCGAGCGCATGAACAAGGACGATTTCGGCGTTGCGCCGCTGCCGAAGGGACCGGACGGCAAGTCCTTCCCAACCATCGGTTATGGCGGCTGGTCGATGTTCTCCACCAGCCAGAACAAGGACCTCTCCTGGAAGCTGATCGCGACGCTCGAAGGCCCGGAAGGCAACCTCACCTGGAACAAGAAGATCGGCGCCTTGCCGGCCTACACGGCTGCCGAGAAGGATCCCTTCTATGCCGGCGATCAGTTCAAGGGCTGGTTCCAGGAACTGGCGGACAAGGACACGGTCCCGACTGTGATGCCGACCTACCTCGAGGAATTCGCTTTCTTCAAGGATTCGCTCGCCATCAAGACGTCTCAGCAGGCGATGCTCGGCGATATTTCGGCCAAGGACCTTGCCGACCAGTGGGCAGATTACCTGACCAAGGCGCAGCAGAAGTTCCTCGCCAAGAAATAATCCACATGCCCGGCGGCGGAGCGATCCGCCGCCGCTCTTGCTCACCTGAAACAGACGGCGTCCGAACGTCGCGAACGGGAACTCTTACAGATGACTTCGATCACCGACACGCTCGACAGGCGTCACGACCGCCGGCCGTGGCTGAAGCGCCTCGCCGACGCCTCGGAACCGTATCTCTACAGCGCCCCTGCCCTCATCCTCATCATCGCCGTGATGCTGGTGCCGCTGGCAATCGGCATATCCTACGCCTTCCGCGACATTCAGCTGCTCAATCCCTTTTCCGGGGGCTTCATCGGCCTGGAGCATTTTCGCGATCTCTCCAAGGACACGGCCTTTTACTGGGCGCTGAAGAATACCCTCTGGTGGACCGGTGCTTCCGTGGCGCTGCAGTTCATCTTCGGGCTGATCCTGGCGCTGTTGCTGGACAAACCGTTCTTCGGCAGGGCGATCGTGCAGGCATTGGTGTTTCTGCCCTGGGCCGTTCCGTCCTTCCTGGCCGGTCTCAATTGGTCGTGGCTGTTCAACCCCGTCATCGGGCCGATACCGCACTGGCTTTATGCGCTCGGCCTGATGAGCGAGCCTAGCAACATTCTGTCCGACCCGAACTATGCGATGTGGGGACCGATCGTCGCCAATGTCTGGTGGGGTATCCCGTTCTTTGCAATCACGCTGCTGGCAGCCCTTCAGGCGATCCCGCGCGATCTCTATGAGGCGGCTTCCATCGACGGCGCCGGCTGGTTCGAACGTTTCCGCTCGATCACGCTTCCCTTCCTCGCACCGACCATCGCCATTACCGTGCTATTGCGCACCGTCTGGGTCTCCAACTTCGCCGACCTGATCGTGGTCATGACCGGCGGTGGTCCCGCGGACCGCACGCAGATCGTCGCCAGCTACATCTTCACGCAGGCCTTCAAGCGGCTCGACTTCGGCTATGCCTCGGCCATTGCGCTGGTGCTCCTCGTTCTGCTTCTCGCCTATTCCATGCTAATCATCCTGCTGCGGCAGACCCTGCTGAACAAGGATTGAGCCATGAGACGATCCATCCTTCCCACCATCGCGCATCGGCTGGCGATCCTCTGCTATGTTCTCTTCGCACTCTTCCCGCTCTTCTGGCTGCTGAAGGTCTCGGTCACGCCGAATGACCTGCTCTATACGGAAGGCGTGCGCATGTGGCCGTCGCGCACGACATGGGAACACTATGCCTTCGTACTGCAGCACAGCGACTTTCCGACCTTCTTCAAGAACAGCGTGATCGTCGCCGGTTCGACGGCAATTGCAGTGACCATCTGCTCTTCACTCTCCGGCTACGCGCTCTCGCGCTTCAACTTCCGCGCCAAATACTGGATCGTGGCGCTGATGCTGCTGACGCAGATGTTTCCACTGGTCATGCTGGTGGCGCCGATCTTCAAGATCCTGACGCCGCTGCATCTGACGAACAGCCTCACCGGCCTCGTCATCGTCTACACCGCTTTCAACGTGCCCTTCGCCACCTTCCTGATGCAGTCTTTCTTCGATGGCATTCCTAAGGATCTGGAGGAGGCGGCCATGATCGACGGTGCAACGCAGTTCACGGCCTTCCGGCAGATCATCTTGCCGCTGACGCTGCCTGGGATCGCCGCAACGCTCGGCTTCGTCTTCACGGCTGCCTGGAGCGAACTGCTCTTCGCGCTGATGCTGATCAACGGCAATCAAGCCGCGACCTTCCCTGTCGGGCTTCTCACCTTCGTCTCAAAATTCTCAGTGGATTTCGGGCAAATGATGGCGGCGGGCGTCATGGCGCTCATTCCGGCCGCGCTCTTCTTCCTGCTCATCCAACGTTATCTTGTGCAGGGCCTGACGGCCGGCGCGGTCAAGGGTTAGTCAAATGGCATCGATCGATATCCAGAACGTCAAGAAGGCATATGGCCATGTGCAGGTGCTGCACGACATCGATCTCAGGATCAAGGACGGCGAGTTCGTCGTCCTCGTCGGTCCGTCCGGATGCGGCAAGTCCACCTTGCTGAGGATGATTGCGGGCCTTGAAGACATTAGCGGCGGCGAAATCCGCATTGCCGACAATCGTGTCAACGAGCTGCATCCGAAGGACCGCGACATAGCGATGGTCTTCCAGTCCTATGCGCTCTATCCGCATATGAATGTCGCCGGCAACATGAGCTACAGCCTGCGGCTCCGGAAGATGGCGAAAGAGAGCATCGCCAAGGCGGTCGCAGGAGCTGCGACGAAGCTCGGCCTCGATCCGCTGCTTGAACGCCGGCCGAAGGCGCTTTCCGGCGGCCAGCGCCAGCGCGTTGCCATGGGTCGCGCCATTGTGCGCCAGCCGAAAGCCTTCCTCTTTGACGAACCGTTGTCGAACCTCGACGCCCGTCTGCGCGAACAGATGCGGGCCGAGATCAAGAAATTGCATGGCGACCTGAAAGCGACCTCGATCTACGTCACCCACGACCAGATCGAGGCGATGACGCTGGCGGACCGGATCGTCGCCATGCATGGCGGGGTGGTTCAGCAGGTCGGCAGCCCGCTAGAACTCTACGACCGCCCCGCCAATCTCTTCGTTGCCGGCTTCATAGGCTCGCCCGGCATGAATTTTCTGGATGCGATCTATCAGGAGGGTGGCGTCAAGCTGAAGGATGGCACCTTCGTACCGCTTGCTGAATCGCTAAAGCTGACGTCCGGCGCAAAGGTAACCCTCGGCATCCGCCCGGAACATGTCGTCCTGTCCTCGGATCAATCCAACATGGCCGCAACCGTCGAGCTCATCGAGCCCACAGGCTTCGGCATCATCCTGCATCTTTCGCTGCATGGCCTGCCGTTCAAGGTATTTACGCTGGACCGCAGCGCGCTTAGCGCCGGGAACCAGGTCAATGTTGCCTTCCCGTCGCAGCATCTGCATGTTTTCGATGAGGATGGAAAAAGGGCGGCCTGAGCCGCCCTTTTCAGACGTTAATCCGCAAACGGGTTCGTCGGTCCTGTGGACGGCTGCGTAAACCAGCGCGGGCCGTCGGCCGTCATGTAGATATGATCCTCGAGCCTGATGCCGAATTTCTGCGGAAAGACGATCATCGGCTCGTTCGAGAAGCACATGCCGACTTCAAGCGGTGTCGCATTGCCGCGCACGATATAGGGCTCTTCGTGGATCTCCAGCCCTAGGCCGTGGCCGGCGCGGTGCGGCAATCCGGGCAGCTTGTAGTCGGGACCCAGCGAATGTTTCGCGAGAACCGAACGCGCGGCATCGTCGAGGCTCGAGCAGGCAGCACCGAGCTTGGCGGCATCGAAGACCGCCTGCTGCGCTTCCCGCTCGATCGCCCAGGCGTCTTCAAAGGCGCTATCGCCGGCTTTCAGCTTGTATGTTCGCGTCAGATCTGAGTGATAGCCGTCAATGCGGGTGCCGGTGTCCACGAGGATGACATCGTTTTCGGCGAGCGTCTGGTCACCATTGGCGCCATGCGGCAGCGACGTCGCCTCGCCGAAGGAGACGATGCAGAAGGTCGAGCCGCCGTGAGCGCCAACCTCGCGATGCCGTCGATCGATGAACTCAACCACTTCGGAGGCGCGGATACCGGGCTTGAGCAAGGCGTGGGCCTGCTTGTGGATGCCAAGCGTCAAGTTCATCGCATATTGAATGAGGGCGATCTCGGCAGGAGATTTGATACGGCGCAGGCGGTTGACGATCGGTCCGCCGTTTCTCAACCGCTCGGCACCGAGTTCCGCGGCCAGCGCATGATAGAAGAACAGCGGCATGTTGTCGTCGAGCGCCAGAATGCCCTTGTCGCCGAGCAGACGTGCGATGAGAGCTGCGCTGCTCTCCTCCTCCTGCCATTCGAGGATTTCGGCGGGCAGATGCGTCAGCGTCTCGACGCGGCTGCGTTCGAAACCAGGAACGATGTAGTAAAGCTCGGTCGGCGTCACCAGCGCGCCGAGGAACCGCTCGCTTGCATGCCAGACGAGGCCGGTGAAGTAGCGCAGGCTTTCACTCGGCCCAAGCAGCATGCCGGCGAGCCCCTCCGCATCCAGCAACTGGCGAAGCCGTGCGAGGCGTGCCCGCTTTTCCTCTTCTGTGATCCGGGGGACTGGATGTTGCCACGACATTTTTCGACTCCTCAATATTCCAAATCGTATAGGCTTCGCGCCGCATCGGCACGGTGAGAGCGACACTAATAATCTTGTAGGCAAAATGTCGACAAGGAAAAACAAATTGCCGAAGTCGGCATCGTGATCGCTAAATTATCTGACAGCGCGAATAGGCCGCCAGTGGTTGATTGTCTCCATCGAAACACATGATCGAGGAGATCAACATGCAAACTTCCAGCATCGCAATCCAGTCCGCACGCGTCCGGACTTCAAGCAAATCCGGGCGGACGTCGCTCTCAGTCTTCATGGGGGCAATCCGACTGCTCGCGTGCAAGCTGGCTGAGCGGCGCAACCGAAATGCACTGATGGAGCTTTCGGACGATCAGCTGAAGGATATCGGCCTTTCGCGCGGCCAATCCGGGAGTGACGTTCATATTTACAGCCGCTACTAAAAAGATGGCGCAGAACATGTTAGCTTCATGCAACGCGACAGGCATATGCGGCATAATGGGAATTGCGGCATGTCACTGATTTCGACAGCTCTGCTGCTGAAAACGAATACGGTTATCATCCGCGATGTCGTGTGCAACGGTGAATGCCGTCACAAGAGCGACGAGGAATGTGCGCACAAGACAAGCCTCGTCTATCCCTATCGCGGCGTCTTCAAGCGCCATGTAGGCCAGAATGACGTGGTCGCCGAGGCCAATCAGGTCGTGTTCTTCAATGGCGGACAGGACTATCGGATCAGCCATCCTGTCGAAGGCGGCGATTCCTGTCTCGATCTTTCGATCGACGAGTCCGTCCTTCATGAACTTGCTCCAGCGGACCAGGTGCAGACCGGCGAAGGCGTCACCTTTCGCCGGCAGCGTCGTCGCGTCGATCCGCGCGCCCAGGCTCTCGTCGCACTTCTTCGCCACGGCTTGAGCCGCAACATCGCCGAAAGCCTTGAAGGCGAGACCCTGGCCTTGACGCTCGTGCGCCGCTCGCTTGGTGAGCGGACATCACATGCCGCCGGCGCGAGCTTTGGGCGGCAGAAACTCGTCGATCGGGCAAAGCTCGTCCTGTCTTCCGATCTCGCCCGCCGATGGACGCTTGCCGAAATCGCCAGGGAGGTCGGGGTATCGCCGGTTTACCTCACTCAGGTCTTCCAGCAGGTCGAGGCCATGCCGCTCTATCGGTATCAACTGCGGCTGCGGCTGGCGCGTGCGCTCGATCTTCTTGGCCAATATAACGACCTGACCATGCTCGGGCTCGATCTCGGCTTTTCCAGCCATAGCCATTTCAGCGCCAGCTTCAAGCAGACCTATGGCCTGACGCCCGCAGAATTCCAGCGTTCGGCACAGTTGAAGCCGAAGCACTATACTACTCGCTAAAGATTCCGACAGCGCCGACTTGGCGATCGGTGGTCTGATGATCCCGCCCTGATTGAGGGATTTTTGAAAAGGATCACGCCATGAAGAAAACCACATGCGCCGCCTGCGACTGTGAACTCGGTACCGATGTCATCAAGGTTAACCTCGGAGGCAAGTCCGTCGAGGTCTGCTGCGAGGAATGTGCCGCGGCATTGAGGGAGGCCGACCAGTCGACGTCGGCGTCTTCGCTCGGCAAGGAATAGAGACCCGATTCACCTGCCAATGAAGCCGCGCCCGGAGTGCGGCTTCATTGGCAGAAAGTTGTAATGAATTGTTGCCTCGGGCTTCACAGCAAACTTCGTTCGCAACATTCGCCCGTCAGAACATATTCGGAAATATCGAGAACTATTGCATTCATACGATTTCGTTAGCCTCGGTATCAGTAATCGCAACAAAGGCAATACTGATCATGAAGCAACGATACATCATCGCAACCTTGCTAGTGACAGCGATCGGCGGCATGGCCGCCCCGGCTCTCGCCGCCGAACCGACTGCCACACTGGACGCACAAAACCCTGCTGTCGCGGAAGCGGCGCAGCCCATCCAGGATCACGCGCCGCCGACCGGTTGGCCCTGGCCCGGCCCTCACATGCATCCGCCAATGATGGCCTTTGGCGAAGGCGGCCCCATGCCCCCCTTCGGACCACCCGGCGGCTTCCCTCACGGCCCGAATCCCGCGCTGGAACTCGCCGGCAAGCTTTCGGCCATGGAAACGCTGATCGGCATTCGCAGCACTCAGCTTGACGCCTGGAGGGATTATACCAGCGCGCTGACGGATCTGCTGGCCTTTCCGAAGCATCGGCCACCGGGCCAGCCAGAGGCAGGTGACGAAGCTGCGTCACAGCCCGTGCATGGTACCGACAATCAAGCCGATGGCTCGAAAGAACTCTTTGGCGAACGGATAGCCGATCGTGTGCTGGATCGCGCCGCCAAGGCGACTGTCCTCAAGGATAAAGCCACTGCCCTGCGCAATGTGCTGACTGCCGATCAAGTGGCCAAACTCGAAGACGCCGAGCGCTCGCTCGTTCCTGGTCCCCACATGTTCCGCTAATCCGACCACACGGACGGAACACGCCTTCCTCTCCGCCTCCAGCCGATTGAGATTCCCCCCGGACGCCCTCATCGGCTGGACAGAGCGGCCCTTTAAAGGGCCGAAAGGCTCGGGAACACCCCGCCCGGTGTTCCCGAGCCATTGGCGTTTATACATCCTCTGCTTTGCCAGAATCTCAATCAAGCCCGACGGCCCTATCCTTGCCGTCAGCCGGCAAGATTGGCGACCTCATCAAGACATTCTCTATCGGATGATTATTGGGCTGTCGCTGATGGCGCCTCTGCTTCAGAGCAGCGAATCTCAGGCGATGCTTTGCTGCGCAAGACGAAGCCTGGCGGCAAGGAATGTGCCTATGCCCTCTGATCGGCACTGGCCTGCATTTGGCCGTATCCAGATAGCCATGTGTCCGACGCCTTGATCTGGGCAAGGCACTATCAGTGCACCAATTTTCAGGAGAGTTTGTCCCGCTTCAAGGGTAATCCGGCTTCGCCAGTCGTGTTGGGGGCGTCATGGCGAAGCCGGGTATGCGGGGCGATCAAAGCCTGCTCGAGCACAGCATCTGATCGACTGCAATTCTACATTAATTGGCACCCACAGCATTTCCGAATATTGCTGAAAAGAGGCATTTTAGCGAAATTTAGTGTCTCTGCTTTTCTACTTCACTGTTATTATTTGATAAGTTTTGAGAACTTAATGAGGTGCCAACATTTATTGAAATTTTCGAAAGTTCTACGCAAGTAAATCCTGCTTTGATACAAATTTCCAGTGAAAAATCCGAGGATCATGAGCCTTCTTTAACTGAAAGGGCCAAGCTGATTCAACTGCCGCATTACGGCATCTTCGTAGGGAGGTAAGTTCAAATCATTGCTGAGAGCGTTCGGATCTTTATCTCAAGACATGAGAACGCGATCCTCGCGGTGGCTTAAACCGTCAGCTCAAATCGGCTTAGCTCGCGGATTTGCAGTTGGCACTTTTGAATGACACCACCTGCTCCAGACCCGTGGGTTGTCTGTTACGCACGATGATCTCTCCCCCGAAGCGGGTGACGATTTCGCGCGCGATGGCCATGCCTAGACCCGCACCAGGAAAGGATTTTTGCCTAGCTATGTCGATCCGGAAAAATGGCTCGAATACCTGATTGAGCCGCTCCTCGGGTATGCCGGGGCCAGTATCGATGATTCTCACCACTGCCCTGTTGCCAAGATGAGTGACCGTCACTGTTGCCGATTGGCCATGTGTCGCACTGTTTATCAGCAGATTGCGCAGCGCTCTCGTCACCGCCAACGGCCCTGCGCTGATCGTTGTGGGCTCCAGTTCGCCGCTGTTGACGTTCATATCGATCGCCTTCAGCTCGTCAACAATGTCCTGGACGATTGCATCGAGCCTGACCTGCTCCAGGCTATCGTTGGAAATCTCCTCTCGCACCAGCCTGATCGCGCTGTCGGCAATCCTGTCGAGCTCCTCGAGGTCGGCGAGCCATTTCTGCCGCTCTTCCTCGTCCTGGATGAACTCGGCGCGCAAGCGCATGCGCGTCATGGGAGTCCTGAGATCGTGCCCTGCGGCGGCGACAAGCCGCATGCGGCTTTCGGTGGCAGCCTTCACTCTGGCCGAGAGGCCGTTCAGCGCTTGCGCGGTGACGCGGATTTCTCCCGGGCCACTTTCCGGTATGTGCGGCAGCGTGCCGTCAGGATTGATGGCCGCTACGGCCTCTTCCAGCAGACGGAGAGGCTTCATGATTTTCGAAGCCGCGAAAATGGAAACCAGGACGCTGCCGATGATGATCAGGCCTAGCCACCCCGCCAATATTTTCCAGCCCCCCGGCGGTGGGCCGTGTTGCGGCATCGGCGTGATGAGCCATGTGCCGTCGGAGAGCTTCAGCGACGCAATCATCTCTCCTGCCGATTGGTGGGATATGATCGCCTCGCGCATGCCGGAGATCCGGAACAGCGCCTCCATGAGAAAACGGGATAGTTCCTCGTCTCGCGGGCCATCGGCAGGCATCGGAGCGAAGATCAACCCGGCGGAGGCGGCCGTCGCTTTGTCCTTCTCGGCAAAGGTTGCCATAATGGCGAGCTGGCGGGCCATCGGCTCGATCATCATATTTGGCCGGGGGCCGCGCATCACAAGGCTTGCCACGAATGATGAGGAGATGACGACCAGGACGATGGCTGTCAGCAGGAGCAACGCCAGGCGCGCGCCCAACGACCTCATGAATCACCCTTTATTGCCACCACCGGCACGACAAGCTGATAACCGCCATTGCGGATCGTCCGGAAGATCGGTTCGTCGGCTGTCTCGCCGAGCTTGCGGCGCAGCCGGCTCATCAGAACATCGATAGATCGATCGGCGGGATCGCGATCACGGCCTTGCGTCAAATCGAGCAATTGATCACGCGACAACAATCGGCCGGCGCGTTCCAGAAATGCTTTCAGCAGATCGAATTCGGCTCCGGTCAGCGAGATCGCCTCGCCATTATCTCTGGCGACCCGGCGAAGCTGCGGATCGAGCATCATGTCGCCGAACTGAAACCGTCTTTGTTCGGGTTCGACCGAAAGATCTTCATGAGTACGACGCAGGACGGCGCGAATGCGCGCCGCGAGCTCACGCGGATTGAACGGTTTGCCGAGATAATCATCCGCGCCGATCTCAAGTCCGAGAATTCGATCTATGTCCTCCTTGAGGGCAGTCAAGAGGATCACCGGCACCCTCGGACGCCGGTTTCGAAGGTCGCGGCACAGATCGAGGCCCGATCCATCGGGAAGCATCACATCCAGGACGATAAGGTCGGGAGGGCGCCGGTTGAGCGCATCGTTGCATCCGCGAAGATCGCCCGCCGTTGATACACGGAAGCCCTGCTCCTCAAGATACCGGCTGAGGAGCGAGCGAATCTCGTGGTCGTCGTCGACTATCAGGATGTCCGGTGCAGCGGTCGCATTCATAGGCTTCATTCCATTTTTCCCAACCGTTATACGAGTTATCAATCCTCTGAAAAGGAGGGGTTTGCGGCACTAATACGGAAAATCTGCTATGGGAAACCTTGATTTACAAAATTCTGGGCGTTGGAAACGTTCAGCAATACAATAATGTCATCAGGCAAGGTAGAGCACGACCAATAAGGCAGCAAAATACGCGGCAACCGCCGGGTATCTGCCATCCTTAAAACGGCACTGGAAGGGTATTGCCTATACTACGCGGCCCTGAGCCATTCGATGCTCCAGGCTGAAAGCCGCCCTTCGATGGCACCACTATCCATCATCAGCCGTATTTCGATCGGAGTACGTGGATCAAGCACTTCCACCGGAACCGCGGTCTCGAATGAGCCGGTGCCTTGCGGGCACACGCGCAGCCTTCCCAGCAGCTCGTTTGCGTGGATTTCCAGAGTAAAGATCTGGCCGTGGCAATCTTCCTCGACGTCGAAGAGAAATTTGGCATCCCATCGGCCGGAAGGTAGATGGAGATACGGGCCATAGATGAGGCAGCGAGCGCCACCGGTCAGATCCAGACTACTATCGAGGCCTTCTCCCAATCGGTCACCCGCCAGGAACGTTTCACGAGGCCAGAAGATGGAGGGGCGCGCAGTCTCGGTGCGGCCGAACTGCAGTGGTCGCAAAACTTTGCCCGCAAGCTCACGCAATGATTCGCTGAGCTCTGGCACTTCCTCTTTCGGCGTCAGATATCCCACGATCACCGCTGCCGCTGCTTCCTCCAGTTTCGGTGCGCCGGTGTTCGATGCCCCGTCTGGAGAACCCATGCCGACGTGCAGCAGAGCGCTGGAAATCTGCTCGAATGTAAGCTCGGTGCTAAAATGTTCGTCTATCTTTTTGAGTAGCAGATCAATGCTGCTTCGCTGCCCGATGTCATTGCGTCGCAAGACGAGCCCGGCCGCCGCGCTTGTCAGCGGTTCGAGGCAGGCGAGGCTGGCCGAAACGGCCCTGACCAGCCCGAAGTCCCGCTGATCGGTCGCGCGTGCAAGATAGGAGACCGCATCTATCGGATCTTCGAGGCACAACAAAAAAGGGACATTAATCTTGACAATCAGTTCCGATAACCTGGCCTCAGGGAATTGCGAGACCAGCACGGCATGCGTGCCGGACCGGCTCTGGACATGCTGCTTCAGGTCCTCGATCGTATCAGTCGTGATGATCGTATATTCGCCGAAGGCTTCACGCGCCAGCGCGTGAACAGCAGCAACGCCCCAGGAAGACATGACGCCAGGCATGCCGAAAGCAAAGAGGATGGTCATCGTCGAACCCTCCCATACCTATCCGTTGAGGAGAGTATCATAAAGAGTACTCACCTTCTGCTGATATCGTTCCGTCGAGAAGCGCGCCGCTTGCTTCGGTCCGGCCTTGGCATAAGCGTCGCATAGTGCATCGTCCTGATCGAGGCTGGTGATGGCCTTGCGCATGTCCTCGGTATTGTAGGGATCGACGAGCAACGCAGCCTTTCCGGCGATTTCGGGGATAGATCCCTCGGTCGAGCTCAGGACTGGCGTCCCCAATTGCATGGATTCGAGAACTGGCAGCCCGAACCCTTCGTAAAGCGAGGGGAAAAGCACCGCTCGCGCGCCGCGGATCAAGCTGATCAGCAGCGGATAGGATACGAAGTCGAAACGCTGTATCTGCCGCTGCGGCACGATCCGGTCTTCGGAGCGAACGTAGAAGCGGAAGCGATCGTCATCGATCAATTCCTTTGTCTCCGCGCCTTTCCAGCCCGGCGCGCCAACGATGATCAGCGGCTTTGTCGTCTTTGCGGCGAGATAGGCCTCGATCAATCGGGAGATGTTCTTCTTGGGTTCGAAGGCGCCAAAGAACAGGAAATATCCCTTCCAATCGAGATGAAAGATGCCGGCAATCTCATCGGCGATAACGTCCTCCGTCTTTTCCCGGAGCGACTCGGGCACATGCACCGCCTGATACGTGTTGGTAATGCGGGATTCATCGACGCCAAGCACATTGATGATGTCGGCCCGCGAGGTGTCGGAGACCGTAACGATATGGTCGGCTCGTTTCACCAGAGCCCGCAACATCTTGTAATGATAGCGTTTGTCGTCCTCGGTCAGATAGGGCAAGCGCAACGGCACCAGATCGTGGATCGTGTAGACGTTCAACGCCCTCTTCGCCACGAGCGGCAGAGGGTAGGTGCAGTGCAGAAGGTCCGGTTGCGCATCGAACTTCATGGACAGGCTGTTGCCGTAACGTTTGAAATGATGGCGAGCGAGCTGGAACACGTCATTTGACGCATAGACCATGCCGGAGTCGCCGAACTGAGACTGAACCGATTTCAGAATAACAGTCCCGCTCAATGTTATCGGAACAGGCTTCACTCCGAATGGAGCGCCGATCTGTCGGCGCAGCCAGCGGCGGGCGATGAAGCTAGCCCCAGGCTTGCGGTTGCTGGCATCATCGAACAACACCACTTCCCGCAGGATGGGATCCTTTGGAACTTTTCCGGCCAATCCATGGACGACCCCGGTCTGATATCCGAGCGAATGGGCAGCAGACATCAACCCCCTGGTATAGGTGGCGACCCCGGTTCCTTTGCTCAATGAAAGGTTGAGACCGTCGTAAAGGATCGTCTTGCTCACGCCTGCCCTCCTCTGTTTTCAGCCGTCTCCGGCCTCACGCCGGTTTGTTGGGGGAAAGAACGAGCAGGGAATCATCGCTTGCGTATTTGGACAGCAGGTCCTCGCGCGCAACCGGCACGGCTTCACCGCTGAAATCGAGACGCCGTATCGAGCCATAAATAGCGGCGAGCCGATCGAAAAAGCCGCCGGCATCCGTGTATCGTGCCGGATTAAACTCCACGACAATCATCGGCCGGTGACGGCTTATGGTTTCGCTCATCCCTTCGAAGATGAACTCCTCAGCCCCTTCGGCATCGATCTTGATGAAATCGACGCGCTCGCACGATGCACTCAGCCGATCGAGTGTCGTGACCGGAACCCTGATGACGCTGCCGTCCTCGATGCGGGGAACGAAGCCTTCCAGGACGATCAGCGCGTTCTTCGGTTCATTATGCGGCACGTAGAGAGGCGCGTCACCTGAAGCGTTCCTGCCAAGCGCCAGACCTTCGATGCGCGTCCGCCCGATCATTCCGTTCAGCTCGGCGCTGCGACGTAGGAAATCCGCAGCGTGGGGATTGGGCTCCACGGCGACCACCTGACCTTTGGCGCCAACAAGCTCGGCCAGAAGGACGGAATAATAGCCAAAGTTGGCGCCGACATCGATGGCGGTCATGCCACGCTTCACGTTGCGGGCGCAGAATAGCGTCAGCCATATTTCCCAAAAGCCGTCCAGAAGGATGTGTGACCCAAAGCCTCTGTCGCGGGTATCGACATAGAGTTTGTAGCGCCCCAGCACGCGGACCAGAGCGGTATTATTGCCGAGATATGCGCTGCTCACGCGTTGCAAAATAGCAATCTCGGCTTGCTGCCGATCGAAGGCGATCAATTCATGGAGGTGCAGCAGCGCGGACGTACCCATTTTATTCCCCTCAAACCAACCTGCGTTTAGTGCAGTCCGTAGGCCGGACAACATTGTGATGGCTCCCTCAATCTCTGCTACGTCATTTCCGCTTTCCGCGTCGGTTGCTTGCCGGCGAACCTATGCCGTCAGTTCGCCGTGGTTGCTGCTATGCCTACGGATGCTGCATTCAATGCCGTTCCGGTAAGGCCCTGGAAGAGACCCATGAATTTCTGGATATCGATCGACGAGGCATTGGAAATGTAGATGATATCCCGTGGTTGGACCTCGAAGTTCTGCATCGTCAGGAGCGTCGAACCATTCTTCAAGTCGAAGCGGTATACGATCGGAACCAGGCCTCCTCGCCGAAGAAGCGGATTGTTGGGCGCGACGACACGGCGAGCCACCTCCTGCGTTTCGTAGCGGAAGAGGAAGACACCGGAGACATCGGCGCGAGTATCCTGCAAGCCTCCTGCGCGAGCGACCGCATTGGCCATGCTCAGATGCTGCACACTGAAGGGTACTTCGCCATTCTGGCCCGACGCCCCGAGGATCGTATAGGTGTTCGGCGAGCGGACGACGGTGATCACGTCTTCTGGTCGCAATCTTATATTTTCGCGCGGGCTCTGAACGATCGCGGTGAAGGGAAGATGCATCGTTCTCCCCTGCCTCGTCAGATAGACGACGCTCTCGTTGACGCCAGCGCGCAAGCCTCCTGCCGCAGCGATTGCATCAAGCACCCTTTCGCCGGCCGGCGAAAGCGAAACACGTGCGCCGCCAGCAACTTCGCCGGTGACTGTGACGGTGTTTGCGACGCTTTGCTGCACGGTCACCAGCGCTTGAGGCTGAACGGCCTTTCCGGCGAGACCGGAGACCACGGCGCGCTCGACAGCCGCAGGTGTCTGGCCTGCGGCGGTTATGCGGCCCACGTAGGGAATGCTGATCGTTCTGTCGGCGTTTACCGTCTGTGGCGGGATCGTGACCGCGCTACCGGTTGCCTGCTGTTGGCTTGAGATAGCGGAGGCCGTTCCAAATAGGCTGCCGGGTGGCGCTTCCCAGAGGCTCACCGAAACGACGTCACCCACCGCAATGCGCAATCCGGGATCTCGCGCGCCTTCGCCGAAATAGGCAGCTAGGCTCGGTTCGGGCCGAGCGGCAAAGTTGACCATTGCCGGCGATGTCACATTGACCAATGCAAACGGCGGTACCGCGCGTGCCGCCGCCTCCTCCAGTATTCGGGAGGCCTTAGGTCCGGCCTCCGGTAGTGCACAGCCCGTAAGAACGCAGGCAAGAACAAAGAGCAGTCCAAACTTCAATGGCATCGATTATCCTGAACGGCACGGAGGCGGTTATGACTGGGCTTCGATGTGCTCAGCGCACTATGCTGTCCTGGCATCGTCACTATGCTCCCGGGTAAAACGAAGGATCGATGAGGGGCTAAAGCCATAAGCGTGCTTGTAGAGAACGGAGAACCGTCCGGGATTGGAGAACTGCAGGCTCATTGCCAGATCGGTGATGCTCTCCGCCTGTCCGCCCTTGATGGCTCCATGTGCGGCGGCAAGCCGGTAGTTACATAAAATTCCCATCGGCGTATCGCCGCGATAAGTCTTGAACATGCGTTGCAGGGCGCGCGCACTGCAGCTGGCTGCATTGGCGAGATCTTCCAGCATGATCGCGTTATGCAGATTGTCGCGCATGAATGCCTCGGCTCGCAGAAGCTGCCGCGGTGCATCCTCCAATGTGCCTCGGCTAAAGGCGTCGGTCAGATTATGCGGGAGCTTTGCAAACAGCTTGACTAGCAGCAGTTCGCTGTAGGCCTTTGCCAACATCACCCGTTCGGCCGGGCGCGCAGTCATAAGATCTTTTTCAGCCTGACGAAGAGTTTGGTAGAGACCTTGAGCGCCGCCCTGGCGAAAACTGACTGGCGAGAGAGAAAACTCCTGCACATAGGGCTTGCCCGTCAATTCCTCGAAATGCTGCCTTAAAACGGGTTCTGGTATTTGAAATACGAGCCACGAGCTTCGCGGTTTGATATCCAGCCGCTTGCCGTTACGGTCAGTGATGCTAGCGACACTGTTGGCAGGGATGCGCAGTTTCTTTTGCATCCTTCTGTGGTTGACCTCTATCTCTCCCGCCAGAACAAATATGATGCTCACACGCGGCAGATCGTGTTTGGCCACCCCTTCCAGCGCTCCAGAATGTTCAGCGCTGATGATGGAGGCGGATTGAAGGGGTTGCTTGCTGAATTTAAAGGAATAATCGCCGCTGGAATCCGAAGGAACCGACCATTTCCAATTTGGCTCAAGCACGTCAAGATTGCGAACTATTGCATCACGAGAGTATACCTCAAAAGTCCCAACGCATTGTTCGACAACTCTTCCCAGCATCGCCATCCGCTATCCTACTCAAAATCGTAAGTTGCATATTAGAAATCACTTAAATTTGATTTCTACTCAGGTCAGATTTTTTAGCGTCCTCTACGATGACTCCATGGTCTCATCCCCTTCGATAGTTCTAACGGGGTATAATCATTCAGCTTACCTTACATTATTCATTGTTAAATTAGCACATCAATTTTTGACAACACAGTACAGATAGTGACGATGTTATACAGAATCCTACCGCCTCTCATTCTCGCAGAAGGCGAAATTGCGTTCGCGACATCGTCGGACAAAATGCATCCGATCAAATAACTATATTGGTCGGGCATGTTATCAAGGGTTGAATATTAATATTCTAATTTAGTAAGTACAGCTGTGCGTGGAGATAGTTGCGAGTGCGGTATCAAAACACCACTGCAGAAACGCTGAAAAGCAGACGAAGCAATCCAAGCAACCGGTAGGCGCGTAACGTCACTCCATTTGTGCGATATACGAACATAATTCGATTCAGGGCCTTCGCGGCGACAGGCGACGGTTGAATCGACTTTAAAGTCGTGTCGAACATGGAGGAGCCTTCTGCTCACCCTTCCCTGATACTGTATCACTTTGGAGACGTGGCATGCCGCACCGTGCGCAGCCTTCGAAGCCAACAGCGCAAAAACGGCATATCTACAATGTGGAGTAGATTCTAAATGCCGCTTCAATGTCATGAAAGACGCGACCGCGGCCCTTTTTTAGCACAAGTGCCGAGCTGCAGAGATCGGCAATCACGTTGAGATTGTGTCCCACAATGATCATGGAACGATCTTTGCGTTTAACGAAGAGCTCCTCGAACGAGCGAGTCTGGAAGCGTTTGTCACCGACTGCGAGCACCTCATCGATGAGATAGCAATCGAAATCGATGGCAAGGGACATGCCAAAAGCCAGCCGCGCGCGCATGCCCGATGAATATGTTCTGATGGGCATGCGCAGGTATCGGCCCAGCTCACTGAACTCGTCGACCTGATCCCTAATTTCGGCAAACGGCTTGTTGTAGATTCGCGACAGGAAGCGCATGCAGTCAAACCCCGTCATAGAACCGCCGAAGCCGCCGCTCAGGGCAATGGGCCATGACATCGACATGTTGCGGACCACTTTGCCGGAGGTTGGCTCTTCTATGCCGGCGATCATGCGGACAAGTGTCGACTTGCCGGCACCATTATGCCCGAGAACGGCGATCTTCTCGCCACGACCGATCTTGAAGGTCAGACCGTCGAGCACCCGGTGCATGCGGCCGTTCACTTCGTATTCCTTGACGAGATCGAAGACGCCGACGATCCCATCCTCCTGTTCCGGATTCAAATTTTGTGGCGCCGGCGCATTAGACGATACGAACTGCGAAAGACTGGAAGGGAGACCACTCATTGCTGCGCCGCGTGCTCGTAGACCTGATTGATAAAAAAGCGCGTGATCCAGAAGCATGCAAAGCAAATGGCCAGCAGCATCGAGAATGCCACGATACGCTTCGGGTAAAGCGCATGATCCGGCAGGTTCGGGTCAGCGATTCGTTCCAGATACAATTGCTGCCGCTGCGCATCGATTTTCGCGTTTTCAAGGGAGACCGTGGCCGAAGTCAGCATCTTGGCTGCCATCTCCCGCTCCAGCAGAAGCTGTTCATATTGCGCGATACGCGGGGCCATCGACCCGTCATTGCCAACGATGTGTGCTCTTTCTTCGCTGATCTGACGCTCCATCGCAGTCACTCGTGCCCGCAATGCTTCCCCTTGGGGACTTTGCGGCGCCTGTTCGTCAAGAGCGGCGAGGCGCGTCTTGCTTGCGGCCAAATCGTCCGACAGCCGAGCAATCATGTCGAGCGCCGCTGTCGATTGCTTCGTCGGATCGACGAGCGATTCGCGATTGCGAAAATCCGTCAATGTCTTCTGCATGTTCGATAGCCTGACCTGGCTGTCGCTCACCTCGACCTGCGCATAGCGTATGGCATCAGCCCTGGCGCGATCGTTAAGACGATTGATGAGTTCCTCGGCATGCTGAACCAATGCACTTGCGAGCCGCTGGGCATCGTCCGCCCGAAAAGCCCGCACGCTCAGTGTTGTAACGCCGCTACCCGTATCCGTGCGAATATTGATGATATCGAGATAGTGCTTGAACAGCCCCTCGCCGTTGGCCTCGCTCCAGGACAAGGGGTAACGGCTGAGGAAATCCGCCTCGGGGCGCGAAAGTTTTTCCTTAAGTCCGTCCTTCTCGACAAGCGCGTCGACGGCCGCTCGGGATTTGATGAATTGAGTGACGATATAGCTGTCGTCCTGGGCACGGACAAAACCTGTGCTTTGAAGGAAGCCGCTCAGCAGGCCCGCACTATTCCGGTTCGGGCTACGCACGACAAACTGCGTTTCGGAAATATATTGATCGGCGCAGATGAAGCCGTAGTAGATGCCTCCGAGCAAGCCCGGAATGATGACCATCACAATCAGCAGTAATTGCGAACGCATCCATTTCGCAATCGATTGCGGCCACGGAAGCGGCCGGCCAATAACCACGCTGGAGGAGCGCGCCGTTACCAACGTAACGAAATCCGCAAACTCTCTGTTGTTCTCGATGCGGCTCATTTGAAGACCATCAAATCTCTCTCTTCGAGAAAAGCCGGAGCCTTTCACCGGTATTTTCTGGCTCTCCGCAGGATGCTGGAAACTCAGCTGTGCGTCGCATTTCCAACTGCATGTACAACATCTGAGAAGCCTTTATTTTTGGCAAAGCTTCCACATATATCCTTGATTTGTCAAATATAATTCTCAACATCGTAAAATTTAATCTCGCCAAGTAAGAATAGATGGAAAACTGTCGCAATTAATACTTTGGCGACGCGATCCGTATGGCGAGGCGAAATTGTGGCGGCGATAACTGCCATTCTATTAGCAATCTCTCTCATTACTGGCTCAAGGAATTCGGAATGGGAAAGCTCGGGGATGTCTCCAACCATGGCAACGATATCGCCCAGCCGCATCGCCGGGCGCAGTGGCCACTTTTCGGTCGGCTCCTGCCCTGGATCGGCACTCCATTCATTCCAAAGCTCGGCTTCTTCTTGGCGAAAATCCTGATCGACGGTGCTTTACACTGCCGCGATCGCAGCCGAAGCGTCCAGACACAGCTTCCCGTCCCCCGGGGAGCGATTCCTCTCTTGCTGCCCGCGGAAGCGCGGCGCCGGCGCCATCTGCGCCTTGGCAACTACAACCGCTTCTGACCAGGGCATTGGGGGGATTTATGTATTCTGATTTGACGATTTCTTCCCAGGCGATGCCGCCCTCATCCGCGGATCGACAGGCACGTGCGTCCTGGTTGCCTCCCGCCAATTCACGGCTGCTCGCATTTCTTTCGACCCGTCAGCATTTTCCGCTGATCGGTGCTGCGATCTCTGCATCGCTGCGGCCGATCGAATTGGCTATGGGGGCCGCAGACGGTGTCGTCGGGTGGGGAGGAAGACCTCATGCTCGCCTCGCTCATTTTTATGCGCGCATTCACCGGCTTCCATTCTGGGCTGTTGGGGACGGATTCCTGCGATCGGTCGGCGGCGATCCTTCGGCACCTTCGGTTTCCATGGTCACCGATGATCTCGGCATCCATTTCTCCGCTCATGGCCCCTCCCGCCTCGAAGCGCTAATTCAAAGCGAGCTTTGCGATAGCGACCCTGAACGCGCGCGGAACCTCCGGCAATGGATCGTCCACGAGAGGCTTTCCAAGTACAATCACTTGCCGGAAGGGGTCGTATCGCTGCGCCGGAGCAGCCACAAACGCATATTGCTTGTCGATCAGGTGGTGGGCGATCGTTCCGTTGAAGGCGCTGGCGCCGACGCAGCCACATTCAAAAGAATGTGGACCGCTGCCCTGGCCGAGAAAAATGCCGACATCATCATCAAGAGCCATCCAGACGTGGTTGCGGGACGTGCCAGAGGTTTCCTCGCTCCGCACGCCCATGGCGGTCGGGCACAGCTTATTGATAGTGCCGTTTCTGCCCATTCGGTGCTGGACGCAGTCGACGAGGTCTGGACAGTATCGAGCCAGCTCGGGCTGGACGCACTCCTCCGGAAAATACCGGTCACCACCTTCGGCATGCCGGCCTACGCCGGGTGGGGTCTTACAGAGGATCGCGCCGAAGGTACGGTGGCGATCGCCACGCGAGCGCGTCGCAAACGGCGCGTGAACATTGACGAGTTCGCGGATGCTGCATTCCTTCAATATTCACGATACGTCGATCCGGTATCGCGTCGTTCGATCGCCGCCGAGCAGGCTGTCGATCGGCTGCTGGAATGGCGCAGCCGTGCGCAATCGCTTTCCGGCCGTTATCTTTGTGTGAATTTCTCGCTGCACAAGCGCTCGGTCATGCGGCGCTATCTGACCGGACCACGATCACAGGTTCAGTTCGCCACCAATCCGACTGCTGAGCAGATTGCAGATGCCGACACTATCGTCCTTTGGGGGAATACGCCGCCTCCGAAGGAAAGCATGCTGTTGAAACAGGGCAAGAGATTGCCGATCGTTCGCATCGAAGACGGCTTTATTCGGTCGGCGGGACTCGGCACCTCGCTAGTGCCCCCCTCCTCTCTATGCTTCGACGCCGAAGGCATTTATTTCAACGCATCCGCTCCGAGCCAACTCGAAACGATCCTGAATGAAACGAACTTCGACGCCGCTCTCCTCGAGCGCGCCAAAAGCCTTCGTCAAGCCATCGTTTCGATGGGCATCACCAAATATAACCTCCCCCCGCAACCGGCTCCTGATTACAGGGCTTTGGCCGAAAAACGTGCCATCGTTCTCGTTGCCGGGCAGGTTCCGAATGACGCCTCCTTGCGGTTCGGCATGCCGAGCCATGCATCCGACATCGAATTGTTGAGAGCTGTCCGGCGTCTCAGGCCCAATGCATTCATCCTCTACAAGCAGCATCCGGATCTCCTGGCGAAGGCAGATCAGTCAGACTTGCTGTCGCCAATAGAAGTTGCGGACCTCGTCATCGGCAATGTCGATCTGAATCAGCTCCTGAGCGTCGTCGACGAAGTTCATGTCGCAACGTCACAGATCGGCTTCGAGGCCCTGCTGCGGGAAAAGCCGGTTTGGTGTCATGGTTTGCCATTTTATGCCGGCTGGGGTCTTACGCACGACAGCGTGGTCTCGCTTCGGCGCAAACGCATGTTGAGCCTTGATGGCTTGGTTGCCGGCTCGTTGATCCTCTATCCGCGCTACTGGTCGAACATCACGAATCTGCCTTGCAGGCCCGAAGACGTCGTTGCCGAGCTTTACAACGCTCGGCTGGGCACCGCACCCAATCCGTCGCGTCGTCGATTGTTGACGCAGATCATCCACATGCTTGACACGAGAAAATCGCGATGAACCCGATTGTAATGGATATCTCGCGATTGATGGAACGGGCGCATTGCTCGACACCGACAGGCATTGACCGCTATGAGCTGCACTATGCAGATTGGCTGAACGAGCGTCGCAAACGCGTTTTGCCGAGGCATGATTCCAAACAACCGCAATCGCCCTGGTTTGTCGAAACCGGCCACCATGGGGCAATCTCCGTCGCGACCGATCGGGCCGATCGGCTGGTATCGATGCTCAACACGCGCTGGGCGTCGACCGAGGTATCCGCTTCTCAGGCAGTTCTGCTCGAGCGAATATTTGCCGCCATTGACGGCAAGATCCGATGGGAGATATCCGCAGAACTAAAGGCTGGTGAGGCTCAGTCTCAAAGGCTTCGCAAGATCGCGCATGTCGTTGCCAATCACTTCGCCCAAGGCGTGGCGCTCCCCGGCAGCGCATCTTTCGTGCACGTATCTCACAGCCGCCTGGAGCGAACATCCGCCTTTTCCTGGCTCGGAGAGACCCGCAGGAATAGCGTCTTCTACGTCCACGATCTCATTCCTCTATCTCATCCTGAATTCGTGCGACCCGAAGAGCCGGAACGGCATCGCCGCCGTATGGAAACGGTATTGCAGCACGCCAGTCTCATTCTGTGCAATTCGCAGGTGACGGCACGTGCCTTGCGCACTTTCGCGCAAGAAAACAACAAGAGGCTGCCCTCCATCGCCGTGCTGCCGCCGGGCGTCGAGCAATGCTTCCAGGGGGCGATCGATGATTTCGCCCTTCCCCAAAAGCCGTATTTCGTGGCGATCGGCACGATCGAGCCGCGCAAGAACCACATGTTGCTCCTTCGCCTATGGCAGCACCTGGCCGAACGCGATGGCCCCAAAGCGCCACCCTTGGTGATCGTGGGTAAGAGAGGGTGGGAAAACAGCCATATCCTGGCGATGCTGGAGCGCTGCCCTGCCCTGCCGGGGCTCGTCATCGAGGTGCCCGGCTTGGAAGATGCCGCCTTGGCACGGCTGGTGGCCGGAGCTGCGGCTCTGCTCTCACCGTCCTTTGCGGAAGGTTATGGGATGCCGATTACCGAGGCACTCGCTCTGGGCACGCCGGTTGTCGCGTCCAACATCGCTGCGCACCGCGAGGCCGCCGCCGGTCAAGCGGCAATTTTCCTCGACCCCCTCGACGGGCTGAGCTGGAGAGCCGCCGTAGACATGATCGCTGCAGCCCGGCAACACCGAACCAGACCAAGCTTTGCGACGGGATGGGACACGCATTTCGACGACTTGGAAGCATTGATCGAAGCCGACTTTTCGGCACGGCGCTATGCAGCACAACGAGCGCCACAACGCATGCGGGTACTGCTATCCGGCTCAACCCTGCGGCGATCGACGACATGACGATGGAAAATAACAATACAGACGCAACAAGGGATCAGAATTTATCTGGATCGTCTGCAGGACGAAGGGGCAACAAAGTGACGAGTTTTTACGATATCGAGAATTGTTACAAGTTTATCCTTGGCCGCCCGATAAACGAGGATGAGCGCAATGCGATCGGGCAAAATTTGCTGCAGCTCACGGACATTCCGCTCGCCGAACATCGCAGGCGTTTTCTCAGCTCCAATGAATTTCACGAGCGTCACGGTGAGCTGATTTTCGACAATTTTGTACCGAGGTCGATCTTCGTGCTATTCGAAACGAGATACAATTTCAAATTGTATCTCGATCTTCGCCAATACCATATTTCATTCGGCATCATGAACGGCGAATACGAGAAGTTTGATATCGATCTCGTCAAGGCGATCCTCCCCGACAACGGTCAGTTGATCGATGTCGGCGGCAATGTCGGCTATTATTCGCTTTCCGCGGCGGCGCATCCATCCTTCAGGGGCACAGTGCTTGCCTTCGAGCCGCTGCCCAAGCTTTGGGATCTGTTCAACCGCTCCATTATGGAGAACGGTTTTGAAGATCGTGTCAGCGTTCGGCAGCTCGCGCTGGCGGATGCTCCGGGAGAACTGCAGCTCAACGATGCCGAAAACACGGTCAACGCCGGTGCGACGCGACTTGTTACGAATGCGGCAGACAACAGGGTTGGCCGGATGACGAAAGTCGAGACGCTTGATCACGTCATCGGCAATCTCAGGCCAGATGTCATGAAAGTCGATATCGAGGGTGCGGAAGGTTTGTTCCTGAAGGGCGCTCAGCGAACCATAACGGCACACAAGCCATCTCTGCTGATGGAGATCAATCGAGACATGCTTGGAGTACTCTCCAAAACCTCGCCAGGTGCAATTTATCGCCACCTTTCGGAACGTGGCTATCATATTTGGACAAGCGAACAGAAACAGCTGACGCAGATCGCAACAGCTGATGAACTCGACGAGAATTTCCCCGTCGGTGCGGTGGCGAATATTCTGGCTGTCCATGGAGATCGTACTGACGAAGTCGGCGAGCGCGTGCAACGCCTCGGGCTGACCTTGAGGCCAGCAAAAGCCAAGCGACAACGCGTGAAGGAGGCAGCTCTCTAAACAATAGTCTTTGAACAATATGGCCGTGATTTGAAGAGCTGACGCGCTTGGCGTCCGTCATGGAGACCTTATTGAGCAAGGCGGGGCAATGACATGAGTGAGATCGCGTACTACGGCTCGTGCCCGAGCGAGGAATTCGTCAAATACGCATTCCCCGATAGCAAGATCACGTTCTTCTGCTACGGAATAAACGTTGCCAGCTTCATGGATGACCGGAAAGTCACCATCAAAGCCATCGAGGCTTGGCCGGAATCGATCAAAAAACGACTGAGATTCGAGGCACGGAAAGGTTTCTGCGGCCGATTGAAGAAAGCCGCGCCAAAAACTCTCGTCATTGATTTCAGCCGGGTCACGCGCGCCTCGTTGATGCGCTACAAGAACACTCTGCTGACGGTGCCTTACGAACTCCTGGAAGCCGCACCAGATTTACAGCGCGATGCTTTCAGCATTCTAACGGTCATTCCTTTCGGCAACCGCGAATTTTGGACCCTTGTTGTCGACGCGATGCGGAAATTCTGTGACTTCGTCATAAAAGATCTGCCTGAAACCGAGGTTATCCTTCTCGATGCTCCGCCCACTGCCGACTATCGCGGGGCGCTCATCGATAGCAATACATACATGGTGGATTTTTGCCGCTGGCAAATGCGCTATCCGATGTCTCGCATGCTCATCGACTATTGTTTAGAGCGCATCAAGAACAGCCGGGTGTTGGCGCCGTCGCTTCACCTCTATTCCGACGATACCGCCCTATACGGGCCTGCGCCCATGCATTATTCGGAGAATGTCTGGAAGGAAATAGCGGCGCAATTTCACACTGACGGCGGTTTCGAGGGGTTGCCTCGCTCAAGCGATCTGGTTTCCACGCTCACCAACTACTCGGGACTGATGGATGCCTTCACCACGACCGCACTATCGAACCAGAACCTGCAGCGGTTCAGCCTCGATATTCTGCATGGAGCCTTGCCTTATCTTTTCGCCAGGATAAGCAATCCTGCCGAAAACCATTTTGGCGATCCAGTCGATTCACACGATGTCGTAGCGGCCTTTCGCTGGATCCTAGGGCGCGAGCCTGAGTCGGCCCTGACCTTCCTCAATCACTATGCTCTCCCCAATCGCAGGGAGTTGCGTGAAACGCTGCTACGGTCCTTCGAGTTTCAGAGTCAGGTCCCCCTCTATGCCAGGTAAGGGCGCTCCCCAGGACCAGACGATCGCTGTCCTATTCGAACTTTATATGGTTGCGCGCCTGGTTGACCAGGAAGAGGCCGATGACCGTGGTGAACAGGCAAACTTTGGTGATGAAGCCAAAATCGTAAAAGGTTTCAACGGTATCGCCGAACATGCCGGCGCGAAACAGTTCGAAGCAGTGAACGGTAGGGACATAAAGCGCGAGCCTCTGCAATCCGCTTGGCAGCCAGGCCACCATGAAGAACATGCCGCCAATTGGCAGCGTGAGGTACTGGAACGGCGAAATGAATTTATCCACAAATTCAAAGCGTTCGGAGGCGGCCGCGAAGATCAGCCCTACGCCGAAGGAAAACCAGGACATGTACAGCCAGCCCGCCAAAAGCAAACCGAGATCGTGATATGGCGGTATGAAGCCCGCCAAACGGACAATCGTGTAGACTACGATCAGAGCTGCCGTCGTGCCGGCGATCTCCAAAAGCGCACGCGCAATCAATGCGTCCGCAAGACGTATCTGCCGGTGATACATCAAGGGCAAGTTCTGGCGCAGACACGAGACGGCATGCCCGCTTATGTGGCGCCAGAGCGTCAGGGGCATGTAGCCGCTCAAAACAAAGCCGGCGATCGTCAACCCGTGTGCGCCATGATCGAGCAGAGTCCAGGTAAACATGACGCCGCCGGTCAGGATCATCGGCTCCAGGGCCAACCACAGAAAGCCTATGTTTTCTCGCCCGTAGCGGATCAGCATCTCACGCATGATCAACGCCCCGAGAACCCGCGCTTGGATCTTCAATCCAGTGACGAACTGCGAACGGGCATGGGAGTTGTTCGGCATCGTATTCATTCGGAGGGCTCCAGTTCCGCAGGTGGCCCGTACCGGACCGCCGCTCAACGATACTGTCGAAGGCTGCCCACTCAATCTTCATTGCGTCAGTTTTGGACAGTTACCGCAACGGATTCATGCATGACGGCTTACAATCGCAGGCAATCAACAGGAAGGGTACAGACATGGCTCTTATAAACTCCGAGGCCAAGGGCAAGGAGCTCGATGGAAAGCCGGGCCGGCAGCCGTTCCGCAAAGCGATTGCGCGATCCTTCACCACGCTTCCGAAGGCAAAGAAGCGCCGCAAAGGCACCAGTCGGCTTGCCATCTACGGACTTGTGGTCATCGTACCCACTTTGATTGTCAGCGGCTATTTCGCTTTCGTTGCGGCACCGATCTATGTATCGGAAGCGTCTTTCGTCGTGCGCATGGCGGCGCCACCATCATCTAACGTCTTCGGCTCCCTGCTGCAGAACAGTGGCATAACCCGCTCGCAGGACGACACCTTCTCGGTGCAGGAATATATCCGCTCGCGACAGGCGTTGAAGGAGCTTGGGGATCGACTTCCCGTGCGGGCCATTTTCGGCAGCCCACAAGCCGACTGGCTGACGCGGTTTCCGCGATTCTGGGAAAGCAACAGCGAGGAGGAACTCTACGGCTACTATTCGGATCGAGTCTCCGTCATCCACAATGACACCACCGGCATCACTGTGCTGCGCACAACCGCCTTTCATGCACAGGACGCCGCCGATCTGAACAACACGCTGTTGACGCTCGGCGGGGATCTCCTCGACCGCTTGAACGATCGTGCGCGTGGTGATGCCGTTCGCTTCGCCGACAAAGAAGTGCAGGAGGCACAACAGCGTGTCATCGATGCCCAGAAAAATATAACGAACTTCAGAAACAAGGAGTTGATGATCGACCCGAATGCCAGTTCCCTATCGATGGTCGATCTCATTACCGGTCTGAGTGCAGAACTGGCCAATACCAGCGCTCGCCTCGCTGAAACACGCAAGACCGCGCCCGACAGCAACTCCATCCCTTTCCTGACGAGCCAGATAGCCGCACTGGAGCAGCAGATCGAGAACGAACGCTCGAAGATGGTGGGTTCCGACAGTTCCGTCGCACCTAGGATTGCTGATTACGAGAGCCTCGTTCTCATGCGGGAATTTTCCAACAAGGCACTCATGTCGGCACTGGATTCGCTGGAGGCTGCCAGGGCGGATGCACGCCGGCAACAGCTTTATCTGGAAATCCTGGTGCCGCCGCATCTGCCAGATGAGGCGGAGATGCCCTATGCGCTGAAGAACATCCTCGTGGTCTTCCTGTCGCTGAGCCTTGCTTATCTTCTGGGTTGGCTGATGGTTACCGCCATCAGGGATCATGAAAGTGGCTGAGTATGGCGCCAGCCGGGCTCACGCCATACGGCGATGCCGCCCTTAATTGGGATGCCAGAAGCAGGTATATATCTGCGCCATGCAAGCGCGAATTTCCTGTCCGGAAATCGAATCCGGGGGAGTATGGCCGTAGAGATCAAATTCGGCCTCTCGTGCCCGGATATAATGGCGCAAGGCGGATTCGATATCCCGCATCGCCTTGTAAAGATGCGCTGTCTGTATCTCGACATCGATCACTGCAGCCGGATCGCGGCCTTTGGCATACTCGCGATAAACATTGTAGAGCTGCAAGGCTTCGTCGAAATCACCGGTTTCCTTGGTAACGTTCGCATAGACGGCGATCAGGTCGTCTTCACCGTTCTCGACCACCAGTTCCCGCAGTTCGGCACGCGCAAGCTGCCAGCGCCTCGCCTCGACGAGTTCCATGGCTTTGCGCCGCTTGAGCTCGACATCGGTGCGCGAAAACCGCCGGCGGGCAGCCTCCGTATGTTGGGTTATCTCAGCATCATTTGGCGCAAGCGCATGGGCGCGATCGTACCATTGGAGTGCTGCTTCGAGATTGCTCATACGATTATAGAGGTGGCCGAGCTGTAGATGAATCTCGGCATCGTCGGGTTCCTCTTCGAGGAAATGCCTGTAGGCTTCGAGGGCCGCTTCGTAATCGCCACTTTCCTTGTAGGCATGCCCGAGCTGCACAAACAACCCGAGCCGACCAGGCTGCTGCTCGACTGCCTGCGCGTAATAATAGGCGGCAGTCGCCCAATCCTGTCGATCTCGCGCTGCATCGGCCTCGGCCAGAAGATTCACCGGCGCCTTATTTTCTGTCGCCGCCTGGCCGACGCGAAGAAGCGTTGATGCAAATCGTAGCTCTCGTATCATGATATTTGCCGCATGGAGATATTGCGGGGACGCAACCAGGAATCTTCCGGGCTGCGTTCGTGAATGCGAATTCGCAACTCGAGGAAGCGATGCTCCCGCTTGATGGCAACGCACACCGTCCCCGAAAAGGAACCAACCAGCGTCATGGCCTGAAGTACATCAAGGCCTGAATTGGCGACGATTTCGATATCCAGCTTTGCTGTCTGCGGCTGGATGAGATCGAGATCGAGCAGCCAGTCTCCATCTGCGAAACTGCGTTTCGGACCTGTCAGCAGCCAGCCCGGCTGGACGCTCCAATTGCCGTCATTGATTTGCAAAGGCTGGCGCATGAGGTCGGGACCGATCATCCAGCCAATATTCTCGACCTCGCGCACGAAGACGACCATCGCCTGTCCGTCTGTGTTGACCAGCAGTCCGGAGGGAGTGATGCTTGCATTCGAGAAATCGGCAGTTTCCCGCACCTCGTTTTCGCTGTCGGGCAGCAATGTATCCCAGTAAGCGGTTTGGCCATCCCGGCGGGCGATGGCGACGATTCTCTTTACGACTGCGGTGCGGGTAAGAACGCGCCGCCTGAGATCGAATTCCAATTCCAGCCGTTCGGCCGAGGTCGGATCTCTGCCGCAGATTCGCGAAAAGGCGAAACGCAGGAAGGCACTATCATCCTCACGCGCGAAACGAACGAAATTCTCCACCATGGCGAATTGATCGGGCTCTCGTCGAAGTGCCTGCACGCTGGACAAACTGCTCACCTGAGATGGCACTGGACGACGCGCCTTTAGCGCGTCAACTATCCGCAACCGGTTGGTACCGTTACGAATGGCATTTGCCAGTGAAAGGCGATCGTCAGAAGTGAGATCACTCTCCGTCAGATCCAACGCCCTCGCCCACGCATCGATGAAGGATTCGGCTGGCAATGAAAATACGTCTTTCGGAGGCACGCTCAAAGGCTGCCTATGCAACTCGGCGACGGTCAATATTGCCCCCTAACATTTTTTCGATTGCGGTGACGTAGCGTGCCGCAGTCCGCGGATATGAATACCAATGCGCTGCCTGGCTGCGATCCCGATCCAGCATCGTCAGGAGGGAAGGATTTTGCGCGAGGCTCAGCAGCGCCTCGGCGATGCATTCGATCTCCGAGCTTTTCACCACATGGCTGAACGGCCACAAATCCCGCAGCACCGGTGAGCGAGAGCATAACAGGGGACGGTTGACACTCATCGCGATGCGAGCCGCTCCTGTCGCCGTCTCGGTTGAATGGCCGTACAGGAACGAAAGCAGGTCGCAGGTCATGAGTTCACGCCGCAGCTCCCCTTCGGGAACGAAGTCGAAACGCGCCGTTACCTTGTCCGATATTCCCAGATAGTCGATCAGATTTTCGACCATCGCCCGTGTTGCGCGCGACTCGTCGTTCGGCACGATGCAGTTGAATAGCTTCAATCGCAGTCTTGGCTCGTAGTTCAGCGCCTCGGCAAAGGCCAGCACCAGCCGATCGATGTTCTTGTGCGGCATCAGGAAGCCAAAAGAGCCGATGGTAAAGCACGATGGGTCCGGCTTCGACGCCTCCTCTGGCTCGCGAAGCACACCATGTGGAATGACGACCGGATTTGGGTGACCGGCAGCAGAAAGAGCGGCCGCGTCTTCTGCCGAATGCACAAAGACCACGTCGAATGCACGGGTCCAACTCAAAGCGCCGCCCCGCAGAGCCTCCTTGACGCTATGCATGGTCAAGACGCGCAATCGATGGCCGGTCGCCGCCAACGGCTGCACCAGCAACTCCATATCAGGCGCAGAAAAGAACCCTGGATGATGCTGCATCCACAGGACATCCGCCCGCCCCTGCTCCAGCCGTCCGGCAAGGCGCTTCAGAGACGCAAGATCATAGCCCCACAATCTCGACATGCTGCGTGGCGTTGCCTCCACACGGTCAGAAGAAGCCTCCGGCAAATCGTCGTTCATGATCCGCCGAGCGAAGATATGATCAATCCTGTCCTCGAAAGCAGGCGTGCTGTAGAGGTGTTGCGAATAGGTGGCAATGCCGCACTGCTGCTGCCAGGACGAAATGAGATCAAGCGACCAATCGCGCCGCGGTTCAGCTGCGACGGGAGCGGGTTTGGCGAGAGCGGCGAGCGTTCGCAGTGCAACGGAACGCCAGCTGAAATGGGCCGTGAGCAGCCTCTTGGCCCTCTCGCCTCGAAGGCGGGCTTCCTCAGGATGATCGAGGACTGCGCGCATCTGCAAGCCGAGATGCTCTACCGAAGGCTCCGCCCAGAGACTGTGGGAGCCCGCCACATGAGCCTGCGAGGCAGACATGTGATAATCAACGAGCCAAGCGGTATCGGGGCGGCAAAAATCGATCTGGCCGCTGTAATTCGTCGTCACTACTGGGACATCGAGCAACATGGCCTCCGCCAGGGGCAGACCGAAACCTTCGCCCCGGCTGGGTGCCACCAACATCGCCGCGGACTTATAGAGCGCACGAAGCTGAGCAGGCTCATAATGCTCTTCAATGATGATGATGGGTGGCGCATCGGCGAGCCTGTCCCGTTTTTCCTCAAGCACTGATGCCAATATGTTGTTCGGATTAGGAAAGGTCTTGATCACCAGTTCGACCGGCTCACCTGCCCTGAAACTGCGCAGAAACGCTTCGATCAGAACATCGATACCCTTCCGCGCAAAGCACGAAGATACATGCAGGATGCGTCGACGCCCGCTGTCCGATTGGGCTGCGGGCAGGTCTCCAAAAGCGGCGGACAGATGATCGCAACCGTTTCCGGTGATTTCCACCGGGATTGTGATGCCGGATCGTTCGAAACTGTCGTGGACGAAATTCGAGATAACCGTGATGAGATCGAGATCGCTATTGAACCGATCCACCAGATATTGCGGGAATTCGAGTTCTTCCCACGCGAACGCGACATAGGCATTGGTGCGACCGACCATATTGTGGGTTGCCGGCGGCCACGTGTTGCGCAGATGGATATCGAAGCTGCCTTTGGATGGATAGTCATCACGCATGCGGCGCGTGATGTCGGTGGCAGCCGACAGGTTGGTGTCGCTCTGCCAATCATTCTCCGCCGTATAGCAGGTGAGTTTGATGCCCAGGTCGATCAGCGCCTGCGCGAGATGGCGATTGACGATCGCCAGGCTGTAATCGCCTTTGAACACGCCGTCGAAGAAGACCGTTTTGCCGGAGAATCTTTTCAGTAAAGATCGCTCCTCAGTCTGTCCGACATTGAGCGAATAGGGCGAAACGATATCATCTGAACGCATTCAGTTCTCCCAAGCCCTGGAGACAAACAGACAGGCGCTATGCTGCATTTGCCGATGCTTCTGGAGCATAAGAAAATTCAAATGAGGAAACGCCGCCTATATCATTCTTTTCATGGAGCGGACGGCCGAAGCCGCCCGCCCTGCTGTTATTCCAACGTTTCGTTAGGAAGCCTTGGCTTCCTCAACGACATAGCCCAGTTCCCGTGCGCGATCATCGAGCGTCAGGCGTGCGGCTTCCAGCACCGAGCCTGCGTAAACCGGCGGGTAGCACCAGTCGTTCCAGGTGCGTGTACCGGTTACCGGACCAAAACGCAGAACACCGGGCTCGAGGAACGATAGGCGTCCACCGAGATCAAGATAGGTTTCGGTCTGAGCACCTTCCGCCAGGATGATGCTGTGTTGGTCCAGTTCGATATGGTAGTATTCGAACGGCGCCAGCGTCGCTTCCTGCGTGATCGTCGTCTCGTTGACGAGGAATTTTGCAGGAATCAATGACTCCTCAAGGAACATGCAATGATCCGGAGACACGAACAGGTCGCGTGCCGGAATATTCTCGGCAATAGCGCCGGCCTGGATGCGGATCGGTAACGTTTCCCGCGGCTTGTCGATCGCCTTGGGATCGATCATACGACGGCCGACCCACTTGATTTCTGCGACACCTTTGTGTGTGACCACCAGATCGCCGACGCGCAGATCCTCGACTGGTACATCTCCTTCCGGCGTCCTGATCAGTGTACCCCGCATGAAGCAGCTCGTGAATGTCAGCGTATCCGTTGCCGCATCATAAGTGTAGGTGACGCCCGCCGGTATCGTATAGGAGCCCAGCGGGCTGAGAATACCCAATGCGCCATAGAAGGTTACGGTATTTCCGGACTGCTGGACGGAAGCGGAGCCCGCCACTTCAATCCTGTCGCCCGATTGAACGTTTGTGACGTTGGGTGGCGTCGAAATGTTCAAGTTGATGCCGCCGGGATTGTAGACGAAGAGGCCGCTGCCGTTTGCGGTAGCAAAGTCAACGGTAACGCCATTCAACAGGCCGACGTTGAGAGCACTCGCGTCGACCGTAATGCTGGAGCCAGCACCGATGCCATAAGTGTATGTCGATCCTGCACCGACGCTTGCAAGGCCGGCATTGATCGTTACGTTCGCACCATTGATTGCTTCAATTGTAGTGTTTGAAGCCGCACCGATGCCAACGATATTACTGATATCGGCATTGACGCCGTCGACGACAACGGTGCCGCTGGCGACCAGGTTGAGCTGGATCGTGTCTCCTGGGTTGCCAACGTTACTACTGTTGATAGTAGTTGTCCCATTGTTGATTAGGTTAATGCCAATCAAAGCCATACGATTATCCTCTCTCTGTTTAGACTAATCTCTTGTCTTTTGGGCAAACCAATCGTCAGAACTTGTAGTTCAAACCTACCCGAATGGCATGGAAGTCGAGGCTTGCTTTGGAATTAAGCGCGTCTCCACCCACGTTGCTGCTGCCGAAATCGACATATTGATATTCGAGTTTCGCCGTCACGTGATCGGTGAAAGCGTGTTCGATACCGGCACCTATCGTCCAGCCGGCCTTGGTCTTGTCGTCGCTGAAACTGCCGACACCGGCGACCGAGCCGTCGTATTTGACATGGCCATAGGCAAGACCGCCGGTGCCATAGAACAAAGTATTGTCATAGGAGTAACCGATGCGTGGACGGACTGTGCCGTACCAGTCGATCTTCGAAGAAGCGCTCGCTGCACTGTTGCTGAACGAGTCGCTGATGTCGGCACCCTGGAAATCGGCTTCCAGGCCGACCACCCAGTTAGGATCGAACTGATAGTTGTAGCCGACCTGACCGCCCCCGAGGAATCCGGACCCGTCAAGCTTGCCGTATCTGCCCAGATAGTTTCCAAAAGAATGGAAACCGACGTCGTCCTTGCCGCCGAACCCGCCGCCTGCATTCAAACCGACGTAAAAGCCTGTCCACGAAAACGTCGGCGCCACATCCACCGGCGCCTGCGGCGGAGTTGAGACTGAGAGGTCGGCCGCATAACCCACACTTGCCGCAACCGTTGCCAGAAGGAAGGCGGTAGATCCCAAAATCTTACCCATTCGAAAATTCTCCTCGAAGGAATTCACATGAATCAACATGTAACTTGCGAAAGTTCACGCCGAGGCCATAATATAGACGCGTTTATATCTGTAAATACGCAGTCTCTAATAAATATTATCGGAATGTATGCTTTTTTTGTATAGTCCTGTCGTAATATGTATTGTTGTAATACTGCTATTATACATGACGCTAATCGAAATATGAAAACTACAACTTGTCGACGCATTAATGTCGAGGCAGTGAGCGGTACCATCCCGCCTGAAGCGTGCTGATTCTGTATGGTGTCGTTGTCGTGGAGCTTCGCCGCGCATGAAAAGCGGCCGTTCGGGTGCGATCGGAATGACGACGCAATCCAGTGTGTGATGTCGTTTTTCAAATAGACCTGCCCGGTGGTAATCTGCAGGTTTAGGCCGCTACTGCAGATATTCATCCTCTGCAGCGGGAGGCTCGACGGGGCGGACCCTTGAAGGATCGTCGGGCCTCCTCATCCTCTTACGCCTCCCTGCCTCAAGGCGCATCCGCGAAGAATCAGCACCATTTCGCTGCGGCAGCCGAATGCCGCGTCAGCCCTGCCATGCCGCAATCGCGCTGGCGTTGTAATGCTATGAGACATACGGCAATCCACAGTTAAGCCTTCACTTACTCTGGCGCAGGCTTTCCGCCGCCAGGCGCGATCTGGCCCCTTCTGTCGTTTCTCGCATGGACGATCATACCGTCGCGGGCCACATCTTTGTCACTATCGCAACCGCCAAATTGCGATGGTCGGGAGGTCCGAGCGCTTTGTTAAGAGCAACGATCGGGCCTCCTTGCGGAGGCGGATGGAAGCCTTTCCGCGCGCTGTTCAAGCTTTAATGGCGCCATAAAACAAAGAGCATATGCGGCGCCCGGCCGATGGATTGACGTTCGTGTCAGGGAAGTATGAGAATTCCCGCCGCATTGGCGGCATTGACGAAAGTCGAGCGAACTTGCTGCGGCGACGCTCTGCCCTTGATGCCATCGATGCAGCTTTTAAGGGCGCCCTCAAATGCCTCGCCATGACGCACAGGCCATAATGTTGTCAGGTATTCAACGGCTTTCTCGATCGAGTCGATAACTTCAACCGCGTCTTTGCCTCGCACTGCTAGTCTGACCGGCAAGAATGCTACGGATTGGCTGTCGCTCACGCCGGCAGAACCGAAGTCTCGCCAGTCCTCGGCCACGAGCCCTCCCCTCTTAGCCGCCCTTCGTCTCGCCACCATGTCGGCCAGAAGCGACATGTCATGCGCGATTTGGCTTTGCTCGCCGGTTCCGACATCGTTGATTGGTATGATATCGCTGGAGCTTGTTAGCTCTGGCGAGCTGAACAAACTGCCATCAGATTGGGCCGAAGCGGTGGAGGTGTCAGGGGCTTCGGGATCGACCAGCTTCTCACCGACGATGAGATCGGCTCCAAAGTTATTGCTATTCTGCCGCATGGCAACATTTCCCCACACGCGTCCGCTGAGTCCCCGGCGGGCCCAGACAACCACGATACAGTGCGCCAACAGAAAGTACTATTTATTCAAAGCAACTATGATATCTAGACTAGAGCTTTTTGTTGACTTTGACCAGTATCGTCCCAACAAAAGACATAATTACCGGTCCGCGCCGTCTCGTTTGGCTTATTTTTCATGTATAAATATAGGGATTTTTCTATTAAAAGTCCAGCGAGTCGTTTCACATTTGAAGCAGTATTCCGCTAATGGAATATCATCCCTGGCTGCCTTTCGTGGTAATCACCAGCCTCCCGGAGATCGAGCCGACACAGAAACTCGGCGCGTCGCCGCCGCCAGCTCGAATCGATGGCAGCGCGCTCATGAACAGGCATATACTAAAGAGCCGCACAAGGCGGCGCCGCAGCCGCTATCCGATTAGAAAGATAACCGTCGACACCGGTTTTCATAGCGCGATGTCATTATGCGGGCTTGATATCGATCGCCGTAGCGGCGCTTGTTGGCGCACCCTGCACCGGGGTGCGCCTATTGCTCAGACGATGAAGAAAGTCGAAGGCGGAACCTGCAACGCGGCAGCGATCCGCCGAAGTTTCGCCGGATCAGCCTCGGCGCCGGCCTCTATTTCAACAATTTCCTCACTGGTGAGACCACAGGTCTCAGAGAGATCGGCAATCGTGTAACCAATGGCTTCGCGGGCCTGCCGCACGGCAGCAGCGATTTCACCATGGGGAACGGTGGAAGCCTTTGAACTATCGATATTGTTCTGAGTAATGGACATGAAATTTCTCCTTCCAAAGTCCGCCGACAAAGGTTGCCGGGTGAAGGCAGCTATTGCAGCCATGGAGCATCTCGGCCCAAAAACATATGGCCGAATGCTGGGTCAATATAGGCATCAATGCGGCATAGGCAAGCGTGGAAGCGCATAGCAGCCAATCTCCTGGCTCGCAGCTCGTTTGGCAGAATCGGGAGAGCGAGTAACCGTATGCGCTATCGTCGTAAGGCCGTGGCTTTCTGTGCGTTCACGAGTGATCATCAACGACCAGATATAGGCTACGACATGAAAGAAGTAGCCGTCGGGCTACTTCTTGCTTCTGGCCTTTCCCAGCTTTCGTTCAGCCGCGAGGAGAAGTCCCTTGAGCTCCGGTTCGCGGACGCGACTGGCAGCCTCTATAAAGGAGACCCACTCACTGCGGCGCTGGCCACGTTCTGGAAAATCCTCGAAAGTGCGCTCGACTTCGAGCAGATGCAGCTCCACCACACAGGGAACACCATTGCCACCGGCGAGCTGCTTTATATAGGTGAAGTAGCCAAAGGGCTTCTTCTTCACCTTTCCGCGCACGCCGGCCTCTTCGAACGCTTCTATGGCTGCCACCTCATGCGGCTTCTTTCCCTTGATCGGCCAGCCTTTGGGAACAACCCAGCGCCCGCTTTCGCGACTCGTGACGATCAGGACTTCTGCGGCGCCCCGCTCTGCCGATTTTCGGTAGCAGATGGCAGCATATTGCTCATAGGCCCGACCATGAAGCAGCGCGTCGGTGTGGGAGGCGAGTTCAGACAAGAAACTCTCCGACCGCCTCGTGGCTTTTTCCTGCGCTGATATTGAAGATGCCATGCCCTCGGCTACCCGCGATGATGTCTTCCGAAGCAAGACCGGTCCAAAAGCCGCTAAGCGCGTATTCACAGGGATCTTCTGCGATGCGCTCACCGTTTATCTTACTTGGGACTCTGCCGAAGTTCGGAGTTTTCTACTCCATGCTCTGAGCCGTTCCGGTGACAGTTTTATGAAGGCGGCTGTTGATGAGGGCGGCATGGTTTGCCGTGGGGCACCCGTGGATGCGACTGTGCCAACCAGGTCGGCAAACTGAAAACGGCCCCTCCAAGGGGCCGTTTCACATCGCGGAAGGATCAGCGTAAAACCTATTCGGCGGCCTGTAGCGCGGGGACTTCGATCTCTTCGCTCAACTGGCCCGCCATGGCTGCGGCGAACTTCGTCTGATCGAGTTCGTTCTCCCAACGGGCAACCACGATCGTGGCGACTGCGTTGCCGACAAAATTGGTCAGCGCGCGGCATTCCGACATGAAGCGGTCGATACCCAGGATCAGCGCCATGCCGGCGATCGGAACCGAAGGCACGACTGCGAGCGTGGCGGCAAGCGTGATGAAGCCCGCACCGGTGATGCCGGCTGCACCCTTTGAACTCAACATGGCCACGAGCAGCAGCAGGATCTGGTCACCAAGCGCCAGCGGCGTATCGGTCGCCTGCGCAATGAAGAGCGCCGCCAGCGTCATGTAGATGTTCGTGCCGTCAAGGTTGAAAGAGTAACCCGTCGGGATTACGAGTCCAACGACAGAGCGCTTGCAGCCAGCACGTTCCATCTTGTTCATCAGGCCGGGCAGCGCTGCTTCCGAGGACGACGTGCCGAGAACCAGCAGCAGCTCTTCTTTGATGTAGCGGATCAAGGCCAGGATCGAGAAGCCATTGTAACGGGCAACGGCGCCGAGCACCACGAGCACGAAGAAGATGGAGGTCAGATAGAAGGTGCCGATCAGGAATGCCAGGTTGGCGATCGTGCCGATGCCGTATTTGCCGATGGTGAAGGCCATGGCGCCGAAGGCACCGATGGGAGCGAACTTCATCAGCAGGGCAACCATGCGGAAGATCGGCGTGGTCAGGGCCTGCAGGAAGTCCGTTACCGGGCGGCCGCGTTCGCCGGCAGCGCCAAGCGCGATACCGAAGACCACCGAGAAGAACAGCACCTGGAGAATGTCGCCCTTGGCAAAGGCGCCGACGATCGTATCCGGGATGATGTTCATCAGGAAGCCGATGACGGAAGCATCATGCGCCTGAGCCGCATAATTGGTGACGGCCTTGGTATCCAGCGTCGCCGGATTGATGTGCATGCCGGCACCCGGCTGCACGACATTGGCAACGATGAGACCGACGATCAGCGCCAAGGTCGAGAAGGTCAGGAAGTAGATGAACGCCTTGCCGACGACGCGGCCGAACTTCTTCAGGTCGGACATGCCGGCGATACCGGTCGCGACCGTCAGGAAGATGACGGGCGCAATGACCATGCGCACCAGCTTGATGAAGGCATCGCCGAGCGGCTGCAGGGACGTGCCGAGCTGCGGATAGTAATGGCCGAGCAGGATGCCTGCGGCGATGGCGGTCAGAACCTGCACATAGAGATGCCGGTAAAAGGGAAGTTTAGCGCGCGTTTCGGCGGCAGCGATGGGAGCAATCATGATGTCCTCCGTTAAGCCCAACCGATTTCTCGGCCCTCCGGGCGACGACTAGAATTCAACAGCCTCCGACTGTTCCGCCTTTCTTTGCAACGAGCGTGCCAGATGAGTGACGCAGTGATAAATGACTGATTTATAATGACTTAATTTTCGCCCGACGTAACAAGCTCGTTGGCGTGTGCGAAATTCCACACAGCTCCGATTGCGATGCGCGCGAAAACATGCACAATATCGCAATGCTGCAGCGCCCACCCACGGAACGATTTCTGACGCCGGAACAATTGAGCCGGCGATCCCGCAGGGTCTGGCTTATATTCGCGCTCCTATGCGCCGCCGTCATTGGCGCCACCCTATATGGCGCCAATTTTTATGGTCGCATCGCCGCCATAGAGACATTGCAGCGACAGGGGCATACGGATGCGAACCTCAAGGTCGCTCTTTTGCGGGCGGTGCTCGAGCGCCCGCGGGCGCTGCCATTGTTGCTGGCGGACGACCAGCAGGTGCGCGACGCGCTCGCCGGGCGGGAGCCGGATGCCGTCGTCTCCCTCGATCGCAAACTAGAAAGCCTGGTTTCCGGCACGAGTGCGTCAGTTCTCTACGTCGTCGGCAAGGACGGCATCGCGATGGCCTCCAGCAACTGGCGAGAGCCTCTGAGCTTCGTCGGCAACGATTATTCGTTCCGCGACTACTTCCGAAAAGCCATGGAGACGGGAACGGCCGAACACTATGCCCTCGGCACCGTCAGCAACCGTCCTGGCCTCTATATTTCCCGCCGCGTCGGCGAGGCCGGCTCCGCCCTTGGCGTCGTGGTCGTCAAGATGGAATTCGACCAGCTGGAAGCAGATTGGAGCGAGACCGGCCGCCCCGCCTATGTCGCCGACGAACGTGGCGTCGTGCTGATCACCAGCCTGCCCTCCTGGCGCTTCATGACCACCTCACCGCTTTCGCGTGAGGAGGCCGCGACCATTCGCAAGAGCCTGCAGTTTGGCGCGGCCCCTCTTTCACCGCTGCCGATCAACCGGCCGGAAGCAGTGGGGCCGGACGCAACCATCGTGCGCGCCATCCTGCCCGGCAGCAGTGCCGCAGAATATCTGCGGCTGACAACCGCAATCCCGTCGACGCCCTGGCAGCTCGGCTATCTGGTTCCTACAGATCAGGCAGTTGCTTCCTCGGTGCGCGAGACGCGCTTTTTCGCGCTGACCGTCCTTTTGCCGATCCTGGCCTTCGCCGCCTTTCTGCTGCGTCGACGCCATGTTTCCGCGATGCAGATTGCCGTGAGCCGGATTGCCCGCGAGGAGCTGGAGCGGCGCGTGCTGGAGCGAACTGAAGATCTCAGCCGCGCTCGCGATCGCCTTGAGGCAGAGATTGCCGACCACCGCACCACGGAGGCGAAGCTGCAAGGGGTCCAGCAGGATCTCGTACAGGCCAATCGCCTCGCCATTCTCGGCCAGGTCGCTGCCGGCGTCGCCCACGAAATCAACCAGCCGCTCGCAACGATCCGCGCCTATGCCGAGAATGCCAATATCTTTCTCGAGAGGCAGCAGAGCGAACCGGTCAAGGACAATCTGTCTGCCATCGCAGCGCTGACGGAGCGGATCAGCACGATTACCGAGGAGCTCAAGGCCTTTGCCCGCAAGGGCCGAACGGCAGCGGAGCCGGTGGACCTGAGAAGCGTGATCGAAGGCGCCGTCATACTGCTGAGAAGCCGTTTCGCCGGCCGCCTCGATGCCCTCGAGATCGAGCTGCCGCCGCCGGGCCTTAACGTGGTTGGCACGAGAATCCGGCTGGAGCAGGTGTTGATCAACCTCTTTCAGAACGCTCTTGAAGCGCTCGAAGGTCGAGACAACGCGAAAGTCGAGGTTTCGGTGCATGAGACGGTCGATCATGTCGAAATTATCGTCTCGGATAATGGCCCTGGCATTCCGATCGCCATTCTCGATTCGCTCTTCACGCCATTCAATACCTCCAAGGAAAAGGGTCTCGGCCTTGGCCTCGTCATTTCCAAGGATATCGTCGTCGATTATGGCGGCCGTATCGAGGTCGAGAGCGATGCTGACGGTACCCGTTTCACCATCCATTTGTGCAGGGCCACGACATGAACGACAGCTCCCCGGTCTTTCTCATCGATGATGACAAGGATCTGTTGAAGGCAACGAAACAGACGCTTGAGCTCGCCGGTTTTGCCGTCTCGGCCTTCGCGGTCGCAAGTGACGCGCTCGCCGCCCTCACCCCCGGCTTCGCAGGGATCGTCGTTTCGGATATCCGCATGCCACAGATGGACGGGCAGCAGCTCTTCGCTCACATCAAGGAGCGCGACGCCGACCTGCCTGTTATCCTCGTGACCGGCCACGGCGATATTCCGATGGCGGTACAGGCGATCCAGGACGGCGCCTATGATTTCATCGCCAAGCCCTTCGCCACCGACCGGCTGGTGCAGAGCGTGCGGCGCGCCGCCGAGAAGCGCCGGCTTGTTCTCGAAAACCGCTCGCTTCGCCTCGCCGCCGAGCAAGCACAGGGCGATCTTCCGCTCATCGGCCAGACCCCGGCGATGGAGCGCCTGCGTCACACGTTGCGGCAGATCGCTGATACGGATGTCGATGTGCTGGTGACAGGCGAGACGGGCAGCGGCAAGGAAGTCGTTGCGAGCCTGCTGCATCGCTGGAGCCGGCGTGCGAAAGGCAATTTCGTGGCGCTCAACTGTGGCGCCCTGCCCGAAACCGTCATTGAAAGCGAACTTTTCGGTCATGAGCCCGGCGCATTCACCGGCGCGCAGAAGAAGCGTATCGGGCGCATCGAATATGCAAGTTCAGGCACGCTGTTTCTCGATGAGATCGAGAGCATGCCGCCTGCAATTCAGGTGCAGTTGCTGCGCGTTCTGGAGATGCGGGAGGTGACGCCGCTCGGAACCAACGAGGTGCGGCCGATCGATCTGCGGGTCGTGGCAGCGGCAAAGGTCGATCTTGGCGATCCCGGCCAGCGCGGCGACTTCCGCGAGGATCTCTATTATCGGCTCAACGTCGTCACACTCTCCATTCCGCCGCTACGAGACCGGCGCGACGATATTCCCTTGCTATTCGGCTATTTCGCCGAACGCGCCGCCAGCCGCTTCAAACGCGAAGCGCCTGCTGTCTCCACCACGGTACGCCGCCATCTGCAGCAGCATGACTGGCCTGGAAACGTTCGCGAACTGGCCCATTTTGCGGAGCGCTTCGTGCTGGGCCTTGAAAGCACGACGGCAAAACCTGGAGACGTGCCTGCCGCCGATGCGGCGCTGCCGCTGCCCGCCCGGATCGAACGCTATGAGGCGGAGCTCATCCGCGAGACCCTGTCGCAAAACAACGGCGATGTTCGCCGCACCATCGAAGCACTCGGAATCCCAAGGAAAACCTTTTACGACAAGCTGCAGCGCCATGGCATCGTAAGAGGCGAATTTGCCGGCTTCGACGGGGACGACAGGCGAAATTCCTAAAGCAACGCCTTAAGCGCTTGCGAGCAGAGCCTGTCCGTGGCCGGATTGTGCCGATACCCGAGCAGCCATGTCCGCCGTGCGATCGAGAACCGTCATGGCTTGGGCTATGAGATCCGACAGCGCCGCAACGCCTTCGCAAGCTGCAACGATCAGAGGCGCGCTCAGGCAGATTCTAAGGGCGCTTGCCGGAACATCACCGAAATCGGCGCAACGAACAGGCTGTCCGATACGAACAGCGGCAAGCTCGGCTTCTTCGATTGCAAGCTGCTTGTAAACGCTGGCAGTCTCAGTCACCGTCAAAACGCCGGCGCCATGGGTGTTACGCAGATAAAACGAGATGATCGAAGGAATCTCATCCCAGCGGCGGATCGACGATGCGCCCCAAAGATTGCTTCGATCAAGCGGCCTTGTATCCAGGAGATCGAAAGCGGCATCGCTCTCAAGCCGTGCGGTGACCGCTTCCGCGAAGGCAGTGAGAACCGCAATCACCTTTTCCTCGGGGATGGCGGAGAAGCGTTCGAGTTCGAACAAAGCCGCCTTCCAGCGCAACAGCAGCCCAAAATTGGCACGATAAGTTAAGGCTTCACGCGCTGCCCAGTCTTCCGGCCATTCCGCCTTGCCGCAGTAATCGGCAAGCGCTGCGGGCACGGCACGGTGTCTGAAGCGCTCCGATACTGGTGGGGGGCACAGGAGGGCGCCGCTGAAAATCGGCCCGGCCAGAAATTTCGAACCCGTCAAGGCCACCATGAAATCATGAGCGAGATAGGCGCGGATCGTTGCTGCTGAAAGACGGAACTGGCAGGCGTCGATCATGATGTCGAGCATGGCGCCGAAGCGCGCCTTCAGACGCAGAGCCGTTTCCAGACTTGGAGCCAACAGGCTCGTCTTGGACACATCAGTCACGACGAGCAGGCATCTGAGGCCGGCTGCGCGGGCAAGCTCGATCAGACCCCGCAGCTCTTCCTCGACTTCGAGATCGGTGCGCAGGGAGCCGTCCTTGTTGCGCACGGCTACGGTCGCGTTCCGCGTAGCGTCGCCATCTCTCAGCTCTTCGCCCTTCGCGACGGCTTGGTCGCTGCTGACGCGCGCCATGAAATGCCGCCCGGACGCGGCCATCATCACACCGCTGCCTGTCTCATTGCCCATCAAGGTGATCGTCATCAAAGGCTGATCGTCTTCGCGCGCCAAGAGAGCTGCGGCAAAGAGGTGGATGTCCGTGCCCGACGTCGCCAATATGGCATCGACGCGTGGCTGGTCAGACGAGTGATTAAGGCCGATCAGACGCAGGAGATCATGGCGAATCTGTCCGATTTCGCGCTCATAGATCTCGGCGGACGAACCGCTTTCCATCTCGTGCTGCAACTCGGAATAATAGGCACTTACGGCGGAAAACGCCGCCGCGGAAATGGTCGAAGCTGTCGACGAGCCGAACGCGAGATCGCGCGGACGGGGTGACGGACCATGACCATACATGTTGAGGCCTGTGGTTTCGTCGCAATCCAGTCTCTCGTCGCCACCCGAGATCAGGCATCTTAGAAGAGTCGCCGCCTCCGTCTCCAACCGTCGCACCGGCGCGCCTGCAGCCACATTCCTGTCCCGGGCACAGTGGTCAACGATTTGCGGCATGGAGAAGTATTCCTCTGGCATCGTGGTTCGGAACGCCTTGCATGAATGCTCCGCGTTCTATTCGGCCAGCAAAAAGCTGCCAGCAACCGCACATTAGGCCAAGCAAGATGGAGCGAGGCTGACTTGGCGACCGCAGGCCCTGTCGTTCAACGACAGACGCAACAAAAAAACTCGCGGCTTTGGGCCGCGAGTTTATCAGGATAGGGAGCGAAATCCGAATGTCAGCCGGCGGGCGCGATCTTGTCCTGCGTCTTCGTATCGAAATCGCTGGCGTCGTGGCGCTCACGCAACTGCTCAGATGGGTCGCCCGACATGCGGTTGACCATTCGGCCGCGCTTGACAGTCGGCCGTGCGTAGATCTGCTCGGCCCAGCGCTGGACGTTCTTATAGTCCTGCACCTGCAGGAATTCGGCCGCGCCATATTGCCAGCCCTTGGCGAGACCGCCGTACCAGGGCCAGATTGCGATATCGGCGATCGTGTATTCGCTGCCAGCTATATATTCGCTCTCAGCCAGACGACGGTCGAGCACGTCGAGTTCGCGCTTCACTTCCATGGCAAAACGATCGATCGCATATTCTATCTTCGTCGGTGCATAGGCGAAGAAATGGCCGAAGCCACCGCCGAGATAGGGTGCGCTGCCCATCTGCCAGAACAGCCAGGACAGGCATTCGGCGCGCGCCGGCTGCTCGGTCGGCAGGAAGGCGCCGAACTTTTCGGCGAGATAGGTCAGGATCGATCCCGATTCGAACACACGGATCGGCTTGGGGCCGCTGCGATCCAGCAAGGCCGGGATCTTGGAGTTGGGATTGACGTCGACAAAGCCGCTGCCGAACTGGTCGCCATCGCCGATCTTGATCAGCCAGGCGTCATACTCCGCGCCGCTATGGCCAAGCGCCAGCAGTTCTTCAAGCATGATGGTGACCTTCACACCATTTGGCGTGCCCAGCGAATAAAGCTGCAGGGGATGGCGTCCCACAGGCAGTTCCTTTTCATGGGTAGGCCCGGCGATCGGCCGGTTGATATTGGCGAACTGGCCGCCATTCGCCTTGTTCCAGGTCCAGACTTTAGGGGGCGTGTATTCGGCAGAACCGGTCATGGGCATCCTCTCATTTTCAGTGAATCAGATTGGGCGTGATCATCGATGTAGCGCGCTACGTCAGTCGCACATAGTAGCGGCAATTCATTTTTGCGAGAGGAGCGCGAGCCGCTTTTGGGATGGTGCCGGATAAAACGAAAAAAGCCTGCCGCGGGAGGAGGTGCGGCAGGCTTTCGGCAATAATGAACAGCGCGCGGGAGGAGGAGTGGCGCTGTTCGCGCAGACGACCCTTGGGAGGAGGAGTAGGGCGTCTGCAGAGCGAAGGGATGCGGGAGGAGGTGCATCGCTTCGATGAGTAGAAGATACCAGTCTTTTGCTCAGTTCATAGGCATTTCTTTGCAGGGCAGTTATGCGCTATGCGAAAAGCTTAAGGCTGGGGTCGTGCATTTTTTCGGCAGACGGCGCAGCGCGCGGCTGCCTTGCGGACAAAACAAAAGCGCCTGCTCGGGAGGAAGCAGGCGCCAGGAAATACGGCTCTAAATTCAGTCGTCGGACTATTAGCCGGCAATGGCTGCGCGGGCGACATTGCGGATTTCGCCGCGATCGATACCGAGGTCATGCAGTTCGCGCGTGGACATGCGACCCAGTTCGGCAACCGTCTGACGATACTTGCGCCAGTTATTGAAAGAGCGTGCTACGTTCATGATGATCCCCTTTCCTTGGGTATTCGAAGCTGAGCTGCCGTGCTTGGCGCTTCGTTCGCTTCGATGACAAACATATAGTGCAAACCCCTGCCCTTTTGCAGCGCCAAGGTGGCACTGCACCCATGCAACTGATGCATGGATTGCCGGAGGGTTTGGGCGTGCGATCGAGACGCCGCCTGCCCTGGTTTGCGATTTGCTGATGACAGGGCCGCCTTTGTCTGCGAAAACAAGCGGATTGAGAGACAGGGGCGTCCGCTGTTCAGCGGGCTGAGAAGCACCCTTTGAACCTGAACCAGATCATGCTGGCGGAGGGAGTCGCTCGGGGCTTTGCAGTTTCCTATGCCGCCCCTCGCGTCTCGCCCGCCTGAAAGGGCGATATGCAAGACCATACCAATCCCGCCACTCTGCTCGGCGCCATGCGGGCGAACCCGCCGCTGGTGCAATGCATCACCAATTTCGTGGCAATGAACATCGCCGCCAATGTGATGCTCGCGGCCGGCGCGTCGCCTGCCATGGTTCACGCAGAGGAAGAGGCGGCCGAATTTGCCGCAATTTCCGGTGCGCTGACCATCAACATCGGTACCTTGTCGGCGGGATGGCTCGCCGGCATGCTTTCAGCCGCGCAATCGGCGGGAAAGGTCGGCAAGCCATGGGTCCTCGATCCGGTCGCGCACTACGCAACCTCGTTCCGGCGCAAGGCGGTTGCGCAATTACTGGAGCTGCAGCCGACGATCATCCGTGGCAATGCCTCGGAAATCATCGCGCTTGCCGGTGGCGCCAGCCGCGGCCAAGGCGTCGATAGCCGCGATCCCGTTGAACTGGCCGAGGATGCGGCAAGACAACTCGCTCAAACGCACGGCTGCGTGGTTGCCGTAACCGGCGTCACCGATTTCGTCACTGACGGGCAGAAGGCGCGGCGCGTAGAAGGCGGATCGCCACTCATGCCGCAGGTCACCGCACTCGGCTGCTCGCTGACCTGCCTTGTCGGGGCTTTCGCGGCGGCCACGCCCGACAATCCTTTCGACGCAACGGTGGCGGCGCTTGCCGTCTTTGCGGTTGCCGGAGAGCAGGCAGGAGCGGCGGCCGATGGCGCCGGCTCCTTCTCCTGGCGCTTCCTCGATGCGCTGACCGCCCTTGATGTGGAAACGCTTTCTGCCAAAGCCAGGATTTTGACGGCATGAAGAACTTCGATCTCTCACTCTATCTGGTTCTCGACCCCGTACTCTGCGCCGATATCGGCATGGTCGAAACTGCGCGTGCCGCAGTCGCTGGCGGCGCGACCATCGTGCAATTACGCGACAAGCATGCTTCGACCGCAGCCATGATCGAGACCGGCCTTGCCCTCAAGCAAGCGCTGGCCGGCAGCAATGCTCTTCTTATTGTCAACGACGATGTCGAGGCTGCCATCGCCATTGGTGCCGATGGCCTGCATATCGGCCAGGAAGATCTGGATGCCAGCGAGGCCCGCCGCCGGGTCGGGCCGGAGATGATTCTCGGCCTCTCGGTGGAGACGGAAGCTCTCGCCTCGGCCATCGATGCTGATGTCGTCGACTATGTCGGTGTCGGCCCCGTCTTTGCGACACCGACCAAACCCGACCACAAGCACCCAATCGGCTTTGACGGCCTTGCCCGCATCATCCAGCTTTGCCCGGTTCCCACGGTCGCCATCGGCGGGCTGAAAGCTGAGCACGTTGCTGCTGCCCTTGCGGCCGGTGCAGACGGACTAGCCGTCGTCTCGGCGATCTGCGGCAAACCCGACCCCGAGGCCGCAACAGTCCTTATTGCTCAAGCCATCAAGGAAGCGCGCAGATGATCCGCAACGTCCTCTCCATCGCCGGCTCCGACCCCTCCGGCGGAGCGGGTATTCAGGCCGATCTGAAGGCCTTCTCGGCGCGCGGCGTCTACGGCATGGCCGTTCTCACAGCATTGACGGCCCAGAACACGCAGGGCGTTACCGGCGTCCATCCCGTGCCGCCGCAATTCGTTGCTGATCAGATCGCCGCGATCTTCGCCGACATACGCGTCGATGCCGTCAAGATCGGCATGATCGCCAATGCGGCGATCGCGGAGGCTGTCGCCGATAGTCTGGCGCGGCATCGCGACGTTCCCATCGTCCTCGACCCGGTGATGATCGCCAAGGGCGGTGCGGCCCTTCTTGCTGCAGACGCCGTCGATGTGCTGACCCGTCGGCTGTTGCCGCTGGCAACCGTGGTGACGCCGAACCTGCCGGAAGCGGCGGCCTTGTTGCATGAAACCGAGGCAAAGAGCCGCGAAGACATGGCGCGTCAGGCCCTTGCCCTGGCGGAACTCGGCCCGGCCGCCGTTCTGGTGAAGGGCGGTCATCTCGAAGGTCGTGAGAGCCCCGACGTGCTGGCAAGCGCCGGCGCCCTCACCTGGTTCGAGGCCGATCGCTTGCCGACAAAGAACACCCATGGAACCGGCTGCACGCTTTCCAGCGCCATTGCCGCCGAAATCGCCAAAGGGCTGCCGCTGCCACAGGCCGTGGCTTCCGCCAAAGACTATCTCGCAAACGCAGTGGCAGCCGCCGGCCAGCTTTCGGTCGGCAGCGGCCACGGGCCCGTGCAGCATTTCCACGCGCTATGGGCAAACAATGAAGGAGTTGAAAAATGAGCCTGCCAATCAAGGATCAAGTCGTCATCGTCTCCGGCGCCGGGCGCGGTCTGGGCGCCGCCATCGCTGCGGCCTTTGCCCGCGAAGGCGCGAAAGTCGCGATCAACTACCGTGCAAGCCGCGAGCAAGCGGAAGCACTGGCGGCAGAGCTTGGCGATCGCGCGAGGGCATTCCAGGCCGATATGCGCAGCCTTACCGAAACGGAGCGGCTTGTTGCCGACGTAACAGCCCATTTCGGAGCACCGACGACAGTCGTTCACAATGCACTGGCTGATTTCAGCTTTAACGGCGACGCGCGTTCGAAGCTGGACGCCTTGAGCTGGGCTGAGATGGCAAAGCAGCTTGAGACGGCCCTGCAGGGCGCGCTCAACCTCATTCAGGCGGCGCGGCCGGGCATGGCGGCCGCGGGCTTTGGCCGCGTCGTCACCATCGGCACCAACCTCTTCCAGAATCCGGTCGTGCCCTATCATGACTATACGGCGGCCAAGGCAGCACTGCTGTCCCTGACCCGTACGGCTGCCGCAGAACTCGGGCCGCTCGGAATTACCGTCAACATGGTTTCCGGCGGCCTGCTCCGGACCACAGATGCCAGCAGCGCCACACCTGAGGCCGTCTTCGACATCATCGCAGCCAATACGCCACTGCGCCGCGTCACCACGCCGGAAGAAGCTGCCGACGCAATTCTCTTCTTCGCGAGCCCTTGGGCACGCGCCGTGACCGGACAGAATCTGATCGTCGATGGCGGATTGGTGTTCGGCTGATCGCAATAGGAGGCGACGACCCATAGTCGCCGCCTCCATCTCTGGATGGACGATCAGGCCCAGCCCATGGTCAGGACGCCGAAGAGGATGACGACACCCAGTACGACGCGGTAGATCACGAAAGGCCAGGTGGAGAAGCGCTCCAGGAAGCGCATCAGGCCCCAGATGGTCACGAAGGACGATATGCTGCCGACAATGAGGCCGACGAGCAGGACAGACCATGCCTCCATCGGAATATGGGCCTTGTAGAGCTCGAACAGCTCCTTCAAGCCGGCAAGCGCGATAGCCGGAAGCCCGAGCAGGAACGAAAACCGCGCAGCCTCATCACGTTGCAGGCCAAGGAAAAGCGCGCCGGTCAAAGTCGAGCCCGAGCGCGATACGCCCGGTATAAGCGCGCCGACCTGGGTGATGCCGACAAACAGGGCATCGACCAGGGTCATCTCTTCGATGTTCTTCCTGTGGCGGCTGTAGAGTTCGGCAACAGCCAGAAGAATGCCCATCACAAGGCAAGCAATGCCGATAACCCACAGGCTGCGGAACGACGTGCCGCAGGCATTCAGCGAAGACGACAGCAGCAGGCCTGCGATCACGATCGGGATCGTGGCGATGATAATGGCAACCGCAAGCCTTATCGCGGGTGAACGCCAGTTCCTGCTTCTTACGGCGTCGAGCGACCCGAAGGTGACAAAGCGGACGTCGCTCCAGAAATAAGAGACGATCGCCGCCAGCGCGGCGAGCTGCATAGTCGCCGAAAACGCCGAACCAGGATCCTGCCAGCCGAGCAGGGCCGGCACCAGGCGCATATGGGCGGTGGACGAAATCGGCAGGAGCTCCGTCAATCCCTGCACGACACCCAGAAAAGCAATTTTGGCATAGCCCAGGGCGACAAAGCCCGTGTCTACGCCCTGTGTACAAACATCAGCCACGTTTCGATATCCTCAGTTCTTAAGTGGGGGCTTAGCGCCGGAATGGCGCGATGAACCTTGCTGCGAAACAATTTTTGGCACGTTAGCGGCCGCACATGTCGAATGCGTTACCGATCCCGCATCAAGAATCGAGGCGGAGGATAGGTGGGAAGGCTGAACTCTATCTGAAATTACCGGCTTTATTTTCGAACGCCTGATGGAATCCGAGACTCAGGTGTCTTTGAGCCGGCCTGACGCTATAATTGCTACGGAGGCTAACCAGCCGCTACCGTCTGACTCGCGACCAGATTGCGAAGCATTTCGCCAAGCTCAGTCGGCGCCAACCCGGTTTCGCACGCTATCGCGGCAGCAGAAAACCATCTGAGTTCTATATGTTCATCACCGATGAGACTTGGGGCTCCGTGCCATCTATCCACATGATAAACATGGAAAATGGCGGATGTCTCGGATAGGCCCTTTGAAGCAAATCTCCCGAGAAGCTGCCAGCGCTCGGGCGTCACGTCTATTTCTTCCATCAGTTCTCGGCACATGGCGGTTTCAGCGCCTTCGCCATCCTCAATGTGGCCACCCGGGAGGCTCCAGCAATTTGGATGCACCTTGCGCCTGGGACCTCGCCTTGCGAGCAGAACAGTTCCGTTCCGGGTCAGAGCGCCGAGCGCAAGGTCAGGCATCTCCGTTTCTCCGTCCCGTCGATAATGCTTACGCCGCTCGTTAAGGAGCGCCGCTCGATTTTCCAAAGATCGATGGAATCCTAGCTGTCGTCCTCGGGCAGCGACTGCATGTAACGGATGATGCCATAAAATCCGATGAAGAGGACGATGGCGCCGATTGCACGATGAAGATCATGCAGCATCGTGTGATGATGCCTGATCAGAAGGCACGTCAAATTATAGATGGCCATGGCGAGCGCCGTCATGACGGGAGCCAGGACGAGCGCCATATTCCGCTGGATGAAATTGATCATCACGCACCTCTTATTTATTTCCCGAGATTCCACGAGGATTGAGGAGGAATTGCGACAGATATGCGCGCCTTGCCGAAAGTAGCACGGCGGCCGCGTCAAGCCGACTATGTCTATTTGGTATAGAGCGCGCGCGATCTTTCCAGGTGCTTCAGCACCGCCGCCTCGGCGCCATCGGCGTCGTTCTCAGCAAGCCGCCCGAGGATCTCCTCGTGCTCGACCAGCGTGAACTTCTCCTTACCGGTCCAGATCAGCATGTCCGTATGGTAGGCCTTCAGCCAGGCCAGCATGGCTTCGCTGACGGCAACAAAGATCGGATTGCCTGATATCTGGGCGATCCGTGTGTGAAACTGCATGTCGGCTGCGATGAATTCCTCGGCATGGCCGAGGGAATCGCGCTGACGTTCGATGATTTCCTTGAGGTCAGCGACATCTTTTTCGCTTGCGCGCGCTGCTGCTTCTCGCGCCATGCCACGTTCAAAGAAGATACGCGCGCTCTTCAGATGCTCCAGAGAGTCAGACGACTGCGACAGCATGATCTTCGCCGTCAGATCCACCTGGCGGAAAATCGACTGTGCCGTGAGCTGCAGCACCTTTGCCCGCTCACCGTGGGAGATATTCACCAGCCCCATATTGGCAAGCGACTGCATGGCCTCGCGTATCGCCGGCCGGCCAACGCCGAAACGCTCCATAAGGACACGTTCCGATGGCATTTCATCACCCGGCTTAAGTTCTCCCGATGTGATCAACCGCTCCAACCGGTCGAAGACTTCATCGGAAAGCTTCCGGCGTACAATTTGTTCGGCTGGCTGACCCATGGAACCCCGCTTGCTCAAAGCTCTGCCTCCCTTATGCATTTTTGCTTGGTGCGGCGGAAGCCCATATGGAACGGCTTGCCGGCTATCGAACAAAAAAATCGTTGCAGAAGTTGGGATACTCATTATACCAGATTACCAGTTTACGCCACGCGAAAATCGTCGGCGCAAGGAGCTATCAGCCACTTATGACCATCACCATCACCTATCGCATCGAAACACCGGGCAGCATCGAGGCGATGGCTAGCAAGATTGCCAGCGATCAATCCACCGGCACCTTCGTTGCAGTTCCCGGCGAAACGGAAGAGCTCAAGGCGCGCGTTGCCGCGCGAGTGATCGCGATCCGACCGCTTGCCGACGCTGCGCGGCCGACATGGCCCGAGGTCGCGGAAGGTCACGGCCCCATCCGTCGGGCTGATGTCGATATCGCCTTTCCGCTCGATGCCATCGGCACGGATCTTTCGGCGCTGATGACGATTGCCATCGGCGGTGTCTATTCGATCAAGGGCATGACCGGCATCCGCGTCGTCGATATGAAGCTGCCGGAAGCCTTTCGCGATGCCCATCCCGGTCCGCAATTCGGTGTTGCCGGCAGCATGCGGCTCACCGGCGTCAGCGGCCGCCCGATCATCGGCACGATCGTCAAGCCGGCGCTGGGATTGCGGCCACAAGAGACGGCAGTGCTCGTCAGCGAGTTGATCGGCTCGGGCGTCGACTTCATCAAGGACGACGAGAAGCTCATGAGCCCGGCCTATTCGCCGCTCAAGGAGCGTGTCGAGGCGATCATGCCGCTGATCCGCGATCACGAGCAGAAGACCGGCAAGAAGGTGATGTACGCTTTCGGTATTTCGCATGCCGACCCCGACGAGATGATGCGCAACCATGATCTGGTGCTGAAGGCCGGCGGCAATTGCGCCGTCGTCAACATCAACTCAGTCGGCTTCGGCGGCATGAGTTTTCTGCGTAAGCGTTCCGCGCTGGTATTGCACGCCCATCGCAATGGCTGGGATGTGCTCACCCGCCATCCCGGCGCCGGCATGGACTTTAAAGTCTACCAGCAGTTCTGGCGCCTGCTCGGCGTCGACCAATTCCAGATCAATGGCATTCGGGTCAAATACTGGGAGCCCGACGACAGCTTCGTCGAGTCCTTCAAGGCCATCAGCACGCCGCTCTTCGATCCATCCGATTGTCCCCTGCCCGTGGCCGGCTCAGGCCAGTGGGGAGGCCAGGCGCCGGAAACCTACCAGCGCACCGGGCGGACCACGGATCTCCTCTATCTCTGCGGCGGCGGCATCGTCAGCCATCCCTTCGGACCGGCGGCCGGCGTTCGTGCGATCCAACAGGCGTGGCAGGCCGCCGTTTCCGACATTCCGCTTGAGGACTACGCGAGGGATCATCCAGAGCTTGCCGCTTCGATCGCAAAATTCAGTGACGGCAAGGACGCTTGACCGCAATGTCAAATCTTCTTCTCAGCTATTATGGCGACGACTTCACCGGCTCGACCGATGTGATGGAGGCACTGGCTTCGAACGGCGTGCCGACGGTGCTGTTTCTCGGCATTCCGAGCGCCGCCATGCTGGAGCGTTTCAAGGATTGCCGCGCCATCGGCATCGCCGGCACCAGCCGCAGCGAGACGCCCGAATGGATGGAACGCCATCTGACGCCGATGTTTGCATGGCTGAAGAGCCTGAACGCCGCGATCTGTCACTACAAGGTCTGCTCGACATTCGATTCCAGCCCGAAGATCGGCAATATCGGCAAGGCCATCGAAATCGGCAGGGCGCTCTTTAATCCGTCAATCGTTCCGGTCGTCGTCGGCGCGCCGCAGCTTAGGCGCTATACCGCCTTCGGCCATCTCTTCGCCGCCTATCAGGGCCAGGTCTTCCGCATCGACCGCCATCCGGTCATGAGCCGCCACCCGGTCACCCCGATGGCCGAGGCCGATCTTGCTATTCATCTCCGCAAGCAGACATCCCTGCCCGTTAGCCTCGCCGATCTCACGACCATGGTGGCCCCGGACGCCGATGAGCGGATCGATGGGCTTGCAAGGGAGGGTGACGGCATCCTGCTCATGGACGTCGATAGCCAGGAAACGCAGGCAGCCGCCGGCCGCCAACTATGGCGCCTCAAAGGCAAAGGCAACGCCTTCGTCGCCGGCTCTTCCGGGGTCGAATATGCCCTGCTGAACGCCTGGCGCGAGCAAGGATTGATCGGGCCGAAGCCGGAATTCCAGCAGCCCGGCAAAGTCGAGCGTCTCGCCGTCGTCTCCGGCAGCGTCTCCCCCACGACCGAGCGACAAATTCGCCGGGCGACGACAAAGGGCTTCGAGGGGATCGCCGTCGACCCGCTGGAGTTGATCGGCGAAAATGCCGAGCGCGCACTGGAGACGGCGGCCAATGCTGGCGCTGCCAGCCTGAAGAAAGGCCGAAGCGTCATTCTCCATACGGCCCTTGGGCCTTCGGCTGATCGAGGCGGCGATATCGATCGCATTCCCGGCGCTCGCCATCGCCTCGGGCAGGCTCTTGGCATCCTCCTCCGGCGCTTGATCGAACAGGAAGGTCTCGGCCGCGCCGTTATCGCCGGCGGCGATACTTCGAGCCACGCATTACAGGAACTGCGCGTCGAGGCACTCACCACCCTTTTGCCATTGCCGCAAACCCCAGGATCACCGCTCTGCACTGCGCATGGCAGCTACGCACCGACAAACGGTTTGCAGATCGCCCTCAAGGGTGGACAGGTCGGGACTGATGATTACTTCGCGCAGATCCGCGACGGCAGAGGTTCGTAGCCGGAAGGCCATTTTCTGGTCGACATATTGGCATACTCATTGACTCATTATACCAGTTACGATATCACGATTTGAACGTGAACGAGGTGTTATCATGACTGCAATTGCTCTTTTCGGCGCCGGCGGCAAAATGGGCTACCGGCTCGCCAAGAATCTGAAAGGCTCGCGCTTCGACGTGCGCCATGTCGAGGTCGGCGACGCTGGCAAAGCGCGCCTTAAGAACGATCTTGCCATTGATTGCGTGCCGGCGGACGCAGCGCTCGATGGCGCTGATGTTGTCATCCTTGCGGTTCCGGATACGGCGATCGGCAAGGTTGCCGCCGGCATTGTCGACAAGCTCAAGCCCGGCACGATGGTCGTCGCTCTCGACGCCGCCGCGCCCTTTGCCGGCCATCTGCCGCAGCGCGCAGATCTCACCTATTTCGTCACCCACCCCTGCCACCCACCGATCTTCAACGATGAAACGGACATGCAGGCGAAGAAGGACCATTTTGGCGGCCTCTTCGCCAAGCAGCATATCGTTTCTGCTCTGATGCAGGGACCGGAAAGCGCCTATACGCTCGGCGAGGAAATCGCCAAGGTCATCTGGGCGCCGGTCATGCGCTCGCACCGCGTCACCGTCGAGCAGATGGCGATGCTGGAGCCCGGCCTTTCCGAGACGGTCTGCGCATCCCTGCTTGTCGTCATGCGTCAGGCGATGGATGAATGCGTCGCCCGCGGCGTGCCGGCGGAAGCCGCCCGCGACTTTCTGCTTGGTCATATGAACGTGCTCGGCGCGGTGATCTTCAAGGAAGTCGACGGTGTATTCTCCGATGCCTGCAACAAGGCAATCGAGTTCGGCATCCCCGCCTTGATGCGCGATGACTGGAAAAATGTCTTCGAACCACAGGAAATCGCCGCCAGCATCCAGCGCATTACCTGATGACATCCGAGGGAGGGCCTCTGGCCCTCCCTTCATCGCCTTGTCGGGAACTGCGCGTGTTTCGCACCCGGAAGGAGGCGACGAAACTGAGTGACATGAATGCAAATGACATAGGCAGGCTGACATGACAGACATCAAGGGCGCTTTGATCGGTTGCGGCTTCTTCGCGGTCAATCAGATGCACGCCTGGCAAAACGTCGACGGTGCCCATATCGTTGCGATCTGCGACCGCGATCCCGAGCGGCTGAAGATCGTCGGCGACCAGTTTGTCATTGAGCGCCGCTATGCCGATGCCGGCGCGATGTTTGCCGATGGCGGCTTCGATTTCGTCGATATCGCGACGACGGTGCAAAGCCACCGCGCGCTGGTGGAAATGGCCGCCGCTCACAAGATCCCGGCAGTCTGCCAGAAGCCCTTTGCAAAGACGCTTGATGATGCGAAGGCAATGGTGGAAGCCTGTGCACGAGCAGGCATTCCCCTCATGGTCCATGAGAATTTCCGCTGGCAGACGCCTATTCAAGCAGTGAAGAGCGTCCTGTTATCAGGGGCAATCGGCGAGCCCTTCTGGGGCCGCTTTTCCTTCCGCTCGGGCTACGACGTCTTTTCCGGCCAACCCTATCTGGCGGAAGGCGAGCGTTTCATCATCGAGGATCTCGGTATCCACACGCTCGATATTGCCCGCTTCATCCTTGGTGACGTCAGCTCGCTGACGGCCCGCACCAAACGGGTCAATCCGAAGATCAAAGGCGAAGATGTCGCTACCATCCTGCTCGATCACGAAAGCGGGGCGACATCGATCGTCGATGTCAGCTATGCCACCAAGCTCGCAACCGAGCCATTTCCGGAAACGCTGATCGAGCTTGATGGCACGAAGGGCACGATCCGGCTTTCCCAGGGCTATCGCCTGGAGGTCAATGGTCCTGACGGGCTGATCGTTTCCGACGCGTCACCTCGTCTTCTCCCTTGGGCTTCACGCCCATGGCACAACATCCAGAAGAGCGTTCTGGCGATTCAGCAACACTGGACTGATCGTCTGGCCGATGGCGGCGAGATCTCGACATCAGGCGCCGACAATCTCAAGACCCTGGCACTTGTCGAAGCAGCCTATGAGAGTGCGACTGGCGGACATGCCGTCGATATCGGAGCAATGCTGCGATGACGACGGACATCGATCCGTTTCCGCTGTACGGCACGTATGAAGCCGAAACGCCTGCGCTTCAATTGACGGCCGGCAAACTTGTCGTTGACTTCAAAAACGGCAACCTGTGCAGCATCAGCTATGGCGGCGCCGAGGTGCTCCGCGCAATCTCCTATCTCGTGCGCGATCGAGATTGGGGCACCTACGCTCCATACGTCGAAAATCTGCGCATACAGCAACAGCCGAACGGCTTCTCGGTCAGCTATCTGGCCCGCTACACCGGGCCGGATGATACCGAACTTGTCGTTGACGTACGGATCGCCGCGCAGGCGGGCGAGCCTCTGATCTTCGAAACGGAAGCCCTGTCTGCGACCGGTTTTGAAACGAACCGCTGCGGCTTCTGCGTCCTTCATCCAATCGTCGGCGTCGCGGGTATGCCAGTGTCGATCGAGCACGTCGATGGCGCTCGCGAAGATACGCATTTCCCGGACCTCATCGACCCGTGGCAGCCCTTCAAGGATATGCGCGCGATCACCCATCGCGTCACGCCGAGTGTCACGGCGGAATGCCGCATGGAGGGCGACACTTTCGAAATGGAAGACCAGCGCAACTGGTCGGATGCGTCCTACAAGACCTATGTCCGTCCCCTCGCCTTGCCGTGGCCCTATGAAATAGCGGCGGGCGAGCCGGTGCGGCAACGCGTTGTGCTGACCGTCGGCGAGATGAGCCGTTCACCGGCAAACCCGCTCCCTCCCTCCGAAAATACAGCGCCGATCAGCCTTGGCCTCACGGCAAGGTCAGGCATCATGCCTGCGATCGGGTTCACCATCACGCCGGAGGAAGCGGCTGCGACGCTCAGGGCTCGCGACAAGCTCGCCGAGATCGCGCCACAGGAACTGCTGTTCCACTTCGACCCGAATGTCGGCCATGGCGGTGAAGCCTTTAAATCCTTCGCTGCCATAGCGGCACTTCACGCCGGCAAATCAACTTTGGAAATCGCGCTGCCGTGCCGCCAGACGCCGCTTGCCGAAGCAAGCCAAATCGCGGCCTGGATGCACGCTGCCAACTTCGACCCCGATGCAATTGTTATTTCACCGTCCGTTGACCGGCAATCGACCCCGCCGGGCAGCAAATGGCCGGAATGCCCACCGCTGGAGAAGGTCTATTCGGCCGCACATGCAGCCTTTCCCGGCATGCGTCTGGGCGGCGGGATGCTCAGCTATTTCACGGAACTCAACCGCAAGCGCGTTCCCGCAGAACCGCTCGATTTCATTACTCATTGCACCAATCCCGTCGTGCACGCGGCCGATGACCTCAGCGTCATGCAGACGCTGGAGGCATTGCCCTTCATCACTCGTTCGGTGCGCGCCATCTATGGCAACAGGCCCTATCGCATCGGCCCTTCGACCATACCCATGCGACAGAACCCCTATGGCAGCCGGACAATGGACAATCCTGACGGCGCACGCATTGCCATGGCCAATGCGGACCCCCGCCACAATGCCCGCTTCGGCGAAGCTTTTGCTTTCGGCTATGCCGCTCGCGTGCTTGATGCCGAGCTGGAGTGCCTGACGCTTTCCGCACTGACCGGACCTTTCGGCCTCATCGCCGGCGACAACGAGCCGTCGCCAGCAGGCGCCAATCGCCCGATTTTCGACTCGATCGCGACGCTTGCCCGTCTTGCCGGCGGCCGCTGGCGCGAGTGCCTGTCGTCCGACCCATCCTCCGTGCTCGCCTTCGTCACCGCACGCACCGGCACGCAACGAGAATTGCATCTGGTCAACATCACCCCTGCCCCGCGCCGTATCGAGCTCGGAGCCCTTCGCCTCGCTGATCACCCCGGAAGGGACATCCTTACACTGCGAGCCTATGAGGTGGCTTCCATGAGTTTGATGGATTGACCTGAACTCGCAGACGCGCATGTTAGTCCTAACAATCGCAGTGATTTGGGAGGACCGGCGTGAAGACGAAGAAATTGATCAACGAGGGTGCTGCCGCCGTCGACGAGATGCTGGCGGGCATCCTGGCAGCCCATCCACGACACCTGCGCGCCCTCGATGGATCGCCACGCTCGATCGTGGCGAAGCACGGACCGCGACCCGGCAAGGTCGGCATGGTCATCGGCGGCGGTTCGGGGCATGAACCGAGCTTCCTCGGTTTCGTCGGCAAGGGACTTGCCGATGCAGCCGCGATCGGCAACGTCTTTGCCTCGCCGCCGCCCGACCCGATCATCGAATGTGCCAAGGCCGTCGACGGTGTCGTCGGCGTACTGTTCCTCTATGGCAATTATGCCGGCGACGTCATGAATTTCGACATGGCGGCAGAAATGCTTGCCATGGATGATCTCGAGGTCCGTACGGTCGTCACGACCGATGATATCGCTTCCGCATCGCCGGATCAGAAAGAGCGGCGTCGCGGTGTCGCGGGGAATGTCTTCGTCTTCAAGGCTGCGGGTGCCGCCTGCGATATGATGTATGGCTTCGACGAGGTCGAACGCGTTGCGCGCTGGGCCAATGAGCGGACGTTTACGATGGGCGTCGCGCTCTCCCCCTGCTCCCTTCCGCAGACTTTGAAGCCCAATTTCGAACTCGGGGCCGATGAAATGGAGATCGGCATGGGTATTCATGGCGAGCCAGGCATTGCGCGTGGCCCGCTGAAACCGGCGGATGAGGTGGTGGACGAACTGGTCGGCAAGATCCTGCGCGAGATGAAGCCCGCGCGCGGCGATCGCGTTGCCGTGCTCGTCAATTCGCTGGGCTCGACGCCGTTGATGGAGCTCTACATCCTGATGCGCAAGGTGAAGTTGATGCTCGACGATGCGGGCTTGGTTATCCATCTGTCGCTGGTCGGCAACTACTGCACCTCGCTGGAAATGGCCGGCGCCTCGATCACGCTGATGCATCTCGATGACGAGCTCCAGCGACTGATCGACCATCCCTGCGATTGCGCCATGTTCCGCTCCGGCGAGGCTCTGCAATGACTGTTGCGACTGTGGAAGACCTGAAATCGCTGTTTACTGATATCGCCGAGGCTATGGCACGTGAAAAGGATCGCCTCTGCGAGCTTGATGGCGTGATCGGCGATGCGGATCACGGTATCGCCATGGAACTTGGCTTTGCGGCCGCCGCCAAGGCCGTTTCTGAGCTTGATGTAGCGGCCGATCCGACGCTCGTGTTTAACACGGCCGCCAAATCATTCCTCAACGCGGTCGGCGCTTCCTCCGGTCCGCTTTATGCAACCGCGCTCATGCGGGCAGGAGCATCCGCGAAGGGCAAAACGTCTTTGAACGATGACGACATGGTCGAGATCGTTGCGGCCTTCGCCAAGGGAATTCAGGATCGCGGCAAGGCCGAGGTCGGCGAGAAGACGATGGTCGATGCTTGGGCGCCCGCAGCGATAGCTTGCCGAGCCGCCCGTGATCAGGGCCAGCCTCTTGCCGCCTGCCTGACCGCCGCTCTGGAGGCCGGGAAAGCGGGAGCGGAAGCAACAAAGGGGATGATTGCCGCAAAAGGCCGCTCATCTCGACTTGGTGACCGCGCCCTGGGCCATATGGACCCAGGAGCCGCTTCGGCCGTCGTCGTGATATCGTGCCTGCATGCACATTTCTCGCCATAGTGATGATGAACTCATCATACCAGTTGACATGTTGACAACTATTTGCCAAAACCGCCCTCAGCTTTGCTCGGAGGAGGATGGGAGATGGCTATCAGCTATGGATATGCGCGTTGGTTCGGCGCAGTTACGATTGCCGCGGCAGCGCTGGCGGCAACCAATGCCGCTGCAGAAGACCTGACGCTATGGACGCTGAATTTTGACAATGGCGGCGCCAACACCGCCCTCAAGAAGGTGGCGAGCGACTTCGAAGCCGCCAATCCCGGTACCCATATCCAGATCGTCCAGCGTGGCGTCGATGAACACAAGACCGCCCTTCGCGTGGCCGCCGGTTCCAGCAAAGGTCCGGATATCTATTTCAGCTGGGCCGGTCTCGGTCTCGGCGGCGAATATGTGAAGGCCGGCCTGTCGCTGCCGCTCGACAAATATTACACCCAGTACAAATGGAACGACGAGCTGCTCCCGTCGGCAGCCGCTTTTGCCGATCTCTATCCGGGCGGCAAGCATGGCGTTCCCTTCACCTTCAAGGGTGAGGCCATCTATTACAACAAGAAGCTCTTCCAGAAGGCTGGCATTACTGAGGCGCCGAAGACCTACGAAGAGCTGCTCGCCGACGCGGAGAAGCTTAAGACCGCCGGCATTCCGGCCTTCACCTTCGGCGGTTCGGTCAACTGGCATGTCATGCGCCTGATGGACGTACTGCTCGAAACCAAATGCGGCGCCGACAAGCACGATGCTCTGATGGCCATGAAGACCGATTGGACCAAGGAGCCCTGCGCGACCGACGCCTTCACCGAATTCGCCAAATGGACCAGTGACTACACGCTGAAGCCCTTCATGGGCATCAGCAACCAGCAGTCCTATACGCTATTCGTCGCCGGCCGTGCTGCGATGATGCTGGAAGGCGACTGGCTTGTCAGCCAGTTGAGCGGCAGCGGCGTCAACCTCGACGATTACGGCGTCGTGCCGTTCCCGACGAACACCAACCGGCTCTATGGCTTTGCCGAATACAACTACGTCAGCACCAAGAGCAAAAATCCGGACCTCGCCGCCAAGTTCCTCGATTATTTCCTGTCGACCAAGGTCCAGCAGGATCTTGTCGGGCAGATCAGCTCGATCTCGGTCAACAAGAACGTCCAATATGCCAACCAGAAGCCGCTGGAAGCAAAGTGGCTGGATATCTTCAAGACCTACGGCAAGGTCTATATGAACGGTGACCAGGCATTCCCGCTTGATGTGACCACCGAATATTTCCGGGTTATCAACGATGTCGCAGCCGGCAATATCAAGCCGGCTGATGCTGCCAAGCAGCTGCAGACCTTCATCTCGGGCCGCACCTGATCCTTCGAGGGAGGTCGCCGACCGGATCAATGATTACGGTCGACGGCTTCCCTCGCATCGGTGCCCATGCGCCAGCCGCCGCCGGGAGCTATCAGAATGTCACTCCGCAACAGAACCCATGATCCCCGCGTCCAGGCATTGATCCTGCTCGCCCCGGCCATGCTGATCTACGCGATCTTCGCGCTCTATCCCATGTTGAACGTGGTCGTGCTGAGCTTCCAGAAATGGAACGGCCTCGATCCCCAACGCCCATTCGTCGGTTTGGCGAACTATCAGTATATTTTCACGCAAGATCCCGTTTTCTGGGTCGCCTTCCGGAACACTGTCATCTGGACGATCATGTGCGTGGTCTTTCCGCCGATCGTCGGGCTGCTGCTGGCACTTAGCCTCAACCAGAAGATTTTCGCACGCAACACCTTCCGCGCCATCTTCTACCTTCCTGTCATCATCGCGCCCATCGCGGTCGCGACCATGTGGAAGTGGATGTACGACCCCTTCTTCGGCCTTTTCACCGAGATCCTGACCTCGATGGGGCTGCAGAGCTGGATCCAGGATTGGCTCGGAGACAAGAGCGTCGCGCTCTACTCCGTCTTTGTCGCCTATCTCTGGCAATCGGTCGGCTTTTCCATGGTGCTGTTTCTCGCCGGCCTGCAGAATGTTTCGCAGACGCTGGTCGAGGCCGCGCGCATCGATGGTGCCGGGCGCTGGAATATTTTCAGATATGTCACGCTGCCGGCACTCCGCACCACGCTCACCATTGTGCTGGTGCTGTCGGTCATCTCGTCGCTGAAAGCCTTCGATATCGTTTACGGCCTGACCGGTGGCGGACCGGCGCAATCCACGCAGATGCTGGCGCTCTGGGCCTTTACCCAGGCGATGCAGATCTTCGATTTCGGCCGCGGCGCAGCCATTTCCGTCGTCCTCCTGCTGATCACCATCGTCGTCGTCATTCCCTATCTGCGCTGGACGCAAAAGCATGAGGAGGCCGAACAATGACGGCAACATCGGCCACATCTATGTCCGGCGACTTCGAAACCATTGCGGTCGCAAAACGCAAGCGTGACCCCATCCTGATCGCCTTGTGGATCGCGCTGCTTGTCGTCGCGCTGATCTGGCTTGCCCCCTTCATCTTCATCGTCTTCACCTCGCTGAAAACGCAGGCTGACGTGACGACGACCGGCGCATTCATGCCTCCGCTCAATCCTGCTTTCGGAAACTATGAGAGCGCCTGGGGCCGGGGCAATTTTGCCAGTGCCTTCCTCAACAGCGCCATCATCACCGTCATCAAGGTGCCGCTCGGGCTGATCCTGTCGGCGATGGCGGCCTATGCTCTCGCCAAGATCCGCCTGCGGTTCGGCAAGGCGCTGCTGCTTCTTGTCGTCTTCGGCACGATGATCCCCTTTCAGGTGATGTTGGCGCCGCTGTTCACGCTGGTCAATTCACTCGGCCTGATCGACACCTATCCCGGCGTCATCCTGCCCTACATCGCCTTCGGTGTACCTTATCAGGTCTTTATTCTGCATGGCTTCTTCCGGGGCATTCCGAAGGAATTGTCCGAGGCGGCGTTGATCGATGGCGCCAGTCATTTCACCATCTTCCGCCGGATATTCCTGCCGGTCTGCCTGCCGGTGCTCGCCGCCCTGCTCATCCTGGATTTCGTCTCCACATGGAATGAATTCGCGATGGCGCTGGTGCTGCTGCAGGATCAACACATGTGGACGCTGCCTCTCGGGCTCATGTCCTTTCAGGGTCAGTTTTCCAATGATTACGGGCAGTTGAACGCCGCAATTGTCATGACCGTGCTGCCGGCAACCATCGTTTATCTGATCTTCCAGCGCTACTTCGTCTCCGGCCTTACCTCCGGCGCCGTCAAGGGCTGAACAGTCAAACTACTCATAGATCTTCCGAGGAGAATATCATGTCCAATGCGTCCGTCGAAAAATGGGGTGTCTTCGAAGCGGCTTTCAACGGCCCTTCGGGCGGCAATCCCTATCTCGATGTGGCATTCGATGCCGTTTTCAGCCAGCACAGCCGGGAGGTCCGCGTACCCGGCTTCTACGATGGCGACGGCACCTATCGCGTTCGTTTCATGCCCGACAACGAGGGGGAATGGTCGTTCCGCACGCGCTCGAAAACCACGGAGCTTGATGGCAAGACCGGCTCTTTCGTCGCCACCGCGCCTTCGGCGGGCAATCACGGCCCGGTGCATGTGCGCAACAAGTTCCACTTCGCGTATGCCGACGGCAAGCCTTTCCTCTCATTTGGCACCACCTGCTATGCCTGGACGCATCAGCCGCTCGATATGCAAGCGCAAACGCTCGAGACCTTGAAGCAGGCACGCTTCAACAAGATCCGCATGGGTGTGTTCCCCAAGGATTATCCCTACAACGTCAACGAACCGCTTTACCCCTGCTTCGAAAAGGGCGCTGACGGCAAGGAGGACTTTGACAGGCCCAATCCCATCCTCTTCCGCCATTTCGAGCAGCAGGTCGCAGCTCTCTGCGAGTTAGGCATCGAAGCCGACCTCATCATGTTCCACCCCTATGATCGCTGGGGCTATGCCGACATGTCGGCCGAGCAGGACTTCCGCTATGTCGCCTATCTCGCGGCGCGCCTTGCCGCCTATCGCAACGTCTGGTGGGCGCTTGCCAACGAGTATGACTTCCTCCTCGATACGAAGCCCATGTCGCAATGGGACCGCTACTTCCATATCCTCGAAGAGAACGACCCTTACGGTCACCTGAAATCCATCCATAATGGCGAAGCGACGATGAATTTCGATCATCGCAAGCCGTGGGTAACGCATACATGCATCCAGAACTGGGATGTAAAGCGGACCCAGGAATGGCGCGACGCCTACGGTAAGCCCGTCGTCAACGACGAGCCGGAATATGAAGGCAACATCATCCAGTCCTGGGGCAATCTGACCGCGCAGGAACTGGTGCATCGCTTCTGGATCACCACGACGCGTGGCGGCTATGCAGGCCATGGCGAAACCTATTCGCATCCGGAGGATCTGATCTGGTGGGCCAAGGGTGGCGAGCTTCGTGGCGAAGCCTGGAAGCGCATCGGCTTCCTGCGCGAGTTGCTGGAGCAGGATGTCGTCAACGGACTCGAACCGATGGCAGGAGCTGGCGAATGGCCCTGGACGCGCGTCTCCGGCGCCCGCGATGGTGATGTCAGCTACATCTATCTCGGCGAACACCAGCCGGTCGTCTGGTCGACGGGCCTGCCCAAGGACGGCACGGATTACGAGGTCGACATCATCGACACATGGGAAATGACGATTAGGCCCGCCAAGAAGGTGGAGGCGCCGATCCCCCACCCGACGCGCCACGGCGCAATCGTTCGTGGTGGCAAGGCGGATGCGGCCTTCGGCGTCGAATTGCCGGGCAAGCCTTACCAGGCGCTGCGCATTCGTAAGAAGCACTGATTTAGAGGAAGAATTTCATGTCCGGATTGACCATCAAGAACGTCAGGAAGTCTTACGGCGCGATCAACATCATCCATGGCGTCGATGTCGAAATCTCGGACGGCGAATTCGTAATTCTCGTCGGCCCATCGGGCTGCGGCAAGTCAACCTTGCTGCGCATGATCGCGGGACTGGAAGATATTACCGGCGGCGAGATCTCGATCGGCGAGCGGGTCGTCAACGACCTGCCGCCGAAGGATCGCGACATCGCGATGGTGTTTCAGAACTACGCGCTCTACCCGCAAATGACTGTGGCGGAAAATATGGGCTTTGCGCTGCAGCTTGCAGGAGCCAAGCGTGCCGAGATCGACCGCAAGGTCGGCGAGGCCGCCAACATTCTCGGGCTGCAGCCATTGCTCGGCCGCAAGCCCGCCCAGCTCTCAGGCGGCCAGCGCCAACGCGTCGCCATGGGCCGTGCCATCGTTCGCGATCCAAAGGTCTTCCTTTTCGACGAGCCGCTTTCCAATCTCGATGCGAAGCTGCGCGTGAAAATGCGCGCCGAGATCAAAGCCCTGCATCAGCGCCTGAAGACGACCATTGTCTATGTCACGCATGACCAGATCGAAGCCATGACCATGGCGGACAAGATTGTCGTGCTACAAGGCGGGAAAGTGGAGCAGGTCGGCTCGCCGCTCGAACTCTACGACCGCCCGAAGAATGTATTCGTTGCGGGCTTTCTGGGCTCGCCGGCGATGAACTTCCTCGAAGGCAGGATCACAGGCGATGCCACGCCGACACTCACCCTGCCCTCGGGAACGCGCATCGCTCTCTCCAACGCCCCTGCCCAGGCTGCAGATCGGGATGTCATCGTCGGCATTCGCCCCGAAGATATCGCCTTTGCCACAGATGATGGCACCTCTGCCACCGTGATGGTCGTCGAGCCAACCGGCTCCGAAACGCATGTCGCGCTTGATCTGGAAGGCAAGGAACTCACCTGGGTGATGAGAGAACGTACCGAGCTCACACCGGGCCAGACCGTTCGGATCTCTCTGTCATCGCCCAACCTTCATTTCTTCGACAAGGTCAGTCAGCTGCGGCTGTAAATTGCCCGAAGTGCTGTGCGCGGATCATTGCGGACTGCGCTTGCGCGCGTCACTCATGACCGAGAAGACCCGTTTGATAAACGCATCGCCATCGAACTGGCGCGCGGCACCCTCGGCGACATGTTCGGGGCGATCGAAGATGAAGGCTTCGAGGTTCACGACCGGCAGCTTCAATCTCGTGCGCACCTGGCCAATCATCGCCGTATGCGTGATCACCACCTGGCAGCCGTTAGGCCCGATCCATTCTTGAATGCCGGTCGCCGGCATCGATGCCACCGTCAACCCCTGCTCTGACAGGACGGAACCGATGCGAGAAGCGACCTGCTGATTATCCAGACAGATCAGGACATCGGTCTGCGAAGGGGACGGCGAATTGTCTGAATGCATCAAGCTGCCTCTCGTTCAAGCTGAGGCAAATATACCGATTCGCATGTGAAACGGTGTTATGAGTTGTTACATTTTGTTGCAGCTTCATGACGGCCCGGCTGGCGACGCCCAGTTGCGCATGACTAAAAGAATACGCCGCAACATAACAACACACACGCGATCCCCGAATCCTGATTTCCTCAATTCATCGAGACGGAAATATAAGGGCCGGCATTGCGAGAACATTACGATGGGGGATCAGGGCGTGCCATAATCGCAGGTGGCGCATTCAGATGCGTGCGGCGCTGTTTTGCCAGGCGCACCCGTCTCTGGGCCGGCGCCATCATCTGCAATGCCGCCTTCAGCCTTATCGGCGCCGGCCCGCGCCAGTTCATACTCTTCAACATGCTGATATTGCTGACACTTTCGGCGAGGTCTTTTCACGATATGACCCGCGCCGAAAGCTCTTCATCCCGCGATGACACATCTCCCGTCACAGCCCGCTGGAAGCCGCTGATCCTATATGTGATGGACTTGCTCGTCGCATGCTACGCGGTGACTGTCTTTATCGACAATCTGGCCACGGCACCAACCTTGGTCGACACGCTGCGCTGACCACCATGCCCAAGACGTTACAACAAGGAGCAGTAACGTAGCGCATCGTAGATGGCGGCGTGGATGTTGCGGCTCGCAATCGCATCACCGATACGGATCAGATCGAAGTTGCCGGCCGCATTTCTTTCCGGCAATGGCGCGCGGCGTGCAATCAAGGCCGGATAGTCGACGGCCCCGAGATTGCGCGACAGCGGCTTCAGCTCGAGATAAAGCTCGTCATTGGCCACGGTGCCATGCTCCACCACCACCTGGGAAACCCGCCGCTCCCATTGCGTCTTTTCGGAGAAATCGGAGCCGAGAACCGCCACCAGCGCGTTGCCGTCGCGCCGCACCGATTTCAGTCGGGTGTTGATGGTGACGCGCACATTCTTTTCGGCAAAGGCCTTCGCGTAGGGCACATGGTTCATGCCGCCCATTTCAGGCGCGAAGAAACGTTCTGGCGAGACAAGCTCCAGCTCGGCGCCGCCATTGGCGATGACTTCGGCCGCCGACATGCCCGGATGGCCGCCATTGTCGTCATAGAGCAGGACCTGCCCTTCAGACTTCACGGCGCCGGCGAGAATATCCCATGAGGAGGTGACAAGAGCATCGCCGCTATCCAGTTCGGGCAACTGCGCAATGCCGCCCGTCGCCACCACGACGAGATCGGGTTCGAAGGCCATGACCTCATCCGCTCCGGCATAGACATCATAATGGATGGTGACGCCGAGGCGTTCCAACTCAGCCAATCGCCAATCGATGATCCCGATCATTTCCTTGCGGCGGGGATTGCGGGTCAGCAGATTGACTTGGCCGCCGGCTTTGCCGCTTGCCTCAAGCACGTCAACTGTGTGACCGCGTTCAGCAAGAACACGAGCCGCCTCCAGACCTGCAGGTCCGGCACCGATGACCACGACCTTTCGCGACACTGCTGCCCGCTCGATCTCATGCGGCATCTCGGCCTCGCGGCTGGTCGCCGCATTGTGAATACAGAGCGCCTCGCCGCCCTCGTAGATCCTGTCAAGACAGTAGGTGGCGCCGACGCAAGGGCGGATATGTGCCTCCTGCCCGGACATGATCTTTTTGACGATATGCGGGTCGGCGATATGGGCACGGGTCATGCCGACCATATCGAGCTTGCCTTCCGCGATTGCATGGCGGGCGGTCGCGACATCGCTGATACGGGCGGCATGGAAAACCGGGAACTTGGTCGCCGCCCTTACCTCGCCGGCAAAATCCAGATGCGGTGCAGATGCCATGCCCTGGATCGGAATGACATTGTTGAGCGCCGCGTCACTTTCGATATGGCCGCGAATGATGTTGAGAAAGTCGATATTGCCCGAGGCAACCAGCCGCCGCGCGATCTCGACACCCTCCTCTCGCGAAAGCCCCTTCTCCCAATCCTCATCGGCCACGAGCCGGATGCCAACGATGAAGTCCGGCCCGACCGCCTTGCGGATGGCCGCCGTCATCATCATCGAAAAGCGCATGCGGTTGTCGAGCGAACCGCCGAACTCGTCCTCGCGCCTGTTCGTCGCCGGCGACCAGAAGCCATCAGTCAAATGGCCGTAGGCTTCAATTTCTATACCATCGAGGCCGGCATCCTGCATACGCTGGGCTGCCGCGGCGAAATCCGCGATGATGCGCTCGATATCCCATTCCTCGGCCGCTTTCGGAAAGGCGCGGTGCGCCGGCTCGCGGATCGGCGACGGCGCCAGCACCGGCAGCCAGTCTCCCTTGTTCCAGCCGGTGCGGCGGCCAAGATGGGTCAACTGGATCATGACGGCGGCACCATACTCATGACAGTCGTCGGTCAGCTTCTTCAGCCACGGAACGATCTCGTCGCGATAGGCATGGAGGTTGCCGAAGGAAGGCGGCGAATCCGGTGAGACGACTGCCGAGCCCGCGGTCATGGTCAGCGCGATGCCGCCCTTCGCCTTCTCGCGATGGTAGAGCCTGTATCGATCTGTCGGCATGCCGTCTTCCGAATAGGCCGGCTCATGTGCCGTCGACATGATGCGGTTCTTCAACGTGAGGTGCTTGAGTTGATAGGGCTGGAGCAAGGGGTCGTTGGAGGTCATATCGTTTTCATCGCTTCTGTGAAATCGAGGCTCAAGCCGCTATCTTTGCCGAGACGCGGGCCGATGGCTATAGCCTATTCCGCGGGCACACGGACACGGCGCCCATGCCGGAGATCGACGGCCGTATGCCAGACGATCGTCGCGAAGATGATCGCCCCGCCGATGAACGTGGCCACAGGCGGCGTCTCCGAAAAGAACAGCCAGACCCAGAACGGGGTCAGCACGATCTCCATCGAACTAATCAGGGCCGCGTCGGCCGCCGGCATTCGCCTGGAGCCGAAGAGGAAAAGAACGAAGGCGAGCGCGAAATTCGTCGCCCCGAAGGCAGCCAGCAGCAGCCAGTCGTTGACATCAACCGAGCTTGTCGAGGCGAAGGGCACGAAGATAACGAATGTCAGCAGCCCACTGACAACGCTCGACGGCAGGATCGGAATGCTACGATCCATGCGCGGGATGACGATAATGAGAGCGAAGGTGACAGTCATGCCAAGCGCCAGCAGATCGCCGATGCCTGTGCCGCCACCGATCGACGACGCTACGATAACGGCGACGCCGATGAGGCAGATGCCGCCGGCAATCAACGTTCGCTTCGCCACCCGCTCCTTCAGCATGGACCAGCTGAGAAACGCGGCGATGAATGGCGCCGTTGCATAGATCATGGTCACATTGGCGACCGTGGTCATATAAAGCGCGCCGATGAAGCAAGCCTGGCTTATCATCTGGCAGGCGAGCATCGCCAGGCCGGCCGGATGGAAGATCGAGGCCCATTGCCGCCTGGAAAACCCGCCTTCGAGGAAAAAGCTGGGAATCAGCAGGAACAGGCCACCGAACAGTGATCGCCAGGCGATCGTCGTCCAGATATCCGTGGTCAGAAGGCGTGCGTAGATGCCGCTGCAGCTCCACGCAAGCATTGCTGTAGCCACGAGTACAACGCCCCTCTCATAATCGCTGGCAAAAGCGGAGCGGGCCGGAAACTGGAATGTCATGTAATGGACTCAGTGAGGAAACCGAAGGAACGGCTCCTGTTTGCGCCGATATTTGACATCAGGCAAACGAATAGTAGAGATAGTAGCTATCAGAAATATTTGTGACCTGCGATGCACGATCCCATCGAAAGCGATTTGCTCCGGACCTTCCTCGTCATCAGCGAGACGTCGAATTTTTCCATCGCCGCGCAGCGCATCGGCCGCACGCAATCGGCCGTCAGCGCCCAGATCAAACGCCTGGAGGAAACGATCGGCGAGACGCTGTTTGACAGGAACGCACGCGGAGCTGTCCTGACCCGGGCGGGTAATCAGTTACTCCCCTATGCCCAGAGGGTCATCGAGCTTCTGAACGAAGCGGCGGCGACCATCCGTACCAAGCCGCTTGACGGGCCGGTGCGGATCGGAATTCCGGAAGAGTATAGCCAGACCATCCTGCCCGCGGCACTGGCCGCCTTTGCTGTCAGGCACCCGGCTGTCGAAGTCACAGTTTCCTGCGATTACACCGCGCACAACCTCGCCGCCCTGGAGAAGGACGAGCTGGACCTTGCTGTCGTCTTCGACTGGAGCAACCAGAACAAGGGCGAAGTCCTCTGTATCGATCCCACAGTCTGGGTAACATCCATGGTGCATCGGTTGCACGATGCCATACCATTGCCCATCGCAACCTATCGGAATTCGACATGGGCGCGGGATTTCGCTCTGCGCTCCCTCGAGCAACAGGGCCGTGCCTATCGCATCGCCTTCATCGCCGATACCAGTTCCGGCCTGAAGAACGCGGTTTCTGCCGGGCTCGCGGTGACGACCCTGTCCCGCAGCAATATTCCGCATGGATGCCGGGAACTGACGAGCGAAGATGGTTTTCCGCCCGTCGATTCCTCGCGCGTCGTACTGCGCCGCAATCCCTATCATTCGAGCGAGGCAATCCAGGAACTCGCCGAGAGGGTGCGGGAAGCCTTTCAGCCTATGTCGGCTCTGCCGCAGCCGTAGCGCGGCCGCGCAGCCTGCGACGGGTACCGGACGGGCTTTCGGAAAAGCTTGCCCGGTAACTGCGGGAAAAGGCAGAGGCCGAGTTGAAGCCGGTTGCGGCAGCGATCTCGGCAAAGGAATCCTTCGTCTCGATCACCTTGCGCCGCGCGGCGTTCAGCCTTAGCGCCAGATAGTGCACATGCGGCGGCGCCCCGATGCTATCCTGAAAAAGCGCCTGCAGATGGCGGGCGCTGAGGCCGACGCGGCGGGCCAGACGCGTGAGCACCAACGGCTGCTCGATATGGTCTTCCATGAGGCGGATGGCCTGGGCAACGCGCGGGTCCCGCATGCGCAGGCCGGCCGTCGAAGGCGACAGCTCCGCCGCACTCTGGGTGGATGCCGGTTCATAGATGAACAGACGGCTGACCTCGAGCGCCAGCGAATAGCCTTGCCGCCGGCGGATGATTTCGAGCATCAGATCGACCGTCGGCAAGGAACCCGCCGTGGTGATGCGCTTGCCGTCGATCACAAAGCGGTCCTTCACCGCCTTCACGTGCGGATAGGCAAGTGCGAAGTCGTCGAAATCCTCCCAATGAACGGCGGCCGAGACATTGTCGAGAAGGCTCGCCTCGGCCAGCAGCCAGCTACCGGATTCAATGCCGGCGATCATCGAGCGATGACGCGCGGTCTGCGATAGCTGCATCTTTAGAGCTTGCGTGGCGCTGCGCCGCCAGTTGTAGCTGGCGAGCACGAAGAGCGGCGCAGTCTCTGATGTTGGTCTGAAGCCGCCAGACGCAGGCACCGGGATGAGGCTGGTCGTCTCCACAGGCGAACCGTCAAGCGTAAACAGTTGCCAGCGATAGAGTTCCGCCCCGGAAATGCGATTGGCCCCACGCAGCGGCTCGATCACCGACGCGATCAGGATCAGGTTCGTTTCCGGCAGGACCAGCAGATCGATATCAAGGGGTGCGTTGGAAGGGTTCAGCATCGGCATCGTTTCGAATTTCCGATAATGTATCGGTTGCTTCCGATAATGCAAAGCATGAAGATGCCGCATGCCTCGTAATGTCCTCAATACGAGGGAGAACAAAATGCCTCTTGCGATGAACCGCGATGTCTTCATCACCTGTGCCGTGACCGGCGCCGGCGATACGGTTTCGAAATCCAGCCATGTTCCGATTACTCCCAAGCAGATCGCGGATTCGGCGATCGACGCCGCCAAGGCTGGGGCGGCAATCGTTCACTGCCATGTCCGCGATCCGGAAACAGGGGCTGCCAGCCGCCGCAACGATCTCTACAGGGAAGTCACCGACCGCATACGCTCGGCCGACGTCGATGTGGTGCTGAACCTGACGGCCGGCATGGGCGGCGACCTGATTTTCGGGGATGTCGAACGCCCATTGCCCCTGAACGACAAGGGCACGGACATGGCAGGCGCCTCCGAGCGCGTGAGCCACGTCGCCGAATGCCTGCCGGAGATCTGCACGCTCGATTGCGGCACGATGAACTTCAGCCTCGGCGATTATGTCATGACCAATACACCCTCGATGCTGAGGGCCATGGCGAAAAAGATGACCGATCTCGGCGTGCGCCCGGAGATCGAGGCTTTCGACACTGGGCATCTCTGGTTCGCCAAGCAGCTTGCCGAGGAGGGTCTCATTGAGGATCCGGTTCTCATCCAGCTCTGCATGGGCATCCCCTGGGGGGCGCCCGACGACCTGAACACCTTCATGGCGATGGTCAATAATGTTCCCAAAAGCTGGACCTTCTCGGCCTTTTCCATCGGCCGCAACGCCATGGCCTATCCGGCTGCCGCGATCCTGGCCGGCGGCAATGTCCGCGTCGGGCTGGAAGACAATCTCTATGCCGGAAAGGGTGCGCTCGCGACCAACGCGCAGCTCGTCGAAAAGGCCGTGCAGGTGGTCGAAGGTATGGGCGCGCGCATCATCGGCCCCGAAGATGTCCGCAAGAAACTGAAATTGACGAAGCGCTGAGGCCCCGATGACCAAGATCAACAAGGCGGCCTGCATCGGCGGCGGCGTTATAGGCGGCGGATGGATCGCCCGTTTCCTCTTGGCAGGCATCGACGTCGATGTCTACGACCCGCATCCGGAGGCAACCCGCATCGTCGGTGAAGTGCTTGCCAACGCCGAAAAAGCCTATGCGATGCTGACCGGCGCGCCGCTTCCGCCGCGCGGCAAGCTGACATTCCGGGATACGCTGGAGGCGGCCGTCGCCGGCGCCGACTGGATCCAGGAAAGCGTGCCTGAGCGACTGGATCTCAAGCGCAACGTGCTGACGCAGATCGATTCTGCCGCAAAGCCCGATGCCTTGATCGGTTCCTCCACATCGGGGCTTCTGCCGACCGATTTGCAGCGCGACATGCGCCACCCGGAGCGCCTGTTTGTCGCCCACCCCTACAATCCGGTCTATCTGCTGCCGCTCGTGGAAATCGTCGGCGGCGAAAAGACCAGTGCCGCGACGATCCAGGCCGCCATGGACAGGCTGCCACCAATCGGCATGAAGGGCGTGCATATCGCCAAGGAAATCGAGGCTTTCGTCGGCGACCGCCTGCTGGAAGCGCTCTGGCGCGAGGCGCTTTGGCTGATCAAGGACGACATCTGCACCGTCGAGACGCTTGACGATGTCATCCGCTATTCCTTCGGCTTGCGCTGGGCGCAGATGGGTCTGTTCCAGACCTATCGCATCGCCGGCGGCGAAGCCGGCATGCGCCACTTCCTGGCGCAGTTCGGCCCGGCATTGCAGTGGAACTGGACGAAGCTGATGGATGTCGTCGATCTCGACGACGCACTCGTCGAGAAGATCGGCCAGCAATCCGACGAACAAGCCGATGGGCTGTCGATCCGCGAACTTGAGCGCATCCGCGACGAAAACCTCGTCGGCATCTTCCAAAGCCTAAAGGCCAGCCATGGCGGCAAGGGCTGGGGCGCCGGCAAGCTGCTGAAGGATTTCGAGCAGCATCTTTGGGCTGCTGGTGGCGGCGAGAAGCAGGGTTTCGACGTCTCGAAGCCGCTGCGCCTGATCGACACCAAGGTCAGCCCGGCCTGGGTCGACTACAACGGCCACATGACCGAGCACCGCTATCTGCAGGTCTTCGGCGATACCTCGGATGCGCTTTTGCGCCTGATCGGCGTCGATCTCGCCTATGTCGCGCGCGGCCACAGCTACTATACGGTGGAGACGCATATCCGCCACATCGGCGAAGCCAAGCTCGGGCAGGCCATCCACTCGACGGCGCAGATCCTCGGCTCCGATGAAAAGCGGCTCCATGTGTTCCATACACTATACGACACCGCGAGCGGCGATCTGATCGCCACCGCCGAACAGATGCTGCTGCACGTCGACGCGAAAGCAGGCAAGGCCGTTGCAGCACCGGAGGAGGTGCTGGCGAAATTAAGGCCGATCGCCGCTGCGCATACGGACTTGCCAATGCCGGAGGGAGCCGGCCGCTATGTGGGACAAAAACGCTAGGAGGAAGCGATCGTGAATTTCGGACTCAGCGAAGAACAGGAAATGATCGTCAAGACGGTCCGGGACTTCGTGGAGACGGAGATCTATCCGCACGAAAACGAGGTCGAGCGCACCGGCATCGTGCCGCCCGATCTAGGGCAAGACATCAAACGCAAGTGCATCGAACTCGGCTTTTATGCCTGCGGTTTTCCCGAGGAAATCGGAGGCGCCGGCCTCGATCATCTGACCTTCACGCTGGTCGAGCGTGAACTCGGCCGCGGCTCGATGGCGCTGACGGTCTTCTTCGGCCGCCCCTCAGGCATTCTGATGGCCTGCGAAGGCGAACAGCGCGAGCGTTATCTCCTGCCGGCCGTGCGTGGTGAACGCGTCGACGCACTCGCCATTACAGAGCCGGACGCCGGCTCCGACATGCGCGGCATGAAATGCGCAGCAAGGCAGGATGGCGATGATTTCGTGCTCAACGGCACCAAGCATTTCATCTCCCATGCCGACGTCGCCGATTTCGTCATCGTCTTTGCGGCGACCGGCGAAGAGGAGACTGCTAAAGGCGTCAAGAAGAAGATCACCGCCTTCCTGGTCGATCGCGGCACTGCGGGCTTCGAAATTCTGAAGGGCTACGATTCACTCTCGCATCGCGGCTATCACAATTGCATCCTGAACTTTACCGATTGCCGCCTGCCGAAATCGCAGGTGCTCGGCGAGGTGCATCGCGGTTTCGATCTTGCCAATGACTGGCTCTACGGCACGCGGCTGACAGTCGCCGCGACCTGCGTCGGGCGGGCTCGTCGTGTTTTCGATCTTGCCCTGCCCTATGCTGCCGAGCGCAAGCAATTCGGCAAGCCGATCGGCGCCAATCAGGGCGTGTCGTTCAAGCTTGCCGACATGATCACCGAGATCGATGCGGCTGACCTGCTGACGCTATCGGCTGCCTGGAAGCTCGATGCCGGCATCCCGGCCAATCGCGAGATCGCATCGGCCAAGCTCTACGCCTCGGAAATGCTTGCCCGGGTTACCGACGAAGCCATCCAGATCTTTGGCGGCATGGGGTTGATGGACGACCTGCCGCTTGCCCGCTTCTGGCGCGATGCCCGCGTCGAGCGCATCTGGGACGGCACCTCGGAAATCCAGCGGCATATCATAAGCCGTGACCTGCTTCGGCCATTCGGAGCATGACGACATGATGCAACGCCCGCTCGACCGCCTCATCAGACCCAGAACGATCGCCGTCTTCGGCGGCCGCGAGGCACGACGGGTCATCGAGCAATGCGATCTCATGGGATTCGCCGGTGAGATCTGGCCGGTGCATCCGACGCAGGAAAGTGTGCTCGACCGCCGATGCTATCGCTCAGTGGCAGAGCTGCCGGATGCGCCGGACGCAGCCTTCGTCGGCGTCAACAGGACACTCACGGTGCAGATCGTTCGTGAACTCTCCGCCAAAGGCGCCGGTGGCGCTGTCTGCTATGCCTCCGGGTTCAGCGAGGCGGTTTCGGAGCTGGCGGACGGCGCCGAGCTGCAGCAGGCTCTCGTCGAAGCCGCCGGCGATATGCCCATCGTCGGCCCCAACTGCTACGGCATGATCAACGGCCTTGATGGCGCCCTGCTCTGGCCCGATCAGCACGGTATAGTGCGCACCGAGCGCGGCGTCGCGATCCTCACCCAATCCTCCAACATCGCAATCAATCTCAGCATGCAGAAACGTGGCCTGCCTATCAGCTATCTGATGACGGCGGGTAATCAGGCGCAGATTGGTCTTTCGGATCTCGCACGGGCGGTTCTCGAAGATCCTCGCGTGATGGCGGTCGGCCTGCATATCGAGGGATTTGGCGATATAAGATCTCTTGAGGCTCTGGCTGCCCGCGCTCGCGAGCTGAAAAAGCCGGTGATCGCGCTGAAGGTCGGCAAGTCCGAACAGGCCCAACACGCGGCAATCTCGCATACGGCATCGCTTGCCGGCAGTGACGCTGTGGCAGAGGCCGTTCTGCATCGCCTCGGTATCGGCCGCGTCACGACGCTGCCGGAGCTGATCGAAACACTGAAACTGCTGCATGTCGCAGGCCCGCTTGAGAGTAATGCCATTTCCTCGATGAGCTGTTCTGGCGGCGAGGCCTCGCTGATGGCCGATGCGGCGGTCGGTCTCAATATCGAGTTCCGCGCCCTGAAGGCCGAACAGCTGCCTGCGCTCCGCGCAAGCCTCGGCCAGATGGTGACGCTTTCGAACCCACTCGACTATCACACCTTCGTCTGGGGCGATCTGGCGCGGCAGACAGAGGCTTTCAGTGCGATGTTCGCCGGCGGCTATGCCCTCAATCTACTCGTGCTCGACTTCCCGCGCGAAGATCGATGCGACGGGGCCGACTGGATGATCACCGTTGCAGCGGTTGCCGCAGCGGCCAAGCAAACCGGCGCGCGTGCCGGTATTCTAGCGACACTGCCCGAAAACATGCCGGAGGCAATCGCGCAGCAATTGATCGAAACCGGCATCGTGCCGCTCTGCGGCATCAGCGAGGCACTGGCGGCGGCTGATATCGCCAGCGGAATCGCCGATGCCTGGAAGAGACCGCAACCATTGCCGCTCCTTAGTACCCCGAGTGAAGCGGGCGAAATGGAGACCCTGAGTGAGGCTGCGGCCAAGGCCGAGCTTGCGGCTGTTGGACTTATAGTTCCGCATGGAAAAACCGCCGCAACGGCGAGCGAGGCGGCCGACTGCGCGGAGCAGCTCGGTTTCCCTGTCGCTCTCAAGGCGCTCGGCGTCGAACACAAGTCCGAGGTGGGCGCCGTCAAGCTCAACCTATGGGATAGAAATGCCGTTATAGATGCCGCCGAAGGCATGGCTCGTGTCGCGCATGGATTTCTCGTCGAACGCATGATCGAGCGCCCACTCGCGGAGCTGATCGTCGGAGCGGTTCGTGATCCCGTCGTCGGCCTGACACTCACGGTCGGCGCAGGCGGGATCCTCGTGGAATTGCTCGAAGATTCCATCGTTTTGCCGCTCCCCGTGACGAAAGCCGAGGTGTTGGACCGGATTTCCCGGCTGAAGGTCCGGAAATTGATCGAAGGCTATCGCGGCGGCGCGGGCACCAATATCGAAATGGTTGCCGACGCCGTCGTATCAGCGGCAGAATATGTCGTAAAGAATGCCGCACGGCTTGAAGAACTGGACATTAATCCATTGATGGTTCTACCAGAATCTCGTGGCGTCGTAGCTGCGGATGCTCTCATCCGGCGAAGGAGGTAGCAGAAGTTGCAAGACCCCATTCGCACCCGAAGCGAGAACGGTATTCTCGAAGTCGTCATCGACAGGCCGAAGGCCAATGCCATAGACTTGGCGACCAGCCGCAAGATGGGGCTGATCTTTCGTGACTTCCGCGACAATCCGGATCTGCGCGTCGCCATTATCACCGGCACCGGCGAGAAGTTCTTTTCCGCAGGCTGGGATTTGAAGGCAGCCGCCGCCGGCGACGCGGTTGACGGCGATTACGGCGTCGGCGGCTTCGGCGGCCTGCAGGAGTTGCGCGACCTCAACAAGCCGGTTATCTGCGCCGTCAACGGCATCTGTTGCGGCGGTGGACTGGAGATTGCGCTTTCGGCTGATCTCATCATCGCTGCCCCCCATGCGACCTTCGCATTGCCCGAGATCCGTTCGGGCACCGTTGCCGATGCGGCCTCGATCAAATTGCCAAAGCGCATCCCCTATCATATCGCCATGGACATGCTCTTGACGGGCCGCTGGCTCAATGTCGAAGAGGCGCATCGCTGGGGTTTCGTCAACGAGATCGTCCTGGCCGACAAGCTGATGGATAGGGCATGGGAACTTGCACGGCTGCTCGCAAGCGGGCCACCGCTCGTCTATGCGGCCATCAAGGAAATCGTTCGCGAAGCTGAGGGAACGACGTTTCAGACTGCCATGAACAAGATCACCAAACGGCAGTTTTCGACCGTCGACATCCTCTATTCGAGCGAGGATCAATTGGAAGGCGCACGGGCTTTCGCCGAAAAGCGGCCCCCAGTCTGGAAAGGAAAATAACGGCGGCGGCAATCGCTACATCTTCCCGCATGATCGCGGGCAAATCGGCTTCACACGGAAGAGGAAACCGTTTCGTGAGGCACGCTGCCCGGGAATTCTGTCAACATGGCAAGAAGAAGGAACAGGGGAATGAACGACTATACGAAGTATCTGGCAAGCCGCGTCACCGCGGGCGGGCTCAGCCGCCGCGAATTCATGGGACGCGCCATGGCAGCCGGCGTCACTTTGACGCTCGCCGACAAACTCTTTACCGAAAGTGCAATGGCAGCCGAACCGAAGCGCGGCGGCCATCTGAAGCTCGGCCTCGAAGGCGGTGCGGCAACCGATTCCAAGGACCCGGCGAAATTTCTGTCTCAGGTCATGTTCTGCATCGGCCGCTGCTGGGGTGACATGCTGGTGGAATCCCACCCGCTGACCGGCGCCGCCGTCCCGTCGCTTGCCGAATCCTGGGAACCGTCGAAGGACGCAGCCACCTGGACCTTCAAGATCCGCAAGGGCGTCAAGTTCCACAATGGCAAGGATCTGACAATCGACGACGTCGTCGCCACGCTCAAGCGCCACACCGATGCGAAATCGGAATCCGGCGCGCTCGGCGTCGTGAAGTCGATCAAGGAGATCAAGGCTGACGGCGACAACCTCGTGTTGACGCTGACAGAAGGCAACGCCGACATGCCGTTGCTGCTGACTGACTACCATCTCGTCATTCAGCCGAATGGCGGTTATGACGACCCCTTGGCCTCGATCGGCACAGGTCCCTACAAGATGGTCAGCTTCGAGCCCGGCGTGCGCGCCACGCTCGAGCGCAACAAGGACGACTGGCGCACGGATCGCGGCTTTGTCGACAGCGTCGAAATCATCACGATGAACGATGCGACGGCGCGTATCGCTGCTCTCTCGTCCGGCCAGGTGCACTACATCAACCGCGTCGATCCGAAGACCGTCGATCTTCTGAAGCGCGCACCGACCGTCGACATCCTGTCCACGGCCGGCCGTGGCCATTACGTCTTTATCATGCATTGCAACACAGCGCCGTTCGACAACAACGACCTGCGCATGGCGTTAAAATATGCCATGGACCGCGAAACCATGGTCAAGAAGATCCTCGGCGGTTATGGTAAGGTCGGCAACGACTTCCCGATCAACAGCACCTATGCTCTCTTCCCCGAGGGGATCGAGCAGCGTGCCTATGATCCGGACAAGGCCGCCTTCCATTACAAGAAATCCGGTCATAGCGGTTCGGTGCTGCTGCGCACCTCCGAAGTCGCCTTCCCCGGCGCCGTCGACGCGGCTGTCCTCTATCAGGAAAGCTGCAAGAAGGCCGGGATCAACATCGAGGTCAAGCGCGAGCCGGGCGATGGCTACTGGACCAACGTCTGGAACGTGCAGCCCTTCTCCACCTCCTACTGGGGCGGTCGTCCCACGCAGGACCAGATGTACTCCACCGCCTATCTGTCGACGGCGGACTGGAACGACACGCGCTTCAAGCGCCCCGACTTCGACAAGCTCCTGCTTCAGGCCCGCTCCGAACTGGACGAGGCCAAGCGCAAGGAGCTTTACCGCGCCATGGCAATGATGGTGCGCGACGAAGGCGGCGTTATCCTGCCGATGTTCAACGATTTCGTGAACGCCTCCACCAAGAAGGTGAAGGGCTACGTCCACGATATCGGCAACGACATGTCGAACGGCTACGTGGCGACTCGCGTCTGGCTTGACGCATAATGCCGGAAGCTGGGCGGCAACGCCCTCATCTCTGACGAAGCCGGGACCGCGGAGACTCTTCGCGGTCCTCCCGACGTTTAGAGCAACTCCCGGAAAAGTGCGCAGCGGTTTTCCGTCCGGAATTGCGTAAAGCAACAAGAGCGCGAGGCATCGGCCATGTCCAATTCACCCCCCGGAACCGTTCTGCCCGGGCTGAGGTTCAAGCAGCGTTTTCCGCTGCTGTCCCTGATCATCGAGCGCTGCCTGCTCAGCATCGTCCTGCTGTTTGCGGTCTCCATCCTAATCTTCGGCGGGCTCGAAGCCCTGCCGGGCGATTTCGCCACCACCTATCTCGGCCAGTCGGCGACGCCGCAGGCAGTTGCCAATATTCGCGCCGACCTCGGCCTCAACCGGCCCGTTGTCACCCGTTACGTGGAATGGCTCGGCAATGCCGTGCAGGGCGATTTCGGCACCTCCTGGGCCAGCAAGAACTCGGTGAGCGAACAGATCGGCAAGCGGCTTGGCAACTCTCTGTTCCTGGCCGGTTTCGCCGCGCTGATTTCGGTGCCGCTCGCCGTCGGCCTGGGCATGCTGGCTGTTCATTTCAGGAACCGCATGCCCGACAAGATCATCAACGTCATCTCGCTGGCGGCAATCTCGCTGCCGGAATTCTTCATCGGCTACTTGCTGATCATGTTCTTCTCGGTCAAATTCGGCATCGCGACCTTTCCGGCAACCGTCTATGACGGCATGAGCTTCATCGATCGGTTGCAGGCGATCGCGCTGCCCACGGCAACGCTGGTGCTGGTCGTGCTCGCGCACATGATGCGCATGACCCGCGCAGCCATCCTCTCCGTCATGTCGTCGGCCTATATGGAAACGGCGGAGCTCAAGGGGCTGTCCGCCTTCCGCGCCATCGTCAAGCACGCCGCGCCCAATGCACTGGCGCCGATCATCAACGTCATCGCGCTGAACCTTGCCTATCTCATCGTCGGCGTCGTGGTCGTCGAAGTGGTCTTCGTCTATCCCGGTATGGGCCAGTATATGGTCGATGCCGTGACGGTGCGCGACATGCCCGTCGTCCAGGCATGCGGGCTGATCTTCGCCGCCGTCTACATCTTCCTCAACATGACGGCCGATATTCTCGCCATCGTTGCCAACCCCCGTCTGAGGCATCCACGATGAGATTGAGAGATATCCCCATTACCGCCTGGATAGGCATCATCGGTATCCTGATCGCCTTCATCTGTGCGATCTTCGCACCCTGGATCGCCCCCTATGGCGAAACTGAAGTCGTCGGCAACGTCTGGCAGCCTGCCGACGCGCAATACTTCTTCGGTCTCGATAATCTCGGCCGCGATATCCTGTCGCGTCTGATCTATGGCACCCGCACGACGCTGTTCGTGGCGCTGGCGGCAACGATCATCTCCTTCTCGCTCGGTATCATCCTGAGCTTCACCGCTGCCGTCTCGCGTGGATTGATCGACACGGTCTTTTCGCGGTTCAACGACCTGATGATGTCGATCCCGACGCTGATCTTCGCGCTGGTGGTGCTGGCCGTGCTGCCGCAGAACCTTATCGTGCTGATCCTCGTCATGGCCATCCTCGATTCCACCCGCGTCTATCGCCTCGGTCGGGCCGTGGCGCTCGATGTCGCGGTCATGGAGTTCGTGGAAGCGGCCAAGCTGCGCGGTGAAGGCAAGATCTGGATCATCTTTCGCGAGATCCTGCCGAATACGCTGTCGCCGCTGCTGGCGGAATTCGGACTGCGCTTTGCCTTCTCGATCCTGTTCCTGTCCACCTTGTCCTTCCTCGGCCTCGGCATCCAGCCGCCTTCGGCAGATTGGGGCGGCATGGTCAAGGACAACAAGGATGGCATCATCTTCGGCATCTCCGCCGCTCTCGTGCCGGGTTCCGCCATCGCGGCGCTCGCTGTCTGTGTCAATCTGGTGGTCGACTGGCTCTTGAAGCGCACCTCCAGCCTCAAGGGAGGGCGTGGCGATGCCTGAGCTTCTTTCCGTTCGCGATCTCAAGATCGAGGCAACCAGCTATCCGCCGGGCGAACCACCGAAACGCGTCACCATCGTCGACGGCGTGTCCTTCGATCTCCAGAAGGGCAAGGTGCTCGGCCTGATTGGCGAATCCGGCGCCGGCAAGTCGACTATCGGCCTTTCCGCCCTCGCCTATGGTCGTGGCGGCGCCGAGATCACCGGCGGCCAGGTGCTGCTCGATGGGGTGGATATCCTGCCGCTCGGCAAATCCGGCATCCGCAAGATCCGCGGCGCCCGCGTCTGCTATGTCGCCCAATCGGCGGCGGCCGCGTTCAATCCGGCGCACCGGCTCGGCGATCAGGTGATCGAAGCGACCGTCAAGCACCGTCTGATGACGAAGGAGGAAGCCAAGAAGCGAGCGCTCTATCTTTTCCAGGTGCTAGGTCTGCCCAACCCGGAAACCTTCGGCGAGCGCTATCCGCATCAGGTCTCCGGCGGCCAGCTCCAGCGTGCCATGACCGCCATGGCGCTCTGCTCCAATCCCGAACTGATCGTCTTCGACGAGCCGACGACCGCACTTGACGTCACCACGCAGATCGACGTGCTGGCAGCCATCAAGCACGCGATCGAGGAGACGCACACGGCAGCGCTCTACATCACTCATGACCTTGCGGTCGTCGCCCAGATCTCCGACGACATCATGGTGCTGCGATACGGCAAGACGGTGGAATATGGCAGCGTGCAACAGATCATCGAAGAGCCACGCCAGGACTACACTCGCGCGCTCGTCAATGTTCGCCAGGCGGCGCGAGACGAGGCTGCCGATCAATCTGGATCCATTCTGAGAGTCGAAAATATCAGTGCGCAATACTCAAACGGTTTCAAGGTATTACACGACGTTTCTCTACACGTCCCTAAGGGGCAGACGCTGGCCGTCGTCGGTGAATCCGGTTCGGGAAAATCGACGCTTGCCCGCGTCATCACGGGCCTGCTGCCGCCAAGCGACGGTCAGATTTCCTTCGACGGCAAACCACTGACACCGGCCCTGAAGAACCGCTCGCGCGAGGAATTGCGGCGGATACAGCTGATCTACCAGATGGCCGATACCGCCATGAACCCCCGCCAGACCGTGCGCGATATCATCGGTCGGCCGCTGACTTTCTATGACGGCTTGCGTGGCTCGGCGAAGACGGCACGCGTGAAGGAACTGCTCGACCAGATCGAGATGGGCAACGGCTTCATCGACCGCTATCCGGCCGAGCTTTCCGGCGGCCAGAAGCAGCGTGTCGCAATCGCCCGCGCCCTCGCCGCCAAGCCGGAGCTCATCCTTTGCGACGAGCCGACCTCGGCGCTCGATCCGCTGGTTGCCGAGGGTATCTTGAAGCTGCTGCTGAAGCTGCAGGAGGAGACGCATCTCTCCTATATCTTCATCACCCACGACATCGCCATCGTCCGTGCCATCGCCGATAGCGTTGCTGTCATGCATCGCGGTAAGCTCGTGCGCTTCGGTCCGAAATCGCAAGCGCTGTCGCCGCCGTTCGATGACTATACGGATCTGCTGTTGAAGTCGGTTCCGGAAATGGAAATCGGCTGGCTGGAGCGCGTGTTGACGACGCGGAAGATGGAGAGTGCGGGAAACTGAAGGTCAACGCATAAGGCGGTTGCCGAGCTTACGGCCTAGCGTGCTGGCATTGCGCCCGACAATCATGCTCTGGTGATTGCCTGGAACGTCTATCCAGTCCGCATGGACAAGAAAGCGTCCCCATATGGACTTCGGATCGCAATCGACCGGAGAGCCTTGAAGACTGCGATAGAAGGTGAGCTCCCCGTCATAACGGCTTGGCTTGTAGACACCTTTCATCCGGAGAAGCTGTCTGGCAGCGGCGTCGTAAAGTGGGGGATAATCCCCCATCCATTGTGGTGCCAGCTCGGGATAATAGGCGGTACGTGGATCGGCATAGCGGAAAGAGAGGGGTTTCAGCTTTCTTGCCAGGTATTCTCCTCGCCCGATAGCCGGCAAGCTCGGCCTGGCCTGTGTTTGGTCGCCTGCCGGAGGACCTGATTTTTTAAGGTTCTTCTTTCTGTTGCGCGCTCTTCGCCAGCGTTGCCACATGAACTTGGCCCAGGTCGTCAGCGGCCACTCCTGCTCGCCAAACGGGGTATCGAGCATCCCGAGGAACGCGATCTCCTGCCCCTGCGCCCGCAGCGCGCGCGCCAGTTCCAGAGCAAAAACACCGCCGAAAGAATAACCGAGCAATCGATAGGGTCCCTCGATCCCCGTCGCCTGTAACGCTTTCAGCGTGCTTTCAACCTCATCTTGCACGGTTGCCGGGTATTGACGACCGCGGTTGAAGGCCGTCAGGGCGACGCCGAGGATCGGCCCCGGGAAGCTGATTTCCTTGATGAGCTGCTGCATTTCCAGAAAGCAGCTTGCTCCCCCGGCGAATACCAGCAAAGGCGCCACATCATTTTGCCCGCTCCGCAGCTCAATGATTTTCGGTGAGGCCGACAGGTTTTCGTGGTGGGAAATTGCAAAGCCGAGTGCTTCAAGGGTGCGGTGGCGATAGAATACGTTGACATCCATCTCCTCTCCGGTTTCACCCCACCAGTGCTTTATGAAATTCAAGGCTCGGTTGACTGAAACAGCGTCGGGAATGTCTGCGGCGCGATCCAGATTGATCTTCGCTTCCTGGCGAAGCAGATCGTCAAGATAAGTAGGCCGGCTGGAATCTACATCCGCTCTCGTGGAGAAAAGCATCTAGGCACCCCAAATGTCAAAGCATGCGCCGCCGAACGATATGATAGATAGTATTCTTATAAAGTGATCATTAATATATTGCGTAAAGACCTGGCTTATTCTTCTGTTTTAAGAATTTTCACCGACGGAGAATCGAAACACCAAGTCATAGGTCTCTCAGGGCATTGCGATGGCAAACACCCCACCACGCAATCTGTGATACTAAAATAGCATGCTATTGGGTCTCAAATTCCACCCTGGATCGCAGGCCGGTTCGGCAACCGGCAGCATCAATACTCTGCCGGCACAGCATAGACTTCGGCGGATGGGTCCGTGAGGAACGAGCGCACCGTGGGTGGCAGTTTGCGTGACGATAGCGGCAGTGGTCCGCATCGCGATAGAAGTTCACGCAAATCGGGCTCGGCGCCGACATGCCGCCAGATCATCCGCGAAGCATAGGGGAGATTTTCCTTTCGCCATGAGACACCCATGGTCGTTCCGCGCAAATAGACCCGCTGGTGCTCGTCGAACGGCAGGAGGATCGTCTGCGACAACATGGAATTCGGACCGATGACACGCTCCGTAATGAAGATCCGGTTCCTGTAAAACGCCGCTAAACCCACATATTTCGAAAACTGCTGGATGCCATTTCCAAGATCCCGGAGACGCTCCATGGACTTGACACGCACCAAGCCGCCCTGCTCGCTAAGGCGACTGCAGGAACACACGACCATCCCCGGCCAGGATGGGGAACGATGATAGGTCTGGAAATAGCCGAGATGGCGTCTGAGAGCCGCGAGATTTCCCGGAAACGCCTTGAAAAGCTCGGAACCTTCATGGGGTCCGACGGAAGGTCCTCGAAGCCGCTCGCGAAAAAGTTTGGGTGCGAGCAGAAAATCCGCTGAATCGAGATCGAAATAGTTGGCAATCCTGGCCAGGTTATGGGCAGACGGTCTCGTTTCGCCATTGATGTATCGGTTGAATTGCTGCCGGTTGATATCAATTGCACGGCAAACATGCGAAATGGAGCGCTGCGTGGCACAGGCACTCTTCAGGTTCTCTACCAGGTGAGGCATCACTAGCTCCGTCTTAACCATCCCAGCGTAAACTCGCTTAAAACTGCGTCAAGTCGCGAAATTGCTTGAACAAGACCGGCCTCTACGTTCCCTCCTAACAAAATTGAAAAAGGGAACTGCAATGATGCCTCAAAAGGATCAACTTTCGGATCTGAAAATCGGACGCCGCCGCTTTCTCGGCGGTGCCGTCGCCCTCGGTGCCTTGCCGGGCCTCGCCTCGAGCCTCCTGATGCCGCGTGACGCTCGCGCTCAGGAGACGAAGCATGGTGGCCATCTGAAGCTCGGCCTCAAGGGCGGTGCCACTAGCGATGCACTCGATCCGGCAACTTACAGCGCATCCGTATTGTTCGTCATTGGCCGCCTCTGGGGCGATACGCTTGTCGAATCCGATCCCAAGACCGGCGCGCCTTTGCCGTCATTGGCGACTTCATGGACGCCATCGGCCGACGCATCCGTCTGGACCTTCAAGATCCGGAACGACGTGCAGTTTCATGACGGCAGCAAGATGACCGTCGCCGACATCATCGCCACGCTGAAGCGGCATGCGGACAAGAATTCGCAATCAGGCGCTCTCGGACTGATGGCCTCGATCACCGGCATCGAGGAAAAGGCGGGCGATCTCGTCCTGACGCTCTCGGAAGGCAATGCGGACCTGCCTCTGCTTCTGACCGACTACCACCTGATCATCCAGCCGAAGGGTGGCGTCGAGAAGCCGGCGGCCGCTATCGGCACCGGTCCCTACATCCTGAAAAGCTTTGAACCCGGCGTCCGCGCCACCTTCGAGAAGAACCCCAAGGATTGGCGCTCGGATCGCGGTTTTGTCGACAGCGTGGAAATACTCGTCATCAATGACAACACCGCCCGCATTGCAGCGCTTGCCTCTGGTCAGGTTCACTTCGTCAACAATGTCGATCCGAAGACGGTCCCGATGCTCAAGCGGGCGCCGAAAGTCGATATCGTCCGCAACGCCGGCAAGGGCTTCTACTGTTTCCTGATGCATTGCGACACGGCGCCTTTCGACAATGCCGATCTTCGGCTCGCGCTGAAATATGCCATCGACCGACAGTCGATCCTCGACAAGGTGCTGGGCGGCTACGGAACGATCGGCAATGACTATCCGGTCAATGCCAACTATGCGCTTGCGCCGACGGATATCGAGCAGCGCCCTTATGATCCCGACAAGGCCGCCTTTCATTTCAAGAAGTCGGGCCTCGATCGCCCGGTTCAGCTGCTCACGTCAGACGCAGCCTTTCCGGGCGCCGTGGATGCGGCGATCCTGTTCCAGGAGAGTGCGCGCAAGGCCGGCATCACACTTGATGTAAAGCGCGAACCGGAAGACGGCTACTGGACCAACGTCTGGAACAAGCAGCCTTTCTGCGCCTCTTTCTGGGGTGGCCGCCCGACCCAGGATTCGCGCTATTCCACCTCCTATCTCTCGACCGCGGAGTGGAACGACACGCGTTTCAAGCGCCCCGACTTCGATAAGATGGTGCTGCAGGCAAGATCCGAGCTCGATGACACCAAGCGCAAGGCGCTTTATCGGCAACTGGCGCTGACGGTGCGAGACGATGGCGGTCTGATCCTGCCCGTCTTTAACGATTACATCATGGCCGCCTCGAAGACGCTGAAAGGATATGTCGACGACATTGGCAATGATATGTCCAATGGCTATATCGGCAGCCGCGTCTGGTTCGATGCTTAAACATCCTCGGGATAAATGATCATGTCAGACCGCAACTTCACTACTATCGAAAATCACTGGATCACCCTCAAGGACGGCACGCGCCTCGCCGCGCGTATCTGGATGCCGGATGAGGCTGACAGCAACCCCGTGCCCGCCGTCTTCGAATTCCTGCCCTATCGCAAGCGGGACGGAACCAGCCCTCGCGACGAATCCACCTACCCGGTCTTCGCCGCCGCCGGCATTGCCGGCGTTCGCGTCGACATCAGAGGCTCCGGTGAATCCGATGGCATCATCGATGGCGAATATACCGAACTCGAGCTTGCCAATGCCTGCGAGCTGATCGCCTGGATTGCGGCGCAGCCCTGGTCCAACGGCTCGGTCGGCATGATGGGCATCTCCTGGGGCGGCTTCAATTGCCTGCAGGTCGCCGCTTTGAAGCCGCCGGCGCTGAAGGCCGTCATATCGATCGCCTCCACCGTCGACCGCTACAATGACGATATCCACTACAAGAACGGCTGCCATCTCTCCGCCCAGCTTTCCTGGGCGGCAACCATGCTGGCCTATCAGTCACGCGCACCCGATCCGGCCATCGTCGGTGAGCGTTGGCGGGAGATGTGGCTGGAGCGCCTGGAGCAGGAGCCCTTCTTCATGGAGGAATGGCTTGAGCATCAGCGCCGCGACGACTTCTGGCGGCATGGTTCCATCTGCGAGAATTTCGCTGAGTTCGATATTCCGGCCATCGTCATCGCCGGCTGGGCGGACGGCTATCGCAATACGCCGTTATTGGCTGTCGAAGGCCTCGGCGACAAGGCGAAGGCATTGATCGGCCCCTGGGTTCACAAATATCCGCATTTCGCCTGGCCGAAGCCGCGCGCCGATTTCCACGGCGAGGCTATCGCCTGGTGGAACTGCTGGCTGCGCGGCGAGCAAAATGGCGCGGAAAACATGCCGTCGGTTCGCGCCTACATCCTTGACGCCATTAAACCCGCGAGGCGACGCGATTTCGATCCCGGCTTCTGGATCGCCAAGGAAGAATGGCAAAAGCCTGAGATGCAGTGCTTCTATGTCGAGCAGTTCGGCACTCTGATGGAAGGCATGCCGATCCCGCATGCGCCGGAGCATCCCGTCTACCTGCGCTCGCCACTCGACACAGGCACGGCCGCAGGCGAATGGTTCACCCTGAAACCGGACGCGGAACTGGCGATCGACCAACGTCTCGACGATGCCGGCTCCCTCACCTTCCAGACGGCGCCGCTTGCCGAGGATCACGACTATCTCGGCCGCCCGGTCATCACGCTAACGCTGCGATGCGATGCCGACACCGCCAATCTCTGCGCGCGACTTGTCGATGTCCATCCGGACGGCACGGCAACCCGTGTCTCCTTCGGCGTGCTCAATCTCGCCCATCGCAACGGCAATGCCGAACCAGAGCCGTTGAGCAAGGGCGAGCGAACCACAGTCACGCTGACGCTCGATGCCTGCGGCTACCGTTTCCGCAAGGGCCATCGCATTCGCCTGTCCCTGTCGACGTCCTATTGGCCGATGGTGCTGCCACCTCCGGAAAATCCAGGCCTGACAATCGATCTGGCTTCCATCGGCCTTGGCCTGCCATTACTCGGCGAACATGACATCATCGATCTGAAGCAGCCTGATAATCCCGATCCCCTGCCGAAATACATCGAGCATGCGCTAGGATCGACGAAACGGCAGGTACTCCGCGACCTCTCAGCGGGGCGCACTCGCTATGAAATTCAAGAGGATACTGGCCTTTCTGAACATCCCGGTACAGGTCTTTCAACGCGCCAGGCACGCGAAGAGGTCTGGTCCATTGCACCGGATGATCCGCTCTCGATGACGGGTATCTCGATCTGGACCTGCGACATGAAACGGCCGAACTGGTTCGTCCGCACCGTCGCAACATCGGCCATATCCTGCACGGCAACCGACTGGGTCATCAGCGCCTCAGTAATCGCCTATGAAGGCGAGATGCAGATCTTTGAGAAGATCTTCGAGGAGAAGCGTATCCCCCGCGATCTGATGTAGATCATCGCGAGCCTGCAAACCGGCTTGCCGCCGCACATATGGCGGCAAAGCCGGCGCGGGCCCCCTCGCTCATATGCCTTGCCCGCAGCCAGGCGTGTACCATCTGCGGCTCCTCACGGAACCAGACCTCAACGCCCGCCTGCGCCAGCCGCGCCGCATAGTTGCGGCCGTCGTCACGCAGTGGATCGAAATGGGCAACCGTGATGAACGTGGGCGGAAGGCCGGCAACAGAAGGCAAGGCAAGCGGCTCGGCAATGGGATTGCCCGATGGGGCCTGCAAGACGCTGCGGTAATAGCTGACGTCGGCCGTCGTCAGCCCTGGCGCTTCCGCCATTTCCAGATACGAGCCCGAAACGAGGTCGCCGCCGAGTGCCGGATAGATCAGGATCTGGCCGATAATTCCCGAAAGGTCCTCAGCCTTGGCGCGAATGGCCAATCCGGCCGCCAGATTGCCGCCGGCGCTATCGCCGATCAACACAATCTCTTTGCCCTCCGCGAGCAATTGTCTGAGGACACTGAAACAATCATCCGTCTGTGCCGGCCATCGATGTTCCGGCGCAAGACGATAGTCGACCGAGACAAGTTCCGCTCCGACATGGTCGGCAATCTCGGCACAGATCGCATGATGGCTATCGAGCGAGCCGACGACGAAGCCGCCGCCGTGAAGATAAAGCAGGCAGGTCGCGGTGCGGATGTCGGCTGGATGATAACGCCTGACGGGAATTGCCCCCGCCACGAGTTCATCACCTATGCGTAAGCCATCCGGCAACGGCCGATCGAAGCGAGCGCATAGCGCATCATACCATTGACGCTGCTGCTCTATCGAGGCGGAGACGGCATCCGGTGGATAGAAGGAGTCGCCGATCTCCATGAACTGCAAGATGCCTGCTTCGGTCGGCATGGGACGCTGCGGAGAATCCATTCGAAATCCTCAATATTCGCGGGCCCATTAAATAGCATGGCTCCTATTCAAACGCATATCTGCCTGCGGCTGCAGTCGTTATCGTAACGACATTGTGGATTCATACCTCCACAAGCGCTCAAAAAATAAAGCTTCAGGTAGAGGGTAGCACTATACACTTTCCGCTTCCATGTCCGTTTTGCGCAGTAATTTCTACCAGGAAATGCAGAATTAGGAACACATTAAGCTTCCTAGAGCATTTACCCATGCAAAAAATACTTTTTGTCGGCAGTAAGATCACTCCTGAAATCAAGTCGCCCTATCGATTTTACATCGCCCAAAACGCATCAATTCACGTCATGGAATTAGGAGACTTTCATATGAAAGCCATGTCATTGAATTTCGGCCTCGAAGCAACCGCTGTACTTACCGCGATCGATAAGTCGATGGCCATCATCGAGTTTGATATTTCCGGGAAAATCCTGACGGCGAACGCCAATTTCTGCCGCGTTTTCGGATATGATCTGAAGGAAATCATCGGCCAGCATCATCGCATCTTCGTTGCGCCTGCGGAAGCAGCGGCGGCGGAGTATGCACAATTCTGGGCAAAGATGGCGCGAGGCGAATTCGACAGCCGCCAGTACAGACGACTTGGCAAGGGCGGCAAGGAGATCTGGATAGAGGCCACATACAATCCGGTGCGCAGGGGCAAGAAATTCCGTAAGGTCGTAAAGATCGCCGCAGATATCACCGCTGCCAAATTGAAGAGCATCGAGGACGCCGGCAAGCTCGACGCGCTGTCGCGCTCACAAGCCGTTATCGAATTTACACCGGATGGCCGCATCCTTGGCGCAAACGAGAACTTTCTGCAAACCTTGGGCTACGAGCTGTCGGAAATACAGGGCATGCACCACTCCCTGTTTTGCGACAAGGCCTATAGAGGCAGCAACGAATACCGCCAATTCTGGAACAGGCTCGCCCAGGGTGAGTTCATTGCCGACGAGTTCATGCGCATCGGCAAGGGCGGCCGGAAAGTCTTCATCCAGGCATCGTACAATCCGATCTTCGACACGGATGGCAGGGTCTTCAAGGTCGTGAAATTTGCGACAGACGTGACCGGCCGCGTCAACAATGTCGAAGCGCTGGGTGGCGCGCTCGGACAGATGTCCGACGGTGATCTGACGCAGCATTTGGCAACACCGTTCATTCCGACACTTGAAAGGCTACGCACCGATTTCAATGGTGCGGTCGGCAAGCTGCATGCTGCCATGCAATCCGTAGCCCGTGCCGCTGGCACGATTTCCTCTGGCACTCAGAGGATTCACGAAGCATCCGACGATATCGCCAAGCGCTCCGAGCAGCAGGCGGCTTCGGTGGAAGAAACGGCCGCAGCGCTGGAAGAGATCACCACCACCGTTGCCGACTCCAGTCAAAACGCCGATGCTGCCGGCAAGCTTGTACGGGAAACTCGGGAAAGTGCGGCCCATTCTGCAACCGTGGTGCGTCGCGCGATCGATGCCATGGGTCGGATAGAGACCTCGTCCCAGGAGATCACCAATATTGTCGGCGTGATCGATGAAATAGCCTTCCAGACCAATCTGCTCGCCCTGAACGCTGGCATAGAAGCTGCGCGTGCCGGCGATGCCGGCAAGGGCTTTGCCGTTGTTGCCCAGGAGGTGCGTGAACTTGCGCAGAGGTCAGCGGTCGCCGCCAAGGAGATCAAGGATCTGATTGCGCTTTCGAGCGACAATGTGCAGAGCGGCGTGGCTCTGGTTATGGAAACCGGTTCTGCCCTTGCAACAATCGAGTCCCAGGTTCAAAGCGTCGATGGCAATGTCTCGATGATCGTGGGTGTGGCAAAGGAACAGGCGGTAACCCTCAAGGAAGTCAGCAGCGCTGTTGGCGTGCTGGATCGCGGTACGCAGCAAACGACGACCCTCGTGCAGGAATCAGCTGCGGCCGCACTTGTCCTCGCGGCCGAGGCTGAGAATTTATTCGAGCTGCTGAGCTTGTTTCAGTTGGAACGCCCTTCAGCGAGACAGGCGCATTCTGACCTTGATGCCGCAGGAAGGTTGCCGCGAAGAGCAGTGGGATAACGCTCGGCTTCTTGCGCCTTCACACGTTTCTGACGACGGGAATATTACAGATCATTCCCCCTGATATTGCTCGTCCGTCACATGCTCCATCCAATCGACGACCTTGCCGTCGAGATGTTCGTGGATGGCAATATGCGTCACGGCTGTGGTTGGCGAAGCGCCATGCCAGTGCCTTTCGCCCGGCTCGAACCAGACGACGTCGCCCGGGCGGATCTCTTCGATCGGGCCACCTTCCCGTTGGACCCGCCCGAAACCCGCGGTGACGATCAGCGTCTGGCCGCGCGGATGCGTATGCCACGCAGTCCGCGCGCCCGGTTCGAAGGTGACGCTGCTGGATGCGGCGCGCCGCGCTTCGTTCTCTGCAAACAATGGGTCGATACGCACAGTGCCGGTAAACCAGTCCGAAGGGCCCTTGCCTGATGGTTGCGAGCCGTTCCTGTTGATATCCATGGTCCACTCCTTTGTTGGGATGGGCCGCATGCTGCGGCGGTGAACCTGTAATCTAGTTTATATGCGGCCGCAGCATAGATGCCGAATGACGTTTGAAGCTATTTTTGAACAAGATGCCGACCTCGCCTCCGCCGGCATCAGCGATGGAGGCGAGTTGATGACATCTACGACGCCATCAGCGAGCGGATGCTTCGATCGGCCGATTGCAGAAGTTCGAATGCGGCATAGCGACGGTCGTGTTGCGTCTTGATAGGCCTATCCGCCGGAACAAACACTTCCGCCAGCCTCGACATCGCCGCCATCGCCTCGGTCAGGGAGCCGTAGCGCTTGCCTGCCGTGGCACCAAGCATGGCAGCGCCGAGAAGAACAGGTTCTTCGGTATCGGTGACGGCGACCGGTCTATTGGTCGTATCGGCCAGAAGCTGGCGTACAAGCCCACTCTGGGCGGCACCACCACTGGCGACGATGAGATCGCAGCCGATGCCATCCTGCGCCAGCTTTTCCAGCAGTTGCCGCAAGCCATAGCCGATGCCGCAAAGGCCAGCGACGTAAAGTGCTACCAGATCGTCTATCCCTGTTTCCAGTGCCAGACCGGAGATGACAGCGCGCGCATCGGGGTCCGCATAGGGAGATCTATTACCCAGGAATTCCGGCACGACCTGAATGGATTTCGCGAGCGCAATCGCATCCGACGCATTCTTGCAGGCCGCAGTCGCCTGTCGGTCGAGCCAGGCAACAAGAGAGAGCCCTTCGGCCTCGGCCTTAGCACGCGCTTCGGCTGCTGCCGGATGCATGGTGACGAGATGGTCAATGGCGGCTCCCGCAGCCGACTGCCCGCCCTCGGTCAGCCACAGACCGGGCACCATCGCCGAATAATAGGGACCCCAGACGCCATCGACGAAAACCGCCGTCTCGCTCGATGCCATCGAGCACGCCGAGGTGCCGAAGACATAAGCGAGCCTGTTCCTGATATCGGCGTTGCCGTCAGCATCCTGGCCGCCCAAAGTGCCGACACCGCCGGCATGGGCGTCGATCAGCGATGCGCCGACGGGCGTGCCGGCAATCAGACCCAAATCACGTGCGGCAGCTTCGCTCAACCCATCGCCCAAGGCGGCGCCAGGCTCGACGATTTCGGTGCCAATCCGCTCGAAACCTTCATCCGCCAGCTCTCCGAGGCCGATATCCCTGAAGTACTGAGCATCCCAACGCTTTTCATGGGCGAGATAGGTCCACTTGCAGGTCACCGTGCAGACCGATCTCTGCAATGAACCCGTGGCGCGCCATGTCAGATAATCGGCGAGGTCGAAGAAATGGTCAGCCGCTGCAAAGGATTGCGGCAGGTTTCGCTTGAGCCAGAGAAGTTTCGGGGTCTCCATCTCCGGCGAGATGCGGCCGCCGACATAGCGCAGCACGGCGTGATTGCCGGCATTGATTTCCTCGGCTTCGCCGGCGGCGCGATGGTCCATCCAGACGATGATGTTGCGTGCGGGATCGCCCGAGGGGCCGACGGCGATGGGCGCGCCATCCGCCTTGATCGTCACCAGCGAGCATGTCGCATCGAAGCCGATGCCGGCAACGGCGGATGCCGCTATTCCAGCCGAAGCGACGGCTTCCTTGACGCTGTCGCAAACCGCTTTCCAGATCTGCTCGCTGGACTGCTCAACAATGCTGCCAGCCTCGTGCCAGATGGTGATCGCGCGCTTGGCCGATGCGAGCAGATGTCCGCTCGCGTCGAAGACGCCGGCGCGGGCGCTGCCTGTCCCGACGTCGATGCCGATGAAATAAGATGCCGTCATCAGAGGTCCGTACTCAATGGCAGGATCACCAGATCCCGAATGACAATGTTGCGCGGCCTCGATAGCATGAACAGCACAGCCTCCGCCACCTCGGATGCCTCCATCAGGCCGCCTGCGGCGATGGCCTCATCGAGCTTTGCCTGCGGCCAATCGCTGATGAGTGCGGTCACCACCGGCCCCGGTGCAACGGCGCCGACGCGGATGCCATGCTTGGCGACCTGACGGCGTACGGTGTGGACGAAGGCCTGAACTGCGTGCTTTGACGCCGTGTAAATCGGCTCCCAGACCACCGGAACGAGACCGGCAATCGAGCTGGTCATGATGATGTCGCCGGTCTTGCGTTCAACCATGTGCGGCAGCACCATCCGGACCGAACGGAATGCCGCGTTGATGTTGAGATCCAGCATCCGATCCCAAGCGTCCGGATCGCCTTCCACCACTTCACCGCCGATATAGGCGCCGGCATTGGCATGAAAGATATCGAGCTTGCCGAATTTTTCCAGGATCTGCGGCATCATGGTAGCGACACTTGCAGGGTTCAGAAGATCGACGACGACCGGATGGGCATTCGGGCCGAGTTCGGCGCAGAGGCTTTTCAAGGTGTCCTCGGCCCTGTCGACGAGGGCGACGCTGGCGCCCTCGTTCAAAAGCGACTTGGCGCATTCCAGGCCAATCCCGGAGGCGGCCCCGGTGATGGCGGCGACTTTACCGGTAAAATCCTGTCTCATATCAATCCTTACCTTGTGATGAAATCAGCCGCGTCCATGGGAAGCGCGGGAACGGCGGGCCAATGAGTCGACGATGACGGCAATGGCAAGAACTGCGCCGGTGATCATGTAGCGAAGCGCCGATGACAGATCGAGCATGGTCAGGCCGCTGGCGATCGACTGGATGACGATGATGCCTAGCAGTGCCGAATAGGCATTGCCGCGGCCACCGAAGAGGCTGGTGCCGCCGATGACGGCTGCGGCGATCGCATTGAGGTTGACATCGCCGGTGCCGGCCTGCTGACTGGCAGAAGCCAGCCGTGCCGCCGCCAGCACGCCGCCGAGGGCAGCAAACATGGCGCAGAGCACGAAGGCGCTGGTATAAATCATGCGCACATTGATGCCGGCGCGGCGCGCAGCTTCCCGGTTGCCACCGACAGCCGACATGGACCGGCCCCATTGGGTGCGCGTCAATGCGTAATCCATGACGATGACGAGCACCACGAACAGGGCGAACATCCACGGAATGCCGCGATCCTGGTTGAGATAGAAGGCGACGAATTCCAGCGCGATCGTGATGGCGGTGGCTTTTGCAACGAGGCCGCCAATCGAAGGGGTCGACAGGTTCGCCTGCCGGCGGCGGCGAACCATGCCGAAGCCGGCAAACAACATCACCACGCCGGGAACAAGCGCCAGCAGATAGGCAAGCGGGCGCGGAATAACGAGGAGCTGGCCGAAGTTCACGAGCCCAGAACCATAGGGCAGATTGATGGAGCCAGTGGCGCCGAGCAGATAGAGCTGCATACCGAGCACCGCCAGAAGTCCCGCCAGCGTCGAAACGAAGCTCGGCATGCCCAGGCGGTTAAAGAGCAAGGCGTAGATGATGCCGATCACTCCGCCGAAGACGAGCGCGGCCAGAATGGCGAGAGCGACAGGCCAACCTTCATTGACCCAGAGCATGCCGACCATGGCCGAAGCAAAGCCGCTGATCGAGCCCACTGACAGATCGATTTCGCCGACCATCAGTACGCAGACGATGCCGAGCGAGATGATGCCGACCGTCGAGGCGTCGAACAGCAAATTGGCGAGATTGCTGCTGGAGAGGAATGTCGGATTGAGCGTGCCGAACACCGTCCAGATGATGACGAGGCCGACGACGACGGGCAATGAGCCGAGATCACCTGACCGCACCTTGTCGATGGAGGAGCGGATCGTTGCGGCAATGCCTGTTTCATGGCTGACGCGAACGTCGCTGCGGTCGAGCAATGCCGCCGGCTGCTTCGTATCCTGATTCATGGCTGGCCCCCATCTCTTTGTTCCTGTTGAACCTGACGCCGCCCGGCGCGGCGCGACACGGAGTTTTCCGTGGCGCCGGTGATGGCACTGACAAGCTCCTGATTTGACGTGTCGGGATAGAAGATCCCGTTGTTGCGGCCGAGGCGCAGCACGACGATGCGGTCGGCAACGGCGCGCACATCCTCCATATTATGGCTGATCATGATCACGCCGAGCCCCTTGTCTCGGACGCGCTCGATGAGGTTCAGCACCTCCGCAGTCTGGGCCACGCCGAGCGCGGCTGTGGGTTCGTCCAGCATGATCAGTTTCGGCTCAAGCAGCAGCGAACGGGCGATCGCCACCGTCTGCCGCTGGCCGCCGGAAAGCGAGGCGATCGGGATGCGTACGCTGGGGATGCGGGCGGCAAGCTCATTAAGCAAAGTCCAGGCACGCACTTCCATCGCCGTTTCATCAAGCTTCAGCGGGGTGAGCTCCCGGCCGAGAAAGATATTGGCGACCACATCGAGGTTTTCGCACAGCGCCAGATCCTGAAAGACGGTGGCGATGCCGAGATCAAGCGCTGTGGCGGGATCACTGAGCGTGACCGGCTTGCCTGCAAATGTAATCGTGCCGGCGCTCGGCTGGTGGACGCCAGCCAAAACCTTGACGAGCGTCGACTTGCCGGCACCGTTGTCGCCGACAAGCGCCACGACTTCGCCGGCATGCACATCGAGGTTGATATCGGTCAGTGCCGAGACGGCGCCGAAGTGCTTGGAGACACCTCGCAGGCTGAGCACAGGTTCGCCTGTGGGGCTTCTTTGATCGGAAGCGTCAATCATGGTTCGCCACCCTCTCGGTTCGGATTGCAATGAGATTTGGTTTGTTGCCGGCCGCCGAAGCGGCCGGACCCTGTCGAAGAGCTATGATCAGCCGCCGATACCGAGCTTCTTGCAGCCTTCAGCGTAGCGATCGGTGCAAAGCTGGGCCGGTGTCTGGATCGGCTTGCCGGCGACAGTCTTGTCGATGATCTCGGCCTTGAGATTGTCTGATGTGACAAGCGCCGGCGTGAAGAGCTTCGTTGGCGTATCGAAGAGTTTCGTGTCCGCCTTTGGCGTTTCGCCCGACAGCAATTCTATCGCGACATTGGCGGCAGCCGCGGCGACGATTTCGCTCGGCTTGGAGATCGTATTGTACTGGTCGCCGGAAATGATGAGCTGCAGGCCGGCGATGGTGGCGTCGTTGCCCGTCACCGGCGGCACCGGATCGAAGCCGGCCGCCTTGAAGGCCGCGACGGCTGCGCCGCCCGTGCCGTCATTGGCCGCGACCACACCAAGGATCTTCTTGCCGAAGCGGGTGATCTGGCCGCTTGCCCATTGCTGTGCCTTCGGCGGCGCCCAGTCCGGCGTATCGAATTCTGCGAGCACGGGATAACCGCCCTCGGCAAGCCCGGCATGGATGCCCTTCTTGATAAGACCGGCGGCGGCATCGGTCGGCGAGCCGTTGATCTCGAGCAGGCCGCCATCTCCGGCCTTGACGTTCTTGGCCTTCAGATGATCGACCAGCGACTTCGCGATCATCTTGCCGATCTCTTCATTGTTGAAGGAGACATAGTAGTCGGCCGCAGCCGACGGGATCGGCCGGTCATAAGCGATGACGCGAACGCCCTGGCTCTGCGCCATCTTCACCAGCGAGGCCGCGGCGGTGGAATCGACCGGATCGAGCACGATGGCCTTGGCGCCCTGCGAGATCGCCGAGTTGAACTGCTGCTGCTGGCGCGAAGCATCACCATTGGCGTTCTGATAGATGACCTTGCAGCCGGCGCAGAGCTTCTTCATCTCCGCCTGGAAACCGGGGAAATCATGCTCTTCGTAACGCGTGGAGCTCTGGTCGGGCATCAGGAAGGCGACGGTTGCGTCCGTCACCTTGGCGGATTGCGCGAAAGCGGATGTGCCGCTCATAAGACCGACCGCAAGCGCGGCTGCGCCGGCAATTTTCAGTGCGAAATGGTTCATTGGAAATTCTCCGTTCCAAATGGTAATGGTTTCCCTCGATCATCACGGCTGTCCGCACGCGATGCTCTTGTTTGGCGTCCCCTGAGACGATCATCCGACCAAGGTGACGGCTATTTTTCGGACAAGCGTTCTCCTTCGGGCGACAGAGGTGCCCGTTCGCTTGGCCGGAATTGTTGTCTTTCCTCCCCTTCCTCCTTCGGTTAAGCGGCCTCCACCGCGCGTGCATGCTGTGCCAATAGTGATCTGAACCGCGAGGGCGCCATGCCCTTCTGATCCAGAAAGCGGCGATTGAAATTCGAGATATTGTTGAAACCGGCGGCAAAGCAGATGTCGGTGATCGACATATCAGCCTTGCTCATCAGCAGATGGCAGGCAAAGTTGACCCGCAGGCGGTTGACATATTGCACCAGCGCCATACCGGTGTGCCGGCGAAAGCTGCGCGAAAAGGCGCTCGGGCTCTGGCCGGTCAGCTCGGCAAGATCACATTCGCTGAACGGCTCGGTCAGATGCGCATTGATATAGGACAGCGCCTGATTGACGCCCGCCGACATGAAACCCGAAGGGTCCGGCTGATAGCCCGCGCTGGCGAGCGAGCGGGTGCCCTCGGCACTGGCCATCGCGTCGAGAATGTTCATGAAAAGCTCGATACGCCGGATGCCCGATGCCTGGACCAGCTCGCCAAGGATGGGGCCGACGACGGCTGCGGTTTCTGGCGTGAAAAGCGCGCCGCGGCGGCTGAGTTCCAGTATCTCGGCGCAGGCCGATAACTCCGGGAAGATCTTGCTGGCATCGGCAAAGAAGGATTCGGAAAATTGCAGGACACGGCAGCGCAAGGGAAGCGTCACGCCGGCCGGGACGTTGCTCACCCAGTTATGCGGCAGGTTCGGCCCGGTCAGGATCAGATTTCCGGGTTCGAACTCACCGATGAAATCGCCAATGAAATATTGGCCTGTCGTGGCAACGACGTGATGGATTTCGTATTCGGGATGAAAATGCCAGCGGACCGTTCGGTAGGGATAGCCATGCTCCCAGGCTTTAAAGGACTCGCCACTGCCGATCGCCACAACTTCCAAATCAGGGTTCATCAGCCAGCCTCCTTTCGTCCGTCCGCACGCTACCAAGGCTGCGGTGCCTCCTCCCAGAGGCTATCACGTCTTCTATGAGGTCAAATCTACGCCTTGCGGCAACCTGCCGCTACTACGCCTTGTACGCTCGACCGATACTTTTTTGACATGAAGGGCGGCTTATTTGGTCAAATGTGCAGTGCGGCATGGGCACTGCGATGCCGAAGCTTTGATATCCGGCGCGGAGCGCAGAGATTTCTGCCCGGAGCCGACAAGGGCCTACGGCCGGTGGCCAGTAACGGCCCTCTGGTTTCGTTATTTCCTCTTCCCTTGATCGTGATGCCACTTGATGGCGAAGTACATGCCGGTGCCTAGCACGACAACCTTGAACACAATGAAGACTATAGGGAACCAATCCACCATTTTGAATATTTCCAGGCTATGACTTGAGACTATCTATTGCGGGGAGCAGCGGCTCGAAACATCGTCGAATCCAACTTCCATCATGGAATTCCCATCCCCGCAGACCTTAGTTCACTGAATGCGGCGTCTCGGTTTCCGGCATGCGGACGAGCTTGCCCTCTTCGGCCTTGTAGAAATACTGGCTTGCGACCAGCCAGCCTTTGAGCGGCCGCAATGGTGGAATGCAGGTCGCCAGCATGAACGGCCCGGTCACTACGAAGTGAACCCAGATCGGTGCTGAAAACGCCACTTCCAGCCAAACACCGAGAAGGACGCTTGGGATGCAGGCAAAGCAGATCACGAAAAACGCCGGCCCATCCGCCGGATCGGCAAAGGAGTAATCGAGGCCACACGCTTCGCATTCCTTGCGCAGGGTCAGAAAACCATCAAACAGACGCCCCTGACCGCAACGCGGGCAACGACACCTCAAACCGGTCTGGAGAGGGCTCAGCGGCGGATATTCGGTATCCATAACAATCTCGCTTTCAAATTAGGTCATTGATGCGATGCATTCAATAGCCGTATTGATTACATTCAATATAGATACATTGAATGTAAGATGCGAGTCCATTCGTCAGAATGACGCAGCCTACTACGAAGACTCAGGCGGCAAAGTCGCGCTGAACCGAAATCCATTCATTGCGCATTCAATTTGTGCGCGGCGATAACTTACTGAGATCAGAAGAAGGAAGCCGCCATTTCCGGCGGACCTTCAAGGGCATGCGCCATGAAGTCCAACGCCACTTTCAGCCTGTCACGGCCGATCGGACCACCGAGGCAGACGCGCACTGCCTCCGGCGCCGGTCCTGTAACCGTAAAGGCATCGCTTGCTACAACGCCGATACCGGAATTGCGCATATGACTGCCAAAGGTCGAGCGCGTCCAGCCTTTGGTCAAGGGCAGCCAGATGTTGAAGCTGAGCGGATCGGCACGATAGCTGCCGGGCGGAAATATGCTTGCCACCATGTCCTGACGGGCGGCGGCTTCCGCGCGGATGAAGCGCAGAATACCATCGGCCGTGCCATCCTCGATCCAGCGGGTTGCCAGTGCCATATTGAGCGGCGAGGCCATGACATTGCCCGTTCGCATGGCGCTCACGAACGGCCACACCGATTTCGTATCGGGTACGACGACATAGGCAAGCCGAAGCCCGGCTCCGATGCATTTTGCGAGCCCACCGATATGCCAGGTCAAATCCGGTGCAATCGCGGCAAAGGGCAGCGGTCCCTGTAAGGGAATGAAACCATAGGCATCGTCTTCTATGATCGGCACCCGATGTCGGCGGGCAACGGCGACAATCTCCTCGCGACGCTTCTCGGGAATGGTCAGAGTCAGCGGGTTTTGCAGTGTCGGATTGAGATAGAGCGCCTTCGGCCGCAGCCCTTTACAGGCTTCTTCAAAAGCTTCCGGCAAAATGCCCTCCTCATCCATCGCCAGACCGGCAAGGTTCAGGCGAAGCTGGGCTGCGATCGAGCGCATGCCGGCATAGGTGATATCTTCGCAAAGCACCACCTCGCCGGGCTTTGCAAGCATGCCTGAGATCGCAAGCAGGGTCGGATGAGCGCCCGGCGTGACGAAAATGCGCTCCTGTGGCGGCGCCACTCCACGGCGGCCGAGCCAGGTGGCGGCAGCCTCCTTGTCCATCTCCGAGCCGCCGAAATCCTGATAGCGCAGCAACGATGTGAGATTGGCGGCCACCGCGGACATTCCCTCATGCATGCGCGCAACAAGGTCCGGATCAGTGAGATCAGGCGGCAAGTTCATCGAAAAATCGACGGCAGAAGCGCGACGCGGATCGGCAGCCATATCAAGAGAGAAGCCTCGACGCCCCCTGCCCGTGCCGCCGGCGACGAAGGTGCCGCGACCGACATGCGAGTCCACCAGTCCTCGCTTCTGTGCCTCGACATAGCCGCGGGCGACAGTCGTGAAATCGATATTCAGGCGCTTGGCCAGTTCGCGCTGCGGCGGCAACCTGTCGCCGGCAGCCAGGACGCCGCTGCGCAAATCAATCTCGATCAGATCCGCGATGGCCATATAGCGCGGGTTTGTGGAGCGGCTGAGATCAGGGTGCCAATTCTTCATGTCTGCGCTCCGAAATCTGGTTTGGATGGGGACCGGCCCAACCGACATTGATGGCACATTGTTGCATAACACATACGTTATGTAAAAATGGAGGCCGTCTCTCGATAGCCGAATGACCAAATGTCGCAGCGCTGTATCCAGATCCGGCTTCGAGAAGACGAAGCCGGGATTGAATGCATTGTGATCTACATTGAATGTATACCCGCAACGGACACGAAACAGCACGCCGGTCTAGTCGGCGTGCCGTGTTTCAAAGCGAAGCCATCGTCAAGCGTTGGCCTGACGATCATTGCCTCTGCGTTTCGGAGGCTTTCTCTTTTGCTCTATCGTCGACGAGCTCGTACCACATGGCGTTGAGGACGGCGAAAGCGGCGGCAAGGGGAAAGCCGAGGAGCCAGGCGAAGTACCACATGCGAAATCTCCTTGAAATCAGTAGGCGTGACCGCCCTTGTCGTTGACCGTTTTTGCATCGACCTTGCCCCACAGCACGCGATAGACCCAGGCGGTGTAAGCCAGGATTATCGGCAGGAAGATGATCGTGACGACAAGCATGATGAACAGCGTCATGTGGCTAGACGAAGCGTCCCAAACCGTCAGGCTGGATCGCGGATCGAGCGATGATGGCAAGAGGAAGGGGAACATTGACAAGCCAACTGTCGAGATGATGCCGAAGATCGCAAGCTTGCTGAACAGCAGCACCGTCACTTCGCGCCGGCCGAGCAGCGCAAGCAGGGCGGCAGCCGTGCCGACAAAGCCAAGGACCGGGGCAACGATCATCCAGGGATGCGCGCTGTAATTGGCAAGCCAGGCTCCCGGACTATGCTCGGCGGTTTTGAGCAGCGGGTTGGACGGTCCGGTCGCGTCAATGACGCTGGAGATGCGATAGCCGTCGATCCCCATCCAAAGGAACACACCACCCAGCGCGAAGAGCACGATCACCACCAAGGCAGCGATACTGCCGTAACGGCGAGCACGTTCGGCGACAACGCCATCCGTCTTAACCCGGAGCCAGGCCGCGCCATGCATGACCAACATCGCAACGGACAGAACACCACATAGGAGAGCATAAGGATTCAGAAGCGCAAAGAAGGACCCTTCGTAATAGATCCGCATATCGTCATCGAACCTGAAGGGAACCCCCTGGAGAACGTTGCCGACCGCCACGCCGAAGATCAGCGAGGGAACGAAGCCGCCGATGAACAATGCCCAGTCCCAGCCGGTTTTCCATGCGGCACTATCCCGCTTCGACCGATACTTGAAGGCGACCGGTCGCAGGATCAGAGCAAATAGGATGGCAAACATGGCGAGATAGAAGCCGGAGAAGGATACCGCGTAAAGCGGCGGCCAGGCAGCGAAGATGGCGCCGCCGCCAAGGATCAGCCAGACCTGGTTTCCTTCCCAGGTCGGGCCGATCGAGTTGATGGCAATGCGCCGCTCCGTATCCGTCCTTGCGACGAATGGGAGAAGCGTGCCGACACCAAGGTCGAAACCATCGGTGACAGCAAAGCCGATCAGCAGCACGCCGAGAAGCAGCCACCAGATGATGCGCAGGGTCTCGTAGTCGATCAATTCATGCAGGATCATGGCATTCACTCCGCAGCCGGAACGAGGTTTTCGGAAATCAGCTTGGCCTCCGGCTTATCGTCCGGATCGGGGCCTTTGCGGATCGCCTTGATCATCAGCGTCATCTCGATGACGATGAGGGCGGTATAGAGTGCGGCAAAACCGAGAATGGTCAGAAGCACGGTGCCGGCGCCGAGATTGGAGACCGCAGCCGCGGTCGGCAGCACGCCTTCGATGATCCACGGCTGGCGGCCGAATTCGGCAACAACCCAACCCAGTTCGATGGCGACCCAGGGCAGCGGAATGGCGAAGACCGCGACCCTCAACAGGAGCGGATATCGATCAAGCTTGCGCCGCGCCGACAGCCAGAAGAAGACCGCCGTCAGCAGGATGAAGAACATGCCGAGCCCGACCATGATGCGGAAGGACCAGAACAGCGTTGGCACATGGGGAATGGTATCGCGCGCCGCCTGTGCAATCTGCTCCTCGGTCGCCTGGCGCGGGTCGTTGACATAGCGCTTGAGCAAGAGCGCGTAGCCGAGCTGATGACCGATATCCTCAAAGGAGGAGCGCGCCTCAGTGATAGCGACATCCTGCGTGGTTTCGCCCGCAGTTGCCGGCTTTGCGGCGCGGATCTTCATCAGCGCGTCATAGGCCTTGATGCCCTGGCGAATATTGTCCTTGGCCTCGGCCTCGAGCTTGTCGATACCGGGAATTTCCGTCGTCAGCGAGCGGGTGCCGATCAGGCCCATGACCCAGGGGATGTGCACGGCGTAATGCGTCTCGCGCGCCTCCTGATCCGGAAAGCCGAAGGCGGTGAAGGCGGCCGGTGCCGGCTCGGTCGTCCACATGCCTTCGATTGCCGCGAGTTTCATCTTCTGATGCTCTGTCGTCAGATAGCCGCTCTCGTCGCCGAGCACGACCACCGATAGGGCCGAGGCAAGGCCGAAGGATGCCGCGACCGTCATGGAGCGTTTTGCCAGCTCGACGCTGCGGCCCTTCAGCAGATACCAGGCGGAGACGCCGAGTACGAAAATGGAGGCACAGACGTAGCCAGCCGAAACGGTGTGAACGAATTTCGCCTGCGCCACCGGGTTGAAGACGACATCGAAGAAACTGGTGATCTCCATGCGCATGGTCTGCGGGTTGAGCGCCGAACCCACAGGGTTTTGCATCCAGCCATTGGCGATCAGGATCCAAAGCGCCGAGAAGTTCGAGCCGAGCGCGACGGCCCAGGTGGCGACGAGGTGCCCGACCTTGGAGAGCTTGTCCCAGCCGAAGAAGAACAGGCCGACGAAGGTCGCCTCCAGGAAGAAGGCCATCAGGCCTTCGATCGCAAGCGGCGCGCCGAAGATGTCACCGACATAATAGCTGTAATAACTCCAGTTCATGCCGAACTGGAATTCCATCACAATGCCGGTGGCGACGCCGAGCACGAAATTGATGCCGAAGAGCGTTCCCCAAAACTTCGTCATCTGCCGCCAGATCTGACGGCCGGTCATCACATAGGTCGTCTCCATGATGGCAAGCAGCACGGAAAGGCCGAGCGTCAGCGGCACGAACAAGAAGTGATACAACGCCGTCATGGCAAACTGCAGGCGCGATAGCGCCACGATATCAAGTTCCATAGTCTTTCTCCCACCCCCTACGGTGTGTCTGACAGGAATGCGGCGCCATTCGACGCGCCGCGGGCATGTTGTCTGCTCCTCAGTCCGGCCGAAGCCGGGCGAGAAGCGTTTCGAATTCCGGTGTGCCGCGCCGTGCTGTCGCGGTGATCTGACCGCCATCCAGAAGTACGATGCGGTCGGCTATTTCAGCCTCGCGACGAATGTGGGTGGCGATTACGAGGGTGCGCCCGACGGCCACTGCGGCCAATCTTTCGATAACAGCACGCGCCGTCTTGGCATCGAGGCCTTCCGTCGGTTCATCGAGAAGCCAAATGGGTGTATCCCGCAGTAGAAGCCTGGCGAGCGCCAGCCGGCGCAACTGTCCACCGGAGAGACCACTGTGGCCCTCGCCGAGCCGGGTCGAAAGACCATGCGGCAAGGCTTCGATGTCCTCGCGTAGCCCTGCCGTCTCAAGCGCTACGAGCAGTCGGCTATCGTCGGCATCCGGCGCGGCCAGCTGCAGATTGCCGCGCACCGTGTCCTGAAACAGCTCGCTGCGCTGCGTCAACCTCGCCGTCGGCACACAGGCAATAGAGCCGCTGTTCGCAGCGATCTCGCCTGCCAGCAATGCCAAAAGTGTCGATTTTCCCACTCCGCTCGGCCCGACGACGGCCAATCGTTCGCCGATTGCCAACGACAGAGACAGACCCGGCAAAGCAGGCCGCGCGGCACCTTCATGTCCGGCGACGGCACTTTTCACTTTGAAGGCCCAGCCCGCCTCCGGCACGGCGATCTTCTGTGCCGTGGCAACCGGGCTCAACCGCGGAGCTATGCGCTTGGCAGCAAGCAAGGTGCGCCCGAGTTCCAGGGCGCCGCGTCGCATGGCCGCAAACGGCTCCGTGGCAGCGAAGGCAATGAGGAGTGCGAAGGCAGCAGCAGGCGCGCCGATGGTTCCCGCTTTGGCAAGCAACGCGACGCTCAGCAGGGTCGCAGTCAAAAGCAAGGTCGACGCCAGAGAAAAGCCGGCCGCAACCGCGCTGTCGATACGGTTGAGAGCATCATCCGCCTGCGCCAGACGGCGATCCGCCTCGGCAATCGCCTGCTGTTGCGCCTGCAACTGCGCGACCATTGCCAGCTCGGTCTGGCCCGCCACGAGATCGATACTCCGGGCTCGCAAGGCCTCCATCGCATGGGCGCGCCGCCGCCCCGGCTTCAGCGCCATGCGCGCAGCGATAAGCGAAAGACCAAGACAGATGGTCACGAGCCATAGCCCCGCAAGACCGCCAAGCATCGGATCGATGAAGAAGAGCGCGATCGTGACGGCAAACGCCGCGAGGATGGCGACAACGGCCGGCACCAACACACGAAGGTAGAGCGAGTCGAGCGCATCGACATCATTCGTCAGCCGAAACAGCATTTTCGCCGGCCGACGGATCATCGACGCCGCTGCGACAGGCGCGGCCCAACCGCGAAACAGCCGCTCGCGCAGCGCCGCAAGCACCTTGAGCGTCGCATCATGCGTGACGATCCTTTCGCCGTATCGGGTTGCTGTACGGCCGATTGCCAGCATGCGAATGCCCGCCGATGGCGCAAAGACATCGAAGACCATGGCACTTGCTGCCGACAAGCCGGCAAAAGCCGAGGCGGTGATGAACCAGCCGGAGAGCCCCAGCAGTCCGCCGCCGGCAAGCATCGCCAGGGCTGAGAGGCCAGCACCGAGCGTAAGGCTCGCTCCGCGTTCGATCCAGAACAGCTTGATGACAGGAAGGAGAGCCGTCAGCGATCGTTTCATGCGGCCGCCCTCCGGGCTTGCGCATCCAGGCTGATAATGCGGCCCAGACGTCCGGCCAGAACTGGATCATGGGTGGCGACGATCAGGATGCGACCCTCGGCAAGCGCAAGCAGTGCATCTGTCACGGCAGACGCGGTCTCGGCGTCGAGATGGGCTGTCGGCTCATCCGCGAGGATGATGTCGGCCTGTTCATCGACCATCATCCGCGCCAGCGCCAATCGCAGCGCTTCACCGCCGGAAAGACCAAGACCTCCCTCCCCGACTGCCGCTACACGCTCGGCAGTGAAGACTCGATCGAGAGCAACACCTGCAAGGGCAGCCGTAACCGCGTCCCGGTCGATACCGGCGCGCCCGAGAACAACATTGCGCATGACACTGCCGGCAAAGACATGGGGCGATTGGCCTATCCAGGCCATACGACGGCGCAATTCATCTGCAGTATCGTCCCTCAACGGCATGCCGCCGATGCGGATGATACCAGCCTCGTGACGCGCCAGGCCCGCGATTAGTGATAGGATCGTGGTCTTGCCAGAGCCGCTTGCCCCCCACAGCGCCACATGTTCACCCGGTGCGATCGACAGATCGAAATGATCAATGACAGGTTTTCGCTCCGGCCCGTGGCGAAAGACCACCCCTTCCAGGTCAACCGAAGCGGCACCAATGGACACCGATGGTTTGCCATCGCTGCCGCCGAGAATGGTCTGTTGCAATGTCGCCAGATCCTTCAACGCCGCGAGAGCCGCCTCGCCATTGGCGCGGTCGTGCCAGACGGCCGACAGTTCGCGCAGCGGCTCGAAGAAGGCCGGAGCGAGAAGAAGGATAAAGAGCCCCTGTGTGAGCGTCAGGCGGCCCCCCCATGTGCCGATATCGATCGACCCAAGCAGGCTGAAACCCACATAGACGGCGGTGGCGGCAACACCGAGAGCGGCGAAGAATTCGAGCACTGCCGAGGACAGGAAGGCAATCTTCAGCACGGTCATGGTGCGGACCCGCAGCGATTCCGCATCCGCCCGCAACCGCAACGCCGTCGCATCGACAGCATCAAGCGCACGAATGGTGGCAAGACCGCGCAGCCGGTCGAGCAGAAAGGCGTTGATGCCGCCGGTTTCGGCCAGCTGCTTTTCGCTCGCAGCCTGCGCACGCCAGCCGATCAACGCCATGAAGATCGGGATCAACGGCGCGCAGAGAGCCAGGACGAGTGCCGCCACCCAGGAAATCGGCAGAATGCAGGCGAACAAGACCAGTGGTATCGCGCTTGCCTTCAGGCGGGCGGGACGAAACCGTGCCAGATAGGGAACGATCGCCTCGGCCTGCTCACCCACAACGCTTGCGGCCAGTCCGGATGCCGGCCTGGCGCTATCGAGCGGCGAGCGCCTCGCGAGCGATGCAGCGCCGGCAGCGCGATGGACGCTCAATTCTCGTCGAGCCGCGCGGAAAGCCAATCGGCCGCCCACCGCATCCAGGGCTGCGCGCAAAATACCAAGACCAGCAACGACAGCAGCGGGAACTGCCACCTCGCTCACGCCGCCGCCTTGGCTGATTGCTCCGACGCCGATCGAAAGCATCGCGGCCTGGCCGACCCACAGCAAAGAGGAAAGACAGAGAATGGCCGACGCAGGACCCAGGCCGGCAACGCGCCTCGTCCACCGATAGGACGTAGCCTCGAGAGTATTGTTGATTGTCGAAATGCTCGAACCCTGAGCCTCTCGTCTTTCCAACATTCCATCGCTGGTGGAGGAAACACTCACTTTGGCCGACCCTTTCCAATCTCATACCATCAAGGAGAGTCCGTCGACGGACGAAGATGGTATGATCCGCATCGCGGACGCATCTTCCCCTCGCCGAACCCAGAACACACTTGCTGCAATCGAAGATATAGGACCGCTAATATGACTGGCTTTCCAGCTCTTGTCAGCGACAAGAGTAACATAGCCCGCCTCGCCGCCAGGTTGATAAGGCAGCAAGTTGTTCGCGACATGGTTCTAGGCGGATTGTGCACTGCGCAAAAGCGCGCAGGATGTCGCAGGGCATGTTCCCGGCGATGACAGATTGACGCAGAACACACTGTTATCGCTTCAAAATAGCGAAACCGGCAGCTCATGTCTGCGTTGCCGGAACCCAACTGATGGTCAGATTGTTTTTGCAATGCAACATAATGTCGCGACCAATGGACGCCTGCTCGGAGCGTATTGGAGTGCCGCACGCATATCCGAGAGCTCTGGTTATTCGCGCTGCAAGCATATGTGACAGCGGTGATTTTTGATCGCAATGATTGATCTTCGAGACACGGATCGCCGAATCAGCCCTGCACAGCCATACTTCACGTCGCGGTCGGCATTCATGACAGCAAGCATAGTCGGGCGAGGCGCGGTCCATGTCGACCTCACAGGAGGCTTGACGGGCGGCGCCATTATCGATGTGCTGGACAAGTGACTAATTATGCAGACAAATTCAGCCTGACATTGAATACGGAACCAGCAGACCGTTCGGATGCCGAGGCGTTTAGGGAGATGACGATGTATGACAGGGTTATGTGTGCAATCGGGCTCGGATCACGCGAACGCGCCGAGCATCTGTTGCGCACCTCCTACGCCCTCCTCAAGCCGAACGGCCAGCTGACCGTAGTCCACATTGTCGAGCGATTTCCCTCGGGACATGAAAGCCCGGACGAATGGGCCGTGTCCGTGATCGGAGAAGCCGAGGAAAAGCTCAATGCGCTTTGCAGGCGTCTTGGCATAACCGCGACGATCGATGTGCGTACGGGCACGGCGTCGAAAACCTTGCTGATCATTGCCAAAGAAAGGAAGGCGGATCTGATCGTCCTGGCAACGCATGCCTCGGACATCCTTGACCGCATCTTCGGCTCAACCGTCGAATATGTCATCCGACATGCCGAATGTTCGGTTCTCATCGACCGCGCCGAAAGATCGGTAACCGCAGGCAAAAACTAGCAAACCTCGCTTCCCATCGCGCAATAACCTTGTGATTGCTTGCTTTGCGGTTTGAGAGTGTTACATACCCGCTTCCATCCGGCACCCAAGATGATCTGAATGACCGAAGCCGCCATCACCTGGAGTATTGCCGGACTGACTGCTCTCGGCGTCGTTGCACGTCCGTTCCGATGGCCGGAAGCCGTCTGGGCGGTGCTTGGTGCCGCCCTCCTCCTCGCCTTTCAGCTGATAGGCCCAGCCGATGTCTGGGCAGGCGTATCCAAGGGCTTCGATGTCTATCTCTTCCTGATCGGCATGATGTTGCTATCAGAACTTGCCCGCCGCGAGGGATTGTTCGACTGGGTCGCGGCGATCGCCACTTCCCATGCCAAAGGCTCGCCACGGCGGCTGTTTCTGCTCGTCTACGTCGTTGGTGTTGTCGTGACCGTGTTTCTGTCGAACGACGCCACCGCGGTCGTCCTCACACCCGCGGTCTATGCCGCCTGCCGCGCGGCACGGGTCAAAGACCCCATGCCCTACCTGCTGGTCTGCGCCTTCATCGCCAATGCCGCCAGCTTCGTCCTGCCGATTTCAAATCCGGCCAATCTTGTCATCTTCGCCGGCGGCGAAATGCCCCCCTTGTCGCGCTGGATGGCAACATTCCTCTTGCCTTCGATCGTCTCGATCATAGTGACCTTTGTCTGCCTTTACTGGACGCAGAGGCAAGCGTTGGCCGAAGACACCATCGCACCAACCGTCGAACAGCCTGCCCTGTCGCAAAGCGCCAGGCTGGCAGGATGGGGACTTTTGGTAACGGCGCTGATCCTGATCGGCGCATCGGCGATGCATCTCGATCTCGGCATCCCCACCTTTGCGGCCGGTATTCTCACGACGGTCATCATTCTCGCCATCACACGACAAAGCCCGATCGAGACCATCCGGGGGATAAGCTGGAGCGTTCTGCCGCTGGTTGCCGGACTGTTCGTCATCGTGGAGGCGGTCAACCACACCGGCCTCACCGCTCTTCTGTCTGAAAGGCTCGCATCGCTTGCGGCTCAATCGCAGGCGCAGGCAATCGGGGCGGCAGGACTCTCGGTCGCTATCGTCTCCAACCTCGTCAACAATCTGCCGGCTGGCCTCTTTGCCGGCAGCGCGGTGCAGGCCGCCCATGTCCCCGATGCTATTGCCGGGGCCGTGCTGATTGGCGTCGACCTCGGCCCCAACCTGTCCGTCACCGGTTCGCTCGCCACCATTTTGTGGCTTGCCGCCCTGCGTCGCGAAGGCCTTCACATGGGCACCTGGGCTTTCCTGAAGCTCGGCGTCGTCGTGATGTTCCCGGCGCTGATCCTGTCTCTGGCAGCTCTCCTGTTGATATAGGACCAAACAAGGACCGCCTTGTAGACGACCGGTCGATTATTTGTTACCCACTGGCCATGGTGACCAGAAAGAAATCCGATCTGACACGCAATCACATTCTCGAAATCGGGCGGGAACTCGTATTGCGTAAGGGTTTTGGCGGCGTGGGGCTCAAGGAGCTGCTCGAGCAGAGCGCCGTGCCGAAGGGATCTTTCTATTATTATTTTGCCTCCAAGGAAGCGTTTGGCTGCGCCCTGCTGAAAGACTATTGCGCCGACTATGCCCAGCGCCTTGATGCGCTTTTCGGCTGGAAGGGAACCGGCCGCCAGCGGTTGATGCACTACTGGAACGCATGGCTTTCGGACGGCAATGCCGGCAGCCTTGCCGATCGGTGCCTCGTCGTGAAACTCGCCGCGGAAATCTCCGATCTTTCGGAAAGCATGCGGGTGATCCTGCTCGGCGGTGTCGACGATCTCCTTCGACGCATCACTACAACGCTTACCGAAGGGCGCGCGGACGGCTCCATCTCCCCCGCTTGCGTCCCGGAGAAAATGGCCCGCTCGCTCTATAGCCTTTGGCTTGGTGCGGCGATCCTGGCCAAACTTGGAAAAGACAAGACACCACTCGATCAGGCCCTGTTTGCCACCGAGCAAGCCCTTTCCGCTCCCGGCAGTCTTTGACCCAGGCCGGGACCGACATATCAACATGCAAGGAAATCAAAATGCGTAGCGCCATTCACGAAGTCTTCGGCGACCCGGCTGCAGTTCTTCGTCTTGCCGAAATGCCTTTGCCGCAGCCGGACGCCGGACAAGTACGGATTCGCACGATTCTATCCCCCATCCACAATCATGACCTTTGGACGGTGCGTGGCGCCTATGGCTATAAGCCGGTCTTGCCGGCCATCGGCGGCAGCGAGGCTGTGGGTATCGTCGATGCGATCGGCGCTGGCGTTGATGCGGCGCTGATCGGCAAGCGCGTCGTTGTGGCCGGCGTTCATGGAACCTGGGCCGAACAGTTCACCGCGCCTGCTGCAAGCCTTGTTCCCGTACCTGACATCATCAGCGACGAGGCCGCTGCACAGCTCATCGCCATGCCATTCAGCGCCATCGCGCTTTTGGAGTTCCTCAACGTCGAGAAGGGCGATTGGATCATCCAGAATGCGGCAAATGGAGCCGTCGGCAAGACCCTGGCCATGCTGGCGCATAGTCGCGGCGTCCATATCGTCAATCTCGTTCGGCGCGACGCCGGCGTCGAGGAATTGGCCGAATTCGGCATCGAGAATGTCGTCTCGACGGCATCGCCCGATTGGAAAACCAAGGTGCGCGCCATCGTCGGTGACGCCCATATCCGGGCGGCGGTCGATTCCGTTGGCGGCGTCGCAAGCAACAATCTCGCCGACCTGCTGGGGGAAAATGGCGTTCTGGTGTCCTTCGGTACGGCCGCGGGCAAGCCGATGCATATTGCCTCGGGTGCAATCATCTTCAAACAGCTGACAATCAAGGGCTTCTGGGGCAGCAAGATCAGCGCAGCCATGCCTACCGATGAGCGGAAGCGATTGATCGGCGAACTGATCACGCGTGTTGCTACCGGCGACGTCAAGCTGCCGGTGGAAGCGGCCTATGACATGACGGAGATTGCTGAGGCGGTGAAATCTTCCCTCGCCCCCGGCAAAGTGGGCAAGGTTCTCCTGAAACCGTGATCCATATCGATCTCACTCATATGTGACTCCCTTGATATCTCATCATTCTTTAGACCCTGATCAGACTTTTGCGTTATCACACGCAAAAGTCTGATGAGTCGGAGAAGCATTGGTGAGCGCCGTGACATTGGAAGAGGTTGACGATCAAATCCGAAACGGATTTCGACTTCTTCGCTTCAAGCCGGCAATAGAATCGCTCTTCCTCAAAGACTATGCGGTAACCCGCGTCAGATTGGCGCCTGTCTGGGCCATCGTCGGCACGCTGATCTATGATCTGGTCTATTTCGGCGACCGCACCATGATGGCGGACGTCTTTTCGCAGTTAGTGCTGGTGCGCTTCGGGATTTTTACGCCCTTTGCACTGTTCAGCGTCGTGGCATTGCGGCGATGGCCGAGTGCGCTGAACTACGATCTTCTTGCTATCGGCGTGGCCGTGCTCGGCGTTCTGCTGCCGATGTCGGTCGCCATGCACAGCGGCAGCCCTTATCTATTCGTCTATCAGAATGGCAATGTCGCCGCCTTCTTGTTCTTCGTCATCGCCCTCAGGCCCCGGTTCGCGACGATCCTTATCGGTCTTGTGCTGATGTGTACGGTGCAGTTCACGACCACGAAGCTCAGCGGCGCCTTCGACGACGTCGTCTACACCGGCATCGTCACCTTCTATGTGACGCTTGCGATCTTCCTGGTGCTGAGCGCCTATTTTACCGAGCATAAGGACCGGCTGAATTTCCTCAATCAGCTTCGCGGCAGCCTGCTGCATGTGCAGCTGGAGCAGAAGTCGGAACGGGATGAACTCACCGGCCTCTTCAACCGCCACTCGCTCGAGCGCGTGCGCTCGTCGATCTGGCGTGCGAACGGCGAGATTGCGTCTGTCGCCATCATCATGCTCGATATCGACAGGTTCAAACTGTTCAACGATGTCCATGGCCATATGGAAGGCGACGATTGTATTCGCGCCGTCTGCCAGTGCATCTCGCGGGAGATCGGCGCCAACGGGACGGCATTCCGTTTCGGTGGAGAGGAAATTCTAGTGCTATTGCCCGATACCAATTGCGAGGTGGCCTACGCCATCGCCGAAAGAACCAGACGCTCCATCGAAGCCCTCGGCATTCCCCATCGCGGGCTCGACGACGGGCATGTGACTGCCAGCCTTGGCGTCACCTGCGGCAAGACCACACAAGAGTCGCTCGAGGACCTCCTCAAGACAGCTGACGCCGCACTTTATGAGGCAAAGCGGGCGGGCCGAAACACGGTTACCGTGGCACATGTTCCGATGAAGAGCCACAGCCACGAGACCTAAACATCTGACCAACATGGTATTTTGGTGAATTCCCACCACTCGCAGGCGCCATGCAAAAATTCTAAAATTCGCTCTTGTCTCTCTAGTAGCTAGAGGATGTAGCAATGGTTCCAACAGCGAAATTGGAACCTGAACATGACTTCGACAACACAACAGAGCCGCTATCGCGTGGAGGGCATGGACTGCGCTTCCTGCGCCACCAAGATCGACACCGCCGTGCGCCGCCTCCCGGGAGTCGAAGACGTTTCAGTGTCGGTGACGGCCGGTACCATGACCGTCAAGCATCAGGACGACGCAACTCTTGCGCCGGCCATTACGAAGCGGGTCACCGGACTGGGCTACAAGGTCGTGCCACTTCCCCAAAGCGTTGCGCCCGTAGCGGTTAAAGTCGAAGAAGATCACGCTTGCGGCTGCGGTCACGATCACCATGATCACAAATCGCATGACCTTGACGAGCACGACCATAACCATGACCATCATAATCACGACCACGGCGATCATGACCATGGTACGAGCGATCATCGGCACGATCACGCCGGACACAGCCACGCCGCCAAAGTTCAGGATGCAGCCGTTGCCGGTCTTCACGGCCATGATCATGGGCCGACCACGGGGCCATGGTGGAAATCGTCGAAAGGCCGTTTGACCATCGCCAGTGGTGCAGCCGTTGCAGTCGCCTGGGCCATCGGCAAGATGGTGCCCGAACTGGACGCCTGGATCTTCACCGCTGCCATGCTGGTCGGCCTCATTCCGATCGCCCGTCGCGCTTTCATGGCCGCGATTGTGGGAACGCCGTTCTCGATCGAAATGCTGATGACGATCGCGGCAATCGGCGCCGTCATCATCGGCGCGAGCGAGGAAGCCGCGGCCGTCGTCTTCCTGTTCCTGATCGGCGAACTGCTGGAAGGTGTCGCGGCGAGCAAGGCCCGGGCCAGCATCCAATCACTGACGGATCTCGTGCCCAAGACCGCGCTTATCGAGGAGAACGGCAAGACCCGCGAAGTGCAGGCTGAAAGCCTGGCCGTGGGCGCGACTATCCTGGTTCGCCCCGGCGATCGAATTCCGGCTGACGGTGTCATCCTGTCCGGCGAAAGCGCCATCGACGAAGCCCCCGTCACCGGCGAGAGCACGCCGGTGCGCAAGGGGGCAGATGCGAACGTCTTTGCCGGAACCGTCAACGGCGATGCGGCCCTTCGCATCAGCGTCACTGCAGCTGCCGCCGACAACACTATCGCCCGTGTCGTCAAGCTGGTCGAGGAAGCACAGGAATCCAAGGCTCCGACCGAGCGCTTCATCGATCGCTTTTCGCGCTACTATACGCCCGGCGTCGTTGTTGTCGGCGCGCTCGTCGCCGTCATCCCGCCACTGTTTCTCGACGGCCCCTGGGGTGAATGGGTCTACAAGGGTCTGGCAATCCTGCTGATCGGCTGCCCCTGTGCCCTGGTCATTTCGACACCCGCTGCAATCGCTGCCTCGCTATCATCCGGCGCACGGCGCGGCCTTCTCCTCAAGGGCGGAGCCGTGCTGGAAAACATCGGCAAGGTGACTGCTGTTGCCTTCGACAAGACGGGCACGCTGACGGAAGGAAAACCGAAGGTTACCGATATCGTCGGTCTCGGCATGGACGGTGCTGCGGTGCTGCGGCTGGCGGCGGCTCTCGAAACCGGCTCGAACCACCCGCTCGCCCGCGCAATCCTTGATCGCGCCACTGCCGATGCCATCGACATCCCTCAGGTCATCGATGCGAAGGCAATCGGTGGCAAGGGCGTGAGCGGCACCGTTGAAGGCGTCGAGGTCTTCCTCGGCTCGCCACAGGCGGCGGCAGACAAGGTTTCTCTGACTGAGGAACAGTTTGTACAGATCGCCAAGCTCAACGATGCCGGGAAGACCGTCTCCCTTTTATTGGTCAACGGTGCGGCCGCCGGCCTGCTGGCGATGCGTGACGAGCCGCGTGCCGATACGGCTGCAGGCCTGAAGGCGCTCACGGATGCCGGCATCAAGACGATCATGCTGACCGGCGACAACAGACGCACCGCGGAGGCCATCGGCAAGACGCTTGGCATCGAAGTCAGGGCAGAACTGCTTCCCGAGGACAAGCAGCGGATCGTCGGCGAGTTGAAGCGCCAGGGCTTCCGCGTCGCCAAGGTCGGCGATGGCATCAATGATGCCCCGGCACTCGCCACCGCCGATGTCGGCATTGCCATGGGCGGCGGCACAGACGTCGCGCTTGAAACCGCCGACGCGGCCGTGCTGCATGGCCGGGTTGGCGACGTCATCGAGATGATCGACCTTTCGAAGCGGACGATGAGCAATATTGGCCAGAACATCACCATTGCGCTCGGCCTGAAGGGTGTCTTCCTGGTTACCACCATCATCGGCATCACGGGTCTGTGGCCGGCGATCCTTGCTGATACCGGCGCAACGGTGTTGGTCACCATGAATGCCCTGCGCTTGCTCGGCGGCAAACGCCGGCGCGTAGCAGCCTAAGGACGGGAAGATATCTTTCCCGGGCGCCGAACGACCTTCGGCGCCCGTCAGGATTTTCTGACGGAAAGATAGCGGCGCGGGGACAGGCCGAATGCCTTCCTGAACATGGCGATGAAGCTGCTGGCGCTCGCATAGCCCAGGCCGTCCGCCACCTCGATGATCGATCTGCCCGCAGTCAAGTATTCGAGCGCGAGCAGCAATCGCGCCTGCTGCCGCCAGTTGGCAAAAGACATGCCCGTTTCCGCATTGAACAGCCGCCTCGCCGATCGCTCGGAGATACCGGCTTGTTGCGCTAGCTCATGAAAGGTTTGCTCGCGGGCGGGATCCGCGAGCACCGCTTCGGCAATACGGAGCACGCGCCGATCCGCAGGCATGGGCAGATGCAGACTTTCAGTCGGCGCCGCGCGAACCTCGTCCATCAAGACAGCAGCAAGACGGCGTTGTGGCGGCGAAAGCCGTTCCTCCCAGTGCCAGGTCGCGGTTCTTTGTACCAGCGCGCGCAAGACTTCGGTGACGCTCAGAACGCATGGGGTTTTCGGCAAGCCGACACTGGCCGCTGGCGTCAGCAAGATGCCCCAGCCGCTCAACACGCCGTTTGTGCTTGCCTTGTGCATCACACCAGGCGGAATCCAGCCAGCTCGCCGCGGTGGAAGCAACCAGGAGCCCGCCGGCGTGCGCATGTGCACAAGCCCGCTTTCAATACAGAATAGCTGGCCGCGCGCATGGCAATGCCAGTCATATTCGAAGGTCCCGAGACGGAATGGACTGCCGGGCTCATCCGATCCCCAGAAGGTAATAAGCGGCGGTCCATCAAGGCTGTCGCCAATGTTTTCAAGGTCCACGTTTGTTTGACCGGTTTGCGATATTTATCGTCCGAATGTCATTATCACGTCCACGGCTCCCTGCGCTATCGTTCTTGCGAACCGAGAGTTTGAAAGCGGAACGGAACCGAAGAATTCATGCAGGATTTTCATGTCGTCATCATCGGCGCGGGCCTTGGGGGCCTGTGCCTCGCGCAGGGTTTGAAGCGCGTTGGCATCAGTTTTGATGTCTATGAACGCGACCCGGCACCCGATAGCCGCGTTCAGGGCTATCGCATCCGGATAGACGCTGACGGGCAACGAGCGCTGCGGGCGTGCCTGACACCCGAACTCTTTGACCTTTTTCGAGCGACTGCCTCCACAAGTACTTCAGCCGGACGTTTCCTGACGCCACAGCTTCTGCTGATTTCAGGTCGGGCGCCGACGAGCTGGGATACGGATGAAGACGACGACGCATGCGATCTGAGCGTCAACCGGCAGACCCTTCGCGAAATCCTGCTTTCCGGAATAGAGGACCATGTTCATTTCGGCCATGGAATAAGCGGCTATCGCTGCATGGGTGACGGATCTGTAGAGGCTCTGTTCGAGAACCTCTCTCCAATATCATGCAACCTACTGGTCGGCGCGGATGGCGTGAATTCGGCGGTGCGTCGGCAGATGATCCCCTATGCCGAACCGATCGATACAGGGTCGATCTGCGTCTACGGCAAGATCGAGTTGCCACTGGCGATAGATTCCGACGTGTTCAGCGATGGCACCACCGTGATCTTTGCCGATGGCTGCACCGCGATTTTCGATGCCATGCGTTTTGCCGGTGATTTTTCGAAGCTTGCGGCAGGGCATGCGCCCGGCTGCAAACTGACGCCGATGGCCGACTATCTCTATTGGGCTTTGATTGGCCCGGTTCAGCGACTGGGTCTGAAGAACTACGATCACGCGCAAGATCTGCCGATCCTGCTTCGGACTGCGCTGCGCGGCTGGCATCCCGATCTCAAACAGATCATCACCCGCAGCAAGCCAGAGGCGGTGGCTGCCCTGCCCGTTCGAAGCGGACGCCCCGATGCCCTCTGGCCGTTCGGCTCTGTGACGCTTCTGGGAGATGCGATCCATGCGATGAGCCCTGCCGGCGGCCTTGGCGCGAATACGGCGCTCGAAGATGCGCGTGTGCTCGCGGGAATCATTGCCGATGCTCGCGCGGCAGCAAGGCCGGCCAATATCGCGTTGCTCGACTACGAAGCCGATATGCGCGAACGAGCCGGCCGCGCCATCGATGCGTCCGAACGCGGCGCAGCAATGCTGTTCAAAGATATTGCTTGAGGAAAAAATACCATGACAATCGACACAACCACCTTCACCTTTCACGATGTCTCCCTGTGGCCGATCGTCCGCCAGAGCGCTCAATCGGTACGGCCTGGCTATGCGGCACAATGGGAGCGGGAGATGGATTCCTTCCTCGCCATCTCCATGCCCTTCGTCGTGATCATGGAAGGTGACCAGCCGGCCGAAGATCATGAGGATCGCAAGGCAAGGGGCATCTGGCTGAAAAGAAACAAGGCGGCTCTCGCCGCAAACTGCAAGGCAGTTATCGGCGTCGAGGCCAGCGCCATCAAGCGCGCTGCCATACAGGTTCAGATGAGCCTGGCAACGAAAGCGTTCGGCACCCGCATGGAAATTGTCGCCTCGCCGAGCGAGGCGCTCGAGCTCGCCGAGAAAATTCTCAAGGCAAAAGAGGACGGAGCTAATAGCTGATATCTGCCCCGGCTCCTGTAACAATACGTTGCCCAATGGCAACAGATGTTTAAAAACATGAGATTTATAATCAAGATAAATCCCGGCCACGCGGCAAGCGAGTCGAGCAAAAGCAAGCACTTATCGGGGCGGCGCGCTCATAACCATGGAGCGCGCACCTCCATTTTAGAAGCGATCTAATAGATTGAGATTGCGAGGCATTTATCGATCACCTACAGCCGACATTCGGGCCTTTCGAGGCTTGAAGTCTGGATGAAGTCGATGAATGCCAAGACCTTTGATATCGCTGGTTTATACGTTTCCGAACAAGGGCGCCTGCGCCAGCTCGTCCGGCGCCTTGTCGGCAACAGGGCGACGACGGAAGATCTCGTCCATCAGGCCTTCATCAAGCTGCTAGCAGCCGCGGATGCCGGCAATCTCGACAATTGCCCGGCCTATCTGACGACGACGGCGCGTAATCTTGCGCTCAATCATCTCCGTGATCTCAAGCGGCACGGCGAAATCGGCATTCCGGACACTGAGCTTCACGCCATACCCGACGCCCGCCCCTCGCCGGAAATGACGGCAGTTTATCGCTGCGAGTTGCGGCGCGTTCTGCAAGCGGTCGCATCGCTGCCGCCGAAACGCCGCGAGGCCTTCGTCCTCAACAAATTCGAGGGCATGAGCTACGATGAAATCGCCGCCCGTCAGGGCATTTCCCGTAACACCGTGATTTCCCATATTGTTATCGCCCTTGCCGATCTCGACCGGAAGATCGGTCGCAATTAATCCGGTTTACCATTCATTAGATTGCTCGCCTGAAGTGTCATTGGGAATAGAGGCCTTGACACACCGGAGCGGGCCGAGCGCCCGGACTGTGAAGCGATATGAACGAAGACGCCACCGATCCGATCGTCATGGAAGCCCTGGAATGGTTCGTGCGGATGCGCGACGACAAGGTTACGGCGGCCGACCGACAGGCCTTCGAAGCCTGGCTCACCGCGAATGACGCCCATGTAGCCGCTTGGGAGCACGCTCAGATCCTCTGGGCACGCTTCGACATCATGCAGCCGGAATTCGATCGAATGCGCCGCGGTCGCCCGCTGCTGTCACGACGCAATTTCGTCCTGGGTTCCGTCGCAATCATCGGCGGGCTTGGTGGCCTCTATGCCATCAATCAGCCGGGCCTTTTTGCGGAATACAAAACCGACATAGGCGAGCGCAGGACGATCGACCTGCCCGATGGCAGCACAGTCGAGCTTGGTAGCTATTCGGCACTCTCGACGCATTTCAGCGACACGGAGCGGCGCGTCGAGCTTTATCGCGGTGAAGGATTCTTCGATGTGTCACGCGATCCGGCTCGCCCCTTTCTATTGGATGCCGGGGGTGGAAACACCCGCGCACTCGGAACGAAGTTCGATGTGAAATTCGTAGACGATCTCGTCACCGTCGCCGTCAGCGAACATGCTGTGCGAGTCCAAGGAGGCGGATTCTCAAACCTGCGACTGGAAGAGGGATGGCAGGTCAGCTATGGCCGCGACGGTCTCGGCCAGCCGATAGAGGCAAGTCTCGACACTGTGGAGGCATGGCGCAGAGACCGGATCATCTTCCAGGACGTGCCCCTGCGGCGCGTATTGGCGGAACTGGAGCGCTACCGGCGCGGCCGCATCATTCTTATGGATAGTAGTATCGGCGACATACCCGTTACGGCGATTTTTGAAACGGCCCGTACCGAGAGCGCTTTGCAGACGATCGCAGACACACTTGGCATCCGCCTCCTGAACGCGGCCAATTATGTCACGCTCGTCTACCGCTCCGGCTAAATTCCAAAAAACATGAATTTTATTCTCAACTCATTCATTAGCTCCGCCCACTCGGGTGTCTAACTTCTCGAGGCCATCGAACCGAGGCCTTCTTGAGCAGCAATCCCGCATTGGCGGGCACAGGATGCAGGTGGGGCTATGCAGTACCGCGGAAATGACACTCGGAGATCTCAGCAAGACGACGGAGCCGGCAAATTGCGCTGCAACCATTCCCTTGCATTCGCGCTGCTGGTCACGACCGCGCTCGGCACCATCATTGCCGCCCCTGCGCCTGTCTTCGCGCAAGCGGCCGAGAAGACTGGCCGCGTCGCCTACAACATCCCGCCGCAGCCTCTGTCCCAAGCTCTCGTCCAATTCTCGAAAGGGACTGGCATCCAGCTTTTCTTCAGCGCCGATGTGGCGCGCGGCATAAGCTCGAGAGGTGCCAGCGGATCGCTGACCCGCACCGAAGCCTTGGACAAGATCCTGGCCGGATCAGGCCTGACCTATCATTTCACCAACGCAACGACGGTGACGATTTCCAACCCGAGCACTGTAGCCGCCGGCGCGGCGGCTACCAACGGAGCAACGACGCTCGCTCCCATCGTGGTGCAGGCGGCCAAGCAGAATGGTTTCGTCTCGACCGACGGCAATGTCGCATCGAAGTCCGGCATCCCGCTGCTGGAAACGCCGCAATCCGTGCAGGTGGTCACCAAAGCTCAGCTTGAGGTTCAAAAGCCGCAGACCGTCCGCCAGGCCATTGCCTATTCGGCCGGCGTGACCACGCCTGACAGCCCTGACAACCGGCTGGACAATTTTCTGGTTCGCGGATTCCAGATCGACCAATATTATAATGGCCTGAAGCTCCAGCAGGGAACCTGGGCCGTGCCGAAGGTCGATCCCTTCTTCCTCGACAGCATCGAAGTCCTGCAGGGTCCCGCCTCGGTTCTCTACGGCCAGGGATCGCCCGGCGGTCTTCTCAACATGGTCGGCAAGAAGCCGACGGATGAACCGCTGCATGAGATCCAGTTTCAGACCGGCAGCTACAACCGCGCCCAGGCAGCCTTCGATTTCAGCGGACCAGTGAATGACGATGGCACATTGCTCTATCGCCTGACCGGATTGGGCCGCACGACCGGCACCCAGGTCGAGAACCAGCGCGAAGAGCGCGTCGAGATTGCCCCATCCGTGACGATCAAGCCGGACGAAGATACCAAACTGACGATCCTCGGCGACTACCTCAACGACCCGAGGGGCGGATTCTGGAGCCGTCTGCCGGCGACCGGAACCATATTCCCCACCAGCCGCGGCACCTATTTCCCGACCGACCTCTTCACGGGCGACAAGGATTTCGATCACATGCGGCGCCAGCAGCAAAGCATCGGATACGAATTCGAGCACCGCTTCAACGATATCTGGACCATACGGCAGAACGTGCGCTTCCAGCACATGAGCGTCGACTATGCCGAATTGCAGGCCTCCGCCCTAGCCGCCGATGGCCATACATTGAGCCGATCGGCCTATACGGCGCAGGAACAGCTCAACACGCTTGCGATCGATAACCAGGCCGAAGCGGACTTCGATACCGGGCCCGTCGCGCACAAGGCCATTCTGGGATTGGACTACCAGTATAAGAACTGGAACAATCTCACCCATTATGGCGCAGGCCCGTCACTCGATCTCGACAATCTCGACTACACGCAGGCCGTGAAGCTTCCCCCCATTTTCCAGAATGCCAGCCAGAGACAGCAGCAGTTCGGCATCTATGCGCAGGATCAGCTCAAGCTTGATAATTGGGCGCTGCTATTGTCCGCTCGCCAGGATTGGGCTTCGACCGACAGCGACAACTACCTGAAAAACGCGACTACCGATCAGAACGACCATGCCTTCACCTGGCGCGCCGGCCTGACCTACCTCTTCGACAACGGCTTCGCGCCCTATGCGAGCTATGCAACCTCCTTCAACCCCACGATCGGCGTCAACGCCTCGGGAGACCCCTTCAAGCCGACGACCGGCGATCAGTACGAGGTCGGCTTCAAATACCAGCCGACAGGCTATGACAGCTTCATCACCGCGTCGCTCTACGACCTGACGCAGCAGAACTACCTGACCAACACCCTGACGACACCCGTTGTTCAGACTCAGGTCGGAGAGGTCAGAAGCCGGGGCGGTCAGATCTCCGGCGTTGCCAGCATCAATGACGAGCTCAACCTGACCGCATCCTACGCCTACCTTAGCAACGAAATCCTGAAGGCGAGCGACGGCACGGCAGGCAACCGCATCGCCAATCTGCCCGCCAATACCGCATCGCTATGGGCCGACTACAAATTCCAGGATGGAACGGGCGACGGGCTGGGCCTGGGTTTTGGCGTCCGCTATATCGGCAGCCGTTACGTCACCAATGCCAACGCCGTGAAGATACCCGACCATGTGGTATTCGATGCGGCGGTGAACTACGATCTCGGAAAGCTCTCAAACGAGATGCGTGGAGCGACATTTGCCTTGAACGTATCGAACCTGTTCGACAAGCACTTCATCAGCGATTGCACCGCGGCAGGTTGCGTGTACGGCATGCGCCGCACCGTCTTCGCCACGCTCGGGTACAAATGGTGACGAGAGAAGCAAAGGGCTCCATGGCCGGCATCGGGCGACGCGCGGTGCTGGCAGGTCTCGCGGCCACGTGGGTCGGCGGCACATCCTTACGGGCAGCCGGTCTGCCCGATACACCAGCCGCAGACACCCCACGCATAGCAGCATTGGACTGGGGCATTGCCGCGACGCTGATGGCGCTGGGCATTGTGCCGATCGGCGTGCCCGCACCAGGCTGGTGTGATCGCTATGTCGTCGACCCCGTCCTGCCGGCTTCCGTCGTCGATGTCGGTCTGTTGTTTACGCCGAATTTCGAGGTGTTGCTGGCGCTTGCTCCTAGCCTGATCGTCACCACACCCATCTTGCAGCAGGCAGCACCAATGCTTCAGCGCATCGCGCCTGTCTATGGTGATCTATTGTTCCAGCCCGCACCGGACGTTCTGGAAATCGCCGAGCGGGGGACACTCGGCCTTGCCGACAGGATCGGCATCCACGATTCAGGTTTGCGCCTCGTTGAATCCACGCGCGCCGAGCTGAACACGGCCGGTCAACGTCTCTCGGGCTACGCAGGGCGGCCGGTGCTGCTGGCAAGCCCGCTTGATAACCGGCATGTCAGCCTCTTCGGCCCCAACAGTCTTTATGGTGGTGTGCTGCGGCGTATCGGCTTGCCGCTCGCCGAGCCGAATATATCAGGTGAATTCATCATCGTCGGGTTGGAAAAGCTTGGAGCCTACGACGACGCCACTATGGTTCTGATCGATAGTCCGCTCGCACCGGGAATGGCGAGCCGCTTGACAGAAAATCGTCTATGGCGAACCTTCCCCTTTGTCCGCGAGGGGCGATTGCGCGCCATGCCCACCGTGCTGGGCTCCGGCGGATTGCCATCCGCGTCCCGTTTCGCGCGTCTGCTTACTACCGCGTTGAGCGACAATGGTAAGGAAACGCCGTGATGCTGGTACAAGACAAGCTTCGTCCAGGTCCGGCCGCGATCATCCTAGCCCTGTTTTTGGCCGCTCTCGTTTCCGCCGCAATGCGGCTGTCGGAACTGTTGCCTGTGCATGATTGGTGGCAGGTAGCCGCCAATCCCGATCTCAATTCCTATGTGCAGATTCTCGTTCACGACAGCGTGCTGCCGCGCTTCCTGATTGCGCTTGTCGCCGGCGGCGCGCTTGGACTGTCGGGCACGATCTTCCAGCAGGTACTGCGCACGCCGCTTGCCGATCCATCGACGCTCGGCGTTTCGGCCGGTGCCTATCTTGCACTGGCGCTTACGACCCTTTGGTTCCCCGCCCTGGCATTGTCGGTGCGCGAGCTGATTGCTCTCGCCGGCGGGCTGGTGGCCTTCGCGCTCGTTTTCCTGATTGCATGGCCTCATCGCCTTTCACCGGTGGCGCTGATCCTCGCCGGTCTCGTTGTCACTTTCGTATGTGGGGCAGTCTCGGCCGCCGTCAGCCTATCCTACAGCCTGGGCATGACCGGACTATTTGTCTGGGCCAGCGGCTCGCTGACGCAGAATGATTGGTCCGCGGTTTCACGCCTGTTTCCCTACACGCTGTTCGGTTGCGTCGCGGCTGCATTTCTGACACGGCCGCTGGAACTGCTGTCGCTCAACGACGAAGGCGCTAGATCGCTTGGCCTGCCGCTCTTTTACGTGCGTCTGCTATCGATCGTCCTCGCCGTCGTGCTGGCCGCCTTCACTGTCAGCGCCGTCGGCGTCATCGGCTTCGTCGGGTTTGCCGCGCCATTTATCGCGCGCGCGGCGGGCGCTCGCAGATTGCCGCATCGCATGGTCGCCAGCATCCTGATCGGCGCGGTCCTGCTGCTTGCCGCCGACGAGGCGCTGCAGCAGGCCGCGCGTTTCATGCGCGAAATTCCAGCCGGTGCGGCAACAGGTCTTCTCGGCGCCCCCCTTATTGCCATCTTCCTGAGGCGCCTGCCTGTCGTGGAAACACCCACCGCGCCAATCGCCGAGAATCGCAACCATCGCCCCCTTCTCTACCTCGCAATCACAGCAGCCGTGCTGTTTGTGGTGATCTGGGTTTCGCTGTCTCTCGGCCCGTCGCTGGATGGCTGGAGCTTCGCATCGCCATCACAGATGCAATCGCTATTGATCTGGCGTCTGCCGCGCTTGGCGGCCGCTGCTTCCGCCGGCATTCTCTTCGCGCTCTCGGGAACGATCATCCAGCGCATGACGAGCAATCCGATGGCAAGCCCCGAAGTCATCGGCGTCAGCACGGGCGCCGCCCTCGGCATCCTGCTGCTGATCCTGCTTGCGCCAAGCTTTACGCCACTCACACAGCTCGCCGCTGCGGCTGCCGGCGCAATCGTCAGCCTGATTGCCGTGCTGCTGATGGGGTATCGCAGCCGTTACAATCCCGACCATGTGCTGCTTTTCGGCATCGCGATCAACACCGCTTTCGCCGCGCTGATCGCTGTGCTGCTCGGCACCGGACTGCCAAAGGTTTTCGGGGTCATGCAGTGGATGGCGGGTTCGACCTACAGCACGACCCCGATGCAGGCGACGATCGCAGTCACCGTTGCTGCCATCATATTGCTGATCGCGCCATTCTTTACCCGCTGGCTCGATCTGCTGCCGCTGGGCGCTGCGTCCTCGAAAGCGCTTGGCCTCAGCACATCGACAAGCCGGGCGGCACTTCTGCTGCTCTCGGCCGTCTCTGCCGCGGCAGCAACCTTGCTCATCGGCCCCTTGAGCTTCGTCGGCCTGATGGCGCCGCATATTGCGCGAACGCTCGGCTTCCAACGCGCGCTTCCGCATATGATCGCCGCCGCTTTGACCGGAGCCGCCATCACGACATGCGCTGATTTCATCGGGCGCGTCGCGCTTTTTCCGAACCAGCTGCCGGTCGGCATCGTCGCAACGCTGATTGGCGGTCCCTATTTTCTCTGGCTGATGCGAAAACAAGTGCATTAGGCTCAAGAATACCTATAGCAATACGGACGCATATCTTGGTAGGACGTGAGCGTACCTTCGAGTATCCGCCAGCGGGTCGCACGGTACGAAGAGACGAAGGACTATGAATGATGATGACCAGTGGCTCCGAAGCCCGCATTGTGCCTCCTGTCGACGTTTCGGCAATGGGTGGCGAAGATCTTTTTCGGCTCGACGAGGTCTCCTTTGCCGTCGCCGGTCGCACGTTGCTACAGCCGCTTACGCTGACGCTCGCACCTCGGCAGATCGTCGGCCTCATCGGCCATAACGGCTCCGGAAAATCGACGTTGCTCAAGCTGCTCGCACGCCAGCAGCCTCCAGCCGCCGGTACCATCCGCTTCGAGGGCAAGCCGCTGACGGAATGGGGCGATCGCCCCTTCGCCCGCAAGGTCGCCTATCTGCCCCAGGCTACGCCGGCCGCCGCCGGCATGTTGGTGCGTGAGCTGGTGGCACTCGGACGCTATCCCTGGCACGGCGCGCTTGGCCGCTTCGGCCAGACCGACCGCGACAAGGTCGAGGAAGCCATGAAGCTGACCGACGTCGCGGGCATGGCCGACCGGCTCGTCGACACGCTCTCGGGCGGCGAGCGCCAGCGCGTCTGGCTTGCGATGCTGGTTGCCCAGGACGCCGAATGCCTGCTGCTCGACGAGCCGATCTCGGCGCTCGATGTCGCCCATCAGATCGAGGTGCTGTCGCTGGTGCAAAGCCTGAGCCACGCCAGAGGCCTCGGCGTGGTGGTCGTGCTGCACGACGTCAACATGGCCGCGCGCTTCTGCGACCACATCATTGCCCTGCACTCAGGCCGGATCATCGCCAACGGCCCGCCGGACGACATCCTCACCACCGAGGCGCTGCGTGCCATCTATGGTGTCGACATGCACATTATCCAGCACCCTGCCTCAGGCCACCCGGTCGCCATTCCGATCTGATCAAGTGGCGGGCCACCCGGAAAACGGATCGACGAATATTCTCGCCGATCCGCTCTCTTAAACATAAGACCCTTGGACTATCAGGATGCCGCCCGGTGCAAGATTGGCGCGGCCTTCCATCCCAAATCCGGTGCGATTGATGTCACGAAATCATGAAGGATCTGCCGGTATTCCTCATCATGGAATTCGTAAGGCAACTCCAGCCGGAATTCGCTGACATAGGGCAGGATCGGATCGGCATGGAGACGTTCCAGGATCTGCTCCGATGTGCCTACGATGTCCCGCGCAAACAATGTGCGCCGTTCCCCCTGCGGTGAAAGCGTGCGTTCGTAGCGGCCGGCGGCATAGTCGGTATAGCGCTTGCGCGTCACGGCATCGGCACTGTCGAACGGAACGATGACCCGGCCGAGCGCCACTCGCCGCGTCTCGCCGCCGGAGGCACGATAGGTTTCGAGCTGCCGCGATTGCGCCAGGAAGAAATTATTCGTCTCTTCGCCCGTCGTCACGTTGCCAATCAGAAGATTGAAGCCGTTCTTGCCGGCCCAGGCCGCCGAACGCAATGAACCGCCGCCATACCAGATGCGATCGATCAGCCCCTTCGCATAGGGCTGCAGACGCGGCCGCTGCGGACCGAAGGGCGTCTTGATGACCGTTTGGTTATCACCGATGTAGGTACCTCGCAGATTGTCGGCAAAGCGCAGTACCCTCTGGTGCGAGAAGTCGTGGCTTTCCCAGTCGCCATCGAAGGCAAGCGGGCCAATGAGATCGGCATGCAAGGGGCGACCGGCGCTCAAGCCGATATTCAACCGCCCGCGCGACAGGACATCCACCGTGGCAAGGTCTTCCGCAAGGCGATAGGGGCTCTCATAGCCGATCGGAATGACGGCGGTTCCAAGCTCGATATGGCGGGTCCGCTGCGTCGCCGCCGCAAGGAAGGCGCTGGCCGAGGAGATGCCGGGCTCGAGATGCCGCTGGCGCACCCAGGCACTGTCGAAACCCTTGTGTTCGCCATGCTCAAGAAGCTGCAGGGTCTGCTCCAGACCTGCCAACGGATCTTCATCCGGATAGTTGCCTGGTGTCAGAAAGCCGATATGGCTGATCGATGGGGCTGGAAGGCTCATTCGGCTGTCTCCTCAATATTTCGGCAGGCCGGGCGGATTGGTTTCCGACTTCGGCAAGGCTTCCTCGGCCAGATGCCAGTGATCCAGAATGCGGGCATAGGTGCCGTCCTTGATCAGCCCGTTGGTGGCAACGGTGAGCGCACCAGCAAGACCACTGCCCTTGCGGGTGGTGATGGCGACATCGGACCGATCCGGCCAGCCGGCACTCAAGGTGCCGACGCGTCTGATGTTCTTGTCTCGGGCGGCGATGTAGACCAGCTGTGCATGCGGCTGCACGATGACGTCGGCGCGGCCGGACTGGAGGGCGAGAAGGCTCGCCGCATCATCGTCATAATATTGCAGTTCGAGCGGCTTCAGGCCGGCGGCCACATCCTCGTCGCTCCATTTCAGCAGGATCCGCTCCTGATTGGTACCCGCGCCGACGATGAACCTGAGGCCGGCTGCATCCTTGGGCTCCTTGATCGAGGTCACCTTGCTGTCGGTCTTGACGAAGAAGCCGTGCAGGCCCTGGCGATAGGTGGAGAAATCGAACTTCTCCTTGCGCTGCTCTGTTACGCCGACATTGGAGATGACGGCATCGTACTTGCCCGAGGTCAGCCCGAGCGGCCAGTCGATCCAGGCGACGGGAACGAGTTCCAGCTTCAGGCCGAGCGCATCGGCAACGGCATAGGCATAGTCCGGATCGGCGCCGACCACGGTCCTGGCGTCGGTCGCGTAGGTCGCAAGCGGCGGTCCGCCGGGCGCGACCGCCACGGTGAATGTGCCCGGTGTTACGAACTTGAAATCCTTGGGGATCGCAGCAACCGCAGCATCATTCTTTGCCGCGTGGACACGACCGGGCTGCTCCGGACTGAGATCGAAATCGGCAGCCGCCTTTGCAGGACTGAACCCGATCAAGGTGACTGCGGTCACAGCGGCAAGCATGGTTCTAAAGGTAGGAAGGATCGTCACGAGCACTGTATCTCCATGGCAGAAAATGGGAGCGGACCGACGCGGGCCCCACCGGCGCCGGTCCGCTCGACCAACTTTACGAACCGCTTTTCGGCAGGCCCGCAGGGTTGGTCTTGGATTGATCGACTGCTTCGGCGCTCAGGCTCCAGTGCTTCAGCACTTCCGCATATTTGCCGTCCTTGATCCGATCATTGATGGCGAGCGTCAGAGCATCGGCGAGGCCGGCGCCCTTCTTCGTCGTGACGGCGATTTCAGCCGTGATCGGCCAACCGCCCGAAACGGTGCCGACGAGCTTCCTGGTGCCGTTGATGGCGGCTTTATAGGCCTGCGTCGCATTCGGATTGAACTCAACATCGGCGCGACCCGATTGCAGGGCCAGATCGGCGGCGGCGCGGTCGTCATAGTACTGTATGTCGATCGGCTTGAGGCCGGCGGCTACGTTCTGGCGATCCCATTCGAGAATGATCTTCTCCTGGTTGGTGCCGGCTCCGGTGATCACCTTCAGACCCGCGACATCCTTGGGCTCCTTGATCTCGGTGATCTTGCTGTCGGCCCTCACATAGAAGCCGAGCACATCACGACGATAGGTGGAGAAGTCGAATTTCAGCTTGCGCTCTTCAGTCACCGTTACGTTGGAGATGACCGCATCATATTTGCCGGAGGAGACGCCGAGCGGCCAGTCTTCCCATGCAACAGGCACCAGCTCGAGCTGAAGACCAAGGGAATCGGCGAGCAGCTGTGCGATATCCGGATCGGCGCCGACAACGGTCTTGGCATCCGTGGCGTAAGTAGCGATCGGCGGATCCCAGGCATTTATAGCCACCGTGAATTTGCCGGGATTGACGAACTTGAAGCCGGGTGCGATCGCCTTGATCGCCGCGTCATCCTTCTCCGCCCTTACGCGATTGGACGTGTCCGGGCTCAGATTGAATTTCTCGGCCGCATTGGCGACCGCGCCGCTCATCACCACAGCGGTGACGACCCCTGCCAGCATGTACTTCGCTCTATTAAAGAATGTCATTTCCCTTCTCCAATTCATCCTAAGGTTGTTATTGTTGTCGTTGTCTTCCGAGTACCCGTCACGGCCCGGCATTTTTCACCAGCTTGTGTCTGCTAGAGAACCTTGGCGAGGAATTCGCGCGTGCGCGGATGCCTCGCATCATTGATGATCTGCGTCGGCGATCCCGCCTCGATAATGTGGCCGCCTTCCATGAAGACGACGGTATCGGCAACCTCTCGGGCAAAGCCTATCTCGTGGGTGACAATGACCAATGTCGTCCCGGTGCGGGCAAGCTCCTTGATCACGTCGAGCACTTCGCCGACGAGTTCCGGGTCAAGTGCCGAGGTCGGCTCATCGAACAGCAGCACCTTCGGCCGCAATGCCAAAGCCCGGGCGATGGCGACGCGCTGCTGCTGGCCGCCGGAAAGCTGGCGAGGATAGGCATCGATCTTGTCGCTGAGGCCGACGCGGGCGAGCAATTCCTGCGCATAGGCCACCGCCTCCTCCCGGCTCAACCCGCGCACCTGGATCGGCGCCTCGATGAGGTTTTCCAGCACGGTCAGATGCGGGAACAGATTGAAGCTCTGGAAGACCATGCCGATATCAGTCCGGCGCTTCAGGATGTCCTTCTCCTTCAGCTCGTAGAGCACCTCGCCCTTTTGGGTGTAGCCGACAAGCTCGCCATCCACCGAGATGAAGCCGCTGTCGACACGTTCCAGATGGTTGATGGAGCGCAGCAGCGTCGACTTTCCTGAGCCCGACGGGCCGATAATGGCGGTCACGCTTCCGGCCGGCAGGCTGAGCTCGATATCGTCAAGCACTTTCAGCGTGCCAAAGCTCTTCGATATACCATGAATACGCACCGCGCCGCCCTTGGCGCGAAGATCCGTCACGCTCCGGAAAGCGGCAAGCCTTCCATTGTCCACCCCAGCACCGGCGGCAACGACAGGCAGCGGGCGGCGGAAACGCTGGAAGAAGGCCTGGAATGGCAATGGGGTCGGATTGCGCAGAGCGCCGCGGGAAAAGTAGCGCTCGATATAGTGCTGGGCGATCGACAGAACCGTCATGATGACGAGATACCAGACGGTCGCTACCATCAGCAGCGGAATGACTTCCAGATTGCGGCGATAGATCACCTGCACTGTGTAGAAGAGTTCCGGCAAGGCCAGCACGTAGACCATCGACGTGCTCTTGGCGAGACCGATGATCTCGTTGAAGCCTGTGGGAAGAATGGAGCGCATGGCCTGCGGCAGAACGATGCGAAATGCCTGGCGGCGTCGCGACAGGCCGAGCGCGGCGGCCGCTTCCAGCTGCCCCTGGTCGACCGACAGGATGCCGCCGCGAACGATTTCGGCGAAGAAGGCCGATTGGTTCAGCGTCAACCCGAGAAAGGCCGCCGCAAACGGCGTCAGAAGCTGCGTTGTCGGATAGTCGAACAACACCTTGTCGGTGAAGGGCACGCCGATGGTGATCGTCTCATAGAGATAGCCGAGATTGTTGAGCACGAGCAGCAGCACGATCATCGGGATCGAGCGCAGCAGCCAGATATAGCCCCAGGACAGACTGGACAGCAGCGGCGATTTCGAGACGCGCGCCAGAGCCAGCGCCGTGCCGAGGATGGAGCCGGAGACGGCAGCAAGTGCCGTCAGAAGCAGCGTCCTGCCGAGGCCCACGAGCACCGGCTCGGCAAAGAACCACTCGGCGAAGACGCCCCAGCCCCATCGGGGATTGGTGAAGGTGGAATAGAGGACGGCTGCAAGAACGAAGGCGGCGAATATCGTACCCGCCGTGCGCCAGGGATGGCGCGCCGGCACGATGCGATAGCGCGCATAATCGGTCTTCGTCTCGTTGCTTCCGGCGGCGGGATCGATACCGGCGAAATCCGTTGTCAGTGCCATGATGCTTGCCCCTATGATTATTGTTGCTTCGATCCGCCGTCAGCGTCCGGCCGCGGCCAGTCGCGGCGGTGAGCCGGAGGTCTCGACGGAATAAGACGGCGCCAGATGGCTGACGTCCTTCTCGAAAGGCAGGCTCTTGTAGATTTCAGGATCGACCGATGTGTCGAAGAGAGCGGCATAGCCGTTGGTCAGATAGAGGCCGACGGCCTCCGGCTGGCGAAAACCGGTCGTCAGGTAGATGCGCTCATAACCTTGCCTGGCGGCCTGCAGTTCCAGCTCGACCAGGAGCTTGCGCGCCAACCCCTGACGCCGCAGATCATGCCGCGTCCAGATGCGCTTGAACTCGGCGGTCCGTTCGTCATAGCGCTTGAACGCGCCGCCGCCGATCGTCTCGCCGTCCCTTAGGAGAAGCAGGAAATTGCCGTTCGGCGGCGCGAAGGCTTCCGGCGGATAGCGGTTCAGTTCGGCGGCAGCACCTTCGGCGTTGAAATAGGTGCCGTAGCGGCTGTCATATTCGAAAATCAATTCGTCGATCAGCGGCTTGGCGCGCGGGTCGAGCGTGGTCGTATAGAGAAACGTGTCGCTCATGTCGTTCGTCACCTGTTGTCATCCGCAAGGAAGGTTTCGGCGAGCCGCACCCAGTAGCGGGCGGCGGGCGCGATGATGGCGTCGTTGAAATTGTAATGGGCACTGTGCAACGGAGCACTGTCGCCATTGCCGACGAAGAGGTAGCTGCCGGGCTTGGCTTCGAGCAGGTAGGCAAAGTCCTCGCTTGCCGTGCGCGGCCGGAAATCCGCCTCGACTGCCGCCGGGCCAAGCGCCTGTACGGCAACGCTGCGGGCAAAAGCGGTTTCATCGGCGTGGTTGACCAGAGCCGGAAAGCCCAGGCGATAGTTGACCTCAGCCACCGCGCCGAAGCTTTCGGCCTGCGCACGGGCGAGTGCCGGAATGCGCTCCTGAAGCTTTATGCGCACCCCTTCGCTGAAGGCGCGCATGGTGAGCTTCAGCTCGACGCTTTCCGGAATGACGTTCGATGCCGAGCCAGCATGGATCGAGCCCACCGTCGCCACGGCCATGTCCTGCGGATCGATATTGCGCGAGACCACGCTTTGCAGAGCCGTGATGAAAGACGCCGACGCCAGCACGGGGTCGACGGCCCGATGCGGTTCAGCGCCGTGACCGCCCTTGCCAACGATCTTGATGACCGCCTGGTCGACCGAGGCCATGGCAGGACCGGCAACGAAGCCGAATTGCCCTTCGGGAACACCGGGCCAATTGTGGAGGCCAAAGATGGCATCGACCGGAAAGCGATCGAAAAGCCTCTCGGACAGCATCTTGCGGGCGCCCGCACCGATCTCTTCGGCCGGCTGGAAGATCAGCCGCAGCGTGCCGTTGAATTGGCTGCTCTCGGCGAGGTAGCGGGCAGCAGCGAGCAGGATCGAGGTATGCCCGTCATGGCCGCAGGCATGCATGACGCCGGGATTGCTGCTGGCATAGTCAAGCCCGGTCGCCTCATCAATCGGCAGGGCATCCATATCGGCACGAATACCGAGACTGCGCTGCCCATCGCCCCGCTTCAGGGTGGCGACAACGCCGGTTCCGGCAATGCCCGTCTCGACTTCATAGCCCCAGTCAGTCAGGAGCGATGCCACTCGCTTGGAGGTGCGGTGTTCCTGAAATGCCAGCTCGGGATATTGATGCAGATCGTGTCGCAGCGCGATGATCTCGTCGAGATAGACGGCGATCCCTGTCTCGACGGGGTCATTGAGGGAAGCAGTATCGACGATGGCGTTCATGGGGGAACAATCCGGGCTCAGGCGCCAACGGCCTTTGCAGGTTCGATATGATCGGATTGCTCGGCATGGCGGCTCTCGCGGAACGGCAGGCCGAGATGATCCCGCAGCGTCTCGCCCTTCAGCTCCGGATCGAAATAGCCACGGCTCGTCAGGATCGGCAGGACATGCTTGGCGAAATCGTCGAAGCCTTCTCCGATGACGGGGAAACCGAGGATGAAACCGTCAGCGCCTTCCTGATCCACCCAGCGGATGATCTCATCGGCGATATGGTCGGCAGTTCCGATGAAGGCGGTGCGCGGCGTTGCGGCGTCGAGCGCCACTTCGCGAAGGGTCAGCCCCTTTTCCCGCGCAGTCTTCTTGATACGGTCGGTCGTGGCGCGGAAGTTATTGCGGCCGATATCGCCGAGATCCGGGAAAGGCTCGTCCAGCGGATAGGCGCTGAAATCATGATGATCGAAGAAGCGGCCGAGATAGGCCAGCGCCTCTTCTATCGTGACGAGGTTGCGGATTGCCTGGTACTTGGCCTCCGCCTCCTCCTGCGTCGCGCCGACGATCGGGCCGATGCCGGGGAAAATGCCGACCTCGGCAGCACTACGGCCATGGGCGATCGCACTCTGCTTGACCTGCTTGTAGAAGACCTTGGCATCCTCAAGCGGACCGCCATTGGTAAAGACGGCATCGGCATGCTTGCCGGCAAGACGAATGCCGGAATCGGATGCACCGGCCTGGAACACCACAGGCTGACCCTGCTTCGATCGGCCGATATTCAGCGGTCCTTCGATCCGGAAGAAGCGCCCCTTGTGGTTCAGGCGATGCAGCTTGGCCTTGTCGGCATAAACGCCCGTTTCGCGATCGCGAGGGAAGGCATCGTCATCCCAGGAGTCCCACAGGCCCTTGGTGGCATCGAGATATTCGTCGGCGATCTCGTAGCGCAGCTCATGCTCGGGATGCTCGCGGCTGTAGTTGCGACCGGAGCCTTCGAGCGGCGAGGTCACGGCATTCCAGCCGGCGCGGCCGCCGCTGATCAGATCGAGCGACGCGAACTGTCGGGCGATGGTGAAGGGATCGCTGTAAGAGGTGGAGACCGTGCCGACCAGACCGAGCTTCGTCGTAAAGGCGGCCAGCGCGGACAGGATCGTCAGCGGCTCGAAGCGGTTGAGGAAATGCGGGATCGACTGCTCGTTGATGTAAAGCCCGTCGGCGACGAAAGCGAAGGCGATGCCGGCTTCTTCCGCCTTGCGCGCCGTCTTGACGAAAAAGTTGAGATTGGTGCTGGCATCAGCCGGGACGCTCGGGTGCTTCCAGGCATTCATGTGGCCGCCCGGGCCTTGCAGCATGATACCGAAAGTGACGTGTTTTTGAGCCATGATTGGTCCTCCTGGGACAGGCTGTTCAGGCGACGAGGGAAAGCCGCTCTTTGGCGAGCAGTTCAATTGAGGTGAGCCGTTCCGCCGCCGTCAGCGCCGGCGCGTCGAGGACGAACTCCTCGACACCGTAGCGGCGGTGCAGCGCATCGAGTTCGTCACGGATCTGTGCCGCCGTGCCGTGCAGCACGCTCGGCACCTTCTCTTCAGTGCGATAGTCCGTGACGCCAGCCTGACGAGCGAATTCAGCCGCCTGCTCCAGGCTGCCGACATTGACGCTCTGGCCGTTGGGCAGGAAAAGCTTGACGATGCGAAGCTGGCCAACGCGCTCGCGGGCATAGGCCTCGCTTTCAGCAGCAAAGGCAGCGAGCGCCAGGATCGGAACCTTGCCACCCGTCGCACGCCCGTATGCCTCGAAGGTTCGTTTCAGATTTTCGGGATCGCCGTTCAGATGGCCCGCGAAAACTAACGTCCAGCCCTTCTCCGCCGCAAGCTCGGCGCTCTCGACGCTGGCACCGAGGAGAAAACGCTCCGCTGCGCGAGGCGGAAACGGTGTCGCCAGCGCGCCGTCGGATTGAGGGTCGGCCGCGAGATAACGGTTCAGATCGGACAGCTGCTCGGCAAAGCCCGGCTTCTTCTCCGGATCGATGCCGATCTGCAATGCGCGTGTTGAGAGTGGAAAGCCACCGGGCGCCTTGCCGACACCAAGATCGATGCGGCCGGGCGCGAGCGACGCCAGAAGATTGAAGGCCTCGGCGACCTTATAGGCGCTGTAGTGCTGCAGCATGACGCCGCCGGAGCCGATGCGGATCTTCGAGGTTCTGGCAAGAAGATAGGCGATCAGCACTTCAGGCGCCGAACTCGCGAGGTTTGCCATGTTGTGATGCTCGGCAACCCAGAAGCGATGATAACCGAGCTCTTCGGCTCTGACCGCCAATCGCGTTGTGGCGCTAAGCGCGTCGCTAGCGCCAAGGCCCTGCTCGATCGGGCTCTTGTCGAGAAGGCTGAGAAGATAGGACATGCCGTTTCATTTCATCCATAATTGCAACCAATGCCGACCATTGTCGCCATAGTCTATAAAAAGCATAGATTTTAAGGAATTTAAGAAACAGCTTTCTTTTTCTTCATGCAGATGCGGAAAAAATCGGCAGTCGAGTAAAGTAGTGAATGGGGCGATACAAAGGGCACGCGGCCGGAAAATGACACGGCCTTATGACAAGCAATCGCCGGTATTTCCGGCGCCTTGCCTGCTACCGCGGCCTCAAACCGCGCCCATGAGACGGGCTGTGTCCGAGCCCGGCGGTGCTCCAAACATCCGCTTATAGTCACGGCTGAACTGGGACTGGCTGTCATATCCGACCATGACGCCGGCAATTCCGGCCGTAAGCCGCTCCGAAAGCAAGATGCGCCTCGCCTCCTGCAACCGCACCTGGGTGCGATACTGGAACGGCGACATCAGAGTAATCGCCTTAAAATGGCGGTGGAACGAGGTGACGCTCATTCCCGCAAGATCCGCCAGGTCTTCGATGCTCATCGGCTCTTTGTAATTGGCCTTGATCCAGCTTGTTGCCTTGCTGATTTGCCAAAGATGGGAGCCGGCGAAGGCGAACAGCGCAAGGACGTCGCCAAGTCCGCTTCGAGCAAGACGATAATGGATTTCCTGGACAATCAACGGTCTGAGAAAATCGATTTCGTCTGGGTGATCAAGCAGGGACATGAGCCTTGCAAACGGCTCGAGCAATGCGCTCTCCAGCGGTGCGGCGATGACACCCGCCAATGGGCTGGCTGACACCTGACGCGTCGGGAGGCACTGCAGGACCTCGGCCAGCAGCGCGCGATCCAGGTCCATCGTAAGCGCCAGATGGGAGCGCCCGTCGTCGGCACTGAACACACGGGAAGCGACGGGCAGATCGGCAGTGACAAGAAGAAAAGTCGATGGATCAGCGTAGAAGGGCTCCTCGCCGAGGCTGACCGTCTTGCCACCCCGCAAGATGATGCAAACACGCGGATTGTACAGCGCATGTATGGGATGAACGCTCGTGCTCATCTGATAGAGCGTCAGGCCGGGAACGACGGTCGGGTAGCGCGGCACATGGGCGTGGCGCTCGACGACGTCGCACATGGTGTCCAGAAGTTGTTTCATGATGCATATCCTTTGAAACGAACCTGACACGACGCCGAAGCCCTGAAAAGTCCCTCCCCACCAACCTTGGTAGGATCGTGCAAAATATTGGCATGATCGCCGTAGTTTAAAGACGCCAAAGCGACCAAATTCCGTTGCGTGTGCTGATCAAGGGTTGGCAGGTCAAGTGCTCCGCAGGCGGATGTCTGCATCACCTGGCCCTGCACCGACGATTGGCAACATGTTCGAAATAGGAAAGGTATTGCACGATGTCCGAAAAGATTTGGTTCATCACCGGCTGCTCCACAGGACTCGGCCACGAACTCGCCAAGCAGGTCCTCGACCGCGGCGACAGCGCTGTGCTAACCGCACGGCGGCCCGAAAGCCTTGACGAGCTTGCGAGCAAGCATCCAGGCCGGGCCATCACACTTCCGCTGAATGTTACGAGCGGGGCGGCAATCGAGAAGGCAGTCTCCGACGCCGAAGCTCACTTTGGGCGCATCGACGTGCTCGTCAACAATGCCGGCTATGGCTACTTCTCTGCCATTGAAGAGGGCGAGGATGCTGAAATCCGGCGCCAGTTCGAGACAAACGTCTTCGGACTATATGCGGTCACAAGGCGCGTGTTGGCGGGCATGCGGGCCAGGCGCGCCGGTCACATCATCAATGTGTCGTCTATCGGCGGCCTGATGGCCTTCCCGGCCACTGGCTACTATCATGCCAGCAAGTTTGCCGTTGAGGGCTTCTCGGAATCGCTGTCGCAGGAGGTCGCTCCCCTTGGGATCAAGGTGACCATCGTCGAGCCCGGCGGGTTCCGGACGGATTGGGCCGGCCGGTCAATGGTCGAGTCCAAGACGATTATCGACGATTATGCCGAAACGGCAGGCGCACGCCGAAAGGCCGCCCATGAATATTCCGGCAAGCAGCGTGGCGACCCTGCCCGCGGCGTCGCCGCGATCATCAAGGCCGTCGATTCAGCCGAACCGCCGCTGCGGCTGCTGCTTGGCTCCGACGCCTACCGGCTTGCCGAGTCGCGCCTGGCAGCCCTTCAGAAGAACTTCGAAGCCTGGAAGGACGTTACCCTCAGCACCGACTTTCCCCAGGACTAGTATCGCAAACCATCATGGAGTGGCCGGCTTTCAAGGGAGCCGGCCGCTCCTGTCTCCCTCGATTTCTACTGGCTTGCGCCGCGCCATTTTTGCTTCCGGCAAGATGCCAACGCTGCAGCCTTAGCCATTTTAGACAAACAATTCCGCTTATAGTCTATAAAAATAGTTTGTTATTTCTATCGCTCTTGCACCCTTCTTCTCTAGGTTCAAGCCATCGAACTCAGGAAGCCGCCGGACAACATGATCCGGCCAAAGGGACAAACATGAACCTCAAGACTCTGATCGCTGCGGCCGTCGTCGGTCTCGCCAGCATTTCGACGGCAGCCTCTGCCGCCGACAAGAAAGTCGTCGTCGGCTATCAGACGGACGCGCTGCCATCCTCCGTCGGTATCGCCAACGGCGATTTCGCCAAGGCAACCGGATACGAGATCGATTTCCGCAAGTTCAACTCCGGCGCGGAGATCTTTGCAGCCATCGCCTCTGGCGACGTCCAGATCGGTTATGTCGGCTCAAGCCCGTTTGCGGCCGCCGCATCGCGGGGTCTCGAGGTCAAGGCCTTCTATCTGTCGTCGATCTCGGGCATCGATGAAGCGCTTGTGGTGCGCAACGGCTCGGGCATCAACACGCTTGCCGATCTCAAGGGCAAGAAGCTTGCGGCAGCACCGGTCTCCACCGACCATTACCAGCTGCTCGCGCTCATCAAGTCTCTCGGCCTGACCGAAAAGGACGTGCAGGTCTTCGCCATCCCGCAGCCTGAAATCGTCGCCAGCTACAATCGCGGTGACATTGACGGCGGCTTCGTCTGGGATCCGGCGCTGACCGAACTCAAGAAGGGCGGCAAGGTGCTCGTGACTTCCAAGGATGTCGCCGACAAGGGCGCGCCGACCTTTTCCGCCTGGGTCGCGACCTCGAAATTCGCCGCAAGTGACCCGCAGTTCCTGAAGGCCTTCGCTTCGGTGATCAACAAGTACTACGCCTCCTTCGCAGCCGACAAGGCGGCATGGGGACCAGATAGCGACAACACCAAGGCCCTTGCCAAGCTTCTCGGTGGCACCGCGGATCAGCAGGCCGCAGCGCTCAAGAACCTGACCCTCCTGACACCCGACGTTCAGGCCTCCGCTGCCTGGCTCGGCGGTGGTGAGCAGTCCGGCGCCGCGAAGATTCTGAAGGACACAGCGACCTTCCTGAAGGGCCAGGGCAAAGTCTCCGAAGTCCTGCCAAGCTACAGCGCCTTTGTCACACCCGACGCGCTCGTCAGCGCCAGCAACTGATCCCCCAACACCGGAGCAGCCACCGCTGCTCCGGTGTCGAATTTCTGAGAGACGTCATGCTTCAAGTCGATCATGCCAGTGTATTTTTTGCAGCGCGCGACGGCAGCACCGTTCACGCGCTCGATCGCGTTTCGTTCAACATTCCCGAGCGCGGTATCGTCGTGGCGCTGGGAGCATCGGGCTGCGGCAAGTCCACACTGCTGAACGCGATCGCCGGCTTCCTGCCGCTTTCCGAGGGAACGATCACGCTCGATGGCCGACCTGTGTCCGGCCCCGGCGCTGACCGCGGTGTCGTCTTCCAGAAGGATTCACTGCTGCCGTGGAAATCAGTCGTCGACAACGTTGCCCTCGGTCTGCAGTTCGCTGGGCTGGGTCGCCGGGAACGGCGGGACCGCGCCCTCGAACTATTGCGGCTGGTGGGCCTGGCCGACTTTGCCGGTTCGATGACCTATGAACTGTCCGGCGGCATGCGTCAGCGCGTCGGCATTGCCCGCGCTCTTGCCACCGATCCCGACATACTGCTGATGGACGAGCCTTTCGGCGCGCTCGACAGCCTGACGCGCGAGCAGATGCAGGAGATGCTGATCTCGGTCTGGGCGCGAACCAACAAACGCATTTTCTTCATAACCCACTCGATCGAGGAAGCGCTGTTTCTCGGCACCGAGGTGCTGGTCATGTCGCCGCGACCGGGCCGCGTCGTCGCCCGTTTCGAGCTTGATTTCGTGCATCGTTTTGCCGCCAGCGGCGATAGCAAGTCGATCGTAGCCTCTCCCGAGTTCACCAATCTGCGGGAAGAAATTCGCACCATCCTCCACAAGGCAGACGATTTCAGGAGCGCGGCATGAGTGATATTACCCAGGCACGCCCGATCGTCGTCTCCCGCGAGGCGGGGCCGAAGCTCGTCGGCATGCCGAGCTTCGGCGTCGGCGGGAAGCCCACAATTGCCATTAGCGTCATCACCGCAATACTCTGTCTTGCGCTCTGGTGGCTGGTCGCGAAGCTCGGTCTGGTATCCCACCTTTTTCTGCCAAGACCTGATGAAGTATTGACGCAGATCGGCGTCGTCTACCGCGATGGCTATGCGGGCGCGTCGCTGTCCGAACACATCCTCGCAAGCGTGATCCGCATCATCACCGCTGCGACGATCGCGATTGTCATCGGCATTCCCGTCGGGTTGCTGATGGGCCTCAATCGCTGGGCGAAGGGAATTCTCGACACGCCGATCGAGTTCTATTGGCCTTTGCCTCCGCTGTCCTATCTGCCGCTGATGATCATCTGGCTTGGCATTGGCGAGACCTCGAAAATCACCCTCCTGGTGTTGGCCATGTTCGCGCCAATCTGCCTCTCGGCCCAGGCCGGTGTACGATCGCTTCCGCTCGAGCGTGTCAACGCCGCCCGTTCACTTGGAGCGAACCGGCTGCAGCTTTTCATCTCTATCGTGCTGCCCTCGGCCTTGCCGGAGATCCTGACCGGTGTCCGCATCGCCTTCGGCATCGGCTGGGGTACATTGGTCGCCGCCGAGCTGATTGCCTCGACCCGAGGTATCGGCTTCATGATTATGTCGGCATCGCAATTCCTCGCAACCGACGTCGTCTTCGTCGGTATTGGAATCATAGCAATCTGCGCCTTCGCCTTCACGGCGGCAATCCGCATTCTCGAGGCCATTCTCGTTCCATGGAAAGGCAAACTGTGAAGCCTCGATAGCAAGCGTATCGATCACGCCCGCATTCGGCGGGAATTTCCTATTCAATGCATTACAGGCCCCTGGACATGAGCAGCAGCGAGTTTCTTTGGTATATTCCCAACGACGTCAAATCCGGTCACCGTGGTGATTCTGCCGTCGAAAACCACAACAGCCTGGAAACGCTGACCAGCCATGCAAAGACCTTGGAGGATCACGGCTGGAAGGGAGCCTTGATCGGCACCGGCTGGGGCCGGCCCGATACATTCACCGTCGCCGCCGCTCTTACCGTCCGCACGACAAGCTTCGAACCATTGATCGCCATTCGCCCCGGCTATTGGCGCCCTGCACACTTCGCATCTGCAGCCGCCACTTTGGATCACCTGAGCGGCGGCCGCGTGCGCGTCAATATCGTATCGGGCAAAGACAATCTCTCGGCCTATGGCGACAGCGAGGGCGACCAGGCGCATCGCTACGCCCGCACCAAGGAATTCATGCGCCTGGTTCGCCGGCTGTGGACCGAAGAAAACGTCACCTATGAGGGCGAGCATTTCGGCGTTACCGATTCTACCGTGGCGCCACGGATACGACAGAACGGCGAGCGCCGGCATCCGAAACTCTATTTCGGCGGCGCTTCGGAAGCAGCCGAGCGGGTTTCCGCCACTGAGGCGGATGTCCAGCTTTTCTGGGGCGAGCCGCTTGACGGCGTCCGGCAGCGGATCGAGCACCTGAAGTCATTGAGCAAAACGCTCGATCGCGATCTTCCGCCGCTGGAATTCGGATTGCGGATTACCACGCTGGTGCGTGACACCACCGAACAGGCATGGGCCGACGCCGAGGCGAAGGTTGCAGAAATGGCGAAGATCAAAGGCGCCGGCTGGAATGATCATCTGCAATCCATCGCTGTCGGCCAGCGGCGGCTGCTGGATCTGAATGCACGCGGAGACGTGCTTGACGACAATCTCTACACCGCACCCGGCAAGTACGGCGGCGGCGGTGCCGGCACCACCTGGCTGGTGGGCTCCGCCGAAGATGTTGCCCGCTCGCTACGCAAATACCGGGATCTGGGCATCACGCATTTCGTCCTTTCGGATACTCCCTACCTCCTCGAGATCAAACGCCAAGGGGACCAACTCCTGCCCCTTTTACGCGACTGATCGGTTAAGCCGACGATAGCTATACCCACAGAACAACGACACCTCCCGGCTTTCCAAGCTGTGCCTCGTCAATTATGACAGTTTCATGACAATGAATGCATGGAGCTTTGATGCTAGGCTGGTTTCGTAAACTCATGCCGCGCGAGGATCGTTTTTTCGATCTCTTCGCGCAGCACTCGCGCACGATCGTCAGCGCGGCTGAAGCATTGAACGAGCTGCTGGGCGGCCGGGATATCGATGCGAAATGCCGGGAGATCGTCGAACTTGAAAATCAGGCTGACGATATCACCCGCGACGTACTGCTCGCGGTGCGGAGAAGCTTCATCACGCCATTCGACCGGGGCGACATCAAAGACCTGATCATGTCCATGGATGACGCCATCGACATGATGCACAAGACCGTGAAAACCATACGCCTGTTCGAACAGAAAAGCTTCGATCCCGGCATGCAGCAGATGGGCGCCGTCATCGTCAAGGCCGCCTATCTCGTCGCCGAGGCGGTGCCGCTCCTAGATCGCATTGGCGCCAATGTCACCAAGCTCGGCAATCTCACGGAAGAGATCGTCAAGGTGGAAGGCCAGGCAGACGCCTTGCACGAGCAGGGCCTGAAGGACCTGTTTCGCAATTACGGTGCCTCCAACGCCATGGCTTATATAATCGGCAGCGAGATATATGGCGAGTTGGAGAAAGTCGTCGATCGCTTCGAGGACGTCGCCAACGAGATCAACGGCATCGTGCTCGAGAGCGTCTGATGGAGGCCTCGCTCGCCTTTCCTCTGCTGGTGGGGATCATCGCCACCGCCTTGTTCTTCGATTTTCTGAACGGACTTCACGATGCGGCGAACTCCATCGCCACCATCGTATCGACCCGTGTCCTGAGGCCACAATATGCGGTGCTATGGGCCGCATTCTTCAACTTCATCGCCTTCCTGTTCTTCGGGCTGCATGTGGCGGAGACACTTGGTACCGGCATCATCGATCCGAGTATCGTCGACCCCTCCCTCATCTTCGCAGCGCTCCTCGGAGCGATTGTCTGGAACATCGTCACGTGGATATTTGGCATACCCTCCAGCTCGTCGCATGCGCTGGTCGGTGGCCTGATCGGCGCTGGCCTCGCCAAAGTCGGCGTCAGCTCGATTGTCTGGCTCGGCGTCTTCAAGACCGCCGGCGCAATCGTCATGTCGCCATTGATAGGATTTGTGCTGGCGCTGTTTCTGGTCCTCATCGTGACATGGCTGTTCGTCCGCCAGACACCCTTCGCCGTCGATAGAACATTCCGCATATTGCAGTTCTTTTCGGCGTCGCTCTATTCGTTGGGGCATGGCGGCAACGACGCGCAGAAGACCATGGGTATTATCGCAATTCTCTTGTATTCACAGGGATATAGCGGCGGCTCCTTCCATGTTCCGTTATGGGTGGTGCTTTCCTGTCAGACAGCCATGGCCCTCGGCACGCTGTTTGGCGGCTGGCGGATCGTTCACACGATGGGTTCGAAAATCACCCGCCTCAATCCGATGCAAGGTTTTTGCGCGGAGACGGGCGGCGCGCTGACGCTGTTTGCGGCCACATGGCTCGGCATTCCGGTTTCCACCACGCACACGATCACCGGCGCCATCATCGGTGTCGGCGCGGCGCGGCGCGTATCGGCGGTACGCTGGGGTCTCGCCGGCAATATTGTCATTGCCTGGGTCATCACCCTGCCCGCCGCCGCCATCATCTCGGCGCTCTCCTACTGGGGCATGCAGCTTTTCAGGTAATCAGCGAGCATGGCTTTCTAAACAACTGTAATAAAATAAGAAAGATCGCGGCCAACATGACCGCGATCTCCCGACTTTAAGCCTGCCGATTATTCAGCGAGCGCATTGCCCGAGCGAGATCAAAACTCTTCCCATGAGGATGCGGCGGCAGCCGATGCGCCGGAGCCTCCAAAGGCACCGGCAATCCTCGCCCGCAACGAACGAGCGGGCGAAGCGGCAGGGCTTGATTGCTCCGTGGCAGCCGCCGGTCGCGCCTGGTTGCTGCGACCAGCCTGCAGGGTGAATTGCCCGAGGAGGTCGTTCAAAGCCGACACCTCCTTGGCCAGGCTATAACTTGCAGCCGTGGACTCCTCGACCATCGCTGCGTTCTGCTGGGTCCCCTGGTCGATGGTGTTGACGGCGGTGTTGATCTCCTGCAGTCCGGTCGCCTGTTCGCGGGCAGCTTCGACGATCGCACGGACGTTGCCGTCGATCTCCTCGACCTCCTTGACGATCTGCTGGAGCGACTGCCCGGTTCTGGTGACGAGATCGACGCCGCTGTTGACCTGCTGACCCGATGTCGAGATGAGCGCCTTGATCTCCTTGGCCGCCTTGGCGGAGCGCTGCGCCAGTTCCCGCACTTCCTGGGCGACCACGGCAAAGCCCTTGCCGGCCTCTCCCGCGCGCGCCGCCTCTACCCCTGCATTGAGCGCAAGGAGGTTCGTCTGGAAGGCGATATCGTCGATGACACCGATGATGTTGCTGATCTCGCTCGACGACTTTGAAATGGCCTCCATGGCGGCAACCGCCTCGCGCATGACCTCGCCGGATTTCTCGGCGCCGACGCGAGCGCGGCCGACCAGTGAACTCGCTTCTTCCGCGCGCCGGGTCGAATCTTTGACCGTGGTGGTGATTTCCTCAAGTGCTGCGGCAGTCTCTTCAACGGAGGCTGCCTGTTGCTCGGTGCGCTTGGAGAGATCGTCGGCAGCAGAGCGGATCTGATTGGAGCCGGCGGCGATCGCCTGACCGCCCTGACCGACGGCCCGCAGCGTTTCCTCCAGCTTTTCCATCGATGCGTTGAAGTTTGCCCTCAGCTGGTCGAGATGAGCAACAAAAGGCCTTTCGATGCGATAAATCATGTTGCCGTTCGAAAGCTCGGCGAGGCCACCGGCCAAACCATCGACGGCAAATTGCGTATCCGCCGCATCCTTGGCCTTTTGGGCCTCGCGCTCCAAGCGTTCCTTTTCCGAAAGGCTCCGCCCGGTAGCAGCATCCTGCTCCAACCGGATACGCTCGATTGCGTTATCCCGGAAAATCGCGACGGCCGTGGCCATCTGGCCCACCTCATCCCGACGACCGATCCCCGCAATCTCTTCCTCGGTATTACCGTCAGCAAGAGACGCCATGCGGGCACGCAGCCGTTCGATCGGCGAGGCAATACCGCGAGCGGAAACCAGAATGGCAATGAGGATCGCTGCACCCAACAGGATACCAAGCGCAACGAGTGTATTGGTGATTGTCGACCCAGCCTGTTCGTCCAGCATATCGCTCTTGGCGTCGATATCCTTGTTGAAGGTATCGAGCCAAGCGCGGACCGCAAGAACCTCATCATCAATCAGCGGATCAGCCTGCTTCAGCAGCTTCAGCGATCCTTCATTGTCGTCCACTAGGCCGGCCTTCACCGCTTGATCCGTCAACGCGATGACTGCCTTGGCCTTCACGGTCAGTTTATCCACCGCATCCGTCTCGGCCGGCATCAGCTCTTTGACAGCGGCAAGGCGTTCGAGGAGCACTTTCTTGTTCTCCTCATAATCTCTGGAGAACTTGACCATTTCCTGGTCTTTCGAATTGTAGGCCAGGATTTGATAGGCATTGTAGCTCAGCGCGGTCACCCGTTGGCTGGCCCTCGACATCTCCACGGCCGCAGCTTCGTCCTTCGCTATGAAGTTCGAATAGGTGCTGACACTGTCTTTGTACTGACTTGATACGAAGAGGACACCCGAGATCCCGATCAGACAGATCGGAATCATGATGGAGAGTACTTTCGTCCTGATTTTAGCATTCTGGAGAAATGACATGATGGGGCTTGCTCTTCGTGAAGAGCTGACAAGCACTTGCACGCCGCAATGTGCGTACGCTTCGATGATTGCCTGCTTCGGGGTCGGGAGCACTGCAGAGAAGGAGCGTCCTGCTCACCGCCAATGGCGCTGCAAGGCTACAAAAACACAGCAATCTGACAAAATCATTAATACAATTAAATATTACATAAATTTAATTATAATGAAAATGTAATATTCAAGAGAGATACACAGCCGGTAATCAACAATTGTATTTTCAAACTATCCATTCAATCTTTACGTTGGCTTTTCTGGGCGATTAATACAAAATCTATACCCAAAGATGTCTTATTTACTTAAAACAACTCCAGCCTAAGTAAAAGCCTCCCATCTCTTGCCCGGCTGGATTTATTTCGCCCTCGCGCAGAGATCGGCGCATCGCTCAATCTTTTGCCTGATCCGACAGCCGCAAGCCAGGCCTCCCCGCCAGCTCGATATTAGCACCAACTTCCAATAATGGCGCCTTGACATAAATTTAGCCGAGGCTATGTTTTAAATAACGAGCTGGAGAAAGCCCCATGACAGACTCGATTGTCCGGCAGACATTGTCGGAACGTACAGATATGCAGATTCGCGAAGTTCTGGCCGGCCGACGCCGGGGCTTTGGATCCATCCTGCTCTTTGCCGGCCCGGCGGTCGTCGCCTCCATTGCCTACATGGATCCCGGAAATTTCGCGACGAACATCCAGGCCGGCTCCGGCTATGGCTATTCCCTGCTGTGGGTGGTGTTGGTGGCAAACCTCATCGCCATGCTCTTCCAGGCACTTTCGGCAAAGCTCGGCATTGTCACCGGCCGCAATCTAGCCGAGCTCTGCCGCGATCAGTTTTCGGCGCCCATTCGGCTTGCGATGTGGGTCGTCAGCGAAATTGCTGCGATGGCCACCGATCTCGCCGAATTCCTCGGCGGCGCAATCGGTCTCTCCCTGCTCTTCGGCATGCCGCTTATCGCCGGAATGGGCGTCACCGCGGTGGTGACATACGCTGTCCTCTTGATGGAAGGACGCGGCTTCCGGCCGATGGAACTGATCATCGGTGGCCTTGTTGCAATCATAAGTCTTTGCTATGTTTTGGAGATGTTCATCGCGCCGGTTGCCTGGGGACAGGCGGGGCTCGGGACGATCCTGCCGTCGATCCCGGACTCCACAGCACTGACAATCTCGGTCGGCATCATTGGCGCGACTGTCATGCCCCATGCCGTCTACCTGCATTCCGGCCTGACGCAGCACAGAGCCCCTGGACGCAACGACAATGAGCGGCGGAAACTGGTGTTCTTTTCCAATTGGGAATGCGTCATCGCCCTCGCCGTCGCCGGCGCCGTCAACATGGCGATGGTGATCATGGCCGCGGCCGCCTTCCATGCCGGTCACTCCGACGTTGCCGAGATCGAAACCGCCTATCATACCCTTACTCCTCTCCTCGGCGGCGCGGCAGCCAGCATTTTCCTGATCTCGCTGATGGCCTCCGGTATCTCTTCTTCGGCGGTCGGCACCATGGCTGGGCAGATGATCATGCAGGGCTTCGTCGGTTTCCGCATTCCAGTCTGGTTGCGCCGGCTGGTGACTATGCTGCCTGCTTTCGTCGTGGTGCTGTTGGGCGTCAACACCACCGAGGCGCTCGTCTACAGCCAGGTTATCCTTTCCTTCGCACTGCCGATTCCGATGATCGCGCTGGTTCTGTTCACCCGCAATCGCGCCATCATGGGCAATTTTGCCAACGGCCGGTTGACTGATATTGCTGCAATTGTCGGGACGATCATCATCCTGTGCCTGAATGCCATCCTGCTCCTGCAGACCTTCGGCATCCCGATCCCCGGGCTCAGCAACGGCTGACCCGGATCAGCCGCCGGGCTTTCATAACGGAGTTGAATTATTTATAGTCGAGGCTAAACATCATCACGCAACTCGTGATCTTATGAAGGTAAGCCGCCTTGACGAAACCACCCGCCGCCCCGGAAAGCCGTCTGGCTTCGACAGAAGTCGAGACGCATGTCGAGGCCTTTCAGAAAAGCCGCGATGATCGACGCACGGAGCTGATGGAAGACTACGTGGAGCTGATCGCCGATCTGATAGAACATGCCGGAGAGGCCCGCCAGACCGATATCGCACAGCGCCTGGGAGTAACCCAACCCACTGTCGCCAAGATGCTCAAGCGCCTGGCCGAAGAAAACCTGATCACCCAGCGGCCCTATCGCGGCGTCTTCCTGACGGAAGAAGGTCATCGCTTGGCCGTTGCGACACGCCGGCGTCATGAAGTCGTGGAGGCAGTTCTTTGCCGTCTTGGCGTCGATCCCGACACCGCGCGAAACGACGCGGAGGGCATCGAACACCATGTTAGCGAAAAGACGCTCGAAGCCTTCGAGCGCTTTCTGAAGACGTAATGGCCGAATAACAGAGTCAAAGAGCCATTTTTGGCACAGTTTTGGCGAGAATGATTTGAAAACTAGCCAGCAATAACTGTCTGTCTTGACCAATCAACCGGTATCAACGCAAGGTTTACAAATCTTCGCTAAGCAGCATTTAGCGAACCGCTGGTCTTTGTCGCGAACAGACTGATTTTTATTACCGGCGCAGGGAATCATGATGAACGCCCAGGATCTGAGCACCACCGTATTTGACATCGCCCCAGTCGCCATGTGGCTGGAAGACTTCAGCGGCGTTAGAGAACAGTTCGAGCTGTGGCGGAGCGAAGGTGTGACGGATCTGCGCTCCTTCCTGCTTGAGGATGAGCAACGCGTTGCGGCCTGCTCGCAAAAGATTCGGCTCCTCTCGGTCAACGCCAAGACCCTCGAATTGTTCGAGGCACAGTCCTTCGAAGCCCTGGTGGGCGGGCTTTCCAATGTTTTCCGTGGCGAGATGCTGCAAAGCCATGTGAATGAGCTGGTCGCGCTATGGGAGGGCAAGACCGAATTTTCCGGCACGGCGATCAACTATACGCTTGGCGGCCGCAGGCTGGACATACAGCTGCGCGGTATCGTGTTGCCGGGGCATGAGGCGTCGTGGAGCCAGTTACTGCTAACGACAGAAGACGTGACCGCACGCGAGGAAGCAAGGCGGCAGGAGGAGCGCCAGCGCCGCTATGCCGAAGGCATGTTCGAACATTCTCCGGTATCGCTGTGGGTCGAGGATTTCAGCCGCATCAAGATCCTGCTCGATGAAATCCGCAGCCGTGGCATCGTCGATTTTCAGGTATTCCTCGACGTCCATCCCGAGTTCGTCCAGCAATGCATGAGCGAGATCAGCGTGCTTGACGTCAACCAGGCGACACTTGACCTGTTCTGCGCGCCCGATCGGCAAACCCTGCACCAGCGAATCGGCGAAGTCTTTCGCGACGACATGGAGAAGCATTTTCGCGGGCAACTGGTGGAATTATGGAACGAGCGACTTTTCCATCAGCGCGAGGTGCTGAACTACGCCCTCGACGGCTCCGAACGCCATGTTCTCCTGCAGTTTTCCGTTTTCCCCGGCTACGAGCACGATTGGTCGCTGGTTCAGGTGGCGCTGACAGACATTACTGCCCGCAAGAAGGCTGAGGCCTATCTCGAATATCTCGGCAAGCACGACGTGCTCACCCGGCTCTACAATCGCGCTTTCTATATGGATGAGCTCAACAGGCTGGAGCGTAAATCGCTGCGGCCGGTCTCGGCCATCATTATCGATCTCAATGGCCTTAAAGCGGCCAATGACGAGAGCGGGCACGACGCTGGCGATTCTCTTCTGCGCCGCATGGGGGAAGTGCTGAACAGCGTGGTCTCTCAGCCAAATCATGCAGCCCGGATCGGTGGCGATGAATTTGCTGTCCTCATGCCCGGCGCCGATGAGATTGCGGCTACGGCCATGGTTGAAACGATCAACGAACTGTTGAAGATCAACAATCAGTTCTATTCCAGCTCCCCGCTCAGCACCGCAGTCGGCGTCGCGACGAGCCAGCAGGGAGAGACCATGGAGGCCATGGTCAAGCGTGCCGATTTAGGCATGTACGAACACAAGAAAGCCCATTATGCCGCGGCTACCGGTATCGGCCCGCATCAGGCAAAGCACGGCGCCTGATAACGGCGCGCCGCATTTCCTTCCCTTCGGCTGACCAAACAGCCCATCCCGGAATACCCCGTGACCAGGAACAAAAGCCGGGGCTCAACATTTGGCTTTCTGGAAAAAGATGGAGTTTTAAATGGAAGATCAAACGACCAACGTCGTCGTCGCCACTCGAAGCGCTCTCGACCAGGCATCCGCACTCGCAGTCCAATATGGCTTCTCTATCCTCGGTGCAGTCATTCTGTTGGTGGTCGGCTGGATTTTGGCCGGCGTCATCAGCCGCGCGGCCTATCGCGTCATCTCGCGCATCCGCGGCATTGACGAAACACTGGCCAGCTTCTTCCAGAATGTCCTGCATTACGGCCTGCTCGTCCTGGTGTTTATCACCGTCCTCGGACAATTCGGTGTCCAGACAGCCTCCATCATCGCTACCCTCGGCGCCGCCGGCCTCGCAGTCGGCCTGGCGCTACAGGGCACGCTTCAGAATATTGCCGCAGGCATCATGCTCTTGGTGCTCAGACCATTTCGAGTCGGCGAATATATAGAGACGACGAACGTCAAAGGCTTCATCAGAGATATCGGGCTGTTTGCAACGGAGATGAAGACGGAAGACGGTCTTTACCTCATGGCACCGAATTCCACACTCTGGAACACGCCCATCGTCAATCACAGCCGGGAGCCCGATCGCCGGCAGGAACTATCCATCGCCGTCGGCAATGATGTCGACATCGATATCGCTCGCAAAACCATTCTCGACGTCGTGAGGTCGGACCAGCGCGTGAAGAGCAAGCCTGCGCCGCTGGCCTATCTGGACGATCTTACGGCCGACCAGACCGTGGTGAAAATCCAATATTGGACGATTACCTCGGCCTGGACGGAAGCCCGGCACGAGATCATCTCAAAGCTGAAATCAAAGCTTGCCGAAGCCAATATTCCGATCAAGTAACAGTCTGGGCCGCGACTCTGGACGTTGGAACCTGCCGTCAGCCGGGAGCAGGCTGACGGCAGGTTTTTACGAGGTTTGAATGCCTCGTGCGCGACCCAACGATCCCGCTATCTTCCAAACTGAGGCGCGAGATATTTGTTCCGCACTTCGCGCGAAATCAGTAAGCGCGATCAGAACTATGCCGCGAGTTCCTGCACTACCATTTGACCCGGTAGTCAAGGCGCAGATTGCCGGCCGGCGTCAATGTCTGCGGGTCGAGGAACGAAGCAGAAAAATTCAGGTTCGGCGCAAGAGGCTGCTGAAACGAGACCGTGCTGGAGAAGGCATTGCCGACATCTTTCAGATTGCCGCTTGCCGATATGGATGTTCCTGTCCAGGGAACGGCAAGCGTCACGTCCTGTGTCGCGATAATAGTATTCGCACCGCTCCGCGCCCCTGCATAATTGACATTCAACGATCTGGACGTGCGCATATCGAGACCATCTGACACCATCCAGCTACGTGAGCGGCCAAAACAAAGGGTGCCGGCGCCGTTTAGCGTATCGACACGCAGCGCCACTTCGCGCCGCCAGCTGGTCGAGAAGCGGCTCTGGCTGTCGACAGCCGTTCCCCATAATGTCGCAAGACTGCTGCTGCGCAGGATCGTTCCATTCACGGAACCTCCCAGGCCGAGATCCACACCCGCACTCGTTTCCCAAGCCATCGGCAATCGAAAACCCAGCGTCGTCTTATAGGTTCGCGGAGCAACCTTGACCGGCGACCAGATCATCAGATCACTGGCATTGGCGGCCTGCGGCAACAACATCACGCTTGCAAGAACACCGAGAACGGCGCGCTGTGCAACAAAAGCCATCTATAAACCCACTTATCTCTGCCCGAAACTTTGGGCACACCAAGACAACGGCCGAACACATGGCAAATGCCGCATCCAGGCCTCGGATTGATTTGTTCAGTTGAGCGCCCGAAATCGGAAGCGCTGCGGAGCCAAAAACAGGCATCCGCTCGAAGGATATATCGCCACCACGGAAACGGGTGACACCTTCGCCTAAAGACTCCCATCCACCGCCGGGCTTGTAAACCCCTTGAGACCAAGTTTTTTGCTGCGGTGCACATTTGCCGCATATGGTGGTGATAACGCCGGCCTTGCCGCCAGCCATCAAGACCGGCTGCGCAACATCACTCCAAGCGAAGCCCGGCCTTCTTCAGAAGCGGGAGCACCCGATCGCAAAAATAGGGAAGTTCCTGGGTGTAATTGACGAATGACAAGGCGATGCCCGCATAGCCTTGCTCCGAAATGGCGATCATCTCATCAGCGATGCGTTCCGGCGTCCCAATCAGCGGATAGCTGCCCGCTCCACCGGCGAAGCGCTGCCGATAGCGATCATAGGCTTCGCGATCATGGGATTGCGAAAACTCCTTCTTGCCGGCCATATGTTGGTCGACGGCCGCGTGGTCAGCCATGGTGACGGCGTAGCGCGTGTAATAATCTTCCGCCTCTGCCTGCGTCTCGCGGCAGACGATGTGGCAGACCGTGTAGACGCCGACCTGCCGGCCATTCTTTTCCGCACGTTGGCTGATGTCGATCACATGCTTTCCAGCGTCAGCAATCTCGGTGAAAGTGGTGAAGAGATAGTCGCAATGGCCGGCCGCGAAATCTCGGCCGGGACCGCCGAATGCGGCATTCATCGTCACCGGGCGCGGCGTCTGCAGGCTTGCCGGACGGCTAACGGCCTCTTTCAGGCTGTAATAGCTTCCGGCATAATCCAGCGGCTCGTCGGAGGCGTAGAGCTTTTCAACGATCTCGAGCCATTCCGTCGCCTGGTCGTAGCCCTTCTCGACAAGTGGCACGCCGAACATGCCGAATTCCTTCGGGTTCCAGCCGCAGACGATGTTGAGCCCTGCCCGCCCCTGGCTGATATGATCGACTGTCGCGAGCGACTTTGCCGCATAGAGCGGATGGACGAGTGGGACATGCACCGTCATGAACAGACCGATGCGATCCGTCGCAGCAGAAAGAGCCGCGGCCCAGGTGAAGGTCTCAAACGACCATTCGCGCACCCGGTTCTTGCCGCCGAAACCACGCCAGCGGGCGATCGGCAGTAAGAATTCAAGACCGGCGCGATCGGCGATCTGCGCAGCGGTTAGATTGTCTTGCCAGCCGGCCGTCCAACGCTCCGGCACATCGGTAATGGCAAGCCCGCCATCCGCATTGGTCGAGAACACGCCAAGCTTCAGCCGGTTCGGCCCCTTCAGCGGATGCATCTTCACGGCGCCTTCTCCTCCGACTTCACCCTGCAGCGTCCCGGCAGCCGGCAACGATGCGACACGCAAATGTGTGACGCTCACGGAAAAGAATTTCAAGCCTAAAATTTATTTGGCTGTTGTCGCTTGGGACGGCGGCGTTACCTGGCTCACAAGCCAATCCTGAAAGAGCATGGCGATCTCGTTGGTCTGCTTCTTTTCCGGCATGACCACATAGTAGCTGTTCTCGGTCGGCATCGGCAGTTCGAACAGAGGCAGCAGCGCGCCTGTCTGCAATTCCTCTTCGATGAGATAGGTGGGCAACAGCGCGACGCCGAGCCCGGAGATGGCGGCAGCGATGATCATGGAGAACTGATCGAAGCGGGCGCCGGGATAGGCATGTTCGGTCGGCAGTTTCTGCAGATCGAACCATTGCGCCCAGAGCTTCGGACGTGTTGTCAGATGCAGCAGCGGAGCCAGTGACAGATCCTCCGGACCGCCGAGCTTCAATCGGCCGGCCAGTTGCCGGCCGGCAACCGGAAGAACCGTCTCATTGCAGAGAAACGTGGCAACGGCGCCAGCCCAGGCCGGCAGGCCGTAGTGAATGGCAAGGTCGAAATTGTCCTCATCGAAACTGAAGGGCTTGGAGCGCGACTCCACCGTAACCGCGACGTCCCGATGCTCCTCTAGGAAATGGCCGAGTCGCGGCACCAGCCACCGCGTGCCGAAGGTTGGCAAGGTCGCTACTTTCAACGATAGCTTCATTTGCCCCGAGGCGACGGCGCCGATCATCAGACGCTCTGAGCGTAGCAGCAGATCCTTGACCTCCGGCAAAAGCCGAAGCCCCGCTTCCGACAGGACGACGCGTTGCCGCACGCGCTCGAAAAGCTTTAACCCGGTCTGCTGCTCCAGTTCGCTGATCTGACGACTGACGGCGCTCTGGGTCAGGTTCAGTTCTTCGGCCGCCCGCGAAAAATTCTGATGCCGGGCCGCGCATTCGAATGCTTGCAGATTGACGATGTCGGGGATGAGGCGCCTGCGCATAGTCATTCCATTTTCGCATCAAGTTAGAATTTTCTCTCACAAGACCAGTGATCGGACAAGAGATATCCTGCAATATAGGAATGATATAGCCTTTTCAGGAACCGACCGCCCATGAAGTCTGATCACGTCTCCACAAGCGATATTCGCAGCGCCTTTTCGGCCGCCATGTCCGCCATGTATCGCGAAGAAGTCCCCGCCTACGGCACGCTCATGGAGCTGGTAGGCCGCGTCAATGACGCAACGCTCGCCGCCCAGCCGAAATTGAAGGAACGCCTTCAGGCGACCGACTATCTCGATCGCATTTCCGAGGAACGGCACGGCGCCATCCGGCTCGGGACGGCTGCAGAACTGGCGATGATGGCGCGCGTGTTCGCCGTCATGGGCATGTATCCCGTCGGCTATTACGATCTTTCCACGGCGGGTGTGCCCGTGCATTCAACGGCATTCCGGCCCGTCGGCGACGCCGAGCTGAAGCGTAATCCCTTCCGTGTCTTCACCTCGCTGCTGCGGCTCGACCTGATTGCAGATCAAGACCTGCGCGCGGCATCGGCTGAAATTCTTTCGAAGCGCCGGATCTTCACCGAAGACGCGGTTTCGCTCACAGAAAAAGCCGAACGCGACGGCGGCTTGACTATGGCCGACGCCAGCCGTTTCGTCGACGAAGTGCTTGAGACTTTCCGCTGGCACGACGAAGCCAACGTCGATGCCGCCATGTACCATCGTCTCCATGATGCTCATCGCCTGATTGCAGATGTCGTTTCGTTCAAGGGCCCGCACATCAACCATCTGACGCCGCGCACCCTGGATATTGACCAGGTGCAGACGCTGATGCCCGATTATGACATTGCGCCGAAGGCCATCGTCGAAGGCCCGCCGACACGCGGCTGCCCGATCCTGCTGCGCCAGACCTCCTTCAAGGCGCTGGAAGAGCCCGTATCCTTCCGCAATGCAGACGGCGTCTGGGAAACCGGGTCGCACACCGCTCGCTTCGGCGAAATCGAGCAGCGAGGCATTGCACTCACCCCTAAAGGCCGTGCCCTTTATGATCGATTGCTCGACCAGTCCCGCAGGATCGTGCGGCCCGCCGCAGACGGATCGAATGCGCGCGAATATGAAGCCGCGCTGGCGCAGAGCTTTGGCGAATTTCCTGATGATTGGGCAGCGATCCGCGCTGAAGAGCTTGGTTATTTCGCCTATTCGTTGACGACCAAGGGCAAGGCTGTGGCCGCAGGAGCCGGTCGCTCCCTCGAAACCCTGATCGAAGACGGGTTCATCCAGTTCGACCCGATCGTCTATGAAGACTTCCTGCCCGTCAGTGCCGCCGGCATCTTCCAGTCAAACCTCGGCGATAGCGCCCAGCAGGAATTTGTCGCCAGCCCGAACCAGAAACGGTTCGAGGCCGACCTTGGAATGAAGGTCGTGAACGAATTCGACCATTATGCCGGCATCGAGCAGGCATCGATCGACGCGTGCCTACGGGCACTATCCCAACAAGACGCGGCCGAGTGAGATCGCGCGACCATAGAGATCGCGCCGCAGGCCCGGATCAGAGACAAGTGGAGTTATGAGATGAATATCGCAGCAAAGAATCTTTCCGTCGCGGCCGAAACCGCCGCCATCCTCGAAAAGCTCGGTGTCGACAAGGCGCTCTATACGCAGGGCGACATGCCCTCCTACTCGCCTGTAACCGGCGAGAAGATCGGCGATTTGAAGACCGTTTCGGCCGATGAAGCAGCCCGGCGGATCGAGAAGGCTCACGCCGCATTCCGCGCCTGGCGTCTGGTGCCGGCGCCCAAGCGTGGCGAACTGGTTCGCCTGCTCGGCGAAGAGCTGCGTGCCGCCAAGGACGACCTTGGTCGCCTGGTCTCGATCGAAGCAGGCAAGATCCGCTCCGAAGGCCTCGGCGAAGTGCAGGAAATGATCGACATCTGCGACTTCGCAGTCGGCCTCTCGCGTCAGCTCTACGGCCTGACGATCGCCACCGAGCGCCCGGGCCATCGCATGATGGAAACCTGGCATCCGCTTGGCGTCGTCGGTATCATCTCGGCCTTCAACTTCCCGGTCGCGGTGTGGTCGTGGAACGCGGCGCTCGCGCTGATCTGCGGCAATCCGGTCATCTGGAAACCCTCGGAAAAGACGCCGCTGACGGCGCTGGCCTCGCAAGCCATCCTCGATCGTGCGCTCGCCCGCTTCGGCGATGCGCCGGAAGGCCTATCGCAGATCCTCATCGGTGACCGTGCCATCGGCGAAGTGCTCGTCGATCATCCTAAGGTGCCGCTCGTCTCGGCGACGGGCTCGACCCGCATGGGCCGCGATGTAGGACCGCGGCTCGCCAAGCGCTTTGCCCGCGCCATTCTCGAACTCGGCGGCAACAATGCCGGCATCGTCTGCCCGTCTGCCGATCTCGACATGGCGCTGCGCGCCATCGCCTTCGGCGCCATGGGCACCGCCGGTCAGCGCTGCACGACGCTGCGCCGCCTCTTCGTACATACGAGCGTTTACGACCAGCTCGTGCCGCGTCTGAAGAAGGCCTATCAGAGCGTCTCCGTCGGCGATCCCTTGCATTCCTCGGCTCTCGTCGGCCCACTGATCGACAAGGCCGCCTTCGATGGCATGCAGAAGGCCATTTCGGCCGCGAAATCGCACGGCGGCACCGTCACCGGCGGCGAGCGCATCGATGTCGGCCATGCCGATGGCTATTATGCCAAGCCGGCGCTTGTGGAGATGCCGAAGCAGGCCGGGCCCGTTTTCGAAGAAACCTTCGCGCCGATCCTCTACGTCATGCCTTATGACGACTTCGATGCCGTGATCGAGGAACACAATGCCGTCTCGGCCGGCCTTTCCTCGTCGATCTTCACTCGCGACATGCAGGAATCCGAGCGCTTCCTCGCGGCTGACGGCTCGGATTGCGGCATTGCCAACGTCAACATCGGCACATCGGGCGCCGAAATCGGCGGCGCATTCGGCGGCGAGAAGGAAACCGGTGGCGGTCGTGAATCCGGATCGGATGCCTGGAGAGCCTATATGCGCCGGGCGACCAACACCGTGAACTATTCCAAGGCCCTGCCGCTGGCTCAGGGCGTATCCTTCGACATCGAGTAGGCCTCATGACGATCGCCACCACCATCGAGGAAGCGGGTTTTCGGCCCGCTTCGCGCATCGCCTCCATCGGCGTGTCGACAATCCTGCAGATCGGCGCACGCGCCAATGCCATGAAGCGCGACGGTCTGCCCGTCATCATCCTCGGCGCCGGAGAGCCGGATTTCGATACGCCTGACAACGTCAAGGAGGCGGCAAAGGCCGCCATCGATCGTGGCGAAACGAAATACACCGCGCTCGATGGCACGCCGGAACTCAAGAAGGCGATTGCCGGCAAGTTCCTGCGCGAGAATGGCGTCGACTATGCTCTCGACGAAATCACCGTGGCGACGGGCGCAAAGCAGATTCTGTTCAATGCCTTCATGGCGTCGATCGATCCGGGCGACGAGGTGATCATCCCGACGCCCTACTGGACGTCCTATTCCGATATCGTCGAGATCTGCGGCGGTGTGCCGGTGCTGATCCCCTGCGATGTCGAGGCCGGTTTCCGCCTCAAGGCGGATCAACTCGAAAAGGCGATCACGCCGAAGACGCGCTGGCTGCTCCTCAATTCGCCGTCCAATCCATCGGGTGCGGCCTATTCGGAAGCGGATTACCTTCCGCTCATCGAGGTTCTGCAGCGCCATTCGCATGTCTGGCTGATGGTCGACGACATGTATGAGCACATCGTCTATGACGACTTCCGTTTCACGACGCCTGTCGCAATCGAGCCTAGCCTCAAGAGCCGGACGCTGACGGTGAATGGTGTTTCCAAGGCCTATGCGATGACCGGTTGGCGCATCGGTTACGCCGGTGGCCCGAAGGCACTGATCAAGGCCATGGCCGTCATCCAGAGCCAGGCAACTTCGTGCCCGTCCTCGGTCAGTCAGGCCGCCGCTGTTGCTGCGCTGAATGGCCCGCAAGACTTCCTCAAGGATCGCACGGCCAGCTTCCAGCGCCGGCGGGATCTCGTCGTCGGCAGGCTCAATGCCATCGAAGGCCTGAATTGCCGCGTGCCCGAAGGCGCCTTCTACACATTCTCGAGCTGCGCTGGTGTGCTCGGCAAGACGACACCCTCGGGCAAGACCATCCTAACGGATGCGGATTTCTGCGCCTATCTGCTCGACGAAGCCCATGTCGCCGTCGTGCCAGGTTCGGCATTCGGGCTGTCGCCCTATTTCCGCATTTCCTATGCGACATCCGAGGCAGATATTGTCGAAGCGCTTGATCGCATCGAACGGGCCTGCGCAGCGCTGCAGTCATGACCACAGAAGAGTGTGGCACCCTCACGGGCAGCCACTAACTCAACCGTGGAACCGCTTTCGCGCGAGATAGCTATGGGGTGACCATTTCCTGTGCCGGGTGCCTAAGGCTGGAGCACGATTTTTCCGTGCGCATGTCCGCTCAGGCTAAGATCCATCGCCTCCTTCCAGCTTGCCAGCGGTAGTGCCAGAGCAAGCGGGATTGAGAATTTGCCGACAGCCGCGAGCTTGGCAAACTCCCCGATCACGTCATATCGTTGCGGTGTGTTTTCTGAAAACGAGTGCCGGATGCCCATTTCATTCGCCGCCGAGAAATCGCTAATGGTCAGAATACGCCTGGGATCACCACCAGCAATTTCCAGCAGGTCAGGAAGCCCGCCGTTGGCGGGGGCCGTATCAAGTATCAAATCGGGCGAGCCCTGTGCAATATCGCGAACTCGCTGGATCATCCCCTCCCCATAGCGCGTCACCTTTGCACCGAAGCCGCGGAGACGCTCGCCGAATGTCTCTCCCGCAGTTGTGATGACCTTCGCGCCACGGATCAGGGCTATCTGTACCGCTGCAAAGCCGACCATCGTCCCGCCGCCATGCACCAGCACGGTGTGCCCCTTTTCGACCCGAAGGCTTTCAATGCTTCGGAATGCGGTCTCAACGACGAGCGTTAGTGACGCGGCATGGATCATGTCGAGCCCCTCCGGAACCGGGGCCCAGTGATTGAGCACGGCGAAATCCGATGCGCCGGCGCTCGCATAACCTGCGAAATCGGCAGAGCCAAGAACAGCATCGCCTATCCTGACATCGGTAACGCTCTCGCCAACTGATTCCACAAACCCGGCGACATCCAGACCAATGCCGCGAGGCATTTTTCCAGGAAACAGGCCGCGGCACAGCGCCCAGTCTGCCGGGTTGAGGCCGCAGGCGTGTACCTTTACCAGGATGCGGTCCTGGCTCGGCTCCGGAATAGTCACCCTCTCCAGAACCAGAACATCCTCAGGTTCCCCATAGTCATGAAACCGGATGCTGCGCATGTCTGAGGGCTTGGTATCGGTCATGTCGTTCTCGCTTTCATTCTTCTCAAGCAAAGATGATCGCAGTTCCGTGGTTGCAAACTTGCACGGCGCTGCGTAGTATTGTCAGTGACTGACGATAAGCGTAAAGTCAGCCACTGACAATAGGGAAAATTGATGCCACGAAATCGTGAAGAAGTGCGTCGCCGGCTCATGGAAGCGGCTCTGGAACTATACCAGGAGCGTGGGTACGAGCAGACGACGGCCGCCGAAATTGCACAAAAGGCTGGCGTGACGGAGCGAACTTTTTTCCGGCACTTTCCGGACAAGCGGGAGATGTTCTTTCACGGGGAGACGGCGCTGGGCGAAATGCTAACCGCGGCGGTGCGTAACGCTCCGCGTGAACTCGGCCCCTGGGAAACCCTATTCAAAGCCTTTCGTTCGGCGGAAAAGCTCTTCATTGAAAACCGCCACGTCTCCGAGCCGGGACGCCGGATTGTCGCTGCCAGCCCCGCTCTTCAGGAAAGACAGGCGGCGAAGGTCAATTCTCTGACGGAAGCGTTGGCTGCAGAGCTACGCGAGCGCGGCGTGGCTGCCCGGCGCGCTTCGCTGATTGCGAAAATCGGCATGGCAGTTCTTGCTCACGCCGTAGCCTCATGGCTCGATGGCGGCTCTCAAGAATTGGACGATCACCTGGTCCAGGCCTTTGAGGATGTGAGTGATCTCTCTGCTTTCAACGTGACGAGGTTCGCTGAAACTGCCGAACCGCAACTACGGACTGATAGCTGACGGCGCATTGGACCGCCGGAATGATGAGTCAAAATGTGAAATTGCGGCTTTAGCGATTCCACATTCGGATCAATGGCGGGCCTGTCAGCCCACCATATTTTTAGCAAGTAAAAGCTTTTACTTAGACGGCTTCTCTCATGCGAAGCTTCTCCAGGCTGTAGACCTGCCCGAAGCGATTGTTTAGGAAGTCACCGAGGTCGATTTCTTCCTGGCAGACGAAGCCCTTGGTGGGAAGCTTGCCGTGGGAGAGCAGATCGAGAACTGTCGTGATGCCGGCAGCCGTGGTGATCTGGATGGCGCTCATCTTCTTGCCGGCAACGATGCCCGCATAGACCTTGTTGGCATAGGTTTCCTGCATGTAGCGACCTTCGCGCCAGCCGCAGACGGTGACGAAGACGACGACCACATCCTGCATTGTCGCAGGCAGGGCGTTTTCGAAGAGATCCTTCAGCACATCGCGGCGGTTCTTGAGGTTCAGGTCGTTCAAGAGTGCCTTGATGATAGCCTGATGGCCGGGGTAACGGATGGTGCGGTAGTTCATGGTGCGCACGCGGCCGGCAAGCGTCTTGGCAAGCGTGCCGAGACCGCCGGAGGTGTTGAACGCCTCATAGGTGACGCCGTCGAGCGAGAATTCCTCGCGCTCTTCCATGGCCGGCACTGTCACGAGCTTGCCTTCGACAATCGCTTCGCACGGCTCGATATATTCGTTGATCAGGCCGTCCGTGCTCCAGGTCAGGTTATAGTTCAAAGCATTGGACGGATATTGCGGCAACGCGCCGACGCGCATGCGGACGCTGTCGAGGCTGTCGAAACGCTTGGCGAGATCGTTGGCGACAATCGAGATGAAGCCCGGCGCCAGGCCGCATTGCGGGATGAAAGCAGTTTTGGCCCCCTGGGCCAGCTCTTCGACCTTCTTCGTCGTGGCGACATCCTCGGTGAGGTCGAGATAGTGGACGCCCGCTTCTAGCGCGGCTTCGGCGACGAAGCCGGTGAGATGAAAAGGAGCGGCCGATAGAACAGCGAACTTTCCGGTGAGAACAGCGACGAGCCCGGCGCGGTCGGCGATATCGACGGCTGCCGTGGAAATCGCAGGGTGGTGGTCGATCTTGGCGAGCTGCTCGGGGCTGCGGTCAGCGACGACAACCCTGTAATCGCCCGTGTCGGCCAGCATCAAAGCAATCGCTCCACCGATTTTGCCTGCGCCGATGACCACTATGTCTTTCATATAAATCCCCTGCATTTCATTGATAAGATTTTTATAAGTGTAGGCAGGGATTGGACGATTCATAGCGACATAAAGCGCTTTTCGTCGTATAAAAATAAGCAAAATGACACCATATTTTTGCAAAATGCAGGAATGACGATGCAGGTAACGGAAAAAGATCGGGAATTGCTGGCATTGCTCGGTCAAAATGCCCGCATGCCGGTGGCAACACTCGCCAAAAGGCTGTCGCTATCGCGCACCACGGTGCAGGCCCGACTCGAACGGCTTGAGAGAGAAGGTGTGATCGCCGGCTATGGTGTGCGGCTGTCGGAAACCTATCTCTCCGGCCTCATCCGCGCCCATGTTCTGATCACCATCGCACCGAAAGCGCTCTCGGCCGTAACGGCGTCGCTGGATGCGATCCATGAGGTAACGACGCTGCACTCCGTCAGCGGCTCCTTCGACTTGATCGCCATCGTTGCCGCACCGTCGATTTCCGAGCTGGATCAGCTGATCGACGAAATCGGCAAGATCGACGGCGTCGAGCGGACGCTATCGTCCATCGTCCTTTCGACGCGGATCTCGCGCTGAACCTACGGGCGCCGTTGGCTTAGGATACAGACTCCATATCCGGGCTGGCGGAAAGGACGGCCTCCTTCAAGGCGCGCGAATAGGGATGCTGCGGATTGTCGAGCACCGCACGCGCGCCGCCTTCTTCGACGATCTCGCCCTTCTTCATGATGATGATGCGATCGCTGATGTAGTAGGCGGTCGCGAGGTCATGGGTGATATAGATGATGGACAGGCCGAGGTCCCTCTTCAGCTGACTGAAGAGATTGACGATGGCCATCCTCAGCGAGGCATCGACCATGGAGACGGGCTCGTCGGCGACCAGCAGCCTCGGTTGCGGAATCAGCGCGCGCGCAATGGCGGTGCGCTGCAACTGACCGCCCGACAATTCATGCGGAAACCGGCCCTTCACTTCGGCAAGCGTCAGGCCGATATGGACAAGCGCCTTATCGGCCATGCGTTCGATATCGGCCTGACTCGGCTTGGTACCGTCAGGCGAAAAATTTCGCGCTGTTTCAAAAAGATAGCGATCAACCCTCTTGAGTGGGTTGAACGCCTCGAACGGGTTTTGAAGGACTGGTTGCACCTGGCGCATGAAGGCACGCCGCTCAGCCTTCCCATGAACGGCAACGGGCCGGCCGCGAAAATTCAGGATACCCGATGTCGGCGGCGTCTGGCCGAGGATCATCGCGGCAATGGTTGATTTGCCCGAGCCGGATTCCCCCACAATGGAGAGGATTTCCGGCTCTTCCCCGAGCGTCAGGCTGACATCGCGGACAGCAATGATATGCCGGCGGCTCAGCATACCGCCCTGGCGGTAGAGCTTGGTGACATGCGAAAGGGAAAGCAGGTCGCTCAAATCTGTGCTCCTGTCACGGCAAAACAGGCGACGCGACGATCCGGCTCGACCGTCACCATCGGCGGCGCTTCGCGGCTGCAGATATCCATGCGCTTCGGACAGCGCGGGTGAAAACGGCACCCTTCCGGCGGCATGGCGAGATTGGGCGGCCTGCCCTCAAGCGAAGGCCGGGTAGAGAGATCGCCGATGCGCGGCAGGCTCGCCACCAGATGCTGCGTATAGGGGTGCAGCGGCAGGTGAAAGAGCTTGCGCGTCGGCGCCTCCTCGACCAGACGCCCGGCATAGACGATGCCGATGCGGTCGGAGACGGCGGCATGCACGCCCATGTCATGGGTAACGAACAGGAAGGAGGACCCCATCTCTCGCTGGATCTCGCGGATCATCTGCAGGACATCGCGCTGAACGATGACATCGAGCGCGGTCGTCGGCTCATCGGCGATGATGAATTCCGGCGTCAGGATAGTGGCGAGCGCAATCGTCATGCGCTGCCGCATGCCGCCGGACAATTCATGCGGATAGGCGTTGAGAAGGTCGGCGTCGAGTTTCAGCCGCTGCAGATGGGCTGCAACCCGATCGAAGAAGGCACCGCGATCGACCTTCATGTGGCGAAGTGCAAAATCCGTGAACGAGTGGCGAATGCGCCTTACGGGATTGAGCACGTTCATCGAGCCCTGCATGATATAGGACAAATGCCGCCACCGAAGCGCCGCCCGTTGCTCCGGTGTCATGGCGTAGATATCCTGCGTGGCGCCGTTGAATTGAAACTTGACCGAGCCCGAAACCACCCGAAGCGGCGGCCGGATGGCGCCGGCAATGGTCTTGATCAACGTCGTCTTGCCGCTGCTCGATTCACCGGCGACGCCATAGATCTCGCCGCGACCGATCCTCAGACTGACATCGTCCACGGCGCGCACCTCGCGATCGACGCCATAAAGGAAGGCCCGATAATATGCCCTGAGGTTGTTGACCTCGACCACAGCCTCCATTCCTAGCCCCCCATCCGGTTCAAGCGACTGCGCGGATCATTGTATTCGTTCATGGACATCGACAGCAGGAAAAGCGCCATGAACAGCACGACGATGGCGGCAACGGGTGCGGCCACCCACCACCAGGTTCCGGCGATCAGCGCGGAATGCGCATTGGCCCAATAGATCATCATGCCCATGGTCGGCGTCTCGATATCGGTGAAGCCGAGCACCGAGAGCGTAATCTCCATGCCGATCGACCAGATCATGTTGTTCATGGTCGTCGCAAAGACGATCGGCAGGACATAAGGCAGATGCTCCTGCACGAGGATCTTTGACATGCTCATGCCGGAATAGACGCTCTGTGTGGTAAAGGGCCGCGTCTTCAAGCTGATCGCCACCGAGCGGATCAGGCGCGCATCATAGGACCAGCCGAGCGAAGCCATGACGATGATGAGTACCGTCCAGGTCATCCCGTCCTTCAGCACGAAATAGAACAGGATCAGCAGCGGAAACTGCGGGATGACCATGATGCTGTCATTAATCGCCATCAGCACCCGATCGACGACGCCGCCGGCATAGCCCGCAACCAATCCCACGACCAACGAGATGATGCGTGAGAGGAAGGCGACACCGATACCGAAGTAGAGTGTATTTCGGAGCGCCGTCGTGAGCTGCCAGAAAACGTCCTGGCCGCGAGAGGTCGTGCCCAGCCAATATTGCCCATCTGGCGGCATGTCCGGGGGCAGCAGATAGATATCCGATGGGCCATAAGGCGAGAAGTAGGACAGGACCACCAGCCCGACGATCACGGCGAGCAGCAGGAGGCCGAAGAGGAATTCGGTATTCTGGCGGGCAAGGTCGCGAACGATCGTCAACATAGCCCTACTCCACCTTGATGCGCGGGTCGATCAGCGGACCCAGTATGTCGACGATGAAAACTGCGGCGGCGACACCGACGATCGAGAGAGCGCTAAGCCCCAGGACGAGACTGTAGTCACCGGCATGCACGGCCGAGATCAGCAGATTGCCGATGCCGGGATAACCGAAGACGATTTCGGTGATGACCGTGCCGTTGAAGACGGCGCCGAGCGACATGGCAAGACCGGTGAACTGCGGCACCATGGCATTGCGCGCAATATAGGAGCGCAGGATCTTGCGTTTCGGCACGCCCCCGAGTTCGGCAAAAACGACGTAGTCCTCGGTGATGATATTGGAGACGAGCGCGCGCATCCCGATGAGCCAACCGCCTGTCCCGACAAGGATCAGCGACAGCGCCGGTAGGATCGAGTGGCGCAGAATGTCGAGCACCAATGAAAAGGACAGCCGCAGATCGGTGTTCATCTCATAGCCGCCATTGATCGGCAGGATTGGCCAGATATAGCCGAACAGGATGATGAGCACGAAGGCCAGGATGTAATAGGGTATCGGCTGCATGGCGATGAAGACGAGGCTGACGGCCTTTAGCACCATGCTCTTGCGGTAATAGCCTGCAAGCGCACCGATCATGTTGCCGAGGATGAAAGTGATGATCACCGAAACGGTCATCAGGCCGATCGTCCAGGGCAGTGCCCTTGCGATGATAGCGGATACCGGCGTCGGAAATGCCGAGAGCGACGGCCCGAGATCGCCTGTCGCGAGACGCCCCCAGAAATGCAGATATTGCTGCCAGACCGAGCCTTCGAGCCCATAGAGCTCACGAAGAGACTGGCGCATCAATTCGACGGCGCGAGGGTCGGACTGCCCCATCTGATGTATCGCACCGATGCTTTCCTCGACGGGATCGATCGGCGTCATATGGGTGATGAAGAACGTCGCGGAAATGCCAAGGAAGACAACGAGCAGGAACTGACCAAATCGCTTCAATACGAAAACTGGATAGGACGTCATGCTGCCGTCTTCCTTGCTGCTTGCGCTTTATCTGTCACTGAAAAGATTCGCCGGACGTGCCTAATGTCCGGCGAAAGGTGCCTGACGCGGCAGCTGCCGCATCAAGGTGGGAGATCTACGGCTGCGCCGGCTTCAGCTTGACCATCATCAATCGGGAATTCGCCCAATTGGGAACGGGGTCGGTGTAGGGGTCCGATATGGTCGGGTAACCCTTCCAGTAGGTCGTATCCATCGACGTGAAGACGTTATAGGACATCAGCGGGATGGTCGGCATCTCGCGAGCAACCAGCTTGAGATAGTCCTTGCCGAGCTCGATACCCTTCGGATCGTCGGCACTCACGCGGCGAATGTTCTCGATGATCTTGTCGAGCTCCGGATTGGACCAGCGCTGCCAATTGCGTGGTGCCTGGTTTTCACCCTTCTTGGCGACGAACTCCGAATGCCAGCTGTCGAGGAAGAATGACAGATCGGGATCGCCACCCCAGGTCTCCACGCTCCAGGCGATGGCGCACTGGAAATCGCCGGTCGCCAACCCCTGCCATACGGCTGAGGACGGAACGGCCTTGGAGTCGATGCCGAAGGCTGCCCATTGCTGCGCGATCAAGGTGCCGGCCCGGGTGAAGACCGAGCGCGTATCACCCTCAACCGTCAGGCGGATCTTGAAGGGCTGGCCATCCGGCGTCATCCACTTGCCGCCAACCTTCTTGAAGCCTGCCTTTTCGAGCAGTTCCGCAGCGGCCTGCGGATCGGGTTTCCACCAGCCATAGCCAAAGGCGGCGCTGATGGCGGCCGGATCGGTGGGGATCTGATCCTTATATTTCGGCTGCTTGCGCAGCATATCGGCAATCTGTTGGCCGATGGTCGGATCATAGGGCTTGATCTTGCGCTTGCCGGTGTCGACCTCGAAATTCTTCAGCCAATCCTGCAACGGCGCCTGATAATCCGTCATGGCAATCGCCGTTGGCGGGACGCCGAGTGCGGACAGCGTCGCAGCGCCGCGATAGCTCGCCATGTCCACGGCCCTGATGTCGATGAGCAAGGCGAGAGCCCAGCGCACATCGGCATTCTGGAACAGCGGATCCTGATTGTTGAAAATCACCGCCGGCAGGGTCGGATCGGGATGGGCGAAGGGGAAGCCGGGGAACCAGCTTTCAACGGTCTTCGACTTTTCCTTCAGCGTGAACATGCCCTCTGGCGTGTTGTCGTGAATGATATCAAGGTTGTGCTCGAGCTGGGCGATGGTACGCTTATCCGGCGGGCCGGGATCGACATAGGTGACGTATTTCGGAGCAGGCTCTCCGAAGCGGCCAAGCGAGGTGCGCTGCCAGTCGTCGCGCTTCTCCCAGGTGTACCATTTGCCTTGCGGGTCAAAGGTTTTCAGCTTGTAGGCGCCGAGCGAAACCGGATTGGCGAAATCATAACGAACCGGATCGGCAACCTTTTCGAAGACGTGCTTCGGCATGATCCAGGCGCCATTCCAGCGTACCGTGAAAATGGCATGGAAGCGCGAGTTCGGTTTCTTCAGCTTGAAGACGACGGTATAGGGGTCCGGAGCTTCGACGCTTGCGACCTGCACCGAGAAAGCGGCGCTCCAGATCATGCCCGGATGGTCCATCTGCGTCTTGACGGTGTAGACGACATCGTCTGCGGTGAATTCGACGCCATCGCTCCAGTAGAGGCCTTTGCGCAGCTTCACCGTCATCTGGGTGAAGTCGTCATTATATTGCGGCTTGTCGGCGGCAAGCGAATTATCCCAAGCCGAGCCGCCCAATCCTTTCTCAGGGTCGATGTACCACAGCGTGTCCATGGTCAGCTGCTGCAGGCCGGTCGAAACGCCGCCGCCGCCATTGACCCAAACGTTGAACCAGCCGGGATTCTTGATCGTTCCCTCAGGATTTTCGACGATCAGCGTCTCCTTGCGGGACAAGGCCGTATAATCTTGAGCTTGGGCTGCCGCGATGAGGCCGAACGTGGCCAGTGCGACGCCGAAAGCAAGCTTCTTCCACTGCTGCATGATCTCCTCCCATTATTATCGATTGTGCGCTGCGCCTGAGCTACGTCGGGCGGACCGCGATTTTTCCCCTTATGCTTTCCAGGCCAACCGGGACCGCCTCCTCGCGATCCCGCAGCCGCCGGCCGTCAAACCGAAAGCCGGATCACCGTGTAGGACAGGGGCTTCAGCGTGGCGCGAAGCCGGCCATCTTCCACTTTCGCATCACCCGTGCTGGTCGGGACGACAGCATTCGGATGGGATGCCGTATTGGTCGCCTGCAGGTCCGGATGAACCATCTCGTGCTGCTCGACGACGCGCGCGCCGGCAAAGCCTTCCAGCCGGGTGTCGAGATCGAGCGAACTGTCGGGATGGCGATTGACGGCGAACAGCGTGACCATCCTGCCCACCTCGTCGTGAACCGCCGATACATCGAGATAGGGCACGTCGTCGGCCTCGTCGCTGTCATAGGTCGGACCGTCGGTGACCAGGCGCAGCGCGTAGCCGCGACCGTATTTCGAGGCGAAATAAAGGGGATAATAGATGGTCTGCCGCCAGGCCGGACCGCCGTCCTCCGTCATGATCGGTGCGATAACGTTGACGAGCTGCGCGATGCACGCAATGCGCACACGGTCGGACCGGCGAATGAAGGTATTAAGAATGCCGCCGACCTGCAGCACATCCTCGAAATTATAGACATCCTCAAGCAGATGCGGCGCATCCGGCCATTCGTTCCGCGCCAGTATGTCCTTGTCCTGCTGGTTGGAATGGTACCAGACGTTCCATTCGTCGAAGGAGATGCCGATCGTCTTCTTCGAGCGCTTCTTCGCCTTGATATAGTCGATGACGCCGCCGATGGTGGCGATGTAGCGATCGAGCTTTTCCGCCTTGGCGAGATAGTTCAGCGTGTTCTTCTCGCGGTTGGCGAAATACATGTGCAGCGAGATGTGATCGGCGCTGTCGTAGCACTGCTCCAGCACCTGGGCTTCCCAATCGGGATAGGTCTTCATGTCGGAATTCGACGAGCCGCAGACGACCAGTTCCAGCGACTTGTCGAAACCGCGCATGGCCTTGGCCGTTTCATCGGCGAGACGGCCATACTCATAAGCGGACTTGTGACCAACCTGCCATGGGCCATCCATCTCATTGCCGAGGCACCAAAGCTTCACATCATGAGGATCGGCCCAGCCGTGCTTGCGCCGCAGATCCGACCAGTAGGTGCCGCTGGGGTGGTTGCAATATTCGAGGAAGTTTCGGGCCGCATCCAGCCCGCGTGAGCCGAGATTGACGGCAAGCATCGGCTTTGTATTGGCCTTCTTGCACCAATCGACGAATTCGTTGACGCCGATCTGGTTGCTTTCACGCGTCCGCCAGGCAAGATCGAGGCGCACGGGGCGCTCGGACCGCGGCCCGACACCATCTTCCCAATTATAGGCCGAAACGAAATTGCCGCCCGGATAGCGGCAATAGGGCGAGTTGAGCTCGCGCACGAGCTCGATCACATCCTTGCGAAATCCATTCTCATCGGCGGTCGGATGACCCGGCTCGTAGATGCCGCCATAAATCGCCCGGCCCAGATGCTCCAGAAAAGAGCTGTAGAGCCGATCGTCAATGTCGGCAATTCGGAAATCGCGATGCATGACCACGTTCGCCTTCACGGCTATCCTCCCATATATATCATATATCTCGTTCTTATACACCGATCTTGATATACTTTTGAAAGATCGTCAACGCGGACGGAACGCAAAATGGTGCGAAACCAGGCGCAGAAGCAGTCCAAAACGGACAAAACCGCACGCAAAAACAAGTAATTATAAAAAATATGACTTATCGGGATTTTCCGATGGCTATCGGCTATATATCAGAATTTTCGATATAATTACGCCAGATCGATACGCATCAGGATATCGCGGCCATAATTGCCGAAGCCACGACCGAAGATGTTGACGCCGCCAGTATGGCGCGCGTCCTCGGCTATGCCGATTTTCAGCCGAATCGAGGAATGCTGACTGATGGCCAAGTCGTCTATGGTCACATCGGATACCGCGACGCCGTCGATGAAGGTACCTTTCTTCGAGATGCGCCAGGTCTTCAGCTTGCCGTATTGCGACCCTTCAAGCTTCCACCAGCTCGGCGTGAACGCCCCGCGCTTGTCGCCATAGTCCCCCGGTGATGTCCATGCGCCGACGGCAACGCCATTGACCCAGATGGTGATGTCGGACGGCCAGTCGGGATTGGTGCCCGGCACCTCCGACGACAACTCCATCGAGAACTCAATGGCATTGACAGCCTTGTTCAAGATCTTGGCATTGTTGGGAAATTTATACTCTACATGACCACGGCCGAACCAGAGGAGTCCCGCCTGCATACGCTGCGGATCAAGGAAATAATCGGGGACGTCAAGAAGCCCGATCACCCCTTCCGTCGAACACAAGCCACAGGGCGCATGGGTCTCGCAGCTCGTATAGAGGCCGATTGGCATCGCGACTTCGATCACGTCCTCGACGCGCTTGAAGGCCGGCTCGTCGAAGCTCAGGAGAATCTCATCGTAAAGCGCCGTGCAGATCTTCTGGTAACCCTTGCGGGCCTTCGCCGCCTTGGTTTCGACAAGGCCAGCCTCCTCCAGGATCATGATGGCGGTGGCGACGGTTGACTGCGGGAGATCGAGTTCACGGGCGATTTCATTGACGTTCATGGCGCCCTTGGCGCAGAGCAGCTTCAACATGTCGATACGCGCCGGCGCAGAAAGTGCCCGCAAAACTGCCGTGTTTTCACCCGCATAAATTGTCAGAAAGCCGCGCTTCATCGAATCCTGAATGCCTCATCAATGAGTTTCATTTATATCAGGATTATTGATTTCACAAGAGGTAGCCGGCATGACGGCTGATTTGGCGCCCCGGCACGAGGCGGGACGCCTAAACAACTATCCATACACCATCAAAGACGATCGCTTGGGACGGACAGATATAAACGCTCAAGTTTGGCGAAACGCCTCATTTGCAGGTCTCAATTCGTTTCAATGCCGCCGTGATGCCGGAAAGCGAATAGGAATAGCTCGTGGCTGTGCCGCGTTTCGACGTCGCCTGCAGCTCCAACTGTGCTCCACCCTTCATGGCGTTGACCATGGAAGGTTCCTGGGTCTCGTCCCTCACCCAGCCATGCCGATCCTTGGTGAACATCGGAAACGTCTTGTCGCCGATCGCGGCCACCATCGCCTCGCCATTCTTCAGATCATAGCCCATTGCAGCTTCGGGAACCAATTTATTGCCTGGGGACGAGCGTGAGACGATAAAGAAATTATCCCCATGATCGACGCTGGCGGGCTTCTGTGCGATCGGCCGCGATACGACATAGCAACTGACGCTATCGCCGGATTTAAGGGAATATGCGCCCCAATTATCGAACTGATCGATACGAACGGGCACGTCGGCATGCGCCATCCCGGCGCTGATTGCCACGAAGACCAGAGCGGGGGCGAAATTTCTTGCAAACATAGTTTCCTGCCATTTCTTGTTTCAAGGACATTGAAAGCGAGAGATGTACTCACACACACGACAGTTTCGGTGCGGTGCGTTATCTGATTGTTAACGTGTCGGTTAAAATTTGTTCATGTTACAAGTGCCGCGGGTATCTGGTTCCAGGGGAGGTTAAAGGTGGCAGGCGCGTCTATTGCAGTGTTGGACAATCCGTCGGACGCGGATCGCCGCGCGATTCTCACCCCTCTGGATGCCTTCAACAAAACGAAGACCGGCGACGAGAATTACGAACCGATCGCGATCGTTCTTCGCGATGAGGCCGAAAAGATCGTCGGCGGGCTCTGGGCGCAGCTCTATTTCGACTGGGTTTTCATTGAGCTGCTTTTCATTCCTGAAAATCTGCGCGGCGACAACCTCGGAGCGAAACTGCTTTCCCAACTGGAAGAGATCGCAAAAGCAAAAAACTGTGTCGGCGTCTGGCTAGACACATTCAGCTTTCAGGCACCGGGTTTCTATGAGCGGCAGGGCTACGAACGCTTCGCAACCATGGATGACTATCCGAAAGGCATGACACGTTTCTTCTTTCGCAAGGTCTTTTGAGCTTCCGTCGCTAAAAGCCCGGCACAAGCTCCTGACAGATGTCTAACCCATCGTGTTTCAGCCCAAAAATGGGCCTGACGCCACACGCAATATATATGGCTCCCAGGCGTCCAAAGTTTTAGAACAATACCGTCTCATTTTTGGACTAAAGGATTAATTCGATGACGAAATTTCGCTTCGCCCTCGCGGCGTCGGCAGCATTCTTTTGCCTCGCGGGCGTTGCGAGCGCGGAAGATCTGACCTTCACCCTCAAGAACGGCACCAAGTCCGTTCTCACCAACTTCTACACCTCGCCGGTCGGCGTCAACAATTGGGAAGATGACGTCTTCGGCAAACAGGTGCTGAACCCCGGCGAGAGCATGGATATCACCATCGGCGATGGGCGAACCGTCTGCAAATACGACATGAAGTTTGAATTCGAGGAAGGCTCCAACCTCGACACGACAACCGACACCCAGAACCTGTGCGAGCTCGGCACCTACACGATCCACGAATAAGGCGGGTCGGGAAGCGTCGACACCAACCAAGCCAATTTGCAACTCGCGCGGTTGGAAATCAAACAATGAAATCCATGCCGGCCTTACCGGTTTCAGACGCTTCCCGGCATGAAATATCAGCAAGCAGATTGGAGAATGCGATGCGGCAAGTGCTTCTATTAATATTTGCGATATCGTTTGCCGCCGTCGCCCATGCCGACCCATTGGCAGATCTGGCTGTCGCGCAGAAGGCTGTGATCGAAGCCTGGAGCAAGGTGCCGTTCTCACAGCAGAACGTCACCTTCGTGACAGAACCTTCAACCGGTTACGGGGTTTACAAGAAGCGGGACTCAAACGTTTTCAAACCCGGCGAACCGATCCTCACCTATGCTGAACCGATCGGCTACGGCTGGAAGCCGCTTCCAGACAATCGCTATGAACTTCACTTGGTGGCCGACCTCGCCATTGTCGACGCCGGCGGGGATGTCGTGTGGAGCAAGAAGGGATTCCTGGACAGCACCCTTCAAAGCTACAAGCAGAACATGGAGTTCAAGCTCGACATGACCTTGAACGTCGACGGTGCTCCAGCCGGCAAATACAAGCTCCGCTATACGCTTTATGACATGACCTCGGGAAAGACGAGCTCCTTCGATCAGGATTTCGAGATCGCTTCGGCTGGCTAATGGACCGGCCGTGCTCCTTGCTCGACTGTTTCTAGAACTGCGAAAACCCCACCAATCTCGCGCATCTGCCGGGATTGAACAATGACCACAATACAAAGACAGAATGGAAGCCCCATGAAAAAGATACTGCTTATCGCCGCCGCGCTTGCGGCCTTTCCAATGCTCGCAAATGCCAAGACGCTCGCCTTCCCGAGCGAAGCGCCGATTGCCAGCGTCACCATTCCCGACAACTGGAAGCCGCAGGAAACCGAAACAGGTATTGACGCCAATTCGCCTGATGCCGCGATCTACTTCGCGCTCGACGTCGCCAGCGGCGACAATGTCGAAAAGGTGATCAGCGATGCCGTCGATTTCCTCGACAAGAACGGCGTCAAGATCGATGCCAACACCCGCAAGGATGACGACAGCAACGAAGTCAACGGCATGAAGATGTCGATCCTGAACTGGCAAGGCACCGATGCGGACGGTCCCGTCAACATCAATCTCGGTGTTCTCTCTCCGGCACCGAACAAGATCCTCGTGCTCACCTATTGGGGCTCCAAGGATGATCAGGCCAAGCACGAGAAGGAAGTGCTCGACATCATCGGCTCCATCAAGCCCGCGAAGTAATGACCTTCATCCGGCCGCCGCGGCGCAGCGGCGGTCGATTGCAACGATCTTCCTGGGTTCGCCGTGTCGGCGGACCCTTTTCTACTCGATACCGAGGGTGCGGCTGGCACCGACGAGATACCTTCACACCGCTTGTATCGGCGGCCAAAATCATGTCATGACTCAAAGCTGAGTGAACCATATCAGCGAAGCGGGACCATGAAGAAGATCGGATTCCTTTCATTCGGCCACTGGACGCCCTCGCCCCAATCGCAAACGCGGTCCGCAGCTGACACGCTTCTGCAATCGATCGACCTTGCCGTGGCGGCCGAGCAGCTGGGCGCGGACGGCGCCTATTTTCGCGTGCATCACTTCGCCCGCCAGCTTGCCTCCCCGTTTCCGCTATTGGCCGCCGTCGGCGCCAGAACCAGCCGCATCGAAATCGGCACCGCCGTCATCGACATGCGTTACGAGAACCCGCTTTACATGGCGGAGGACGCCGGCTCGGCCGACCTGATCGCCGGCGGCCGGTTGCAACTTGGCATCAGCCGCGGCTCACCGGAACAGGTGATCGACGGGTGGCGCCATTTCGGCTATGCACCGGCAGAGGGCGAAAGCGATGCCGATATGGGGCGCCGACACGCCGAAGTGCTTCTCGACATCCTGCGCGGCGAGGGATTTGCCAAGCCCAATCCTCGCTCGATGTTTCCCAATCCCCCTGGCCTTCTGCGCCTGGAGCCGCATTCAGAAGGCCTGCGCGAAAGGATCTGGTGGGGTGCAAGCTCCAACGCGACCGCCAAATGGGCCGCCAAGCTCGGCATGAACCTGCAGAGCTCTACGCTCAAGGACGACGAGACCGGCGAGCCGTTCCATGTCCAGCAGGCAGATCAGATCAGGATCTACCGCGAAGCATGGAAGGAAGCCGGCCACAAGCGCGAGCCACGGGTCTCGGTGAGCCGCAGCATCTTCGCCCTGGTCAACGATCTCGACCGCGCCTATTTCGGCAGCAGCGGCAAGGAGGCGGACCAGATCGGCTTCATCGATGAAAAGACGCGGGCAATCTTCGGCCGCAGCTATGCCGCCGAGCCCGATAGACTGATCGAGGAATTGGCCAAGGATGAGGCAATTGCGGCGGCCGACACCCTGCTTCTGACGGTGCCCAACCAGCTCGGCGTCGAATATAACGCCCATGTGATCGAGGCGATCCTGACCCACGTCGCGCCGGCGCTCGGCTGGCGCTGATCGCTCGGCCATTGATCCGGTTTGAGTGCAAAACGGAGTGGAGCTCGATGAAGCGCTTGGGTATCGTCTTGGCACTGCTGGCGGCAAGCGGGATCGCACAGGCGAAACCGATGACCTGGCAGGCCCCGGAAGGGCTTACACAAATCACGCTATGGCCCGGGGCAGTCCCGGACGCACCGCCTGTCCCGGGACCGGAGGATGTCTCCGTCAGCACGGAGCTTATAGCGGGAAAAACCGTGACCAACGTCACCAATGTGACCAACCCAACGATCACGGTCTACCCACCCAAGGGAAAGAATACCGGAGCGGCGTTGGTCGTGGTTCCAGGAGGAGGGTTCCAGGTCCTTGCGATTGATCTTGAAGGCACCGAGGTCTGCGATTGGACTACCTCCATCGGCATGACATGCGTGCTGTTGAAGTATAGGGTTCCGAGCGCACCATATGTCTGGCAGTGCGATTGTCGCCCCCATAATCTAAAGGTATCGCAGCCTTCGTTGCAGGATCTGCAGCGAACAATGGGGCTGGTGCGCGATCACGCGGATCAATGGCACGTCGACCCCCATAAGGTTGGCGTTCTGGGGTTCTCGGCTGGCGGTTTCCTTGTGGCGGAGATCAGCTCGCTATTCGAGCACCGTCTGTATCCCCAGGTAGACAAGGCTGATAACGAAAGCGCTCGGCCGGATTTCGCCATAGCCATCTATCCCGGGCATCTTGCGAACCGGGACAACACGTTCAACACTAACATTCCGGTATCCAGCCTTACATCGCCGACATTCCTGGTTCAGGCAGAAGACGATTATGAGGATGGCATCCATCAGTCGCTGGCTTACTACGCCGCGCTGTCGAAAGCGCATGTGCCGGCTGAAATGCACCTTTACGCAAATGGAGGCCATGCATTCGGGCTGCGGCGGAATGAGCTACCCATCACGGACTGGCCAGCGCAGGTCGCACTATGGTTGCACACGATCGGCATCATGCGGAACTGAGCGACGCCAATGCATCGTCCCCAATGTAAGATGGGCGCCACTCGGCCGTGGCCGTTCCTGAGCATGGAGTCGTTGATCGAGGTGACACGCCAGGGAGCTCTTGCAGTCAATGCCACCTGATCTTGCGCGGCACTCCTCACCCCGAAAATGGCCAGCAAATCTAATGAATTATTAACCATGACCGTGCCCTAACCTCTTGTAATTTCTTCACTGGAGCAGAACATGGTGCATGCATCGAAAATGAACGAGTTGAACGATCGGCTCGACTTTGTCGGACTGGGGCAGGATGCCCGTCAGGCCCTTGCGGAGTTGCAGCCGATCATCGAGTTTGCCGTCAAAGGTTCCCTTGACGTCTTCTATGAGAAGATCGCCAAGCACCCGGCAATGTCGAAGTTTTTCTCGTCGCAGCAGCATGTGGCCCATGCCAAATCCAAGCAGCAGGAACACTGGAAGACGATCGCATTGGGCCAATACGGTCCCGATTATGTCGAAGCAGTCTCGGCTGTCGGCAGGACCCACGCGCGGCTTGGGCTGGAGCCACGTTGGTACATCGGCGGCTATGCCGTGATCCTTGAAGGCATCGTGCGCTCGGTCGTCGCACAGCAGCTGAAGGGCGTCTTGTTGCGCAAGCACGAACAGGCCCTGTCGCGCCGCCTGTCGGCCATCATCAAGGCAGCGCTCGTCGACATGGACTACGGCATTTCGGTCTATCTGCAGGTGCTGGCCGATGAACGCGACAAGGCCGAAGCCGAGCGCGCTGCGGCGCAGCAGGAACAGGAGCGTGCCCTCAACGCACTCGGCCTCGCCTTGACCGGCCTGGCGAACGGCGATCTGACGGCAGAGATCACGGAAACCCTCTCGGCCGAATTCGAAGTCCTGAAGAGCAATTACAACGAATCTCTCGCCTCTCTTGGAACGGCAATGCGGCACATAGACGATTCCGTGACCCGCGTTCGCGACGAGGCCGGCTCGATTTCCTCGGCAGCAGACAATATGGCGAGACGCACCGAGCAACAGGCCTCTGCGCTTGAGGAAAGTGCGGCGGCCATCGAGCAGATCACCACGATCTCCGAACAGACGGCCGAACGGACGCGCGAAGTCCAGGCGATCGTCAAGGAATCAGCCTCGGAGGCCGAGCGGTCCCGGGATGTCGTCCAGCAGGCCGTGTCGGCCATGGACGATATCGAGACTTCGTCGCGCAAGATGACCGATATCATCTCCGTCATCGACGAGATCGCTTTCCAGACCAACCTCCTGGCACTAAACGCCGGTGTCGAGGCTGCACGGGCCGGCGAACAGGGCAAGGGCTTTGCCGTCGTCGCACAGGAAGTCCGCGAACTGGCGCAGCGCTCGGCCGCTGCAGCAAAGCAAATCAAGGATCTGATCGACCGCTCCTCCAACGACGTTCGCCGTGGCGTGGAACTGGTCAACCGTACCGGCGAAGCGCTGGAGCTCATCGGCAACCAGGTGGCCTCCATCGACAAGAATGTCGGCGCTATTGCCCGCTCGACACAGGAGCAGGCCGTCGGCATCAGCGAGATAAACTCGGCGGTCCGCAACATGGATCAGATGACGCAGCAGAACGTAGCACTGATGGAAGAGACCAACGCCTCTACCAGGCACCTCGCCGATATCAGCAACGAGCTTGCCGGTCTGGTCGGCCGTTTCAAGACGGTGCGCTCGGGTACGCGGACCGGCGCCGTAAGGTTGAAGCTTGCAAGTTAGGCGTTGTGGCTTGGTAGAGGATTCGCCAGCCCCAAGCAGTGCCCTGGGGTTGGCGAGGATTTGCGCCGCCTATGACGGCAACTCGTCGATTTCGGCAATCAGCCATTGCCGGAACGCTTTCATCGATGCCGTCTCCCCGCGCGATTTCAGGCGCGTGAGCCAATAGCTGCCGGTGACGGCCGTGATCTGGAACGGCTGGACGATCCGGCCGGCTTCAATCTCGTGCGAAAACATCGCAACAGGAACAAGCGCGACGCCGACGCCACGCGCGGCGGCCTCCACCAGCGTCAACGACGAATCGAACATCCAGCCGCGAAGATGGGGCGTCGGGAGACCTGCGGCCCTGAACCAAAGAGACCATTCGTCGAGCCGGTAGGAGCGCAGCAGCTCGGCCTCCGCAAGATCGGCCGGCCCGCGCAATTTCTCAGCGATCGCCGGAGTGCAAACCGCAGACAGAGGCGCGTCCATCAGATGGATCGCCTCGGTTCCATGCCATGCGCCATCGCCGAATCGCAGAAAGAAATCCAGGCCATCCAACACCATATCGGCGCGGTTGTTGTTGGTTTTCAACCTGAGATCGACATGCGGATAGTGCGCTTTGAAGCCGCTCAATCGCGGCAATAGCCAGCCGATCGCGAAGGTGCCGACCACGCCGACTGTCAGTATCTCATCGAAATTGCCTTCTTCCAGCTGGCTCAAGGTGGCGCTCATACGGCGAAACGCGTCGGTCAGCACCGGGAGCAGAGCATGCCCCTCATCGGTAAGCGCCAGGCCCCGTGGGAGACGTTTGAACAGGGTCACTCCCAGCACGTCTTCCAGCGCCTTGACCTGATGGCTGACGGCCGTCTGCGTCACGCGAAGCTCCAGCCCTGCCCGCGTAAAACTGCAATGCCGCGCCGAGGCTTCGAAAACCCGCAGAGCGTTCAGCGGCAGTTGTGAAATGTCCATTGTGTCCTAAGCCCAAGTTTTTCTCATGCCTAAGCCCAAAATTGATCGTTTGTCTAGGGCACGAAGCGGCGCCATAGTCTGCGTCGTGAGGTGATTGCAGGATCCCAATGACGTCCACGGGCTCCATCGCGCACGCCTCCACCCAATGAACATCGAAGTGGAAACAGGAATGACGATCCTATTGTCACGCCGGCAGACCCTTGCCGGCAGTTTGCTTGCGATTCCCGTCCTTGCAGGAGCAACGACGGATGGCCGTGCCGAAGAGAGCAGCAGCCAACAGCAGCGGCTCGCGGCGCTCGAGAGCAAGCACCCCGGCCGCATCTGTGTGAGCATTCTCGACTTGGCAAGCGGCCGGCGTATCGAGCATCGCGCCGGTGAGCGCATGCTCATATGCAGCACCTTTAAAACGTTGATAGCAGCCTTGGTACTTACCCGTGTCGACAGAGGGGAAGAGAAGTTCGACCGACGCATCCGTTATTCGAAGAGTGATCTTGTCGAAAGCTCTCCGGCAACCGGGGCCCAGCTCGAAAACGGCAGCATGACAATCGCGGAACTCTGTGCCGCAGCCATGACGCTGAGTGACAATACGGCAGCAAATCTTCTGCTTGCAAGCTTTGGCGGCCCCAAGGCCTTGACCGCCTTCTGCCGCAGCCTGGGCGACGATATCACCCGGCTCGATCGCACTGAGCCCGCCCTGAACTATCACGATACGCCGGACGACCAGCGCGACACCACGACCGCGGCCGCAATGCTGGAAAACCTCCGGCGGCTCCTGTTCACCGACGTGCTGTCCGCTGCTTCAAGATCTCAGCTTGCCGCGTGGCTGATGACCAACAAGACTGGCGATACCCGTTTGCGGGCCGGCGTTCCGAAAGATTGGCTGGCCGGCGACAAGACCGGGACAAACGGCGACAAGGATGGCAATGCCAACGACATAGCCGTTCTATGGCCGACAAATCGCGCGCCGATCATCGTAACTGCCTATTGCGAGATACCGGGGATCCCCGCCGACGAACGCAATTCGATCATCGCCGAGATCGGCCGCATCGCCGCCGAGATCTGAAACGGCAGCCGCGTAACGGCGAGCACAGTCATCGCCATCCCTCTTCAATCCCAACTCCGGCCGCCACGTATGGCATACGGCTAGCATCGCCAAAAGGATATATCATCTTGAACACGCATTTCATTTCACTGCGGAAGCTTGGCGCCGTCGCCAGCTGCCTCTTCTATGGTGTTGCCGCGCACGCTGCTGATGGCGGCGAGCAGGCGCAAATGGAGCAGACCGTCAATGCAATTATTCAGCCGCTGATGACGGAAAACGATGTCCCGGGGCTAGCCGTTGCCATCACGGTCAAGGGCAAGCGCTATACCTTCAATTATGGGGTTGCCTCGAAAGAGAGCGGCCAGAAGGTCACGGACGACACGATCTTCGAACTTGGCTCGATCAGCAAGACCTTCACGGCGGCACTTGGCTCCTATGCCGAGGTCAGCGGCAAGCTTTCCTTCGCCGACAAGGCCACCAAATATCTGCCGGCGCTTTCTGGCACGAGCTTCGACAAGATAAGCCTTCTCGATCTCGTCACCTATAGCGCAGGCGGCCTGCCCCTGCAGTTTCCTGACGATGTTACCGATAACGACAAGATGATCGCCTATTATCGCAACTGGCACCCGTCCTATGCTCCCGGCACCTATCGGCTCTATTCCAACCCCAGCATCGGCCTCTTCGGCTATCTGGCAGCCCAAGCCATGGGCGAGCCATTCGATACGCTGATGCAGAACAAGATCATCAGGGGGCTCGGCCTCAACCATACCTTCGTCCGCGTCCCACCGGGGGAGATGGGCAACTATGCCTATGGCTATTCGAAGCTGGGCAAGCCGATCCGGGTGAACCCCGGCGTTCTTGACACGCAGGCCTACGGCATAAAGACCACCGCACCAGACATGCTCAGCGTTCTCGAAGCCAATATGGACAGCTCCAAGCTCGATCCGACTCTACAGCACGCGATCGCTGCAACCCATGTCGGCTTCTACACGGTCGGCGATACGACGCAGGGTCTGGGTTGGGAAATCTACGCCTATCCGACAACGCTTGCCCGGCTGCTGGAAGGCAACTCATCAGACATGGCGCTCGACCCGCATAAGATCACCCGCCTCTCACCGCCGCAACAGCCGCGCAAGGACAGCTGGCTCAACAAGACCGGCTCGACAAATGGCTTTGGCGCCTATGCGGCTTTCGTTCCCTCCAAGCAGATCGGCATCGTGCTGCTGGCGAACAAGAACTATCCGATCCCGGAACGCGTCAAGGCCGCATATAAAATCATGACGGCAATTGAAAATCTGCCCGACTCGAACGACCTGCAATAGCGCACATCAGCTGCAGTATTCGCTCGAGCTGCTAAAGGACCGGCTCTCGAAAAAAACGAGGGCCGGCCATCTTATTCTAAAGGTTGATTGCTATCGATTGCCGGAAGACTGGCGCGGGGCAGCATCTGCGTGGGAGGCTTCTGTCCCGTTGAAGAATTCCTGCAGGAGCCGGGTAATCCGCTCTGGGGATGTGCCCTTGGCATATTCTTCCTGCATCCGGCGTCTTACTAACATTTCCAAGACTGACATGTCTTTCACCTCATAAATCCGGCGCAAGGCAAATGTCGCTCTCATTGGCATGCGAGGCAAGTTACAGTTTTTTCATGGTTTTAGCGGGTGACAATCCAGACTCGAATGCCTATGTATCGCACCGAAGAAAGAACGCTGTCTCCAATCACGGCGTGATTTTCCCCTCAATTGCCGAATACCGGCACATCAAAAAATTGAAAGCGGCCAAACGGTCGGTTGTTTGCGTTTCGTTAACTTCCGTGCTTTAGCGCGCACACCCCGGCCTTTGGATGAGGTCGCATGCAAGGAATAAATAATGCCCGTAAAGAAAAGCTCCGCCTCCGATGTTTTCCAACGCAAGATCTCTGATTTTTGCGATCTGCGGCTCGCGCCGCTGCTGCAGCCCCGCAGCTTCGAAAACCTCAAGGGCTTCATGGTCGGGCTCGTCGTCTTCCAGTCGCGTCCCCCTTTGCGCGCCGGAAGAGTGGACTGGCAGGAAATTGCATCGCTCTGTGGCATGGACGCAGAAATGAGCCCGGAGTTCAAGCGAGCGGCGCAACCTGGTTTTGACGCTATTCAGCGCTGGCTGAGAGCGACCAAAACCCCCGCGACGCCTATCGCACCCGCTCCTCGCGCCGCGCCCAAAGCCCCGCTGCGTGTTGCCAGCAAGCCGCGTATCACCATTCAGCCACAACGCCGCGCAGCCGCCTCCTAGAGGCCTGCTGCGGCCTCGCCGCCTTCTGCCCATCCCGACATCTATCCTACCCTCCCTCGACAGATCATCAAAAGCTGTTCAGAATAATACCAGTAGCGAACAGGATGAAAATTATCCGTGGTCGCTCTGTGGAAGGGTAGGTTCTCCTTGGCGAATGAAATTATAGAGCTGGTCAGAAGCGAATTCGCCTCCGGCACCCAGGGAATGCCGCTCTACAAGCGGCTCAAGACAGCGATCGAAGCGGCCGTGCGCAACCATGCTTTCAAATCCGGTTCGGTACTGCCGGGTGAACGGTCCCTCGCCGAAGCTCTTTCGCTATCGAGGGTCACCGTTCGCAAGGCGCTTGCCATGCTGGAAGAGGAAGGCATGCTCAGCCGGCGGCAAGGCGCGCGTAGCGAAATCGGCTCCCGGGTCGAGAAGTCGCTTTCAACGCTGACCAGCTTTTCCGAAGACTTGCGAGCCCGCGGAATGGAGCCCGGATGCATATGGCTTTCCAAACAATTAACCCGTCCCTCGCCAACTGAAATGATGGCGCTCGGCATCTCTGCAAACGCACAGGTTTTGCGCATGCGCAGGGTGCGAACCGCCGATGGCGCTCCGATTGCGGTCGAGCATGCGGCGGTGCCGGTGCGCTTTCTCCCCTCGCCTGCTTCGGTCGGCGATTCCCTGTATGACGCGCTCGCCCAGCGCGGCTTTCTGCCTCGGCGCGCCATCCAGAGAATGCGGGCCCGCGCGGCCTCGCTCGAAGACGCTCAGCATCTGCGTTGCGAGCCGGGAGCCCCGATCCTGACGACGGAGCGACGCTGCTTTCTCGGTGACGGCGAGATCGTCGAATATTGCGAAACGCGCTACAAAGGCGAGGTCTACGACTTCGTCTTCGAGCTTCAGAGATAATACCAGTTTAAAACCGGTTGCTTTCTGGTAAGTGTCGTCTATCGTGGCGCTCCGAAAGGGGTGCCGAATGCGCAAGGAAGATCTCAATCTAAGTCTTATCGTCTCATGTCAGCCCGTGCCTGACGGAGCGATGGACGAGGCAATTTTTGTCACCGGCTTTGCGCGAGCAGCGCTGGCGGCCGGCGCGCGGGCACTGCGCATCGAATCGTCAGCCTATGTCGCCGCCGTCAGAGCCGCCGTCGACGCGCCGATCATCGGCATCGTCAAACGCGATCTCAATGACAGCCCGGTGCGCATCACCCCCTTCGTCGCCGATGTCGAGGCTTTGGCCGATGCCGGCGCCGACATCATCGCCTTCGATGCGACCGACCGGCCCCGGCCCGAAACGATCGACACACTACTCGCCGCCATCAAGGCGAGAGGCCTGTTATCCATGGCGGATTGCTCTTGCATGGATGATGCGAAGCGTGCGCTTTCGGCCGGCGTCGATTTCGTCGGCACCACCATGTCGGGCTATGTCGGCGGCCCTGAGCCGGTGGAGCCGGATATCGCATTGATCTCAACCATGCGGCAGCTGACGCCCTATGTGATCGCCGAGGGCCGCATCCGCACGCCGGAACAGGCAGCCGAAGCGGCGCGCGCCGGCGCTTGCGCCGTCGTCGTCGGATCGGCGATCACGCGGACCGAGCATGTGACTTCATGGTTTCACGACGCTATTTCAGCAGCTTTTTCGAAGCAAGATACAGCAACGCTCGCCATCGATATCGGTGGCACCAAGATGCTCGCGGCGTTGGTTCGCGGTGCACAGGTATTGGCCGAGGTGACCATCGCAACCAGCCGGGAGGCAGGACCCGACGCCTGGCTGGCGGCAATCGCCGAACAGGCAGAACCTTGGAATGGTCGATATGACCGCGTCGGCATTGCGGCGACCGGCATCATCAGCGACGGGCACTGGTCGGCGCTCAATCCCGCGACGCTTGCGATCCCGGATGGCTATCCCCTAGTGGCGAAGGCCGGCAAGCTGTTCGACAAACCGGTGTTTGCCGTCAATGATGCCCAGGCGGCAGCCTGGGGCGAACACAGGTTCGGAGCGGGTGAGAATGAAGACACCGTCTTCCTGACCATCTCAACCGGCATCGGTGGTGGCGTGGTGGTGAATGGACGCCCGTTGCTTGGTCTTGCCGGTCATTTCGGCCTGCTCCGCAGCCCGACGCTCGGCCAATCTCCGTTGGAAGACATCGTTTCCGGCCGCTGGATGGCGACCGAAGCCGCGAGCGCCGGACATGCGGTCGAAGCCCCGGAGATATTCCGGCACGCCCGCAACGGCGCGGCCTGGGCGCAGGCCATCATCTCTCAATCGGCATCGCGCGTCGCGCTCCTTTGCCGCGACATCCAGATGATGTTTGCCCCCAAGCGCATCGTCATCGGCGGTGGCATAGGCCTCGCGCCTGGCTATCTCGATGCCGTCGAGGCCCAGTTGGCCGGACTTTCCGCGCATATCGCACCACATCTGGTCGCCGCGAGCCTTGGCACCCATGCCGGCATCATCGGTGCCGCCGATCTTGCGAGGCGCGATCGATAAGCAAGCTCAATGCAAGTCAAAAACAACGATAAAGGAAAGGGAACAATAATGAAATTCAAATACTTATCGTCTGCAATGCTCGCCCTGATGCTGTCGGCAACGGCATTGCCGGGCCTCGCGAACGCCAAGGTGGTCGTGCTCGGCTGGCCGGGTGGTTCTGAGGAAACCGCACTGCGCGCCACCACCGATCTCTACAACAAGACCGCGTCCGACGCCGACAAGATCGAGCTGCTTTTCTTCAACCGCGACGGCTTTTTCGACAAGCTTCAGGCCGATATGGCCGCCGGCTCCGATGCTTTCGACGTCAACCTCGTCGCGACCTATTCGATCGGCCGTTACGCACCCTATATGGAGCCGATCGAGCTCAACGCCGACGCGCCGAAGGTATTCGGCGATACGGTGCTGAAGACCATGCAGTTCGATGGCAAGCAATATGGCGTGCCGACGGACCTGTCGCTGCACTTCATGTATTACCGCAAGGATCTGGTCGACGCGCTTATCGCCGACCCCGACGCCAAGGCCAAATATGCCGAAATCTCCAAGAAATATCTCGGCAAGGAACTTGCTCCCAAGCAACCTGACGAATGGACCTGGGATGACTGGGCGGCAACGTCGCTCTATTTCAGCAAGCAGGTGAACCGCCAAAGCCCGGTGCGCTATGGCGCCGTGCTGCAAATGAAGAACCTGCTCTTCAACATGATGGTGTTCCAATCCCTTCCCCGTGCCTATGGCGGCGACTGGATGGACGCCAGCGGCAATATCACCGTCGATTCCGACGCCTACAAGACTGGCCTGACACTCTACAAGACGCTTTATGACGCAGGCGTCTCGCCGAAGGATTCGCTGAGCTACGAATATGCCGAAACCAACGCAGCCTATAGCTCCGGACAGGCGGCGACTGCCCTGCAGTGGAATGCTGCTGCAGCCGAACTCACCGACGCCAAGAAATCGCCCGCTGTCGCCGACGTCACCGGTGTCGTAGCCCCGCCAGCTGGACCGGATGGACGCGCCGACCACATCCACGGTCTTGGCCTCGGCCTGAACAAGAACGCCAAGAACAAGGAAGGCGCCGTCAAGTTCCTGAAATGGCTGTCCTCCGAAGACGCGGCCCTTGCCTATGCCCGCGCGGGCGGCTCACCGGCGCTCACACCCGATGTTGTCGCCAAGGTGGCCAAGGAGCGTCCGGATCTGGTCAAGCTCGGCGAATTTGCCAGCAAGTACGGCTATGTGATGACAGGCGCCACCTCGGCCAAGGCACTTTCGGTCTATGAACTGCAGGCCAAGGAATTCACCGGTTATTGGTCCGGCCAGCAGAGCCTCGATGACGCGCTTGCCCATACCAAGGCTGGCATGCAGGACCTCTTGAAGAAATAAGGACAGAGGCCGGATGCCCGCTCAAAGGCATCCGGCTGCTGCTGACACCATGGCTATTGTAAACCGCGCTGAAGGCAGGCTCTACCTGGTACCGCTTGTCGGGTTTCTGCTGCTGTTCCTCGGCTTTCCAGCCCTTCTCAATCTTGTCTATTCGGTCTCGACTGTCTCGTTCGAAACGTTGCGGAGTCCCCAGATCAGCGGCTTCGGCAATTACGTCACGGCCCTGACGGAAGCGGCGTTCTGGCAATCGGTGTGGTTCTCGCTGCGCTTCGGCATCATCACCGCCGTCAGCGAATGCCTGCTCGGTCTTTTCCTGGCGATTTTCCTGAAACCTTTGCTGTCGGCGCGGCCGGTGCTGATGGCGCCGCTCATGCTGCCGCTGATGGTCGCGCCCGCCATGGTCGGCCTGATGTACCGGCTCGTGCTGCACGAGTTCGCCGGACCTGTGCCCTACTATCTCTACGAATGGTTCGGCGACAGCCCCGCTTTCCTCGACTACACCAATGCCTTTCGCACACTCATTGTCATCGAAGTGCTGCAGTGGACACCATTCGCCTTCCTGCTTTTCTATGTCGCCTATATCGCCATCCCCGCGGATGTGCATGAGGCAGCCGCACTCGACGGCGCGACGGGCCTCCAGCGACTATGGCGCATCGATCTGCCACTGATGCTTCCGACGCTGGTCGTCGCCTTCTTTATCCGCTTCATCGACGGGTTCCGCGTCTTCGACAATGTCTATGCGCTCACCGGCAGCGGCGCCGGCGGATCGACGACCTCGCTTTCGATCTACATCTATCAGGCCTTCTTCAAGGAAGGCGCCATCGGCAAGGCGGTGGCGGCCTCCGTCGTCCTGTTCGTCACCTCGCTGCTGGTCCTTGCCGGCTTGAACTGGCTGAGCGCCCGAAGGAAGAGATAGGATGCTGAAGTCGCTACGCTGGATCGTCTACGGTATCGTGGTCCTTGCGATGAATTTCCCGATCATCGTCACGCTCATCACCTCGTTCAAGACGACGCGGGAGATTTCCAATAATCCCGGCCTGTGGATCGAGCAGCCGACCTTCGACAATTACATCAAGGTCTTCACGGAGACCGAGCGCTTCAACATCTTCCTCTATCTTGCCAACAGCGCCGTCGTTGCGCTCATCGGCACGGCCCTCGCGATCCTGCTCTCCTTCCCGGCTGCCTATGTGATCGCCCGCGGCGAGATGGGGAAAAGGCTCCTGCTGCCGCTCGTCATCAATCTGCGCGCCGTTCCCCTCATTGTCTTCGCGATCCCGCTCTACATGATGTATCAGTGGCTCGGCCTGCTCGACACGCAGATCGGCCTCGGCCTGATCCTGACGATCGTCAACATTCCCCTTGCCCTCGTCATGCTGGTGAATGCGATATCCGACATACCGCTGGAGCTTGACGAGGCGGCCACCGTCGATGGTGCCAGCGTCTTCCAGATCATGATCAGGGTCATCCGTCCGGTGGTTCGCCCGGCACTCGTAACCACCTTCATCTTCGGCTTCATCACCGCCTGGAACGAATTCCTCTTCGGGCTGATGCTGACGACCAGCCGCGCCGTGCCCATGACCGTCGGCGCCTCATTCTTCTTTGCCGCCAGCGGCGGCGGTGTGCAGTGGGGCATGGCGTCCGCCGTCATGGTCATCGGTGCTCTGCCACCGGCTCTCCTCGGCCTCGTCATGTACCGGCAGCTCTCCGGCTCGATGACGGCGGGCGCGGTAAAGGGCTAGCTGCCTTCGCACCGAACAACCGGCAAACAGCGGGAGCGCGATACACATCACCCCCTGGCAGTCATCTCCTTCGAGGAGCGCAGACGAGGCGAGAGCCGGCTAGAGATGCGATCACAGGCTGCCTGCAAGACGCTCAACGTGGCGGCGTGACGGCTCTCCCGCGTGTGGCGATTGACATAGGCGATGATGATGGAAGCAATCGCGTTGCCATCGGCACCGATGATCGGGCAGCAAATATCGGTGATGCCGACGAAGTCGCGGCTGTCGTGCAGCTCGTAACCCCTTCCGCGGATGGCTGCCAGTTCCTTGTCGAGCGCCTTGCGGTCGATGGGTGTCGAAGATCGTCCCTGGCACTCATCGACAATCCATTTTGCCGTGGCGGCTGACTGGAAAGCCAGGATGACCTGGCCGGAAGTCGAATCCGTCGCAAGTCGGCCGTAGCCAAGCTTCAGCGTGAAAGACATGTCCTCCCCGCCCGGAACGGCGGCGGTAACGACGGTCAGCCCGTGATTGACGACGACGAGATGCGGCGACTGTTGGCTTTCCATGGCGATCGCCGAAAGCTCAGGCATCGCGGCTGACATCAGATCCTGCGTGGTTGGGGTATGCAGGCCAAGCTTGAAGAGCCGATCGGTCAGCGAGAAGGCATCCGTTTCGGGATCCCGGTCTATATATCCGCGCTCCTGCAGCGCAACGAGCATGCGGAAGATCTCATTCTTTGAACGGCCCAGGCCATCCGCGATCGCCTTCATCGTCATCGACGTATCGGCTTCGGCAAGCAGCTCCAGGACTTCCAGGCCTTTGGTCAGGGCCGGTGCCGAATAGGAAAGCTTGCCGCTCTCATTCGAACCATTGCTCATCTCATCGAATCCTCCTTGGGAAGCCAACCATAAGAATTGCCATCGCTCTTGTCATTCGTTTCATATTTGAACTTGACACTATATATAAAACCTACATGATGCCTCCAATAGCAAAGACGAGTGGTTTCGATGAGCAATCTAAGCGTGGTGAAATCTGAGACACCGGGACGAAAGCTGGAGACGCCGCGTCGCAACAGCATCTTCACATCCATTGACCTTGATCGCCCGGGCAAACAGATCGGCTATTTCTGCGTGCCGCAATCGCCGCATGATGATGCCTGGGGCACGGTTCAGGTGCCGCTTGCCGTCGTCAAGAATGGCACCGGCCCGACGGTCTTGATCGAAGCCGGCAATCATGGCGACGAATATGAAGGACCGATTGCGCTCGGCGAACTTCTGCGTGAGATCGATCCGGCTGACGTCACCGGCCGCATCATCGCGATTCCAGCCATCAATGTCCGTGCCGTCGAAGCCGGGCAGCGCACGTCTCCTGTCGACGGGCTCAATTTCAACCGCAGCTTTCCGGGTGACTTCAATGGCACGCTGACAAGCCAGACGGCCGCCTATGTGAACGACTACCTCTTCCCGATCGCGGATTACTTCCTCGACCTGCACTCTGGCGGCTCCTCGCTGATGATCCTCCCAAGCGCCATCATCGAGCCATCCCCGACGCCTGAAGGGCATCGCCGCAACATCAAGGCCACCCTCGCCTTCGGCGCGCCGACCGTTGTTATGGTCGACAATCTCGGCGAGATGCGCACATCGACGGCAGCTGCCAATCTGCAGGGCCTGATCGTTATCGGCAGCGAGATGGCCGGCGGCGGTCTGGTCAGCCAGGATGCGCTCGCCATCTGCCGTCGCGGCATCCGCAATGTGCTCAAGCATGCCGGCGTGCTTAAAGGCGCGCCAGACATGCCAGCGGAAGCGAACGCCCGCGTGCTGAAAGTGCCGGGCAGCCAAGGCTACATTCTCTCCGACGACGATGGCGTCTTCGAACCAATCAGCGAGCTCGGTACTGAAGTAAAAGCCGGCGATGTTGCCGGCCGCATCCATTTTCTGCGTTCGCCCGCCCGGGAGCCAGTCATCCTTCATCATCCCATCGATGGTATCGTCTTCGCCAAGCGCCAGCCCGGCCGGGTCCGCCCCGGCAATTGCTGCTTCGTGCTGGCCAACGAATATCCGGAGGCATTGAGTGATGAGCTATGAAGACATCAAGGCCGCGGCTACCCGCATCCAACCTTTCGTACGTCGCACGCCGGTGCTCAAACTCGAACATTGTGCCGGCTTCGATCTGCGCAATGATTTCCATCTGAAGCTCGAATGTCTGCAGGTCAGCGGCTCCTTCAAGATCCGCGGTGCCGCCAACAGGATCAAATCGCTGTCACCCGAACATATTGAGCGCGGCCTGGTCGCGGCTTCCGGCGGCAATCACGGCCTAGCCACGGCCTATATGGCCCGTCAGTCCGGTGTTTCGGCGACGATCTTTTTGCCGAGCAATGCCAGCCCCGTCAAAGAGGAGAAGCTGCGCCGGCTGGGAGCCGATGTACGCTACGCCGGCAAAGTATGGGACGAGGCGCATGAAGCCGCCATTATTTTTGCCGAGCAACAGGGCGCATTCTACATGCATCCCTTCGCAGACGAGGCCATCGTTTCAGGCCAGGGGACGGTCGCGCTGGAGATGCTGGAACAACTGCCGCAGGCCGATCTCTATATTATCGCCATCGGCGGCGGCGGGCTGATCGCCGGCATGTCCCAGGCGATCAAGACGGTCAACCCGAAGGCGCGCATCATCGGGGTCGAACCCATCGGCTCTCCAACACTGCGCGCCTGCTTCGACGCCGGCCGCGTCGTGCGGCTTGCCGAGGTCACCACCAGGGTCGCGACGATGGCCTGCGGCCGCACCGATGAGGGCATCTATGAGATCGCGCGGCGCAATGTCGACGATATCGTTCTGATCGACGATGACGCTATGCAACGTGCTGCAGCATTGTTGTGGTTCGAGTATGGGATCGCCGCGGATATGAGCGGTGCGGCGTCGCTGGCCGCGGTCATGTCGGGTGCGATCCACCCGCCGCTTGGCAGCCGTATCGCCGGACTTGTCTGCGGCTCTGGCATTGATGGTTTTAACGCGTAAAGGTTGAATAATTCTGGCATCTTTAGAAAACGCTATATAAGAATAGACGCAAAGCGTCCAATCACCGGCAGGTCACGTCACTGGGGACGATGACTTACCGGACGGAATGTGAAGAAGAGGCGAGACAACGCCCGTCATGATCACGAAAAGCCTTCAAGGCAGAGGAGAACTGAAACATGCGCACACTTCTGAAAGCATCCGTCGCCCTGCTCGCGCTTGCGCTGGCAACCCCTTCGATCGCCAAGGACAAGGTTCTTGGCCTGGCAGCAATCGATCTGCAAAACTCATTTTTCGTCCGCATGAAGGAAGCCGGAGACGTCGCCAGTAAGGATTATGGCGTCAAGGCCACCTGGCAGAGCGCCGAAGGCAGCCTGGAAAAGCAGGTTGGCATTATCGAAAATTTCGTCAACCAGGGCGTTAGCGCCATTTTGATCGATCCGATCGACAAGAATGCCGTCGTACCCGCCATCAAGAAGGCGCTGGCTGCCGGCATCCCGGTCATCACCATGGGCAACAAGGTCGAAGCCGACGGCAACTATTCGACGCTCTATCCGGACTATGACAACATGTCGATGGTTGCGCGCGCTGTCGGCACGTCGCTCGGCGGCGAGGGCGAAATCGCCTTGCTCGTCGGCTCTCGCGGCAACTTCGTGTCAGACACGCGCGAAAAGGGCTTCGTCGAGACGATGAAGAAGGAGTTCCCGAAGATCAAGATCGTCGGCATCGAGCCGACCGGATGGGATGCCGCCAAAGCAACCAACGCTGCCCAGACATGGCTCACCACCTATCCCAATCTGAAAGCCATCGCCTGCATTTCCGACAGCCTCTGCCTTGCGGCCGATTCCGTCGCCAGCTCGATGAACGTCAACCTGATCTATGGCGGTTATGACGGCGATGCCGAAATGAAGGATCTGATCGACAGCGGCAAGATGGTGATGGACGTCCTGACGGGTGCATATCGTGTCGGCTACTGGAATATTGCCGTGGCCGCGCGTCTTGCCAACGGCGAGAAAATGCCGAACGATCTCTTCATGCCGACCTATTTCGTGACCTCTGACGCGACGGCGGAAAAACTGAAAAAGGCCGGTCTCAGCTTCGAGCATATCAACACCGACAAGGAAGCGGTGGAAGCAAAGAACTATACCGAACAGCTCGGACCCAAGGTCCCGACCTCGGCGATGACTGTCGGCAAATAAGTCGACGCAGGGCTGCCGGTGCGCATTCGCGCCGGCGCCCCCACTCCGTGAACATCCAGAATCCTCGCCCTCACCGGCGATGCGCATCGTGTTCGAGAGGCGGCCGACCATGTTTCAAAATCAGATTTCATACCTGCTCCGCCGCAACGAGCCGGTGCTTGTCATCGTCCTCATCGTCGCGGTCGCCGTCTTCGGCTGGATCGACCCTCGGTTCCTCGCGACCGGCAATTTCGTCAGTATCGCCCAGCAGAGCGCGGTGATCGCGCTCGTTGCCTTCGCCATGACCGCAGTCATCATTGCTCGTGGCATCGATATTTCCGTCGGCAGTACGCTGGCGTTTTCCGGCGTGGCCGCAGGCCTCGTCTACGCATCGACCGGCTCGGCTGCGGCAACACTGATAACGGCGATCCTAGCGGGCTCCGTCATCGGCCTGCTGAACGGCGTGCTGATCGGCTTTGCCGGCATTTCCCCCTTCATCGCGACGCTCGCGACCATGGCCTTTGCACGCGGACTGTCGCTCAGTCTTTCCGGCGCATCGAGCATCGCCATCGACAATCCGATCATCCTCTATGCCGGGCGCGAAAGCATCGGGCCAATTCCGGCGGCTATCGTCGCGGCCGCAATCTGCCTCCTTGCATGGTGGTTCGTCCTCGCCCGCACTGTCTATGGCCGCTGGATCTACGCCGTCGGCGGCAATGCCGATGCGGCGCGGGCCTCCATGGTGCCGGTCACCCTCGTGCGCATCTCGGTCTATCTGATTGCCGGTGCCACTGCCGGTCTCGGCGCCATCCTGACGATCGGCCGGCTTGGCTCGGCCCAGCCGCTTGCCGGCACCGGCCTCGAATTCACCGCCATCACGGCAGCAATCGTCGGCGGCACCAGGCTTTCCGGCGGACAAGGCTCCATCTGGGGAACGGCGATCGGGGCATTGCTTCTCGGCGTCATCAATACTGGGCTTTCCTTTTTGCAGGTGCCGCAGATCGTCATCTACTACATCACCGGCGCGCTCATTCTCGTTGCGGTGCTGGCCAGCCAACCGGAGAGCATCACTGCATTCGTCACGGGCAATCGTCGCAAAAGCGAAGGGCCAAAGGCCGCTCCACCTCAGAATGAGGTGGTAAGAACGCCGGCGCGCCGCCACATAGAACTGAGGGCGCTTGGCAAGTCATTCCCGGGCGTCAAGGCGCTCGATAGCGTTTCCTTCGCGATTTCCTCAGGCGAGGTCGTGGCGCTCGCCGGCGAAAACGGTGCCGGTAAATCCACTCTGGTGAAATGCATATCGGGTGTCTATCGACCCGACGAAGGCGAGATCGCTATTGACGGCCGACTGGTCGATTTTCATGCCCCGAGCGATGCTAAGGGCATCAGCGTCATCCACCAGCACTTCAGCCTTTCGCCTGATCTCACCGTCGCCGAGAACCTCTTCGTCGGCCGCGAGCCGCATACCCGCTTGGGTTTGCTCGACCGCCGCCGCATGCGCCGCGAAGCCACCGCGATCATGCAGGAGCTGTCGCTCGATATCGACATCGACGCGGAGTTGCGGACCCTCTCCGTCGGACGCCAGCAAATGGTGGAAATCGCCCGCGCCGTTCTCTCCGACGCATGGCTTTTCATCATGGACGAGCCGACGAGTGCCCTCTCCAATCGCGAACGGGATCATCTCTACGAGCTGATTGCCAAGCTCAGGCAGCGTGGCGCCGGCATTCTCTACATCTCGCATAAGATGGAAGAGATCTTCAGCCAATGCGACCGCGTGGTCGTGTTGCGTGACGGCAAATTCATCGGTGAGCGCGAGACGCGGCTGACGAGCGAGGCGGAGATCGTTTCCATGATGGTCGGTCGCGAGTTGGGCGACATCTTCCCCTACCTCAAGGCCGACATTCGCGAAAAGGCGATCGAGATATTCGACGCCTCGAACGGCAAGCTGCTGAAATCGGCCTCGCTCTGTGTCCATCGCGGCGAGATCGTCGCCATTGCCGGGCTCATGGGCAGCGGCCGCTCGGAAGTCCTGCGTCTCATCGCCGGCCTGGAAACTCTGCATGAAGGCTCCATCGAGATCTTCGGCAAAAACCAGTCGGGCAGCGATATCAAGGCCGCAAACCGCGCCGGCATCGTCTATATACCGGAAGACCGGCACCTTGAGGGCTTTGTCGGCACCATGTCCATCCGCGACAATCTCTCGCTCGCCTGGATACGCGGCAACAGCCGTTTCGGCCTGCTGTCACCGCGCCGGATCAGCCATTTGGCGGGTGAGTTGATCGCCTCGCTCGGGGTGCGGCCGGCTCAGCCGGACAAGAAGACGATCGAGCTTTCCGGCGGCAACCAGCAGAAGGTCGTCATCGGCAAATGGCTGGCGACGAAACCGCAGATCATCCTGCTCGACGAGCCGACGCGCGGTGTCGATGTCGGCGCCAAGTCCGAGCTGCATCACCTCATCGCCGAGCTGAAACGGCAGGGCGCCGCCATCCTGATGGTATCGAGCGAGCTGCCTGAAGTGCTCGGCGTCGCCGATCGCATCATCGTCATGCGCGAGGGCCGCTCGGTCGGCGAACTCGGCCGCGGCGCCAGTGAACAGGACGTCATGGCGCTGGCCTTCAGCGAAAGCATCCGCCCTCCGAATATCAATCCGAGCGACGCCCTTGGCGCGCCGCAACATGTTGCGTGAGGGCCGTTCGATGAACAGACTGCGTATAGCAATCGTCGGCGCCGGTTTCATGGGACTTTTGCATGCCCGCGTGGTCGCCGACAGTGATCTTGCCGAAGTATCCGCGATCATCGACCCGAATGCCGAGCTTGGCAGACAGGCAGCAGCAGAGTTCGGTGTTTCGCATTTTGCGGATGCCGGGTCGGCTCTCGGTGCCGGCGCGGCCGATGCCTATATCGTCGCCGCACCTGACCGGCTGCACGAAGCCGTCACCTGCGAATTGCTGGAGGCGGGCAAGCCGGTCCTTCTCGAAAAGCCGATGGCTCATACGCTCGATGCGGCCAAGGCCATCGCCAGATCAGCGAAAAGAAGCGGCGCGCGTCTGCTGGTCGCCCATATTCTTCGCTTCGATCCCCGCTATTACGAGGCGGCTGCCGCTGTGCGCGAGGGCCGCATCGGCCAGCCGATCCATGCCAGCAGCGGCCGTTTCACAAAGCGCGATGTCGGCCAGCGGATGAATGGCAGGTCGAGTGTCTGCTTCTATCTGGGCATCCACGATATCGACATGCTGCAATGGATCAGCGGCGCCGACATCACGGCGGTCTATTCGCGCTCGGTCTCCAAGCTCATGCCATCCCTCGGCGTCGCGTCGGAGGATGCGATCTTTTCAACGGTCGAAATGTCGAACGGCATGAGCGGCCAGCTCCATTTCGGCTGGACGCTGCCGGATAGCGCTCCGACAGGCATATGGGCGCGCACCGAAGTCGTCGGCACTGAGGGCCTGATCGATCTCGATGTCCGCGACCACGGCCTGCGCCTGCTGTCACGCGGGTCCTGGTCCCTGCCCGATAGTCAGCACTGGCCGACGACGAACGGGCACATCACCGGCGATCTCTACGAGGAGGTCAGGCACTTCATTTCGGCTGTCCGATCCGAAAAGCCCTTCGTCATGCCGGTCGAGGATGCCTTGCGGGCCGTTGCCGTCAACGATGCCATCCTGCGCAGCGTCGAGACCGGCAGACGTGAAACGGTGGAAGATTGGGCAATTTGAGGCGAAACCAACGATGACGACGACAAACAACCTTCGACTGAGGCGCGTTCTCGACCTTTCGCCGGTAATCCTGCTGGTGTTGCTGCTGGTGGTCTTCAGTGCCGCCGACCCGCGCGTGATTTCGGCGCAGAGCCTGATCAATATCGTGTCGCAGGCGACCCCCATTGCGGTGCTCGCTCTTGGAGCACTGATCGTGCTCCTGACAGCCGGCATCGACCTCTCGGCTGGCATCGGCGTTGCCTTCTGCGCCGTGTTGATCGCGACCTTGATCGATGCAGGCCTCGGCCTGCCGGGCGCGCTCGCAATCGCACTCGTCACCATGCTCCTTGTCGGCCTTCTAAATGGCCTCGTCATTGCGCTGCTGAGAATCCCGCCTTTCGTCACGACGCTTGCAACCATGGTGGCACTGCAGGGCGCAACGCTCGGCGTCGCCTCCAAGGGGGTGCTGGTGCTGCGCGAGCCGGCCTTGAAATTCATCGGCGTCGAACGCAGCTTCGGGATACCGAACGTCATTTTCGCAACGCTCATCATCGTCCTGATCGCTGCCGTGTTGATGCGCCGCAGCGCATTCGGGCTCAGGACCTATGCCCTCGGCTCGGACGCCGCGGCGGCACAACTTGCCGGCATCCCGGTCACCAGACACATCATCCTCGTCTATTGCGCATCCGGCCTTTTCGTCTTTCTGACCGCCTTCGTCATGATCAGCCGCGTTCCCATCGTCACGCCGAATATTGGCGGGACCTCGCTGCTGCTCGATGCGATCGCCGCTGCCGTTCTTGGTGGCACCAGCATCTTCGGCGGGCGCGGCACGGTCTGGGGCGCCGTCGTCGGCGCGCTGATCGTCAGCCTGCTGACGACCGCGCTGCGCATCTTCGGCACGGACCCGTCGAGCCTGGAGCTCTACAAAGGCGCCATCATCATCGCAGCACTCCTTGCCGATGCCGGCATGACCTATGCGAAGGCTCGCCTCGTGGAGGCCGCGCGATGAGTTCTTCCAACGACAAAACCAGCACCAAGGGCGCCGCCGGTTTTGCCTTCATGACCTCGCCGGATGCGAAGATGCTCAGCGACGGCGGGCCGAAGAGACCGGTCGCGATCCTTCCGGTCGGCGCAGTCGAACAGCATGGTCCACATCTGCCGCTCGGCGTCGACATCTGGCTTGCCCATGCCGTGGCGCTCGCTGCGGCCGAAGGCGAAGAGACCATGCGCGTCTGCGAACCCCTGGCCTATGGTTCTTCGCATCATCATCGCGCCTTTGCGGGAACGATGAGCCTGAGCCAGGACACATTCATCGCCGTTCTTGTCGATCTCTGCACCTGCCTTTCCGAGGACGGCTTTCTGCCTGTCATCCTCAACGGACATGGCGGCAACCGCGCCGCCATACAGGTGGCGGTCACCAAGCTCGGTCAACGCGGTATCACCTCCGCCGGCTTCACCTATTTCGACCTGATTGCCGACGTGGCGGCCAAGGCCCTGCCCGACGCGGCCGGCGGCACCGGCCATGCCTGCGCGCTCGAGACCTCCCTGATGATGCACGTCATCCCGGCGAGCGTTCGCGAATCTTTGATCCCTGAGGGCACGACGCCACCTTCCTGGCCGGATCCGCATCTGTTCGCCGGCTCGGCCGTCACCGTGTGGCGGCCGTTCGAGACGATCCGCGACAACGGCGTCATCGGCACACCTTCGCAGGCATCGAGACAAGCCGGCGAAACCCTGTTCGCCGAAGCCGTCGAGCGCAGCCGCGCCACAATCCTCAAGATCCAGTCGGACTATGGTCAAAGGAGATCGCCATGACATTCCATTTCAAGTCCTCGATCGACGGCCCGAACCTGCGCGGCATACCCGTTGTCCAGGAAACGGAATCCGGCGCACGCGTCGGCCTCAACCGCATCGGCTCGCAATGGGTCGCCGGCAGCGCCGGCACATTCCTTGCGGTCGATAGTCCGGCAACCGGCGAGAGGCTGGGATATCTGGCACTGTCGACCCGCGCCGATGTCGGGCGTGCGGTGGCTGCCGCGGAATCCGCGCGCGAAACCATGCGCAGGATGGGCGTCTTTGCCCGCGCGGCCCTATGTACGAAGATTGCCGACGCAATCGATCGCCGCGCCGAGGAGCTCGCCCGGCTCCTGTGCCTCGAGCAGGGCAAGCCCTTTCATGCCGAGGCAAAGGGGGAAGTTGCAGCGGCAGCACTCGGCTTCCGCAACGCTGCCGAACAAATCAAATGGCTGGAAACGGCGGCCTTCCCGGTCGCCGATGCCAACAAGCGCGCCTTCAGCTTCTTGCAGCCGAAGGGCGTCTTCGCCATTATCACGCCGTGGAATTTCCCGGCAGCCCTTCCTTGCCTCTATTATCTCGGTCCAACGGTCGCGACCGGTAACACCGTCGTCTGGGTGCCCGCACCCACAACATCGCTTATCGCAGTGGCGCTGATGGAATGCATGATCGAAGCCGGTCTGCCGGACGGTGTCATCAACCTCGTTCTCGGGGATGGCGCGGAAGTGGGCGATGAGGCCGTCATCCATCCGGGTACACATGCCATCGGCTTTACCGGCAGTTCTGCAACGGGGGCGACGATCGCACGCCGCGGTGCGGGCAAGCCACTACTGCTCGAGATGGGTGGCAACGGCCCGACCATCGTGCTCGCCGATGCCGATATCGACGTGGCCGCCGCCGAGATCGGCGCAGGCTGCTTTGCCAATGCCGGACAGATCTGCACCGCGACCGAACGTGTTCTGGTTCACAGATCCGTGCATGATCGCTTCGTGGACGGACTGATCAAGGCGGCCGGCAAGGTGCGCATGGGCGACCCCTTCGACCCATCGACGACGATGGGGCCGCTCAACAACGCCGCCTCGCTCGACAAGATGCTGAGCCACATGGCTGATGCCCATGCTCGTCAGGCCCGCGTTGTGACAGGAGGTAATATCGCTTCCGGGCTACCCACCAATCTCTATTTCGAACCGACGGTCGTGACGGGCCTGACCTCCGAAAGTCTCCTCAACGTCGAGGAATCCTTCGGCCCTGTCGCCCCCGTGCTGACATTTGACACGGATGAAGAAGCACTGGAGCTTGCAGCCTCCAGCCCTTACGGCCTGTCGGCCGCAGTCTTCACCAACACGATCAAGAGAGCCTTCTTCTTCACCGAAAGCCTCCGTGTCGGCATCGTCAACGTCAATGAGAAGAGCTGCTATTGGGAGCCGCATATTCCAGCCGGCGGCGCAGCGGGAACTCAGAGCGGCCTCGGCCGAACGGGTGGCCGTCACACGTTGATGGATATGTGCGATCTCAAGACGATGACGATCGATATCTCACGGTAAATCAGATGCGACCGGCCCATACCGGCGCGAGATAAAAAACGGCCTTCGCTTACAAAGAAGCGAAGGCCAGGTGGGGAAAGCAATCATAGTCTATCGCACGGCAGCTGCGTTACGCCGCCTCCCTCCGCATTCAGCGGAAGGCCCGACGCAGCCTGTCGGCCATTTTCTCGCCGATCATGATGGTTGTCAGATTCGTGTTGGCTTGACAGTCGAGCGGCATGATCGAGGCGTCGATGACGCGCAAACCATCGAAACCATTGACGCGGCAATCCGGATCGACGACGCCGGCTCCTGCCCGCCCCATGCTGCAACCACCGATGCCGTGCTGCGCATCGGAGGATTGCGTCAGCAGGAAATCCTCCACCGCCACATCGCTGGCCGTATCGAGCCAGGAGAGAGGCTGATCGGAATCACCAAGCAATATGCTTTCGGTGATGGCCTGGATCGATGCCTGCGCCGCCATCTTGCCGAGATGGCGGTAGCCGTCACGCATACGCGCCAGATCAAGCGGATGGGATAGCATGTTCTCGTCGACGACAGGCTGATCGAACGGATTGGCAGACCGCAGGCAGACCGAACCCCGGCTCTTGGCCTCCATGAGGATCAGGTTGATCATTGCCTCGCCGAACTGCGCGCTATCCGACTCGACGCCGATCCCGCCATGGTTCATCGACACGAAGAGAATATCGTCGCGCTCAGCTCCCGGCAGACCCGAACTCATGCGAACGCAGCAGTTGGTATGCCGCGCATCGACGTCGGTCGCCTTGAATTCGCTCTTCAGCTTGAGCTCGATGCGGCAGTAAGGGTGATCGAAAAAATTCTCTCCGACCGGCAGGTCAGCAATAACCTCCACCCCACGCTTCCTCAACAACGAGGTCGGACCGATACCGGAGCGCTGCAGAATGACCGGCGAGTGAATGGAGCCGGCCGAAAGAATGACGAGCGGCGCAAGAAATGTCTTCACCTGACCATTGATGATGGCACTTACACCGGTCGCCCTGCGGCCATCGAATATCACCTTGTCCACCATCGCCGATCCGACGATAGTCAGATTGGCACGGCCACGCGCCGGCTCCAGATAAGCATCATTGACCGAAACGCGCTTGCCGCCACGGCTATTAATGGGATAGCAGCACACGCCATCTGCTTCCGGATCGTTCAGATCGTCGTTCCAGACATGGCCGAGGGCCAGTGCGCTCTCGCGCATCGCCTTGTCGACATTGCCCCATGTCTCGACCGGAGCGCGATAGATTGGAGTAGGCCCGCTGCGACCGTGATAATCCGCAACGATCGGATCCTCTTCGAGCCGGTTGAAGAAGGGAAGCACATCGGTGCCGGACCATCCGCTGCAGCCGATATCGGCCCAGCGATCGAAGGCATGCAGCATGCCGCGAATGGCGATCTGACCGTTGACCGCAGTCGAGCCGCCCATGCCCTTGCCGCGCCAATAGACACGGTACGGCTGCCTGCTCGTTCGCCGCGCCATCAGATCCGGATACATGTAAGCGTCCTGAAAGCGGCGCGGCAAAAGCAGATTGAACGGGTTCGGACTTTGCATCTCTGCGGGTTGCTCGCTGCTGCGATAATCCGGGCCGGCCTCCAGCAACAGCACCCTCTTGTTCGGATCTTCCGTCAATCGGGCGGCAAGCACTGCGCCTGCGGCTCCGGCACCAACAACGATGACGTCATAAGGCATGCGGTCATTCCCCGTTCTGTTCGTTGGATAATGGCTACGCGACGCTCTCCCTACAATCGATCACAGGAAGACCGACGAGATCAAGATGAACATATATCGGTTTATATGTAAATGTAATTTTGTATATGAAACTATGTTGCTTAATGTTGCTCCACGTCAAAGCCGATCGCCACGGCAGAGACATCAAAGTCGGCTTGGAAATTGTCGCTGGTTTGCAGTCACAGTTGGTACTTGCCGATAAAAGGCTGATGCTATCAATCATCGGCAAGCCTATGTTCTTCATGCCTACGATAGAATGACTTTGAACCCTTCCGGTTCCGAGGGTGCGACGAAATAGCTGGAGATCTGTTCGAATTCTGCATCGGAGGCGGCGAAGTCATGCGTGCCGGCCGCATTGCGTGCGCGAAGGCGCGCCTTGCAGACCTCGTCGGGCACGTCGAGGAAGTGGAGGCAATGATCAGCTCCCGCCGCTTCGAAAAGCGTTCTCATCCATGAACGCATGGCGGGCGTGTTTGCCGGAAAATCGAGCACGACCGACAGTCCCATGCGCAGCAGTTCCTGAATATGGGGGCCAATGGCATCGCGCAGCCGGCGCGAGCAGCGGATATAGTCGCCAACATCCTTCATCTCTGGGCCAAACAGGCGACTGAGCCAGAAATCCTCGCTGATGACCACGGTGGATGGCATACGGCCCAACTCAGCCGTCAGGGTGGATTTTCCAGCCGCGATCTTTCCGCACAGCATATGCAGTGTCGCTCGATGGGTGGCCTGGGGGACGTCGTTGAATTCTTGGTCTGACATTTCCGACTCCGGGAAAGCCCGCAAGACGGAAATGGAAAACCCGCCTCGAGGGCGGGTTGATTTACTGGACAAAGACATCCGACCCACCATTCAGTGAATGGCGAGAATAATCTGCGTGGCTGTGCTGCGAACCTTGTCCATGTCTCTCAGTATCATAGGTTCCCGCGTCGTCAAACCTCGAACCGACATCAACTACATCGGCTCCGCCAACTCCGTCAGGAGGCACCCCTCTCGCCTGTTTTCGGCAATGACTCCGGCGCATCCGGGCGGCGGCGTCGCGGCATATCCCCGAACAAGCCGCCAGGACGCACCAACAGGATGATACAGAGCATGACGCCGATCGCCACGATCTGCAGGGATGCGGCCCGCGCCTGCTGTTCCGGCGAGACGAGCGCACTCGTCAAGGCGCCGGAGCCTGCCCATATCGCCCAGACCACGACGCTGCCGATAACCGCGCCTTTATTGCTACCCGAGCCGCCGACGATCAACATGACCCAGACCTGGAAAGTCAGGATCGGAACGTAATTATCCGGCGCGATAAAGCCGATGAAATGGGCCTGCAGGGCGCCGGCAAGCCCCATGATGGCGCCGCCGACGGCGAAGGCCTGGACGCGATAAAAGCGGGCGCTCTTGCCGAGCGAAACGGCGGCGCGCTCGTCCTCACGCAGCGCCTTCAGCACGCGCCCCCAAGGGCTGCGCGACAGATGCTCGAGCGCCAGATAGACGACCAACAACACCGCGACCACGACGCCGAGATTGGCGAAGTTGAAAAGCAATGGCGTTTCAGCAAGGCTGGCGAAAGGACGCGGAATGAAGCCGATGCCGAAGGGGCCTCCGGTCAGGCTCTGCGCATTCAGCGCCACGAGTTGGACGACCACCGCCACGCCGAATGTGGTGATGGCGAGATAGTCCGATTTCAGCCGCAGCGTCGCAATCCCAATAATGGCGGCTGCAAGACCGGCGACAATCATCGCACCGAGCCAGCCGACAGCAATCGGCAGATCGAACCCGCCGAAGCGGCCCGCGGTCTCCGGCGTCGTCAGAAGCGCCGACGTGTAGGCACCGATGGCGACGAAGCCGGCAAGGCCGACGTTGAAGAGACCGGTCAGACCCCACTGCAAATTCAGCCCGAGGGTGATGAAGGAAAAAATAAGCGCCGTCGTCAGGAAGAATGCGCCATAGCCGAGAATATCCATCATCGTTCCCTTACTCCGAAAAGGCCGATGGGCCGGATGAACAGCACCGCCATCAGGATGATGAAGGAGACGGCGGCGCGCCATTCGGCCCCGATGAGCTGAACTGCGCCAGCCTCGGCAAGACCGATGATCAGGCCGCCAAGAACAGCGCCCGGCACGCTTCCTATGCCGCCGAGGATGGCGGCTGCGAACATCGGCAGCAACATGTCGAAGCCCATCAGCGGGCGGATCTGCACGAGAATGCCGATCATGACGCCGGCAACGCAGGCCAAGCCCCCGCCGATCAGCCAGGTGACGCGAACCACCTTGGCGACATCGATGCCGACGACACGCGCAAGTGCCGGGTTCTGGCTAAGTGCCTGCATGGAGCGGCCCGTTTGGGTTTTCGTGATCAGTATATGCACGCCGAGAACGAGCAATGCCGTGACGATCAGAAGCACGATCTGGTCGGGCGTGATGCGAATGCCGAAGCCGACGGGCATGGCGATCTGAATGGCGCGGCTGAAATAGGTCGGCCGCGAGGTGAAGAGGAATTCGAGCAGGCTGCGCAGGGCCATGGAAGCGCCGAAGCTCGCCATGACCACGATGATCGACTGCCCCTTGGATCTAAGCCTGGAAAACAGGATCTTGTCCAGAGACAGAGCGAGCAGGCCGGTGAAGCCCATGGCGACAATGACCGCCACGATTAACGGCCAACCGAAGGACAACGGCCCGATCGGCGCGACCTTGCCGAAGATGGCTCCGATGGCGCTGACGACAGCCAGCGTCGCATAGGTGCCCCAGGCCATGAAATCGCCATGGGCGAAATTCGAGAAGCGCAGGATCGAATAGGTCAGCGTCACGCCGATGGCACCAAGGCCGATCATCGAGCCTGTCAGCAGGCCGTCGACGATGAATTGCAGGTTCATGCCGCACCTCCTGCTTTAGAGACGGTTGGGCGTTGGCCGAGATAGAGTTCGGCGACGACAGGGTCGTTCCACAATTCCGACGCTACCCCCTCATGCCTGTCCTTACCCTCGACGAGGACATAGGCTCGGTCGCCGATCGAAAGGGCAGCCTTGGCATTCTGCTCGACCAGAAGAATGGTGACGCCCGACCTACGGATGTCAGTCAGCATCTCGAAGACCATCGAGACGAATTTTGGCGAAAGACCTGCCGAGGGCTCATCCAGCACGAGAAGCTTCGGATACACGATGAGGGCGCGCGCGACCGCCAGCATCTGCCGCTGCCCGCCCGAGAGATTTCCGGCGGCAATGCGGCGATGACGAGCCAGATCCGGAAAGGTCGCGTACATTTCCTCGATACGAGCAGGCACTTCCTTCGCCTTGAGGATGCCGCCGGCAACCTTGAGATTGTCGTCCACCGACATCAGAGGAAAGACGTTTTCCGTCTGCGGCACGAAGGCCAGACCGAGCCGCACCATGGTGTGAGCAGGCGCACCCGTGATATCCTTGCCGGCTAGCTCCACCTTGCCGCTTTCGATCGGAACCAGGCCCGCAATTGCCTTGATAAAGCTCGACTTTCCGGCGCCGTTGGGGCCGAGGACGACGACAATCTCCTTTTCGGCGACCTTGATCGAAGCGCCACGCACGATCGGCACGCCGGGCTCGTAACCGGCGACGAGATCGCGAACGATGAGGACGGGCTCGCTCATGCAGCGCCTCCCAGATAGGCTTCGATGACGCGCGGATCGCGGGCCACCTCATCCGGCGTACCCTCGCAAAGGAGCTGGCCGCTCGCCATGACGAGGACGCGATGGCACAGGCGCGTGACCATATCGATATTGTGTTCGATAAGAAGAAAAGTGACGCCGCGCTGGTTGATGTCGCGGATGCGGTCGATGATCGTCTCAAGAAGCGTCGCGTTGACGCCGGCTGCCGGCTCATCCAGCAGAATGAGCGCGGGATCGGCCATCATCACGCGGGCAAGCTCCAGAAGCTTGCGCTGGCCACCCGAGAGCACCCTCGCAGGCTCATGCGCCAGCCGTGTCAGGTGGACCAGATCGAGCAACTCCATGGCCTTCGCCTGGGCCGCCTTCTCCTGCGTAGCAACCTTCATGGGACGCAGAAAATTCGACAGCAGCCGCTCCCCGGACTGCCCCTGGGCAGCGAGCATGACATTGTCGAGAAGCGTCAGATTGGGGAAAGGACGTGGAATCTGAAACGTTCGGCCGAGGCCGCGGCCGATACGGCGATGAGCCGTCTCGCCTGCAACCGACGCGCCGTTCAAACTGATTTCGCCGCTGCTCGGCGCAACGCTGCCGGCCAGCAGATCGAACATCGTCGTCTTGCCTGCGCCATTGGGGCCGATGAGGCCTAGAATTTCACCTTGCCGTATCTGGAATGAAACGTCGTTGACGGCGGTGACGCCGCCGAAACGCCGCACCACATTCCTGGCGCTCAGAACAGGCCGGGCTTCCTCCCCTTGCCGTTCACTTGTCGTACTCATGAGATCCCTCTGGTCGGGAAACGATCAATGCCGCACCCTGATTATTTGATTTGTGATCACACTTGCATTGATCACGCTAATCAGCTTTAATCTTCTCCGCAAGCCAAAAAGGGATTTCGAATGCAAAAGGCCGCCGCCGAAAAGAGCGATCCGATTGCCGCACAGCTTGCGCCCGTTGGCCGCGAGACCGTTCAGGATCGGGTCTATTCCGAGCTGCGCCGTGCTTTGATCGGCGGCCTGTTCGAACCCAGCCAAGTGTTGACGATCCGGGGGCTGGCCGATGCGCTGATGACCAGCACCATGCCGGTGCGCGAAGCTCTCGGGCGACTGATCACCGAAAAAGCGCTGGAAGCCCTCCCCAACCGCTCCGTGCGCGTGCCGCCAATTACGCTGGAGCGCATGGACGACCTCTTGCGCGCCCGCATCCTGATCGAGGGCGAGGCTATTGCGCTGGCGGCGACCCGCATGACCCCGAAGCAGATCTCGACCATCGAGACCATGCTCAGCGAATGGGACGAGATGCGCGCGCTGAAGCAAAAGAAGGATGTCGACCGCGAGGTGACGCTCAACCAGGCCTTCCATTTCGAAATCTACCGCGCCTGCGGCTCGGCCGTCTTGATCCCGATGATCGAGAGCCTGTGGCTGCAATCGGGGCCCTGCATCCGAGTCGCCATCTACGCTTTTTCGGATGCCGGCGAAGTCGACACGGCCCATTACCACCGCACCATCGTCAAGGCACTTGCCAGACAGGACGCCGCGGAGGCTCGCGAAGCACTGGTCGCCGACATCAGCCGCCCCTTCGTGTTCCTGCGCAACAAACTGGAAGCCGATTCCAAGAAAGGCACATCCGCATGAGCCACCGCGCCATCAAGATTTCCGAACAGCGCTCCGGCCTTAGCGTGTTCGCACCGCTTCTCGAAGCAAAGGCGCCCGATAATGCCGTCTTTCTCTGGAATTATCTGAGCGAGCCCCGGGTCGTTGCCGGCATTCATGCGATGTGGACCGGCCCGGAAATTTCCTGCCCGATCCCTGCAGCACACCTGAAGGGCGCCTCCTATGCCGCTGCACTGCCGGCTGAAAACGCGACGCTGACGCCACAGCCCGGCGATATCGTGCTGAGCTATGTGCCGCCGCGCATGTGGGGCGGCAATCCCGATGCGATCTTCGACATCGGCCTGTTCTATGGACCGGGTGCGCGGCTGCTCTTCCCGATTGGCTGGCTCGCCGGCAGCGTCGTCGCGCAGGTCCGGCCAGAGGAGCGCGAGCAGTTCGCCGCCGCCTGCGGCATCATCCGCCGCAACGGTGCCTGCGACGTGACGTTCGAGCGCGCGGAGATCTGAGATGGCAACGCAAGCCGACGACAGTTTCGAACTCTTCGATCTTCGTATCGAGGCCGTCATCCCCGAAGGCAAGCCGATCTATTGCGGCGCCAAGGCCGGTGACTATTTCGAACTCAAGGGCGAAATGCTCTCGCTGCCACCGGGCCAGGGCTTCTCGATCTACTCCATTTCCGCCGTGCTGCCCTTACTGGCGGCGAAACAGCGACCGACCCACAAGAATGACTGGATGACCTCGGACGCGGAAATCGCCTGCCCCGACCCGAACTGCGCGAGCCGGCTGCGGATCGTCAGGACGGGCAAGCGGCGGTTCAGCCATGCCGAAACAACGGCCGTGCCGTTGCCCGAAGGAGAATGAACACAGATGCATGCCCAGACCTTCGAACTGAGCCCCGGATACAGGATTTCGCGCGTCATCCGCGGCGGCTGGCAGCTGGCGGGAGGCCATGGCACCGTCGATCGATCGCAGGCCGTCACCGATCTGATCGCTGCCTTCGATGCCGGTATCCGCACCTATGACTGCGCCGATATCTATACCGGCGTCGAGGAGCTGATCGGCGAGGCGCGAGAGCGGCTTTTCAACGAGCGTGGCGCCGAAGCGGCAAGAGCCATGAAGGTGCACACCAAGCTTGTGCCGGATCTGGAGAAGCTTGCCACCATCGACCGTGACTATATCGGCGGCATCGTCGACAAGTCGCTGCGCAAGCTCAAAACCGAGCAGATCGATCTCGTCCAGTTCCACTGGTGGGACTATGCATTGCCCGGCTATCTCGACGCGCTTGGCTGGCTTGACGAGATGCGCCGCGAAGGCAAGGTGCGCAATGTCGGCACGACGAACTTCGACACGCCGCATATCGCCGAAATCCTCAATGCCGGCATCCCCCTGGTCAGCCAGCAGCTGCAATATTCGGTTCTCGACCAGCGACCCACCCATGGGCTCGCGCAACTCGCCGGGGAAAACAACGTCAAGTTCCTTTGCTACGGCTCGGTGGCCGGCGGCTTCCTCAGCGACAAATGGCTGGGACAGCCCGAGCCGGAGATGCCGCTCGAAAACCGGTCGCTGGTCAAATACAAGCTGATCATCGACGATTTCGGCGGTTGGGACCTGTTCCAGTCGCTGCTCGGCACGCTGAAGACAATCGGCGCGCGGCACGGCGTCGACATCGCCACCATCGCCAGCGCCTGGGTGCTGGAGCAGCCGCTGGTCGCCGCCGTGATTGTCGGCGCCCGCAATCAGGCGCACGCCCTCGCCAACGCGAAGATCATGGATATCGAACTATCCGACGAAGACCGCCGGCAGATCGCAGCGATCATCGACCGAGCCCGTGGGCCGGAAGGCGATGTCTACACACTGGAACGCGACCGCACCGGCCGGCACGGTTCGATCATGCACTACAACCTGAATGCGGGGAAGAAATGAGCCAGGGTTCACCACTATTCGAGAAGGCCAGCGCCGAAGTTCTGGATTTCCATCGCTTCTTTGAGGCCTGGTACGACGCAGCAACCGCCGACAGCACCGATTTCGGCCGCTGCGAGCGCACCTTCGGCAGGGCCTTTCACATGATCCCGCCGACCGGCCGCATGTTCGACCGCGCCGAGACCATCGAGCTCATCCGTGCAAACCGGGCGACGTTTCAGGGCAACTTCACCATCGAGATTTCAGATATCCGCGCGAGTTACGAAACCGGGGACACCATCGTCCTGACTTATGTCGAGGCGCAGTCGCGCGCCGGCAAGTACAGCCGGCGCCAGGCAAGCGCGCTCTTTACCGCAAGTTCATCGGCACCCAACGGCGTCGAATGGCAGCATCTGCATGAAACCTGGTTGCAGATGCCGGACAACTGACAGGTTCTCAAAAACCAAAATGAAAATCGTTGACCGAACAAGGGGAACAAAGATGAAAAAAACGATATTTCAGATCACCACGGCCCTGACTCTCCTGGCCGCTGCCGGTGCTGCCAATGCCGCTGATTGCAAGGTAACCGTCGGCCTGGTGATGGAACTGACCGGCCCGGCCGGCGAATACGGCCAGGCGGGTGCCAAGTCCGTCGAGATGGCCTTCCGCGACATCAATGCCGCCGGCGGTGTGCATGGCTGCGATCTGGCCACGGATACCCGCGACAGCCAGAGCCAGGGCAATGTCGCCGTCGATGCGGCGACGCAGCTCGTGCAGGTCAAGAAGGTGCCGGCCATCATCGGCGGCATCATCTCTTCAGTGACGATCCCGATCCTGACTTCGGTGACCGCACCTGCCAAGATCGTGCAGGTATCGCCTGCCGCCTCCTCGCCGACACTGACGGCGCTCGGCCGCGACGGCAAGACCAACGGCATCTTCTTCCGCACCATCACCTCGGATTCTCTGCAGGGTATCGCGGCGGCGAAATATGCCATCGACAAGGGCTTCAAGAAGCTGGCGATCATCCACGTCAACAGCGACTTCGGCGTCAACATGGTTGCGGAATTCTCCAAGGCCTACAAGGCGCTCGGCGGCACGATCGTCTCGACCACGCCCTATAATGAGAAGCAGTCGAGCTACGCCTCGGAAGTCACCGCCGGCATGGCCGGCAGCCCGGATGGTCTCTATCTGGTCAGCACGCCGGTCGACGGCGCAACCATTGCCCGCACCTGGATCTCGCAGGGCGGCCCGCAGAAATTCCTGCTCAATGACGGCATGAACAGCCCGGACTTTATCGATTCCGTCGGCGCCGATTACCTGAAGGATGCCTACGGCACGTCCTCGGGCACCACTCCGACGCCATCGACCGACTATTTCAACAAGAACTACAAGGAATTCTCGGGCATCGAACCCTCCAATCCGGCCGCCGACCGTGCCTATGATGCCGGCGCCATCGTCGGGTTGGCCCTGGCGATCGCCGGCGACGACACATCCAAGTTGAAGGATGCGATGTTCAAGGTCGTCGATCCGAAGGGCACGCCGATCTATGCCGGCAAGGAGGAGTTCGCCAAGGCCCTCGATCTCATCAAGGACGGCAAGCCGATCCGCTACGAGGGCGTCATCGGGCCGGTTTCCTTCGATCAATATGGCGATATCACCGGCCCGTTCCGTCTCTGGAAGATCGCCGACGGCAAGGTTGCGACCGATGGCGAACTGTCGATGGAGGACGTCTCGTCGCTCAAGGACAAGATCAAGTAAGCTCAGCGCCCTCACCTTACAAAACTGCGAGGCGTTTCGATCGGAGCGCCTTGCCTCTGAAAACTCCTGAGCAATCTCTTTCGGTGGCTGGCATATCGGGCCGGCTATCTGGCGTAGGTTTTGGAAGAATATCCGCGAATGTCTAGCCATATTGCTCGCCCCACCAATCCGACGCTTTGGACACTGACGGCCGGCCCTGCCCCTGAGCTTGCTCACGGGGCACCGTCGCGTTGCGATGTTGTGGTGATCGGCGGCGGCTTCACCGGGCTGACGGCCGCGCTCCATCTTCTCCGCGCCGGCCGCTCCGTCACCGTTCTCGAGGCCGGACGGATGGGGGCTGGCGCAAGCGGCATGAATGCCGGCTTTGTAGTCCCGAATTTTGCCAAGGTAGATCCGGCGACGGTTCGCCAAAAGCTGCCCCGCGACAGGGCAGATGCTCTTCTATCGCTCGTCGGGACGGGGGCCGATCAGGTCTATGCAACGATCGCCGAGGAAGAAATTGCCTGCGACGCCGCGCAAACCGGCTGGCTGCAGCCGGCCTATGGCGAGGACATGGCGGATGTTCTGCGGCAACGCGCCCGCGACTGGGCAGAGCTAGGCCGTCCCGTCGAATTCCTCGATGCGCGCGCGATTCATGCCGAGACAGGAATGGAGATTTATTCCGGCGGGTTGATCGACCATTCCGGCGGAACCATCCATCCCCTGAATTATCTCTATGGCCTGGCACAGGCCGTAACCCGGCGCGGTGGCGCTATCTGCGAAGAGAGCCCGGTCGAGAAGATCGTTCGGCTAGGCAACGGTTGGCTGATCACCTTCGCGAATAAGGAGATCGAGGCGGATCAGGTTATTCTCGCGACTAACGCCTTCACGGGCGGCATCGCATCGCGCATGGGGCGCACCGGTGTGCCGCTCCGGGTCTACCAGGTAGCAACCAAGCCGCTCGACGCGGAAACCGTTGCCCGCATTGCGCCGCACCGGCGGCCGGTTGGCGACACCCGTTCCAATCTCTTCACCTATCGGCTGGATCGCGACAACAGGCTGATCAGCGGCGGCATGGCCATCAACCCGATAGGCGCCTTCGAGCGGGTCGGCCGGGCCGTCGTCGACCGCCTGGTGTCCGAACTCCGCCTTACCCGCCATCCGGGCGTCGAAATCGTCTGGACCGGCGTTGCCGTCATGACGCCGGATTTCCTGCCGCATCTTTATCGTTTCGGAGACGGCTTTTTTGGCGGCATCGGCTGCAACGGCCGGGGTATCGCGATGACCGCGCAGCTTGGCCGCGTACTTGCCAGACTGGCGCTTGGCGAACCTGCCGCGTCCCTACCGATCCCTCTCAAAACTGCGCGTGCCCTGCCTTTCCACAGCCTCACGCCGCTCGTCGCCTCGCTCGCGCTCGCACATGCGCGTTTTGACGACTGGCGGACCAACCGGCTTTGACCGGCAGACGCAGGCAATCCTCATCTGCGATGTGACTCCCAACGCAGATATTATCTATTCATTCTATAGATAAAGAAAACACGAACCGGGCGCCTCGGTAAAAACGAAATGGCTTTCCTCGTAGCGCGCCTTTGAATGCTGCATCGTGGCGCCGAATGAAATCGGAGTCGGCCCATGAACGCGCAATTGCACCATCTCAACTCGACGCATCCGCAGGCCACGTTGCTGGAGACGGAGCAGCAGGCGCTGGCTGTGGCACGCGAGCTTGCCGCGCATTTTGCCGCCGAGGCCTCCAACCGCGACAGCGAAAGGCAGCTTCCCTTCGCCGAGATGGATATTCTGGCGCAATCGGGATTGCTGGCGATCACGGTTCCCGAGGAATATGGCGGCCTGGACGTCTCGAATGCCACGCTGGCGGAAATCACCGCCATTCTGGCGCAAGCAGATGGCTCGATCGGCCAGATCCCGCAGAACCATTTCTACATCCTTGAAGCATTGCGCGTTGATGGCTCGGAAGATCAGAAGCGTTACTTTTTCGGCCGTGCCCTGGCCGGCGACCGCTTCGGCAATGCGCTATCGGAACGCGGCACGAAAACGGTTGGTCACTACAATACCCGCATCACCCGAGACGGCCCCGGCTACCGCATCAATGGACGGAAATTCTATTCGACGGGCGTTCTCTTTGCCGATTGGGTCACCGTCTTCGCCCTTGATGAAAGCGACAAGCTGGTCATGGCCTTCGTTCCCAAGGGAACCGAAGGCATCGACATCATCGACGATTGGGATGGCTTCGGCCAGCGCACGACCGGCAGCGGCACCACGGTCCTCAACAATGTCTATGTGAACGCCGACCATGTCGTCCTTCACCACAAGGGTTTCGAAAGGTCGACGACAATCGGCTCGGTCGGGCAGATCATCCATGCCGGTGTAGACCTTGGCATAGCCAGAGCCGCCTTTGCCGAAACGCTGGATTTCGTAAAAACCAAGTCGCGCCCCTGGATGGACAGCGGCGTGGAGCATGCATCGGACGACCCGCTGACGATCGCCAAGATCGGACAGATCGCAATCCGGCTGGAAGCCGCGACCGCGACCATCGAGCGCGCCGGCCGAAAGGTGGATGCGGCCCAGGTCGAAACAACAGAAAAGAGGGTGATAGAAGCAACGCTGGCGGTCGCCGCGGCGAAGGTGCTGACGACGGAAATCGCCATCGAAGCGACGAATACGCTGTTCGAACTGGCCGGGACGTCGTCCGTCAAGCTGGACCTCAACCTCGACCGCCACTGGCGCAACGCCCGCACCCATACGCTTCATGATCCCGTGCGCTGGAAATATCACGTCGTTGGCAACTATCATCTGAACGACGTCATCCCCCCGAAGAATGGCGCGCTCTGACCGAGGGGGAAGCGTCTTCCCATTTATTGGGATAGCCAGTCATCAAATGCCCAGAGACGGCGGCTTGAGAGCGTAAGAGCGCCCGCAAGTCGCCGCCGCGGGTTGCTGGTCGTTAATGGGCTTCGGCCGGGATCAGCGGAACCTCGGTGCCGCTGGCATCAAAGAGCCTGCCGTTCAGGAAATAGTCACCGTCATGGAGAACCGCGATATCCTGATACCGGATCAGACGCTCGGTTCCGGCAACGAATACCGACTGCTGATCCGAGTTACCTATTTTCAGATGGTTGAACAGCAGGTTCAGGGTAATGGCCATCAAGGCCGCAGAGCTGATGCCGGAGTGGAAAATCGTGATGACCCAGGCCGGAAAATGTTCATAGAAGGTCGGCGATGCGATCGGGATCATTCCGAAGCCGATCGAGGTCGCGACGATGATGAGATTCATGTTGTTCTCGTAATCGACCTTGGCGAGGGTTCGGATTCCGCTCGCGGCAACCGTTCCGAACAGGACGAGCCCCGCGCCGCCGAGGACGGAGCTGGGAACCGCCGCCACGATCCGGCCCATCACCGGCAATAATCCGAGCGCAACAAGAAAGAGTCCGCCGGTCGCCACCACATAGCGGCTCTTGATGCCGGTCACCGCCACGAGCCCGACATTCTGGGCAAAGGCGCTCTGCGTGAAGGAGCCAAAGACCGGCGCTAGGATGCTCGACAGCATATCTGCGCGCAAACCGTCGCCAAGCCGCCTAGCGTCAACCTTGGTACCAACGATTTCACTGACCGCAAGAATGTCGGCTGAGGTCTCGACGAGCGTCACCATGATGACGATGAACATCGAGATGATCGCGGCCGCATCAAAGATCGGATAACCAAAGTGGAAGATTTTCGGCAGGGCGATGAAAGGCCCATTTGCTACCTGCGAAAAGTCAGTCAGGCCCGAGACATAGGCTATGCCGGTGCCGATGATGATGGCAAGCAGGATCGAGAGCCGCGATATGGACGCGCTGCCGAGCTTGCTCAGCAGCAATACGATCACGAGCGTTGCGGCGGCGAGCTGGATATTGGCCTGACTGCCGAAATCCGGGGCACTCCTGTTACCGCCCATGGCCCAGTTTGCCGCGACCGGCATCAGCGTGAGCCCAATCGTCGTAATGACGATGCCGGTGACAAGCGGCGGGAAGAAGCGCGTAATGCGCGAAAATACCGGCGTGATCGCCAGTCCCAGGAACGAAGCCGCGATAACGGCGCCGAGGACGGATTGAATACCCCCATGCCCGGTAATGGCGATCATCGTTGCAACGCCGGAAAAGGATACGCCTTGCACGAGAGGCAGACGGCTGCCGAAGAACGGCACTCCGATCGTCTGCAGGATGGTTGCCAGGCCGCCAGCAAACAACGAAGCCGTCACCAACAGGCCTATGTCCGATGCCGAAAGACCCGATGCCTGTCCGAGGATCAACGGAACGGCGACGATGCCGCCATACATCGTCAGAACATGCTGAAGCCCATAGGCCAGATTGGCGCCGAGGCTGAGCTTTTCATCCTCAGGGGATAGATGCGTGGTATTTTCCTCTGTGGTTGCTGCCAAGGTAAACTCCTCCATACCTTTGCGTTTCTCATTTCCTCCGAACGAGAAATACAGGTTACGGTGCTCAACCCCGCATGACTTTATAGAAAAATGCGAAACACCTTATGGAAGCGCTGGCAACCGGCCTGTCCTGCCGGCCTACGATAGCGCGCCGGCAGGATAGATATGATGGCCGCATGGGCGGCGCCGAAGGCAGTTAGCTGTAGAGGCTGACCTCGGGGATTTTGTCGTTGAGAACGAATTCACCGACTTCCTTGGCCTTGTAGAACACCGGGTCGTGCAGGGTGTGTGTCCGCACATTACGCCAGAAGCGATCGAAGCGAAACTTCTCGGCCGTCGAGCGCGCACCGGTGAGCTCGAAAACGCGATTGGTCACGTCGAGCGCAACATGCGTGGCGTTCACCTTCGCCGCATAGGCTTCGGCCGCAGCTTCGCCGCGTTCGCGCGCGGTCGCCCTGTGTCCCTTGGCAAGACCGGCCTGAACGATAGCGGCTGCGCTGTCGGCAAGCGCCGCCGACGCCTTCAAGGCAGCCGTCAGCTCGCCGACGCGCTCGAGAATATAGGGATCATCCGCTGCCCGCTCGACACCGGAGGTCACCCAAGGCCGCGTGGTCGTGCGGACATAATCAACCGCTTCGCGCAAAGCGCCTTCAGCGGTTCCGAGATAGAAATTGACGAAAACCAGCTGGATGAGTGGCGTATTGAATGTTGCCAATACGGGCGCTGCGCCGCCACTCGTTCCGACCTTGTCCAGATCCTCTTCGTAGACCGGGAAGTCATGGAATTCGACGCTGCCGCTGTCGGACAGGCGCTGGCCGAAATTGTCCCAGTCGTCATTGGCCTTATAGCCTGCCCGGCTTGTGGGGACGGCAAAGCCGACAATCTTGTCGTCAAGCGCCGCGTTGGCGTTGATGTAGTCGGAGACATGCGCGGCCGTGGAGAAGGATTTACGGCCATTCAGAACATAGCTGTTACCACGGCGTGAGAGCACGAGGCCGGGATCGCGCGGATTGACGGCAGCACCCCAATAGAGGTTGTTGGCGACCGTCTTGTTGCCGAGTTCCTGGGCGCGCGCCTCATCGAAACCCCAATAGACGTATTGGCTGTTGACATAGTGATAGCCGAGAAGCTGGCCTATGGAGCTTTCGCCACGAGCAAGGATACGCGTCAGCCGCAAGCCATCGACCCAATCGAGACCACCGCCGCCGATCTCCGGCGCATGCAGCGCGTTCAGCAATCCGGCATTCTTCAGCTTGACGATTTCGCCAAGCGGTGGCCGGCCCTCCCGGTCGAGTTCCGCAGCGCGCCTGGAAAGATCAGCCGAGATTTCCTCGGCGCTGGCGAAAAGGTCCTCCCGCGTGGCATTCCGATGGCCCGCAAAGACGACGTTGGACTGGCTCATGATATCACTCCGGTTCTTTGGCATGGTCCGGCGGGTACATGAGCCCGCCGGTAATTCGAGGCGGGCAACCTAGAAAAGCTTGTTCGGGATCCAGCTTGCGGTCACCGCATCGCTCGTGCTGAAGGCCGGCACCTTCTGCGCCAGTTCCTCGATCGTCTTGACCCCGGCTGCACGCAGCGCCTCCTGCGTCAACAGCGTCGGCTTGACGCTGATCTGATGCGGAACGTCCTGCCCGGCGATCTGCAGGGCAGCGGCACGAATGGAGACGGCGCCGACAACGGCAGGATTGGTGGCGACGGTCGCAACCCACGGGCTGCCGGGCTCGACGATCTCCTGGATATCGGCAGTGGAGACATCGGCCGAATAGATCTTCAGCTTGCTTGCAATGCCGAGGTCAGTGGCGGCGAGCTTCACGCCACGAGCAAATTCGTCATAGGGGGCGAAGACGACGCTGATATCGGGATTTGCCGCCAGCGCCGCCTTTGCCTGGTCGGCCGTCGAAGTTGCCGTGGTGTCGCTGACATTGCCGAAACGGGCCTTTTCGACAACACCGGCGTTTGCCTTCTTGAACGTGTCCCAGACCTCGTTGCGGCGGTCGAGCGGCGCAAAGCCGGCAACATAGACATAGCCTGCCTTGAAGCTGGTGCCGTTGTCCTTGACGACCTGCTTCAAGGCGAGATCGGCAAGCTCGTGGTCGCTCTGCTCGACCTGCGGGATCTTCGGATTGTTGAGATTGACGTCAAAGGCAACGACCTTGATGCCCTTGTCCAGCGCCTGCTGGACGACGTCACTCAGGGATTCCGGAAGGCCGTGATCGATGACGATGCCGGAGACGCCGAGGTTGATCGCCTGCAGGATTTGCTCACGTTGCTCGGCGGCATCCTGACGGCCTGGAAAGACGCGCAGGTCGATATCGAGCGCCTTGGCCTGGGCTTCGGCACCCGCCTGATAGGCCTGGAAGAAGTCGCCAGCCGAAATATAGCTGATCAAAGCGACCTTCACGCCGCCCTTGTCGAAAGGAGCAGGAGCGCCATTCACACCGCCGGCAATCGCGGCCTGCGTGAAGAGAAACGGAATGGCGGCGGCTGACAGGGCAAGCCGTAGAAGGGACTTCATAGTAGCGAACCTCGCGTTCAATCAATCTGGAACGTCGTCTGACGGAACCCCCGCGACGTGTGCAATTATTAGATATAATCCCTATATTTTTAGTAGAGTAAATCATCCGATTTTGGCGGCCTTCGGAGATTCTTTGTTCGTTTGAGGAAGCCTTGGCGGCAAGGCCTTGCCTTCAAAGCGAGCGTCACGTGACCGATAGCCTGATGCTCCTCGGTCGGAAATAACTGACCGCAGCCCCCTACTCTATTCGTCGGCTAGAAACACCGACCTGCGCTTCGGGCAGGCAACCCACGGAAATTCCCCTGTTCGCTCCGGTTTTGGAAAAACGTTCCTCCGTAAATGTCAAAATCTATCTATTTTGTATCCTATTGGAATTTATGGATTGCTGGAGAGGATGCTTTCATGACCAACGAACACACGACCGGCCTTGGGCGCCGGGATATTCTGAAACTGACCGCTGCCGGAGCAGCGCTGGCAACCGCCGGGCTTATCTCGAGCAAGGCAGCGGCTGCCGACGACGCCTTGTCCCTGAAAGGCAAGCGAATCGCCATCAGCGCGACAGGCACTGACCACTATTTCGATCTGCAGGCCTATAATGCCCAGATCGACGAAGTGAAGAAGCTGGGCGGCACGCCGATCGCCGTTGATGCCGGCCGCAACGACGGCAAGCTGGTGTCGCAGCTGCAGACGCTGATTGCGCAGCGGCCGGATGCGATCGTCCAGATCCTCGGCACCTTGAGCGTCATCGATCCCTGGCTGAAGAAGGCGCGGGATGCGGGCATTCCCGTTCTGACCGTCGATGTTGGTTCCACCAATTCGATCAACAACACCACATCCGACAACTGGGGCATCGGCAAGGATCTGGCGCTGCAGCTCGTCTCCGATATTGGCGGCGAAGGCAATATCATCGCCTTCAACGGCTTTTATGGCGTCACGCCCTGCGCGATCCGCTACGATCAGCTTGTGAATGTCGTCAAATACTTCCCGAAGGTGAAGATCATTCAACCTGAACTGCGGGATGTCATTCCCAACACCGTTCAGGACGCCTTCACCCAGATCACCGCGATCCTCAACAAGTATCCGGAAAAGGGTTCGATCAAGGCCATCTGGTCGGCCTGGGATATTCCGCAGCTCGGCGCCACGCAGGCACTAGCCGCAGCTGGCCGCACGGAAATCCGCACCTATGGCGTCGACGGCAGCCCGGAAGTGCTGCAGCTGGTCGCCGATCCGAACTCGCCTGCTGGCGCCGATGCGGCCCAGCAACCGGCCGAAATCGGCCGCACTGCGATCCGGAACGTCGCCAAGCTGCTCGCAGGACAGACCCTGCCGCGCGAGACCTACGTACCTGCTCTCCTCGCAAACAAGAGCAACGTCGCCGACATCGTCAAGAAACTTGGCATCGGCTGACATGTGAACCGGCGATGCGGCGTTAGCCGCGTCGCCCCGCTTGATGCGAGGGCCTTTTCCAATGACAGTAACCACGCCTGCGGCAGACAATCAGGACCACGTCGTCCGCTTCGAACGTGTCGTGAAGCGTTTTGGCGGCGCGCAGGCGCTCGCCGGTGCATCGCTGACCGTGCGGCGCGGCACCGTGCATGGGCTTGTCGGGCAGAATGGTGCCGGCAAATCGACGCTGATCAAGCTTCTTGCCGGCCTGCACAAGCCCGATGAGGGCCGCATCGAGATCGAAGGCCGAGACTATGACAGGCTGACGCCGCATCTGTGCGAAGAACTCGGCATTCATTTCATTCACCAGGACCGGCTGCTGGTTCCGACCTTTACCGTGGGCGAGACATTGTTTCTTGGTAGGGAGCTGCGCCTTGGCGGCACACCCTTCATCGACCGCAGCGCGATGCAGCGTCGCGCCAGCGAGATTCTTGCCAATTATTTCGGCGTGGACCTGCCAAGGAATGCATTGATCAGCGAGCTTTCGACGGCGGAACAGCAGATCGTCCAGATCACCCGGGCGCTGCTGCACCAGCCGAAGCTCCTCGTCTTCGACGAGCCGACCGCCGCTTTGGTGCGGCAGGAGGCAGACATCCTTTTTCGCCTGATCCGCCGCCTGCGCAGCGAAGGCGTAACCATCATCTATATCTCGCATTATCTCAACGAAATCGAGGCCTTGTGTGACGATGTTACCGTACTGCGCAATGGTATCGATGTCGCCTCACTGCCGATGCGCGAGACGTCTGCCAACGGAATCGCGACCCTGATGGTCGAGCGCGATATCGGGGAGATGTTCCCGAAGCGGCAGGTCGAATTCGGCGCTGAAATTCTCAAAGTCCGCAATCTCTCCGCCGCCAACCGCTTCCACGATGTCAGCTTCACGCTCCGCCGCGGCGAGATCCTCGGCATCACGGGGCTGCTCGGCTCCGGAGCGAAGGATCTGGTGCGGACGCTGTTCGGATTGCAGGCAGCAACAAGCGGAGAGATCGATATCGAGACGCAGGCGCTGAAGCCGCGCAGCCCGGTCGAAGCCGTCAACCATCAACTGGCGCTGGTGCCGGAGGATCGGCGCGGCCATGGCGTCGGCCTCGATCTCAGCGTGCGCGAGAATATCACCCTATCGAGCCTTTCCCGCTATACGCGCTTCGGCTTTCTCAACCGCAAACGCGAGGCCAACGATACCGACGAGTTGATCAAGCGCCTGCAGATCAAGACATCCGGCCGCGAAGCCCTGGTCCGCACGCTCTCGGGCGGCAACCAGCAGAAGGTGGCGATCGCCAAATGGCTGAGCCGCAAGTCGGAAATCTATCTGCTCGATGAACCCACAGTCGGTGTTGATATCGGCTCCAAGGTCGAAATCTACAACCTGATCGGCGAACTCGCCGCGCGAGGCGCCGGCGTGATCGTACTGTCGTCGGATCTACCGGAGCTGGTGGGCATTACCGACCGGATCCTCGTGCTGTTTCGAGGCCGCCTGACGCGCGAGCTGATCTCCTCACAGACCACAACGGATGAAGTGCTGTCGGCATCGACCAGCGCCGTGGAAGGATTGCGCCATGTCGGCTGATGTCCAATTTGCCTCCCTGCCCGAGGCTCCGGCCGGGCGGTCGCTGCCATCGGGCAGCAAGCTAGCGGCCGCAACCCTGCGCTTCGGCTCCTTGCTCGCCTTCCTGTCGATCCTCGTGATCTTCGCGCTGACGGCGCCCTACTTCCTGACGGTCGGCAATATCGGCAACGTGCTCGGCCAGTCGGCCATTTCAGGCGTTCTCGCTATCGGATTGACGATTGTGCTCATCGCCGGCGGCTCCAACGTCGTCACCGGCGGTATCGACCTCTCACTTGCGGCCAATATGGGCCTGAGCGCCGCCGTCTATGCGACACTGATCCAACTGGGTTTCAATGATCTTGCCGCGGGCGCAGGTGCACTTGCCACCGGACTGGCAATCGGTGCCGTCAATGCGCTGGCGATTGTGCTGGCGGGCATCGTGCCCTTGCTGGCGACGCTCGCTGTGATGAATGTCGTCGCTGGACTGGAGCTGGTTCTGACCCAGAATACCGTTCTTCCCGCCTCGACCGATTTTCTGAGGCTGCTTTCGGCCTCGGATGGCTTCGGCATACCGATCCTCGCCTATGTGCTGATCGGCTTCACGATCATCGTCACCGCCATCGTGCAATATACGCCGCTTGGCCTCAGGCTCTACGCCGTCGGCGAATTTCCCGAAGCTGCGCGCGCCGCCGGCTTGCCGCTGAAAAAGCTGGTTGCCGGCGCATTCGTCGCCAGCGGTCTCTGCGGTGGCGTCGCCGGCATTCTGTCGGTGTCCTATCTCAGCGGCAGCACCACCGGTTCCGGCGAGATGCTGCTTCCCGTCGTCGTAACCGCCCTGCTCGGCTCGGTCTTCTCGCGCCGCCTTGTGCCGACGATCGGTGGAACGCTGATTTCGACCCTGTTCGTCGGCTTCCTCATCAACGGCTTCCAGCTTTTGAACCTGCCGAGCACGCTGGTCAGCGGCGTTCAAGGCCTGCTGATCCTGATCGTCGTTTCGGCGACGACATTGCTGCGCAAACGGGAGATCTGACCATGTCCGCTACCGCTGCTTCAGGACGACCGCTTGCAGGTATCGCCCGATATGGCCTCATAGTCGCGCTGATCGCCGTCTTCGCGCTGTTTTCAGCATTGGCGCCGACATTCCTCAGCCCCGGCAACCTGCAGAGCATTCTCGTCAACAACTTCACGCTGCTCGCCATCGTCTCGATTGCCATGACCTTTGCGGTTGCGGCTGGTGGTATCGATCTTTCTGTGGGAACGGCGGTCGACTTTGCGAGCTTTGCTTTCGTTTCCAGCATTCTGGCTGGGGTGCCTGTGTCTTTGGCTGCTCTGGCCGGCCTTGGCGCCGGAGCGCTGGTCGGGGCGTTCAACGCCGTGCTTATTTCCGGGATCGGCGTATCGCCATTCCTGGCAACGCTTGGAACGCTGTTCATCGGCCGCAGCATCCAGCAACTGCTGACCGATGGCGGCAATCCGGTCTATCTGCCTCCGTCAGGCGTGCCCGAAGCATTTCGTTTTATCGGCCATGGAACGCTCGGCACTATTCCCGTGCCGCTTCTGATCGCAGGCGTCATCATCGCCGGTGCCGCCTTGCTGTTTGCGAGGATGCGCTTCGGGCGCGTGGTTCTGGCGATCGGTATCCAGCCGCGGACGGTGCGCTATTCAGGCATTGGGCTCAGAGCCCATGTCGCTACAACCTTCATTCTCGCCGGCATAATCGCCGCCTTTGCCGGGCTGATCCTGACGGCGACGGTGACCGTCTACATCCCCTCCTCCGGCAACGGCTTCATGCTCAACGCCATCGGCGCCACCTTCATCGGTACGACCTTTTCGCCGCTCGGCCGGCCGAATGTCGCCGGCACGGTGCTCGGTGTGCTGCTTTTGAGCATCGTCGCGAACGGCCTGCTGCTGACCGGCCTGAACTTCTACTGGCAGCAGGTCGGCACAGGATTGCTGATCTTCGCAGTGCTCGCCTTCAGCTTCGTCAACAAGAAAGCCGTCGGCGCCTGAGTGCGGCCGATCCATATCATGCAGGAATAACAACATGACCCGCGAAATCAGGCTCAATGCCTTCGACATGAACTGCGTCGGACACCAGTCGCCCGGCCTGTGGCGCCACCCGCGCGACAAGTCCTGGACCTACAAGGACATGGACTACTGGGTCCATCTGGCAAAGACGCTCGAGCGCGGCAAGTTCGACGGGCTGTTCATCGCCGACGTGCTCGGTGTCTATGATGTGCAGAACGGCAGTGTCGACGCGGCGTTGCGCCATTCCGCGCAGGTGCCGGTCAATGATCCGCTGCAACTTATCCCGACCATGGCCTATGAGACCGAGCATCTTGGCTTCGGGCTGACCGCCTCGCTCTCCTTCGAGCATCCCTACACCTTCGCGCGGCGCATCTCGACGCTCGACCATCTGACCAAGGGCCGCGTCGGCTGGAACATCGTCACGTCCTATCTGAACAGCGGCGCTTTGAACATCGGCCAGTCGGCGCAGACGCAGCATGATGACCGCTACGGCCTGGCGGAGGAATATCTCGAAGTCTGCTACAAGCTCTGGGAAGGCAGCTGGGAGGATGACGCGGTCGTTCGCGATCGGGAAAAAGGCATTTTCACCCACCCGGAGAAGGTGCATCCTATCCGCCATTCGGGCAAGCATTTCACCGTTCCCGGCATTCATTTGAGCGAACCATCGCCGCAGCGGACACCGGTGCTTTATCAGGCAGGCGCTTCCAGTCGCGGCAAGGACTTCGCCGGCGCGCATGCGGAATGCATCTTCGTGGCGGCTCCCTCGAAGCCGGTTCTGAAGCGCTATGTCGCCAATGTTCGCGAGGCAGCCGAGCGTGTCGGACGCAATCCGCGCGAAATTCTCGCCTTCAACCTCCAGACTGTGATCCTCGGCGAGACCGATGCCGAGGCGCAGCGTAAGTTCAACGAATACCGCCAATACGCTTCCTTCGAAGGCGCACAGACGCTGATATCAGGCTGGACCGGCATTGATTTCGGCCAGTTCTCTCCCGACGAGGTGCTTCGCCACCGCCATACCAACGCCGTGCAGTCCGCCGTTGAGACCTTCACCACGATCGATCCGAACAAGGAATGGACCGTGCGCGAAATGGCCGACTGGGTTGGCATCGGTGGCTTCGGCCCGGTCTTCGTCGGCTCGCCGCAAACGGTCGCCGACCTGATGCAGGAATGGATCGAGGATACCGATGTCGACGGCTTCAATCTGGCCTATGCGGTGACGCCCGAAAGCTTCGAGGATGCGGTCGATCTTCTGGTACCCGAACTGCAGAAGCGCGGCGTCTACAAGACTGACTACCGCTCCGGAACGCTGCGGGAAAAGCTCGGCGGCAGCGGACCGAGGCTTGTCGCGCCGCATCCGGCAACCGGCTATCGCAATCTCCGCGATGTCGTAGCGCAAGCATCTTAAATCCGGCCAGCAATATTCAGAGCCCAGAAAAGGGCTCTGAAAGCACATCTTGCAGATCGGCCCTCGCCTGCGGCGACAAATAGGGACGCAAGAGGCTCGCAACCTGGCTCAGCCCCCAGTGGACATGCTGCGGGCCGAGATCGTGAACGCCTTCCTGCAGGCCGAGATAGACGGCCCAATAGGTCGAGACGATCCACATATTGGTCAATAGCTGTTTGCGGTCATCAGCGGCGACGCTGATCAAGCCGGAACTTTCCATGCGCTGAAAGATGATATCGACCGAAAGACGCATGCCGGCACTGACTGCGAGGATCGGCTCTCGCAACGCTGGGGCCGTCGCCAACAGGCCCGGAATATCGCGAAACAGGAAGCGATAGGTCCAGACCAACGCGAACCACTTGCGCAGAAAGCCGGCATAGGCCTTCGAGTCCGCTCCCTGCACCGCGTCCGCTTCGGTGACAACGGTCAGCGCATCGGCCTCGAAACGGGCGAAGAGGGCCAGCACCAGCGACTCCTTGGTGCGGAAATGATAATAGAGATTGCCCTGATTGATACGGACGGCCTTGGCGATCTCGGCCGTTGTTACCGATTCCGGGCCTTTCTGATTGAAGAGCGACAGCGTCGAAACAAGGATCCGCTCGCGGGTATCTGGCTTTGCTACCGAGCCCGTTCTCTTGCCTTTGTTGTCCGACACGCTTTTTTCCTCTTGAATGCCTAAGGTAATCACCTTACCTTTTTTAAGGTAAATGCCTTAATATCGATCTACAGGCATTCGAGACGCTGAACAAGGAGGCCGAAGGATGAATGCAGGCGTAAACACGGCCGATCTATCGCCGGGCACATTTCCGCTGACCCCACGCTCGATGCCGCATGTGCTTCTTTCGCTGATCCGCAATCCCCTGGATGCGCTGCCGCCCGAGATTTTCAGGGAACCGATCGTCTTCACGCAAATGGGCGGGAAATTGCGGGTCTATCTCGCCGATCCCGAGCTGATCTATCAGGCGCTCGTCCGCAATTCCGATGCGCTCGGCAAGGGCGAGGATGTCCGCCGCCTGCTCGGCCCGGCGCTTGGCGACGGGATACTCACCTCGGACGGCGCACATTGGAAATGGCAGCGCCAATCCGTGGCCGGTGCCTTTCGTCACGAAAAGCTCCTGGAACTCCAGCCTTCCATGATCGCAGCGGCGGAGCGCCGACGCGACCTCTGGCTCACCCACAAAGACGGCACCTTCGACCTTTGCCAGGAAATGATGCGCACCACCTTCGATATTATCGTCGAGACGATGATGTCGGGTGGCGATGGCATCGATGTCGACCGGGTCGAGCGCAACATCACCAACTATCTCAAGCCGACCGGCTGGAAGTTTGCGCTGGGCCTGGTTGGCGCGCCGGACTGGATGCCGCATCCCGGCAAGGAAAAGGCAAAGGCGGCCGTCATCTTCCTGCGTGCGACGCTTGCCAAGGTAATCGCGGAAAGACGGCGCAGCGGCATTGAGCGCCACGACCTCGTTTCCATGCTGCTTGGCGCCGCCGATCCGGAAACGGGCCGCACGATGACCGATGAAGAGATCATCGACAATCTGATGACCTTCATCACCGCCGGACATGAGACGACGGCGCTCGGCCTTGCGTGGACGCTCCATCTTCTAGCCCGCCATCCGGACTATCAGGCGAGGCTCTTCGAGGAGATAGCCACCGCAACTGATGGTGGCCCGCTCCTTTCCGAACATGTCGGCAAGCTCGCCTATGCAAGACAGGTCTTCTCCGAGGCCATGCGGCTATATCCGCCGGCGCCAATCATTTCGCGCGCCGCGCTTCGCGATTTCACTCTCGGCGCCTATACCATCCCGGCCGGCACGATCCTTTACGTGCCGATCTATGCCGTGCATCGTCACGCCGCCATCTGGGAGGATCCGCTGGTCTTCGACCCCGAGCGTTTCGAACCCGAGACCGCCAAGAGCCGCCACCGCTTCGCTTTCATGCCCTTCGGCGCCGGCCCGCGCGTCTGCATCGGCAATGGCTTTGCCATGATGGAAGCCGTGGCGATCCTTGCCGTCCTGCTGCAGAGATTCCGCGTCACCGGCCCGAACGACCCCTCACCCAAGCCAATCATGAAGGTCACGTTGCGGCCGATGCACCCCCTGCCGATCCATCTCGTCGAACGATAGGCGGCGAAACACCCTATTTCGGACACAAGGCAAGTTGAGGTTCGCTCCACATATCATGGAGATGAGCATGCGCCTGTTGCTGTCTGCCCTCTTTTCGCTGCTTGCCGTCACCGCCGCCATAGCCGCGCCTTCAGATCAGGCGGCTATAAAGCTGGGCCGGGGTGTCAATATTCTCGGCTACGATCCGCTCTGGACCGATGCCGAGAAGGCTCGCTTCAAACCCGCCTATTACAAGATGCTGCATGAGAGCGGCTTTCAGAACATCCGGGTCAATCTGCAGGCCTTTTCGCATATGGATCAATCCGGCCGCCTCGATGCGCAATGGCTCGCAACGCTTGATGATGTGGTGAAAGAGGCGACTGGCGCGGGCCTGATGGTCATCATCGACGAGCACGACTATCGCGGCTGCGCAGAGGATGCCGAGAATTGCAGATCGAAGCTGCTCGCTTTCTGGAACCAGATCGCGCCGCGCTACAAGGACGAGCCCGATACAGTTCTCTTCGAGATCCTGAACGAGCCGAACAAGGCGATAACCCCGGATATCTGGAATGGGCTGCTGCGCGACGCTTTAGCCGTTATCCGCAAGACCAACCCAAATCGCAGCGTGGTGATCGGGCCGGCAAATTCCAACAACTTCCATTCGCTCGACAAGCTGTCGCTGCCGGAAGACGACCGCAACATCATCGTGACGGTCCACTATTACGATCCCTTCGCCTTCACCCATCAAGGTGCCACCTGGACGAATCCGAGCCGTGAAAAGCTGATCGGCGTCACATGGGGCACTCCTGTCGAACGCGAACAGATCACCCGCGACTTTTCAACGATCGCCGCGTGGTCCCACAGCCATAACCGCCCGATATTGCTCGGTGAGTTCGGCGCCTACGACAAAGGCGACATCGCATCGCGAACGGCATGGACCGCAAGTGTCGCGCGGGCAGCCGAGAGCAACCATTTCGCCTGGAGCTATTGGCAATTCGAAGGCAGCTTCGGCGCTTACGATGTCGCGAAAAACAAATGGGTCGAGCCGATCTACCAGGCGCTGATGTCAAAGCCGCAGAACTGAATTGGGACGCAAGGCGCTGCCTTCGCATCGCGCCTTGCGTCCCAAGAGTTAGAGTCCGATCTCAGCCGCCCCAGCTGCGTTCGAGGACACGGATCCAGTTTTCATGGGCGATGTTTCTGATGGCCTGATCGTCAAAACCATGGGCGCGCAGGGCGTCGATCAGCTTCGGCAGGCCGGCAGCGTCGCCAAGCGCCTGCGGGATGGTCGTGCCGTCGAAATCCGAACCGAGCGCCACATGCTCGATACCAACGCGCTCGGCAATGTAGGCGATGTGGCGAACGAGGAGTTCAATGGGCGTATCGGCATTTCTGGTGCCGTCGTCGCGCAGGAACAGCACGCCGAAATTGATGCCGACCAAACCGCCCGTGTCGCGGATGGCATCGAGCTGCTTGTCCGTCAGGTTGCGGCTGTGGGGCGAAATCGCGTGTGCGTTGGAATGCGAGGCAACCAGCGGCGCATCCGACAGCTTCGCAATATCCCAGAAGCCTTGCTCATTCATGTGTGAAAGGTCGATCATGATCCGCAATTCGTTGCAGGCGCGGATCAAATCCTTGCCGGCATCGCTGAGACCAGGCCCGATATCCGGTGTCGAACGGAAACGGAAAGGTACGCCATAGGCAAAGACGTTCGGTCGGCTCCATACAGGACCGAGCGTGCGCAGGCCGGCTTGATGCAGGACATAGAGCGCATCGAGATCCGCCGCGATCGCCTCTGCCCCTTCGATATGGAACACCGCGGCAAACCGGCCGTCTGCAATGGAGCTTCGAATGTCAGCAGCAGAGCGGCAAACCTTCACGGCGCCATCGGACTGAGCTTCGATTGCCAGAAGAAGGCGAAACATCGCCAGCGTCTCGTTCAGCGCGTCCGGCTGCGAAGGTGTTGGGAAATCGTCGTTCTCGGTGCGGGGCTGATCCGGAGACGGGATGAACACTGCGCAGAGCCCGCCCGCAAGGCCACCCTTCCGAGCACGCGGCAGATCGATATGTCCCGCGCTCTCGCCCTGCAGAAAGGCGTTCACGGAATTCGAGCTGCCGCGGCGCAGCCGCAGCAACACATCATTATGGCCATCGAAGACGGGGATTATCGAAGATTCGGTCATGTGCCATTCCAAAAACTGTTATCGATACCTGCCTAGGCAAGCTTACCTGCCTCGGCAAATGCAAACCGCGCATAGGGTCTGCGAAAAACGGAATTAGTCGCTCGCAAGACGCGCTGTTAGAGAAGCTAGCGAAAATACGATAGCGACAGAACCGTACCAAGTCCCGCCATGCTTGGCATAGAGCTGTTGTCAAAAGAGTGAAAGGGGATTTCGCGTGGTTTCCAGACGTCAGTTTCTCATCGGCAGCGGCACGCTGCCGTTCCTGTCCTATCTCGATCTTGCACAGACAGCATTCGCCGCGACGCCGAAAGACGTGCTTGTCGTAGCCCAGCAGCTCGACAACATGACGAGCCTCGATCCGCATGAAAGCTTCGAAGCCGTCGGCGGCGAGGTGATCAGCAACATGTATCAAAAGCTGGTCCATCCCAACACCGATGATCCCTCCAAGGTCGATCCGGCGTTGGCTGCATCCTGGCAGGCAGATGCGGACAGCAAGGTGTTCACCTTCAAGCTCGCCAAGGCAAGCTTCGCCAGTGGCGCGCCGGTGACGGCAGAAGATGTCGCCTTCTCGCTGCAGCGCGCGATCAAGATGAACAAGGGCGCGGCCTTCATCATCAATCAGTTCGGCTTCACGACAGAGAATGTCGAAAGCCGGATCGTTGCAACCGATGCCGAAACGCTGACCCTTACGACCGAAAAGCCTACTGCGATCGCCTTTCTGCTCTATTGCCTCTCGGCCAATATCGCCGCCGTGGTCGAAAAGAAGACGGTGCTCGCCAATGAAGCTAATGGTGACATGGGCAATGCCTGGCTGCAGAAGAACAGCGCCGGCTCCGGCAGTTTCCAGCTTCAGGCGTGGAAGGCGAGCGAGTCCGTAGCGCTCACGCTCAATCCACATGGCCCTTATAAGGGCAATCTGAAGCGCGTCATCCTGCGCCATGTTACCGATCCCGCCTCGCAGCTCCTGATGCTGAAGAAGGGCGATGCCGATATCGCCCGCGACCTGACTTCGGAACAGCTGCGCACCATCCATGACGATGCCGATTTCACGCTGGTCACCAAGAGCATTGCCTCGCTGGTGCTCATCTCCCTCAACCAGGGTGTGCCGAACCTGGCAAAGCCGCAGGTCTGGCAGGCCGTCAAATGGGCGCTCGACTACAAGGGCATGCAGGAAAACATCGTGCCGCTGACCCACAAGGTTCACCAGAGCTTCGAGCCGGAAGGCTTCCCGGCAGCGATCAGCGATACGCCGTTCCAGAAGGATGTGGCAAAGGCGAAGGCATTGATGGCCGAAGCCGGGCTTGCCGATGGCTTCGACGTGACCATGGATCATTACGCCGCCCAGCCTTATCCGGACCTCGCCCAGGCCATCCAGGCAAACCTTGCCGAGATCGGCATTCGCGTGAAGTTGCAGTCGGCCGAAAACCGGCAGGTGTTGACGAAGATGCGCGGTCGCCAGCACGAAATGGCGCTTTCGGCCTGGGGCACAGACTATTTCGATCCGAATTCCAATGGCGAAGTCTTCACCATCAACAAGGACAATTCCGACGACGCCAAGAGCAAGCCTTTCCTGTGGCGTTCGCGCTACAAGAACGACGATTTCGCCGCCAAGGCGGAAGCCGCCCGCGACGAGAAGGACCCGGCCAAGCGCATCGCCCGCTATGAGGAACTGCAGCGCGAGCACATGCAGAACAGCCCCTTCGCCTTCATGTTCCAGACGGTGAAGACTGCGGCTTGCCGCAAGGCCGTATCCGGCTTCCAGCTCGGCGCCCTTTCGGAAGCCAATTCCTATCAGGAGACCAGCAAGGCTTGACCCGACGGCTCAAATCCTTCTCCGCCATCCTGAGCAGCATCGTGTTGACGCTGCTCGGGCTGACGGTCGTCACCTTCCTGATCGGCCGTGTCATGCCGGTCGATCCGGTCATTGCTGCCGTCGGCGATAATGCGCCGGAGGCGGTCGTCATCCGCGTGCGGGCCGAAATGGGTCTCGACCAGCCCCTTCCGGTGCAATTCCTGCATTATCTGAACCAGCTCCTGCATGGCGATCTCGGCATGTCGGTGCTGACGAAGAACCCGGTATCGCAGGATATCGCCCGTTTCTTCCCCGCGACTTTCGAACTGGCGACCGCGGCACTCATTCTTGCCGCCATCATCGGCATTCCGCTTGGCGTCTGGGCGGCCGTGCGGCAGGGAACCATCACGGATCAGGCGATCCGCGTCGTTTGCCTTGCCGGCCATTCCATTCCGGTTTTCATGCTGTCCCTCATCTCGCTGCTGATCTTCTATTCGGCGCTCGGCATTGCGCCGGGGCCCGGGCGGCAGGACATTATCTATGACGGAATGATCACTCCGGTGACCGGATTGCTCTCCGTGGACACGCTGCTTGCCGGCGATCTCGATGCCTTCTGGGATGCGCTTGCCCACATGGCGCAGCCGGTCTGCATCCTCGCTTATTTCAGCATGGCCTACATTGCCCGCATGACACGCGCCTTCATGATCGACGCCCTGAAGGGCGAATTCGTCATCACCGCGCGCGCCAAGGGCCTGTCGCTCAGCAGGGTGATCTGGGGCCACGCCTTCCCGACCGTCGCCGTGCAACTGGTGACCGTGCTGGCGTTGACCTATGCCGGCCTGCTGGAGGGCGCCGTCGTCACCGAAACGGTGTTTTCCTGGCCCGGCATCGGCCAGTATCTGACCGCCTCGCTGATGAACGGCGACATGAACCCGGTCATCGGCACCACACTCCTGATCGGCATCATCTATGTGGGGCTCAACCTCGTCGCCGATCTCCTTTATCGTCTGCTGGACCCGAGGGTGCGATGATGCTGGCAACCTTCCGCAACTGGGCACTCGATGAGTCCCCCACCTCCCGACGCCAGGCGGCCTGGGGCGATCGTTATCGCATCTGGCTGGGCTTGAAGGGTAATGCTCTCGGCATGATCGGCCTGTCGATCATTCTACTGTTCATCCTGCTTGCGCTTTTCGCGCCGTGGCTCGCCACGCATGATCCGGCTGCACAGGATTTGGCCAACCGGCTTGCCAAGCCGAGCGCAGCCCATTGGCTCGGCACCGACGAACTCGGGCGCGACATCTATTCCCGCCTGCTCTTTGGCGGCCGCGTCACGCTCGGCATGGTCATCGCCGTGGTCGTGCTCGTCGCCCCCATCGGTCTCGCCATCGGCTGCATCGCCGGCTATTTCGGTGGCGTGGTCGATACGGCGCTGATGCGCTTGACCGACATCTTCCTCGCCTTCCCCCGGCTGGTGCTGGCGCTTGCCTTCGTGGCAGCCCTGAAGCCCGGCGTCGAAAGCGCGGTGCTCGCGATCGCACTCACAGCCTGGCCGCCCTATGCCCGGCTGGCGCGCGCCGAAACCCTGACCGTACGCGGCGCCGATTTCATCGCAGCCTATCGTCTCACAGGCGCCTCCTCCTGGCGCATCATCATGCGCCACATCGCGCCATTGTGCATGCCGAGCCTCATCGTTCGCGTCACGCTCGACATGAGCTCCATCATCATCACGGCCGCCAGCCTCGGCTTCCTCGGCATGGGCGCACAGCCGCCTTCGCCGGAATGGGGCGCGATGATCGCAACCGCAAAGCGCTTCATCTTCGAGCAATGGTGGGTCGCAACCATCCCCGGCGTCGCCATCTTCCTCGTTTCGCTCGCCTTCAATTTCTTGGGCGATGCGCTGCGTGACGTGCTCGATCCGAAGGGGAACTGATCCATGCTGGTCGAGATCGACAATCTGCGCATCGGCTTCAAGACACGCACCGGCTTTGCCCCAGCCGTCAAGGGCGTGTCGCTGCGCCTCGGTGCCGAAAAGCTTGGCATCGTCGGCGAAAGCGGTTCGGGCAAAAGCCTGACGGCGCGCGCACTGATGAAACTCCTGCCAAGGCAGACCCGCATCGAGGCCGACAAGCTTTCCTTCGACGGCATCGACATCGTGTCGGCCAGCGAAAAGCAGATGCGCACCATCCGCGGCAAACGGGCAGGCTTCATCCTGCAGGACCCGAAATACTCGCTGAATCCGGTGAAGACCATCGGCAATCAGGTTGCCGAGTCATGGCGCACGCACAAGGGCGGCAGTCGCCGGGAGGCAGCGGAAGCTGCCGCCAATCTGCTGGAGCAGGTCAAGATCCGCAATCCGAAAGCAGTCGCAGCTTCCTATCCGCATGAAGTCTCCGGCGGCATGGGCCAGCGCGTCATGATCGCGATGATGCTCGCTCCCGATCCGGAACTGCTGATCGCCGACGAACCCACCAGTGCGCTGGACGCGACGGTGCAGGCCGAGATCCTGCGGCTGATCGAGGAGCTTGTCTCCGAGCGCTCCATGGGATTGATGCTGATCAGCCATGACCTGCCGCTCGTCTCGCATTTCTGCGACCGGGTGGCGGTCATGTATTCCGGGCGAGTCGTCGAGGAGTTGCAGGCATCGGAGCTGTTATCTGCAGCCCATCCCTATACGCGCGGGTTGCTGAACTGCATCCCCTCGCTCACGCACCCGAAAGAGCGGCTGCCCATTCTCGAGCGTGACCCGGAGTGGCTGAAATGACGATAGAGATCGACAATCTGCGCATCCGCTTCGGTGAGCGTGAAGTGGTCAAGGGTGTTTCCTTCAAGGTCGAGGAAGGCGGCAGCTTTGGCATCGTCGGCGAAAGCGGCTCCGGCAAATCGACCGTGTTGCGTGCCATGGCCGGCCTCAACACCAGCTGGATGGGACGCATCGCCTTTGGCGGCGAAGCTGCTCCGCAGCATCGGACGCCGGATTTCTTCCGCAAGGTGCAGATGGTTTTTCAGGACCCCTACGGTTCCCTGCATCCACGCCAGACGATCGACCGCATTCTGAGCGAGCTGCCGCTGGTCCACCGCATGGGCGATGTCGACCAGCGCATCGCCAGGGCACTTTCGGATGTGGCGCTGCCGCAGAGCGCGCGCTTTCGCTACCCACACCAGCTTTCCGGTGGCCAACGCCAGCGCGTCGCCATCGCTCGGGCGCTGATCGCCGACCCCAGAATCCTCCTGCTCGATGAGCCGACAAGCGCGCTCGATGTCTCGGTTCAGGCCGAGATCCTCAACCTGCTCTCCGATCTCCGTGTCGAGCGGAAACTTACCTATGTGATGGTGAGCCATAATCTCGGCGTGATCGCCCATCTCTGTACCGAGGTCGGCGTCATGATCGACGGCCAGATGGTAGAGCAGGTCACGGCCGACGATCTACGGCGCGGCAACGTCACCCACCCTCATACGCAGGAACTGCGCCGTCTGAGCATCGAGTTCGAGGAAGCCGAACCGGTCTAATCTGCATTTGCGAGGCATGCATGTCTGAAATGGGAAACTGGAAGGCCGCGCAGGCGCGCGCCGCCCAATTCGCGCAAGATTGGCGAAACGATGAGCCGGGCGGCACAGTCATCGGCTTTGATGCTGATGGCATTCGCTTTGCCGAGGCCGGCGGTGTTGAAAGTCTCTCGACGCTCGCCCCCTTCACTACGGCCAGCGTCGTCCGCTATGCCTCGGTGACGAAACATGCCTTCTGCGCCATGGTGCTCGCCCATTCCGACAAGATCGGTCTCGATGACCCACTCGGGCTGCATCTGCCTGAGCTGCAGTCGCCGCTTCGCGACGTCACTATCGGCCGCGCCCTCGACATGAGCGGCGGTCTGCCTGACACGCGCGAATGCCTGTCGCTGCTTGGTCTGTCCGTCTATACGGAGACCAAAGCAGGCCCCCTGCTCGATTTCCTCGCCCGCCAGACGCGACTGAATTATGAGGCCGGAACCGAGATTTCCTATTCCAACACGGGCTACCGGCTCGTGGAAGCCGCACTTGAGCGCTGTGGTGCTTTCTTTCGCGACTATATTCGCCAGCTGGGTGCGCAAACGGGTGCTGTATTCGACGCTCCTGAAGTCTGGAACGATCCAGTCATCGGCTTGGTGCCGGGATACTGGCGCGACGGCGAGCGTTGGCAACTTTCGGCGGCCGGGCTGCATATTTCCGCCTCCGGCAGCATGACCGGCAGTGGCGAAAGCCTCGCCAAGTGGCTGATTGGCCTCCTCGGCGGCAACGGCTCCTTTTCGGGAGTACTGGAACAGCTCTCGGCACCACGGCATCTCGTCGATGGCAGACCGAGCGGATACAGCCTTGGCCTACGCCGCACCCTGTTGGGAGAGCGCTCCCTCATCGGCCACGGCGGCTCGCATCCCGGCTACAAGAGCTACTTCCTGCTCGACCCCATTCGGAAAACCGGCTTCGTCGTAGTGTCGAACCGCGAGGATACCAACGGCCACAAGATCGCTCTCGAATCCATGGCAGCATTGACGGGCGAAGCCCTGCCACGCGCCTCGACGACCCTGCGTGACGGTACCTATGTGACGGAGAGTGGACCCTGGTGGATCAAGGTCGCCGGCAGCACGGTGACCTATCTCGATGCCGACGAAACTGTATATGAGGATGAGGGATCATGGGTTTCCTCGCGCTCAGCCTCCTCGCCGATGCGCCTGACCATGCAGGGTGAGGCAATCGTTGGAGAGGTCGGGCACGCCGAGCGGCGGTTCCTGCCTGTGGAGGAGCAGGCCGTGCCGCCTTCCCTCTCCGGTGTGTGGAGCTCTTCGGAAGGTGCCAGCTTCGAGATCGACAATGGCAGCCTCATCATGGGTGTCGGCCCGGTGCGCCATCATATGCCGCTGCAGGCGCTCGGCTGCGGACGCTTCCTGTTCACCCTCAAGGACGGTCCCTGGACCAAGCGGGTCTGCCTCAATCTCCTCGGCGCGGATCGGCTGGAACTGGTGCTTGCCCGCGCCAGAATGATCGAATATCGCCGCGCAAGCTGATTGCATTCCCGGCCCATTCGGGCCAAGGAGAACCCGGCTTTGATAGCCGGTTTCTTTCGGGAGCTTCGAGTGGAAGTCAAATGGCTTGAAGATTTTCTGGCGCTGGCGCGGACGCTGAACTTTTCCAAGGCCGCCGACGAACGCCATGTGACGCAATCAGCCTTCAGCCGCCGCATCCGGCAGCTGGAGGGCTGGGTGGGCGCGAGCCTGATCGACAGGGCCACCTATCCGTCACGGCTGACTGCTGCGGGCGAACGCTTCGTGCCGGTGGCCGAGCAGACCTTGCAGGCGCTCTACCAGGCACGACGCAATCTTCAGCACGAGGACGGCACCGATGCGCGCACCGTGACCGTGACGGCGCTGCATACCCTATCCTTCACCTTCTTTCCCGATTGGCTAAGCCGGCTTAACGCACGCACCGGCCCCATCGTCTCGCACATGCGGCCGGACTCCGGCACCATGGAGGAGAACCTGAACTCACTCATCGATGGGGACTGCGATTTCCTGCTGACGTATCAGCACCTGCACGTGCCGATGCTGCTCGATCCGCAATTCGAACATCGCACACTCGGCCGGGAAACCATCCTGCCGGTCAGCGCCGCGAATGCGGATGGCACGCCGCTGCATCGTATCGAACCCGGCTTCTGCCATGTCAGCTACCAGAAGACATCCTTCTTCGGGCAATTGGTCGCGGGGGTTATCGGCGAGCGACTGCCCACGGAAAACCGCGTGCATGTCGGCAGCATGTCCGTGGGGTTGAAGGGCATGGTCGCAGCCGGCTTCGGGCTTGCCTGGATCCCGGAAAGCCTTGTCAGCGCCGAGCTTACCGATGGCCGGCTCGTGCATGCCGCCGATCCGGAATGGAATATAGACGTGGAAATCCGCCTCTATCGCTCGCGCGAAAATCGCCGTCCGATCGTCGGGCGCATCTGGTCGATGCTGGACTGATCCCGACGATCGGACGACCCTTGCGGCAGCTCAGATCGCGGTGCGCCGCGCGTTTTCCATGTAGAGGGTGCGCAGGCGCTTGAACATCGGTCCGGGCGTCCCGTTCCCGACGTCAACTCCGTCGATATTGGTGATGGAAACGATGAAATTCGAAGCGCTTGTCAGCCAGGCCTCGGCAGCCGCCTTCGCCTCTTCCACCGAGAATGGCCGTTCCTCCAGCACTAGGCCCGCTTCGTATGCCAGATCAAGGACGGCACGCCTCGTGCATCCCGGCAGGGTCGCATGGCTATTGGCGCGCGTGATGATGCGGCCGTCGCGCGTCACGATGTAACCCGTAGACGACGCGCCTTCCGTCACCATACCGTCCTCGACCAGCCAGGCTTCATCGAAGCCCTCTGCCTTGGCGGCGCGCTTGGCCAGCACCTGCGGCAGCAGGCCGACGCTCTTGATATCGCGTCGCGCCCAACGCTGATCCGGCATGGATTTCACCTTGAGGCCTTTTTCCACGGCGGCAACATGTTCGAGCGTCTTTGCTTGCGTGAAAAGCACCAACGTCGGCTGCAAATTGTCGGAATAGAAGAAGTTACGATCCTCCGCGCCGCGCGTGTACTGGAGATAGACCATCCCCTCGACAAGCTGGTTTTCTTTGACGAGGCGCTTCTCGATCGCCACGATCTCGTCGGTCGTGATGGGCAAGCGGCCGCCGATCTCGCCAACGCTACGCTCCAGCCGGGCCATGTGCAGGGCGCTGTCGATCAGTTTGCCATCCAGCACTGCAGTGACCTCGTAAATGCCGTCGCCGAACAGGAAACCCCGGTCGAAGATGGACAGGCGTGCCTCGTTCTCGGGCAAAAAGGCACCATTGAGATAGACGGTGCGGATCGTCGGGGCAGACATGGAAACTCCGTAGTGTGCGAGCTGGGAAATGACGGTCAGCGATGAGCTGGATGGGGAAGATCTATGGCATCGACAGTCGAATTCTTGCCGGTCGCGGCGTTGAAGCCCTTCGTCGTGGTTGCCATGGCGAGAGAATTGAGGATTGCCTCTTCCGTGGCTTCGATCGCGGCTTCGAACAACGGCGAGACGGCATCGTTGCCCAATGTCGGGATCGCACTCACGCCCTTGCGCCGCTCCGGAGTACGCCGCACCGCCTCGGCCGTCGAAAAGGCGAGCGCATAGTCACCCGAACCATTGCTTAGCGCCGCGCCGGTGCGGGCAAGACCGCCGAAGCAGCGGCGCGCCAGTCTCTCCAGATTGCGCGGACAGAGCGGAGCATCGGTCGCGAGCACGATGACGATGGAGCCATCCTTGTCGTGCTCGCTTAACGCCGCATAATCGCGCCCGGCGACGATAAGGCGACCGCCGTAGTTCGATTGGACGAGAACGCCGAGCCGATAGGTCTCGCCGCCGACCGGCACGAAGCGCGAGCTGGTTCCGATGCCACCCTTCAGGCCGAAGGCGACCGTCCCGGTTCCGGCGCCGACGGCCCCCTCCTCGATCGGGCCTGACGCCGCGGTATCGATCGCCAGCAGAATTTCCTCGACGCTCGGGCGGGCCGCGCGGATATCGTTGAGGCGAGAATCGTTGGTCTCTCCAACCACCGCGTTGATCGACACCACTTTCTCATTGCCTGCTTGTGCAAGCGTATGATGCACAACGGCTTCGATGCCTCGCCCGACCGCCAGCGTATTGGTCAGCACGATCGGCGTCTCGATCTCGCCAAGCTCGACGAGCTGCGTGGAACCGGCAAACTTTCCGAAGCCGTTGAAGACTGCAAATCCGGCCGGGACCTTGTCCTGGAACAGATTGCCGCCATGCGGCAGGATCGCCGTTGCGCCCGTGCGCGTGCGCTCGCCTTCATGGCATGAGACATGCCCGACGCGCAGGCCGTCGACATCGGTGATCGCGTTTAGCGGGCCCGGCGCGAAATGCCCGGGCGCAAAGCCAAGCTCACGGATTCTATGGCGCTTCTGGTCCATTACTCATGCCTCATAAAGATAGCGGGACATTACTCTGCCGCGCAGCCGGAAGGCATAACAAAAACGGAATAGTTTCAGACCGGCTTTGCAAAGAAGGATACGGCGCGTTCCGGCGCGAGACGCTGATCAGTGTCCGTGCCGGCGCCAAGAGCTCTCACTACAGGAAACGATTGCCGCGCAACCATTGCTCCCACCAGCCCGGCCAATCGGCGGTTGGTGTGCCCGGCTTTCCCATGCCGAACCCATGGCCGCCACTGGGCAACCGGTGAAGCTCCACGGGAATGCCGGCCTTGCGGCAGGCGTCAGCCATGATGAGCGTATTTGCCGGATCGGAAATCGGATCGTCCTCGGCCTGCGCCAGAAAGACGGGCGGACAACCGGAGCGGACATGCGTCTCGACGGACCAATCCGCGCTGGCTTCAGCATCCGGGTGACTGCCGATCAACGAGCGGCGGGTCGAGGTATGGTCGTAAGGCGGCTTCAGTGTGATGACCGGGTAGATCAGGGAAGCCAGACTGGGACGTGCGGACTGATCGTCGATCGCATCGGTGGCCTGGTAGGACGCAAAAGCCGATCGGGTGGCCGCAAGACCAAGCAGGTGGCCACCGGCAGAAAACCCAAGCACGCCGACGCGCGATGAATCCAGCCCACGCCGTGCAGCTTCGGTGCGTATGATGCGCATTGCACGTTGCGCGTCCTGAAGCGGTGCCAAGGGGCCATTCTCCCACCCTTCGGGCGGCAGGCGATAGGTCAGGACATAGGCGGTGATACCCTTCGCCGCCAACCAGCGAGCAGCCGGATAGGCTTCGTTACCGAGCTCGATGCGCTTGTAGCCACCGCCAGCCGCAATCAACATGCTGGCACCATTCGGCTTTTCGGGCGCGAAAACCTCCAGGCCCGGCGCAGCTATGTTGCTGACCGCACCCTTGTCGTTTCTCTGCACAGGGCCGGTTGGCCCACCGCCGCCCGGAGGCTGCCCAGGCCATAGTTGGATCATTGAATTCGATGACGCGGCCCGCACCGTCGTGGAAAGCGTTGCAAAGGCGGTGGCAATCAGGAAAGAGCGTCGATCCATCATCATGATTTTAAGGCCTTAACATCCTATTCCAACAGACACTGCGGTCTACAGCTCTGCGTCGAGAGATCACTGATCTTCCAAGCATCACCATATGGCGGCAATGTGTTTGGCGCTGAGTGCGCCGGCTTCGGGGTAATCCCTATGGGAACAACAAGTTGAGAGGCAGTGAGGCTTGCCTTTTCAGAAATACGCTGCAAATGAATGCTTTAGCATGGTAAAAGTCCCGGAGTCGGACCTGCGCCTCTCCCGGGAGCATGGTTTGGGGTAATATTAGGGACATATTCCATCGAGGCGGAGCATAGTCTACCGCCGGGATAGTGGGCGGATATTGGATGGCGATGCTCTTGCTCCGTCCCGGTGGTATCTGAGGAGACCGGATTGCCTGACTTTCGATGCGAGGAACGATCCGCTTCCGCGGCAACCGAAGCAAAAGATGAAGCACGGCACGAGGATCGCAAGCCCGTGCAGGGCGAACGACGCCGCTTTCCCCGGCCGACACGGCCTGCCAGCGACGAGCCCCCACCGCCACCTGCCTTGAAGCCATTGCTGTTTTCGACCCGAGATTTCGATGCCGTCGAACAATTCGCCGCGTGGCGAGGCTACGTGGCGCCCCTCGTCGACACTCGCATGCCTGACAATACCTCACAGGAAGCCGGATTTGTTGCCGATCATACAGCGTGGAATCTCGGCGGAATGCTGATTTTTCAGCACGCCGCACCGCCCCATAGCTACATGCGCTCGCAGGCGAAGGTGAAATCAGACCTTATCGATCACTGGCACATTTCGGTGCTGCGCAGCGGCCGGACATGGACTGAGGTCGATGGTCTGGTTTCCGAAGGTGAGCCGGGCAAAATTCAGCTACGATCCCTGGGACACCCATTTAGAGGGCGTGCCACGGAGGCGAAAGTCCTGTCGCTCATCCTGCCGCGCACTCTGCTGTTTGATGTTCCCGCCTCGGTCGAGATCAAGAACAATATCGTTCTCTCGGGAACCCTCACCAAGCTCCTTATCGAGTATCTGAATATCATCGAGGCCAACCTTACGCATTTTATCGCGGCAGATTTGCCGCATGTGGTCCAGACGGTCCGCGACATGATCGTCGCTTGCGTTGCATCTTCGGCCGCACAATCGGCGGGCACGGAGCAACACAGCATACTCGCCTTGACGGAACGGGTGCGACGGTTCGTCGAGAGCAATCTTTCCTCGGAAGACCTGACGGTGGAACGCATATGCCGAGAACTCGGCATATCGCGCACCAGGCTGTATCAGGTGTTCGAACAGGAGGGCGGCGTTCATCATTATATTCAGCGGCGCCGTCTGCTATCCGCGCATGCCTCGCTCAGCGACCCCTCCAATCGGGAGCAGATCATCGATATTGCCTTTGCGGTCGGGTTCTCCTCGGCCGCGCACTTTAGCCGGGCATTCAGCAAGGAATTCGGCTACAGCCCTCGTGAAGCGCGAAACCTTACCGTTTCGCCCTATCTCAGGCACGCGGCGTCGCAGGCATCAGCCGGCAGCGCGCACCCGTTCGACGAGTGGCTGCGAACGCTCGGCCATAGCCGTTAAAATCATCAAAATTCGACCCCTTGCCTGGATACGTGCAAGATTAAGCGCTCGCACGCCAGGGGAGAGTACGTCGCATCTCATTCCAAGCAAAGGCGCGGAGGCACACTTCAGCAGTTGCGAAAATGGACGCTGCTGCAAGTTTCCGGATGCGTGGCTAACGACAGCTAGCTCGTAACTTATTAAAAATGAAACGAATAATCGTTCGGACACCAAGCCTCACGTGCATGGCGAATGTGCTCTGCGTGCACCAAGGCGAGTTTTAGGGAACACACCGATGGTATCTACCCGCCAGACAGTACGGATCAGCAAGCCGCAACATTCCACGAGCGATTCCTATCGCACCGTCGAGCGTGAAGAAGTACTCGCGGTAGCGTTTCGCGATTTCGTACAGGTGGCGCTTGCTGCGGGCTGGAATGAACCAGAAGTCGCTTTGAGCTTGGCGGATATTGCGGACGATTACGTGATGGCTCTCGCTGGTAGAGTTGCCGAGAAATAGTGTTGCGTGTCCGTCGGTGCTCCGCAGGGGTGAGCACGAACGGTCTGGGCAGTTCTTCAGCCATGCCGCCGGTGCCACCGCTCGATAGAAGGCGGTCCACCGGCGACATGGATTTTTTTGATGGATGGCCGGCAACCGCCATCCGAATGAGAGAATAAAGACGAGAGAAATGATGAAGGTCAGGCAACATCTCTGGTTCCGGCAGGACATGGAATCGGCGATTGAATTTTACACATCGCTGATCCCCGGTTCCGCGATCGGTTGGGTTTCGAACATCCTCACCAGCGATCCGAACGGTCCGGCTGGCAGCGCCAAATTCGCAGGTTTCACGCTCGGCAATCGCCCCTATATGGGTTTCGAGGCCGGCCCGCTGGATCGTTCCGAGCACAATTGCACGGTCACCATCGAGTGCGAGACCCAGGTTGAGGCAGATTGTCTGCAAATTGCGTTGGCCGAAGATGGCTCCGAGGAACCGGGCAATCGGGTCCGGGATGCCTGGGGCGTGACCTGGCAATTCATTGTCCGGCAGCAGGATGGTGGCACCCGTGTGCCAACCGAATCCGACGCCGCCGATCTTGCAGAGACCGCCTGTTCCGTCGCGTAAGCGCAACGATGTAAAGCTGCAGCCGAGAAGCAACAGCCAGCAGACCGCTCCAGACAGTCGAGAGACATATCAATCCAAAGTAAGCGGAGGCCGACTGCGATCGACCTCCGCTTTCAGTATAGCTCCGGCGTTAGCGCAGAGTTGGGCAGCCGCGCCGGTTGGCGAAAACCATGCGATCGGGGCCACCGTCATTCCAGCCGCGAACGACAATGCGTCGACCGTCGCTTTGAACCGAATCGATGCGCCGGAAACCTTCCGCACGTGCCGCGCGCATGAGTTCGCCCCGGTCGCAACCACCGCGATCTCGATCCCAACCGCGGTCACGGTCCCGGTCCCAGCCTCTCGGTGGCGGGCGATCCCAATCCCGACCCTGGTCGCGCTGCCACCGTGGCGGCCTGTAATCGTCGTCGCCACCATAATATTGCGCCATCGCGGCCGAGGTCATCAGCTGCATCGCGGCAACCCCGACCAGGGCAACGCGAGAGAATCGTACCAATCGTTCCAACATTCCCTTACCCCCATTTTTGTCCATCGGACGGGGTAGCAATACGACGGCTCGCCTGAACTCCGCCTGAACGCGCAACAAAAATTCCGATCCTTTTGCCGTCATGTGGAAGCAGCCACCATCCAGATTGCTTCGCGACAGAATGGATCAATTCCGTGCCAACACGTTTAAATCCGTCGGCATCAGCTAGAGGGGAAGGCGCGGAACGCGTCTGTCGCCTCGGCTCGTTCGGAAAGCGCGTAAAGGCGCGGATATTCCTCGACGCCGAGGACATGCGGCAGCATTTCCCGGGTAAATCGAACTGCCACCGCACTCATGATATCAGCTTGCATCGGACCAGCGCCAAAAATCCAAGCATCGGTTTGCGGCATTTCCGCCTCGAGCATTCGATAGGCCGCCGCGACCTGCGCATGGACGCGATCGAGCCAGGGCTGGTGCTGCCTCTCCGGAGGACGGAGATTGTGCTCATAGACGATCTGCACCGACTTCTCGCATGCCGCAAGCGCAAGTCCGATGATGCGTAGCGAGCGTGTATGCTCTCCCGGATCGCTGGGCATGAGGTTGCGTCCCGGTGCGGCCAAACGCTCGGCATGCTGAAGGATCAGGCTCGAATCCATCAAGACGATGCCGTCGTCGGTAACAAGTGACGGCGCCTTTACGACCGGGTTCACGGCGGCAAAAGCCTCGAACGTGCTGAAGACGGAAAGGGGTTCGTGCACGAACTCTATGTCCAGCATCCTGAGCGAGATTGCCACGCGTCGGACATAGGGCGAATCCAGCATTCCGATCAGTCTCATATCCGTCACCGCGATCCCTTTGCGCAACCGTTTGGATCGGACTTGGTCCGATGACGGATATTACCCGGGGATGGATCGTCCTTGCCAGTGGCCGAAATAGCCATTATCGAAAGGATCATGCCAAAACATGCGAACCCGCTGATCGTCATTGTCGCCTATGACAGGCTCTGCACTTTCGAATTCGGATGTGCATTCGAAGTGTTTGGACTGTCCCGACCGGAGATGGGACCCGGCTGGTACCGCTGCATGACGGCGGCGATAGAGCCGGGACCGATTCGGGGTGCAGGTGGCTTGCTTCTCGATCCCGATGGCGGACTGGAACTGTTCGATCGAGCTGATACCATCATCATTCCCGGCTGGCGCGGACCCGATGCCGACGTGCCGGTGTTGTTTCTGCAGGCGTTGAAGACGGCACATGCCAAAGGTGTCCGGATCGTTTCGATCTGCGGCGGCGCCTTTGTGCTCGCCCGGGCCGGTCTGCTTGACGGCAGGCGGGCAACCACGCATTGGCACCACGCAGCCAGACTTGCCGCGACCTATCCCAACATCAATGTCGAACCGCATGCCCTTTATGTCGATGACGAAGGCATTTTGACATCGGCAGGTAGCGCCGCCGGGCTCGATCTTTGCATCCATGTGGTCCGGAAGGATTTCGGGATGAAGGCAGCCAATAGCGTGGCCCGGCGTCTCGTGGTCGCCGCCCACCGGGAGGGCGGACAAGCACAGTTCATCGAAAGACCTGTGGTGCAGCGTTCGGCGACCCGGCTATCAGCACTGCTGGACATGATCCGCGCTAATCTCGCGGAACAATGGTCCATTCAACGCATGGCGGATGAAGCGCGTGTGAGCCTGCGTAGCCTTCATCGACATATCCGCGAAGCAACGGGCACGGCACCCGGAGAGTGGCTTCAGAACGAACGTCTTGCCCGGGCACGAGAGCTTCTGGAGGAAACGACATTATCGGTCTCAGCCATTGCGGCTCATACCGGCCTGGGAACTGCCACGAATTTCCGCAATCATTTCCGCGCCGATGTCGGGCTATCGCCGATCGCATATCGATCGCGTTTCCATGCTGGAAAGGGTGCGCCGGGACCACAATACCCTACTGCCGCCGCAGATTAGAGAGATCTCCTCCAGCTCGCGACTGCAGAATGAAGCGATTTTGACAGAAGCATCGCTCCGGCCAGAAAATATAGCAGCAGGATAATGGCGGCCTCAAAGATCAGCGGCAGAAACACGAACCGCGTTCCCGGAGGCTCTTCGTCATCCGGAATCAGGTCGGACAAACTGAGGAACATTGCGAGGAAGGGCGAAATTAGGATCACGCCAGAGGCAATCGCATGAAAGATCAGCCGACCACGAGGAAGTTGCCCTGCCGCCCAAAAGGCGAAGAGCGGAGCAATGATGTTGCATACCAACCCAAGCACCACTGCTACATCTGTCGGCAGAACCGAATCGTCGTACATGCACCCGGATTCCTTATTGCGACTTAAATTAGAGCCACGCTCCTGAAATGACAATCATTTCGCAGCCTGTCGTTATCGGCGTGAGAGGACAAATCCTCCCTGACACGCCCGATCGTCACCATTGCCACCACGCCTCGCGCCGGTACCATTTCAAATCGCGCTTGCGGCTCTTTCCGGCCGCTTTCCGATCGCCCTTGAGATGATCCATGTATCCGCCAAGAGCACTGTTGATGAAGACGTGTGTCTTCGTCAGACATGATCCAAGGCGCTTGAATTGGGCTTCCTGATCAAGCTCCATCTGCTGGAGCACTTTCCAGAAAACGAAGCTGTCATGGCTTTCTTTCAAATTCAGGAAATAGCCGGAGGAATAGGCGCCTTCGAAACGGTCCACGAAGCTCAAGAGCGCCGGATGGCGCAAATTATAGGCCACCCACCCGCATTCCGGATATATTCGACGGTTCAGATAGGCAGCAAGCTGGTTGCCGCGCGGCGCCAATCCATCGATGAAGCTTCTGGGAAGCTCCCGGTGGGTAACCGTATCGGCGTCAAGCCATATCAATTGATCGACCGTGGTCCGGTACCGCCTGATAGCGTCGGCCACCGCAAACACCTTGTTGGAAAAGCGGACCGCATCCCAGCGAAAATCACGCATCAGGCCGTTGCGCACAGGCCGAAAGCCATTGGCCTGCAAGTTCTCGCCATAGGCCGCGCGAAAATCGCGCAACAGCGGCAATTCCTCACTTTGGTTGAACACCAGCAGCCGGCGATCTTTCTCCTCGACATCGACATCCTCGGCATAAACAACCAAAGCGATGTCCTTCGGCCAATTTCGGAGAAATGTCTCGATGCACTTCTTGCCGTAGTCGCGATAGCCCTTTTCATGAAAGGTCGTCACGACGACGTGGCTTAATTGTTCTCGTCGCCATGGATTTGTAAAAAGCATTCGACGATCGAACTCCGCAAGAGAATGGCCCTCGGTGCTGATCTATTCGATTGTCTGGTTTCGATGGTGTCCGAATGTTTCCATGCGGTGGAGTTTGTGGGAAATCATGTTGCTGAACATGGGGTAGTGCAACTCTCACGCCATGAAACAGCCATCCGCCGCGCGGTACCGAACAAGCCGTCCGGTACCGCGATTTGATCTTGCCGAGGAAGGTCTTACTTCGGTGTAACGTCGAAACCGAACCACTTGGCCGACAGCTTTGCAATCGTGCCGTCGGCCTTGGCAGCCGCGATCGCATCGTTGAACATCGCCTTCAACTGCGTATCGTCCTTGCGCAGGCCGACCGAGCTGCCGCGACCGAGAAGGCCGCCCTGGAAGCGCGGACCTGCGACAGTCATGTCCTCGTTGCCCGGCTTTGCCGCTGCCGTCGAGAGATAGGCCATGGACGCCATGATGATATCAACGCGGCCGGCTTTAAGGTCCAGGTCGTGCTGCTCGGTGGTCTTGTATTCGCGAATGTCGGCAACGCCCTTCAAGTACTTGTCGAGGAAGGTTGCCGCGATCGAAGCCGTCTGCACACCGATCGTCTTGCCCTTGAGCAACGGCTCAAGTTTCTTCACGGCGGCAGCCGCACCGGGCTCATCCGTCGCCAGCGAAAAGACCTCGCCCTTCAGCGGCAGATCGACAAGCGGAGAGTCCTTCAGCGTCGCAAAGGTCTGGCCTGTCGTGCCATAGGAATCACTGAAGGCAATAACCTCTTCGCGCTTGGCGGTGGCGGACATGCCCGAAATGATCGCATCGAACTTGCCGGCGTTGAGCGCCGGGATCATGCCGTCAAAGGGCTGGATGACCGTCGTGCATTCGACCTTCATGTGGTCGCAGAGATATTTGATCAGCTCGATTTCATAGCCATCCAGAGTGCCGTCCGGCTTGGTGAAGTTCCATGGGCGGAATGCACCCTCGGTCGCGATCGTCACATGCGTCCATTTCTTCTCTTCCGCGCGCGCAACCGTTGAGACGGCAAGCGTGGCGACCATCATCACGGCCGCCAAAATCCCTGTAAGATATTTCATCATTAAGTTCCCTTTTTTTGATTGAGTTTGACTGTCATTGACTGATGAACTGGCGAAAGCGCTCCGAGCGCGAGCCGGTAAAGACGTCCTGCGGCTTGCCGTCTTCCTCGACCACGCCCTTGTGCAGGAAGATGACCCGGCTGGAGACATCGCGCGCAAAGCCCATCTCGTGCGTGACGACGAGCATGGTGCGCCCCTCCTCGGCCAGTGCGCGCATCACGCGCAGGACTTCGCCGACCAGTTCCGGATCGAGCGCCGATGTGGGCTCGTCGAAGAGCATCACCTTCGGGCGCATGGCAAGCGCGCGGGCAATGGCGGCGCGTTGCTGCTGGCCACCCGACAGATGCGCCGGATAAAAATTGCGCTTCTCGGCAATGCCGACCTTGGCCAGCAAGGCTTCCGCTTCCTCGATGCATTCGGCTCGCGAACGGCGCTGAACATGGATCGGCGCTTCGATGACGTTTTCGAGGATGGTCTTGTGAGACCAGAGATTGAAGCTCTGGAACACCATGCCAAGCTGCGAACGAATACGGTCGACCTGCTTGCCGTCTGCCGGGCGATGCACGCCTCGGCCGTTGCTTTGCATGCGGATGGTTTCGCCGGCTACTGTGACCTCGCCGGAATCGGGCGTCTCCAGAAGGTTGATGCAGCGCAGGAATGTCGATTTGCCCGAGCCCGAGGAACCGAGAATGGAGACGACATCCCCTTCCAGGGCATCGAGCGAAATACCCTTCAGAACCTCGACAGGTCCGAAGCTCTTGTGCATGTCGCGCACGCGAAGTGCGATTGGCATGGCCGTCATTGCGGGTCTCCTGCGGCAATTGCCTCGGTGGTAGAGCTGATACTGGAGGGAGCAGGACGCAGGTGCGGGCTCAGCCTGTATTCGGCAAACTGTATGAGACGCGTCAGCACGAAATTGATGAGAAGATAGATGGCGCCGGAGACGACGAAGACTTCGATCGCACGGTAGGTTTCCGAGATGATCTTGGCAGCAACGCCGGTTACTTCCATCAGTGTGATGATGGAGGCAAGCGAGGTCGCCTTGACCATCGAAATCATTTCGTTGCCATAGCCCGGCAGCGCCTGGCGGATGGCAAGCGGCAGCACGATCCGGCGAAACAGCATGATGCGATGCATGCCGCAGGCACGCGCCGCCTCAACCTGACCATGCGGGACGGACAACAAGCCGCCGCGAATGATCTCGCTGCCATAGGCGGCGGTGTTCAAGGTCAGAGCCAGGACGGCACACCAATAGGGATCGCGCAGGAGCGGCCAGAAAATGCTGTGGCGGATAGCGGGAAACTGGCCAAGCCCGTAGTAGATCAGGAAGATCTGCACCAGCAGCGGCGTGCCGCGGAAGACGAAGACATAGAGGCGCGCAAACCAATCGAGAACGGCAAGGCCGGAGAGCCGAGCCAAAGCCAGCAGCAGCGCCAGAACCATGCCGAGGCAGATCGAGGTCGCGGCGAGCTCGATCGTCAGGGGGAGCGCTCCGATGAGACTTACGAAGGTTTCTTCGAGGAAAGACCAATCCATCAGCGTCTCCTCGCGCCACGCGACAAATGCCGATCGGCTCGTTGAAAGACGACGCTCGAAACGGTCGAGATCATCAGATAGATGACGCCGGCAATCAGGTAGAAATCGAATGGCAGTCCGGTCGAGCCGGCACCGACCTGGGCTTGGCGCAGCAGTTCGGCGACACCGGTGATGGACACCAGCGCCGATTCCTTCAGGACGACCTGCCAGACATTGCCGAGGCCGGGCAGAGCATGCCGCAGCGTCAGCGGCGCGATGATACGGCGCAGCCGCAACCCGCGCGGCATGCCGCAGGCGATGGCCGCCTCGATTTCACCCGGATGCACCGCCTTGAAGCCGCCTCGCAGCACCTCGGTAAACTGAGCACCTGAGGTGACGCCAACGGCCAGCGAGCCTGCAAGAAAGCCGGGAAAGCCGAGAAAGCCATCCGCACCGAAAAGCTTGCCGGCCGCCGTGACGACAGCACTACCACCGAAATAGAAGAGATAGATGACCAGAAGATCGGGAATACCGCGCAATACGGTCGTGTAGGCATCGGCAACCGTGCGCGCAAAGCGATTGCCGGCAATCTTCGCCCAGGCACCGAAAGTGCCGATGCAAGCACCGACGGCGTAGCCGGACATGGCGATAAGGATGGTCATCCACGCCCCGGCGAGAAGGATTTTTCCCCAACCGTCCGGACCGAAGCCAGCAAGTTCGAACAGGCCCGGCTGGTTCATGAAGTCGTCCCGCAGCAGCGGTTGTTACCGATCGCAGAGAGCGACGTCTGCGCCTGAGAATTGCTGGAGTTCCCGACCTCCTCAGGCATCGGCCTTCTCCGGAAGTGGCGGCTGGACATCGTCCGGGATCGGGTTGACGAAAGGCGTTCCTTCGAGCCGTGCCTTGTGGTCGGCCTTGGCCGCCTCGATAAGCTGCGGATTGCGGATAAGCTCGGCGGCAGTGCTCGCCATCACCTTCGCCGCATGCTCGGTCCCCTTGTGCGCCACCGGCAGCTTGCCTTGGGCAACGAGCTGCCAGGAATGCCCCGGCGTGCCGATCGCATAGGTGGCGCCGCGCATCTGCACGGTGGGCACGACCCAGCTCACAGTGCCGACATCGGTAGAGCCGACCAACGTGCCATCACCGGCATTCAGCGGGAAAATCTCCTCGCAGAGCGCCTGACCCTTCTTCGGCTTTAGCGCAAAGCGACCATAGGAGGCTGCGATATCCTCGGCACTGAAAGTCTGCTGAAATTTGCGGGCCGTCTCCCGATCCGCATCATCGAACACCGGCGGTCCAAGCCGCTCCAGGTGCGAGAACATGCATTCTTCGAGCGGGGTGTTGCCGACCAGATTGGCGTCGCCGCTGATAATCTCGCTGCGGACGGTCGTCTCGGTCATCAGTGCAGCACCTTCCGCGACCTTCTTGACCCGCGCAACCAGCACCAGAAGTTCCGGCAGCGTCCGTGCGCGAACAAGATAGCGAACGGTCGCACGCGCCTGCACGACGTTTGGCGCCCCGCCGCCAGCATCGGTAATGGCGTAGTGAATACGTGCCGACGACGGCATGTGTTCACGCATGTAGTTGACGCCGACATTCATCAGCTCGACGGCATCGAGCGCGCTACGGCCAAGATGAGGCGTGGCGGAAGCATGCGACGCGCGGCCGGAGAAGTGGAAGTTGAGTTCGTTGCAAGCAAGCGAGATCGGGTTGTTGACGCCGGCGAAAGGTGCCGGATGCCAGGAAATGGCGATGTCGACATCATCGAAAACGCCGGACCGCACCATGAAGCCCTTGGAGGAACCGCCCTCTTCGGCGGGGCAGCCATAATAGCGCACCCTGCCCTTCAGACCGTTTTCGGCGAGGAAATCCTTGACGGCAGCGGCGGCCAGCATCGATCCGGAACCGAGCATGTTGTGGCCACAACCATGACCATTGCCACCGTCGATCAAGGGACGCTCCTCGGCAATACCGGCCTCCTGGCTCAGTCCCGGCAAGGCATCGAACTCACCGAGAATGGCGATGACGGGGCCACCCTCGCCTGCTTCGCCCATGACAGCCGTCGGCAGACCGGCGAGCCCACGCTCAACCCGAAAGCCCTCGCTCTCAAGCATGCGGGCGTGCTCCTCGGCGGATTGGTATTCGAGATAATTCGTCTCGGGAATTTCCCAGATCCGATCGCTGAGCTCAAAGAACGCTTCGCGTTTTCTCTCGACGATGTCCCATACCGCATCAGAATTCTGCATGGACTTGCATCTGCCTCATGTAATGGATATCAAATTGGTACCAATTTATGTGCCAATTAAAATAACTGCGCAAGAGATGTGCATGGATATTTTTTCGGCAGCGATTACGGGTCCGTTGGCCAAGAACCGGGTCCATGATAGTCATCGCCAAAAACGGGACGCTTGGGAGAGCTGCATGAATTCGCTGGAAGCTGACGCGACAGCGCGCGCACAAGAGGCGGAGACGCCGGATGTGACCGAGCTCATTCTCCAGGACATCCTTGCCGGCAGGCTTCCGCCCGGAACGTGGCTGAAGCAGATCGATCTGGAACGGAGGCATCACTGTACGCGGCCGCAGGTGCGGCTGGCGTTGGACAGGCTGGTGCAGAAGCGGCTGGTCGAACACATTCCCAACCGTGGTTACCACGTCCATGAGCAGGATGGGCGCCGCGCCCAGGAAGTTAGCGACATCCGCGTCATCCTCGAAACGGCAGTCAGCGATCGAATCATCGAAAACGCAGCCGAGGCCGATATCGTCACCCTGCGCGCGCTTGCCACGCGCTTCGACGAACTCGTCCTGACCGGCACCATGCTCGAGCTCTACGAAGCCAATCTTGCCTTTCATCGGCACTTGCTAGCGCTTGCCGGCAATCAGGAACTCGTCGACCTGGTCACCGAAATCCGGCAACGGACCTCATCGGCGCCGGTTTCGCAATGGCGAACTCGCGCCCGGATCGAGCAATCCGGCCGCGAGCACCAATTGATGGTCGACGCCATCGCAAAGCGCGATATGGATATGCTCAAGGAGCTGACACGCCGACATATATTGCAGGCGTGACAGCAGATAACCTCATTTTATGCTGAAACCGACCGATTCCATCGGCTTGCCGTCCACGGAGAATTCGATCTTGTAAGTCCCGACAGGCCAGCCATTATTCGGCTTGCTCAATGCGGAATTTACATGGTTGATCATCGAGGTAATGTCGAGATTGACCTCATCGATCTTGTAGTTTGGCGGAGCGACCCCGCCCGTGTCGATGGCGATCCAGGCGATATTCACTTTGCTTCCCGACGGAACGTCCTTGGTTAGTTCGGCCGACACAAAGATCTTCGGCGTATCTGCAGCAAAACTATCTTGCGTCGCGTCGGCATCCTCCTCCGTCGAAACGACAATATTTTCAAAGCCGGCAGCCCATGCATAGGATGAAACGGCGGTCATGGCACTAAAGGCGAGCGCGAAAAGCAGTTTTTGGGGGCGATGCATTCTCAATATCCTCCGTTTGAGAAGAAGATGCGGTGTCGGCGTCATCATCGATCTAGCAAAGACTCGACCAACACCTGCATCCAAGAGAATTGATAGCACGCAATGCGCTGACAGCCACGCCAGTTGTTCCGGATAATCGTTGGTCAGCCGAGAACTCAACATCATCTCAGCCTGATCTTGGCAGCGAGTAAACTCGCTAACCTTCATCTTCAAAGCCATCAATTCCCGTAATCATCGGCTTGAACTTGACGGTTCTTTGCTCCGTCTCCTGATTGCCGGCCACCGCCTGACGCACCAATTGCGCAGCGACCTCGCCGATGGCACGCCTTGGCGAACGGGACGTCGCAATTGGCGCCGGCAGGGAGTTAATGAGATCCAATCCGTTAAATCCAGCGATCAAGATCTTCTCGGGGACTGCGACCCCCAGCTCCATGCAAGCGAACAATCCGCCGCTCGCCATATCGTCGTTGGAATAATAGATGCAATCGAGATCGGGAACGGCGGCAAGCATGGCAATCGTCAACCGCTTCCCAAGTGCAATCGAGGAAAAGGCATCATCGATCGCCAGTTCCACGAAGTGCAGGCCGTGCTCGCGCAACACGCGCTCGAAACCAGCCTTGCGCTTGCCCGCGCGCAAATCCTTCTCCAGCGCGCTGCCGACATAACCGAACCGCCGGCGGCCGGCCGCGATCAGCGCCCTTGCCATATCGGCGCCCGCATCTCCATGCGACAACCCGACATTGAAATCGATCGGCGTACCATCGAGATCCATAAGCTGGATGACCGGGATGTCTGCGTGCTTCAGCAATTTCACCGTTTCCTCCGGCTGGTCGAGGCCGGTGACGATGATGGCGCAAGGCTGCCAGGAGAGCATATCGCGGATGATGTCCCGCTCCTTGGCAACATCGTAATCGCAAATGCCGAATACAGCCTGCATGCCCGAGCCGTCGAGGCCGGCGGAGATGCCCGCCAGCACTTCCGGAAAGACGATATTCGACATGCTGGGCACGACCACGGCGACGAGATTGGTGCGTTGCGAGGACAGCGAGAGCGCCAGCCGGTTGCCGACATAGCTTAGCCGCGTCGCCACCTCCAGCACCCTGTCGCGGGTTTCGCTTGAGACATCGCCAACGCCACGGAGGGCACGCGAGGCAGTCATCTTGCTGACCCCAGCCTCGATCGCGACTTCTTCCAGAGTGGGTTTGCGCATTCCCCGGCGACCCTCGACATTGGTAGCGACCCCCGACGGCGTCGCTCTTCCTCATAGGATATTTCCGGGAAAAGGAAAACTGGCGCTATTGACAGATACAGGAGAAATTGGCCATGTTAACGATACCGGTACCGGTAACATGGCCTAAATTACAGAGGTAATATCGTGCAGGAAACGAAGAAGGCAGCCGTCATCGGCTTGGGATCGATGGGCTGGGGCGCAGCCCTGTCCCTTCTCAAGGCAGGCTTCGCGGTGCGGGGATGTGATATTCGCAGCGATGCCCTCGCACGCTTCACGGAAGCCGGCGGGGACGCTTGCACAACGCCGGCACTGGCTGCCGAAACCGCCGATGTCATCCTTGTCTACGTCATCAACAGCAAGCAGGTTGAGGACGTCGTATTCGGTCCGAATGGCGCACTGGAGACGGCAAAGCCTGGCACCGTGTTTCTGCTCTGCGCCACCATGGCGCCGAGCGCCACCACCGATATTGCCGAAAGACTTGAGACGGCAGGCATGCTCGTCATCGATGCGCCGGTTTCCGGCGGCCATGTTCGCGCGCTGGCTGGCGAAATCACTGTAATGGCATCCGGCTCGCAAGAGGCCTTCGATCGGGCTTCCGCCGCCCTCGATGCCATCTCGGCCAAGGTGTTCCGGCTGGGGGATCGTCCCGGCGCAGGTTCGCAAGTGAAGATGATCAACCAACTTCTCGCCGGCGTCCATATCGCCGCTACAGCCGAAGCCATGACGCTTGCCGCCAAGGCCGGCATCGACCTGAAGACGCTTTATGACGTGATCCGCGTTTCCGCAGGCTCCTCATGGATGTTCGAGAACCGCGGTGAGCACATTGTTTCCGGCAATTATGCGCCACGTTCGGCGGTCAACATTTTCGTCAAGGATCTCGGTATCGTTGCGTCCGAAGCCGAAAAGGCAGGCGCGATCACGCCGCTTGCCGCCTCCGCACTCAGCCTTTTCGTCGAGGCGTCAGAGGCGGGCCTTGGTCAGGAGGATGACGCTGCCGTCGTCAAGATCCTTGCGCGCAAGAGCGGCGCCATCCTTCCCGGCATGGAGGAATAGCGCATGGCCCTTCTGCTCGGCTGCATCGCCGATGATTTTACCGGGGCCACGGATCTCGCCGCCCTCCTATCGCGCAGCGGGCTCCGCGTGTCGTTGCGCATCGGCGTGCCGCAGACGAAACGCGACGAGAGCGATGCATCCGTCATCGAGGTCATCGCCCTGAAATGCCGGACATCGCCGGTCCAGAGCGCCGTCGAGCAAGCGCGCCAGGCGCTGGACTGGCTGAAAGATGCCGGAGCGACGCGCTTCTTCTGGAAATACTGCTCGACCTTCGACAGCACATCAGAGGGCAATATCGGGCCGATCGCAGAAATGCTGATGGCGCAGACTGGCGCGGAGCAAACGATCTATTGCCCGGCTTTCCCCGAAAACGGTCGCAGCGTATTCATGGGCCATCTGTTTGTCGGCGAGCAGCTTCTTGCCGAAAGCCCGATGAAGGACCACCCACTGACGCCGATGCGCGATTCCAGCCTAGTGCGACTGCTGTCGCCACAGGTGCGCGGCAAAGTCGGCCTTGCCAGTCGCGTCATGGTGTCGGAAGGCCCGGCAGCCCTAAAGGCGAGGCTGGAGCGGCTCAAGGAAGACGATGTGCAGCATGTCATCGTCGATGCCATTTGTGACGACGATCTACGCACCATTGCCGCCGCGACGGTGGATATGCCGCTTCTGACCGGCGGCAGCGCCATCGCCGGTCAGTTGCCGCGATTGTACGTCGAACAGGGCCTCGCAACAGCGCCTGACACTCACAAGCTCTTGCCACATGTTGGGGGTGGCCAAATCGTCCTGTCTGGAAGCTGCTCCGCGATGACACGCAGGCAGGTGGCGGATTACACAGCACATAGCGCCGGCCTCAAGCTTGACCCCATCAACCTTTCCAAACAAGGTTCTGCAGCCGCATGCCTGTGGCTGAGACAGCAGCCGGCAGACGCCCGCAAGATCATCTACGCCACCGCGGAGCCCGCCGATGTGCGCCAAGCGCAGGAACGATTGGGACGTGACGAGGCAGGCCAAGTCATCGAGGAAGCATTGTCGGAGATCGCCCGCGAGGCTTTTCAACAGGGAACTCGCCGTTTTGTCGTCGCCGGCGGCGAGACATCGGGGGCGATCACCCAGGCACTCGGGATCACCCACCTGACCATCGGCCCGGAAATAGCCCCAGGTGTACCCTGGACTTTCGCAGAGGTCGCGGGCGAGATGATCGCGCTCGCTCTGAAATCAGGCAATTTCGGCAGTGAGACCTTCTTCACGGATGCCTTCGCCCGGCTGGAGGAAGCATGAGCGAAGAAGCCAGCCTGCGCGAGCAGATATGCCAGATGGCCAAGTCGCTTTACGATCGGGGCCTTACCGCCGGCTCATCCGGAAATATCTCCGCGCGCCTCAGCGATGGACGCCTGCTGGTGACGCCGACAGGCAGTTCCTTCGGTCGCCTGGACCCATCGCGCTTGTCGCTTTTCGACGCCAGTGGACGCCTGATCGGCGGAGACAAGCCGACGAAGGAAATGCCACTACACGCCGCTTTCTACGAGACGCGACCAGACAAGACGGGAGCCGTCGTGCATCTCCATTCCAGCCATTCGGTCGCCCTGTCTGTTCTGCCTGATGTCGATAGCGACAATATGCTGCCACCATTGACAGCCTATTCAATCATGAAGCTCGGCAAGGTGAAACTTCTGCCCTATTTCATGCCGGGAGACCCGGCTATGGGCGATGCGATCCGTGGCCTTGCCGGCAAACGCAGCGCCGTCATGCTGGCGGCACACGGACCGGTCGTCTCGGCTAAGGATCTGGAAGCAGCGGTGTATGCGATCGAGGAACTGGAAGAGACGGCAAAGCTGGCCATTCTGACGCGCGGGGCCAACCCTGCCCTGTTGACGGATGCCCAGATCGCCGATCTGGTTCGCACCTATGATGTGGAGTGGGACTGAACATGCTGCGTTTTTCCGCCAATCTCGGTTTTCTCTGGCAGGAGCTTGCGCTTCCCGACGCAATCCGGGCCGCCAAAGCCGCCGGCTTCGATGCTGTGGAATGCCATTATCCCTATGACACAGCAGCCGAAGCCGTGCGGCAGGCGCTCGCCGAAACAGGTCTTTCCATGCTTGGCCTGAACACCAGTCGTGGCAATGTCCAGGCCGGCGACAATGGGTTGGCGGCCTTGCCGGGACGAGAGGACGAGGCATGCCGCGCAATCGACCAGGCAATCGGCTATGCCGCCGCGATCGGCGCGCAGAATGTCCATGTCATGGCGGGAAAAAGCAGCGGCGAGGAAGCGCGCGCCACCTTCATTGCCAATCTGCGCTATGCCTGCGGGCGAGCCGGCGAGGCGGGTATTACGGTGTTGATCGAGCCGCTGAACAGCCGAGATGCACCTGGGTATTTTCTGCGAACGACCGATCAGGCGCTCGACATCATATCTGCTGTTGGCGCAGGGAACATCAAGCTGATGTTCGACTGCTATCACATCCAGATCATGCAGGGCGACCTGACCCAGAAGCTCGAAGCACTTCTGGGCGCCATCGGCCATATCCAGATCGCATCTGTCCCCGACCGGCGTGAACCGGATCACGGCGAAATCGACTATCGTCACATTTTCCGCTTCATCGAAAGGCTTGGCTATGACAGGCCCATCGGAGCCGAATATCGGCCCGCCACGACAACGGAGGCTGGACTGGGCTGGCTGCAGGCATATCGCAGCTAAACCATTTGATTGTTGTCGACCGGGCGCGGAGACGGCGAACCACACTGAAGACCGATACCGATTCCTTGAGGAGGAAAAGCCGAAATGCATGTGTTGATTTTGGGGGCCGCCGGCATGGTCGGCCGCAAGCTTGTCGAACGGATCGCCAAGGAACCGAAGGCGCTCGGACAGTCGATCGATCGACTTACTCTCGCGGATGCTTTTCAGTCGCCCATACCGGAAGCTCTCAGAGACATCTCGAAGGCTGTCACCGTCGACCTCGCCAATGCCGGCGTCGCGGATAAGCTCATCGAAGAACGTCCCGACCTCATCTTTCATCTGGCCGCCGTTGTTTCAGGCGAAGCGGAAGCGGATTTCGACAAGGGCTATACGGTCAATCTTGACGGAACACGGGCGCTGTTCGAGGCGATCCGGCAACAAGGTCTGACGGCTGCTTATATGCCACGCGTCATCTTTGCGTCGTCCCTCGCGGTGTTCGGTACGCCCTTCCCCGATATTATCGGCGACGAGTTCCTGACTGCGCCGCTCACCAGCTACGGTACGCAAAAGGCAATCACAGAACTTCTGCTCTCCGATTATTCGAGGCGCGGGATTTTCGATGGCATCGGCATCAGGTTGCCGACCATCTGTGTGCGGCCGGGCGCTCCGAACAAGGCGGCCTCGGGCTTCTTCTCGAATATCCTGCGCGAGCCGTTGATCGGCAAGGAAGCGATCCTGCCGGTCAGCGATACGGTGCGGCACTGGTTCGCCAGCCCGCGCTCTGCGGTCGGCTTCTTCGTGCATGCCGCGACGCTCGACACCACGAAAGTCGGGCCGCGGCGCAATCTCACCATGCCCGGGCTCTCGGCCGTCGTTTCCGATGAAATCGACGCGCTGCGGCGGGTGGCCGGCGACAAGGCAGTCGCCCTCATCCGGCGGGAGGCTGATCCGGTGATCGAGAAGATAGTTACCGGCTGGGCGCAGCGGTTCGATGCAGCGCGCGCGCGTGACCTCGGCTTCAAGGCGGAGCAGAGCTTCGACGAGATCCTGCAGGTGCATATCGAGGACGAATTGGGCGGGAGGCTTGCATGACCGAAGGTTTGGCTAAAACACAAAGTGGAATAGCGCTCGTCACCGGCGGCGGCACGGGTCTCGGGCGCGCCATGGCAAAAGCGCTTGGAGTGGCCGGCTTCAGGGTCGTGATCTCAGGACGCCGTGCGGATGTGCTTGAAGCATCCGCCAGGGAGCTTTCCGAAGAGACCGGCGCGGAATTTTTCGCGGTTGCGGCCGATGTCAGTGATCCCAATTCCGTTCGCGCCCTCTTCGATGCCATCTCGGACCGATATGGCCGCCTCGATCTGCTGGTCAACAATGCCGGCATGGGCCTTCCGGCCGTACCGATGGAGGAACTGTCTTTCGAGCAGTGGAACGCCATCCTCGGCGCGAACCTCACCGGCGCCTTCCTGTGCACGCAGCAGGCCTTCCGGCTGATGAAGAACCAGGTGCCGCACGGCGGCCGCATCATCAATAACGGCTCGATTTCGGCAACGACGCCACGGCCGCATTCGGCACCCTATACGGCGACCAAGCATGCCATCACTGGCCTCACGAAATCGACGGCGCTCGACGGCCGTCCCTTCGACATAGCCTGCGGCCAGATCGATATCGGCAATGCCGCGACCGACATGACCGCAAGGATGAGCGCCGGCGTGCTGCAGGCAAACGGAGAGGTGGCCGCCGAGCCGACGATCTCGGCCGAACATGTCGCCCGCGCCGTCGTCTATATGGCCACCCTGCCGCTTGATGCCAACGTGCTGTCGATGACCGTCATGGCAACGAAGATGCCATTGGTTGGGAGAGGCTAGCGACCGCAGCCGTGGAGCATTTCCAGGAAAAGCGGAAATGCTCTATCTTTTTGTTTCTTGACGCATTCCGGACGGAAAACCGCTACGCACTTTTCCTGGAAGTGCTCTAGATCGCAGGACGAGCCGACGGCTTCACTTGCCGTCGCTCGATCAGCCCGGCAACGCTGAAGATCAGAACCTCGATCTCGGTATCGATCTTGTCGCCGTCCAGAAGCCTGACGACATCGTCTATGCCCGAGACGGCGTGACCCTCGATGGCGAGCAGGTAGTCGCCTTCCTGCAGGCCAGCCTTTTCCGCCGGGCTATCCTTTTCGACGCGGCGCAGACGCACTGCGGTCGAATGCGTGACGCCGGCCTCAAGCGCAATGCGTCGCTGCAACTCGACAGTGTCGGCAGCGATACCGATATAGGCACGCCGGACATGACCGAAGCGCAGGATTTCGGACACGACATGCCTGGCCGTGTTTGAGGCGACCGAAAAGGCGATGCTCTGGGCACCCTGAATAACCGCCGTATTGACACCAATTACCTCGCCTGCCGACGATACCAGCGGCCCACCTGAATTACCCGGATTGAGCGCCGCATCCGTCTGGATGATGTCTTCCATCAGCCTCCCGCTCGCGGCGCGCATCGACCTGCCGAGCGCGGATACGATGCCGGCGGTGACGGTCCATTCGAAGCCGAGCGGATTGCCGATGGCGATTGCGATATGGCCGCGCTTCAACGTCTTGGAATCGCCGAGCCGTGCCCATGCACCGGGCCAGTCATTGGCGCGGATCAGCGCAAGATCCGTGTCCGGATCACGGCCAAGCACCCTGCCCTCGACGGTTACTCCTTCCGGCGTCTTGATACGGACCGTCTTGGCATCGTCGACCACATGGTTATTGGTGACGACGAGGCCATCCGGCGAGATGGCGAAGCCGGAACCATGCCCGGCACGGCCGCCCAAGCGCTCGATCCGGCTCACGGCCGGACCAACGATATCGACGGCGCCAGATACCGATTGAGAATAGGCATCCAGCAGCCCGGCATCGGGTGACGGCTGGATGTCGCGATCAATGAATCCCATAGAAACTCCTCCGACGCGGGCGCGTCGCTACGAGGACCGGCAGCTACTGTGAAAAGCGAGAGGCTGTCAGTTCGACAGATTGAAACAATTGATATTCAGATGAGGAGGCGACGAGCCAAGTTCAAGAGCTGGGAATATGCACCGCCATGCGGCGCCGGCCCATTACTTCATACGCCTCGAGACGGCCTGACGACGACGGACGCTGGCGGCCATCCGCCAGGTATTCCGGCCGCTGGCCTTTGCCTGATAAAGTGCGCGGTCGGCCTCCTGAACGAGTGCCTCCCCGTTCTGGCCGTCCTCCGGCGACGACGAGACGCCGATGCTGATGCCGATATCCACCGCCACGCCCCCGATGAAGAAAGAGGACTTGAAGGCGGCGATGCAACCGCGCGCAACATCACCGATATTTCCATCGGCTGCTTCCATCAGGATGGCGAATTCGTCGCCGCCCAACCGCGCCACCATATGTTCTCTTGCCGCGCCGCGCAGCCGCTCTGCGACCATCTTGAGAACCTCATCACCAGCGGCATGCCCGAACGTGTCGTTGACCGGCTTGAACCCATCGAGGTCAAGACAGAAGACAGCGATGCCTTTTCCCCCACTCGTCTTCAGAGCTTCGCTGAGAGCTTTGTAAAAACACATCCGGTTCGGCAATCCGGTCAGCATATCGTGTGCGGCCAGACGGTTGGCTTCGGCCTCGGCGAGAATTCGGTCGCTGACATCGGCGATCGTCAGCAGCAGGCGGCGCTCCAGCCCCTCGTGGAGCAGCCGAACATAGACGAGCACATGGCGCTCCGAACCATCGGCTATTCTCTGCCGCCAAACGGTTCTGGCCTCGCAATCACCTTCAAGTTCGAGAAGTGCGGCCGCAAATCGCTCGGCCTCGCTTTCGACATGCATGTCGCATGCCCTTGATGAGAATAATGTCACGGCATCAAAACCGTAGAAGTCCAATGCTGCCCGGTTAGCCTGGAGAATATCGAGGCTGGTGCCGTCGCACAGGAGCATCGGCATCGGATTGGCGTCGAAAAGCTGGCTGAGCCATTCCTCGCGCTGCTTCAGCTCGCTGATGTCTATCCGCATGCCGATGGCGCCACCATCCGGCGTGCGCCGGTCATCATGCCGAAGCCATCGTCCGTCGCGCAGTTGCTGCTCTTCCTGGGAAACCGGCTGGCGAAACTTTCGCATGCGCTGCCGCAGCCAGATATCCTTGTCGCCGACGACTTCCGGCATACGGCCGCTTGCAAGGCTGATCTTCAATATGTCTTCGAAGGCAGTCCCCGGTTTGAGATGGTCGGCAATATCCGGATAGAGCTCCGCATATTTCTCGTTCCAGAGGACATAGCGGTCGTTCGCATCGAAGACGCACACGGCTTCCGGCAGCATCTCTATGACATATCGCAGGCGCAAATTGGCGTCTCGTGCCGCGACGGCCGCCTGGCGCTCCTGGTTCTCCGGCTCGATGAGAATTGCGGTCAGCACATCGGATGCGGAGCGCCATGTCGCCACCCTGACCTGGCAGTTTCGCCGATCGCCATCGCCAGCCACGACGAGCGCGTGGGATACTGTAGCTTCTAACGGCCAATCCGGCAGCAGAGCCGAGATAGCGAGATCGGGAGGTACTTCGTCAAATGCAAAGAGATCACGGGCCCCCTCATTCGCAAAGACAACGACACCAGCGGCGTCAACTACAAGCGCCGCCATCGGATATGCCTGGAGAAATGCGACGATTTCCGCGCTCAGCATCTTATCCCGGTATGTGCCTTTCGAATTTGAACCTGTCTTCGACCATAACACCCGATGGTAAAGGAATGTCCTCGGCCGCGACAGTATGCACGAAGCACCCTTCCGGCCCGATGGGATCAGCTCGCTCCCCTCTCCTGCAACCGTTCGAGTTCGTGCTCCTGCATCTCTATCGCTTGCGTCAGAAACCGCAGGACGACCTGCTTTTCCGCTTCTGAAAACTGCCCAAGCATCCGCATGCCAGCCTCATGGATAGGGCCGTAAATTTCCCTGCCGAGCTTTACGGCCTTCTCCGAGGGGGCGACCAGGATCTTGCGCCGGTCTTTCGGATCGGCGACGCGATGAACAAGATCGCGCGCCGTGAGGCGATCGATCAACGCTGTCACCGATGGAGGTGCAAGTCCGATGGCCTTGGCGACGGCGTTCGCCGGTTGCGGCGCTCTCATGATGACACTCAGGCATTGGCGCTCGGCGCTATTCAGCCCGTAAAGCTTGCCGAAGGTTTCATCGAAGGCTTCCACCGCTTCCTGCCATCGCATGCAGGCGAACCCGATCTCCTCGGCAAGGCGCTGCGATTCCCCATTTGACTTTTGTTCGATCATCGAATAATTCATCTATCTAACAATTAGAAGGAAGAAACAATGTGCCCTATGACGGACGGTGCTGCAACTCCCGATGCCAATAACCACGAATTGACGATCGGCATTTGCGGTGCCGGCATAGGCGGGCTGGTGCTCGCTTTGCGGCTGGCAAAGCTGGGTTTTCGCCCGAAGCTGTTCGAGGCACGCTCGCGGGAAGCCGCTCTCTCCGAAGGCGAATTCCTGACGCTCGCGCCCAATGGAATGAACGGGCTTCGAGCCGTGGATTGCTATGATGAAGTCCTGCGCGCGGGGCTGGAGACCAAAGCCATCGAGCTTTGCAATGCGCGCGGCCGCAGGCTGGCTCTCGTGGACCAGAGCGACCATCGGTCGACATTCGGCGCCCCGTCCGTCACGGTCAAGCGGGGAACACTGACCCGGATATTGATCGAGCAATGCGAAGCGCGAGGGATCGCCGTGCAATTCGACCGACGCATTTCCGGCGTCGAGAGCCGTATCCATTCCGTTTCGCTAAGTTTTCTGGATGCGACCAGCCTTTCGGTGGGCCTTCTCGTCGCCGCCGATGGTCTGCGCTCCCAGGTTCGTTCGCAGGTGTTCCCGGACTTCCCGGCCCCGCACTTTACCGGCCTGATCGGCGCCGGCGGCATCGTCGACGCCGATATACCGGCAACAGATGGCCTGATGCGCATGACATTCGGTGAGCAAGCCTTCTTCGGTTACATCAAGACGGCATCGCATCCGGTTTACTGGTTCAACTCCTTCGCCGCGGATACCCCCGATATGGTGCGCGGAATGGATCCTCATGACCTGGCAGACCGCATCCGTGAGATGCATGCCGACGATCCGTTTCCCAATGCGACGATCCTGCAGGAAGTTGAAAGGGTCGAGCGCAGCTACCCGATCTTTGACATGCCGCCGCTTCCCACCTGGTCGAAAGGGCGCGTGGTTCTGCTCGGGGACGCCGCCCATGCCATCGGTCCGCACGCCGGACAGGGAGCCTCAATGGCGATAGAAGATGCACTCGTCTTATCGTCATGCCTGGCCGAAACGATCGACCACAACGACGCCTTCGCCCGCTATGAAACATTGCGGCGCCCGAGGATCGAGCGCGTCGTAAAGCTCACAAGGCAGAATGCCTCGAGGAAGCGCAAATCCACCCGGTTAGGGCTGTTGCTGCGGGACCTGCTTATGCCCCTGTTGCTGCCACTCGGCATAAGGATGGGCCGTAAACTGTTTGCCTATCGCGCCGATCTCGAAGCTTTGGGTCCAGACGGCATCGATAGTATGGGTCAAAAGAACCGGCGGGACGCCGCATAGGCGTACCGAAGGCATTTCGTCATCTGGTGCTTTTGTTGGCCGCTGCACCAGTCACCTTCCGAGGCCAAGCCAATCTGCTCCAGTTCGCGATGTAAATCACAAAGACGACGAACATGCCCGAACCGATCACATCGAGCCGGTGATGGCCGAAGAGGAAAAGGCCAAGCACAGCCAATCCGATCGAAGATAGCATTAGAAAAACGGACGGGAGCGGACTGGTGATGCGCGTTCCCGCTTCACCCTCGGCTTCGACACCGCCGCCGGTCATATGGCCGCTTGAGCCCGGCGATCCATTGTTAAGCCGGATAGAAACCCTGCCTCTCCTGACACCGACCCTGCCTTTGGTTTGCCTCCCCGAGGTCAGCAGCACGAGCATCATGGCGACGACCATGCTGCCGAAGCCCCATGCAAAAACCACGCAAGCCGCCATTGCGGTTGCCGTTGCGTTTGTTCTGTAAAGGTGGATTCCCAACGCCGCCGTTCCGATGGTGACGGCAAGGAAAACCGATCCGGCGACCAGGAATGTGACCTTGCCAGACAATTGTGTTTCACCCTTCACCTGGCTCCTCCGCCGATCTGCAAATTGTTTAGACCTCCCAAACTAGGTCCCTCCCCTCGATCTTCAAATCCAGAGCGGATGAAATCTTTCGCATTGCGATAGGCACTGCGAGGCCTTTACGACGACGAGAGACGGCATAATTAGCAGGGATGATTGCGGACGGAGGACCCCATGACTATTTCGAAATTCGCCATGGCGATGCTGGCAGCTAACCTATTTGCAATGCCGGTTTCGGCTGCGGGCATTGATTGCAAAAAGCCTTCCACGGAAAGCGACCATGTGATTTGCGGGGATCAATCCCTGCGGATACGGGATGCGATGACCAGCGATCTCTATACCGCCGCGCGGAAAAGCGATGATGCCAACACTGTCGAAGGGCGGCAGCAGCGTTGGATCAAAACTGTACAATCATGCCACGATGCAGCATGCATCCGGCAAGCCTATGACAATCAGATCGGATATCTTCAGGCGACAAAGGGCGGACAAAGCGTCTCCACCAATTTTCTAGCCGAAGGCGGCAAGGGCGACGAGGGTAATCTATCCATATTCGGCCCGGTCGGCGGCCTCACGGCAATCCTGTTGACCTCGACCCATGTTGGTCCCGGTGGCGCCGATGCAGGCGATGTCGATGCCGGTAGTATCAATGGCGTCATTCCGTTGAAGAGCGGGCATGGCAAGCTTTCCGTCGACAACTGCTCCATCGGCTTCGAACGGCTCAACGCCCAAACATGGCGGGTTACGCAAGCAGGCGTGTGCAATTTCGCCGACAGCGTGACGATGCAGGGCACTTATCGGAGACAATGACGAAACCGGCTCCAATCAAATGCAAAAATTGCCTTTGGGACGTGGGCACAAAAGCGCAGCGACACGCCAATCCATGTCGCTGCGCCTCAATAGAAACAATCGACTATCTCCCCGACACTCAGCAGTGCCCGGGACAATTGCTCAAAAGCCTGATGTCAGCGATCAACCGCCGACGGCGTCGGCGTTGCACTTCTTGACAAAGCTCGTCTTGGCAGCTCCGGCAAGTTTCTTGGCAGCGGCCTGCGCATCGCAAGAAGTTGCCGCATCCTTGGCGCACTTGTTGGTAAAGCTGGTCAAGGCAGCTCCCGCCAGCTTCTTGTCTGCGGCCTGCGCCTTGCAGGTGGCGTCCGCTGCCATGGCTCCAGTGGCAAGGCAGGTAGAAAAAATCGCAAGTCCGAGCAGTCTGATCATCGAAATCCTCCAGGGGCTATCCTCTGCAAAAGCCGAGGTAACCGGAGTCTAACCTAACATTTGTCATAGTAAAGGCTTGCCCGTTCGCCTAAGCAGCGGAAAAAGGGCGCAGAAAACGCCAAGCTTTGGCCTATTGATCGCTAACGTCTTGAACCGTTGGGCAAAAGGATGGAAACTACCCAAATGCCGGGCGAACAACGGTAATTTGCGCCCCGCCTTCTCCGTCACGCAGCAGCAGCCGTGACAAGCAACAACGCTAACGAACGCTGATCCAGAAACTTCCAATCATCTCATGAAGACAATTTCAGGCACGAATCTCGAACAGGCCAAATCGCATAACAGGCGTGTCGTGATCGAGGCCATCCGCACCAACGGGCCGATGTCGCGGGCAGCGATAGCCCGCATAACAGCGCTGACGACCCAGACCGTATCGAATATCGTCGAGGAGCTCGCGCGTTCGCATCTGCTGATCCCAATGGAAGCGCAGAAGATCGCCCGCGGCCAGCCGATCATTCCCTATACCATCAATCCAAACGGGGCCTACTCCATTGGCCTGGAGCTCGGCCGACAGAGGGCGATCGGGGTACTGACAGATCTGTCCGGCACGGTTTGCGCCCGCATCGAACGCCATGTCGACAGACCCGGGCCGACTGAAGCGATCCCCGTCCTTGCCGCCATCGTCCGGGATTTGCAGGACGCCTTCTCCTTCGATCGCAACCGCTTGCTCGGCGCCGGCATCGCCTTGCCGGGGCGCTATGCGGATGGCGGCGTCACCTCGCTCAGCCCGCTCAATCTGCCCGGCTGGCAGGACTTCCCCGTCGCCAGCGAATTGGAGCGACGTATCGGCGTGCCTGTGCTCGTTGAAAATGATGCAACGGCTGCGGCGATCGGCGAGCGGCTATACGGCGTCGCACGCGGTCTCGGAAGCTTCGTCTATCTCTTTCTCGCGGGCGATGGCGGCATCGGCGCCGGCATGTTCCTGGACGGCCATCTCTACAAGGGCAGCCGCGCCAATGCCGGCGAAATCGGCCATATCATCGTCGAACCACATGGCCGGCTGTGCACATGCGGCAAGCGCGGCTGTCTCGACCGCTATGTGTCGCCATCCGTCGCCTACGAATATCTTGGAATCGAGAACGCCCAGGAGCTTTCGCCCGACGATCTCGATGCAATGATCGCAGCCAATCACCAGGGACTTGAGACCTGGGTTGAGCAGGCGGCCCAGCCGCTGCGCCAGACGATCGATTTTCTCGAGCTTGCCTTCGATCCGCAGACGATCGTGCTTGGCGGCAGCGCGCCAACGGCCTTGATGACACGGCTCGCAGCTCGCGTAGAGCCATTGCATATTCCGGTGAACCCGTCGGAAGAGCGCACGATCCCGCGGCTGATGATCGGCGCTTCCGGCAAGGACACGGCCATTCTCGGCGCCGCCGCACTACCGATCTTTTCGGAAACGAACCCGCAATTCGATGTCCTGCAGAAGCCGATCCTCCATCGCACAGCCCAGCAGCTGTGACGACAGTTGATGCCATCAAATGCAATCGGGCGCGGCACCTAAGCCGCGCCCGAGGGCCATGCATCAAGCTGTCAGAATTGATGCAGGCCGTATAGCAGCGGCATCGTGCCGACCAGCGCCTTGAACCGCTCCCAGGATTTTGCCGATGGCTTCGTCCAGCCCGTTTCGGCCAGCGCCGAGAGGCGCGGAAACACGAGCCGGTCGAAGATGGCCCGGTCGGTCATCGATTCCGACCAGATGCAGGCCTGGATGCCGCGAAGCTTTTCCTTCTGGACGTCCGTCCATCCGCCGATCGGATCGAAGTTATACAGTTTCTCCGGATCCGAGTGGCCGGCCCAGCTCGCACCGGGCTCGTCCCAATCCGGGCGCATCGCCATATCGAGATAATAGACCTGCCCCGGGCAAACCACCATCTCATAGCCGCGACCGGCAAGCTCGGCCGCCACCTCGACATTGCGCCAGCTGCAGAGATAGCTCTTGTCCTTGTCGATCCTGTCGCCATGAGCCGCCTCTTCCCAACCACCCGTTATGCAGCCCTTTGAGGCGAGAAACGCCTGGATGCGCTCCAGGAATTCCGCCTGCAGGTAGGCCGCGCCGGAGCCGTGAATATCGTCGGCACCATGCGTGTTGGTGATGACGTTCAACCGCTTGGCATGTGCTTCCGCAACCTCGTCGCCGGCGAGTTCGCGCAGCCGAGCCAGCGCTTCCGGCGAACCGGACCATGCGCCGAGCGGAACTTCATCGGCACCGATATGGATCGTCTTGAACGGGAAGAGCTCGATCAATTCGGAGAGGATCGTCTCTATGACTTCATAGGTCTTTTCGCGCGCCGGGTTGATGCAGTTGTCAGGGAAACCCTGGACTGAGTAATAGCTGCCGGCTTCATTGGGATCGCGAAGCTCGGGAATTGCCTGCAGCATGGCGTAGCAATGGCCTGGGATATCGATCTCGGGCAGCACCTCGATGCCGAAACCCTTGGCATAGCTGACAATGTCGCGCACGGCTGCCTTGGTATAGTAGCCGCCAGTGCGAGCCGGGCTGGAGCCGAGCAGCGGCGGCATCGGCAGACCATGGCCGCGCCATGCGCCGATCTCCGTCAGCGCCGGATAGGCGTCGATTTCAACACGCCAGGATTCATCATCCGACAGATGCCAGTGGAAGCGGTTGAGCTTGTTCCAGGCAAGCACCGCCATCAGCTTCTTGATCTCGGCAGTGCCATAGAACTGGCGTGCGACATCCAGATGCAGGCCACGCCATCCCATGGCGGGCTCGTCGACGATCTCGCCACCCGCCGGGAAATGGAATGCCTGCGGGTGCAGACGCGCGCCGCGCCAGATCTGCCCAATGGTCACGAGGCCATAGACGAAACCGGTCTGTGCGCTCGCTTCGACCGTGATGGCTTCAGACGAGAATACCAGCCTGTAGGCCTCTGCACCGAGACCGGCTACCTGGCGCAACTCGACGGACACAGCCCCTTCCGCCTCGGAACGGATGAGACCTTCGGCCGAGAAAAGATGCTCGACAAGCGCGGTGAAACTTGCGGCAGCAGCCTGCGCTTCCGGCGTGGTGGCCTTCAGGGCAAAGCCTGCCGGCAGCGGGCGGCGGGCAGAAACGGCAACGCGGTTCGGCCAGGGAATGATCGACAGCGGCACCGGCGGATTGGCCGGTACAGGGTAGATTTCCGCGCCGCGCTTCAACGGCGCATTGCTTGACGATGTGCGTGTCGGCTCCGTGCCGAGTGAAACCGTCCCGCCATCGGCCAATGCGAGATAGGCGCTATTGGCACCGTCATTCCAGTGGCGAAACTGCCAGCTCAGCGCACGTACGGTGATGGTCCAGGTTTCGCCGCCAGCCAACACGAAACCTTCCGGTGGCTGGAATTCGGTGAAGTTGGACAGCCGCTTGGTCACCGTCGCGCCATCGACAACGCCAGCGGGGTCGACACGGCCGGGACCGCTGACGCAGAGCGAGAAGCCCGAAAGCGGCTCCGATGAAAGGTTCTTCAACCGCAGCACATAGGAAAAATCCTTGCCGTCGGCCGGTGGATTCCAGGTTGTTTCAAGCCGCAGAGCTAGAGATCGCGGTGTCGACATGGGTATTCTCTCTTTATCTATGGGGTCGTTCAGAGCTTGAGCAGGCCGGCATAAATGCCGGGCTCGGAATTGGGGATCTGGATCGCGCCAACCGTCTTCTCGTAGAATTCCGAAGGGCCGACATCGCCGATGACGGTATAGGCATAGCCCATCGCCTTATGGTCGTTGAGGCATGCAAACAGCAGCGCACGGCCGATGCCGAGGCCTCGGACGCTCTCATCGACACCGGTCGGGCCGAAGAAGCCACGCGCCGTCGCCTCGTGGCAGGCAAAGCCGACCAGCTCCTGATTGCGCGTGGCGATGAAGCAGGTCGGCGGCTGGCGCGTCATCGCCACCGTCGTCTCGCTTGCCCATCCCTCGCTGAAATGCTTGCTGACCCAACCGACGATAAGCCGCAGTTCCGGCGGCAATGCCCTTCTGATGGTGACACCTGCCTTCGCCATCCGCTCGGGCGACTGTGTATCCACTGGCAAGGTCGATAGATTGACCAGATAATCCACGATGAAGTCCTTTTAGTTCGATGCGACGAGCGCACGCATGAAATGATTGTCGCCGAGCTGTTCCACCACGGTCGAAATCGGCCGGCTGAGCGAGCGGATCTTCTCCGCCTGCTCGAGAAAGCGGGCGCTGCCGCCTGTGACGAACCTGCGGCCGCCATCCGGAATGGCGGAGAGCAGGAGCTGGGTATAGGGATGCTTCGGGGCGGCGAGCACAGCGTTGGTATCGCCCCACTCGACCATCTGGCCGGCGAACATCACAACAATCTCCTCGGCAACATGGGCAGCCGTGGCGATATCGTGGGTGATGTAGAGCATGGCGAGGTCGTTCTCCCGCTTCACCCGCGCTAGCAGATCCAGGATGTCTTTGCGGATCGAAACATCAAGCATCGACGTCGGCTCGTCGGCCACCAGAACGCTGGGTGAAACCGCCAATGCACGGGCGATATTGACGCGCTGGCGCTGGCCACCTGACAGTTCATGCGGAAATTTCTGACGTGTCAGGGCAGGATCGAGACCAACGCTCTCAAGCAGCTTGGATATCTGATCATCGCGCTCGGCCTTCGACTTGTCTTCGCCATGGAGCTGCAGCGGACGAGCGATATGATGATTGACCGTAAAGGCCGGGTTCAGCGAGGAGAACGGATCCTGAAATACCATCTGGACGTCCTTGCGGTACATCCGCTCTTCCTTGCCTGTGGCACGCGCGGTGCGATCCTGTCCGCGAAAGAAAAGCCTGCCGGCGCTCGACTTGTCGAGCCGCGCGATAATGCGGGCACATGTGGTCTTGCCGCAGCCGGATTCCCCGACCAGCGCCAGCGCTCGCCCGGCAAACAGGGAGAAGGAGACGCTTTTCAGCGCATGGACCGAACCGAAATGGCGCTGAACATCCTCAAGCCGGATGACGGGTTCGGCAGCGACTGCCTGTATCTGCGGTTTCATGCCAAAGCTCCGGAAAAATGTGCGCTGGCTGGAAGCTGGGGAATGGCGTTCCAGAGCTTGCGCGTATAGTCGTGAACGGGCGATTGGCTGACCTGTGCCACGGCGCCGACTTCGACGAGTTCGCCCTTCAGCATGACACCGATGCGCCCGCAGAGCTGCGCCATCAGATGCAGATCATGGGTGATGAACAGCACCGAGAAACCATAGGTCTGCTGGAGGTCGAGGACCTGCTCCAGGATTTCACGCTGCACGACGACATCGAGCGCAGTCGTCGGTTCGTCCATGATAATGAGTTCGGGTCTGAGCGCCAGGCAAATGGCGATGACGATGCGCTGGCGCATGCCGCCGGAAAACTGGTGCGGATAGTCGCTGACGCGGTGCGTGGGAATGCCGACCAGCTTGAACATTTCCTCGGCGCGGGCGCGGGATTCCTGTTTGGAGCAGCCGGTATGGCGATGGAGCACATCATGAAACTGCGCTTCCACCCGCATCAGCGGATTGAGCGAGTTCATCGCGCTCTGGAACACCATGCCGATCCGCTTCCAGCGGATCTTCTGCAGCTCGTTTTCCGGCATGCGCAGCAGATCCTGCCCATCCAGACGGATGCTTCCACCGCTGATCCATGCCGGCGCCTTGGATAGCCGGGTTATGGCATAGGCAATCGTGCTCTTGCCGCAACCGGACTCACCGGCGAGACCGAAAATCTCGCCGCGACCGATGTTGAATGAAACATTCTTCACCGCCCGGAAGTCGCCCTTGTCGACCAGATAGTCGATGTTCAGGTTTTCAATCTCAAGCAGATTGTCGCTCATTGGCCAGCCCTCATCATACGGTTGCGGGCGCGGGTCAGGCGGAACCATCGGGTCAGTGCCGGGCCTGAGCGCAATTGCGGATTGGCGATTTCGTCGAAGGTAAAGTTGATCAGCGCAAGGCCGAGGCCCGTAAGGGCGATACCGGCGGCCGGAACTGCAATATCCCACCACGCGCCGACCATGATGGCCGAGGCATTCTGCGCATTGTAGAGCATGGTGCCCCAAGTGACCCTCAGCGGATCGCCGAAGCCGAGATATTCGAGCGTGGTCTGCGCAACGATGGCGTAAATGATGCTGCCGACGAGGTTGATGCCGATCAGCGGCGTCAGGTTGGGAAGAATTTCAACGAAGATGATGCGCCAGGCCGGCTCGCCGATCATCTTGGCGGCGGTGACGAAATCGCGATTGCGCAGCGCCATCGTCTGAGATCGGGTCATGCGCGCGCCCCATGGCCATGAGGTCAAGGCAATGATCGTCATGATCGTCATCGGCCCGACCGTCCCCGAGAAGGAGGCAAGCAGAATGAGAAGCGGCATGTTCGGTATGACGAGCACGGCGTTGGTCGCAAGATCGAGCACCGCATCTGTTTTACCGCCGGCGTAACCCGCGATCAGACCGATAGCGGTCCCGATGACCGTGATGGCGATGCCGGTAGCAAAGCCCACCGAAAGCGAACTTCTGGCACCCCAGACGAACTGACGATAGACGTCGCGGCCCATCTTGGTGGTGCCGAAGACATGCTCGACCGATGGCGCCTGGTGCGAACGACCGACGCGTGCACCGGGCTCGCCCGGAGCAATGATCGGCGCAAAGATTGCCATCAGGCACAATGCGGCAACAATGATGAAGCCGACGAGGGCCTTCTTCTGGCTAAAAATTGATTTCAACGCGAAGCCCATTATCTGCCCTCCCGCAATCTCGGATCGACCAGGCCGTAGATGATGTCGACCATGAAATTCGCTATGAGGGTTGCCATCGTCATCAGGAGCAATTGCCCCTGAATAACGGGGTAGTCGCGGGCAACACTGGCGGTGAACAGCGTCAGGCCAAGGCCCGGATAATTGAAGACGATCTCTGTGACGATCGAGCCGCCGAAGACAGCGCCGAGCATCAGCGCCAGATTGGTCAACACGGGCAGCAAGGCATTGCGGGCACCATAGCTGAACATGACAGCGAGGTTGCTGAGCCCCTTCGCCCGCCCCATGGTGACGTAATCCTCACCCAGCACGACGATCATCGAGGAGCGCATCGTCGTCTGGAACTCGCCGATGAGAAATGGCGAGAGCGTCAGGACCGGCAGGATGGCGTGCATGAACACGCTGCTGAAGAAGGTGAAGTTGAAGCCCGGATCGAGATTGGGATCATAGGCATAACCCACGGGGAACCAGCGCAGCGATACCGCAAAGATGAAGAGGATCGTCAGGGCGATGATGACGGGCGGGATCGAGAACATGATGACGGCGAGAGGCGATACGACCGTGTCGAACCGCCCGCCGCGACGCCAGGCGGAGATCGCGCCGAGCACGACGCCGACGCACAGCGAAAAGATGATCGCCGTTACCACCAGGAAGATCGTCCAGAGCGTGGCGCGGCTTAACACCTGCACCACGGTCTGGGGATAGTATTTGACCGAAACGCCAAGATCGAGCGTTGCGAGGCCTTTGAGATAGTCGACGAACTGCATCATGATCGGTTGATCGATCTCGCCGAAGCGCGCCTTGATCGCCTCGACGGCGGCAGGCGTTGCCCGTGGCCCGAGCTGGGCCACCATGGCGTCGACGGGACTCCCCGGCATAAGCCGGGGAAGAATGAAGTTCACGACGATCGCGAAGGCCAAAGCCACCGCATAGACGCCTAGGCGCCGGCTTGAAATACGCATGTCTGCTTCCCTTGCTTAGGTCTTATTGGACCGGCTTCAGACGCAGGAGATGCATGAGGCGCATGCGATTGTTGTCGTGGTTTTCCGGGTTCATCACCGGATCCTTGTCGGTGACCCAACCGGTGTACCGCTTGCTGGAATACTGGTACCAGGTCGGACCGTTGAAGACCGGCACGACCGGGAAATCATCGGCGATCAGAACCTGAATGTCGTTGAAGATCTTCTTGTGATCCGCATCGGAAGACGACTTGCGGTACTGATCGAACAGCGCGTCGAGCTTCGGGTTGGAGTAGCGCGGCGCGGAGACGGTGAGCTTGCCGGCATAGTCCGTCGACAGGCTCTGATAATAGCCCTGGAACGGGGTGGCGCTGTCGGCGCGCGAGTTCATGACGACATCGAAGCTGCCATCGAGAAGCTGCTTGCGCCACTGTTCGTATTCAGGCGTGGCAACAGAGGCGTTGATGCCCGCAGCGCGCAGCCCTTCGACGGCGATCTGTACGGCATCAATCCAGTCGGTCCAGCCATTCGGCACGATGACCGGGAAAGCGATCGGCTTGCCGCTTGGCGTGGTGCGGAAGCCGTCGGCGCCCTTCTTGTAGCCGGCATCGTCAAGGATCTTGTTCGCCTTGTCGGTGTCGAAGCCCATGAAGGCATCCTTGTCACCTTCAGCGGCCTTGTTGCGCCAGCTGTCGAAACGCGGTGGCAGGCCGCTGGCATGCAGGTTGACGACCGGATAACCGAAGCCGGCGATGTCGACCATCGACTGGCGGTCCATCGCCAGGCTGAAGGCGTGACGGAAATTCAAGTCCTTGAAGGCCTCGAGATTGCCGGCATTCGTCGACTTGAAGTTCATCTGGAAGGCGACGGTTTCCGCCGGCGGCTGCCAGTAGCCATTGTGCTGCGGATCAAGCGCAACAAAGGTCTTGTCGATCTGCGGCAGGAAAGAGCCGATCCAGTCGACAGTACCTTCCGGCAAGAGCGCCAACATCTGGTCGTTGCCCGAAATCTGCGGCAGGCGCAGGCAATCCACATGCAGCGACGCCGCATCCCAGTAGTTCGGATTGCGGCACTGCTCGTAGACCTGTGGCGTAAAGCGGCGAACTTCGGTCATCGGACCGGAACCGACGGGCTTTTCATTCTTGAAGGCCACCGGATCGGCAACGTCCTTCCAGATATGCTCCGGCACGACAGCAAGATCGGCGAGCGATTCAGGGAATTCCGAGTTCACGGCCTTGAGGTTGATCTTGATCTGCGTCGGCGACGGCGCTTCGACGGAAGCAACGGTCTGGCCGACACCAACGGTGTCGACCGCCGGGTTCTTCAACATCAGGTCGATGGTGTATTTCACGTCGGCCGAGGTCAGCGGCTGTCCGTCGGACCACTTCACGCCGGGGCGCAGGTCATAGGTGATCGACATCAGATCGTCGGAGAACTTATAGCTGGTGGCCAGGCGCCAGACCGGCTTGCCGCCGTCATTGGCGTTGAAGATGACCAGCGGCTCGTAGATGAAATCCATCGTGCTCTGGCGGCGACCGGCCAGATCGAAAGGATTGAAGTTGCTGACCCAGCTGGTCTGCTCCTCGATGTGCATCGTGAGCACGGATTCGGCAGCCGAGGCGACACCGGCACCGAATGCCAGCGAGACGCCGAGTGCTGCCGTTGCCAGCCATGGAGCCCGGTACACGAAATTACGCAATCTGCTTTTTCTCATTCCCATTTGCAGTTCCCTCTCGTTGATTTCGAGTAGTCAATCAAATTGATTTAATCGTGAGTTTGCGCACTCGTCAATCCGCTGATTTGAAATCAACAGGCAAAGCGACAAGCATCGGGACGCATCGGCGGCCGACCGAACAACGATTTGTGGCAATAAGGAATTCGGGAAAAACTGCGCGTTGCCCCGCCCTACCAATCTGGACCCGCAGGCCAATATCAAGGCGCACATTTGCGACCGGAGTAACGAGCGACCGGCTTTGGCAAGAAGACTAGGGAGATCGCATGCGCTTGAAAAGCCAGAGCTAAATCGGCGGCGCAGCTATTTAAGGGACCAACGTTCAAGGGCACGTGTTTCGGTGGCGCAGTTGCTGCGCCTCCGAAATCGGCTAATTGCAGAGCCGCACCGTCGCAGCGGTTTTCACACCAGACAACGGAGCTTCTGATAATCAGGGATTGTCAGTTCAATCGAGCGGCTTGTAGGCGATGACATCCATCTCGATCTTCACATCCACCATCATCGGCGACTGGACGGTGGAGCGCGCCGGCGGGTGATCGATGAAATGCTTCTGGAAAACAGCGTTGAAGCTCGAGAAGTCGCGGGCATCGTCGAGCCACACATTGACCTTCACCACATGCTCAAGGGTGCAATCGGCAAGAGCAAGGACATCCTTGATATTGGCGATGACCTGCTCGGTCTGCGCAACGATATTGCCGACGATAACCTCGCCGTTAATCGTGGGGACCTGACCCGAGACGTAGACGAAATCGCCGGCGCGCACGGCCTTGGCGAAAGGACGGCGCTGGCCGCCGGCCTGGCTATCGGCAATATCGAAACGGATCAGCTTGTTCTTGCTCATGATATCCTCGGTCTCTCTCTCTGTTATTCAAAGTCGCAGCCGGCACCCCGAACGCACAGGACCGAGCACGCGACTCCTCTGCGCTCTTCAATATCCGCCATGACGCAGCCACGCCAGATCGTTTTTCGGCGGAGCACAATGCTCGAAATATTGTTCGGCGATCATATCATCGTGTCCATTTACCGGCGCAGTCGCATTGCCTTGCCGCGCCCGCACCTGTTAAGACAGGGCGAATTCGTCATATGATTATTGAGGTTCAGGAGGAGTCGTCATGACAGAACTCGCGCAGTCGCTCGCGTCCATTCGTATTCCCGATCTTGCCGGCAAGCGTGTGCTGATTACCGGCGCTTCCACAGGTATCGGTGCAGCCCTTGCACTCGCCTTCGCCAAGCAGGGTATGAAGATCGCTCTTCACTTCAATGCCAGTCGCGAGCCGGCCGAGCAGCTGGCTGCCGAAATCAAGGCGAGCGGCGGTACTGTTCACCTGATCCAAGGCGATGTGTCACAGGATGGCGAGACCGAAAAAGTCATCGACAAGGCAGCCGAAGCGATCGGTGGCCTCGATGGTTTGGTGAACAATGCGGGCGGCATGCTGGGACGGTTGCCGACATCGGACATGACCGACGAACATTACGAGCGCGTGATGAACTTGAACGCCCGCTCGGTGCTGGCCGCGACCCGGGCGGCCCATCCCCACCTCAAGAAGCAGGGCGGCTTCATCATCAACACCACGTCGATTGCTGCCCGCAACGGGGGCGGCAACGGCGCGATCCTCTACGCTGCCGCCAAAGGCTTCGTTTCGACCATAACCCACGGTCACGCCAAGGAATTCGTCAACGACAAGATCCGCGTCAATGCGGTTGCCCCGGGTGTCATCGCGACGCCGTTCCACGAGCGCTATACCAATGACGAGCAGATGGAACTGCAGCGCAAGTCCATTCCCATGGGCTTCGTCGGCACTCCGGAAGATTGTGTCGGCGCCTATCTGTTTTTGGCATCGCAGACATTGTCCGGCTACATCACCGGGCAAATCATCGAGGTCAATGGCGGTCAGCTCATGCCGTAAGGCATGCAGGACGATCGACTTTTCGCGCCGGGCAATGCTAGTCTACGCCCGGCGCGGCTCTCGCGTCGAAACAAGATGGAGCGCATGCGAATGGCAAAGACGCCCATTGAGAACCGGATTGAAACCTCCGTTCAGTTGACGCATCCAGAGCGGGTCTACTGGCCCGATGACGGCGTCAGCAAGCAGGACCTCGTCGATTATTACGCGCAGATCTGGCCGCGCATGGCACCCTTCGTCGTCAATCGGCCCCTGGCACTGCTGCGTTGCCCTGATGGCATAAGCGGCCCCCGCTTCTTCCAGAAACATGCCTGGAAGGGCATCAACCCGCATATCATCGAAATTGCCGATCCCGACGACAAGGAGAGCGCCAAGTTCCTGAAGATCGAGGATTTCGACGGGCTTGCAGCGCTCGTCCAATCCGCGGCGCTCGAAATACACCCCTGGGGCACGACCACCGATCATTGGGAAAAGCCCGACATGATCATCATGGATCTCGATCCCGGCGAAGATGTCAGCTGGGCCAAGGTCATCAAGGCTGCGCTGGAAATAAGAGAACGTTTTACAGCACTGGGGCTTACCTCCTTTGTCAAGACCTCAGGCGGCAAGGGCCTCCATGTCGTCGCATCCCTCAAGCCCAAGGCGGAATGGCCGCAGGTCAAGGATGCCGCCGAAGCGATGGCACATGCCATGAGTGCCGACAGCCCTGACGCATATCTCTCGGTCGCCAGCAAGGCAAAGCGGACCGGCCATATCTTCATCGACTACCTGCGCAATGGCCGCGGCAACACTGCAGTCGCACCCTATTCGACGCGCGCAAGACCGGGAGCTACCGTCTCGATGCCGATCGCCTGGGAAGAATTGAACGACAAGATCGGACCGGCCTCATTCACGGTCAAGAACGCCGCCACGCGCCTCGGCAAAAGCAATGCTGATCCCTGGGCCGATTTTTTCAAAGCCGCTTCAGCGCTGAAAGCGTAAAGCTATACCAGGAATGGAATGAGTGCCGGCGTCGTGGCCTTGTAGTCGGCATAATCTCGACCAAAGGTCTCGCTCATCCAACGCTCCTCAATGCCGACGCGTCGCAGAACCGCGTAAAGCATGAAGGCAAACGCAAGCAACGCGGCGACATCACCACGCGCAAGCACCGCACCGAGGATCGCCAGTATCAGGCCGGAATAGATCGGATGGCGGACGAGAGCGTAGGGACCGGTGCGGATCAGTGCATGATCCTGCTTGACCGTGATCACGCCACTCCAGTTACGACCGAGATGATAGCGCGCCCAGATGGCAAAGCCGAGGCCAATGACGGTCATGGCTGCGCCGATTCCATAATAGGTCAGATTTTGCGGGACAAGCCGGAACGACAAGGACCCGAGCCAGGATGGCGACACGACCAGCAGGAAGGCGCAGATCCAGATCGGGACTGTATTCGACAATCGCGACCAAGGATCCTCATGCCGCGCCGCCTTCTTGACGCGGAAGGATGCGATGAACCAGATGGCCGCCCAGATACCCCAGCAGACTGGAAAAAACAGACCCAGCAGCCTTGCTTCGCTCATGCATCGCTCCTGTCGAGTTCCGGATAATGCCGGAAGATGCCATCCTCGTTGAAGGGAATGCGACGATCGGATTGAAGATAGCGAGCAATATTGGGCCGTTTCGCGACAGCCGAATGCAAAGCGGCGAAATGCGGATAGCGATCGGCCAGATGCGCGGTGCCGCGCGGAAAGGCATAGCGCAATCCCTCGTAAATCTGAAACAGCGAGAGGTCGACATAGGTCAGCCCATCGCCGAAAATGTGAGCGGGCCCATGCGGGTTCTGCTCAAGCACGCGCTCGAAATAGCCGAGATATTTCGGGATACGATTGTCGATGAATTCGGCCGACCGAGCCTTTGCCTCCTCCTTCTGGTCCTCATAATATTTCGAAGTGGCGATCGGGTGGTGCGTGTCGTGCACCTCGGCGACGAGATCGGTGACGGTCAATTGCAGCGCGTTCAGCTCATGCCGCTGCGCTTCATTCCTGGGGGCAAGACCAAATGTCGGCCCGAGATACATCAGGATGTTGGCCACATGCGAGATGATCAGATCGCCATCCTTCAGAAACGGCGGCGCGAAGGGAACGGCGGGTTCGGCCTTGCTGTCCATGATAGCCAACATGGCGCCTGTGCCCTGCCCCTTGCTGGCCGGACCACGGCAAATATCGACATACTCGGCGCCGGCCTCTTCCAGAGCGAGCCGTACGAATTCGCCGCGTCCCTGAATACCGTCCCAATAGTAAAGTTCATAAGGCATTCCGGTCACTCCTTGGCGCATATGGCGATCAGTCGCTCTCTTCATACTGTGGGAGATTATCGGTGATTTCAAACCACTCGGCCTTTGAGCCGACGAAAACATGATGCGTCGGACGTATGCTCGGTGTGTCGACTAGCGTCCCCATGGTGACATGGGCGTAGGTTCCGTTCTTGACGATTGCATACAATAGCGAGCCACACTTCCCACAGTGCATATATGTCGAAGCATTGTCCCCATAGGACATGATGCTCTCCAGGCCGTCGGCAATTCTGATTTTTTCAATCTCAATGCCCGCCAGGGGCTTGAATGCCGACCCGGTTGTGCGCCGGCAATTCGAGCAATGACAGTTCACGGCATAGACAAATTCGTCAGCGACTTCATAGGTGACGGTCCGGCATCTGCACTGTCCGGTGAGCATTCTCATCAATCCGCCTCCGCACTATTTGCCGGTTGCCATCACCGAAAGCCATGCCTCAACGGCTCGGTGATACTACGACCCCGATTGACCCGACAATATGCGGCATAGAGCCTGCGCGACAAAGTCGCGGCCACTAGTGATGAGCATCATGCTCGTGGCGCTTGCGGGTTGCGGCAGCCTTCTTTGCCGATGCGGAACGCTCTGCCGCCGGACGGCTTGCCGAAGCGCGGCCGCCGATCCTGCCGCCCTTCTCCGACGATTCATGATTTTCCGGGTGACCACGGCCGGAGCCGGACTTGTTGCCGCCGCCGCTTTCCTTGTTCACCGTCGCCCATGCGCGTCGCTCGGCTTCCTCATGGGAAACGCCGCGGTCTTCATAGCCTTCTTCGATGTGTTCGGCTTTGCGCTTCTGCTTGTCCGTATAAGCGGATTTGTCTCCTCGGGGCATGGTCTCTCTCCTTGTTGTGGATGAAAGACCAACCCACGGTCACGGAAAAGGTTCCGATATCCGGCTCGGTGCACTGCGATCGACCGGCGCGAACCACGACCGGCGACTATGCCGTGGGGTAGCCCGATGTTTGGCGGACGCAGGAAAGAATACGCCAACAGAACGATCGATGATCAGGATGAGGATCAAGGCCGCCAGAAGATAGAGGGCCGCAAGAATGAGGAGGGACGTCACCGCGTTTCCTCCGCGCGGTGAACGGGAACCTGAGGGCAGCGCGCTGCGACGATCGTCAAGACAGTATTTTCCAGATCATCAGCATGGCTACGACGCATGGCGGGGCTCCCTACCCGCTCTGATAGCACCGATGTGTGACAACTATTTTGTGCCTGAGGCCCAAGTTACAGAAATTGCTGCGGATATTCTGTCGGTTCCAACCCAAAAAGGAGCGGCTCGTTGGTTGTTGTCGAGCCGCTCCCGCTTCCGCCACATCCAAAGGGCAGGACCTGCATCAGACTTTGGCTTTGACGGCCTTCTTAGACGTCCGTTTCACGGCAGGCTTGGCCACTGGCTCTTCGACAACTGCCGCGATGGCAACCGTCGGCTTGCGCTTTGCCTTGGATTTGGCGCCAAGTTTCGCTTCCTTGCCAGCGCTTTTCTCGAGCGCGATGCGTTCGCTGCTTGCCTGTTCCCAGTGTATACCGTCACGGCCGGCGGGATAGCCTTCTTCCTCCCAGATGGCATATGCGCGTTTCTTGATCCATTCGTCCCGAGATTCCAACATCTGCTGTTCTCCGTTCGCATCATTGAACATGGTTGATGAACAATGCCCGTTCTTGAAATGCGGGCTTCGTGCCTCCCCCGAGCAGCCAAGACTCCATGGTGGCGAAAATGCCCATGGAACGATTCCTCTAGTCTCGACTCCCGAACCGCAGTGGCGCTTCGCACAAGAAACACGAATACCGTGGGGGACGGCAGCGAAGCAGCCTAAGCACCCTCAATATGAAGACTGCGACAGGGCTGTTCAATTAAAAATATCTAATAAGGCGGCTTTTCGCACCGCTATCAGCCATATAAAGCGGATTGTAAGGCCGCCGATTGCAGCTTTCGCGGGCCGGGATATATTCGCATCATGATCGACCTTCTGGTTGCCCATTGGGGCCAAATTCTTGCCGTCCTGTCCATTGCCATGGGAGCGGCGGCGGCAATTCATGCCACCATGACGAAGGAGGATGTGCGAGCAGCGATCGGCTGGGTCGGCGTCATCATCCTGTCGCCCATCATCGGTGCCCTGCTCTATGCCGTCGCGGGCATCAACCGTATGCGCCGGGCCTCCCTAAGTTCCCACCGTGACGCCTTCTTTCGCAAGGATGCGTCCGGAGAACTTGCCAGTTTCGATGCAGACGACCACCGGGTGCGGCAGCTCTTCGGCGACCATTTCGGCTCGATGAAGACGCTCGGCGACCGCGTGGCCCGCTACACCATGAGCACCGGCAATACCATCGAGATGCTGGCGAGCGGCGATGCGGCCTATGCGGCCATGAAGGCGGCGATCGATGGCGCCGAGCGCAGCATTCTGATGGAGACCTATATATTCGACCGCGACCCGATCGGCCTGCGTATTGCCGACGCACTCATCGCCGCCGTCAAGCGCGGTGTCAGTGTTCGCGTGCTGATCGATTCCGTCGGCGCTCGCTACTCCGTGCCGACGATCATGGGCTATCTCAGCCATGGCGGGGTCGCCGCCGATGTGTTCAACGGCAACGTTATCATCGGTCTTCGATTGCCCTATGCCAATCTGCGCACCCACCGCAAGATCCTGAGCATCGACGGGCGGATCGCCTTTACCGGGGGTATGAACATTCGCGAGGGTTTCACGCGTGAGTTCGCCGGGGATCATTGCGCCCGCGACATGCATTTCTGCGTCACGGGCCCCGCGGTAGCCGATCTCTTCAATACGGCCGCCGAGGATTGGCGCTTCACGACCGATGAAGTGCTTGATGGAGACGAATGGCGGATTTCAGCGCCCTCCAACGAGCCGGGTGCACCCGTCTTCATGCGCGTAGTGACCTCCGGCCCCGACCGCAGCGTCGAGACCAACCACAAGATGCTCATCGGTGCGTTGTCGGTCGCACACAAAACGATCCGCATCATGTCGCCCTATTTCCTGCCTGATCGGGAATTGATCAGCGCCCTCGTCACGGCAGCCAGACGTGGCGTTGAAGTCGACATCGTCGTGCCGACGGCGAACAATCTCGTGCTCGTCGATCGCGCCATGACCGCGCAGTTCGACCAGATGCTGAAGAATTACTGCCGCATCTGGCGTGCCGAGGGACCATTCAACCATTCCAAGCTTCTGGCCGTCGATGGCACATGGGCCTATGTCGGCTCTTCCAACCTCGATCCTCGCTCCTTGCGGCTGAATTTCGAGGTGGATCTGGAAGTGATCGACCGCGGCTTCGCCGGCACGATTGACGCTCATATCGCGACAATCCTCGAGACGGCACATCCGGTCGATCTCGAAAAACTGCGCGCCCGGCCCTTCATCGTCAGGCTGATCGAGAAGGTCTTCTGGCTCGGCTCACCCTATCTCTGAATGAGTTCAGATCGACATTCTGCGGTGGTCGCGGCCTTTTTACATGACAAGGCCCGCCATCGCTTCCTATATTCCCAGGGGAGTGCCCGGCATGGTTTGGTCAAGGAAACGATCGGCGGACAGATGCGGAAGAAGAAAGAAAGTCTCCGTGCGAGCATCCTGGAAAGCCTGAAGAACAGAAACCAGGCACGCCCGAAACAGGCCTCCAAGACCGCCCACGCGGCCGGCACGCTGATCGCTTCCTACAATGTCCATAAATGCGTCGGCGCCGATCGCCGCTTCGATCCGGATCGGATCAGCCGCGTCATTCATGAGATCGATGCCGATGTCATCGGCCTGCAGGAGGCCGACACGCGCTTTGGCGAACGCACCGGCCTGCTCGATCTGCGCAGGCTTGAACGCGACACCGGGCTCATTCCTGTGCCGATCGCGGGAACCAGCAAGGCGCATGGCTGGCACGGCAATGTCGTCCTTTTCAAGCAAGGCACGGTGCGCGATGTGCATCAGATAAAACTGCCCGGACTGGAGCCGCGCGGCGCGCTGATTGCCGAGATAGAACTGGCACATGGCGGCAGCATCCGGATCATCGCAGCCCATCTCGGCCTGCTGCACCGTTCGCGCGCCCAGCAAACGCGGCTGATCGTCGAACTGATGAATGATGGAGGCGATACGCCTACCATCCTGCTCGGCGACCTCAACGAATGGCGGCTGGGCGACCGTTCCTCGCTCAATACCTTCCAGGCAGCCTTCGGCCCCCTTCCTCCGGCCGTCCCAAGCTTTCCCTCGGCACTGCCGCTCCTGGCGCTGGATCGCATCATGGCAAACCGGCGCGGCATGATCTCGGCAGTCGAGGTACACGACTCGCCGCTCGCCCGCGTGGCCTCCGATCATTTGCCCATCAAGGCCATGGTCAGCCTCGAAGCGCTCGACGGCGGAGCCAGGATGCATTCGCATACCGCTTGAGCGCAGAGCCTGTCGTTTAATGCGGTATGTCATTCACGGCCTCCGAAGGGAGGCCGTGAATGATCCGTCTGCTTGCGTCAGGCCCGCCCCCGCTTTCAAACCGGGTTGATCGCGGCGTAAACCTCCTCGTAGCGGCCTTCCCGCTCGGCCGACCGCCGTGCACGATCGCGCTCGACCAGTACCTCTCCCCTTGGATGGTTGCCCGCCTCCAGCAGTTGCATGACCTCCGCCACATAGGCGGCGACCGGCATGGCGCGCGGATCGGATGCCTGATGATCACCCGTAAGCTCGGTCTGCACATAAGGCGGCGAAAGCTCCAACACCTCCACCGGAATCTTCCGAAGCTGATGCCGTAACGACTGGAGCCAGGAATGCAGGAAGGCCTTGCTGGCGCAATAGGTCGGGAAATCGGCGCGCGGAATGAAGGCCAGATTTGAACTGGTCGCCATGATAGTCGCACCTTGCCGGCCCTTCAGCAGCGGCAGGAATGCCGCCGCCACCCGTAGCACGCCCATGATGTTGGTATCAACGACCGATTGAGCGGCGGAAACATCCCAGCCCTCCGCTGTCATATCCTCCGACCGAGATATGCCGGCATTCGCGATCAGCATATTCAACTCGGGGAAAAGTAACCGAACATCGCTTGCAAGGCGAGGCAAGGAATCCGGGTCATCAAGATCAAGTGGTAAGCCAACCAGACCGGGGCGTTCCGCGGCGATCTCTTCAAGCAAGGCCCGCCGCCGCCCCGTGACGATCACGCGATTGCCGCGGTCGTGGAAGGCTTCGGCGAGCGCGCGGCCAATGCCGCTGGTGCCGCCGGTAATGAGGATCGTATTGCCAGTCATCTGCATAGTTTTTGCTCCATTGTTCAATGTCGGCCGTCAGCCGATGGTTCGCCCGTGGCCCTGGCCTCTTTGGGGAGGTCCGAACGTCCACGGCCGTCGAGAGCGCATAGCTGTGCCGCTGTCCTTATCATTGCCCCCTCGGCGGAACCGAAGCGAGGAATGGACAGCAGGCCAGATTGCGCTGGCGCCAATGGGAAACGTGTTTTCTCGAACCGCAGGGTCGCAGGCTCTCCCTTCGGCATGGTCGTGCCAAAGAGGATGCTGCCAACCGCATAGCCGCACCGATCATATCGAGCGAATTTACTCCGCAGTGCATCCGTTGCGGGTAGCATTGTGGGAGCCGTCAAACGGCTTGCGAATGGGATCGGGAAAAACAATGTCATACCATGAACGCCTCTTGCATCGAGACCTCCCTGCTGGGACCTTCTCGACAAAGGACGCGTTGGATGACGGTAACGCCTACGACAGTGCTACTGGAGCAACTGCAGTTTTGCGTCTAACGCGACAGGCGGCTTGTTGTCAAGCTGAAGCCTTCGCGGGCAAGATCACGTGAACGCCGCTTGGGGAAGAGCAGCACCGCTGCGCTTTTCATGTGCCGCGGAGAAGATGGCAACCAGGCAGGCCAAAGCAAGCGCTACGGCACCCAGCACCGGCAAACTGCGATAACCATAGCCACCCTCAAGCAGACCGGCCCCTATGACCGCCGCAATGGCAATCCCGATGTTGAACCCCGATGGGATGAGCGAGGAAGCAAGGGTTGGCGCATCGGCAGTCCACATCAAGATGCGGGCCTGAATCGGGGCGCCAATGGCAAAATTCAGGGCGCCCCAGACGAAGATCGTTGCGGTCATCAGCAAGGGATAGGGGCTGACCAGGTAGAGAATGACAAGTATCGCGGCCTGAATGGCGAGCATGACAATAAGCGCGGGCATCAACTTCCAATCGGACAATCGCCCCCCGATGAAAACACCCAGCGTTGCGCCGACGCCATTCAGGAGGAGCACCCAGGGAATAATCATGGCATCCAGGCCTGTCACCTCCCGCAAGAGAGGCGTTATATAGGTGAACGGCACCATCTGCCCGATCATCAGCGCGAGCATGATGATGAGGGAGGTCCAAACCTGTTGGCGCCCAAGAACACGCACTTCGCGCCCCAGATGGCCGGCTTGTTGGGGCTCGGCTTTCGTCTGGGGGATCAGAGCCCATATTGCGATCAATGCGAGGACGCCGACGAATGTCATCGCCCAGAATGTCGTCCGCCACCCCCAAAGCCCGCCAATCGCCGCGCCAGCGGGGACGCCGATAATGTTCGAGACCGTCAAACCAGCGAGAATCACGGACACCGCACGACCCCGAAACGCGGGCGGGACGAGGCCGACCGCTACCACCATCGCAATACCGAAATAGGCGCCATGGGCGATGGCGGTCGCAACCCGGAAAGCGAGCATGGCGGCGAAGCTGGGCGCGAGCGCGCAGGCGATTTGCCCAAAGCAAAAGGCGATCGTAAGGGCTATCAGGATCGTGCGACGCGATACCCGTCGTGTCGCCATGGTCAGGAATGGTCCGCCGACGGCGATACCCAGCGCATAACCGGACACCAGATAGCCGGCGAAAGGGATAGAGACGCCTAGCCCCTGCGCCACGTCCGGAAGAATGCCCGCGATGACGAACTCGGTTGTGCCGAACGCAAACGCAGCCAGAAACAAGGCGAAGAGGGGCAAGGACAAGGGCGGCTCCCATATAAGGACATAAGAGTTTCTTTATATCTCAACCAAAAGTACATCAAGTACGCGCTGGCAGAAAGCAAGCTGTAGGGAATGGTTACGCCGGATCATCTTTCTGCCGGTCAAGCCCAGAAACTCCTTGAAACGCGGCTTGCTGGTCGCCTCGGCTATGGCTAGAGGAAAGGCCATATTATAACCTGGCCATCGACCAGACTGATCCGGGAGACAACCATGCTGAAAACTCTGCTGCTCACGGGCGCTGCCGGTGGCGTCGGCCAGGCGCTGCGTCCGCTTCTGTCGCAAATCGCCGAGAGCGTCGTTCTCTCCGATCTCACGCCGATACATGATCTGCGGCCCAACGAGCGCTTCGTTGCCTGCGATCTCGCCGATCGCAGCGGTGTCGACGAACTGGTTTCCGGCGTCGACGGCATCATCCACCTCGGTGGCATCTCGGTGGAGAAGCCCTTCGACCTGATCATGCAGGGCAATATCCTCGGCCTATACAATCTCTATGAGGCAGCCCGGGCAGCAGGCAAGCCGCGCATTGTCTTTGCAAGCTCGAACCACGCGATCGGCTTCTATCGCCGTGACGAGCGGATTGACAACAAGGTGCCGACGCGGCCGGATTCTCTTTACGGTGTCTCCAAGGTATTCGGCGAAGCGGTCGCGAGCCTCTACTTCGACAAGTTCGGTCAGGAAACTTTGACCGTGCGCATCGGCTCCTGCTTTCCCGAACCGCGCAATCCGCGCATGCTGGCCACCTGGTTCAGCGCAAGGGATTTTCTGTCGCTCTGCGGCTGCGCCTTCGATGCGCCCCGGCTCGGACATACGATCGTCTACGGCGCTTCGGACAATGACGAGCAATGGTGGGACAATAGCCAAGCGGCCTTCCTGGGCTGGCGGCCGCGTGATAGTTCCGCCCCGTGGCGCGCCGAAGTTCTCGCAAGAACACCGCAGGAAGACCCCAACGATCCGGCAGTCATCTACCAGGGCGGCGGCTTTGTCTCAGCCGCTCATCCCGAGGATTGACCGAAGCCGGCCAATCTGTGGCGAACGGCAGGCCGTCAGCCACCGTTGCGGAACAGCTTCCACTTGGTCGGCCGGAAGGCGATGCGGTTACGGTCGAGCGCATCGGCCTTGTTCGGCGGCAGCTCGATCTCGATATGGTCGTGGTTTTCGCCGATATTGATTTCGAGATGCCGCGTGCCAGCAACGCGCCGGCTGGAAAAGAGCAGGCCGGCAATCGCACCGCCATCGCCTTCATGCAGCTCGATATCGTGCGGGCGGAAATAGAGATAGGCATCGCCATCCGGCTCATGCGGCGTGCTCAATCCGAGCGGCCGGTCCTCGAACCATATTTCCCCACTGGTAACGCGCACCTTGACGCGATTGGACTGGCCGATGAAGCCGTACACGAAGGGGGAATTCGGCGTATCGTAGATCTCGTCTGGAGTACCGACCTGCTCGATGGCGCCCTTGTTGAGAACGACGACCCTGTCGGCAAGTTCCAGTGCTTCCTCCTGGTCATGCGTCACGAAAACCGTCGTGTGACCAGTGCGATCGTGAATTTCCCGCAGCCACTTGCGCAGATCCTTGCGCACCTGCGCGTCAAGCGCGCCAAATGGCTCGTCCAGAAGCAGCACATTCGGCTCGACCGCCATGGCGCGTGCCAGCGCCACACGCTGCCGCTGACCGCCTGAAAGCTGCGCTGGATAGCGCTTCTCCAGCCCGTTGAGCTGCACCAGCTCCAGCAGCTCCGTGGCGCGCCGGTAAATTTCCGCGCGTGGCGGACGGCGAGAGGCCGAGCGAACCTTGAGACCGAAGGAGATATTTTCCAGCACGGTCATATGCCGAAACAATGCGTAATGCTGGAACACGAAGCCGATATTACGCTGCTGCACGGTCTTTCGCGAAGCATCCTCCTCACCGAAGAAGATCTGGCCTTCCGTCGGCGTTTCCAGCCCGGCAATCAAACGCAAAAGCGTCGTCTTGCCGGAGCCCGACGGACCGAGAAGCGCAATCAGTTCGCTCGAACGGATATCCAGAGAGACGTCATGCAATGCGGGAAAGCGACCGAATTCCTTGCGCAGGTTTTGAACGCGAACTTCCATCAAAAATTCCTTCAGTGACGCCGGCTGGCTGCGATCTCTTCGCTATAGCGCATTTCCAGCAACGTCTTCAGTATAAGTGTGACAAGGGCAAGCAGGGCCAGCAATGTGGCAACGGCAAAAGCCCCCGAGAAATTATAGTCGTTATAAAGGATCTCGACCTGCAGCGGCATCGTGTTCGTTTCGCCGCGGATATGACCGGAGACGACCGAAACGGCGCCGAACTCGCCCATGGCGCGGGCGTTGCAAAGCAATACGCCGTAAAGCAGACCCCATTTGATGTTCGGCAGCGTGACATACCAGAAGGTCTGCCAGCCATTGGCCCCGAGCGAGAGTGCCGCCTCCTCGTCCGCATTCCCTTGTTCCTGCATCAGCGGGATCAATTCACGGGCTACGAAGGGGAAAGTGACGAACATCGTCGCCAGGACCAGGGCTGGAACAGCAAACAGGATCTGTATGCCATGGCTCTGCAGCCAGGGCCCGAGTGTGCTGCTGGAACTGAACAGCAACACGAACACCAGACCGGATATAACAGGCGAGACGGAGAACGGCAGGTCGATCAAGGTGGTCAGGAACGCCTTGCCCTTGAACTCGAACTTGGCGATCGCCCAGGCTGCTGCGACGCCGCAGACAAGGTTCAGCGGCACGCTGATACCGGCCACGATCAATGTCAGCCGGATGGCGGCGAAGGTCTCGTCGTCGACCAGGGCATCGAAGAAGGCCTCGATACCCTTGCGGAAGGCTTCGACGAAGACTGCAGCCAAGGGCAGCAGCACCATCAGCGTCAGAAAGGTAAGCGAAATAAGCACGAAAATGATGCGTGCCGCACGGCTTTCGGTGATGACCGGATGCTCCAGAGCGGAGGCGGCAGAAAGATCATGTGCCATAGCCATACCTCCTTCTGCTCCAGGACTGGATGAGATTGATGATCAAAAGCATGGTGAAGGAAATGAACAACATCACCGTCGCGATCGCCGTTGCCGCCGCGTAGTTATATTCCTCGAGGCGGATGACGATGAGCAAGGGTGCGATTTCCGAGACATAGGGCTTGTTACCGGCGATAAAGATCACCGAGCCGTATTCGCCGGCGGCACGCGCAAAGGCCAATGCGAAACCGGTGAGCGCGGCGGGCGCCAGCCCCGGCAGCAAGACCCGGGTGATCGTCTGGAAACGGGTCGCCCCCAAGGTTGCGGCCGCCTCTTCGACTTCACGGTCGATCTCTTCCATGACCGGCTGAGCCGTGCGCACCACGAAGGGCAGGCCGACGAAAATCAGCGCGATGACGATGCCAATCGGCGTGAAGGCGATCTTGATGCCGAGCGGCGCCAGGAACTGTCCGATCCAACCGTTCGGCGAATAGAGCGTCGTCAGCGCGATACCAGCCACCGCCGTCGGCAATGCGAACGGCAGATCGACCATGGCATCGATGATGCGCTTGCCGGGAAAGCGGTAGCGCACCAGCACCCAGGCCATGATAAGGCCGAGGACGGCATTGACGAGCGCTGCGATGAAGGCGCCGCCAAAACTCATGCGCAGCGCATAAAGCGTGCGCAGATCAAGAGCCAGGGCCCAGAATTTATCCCAGCCGAGAGAGCTGCTTTTCCATAGCAGTCCAGACAGCGGAATGAGGACGATGAAGATGAGCCAAGCCAAGGTAACGCCGAGCGCCAATCCGAAGCCCGGAATGACACTCGGCTGCCGAAACCGCCACCGTTTGCGGGTTATGGAATGCATTCAGAGTTATTTTCCCGGCTTGTAGACCTGATCGAAGACGCCACCATCGTCGAAGAACTTGGGCTGAGCTTTAGCCCATCCGCCGAAATCGTCAATCGTTGCGAGCTTCAGGTTCGGGAAGCGGGCGATATCCTTGGGATCGGCTGCCGCTGGCTTGATCGGCCGGTAGTAATGCTTGGCAGCGATCTTCTGACCTTCGTCAGAATACAGATAGTTCAGATAGGCTTCGGCGATCTTCCGGGTGCCCTTGGTATCGACATTGCCGTCGACGACAGCGACCGGCGGATCCGCACGGATCGAGAAGGACGGGGTTACGACCTCGAATTTATCCGGGCCGAGTTCGTCAAGCGACAGATAGGCTTCGTTCTCCCACGCGAGCAGAACATCGCCGAGGCCCCGCTGTACGAAGGTCGTCGTTGCGCCGCGCGCACCGGTATCGAGAACCGGGACGTGCTTCAGAAGCTGCGTGAGATAGTCCTGCGCCTTTGCATCGTCGCCGCCATTCGCCTGCTTGGCCCAAGCCCAGGCCGCCAGAATGTTCCATCGCGCGCCGCCCGATGTCTTCGGGTTCGGGGTGATGACTTCCACGCCGTCCTTGACCAGATCAGACCAGTCCTTGATGCCCTTCGGATTACCCTTGCGCACTAGGAAGACGATGGTCGAGGTATAGGGAACGGAATTATTCGGAAACTTGGTTTTCCAGTCGGCCGGAATCTTGTGCGTCGCCTTGGCGATCGCATCGATATCGCCTTCCAGCGCCAGCGTGACGACATCAGCGTCGAGACCGTCGATAACCGAACGCGCCTGCGCGCCGGAGCCGCCATGCGAGGCCTTGATGTTGATAGTCTCGCCGGTATCCTTCTTCCACTTCGCCGCGAATACGGTGTTGAAATCCTTGTACAACTCACGCGTCGGATCGTAGGAAACATTCAGAAGCGTCTTGTCGGCGGCCCATGTCGGCGCAACTGCCGCAACGGAAAAACTGCCGATCAGAACTGCGGTGGCGAGAAGCCGGGAAAGCTTTATCGTCTGCATGGAAAACCCCCTTCGTTAGTTCCTAAACCCTATCAACTTGGTCGTATAAAGTAACGAAGACCGTTCCCGTTTTAAGGAACTCCGGAGAACACCATCCCATAGAATCCAGAAAAGTGAAATCACATTCCCGCTTGGCCGCGGGGGTCCACAATCAGCGGTATCAAACGATGGAGTCGGACATGAAGACGGAGTAGAGTTCGTCCGCCGTTTTTGCCTTCAGCATCGCGGTCAGCACGCCCTCTGTCCTCAAGCGCCTGGCGATTGCGGCAAGCACGTTCAGATAATCGCTGCGACCGCCCTCTCCGAAAAGCAGCACAAAGGCCCATCTGGTCGGGGCATCGTCGATCGCCTCGAAATCCACGGGATGCGCGAAGCGAACCAGCAGGCCACGCGGCCTGGTCATGCCGGCGATCGCCGCATGCGGAACCGCGACACCATTGCCGATACCGGTCGTTCCCAGCTTTTCCCGTGTCTCAAGAGCCCTCAGGACAGTCCCCTCATCCAGGCCAAAACAGCTTGCCGCCTTCGATGACAACATCTGCAGCGCCCGCCATTTGGTTGGGGCGGACACCCCTATGAAGACGTGTTCGGGCAAGATGATAGTAGAAAGGGCCATGGTCGCTCTTGAGGATCGGACAATCGTTAATGCTGGTGTTCATGCGACGGCGATGAGGATCAGGGCGCCTCATCGCGGGGCCGGACAGCGGCTCATTCCGGCTCGCGAAGACGATAGCCGACGCCTGTTTCGGTAGTGATGTAATGCGGCTGATCGGGGATCTGCTCGATCTTCTGCCGGAGCTGGCGGACATAGACGCGCAGATATTGCACGTCCGCGGCCGGCCCCCAGATCTGCTTCAACAGGAACTGATGGGTCAGCACCTTGCCGGCGTGCTGGGCAAGCACCCGCAGAATATCGTATTCCTTCGGCGACAGCTTGATCTCCTTGCCCTCGACCTTGACGATGCGCTTGACGAGATCGATCGAGAGGGCGCCGGTCTGGAAGATCGCCTTTTCACCCTGCTGCTGCAGCCGGTGGCGCAGAGCGACACGAATGCGCGCCGCAAGCTCATTGACGCCAAAAGGCTTGGTGACATAGTCGTCCGCCCCGCTTTCCAGCGCCTTGACGATGCCGGCCTCGTCCGTGCGGCTCGACAGGATGACCACCGGAATCTGCACGCCATCCTCGCGCCATTCCAGCAGCAAATCCTGGCCGGATTTATCGGGCAGTCCGAGATCGAGCACGATCAGGTCCGGTCGGTCCTCATCGACGGAGGCTTTCGCGGCGGCAGCATTCTGCGCCTCGTTGACCGTATAGCCTTGGGCACCGAGGCCGACGCGCAGCAACTTGCGGATCGGCGGCTCGTCATCGACGACGAGAATCTTGACGGCAGTCGTGTTCATTTCAATTCATCCAGCTTCGGGACATCCGTTGGTCTTGGCAGGCGGATGGTGAAGACCGCCCCTTGGCGATCGGTTCTGTTGCCGGCGGCAATCGTGCCGCCCATGGCTTCGATGAAACCGCGGCAGATGGAAAGGCCGAGGCCGGTGCCCGCCCTCACCTGATCACCCTTGCGCACGCGGTAGAAGGTGTCGAAGACGCGCTCGAGATCGGCGGGCGGAATGCCCGGCCCCTCGTCCATGACCCTGAAAACGATATTGTCGATATCCGCCCATGCTTCGAGGCGGATGGCCGAGGCCTCAGGCGCGTATTTCGCGGCATTATCGAGCAGATTGAACAGCACCTGCTCGAACAGCACCGGATCGACCCGCACCATCGGCAGGTCGACAGGTATCTGCACCTCCAAGCGATGGTGGCTCAGAATCTTCTGCGCGCGCCGCAAGGCGCTGCCAACGATATCGCCGCCATAATGCAGAGCATAATTCGGCTCCATCGCGCCTGATTCAATCTTCGTCATGTCGAGCAAATTGACGATGAAACGGTTGAGGCGTTCGGATTCATCGATGACGGTCGACAGAAGATCCACGCGATCTTCATGCGGCAGCGTTTCCAGATAATCGCGCAGTGTCCCGGCGGCCCCCATGATCGCGGCAAGCGGCGTCTTCAAATCATGGGAAATGGAGGTCAGCAGCGCCGAGCGCAGCCTATCCGCCTCGACGGCCAGTTTCGCGCGATCAACGTCTGCCACAAGTTGAACGCGCTCGACGGCGAGCGCGGCCTGATCGGCGAGCGCATCGAGCAATCGTTGCTGCTCCGGCGTGAGCAGCGGCCCATCGCGACGATCGCTATCGAGGCCGATGACGCCGACCGCGGTGCGGCCCGTTCGCAGCGGAACGTAGAGGCGGCGGGCGCCAGGCAAAGTATCCGCGCCGCGCCCTGCCGCATGATTGTGCTCCCAGGCCCAGCGCGCCGCGGCAATATCGGCATCGTCGAGCGTGTCATCAGGTGGATAACCGGCCTTGACCGCGATCGTGCCATCCTCCGGCAGAAGCAGCACGACACGCAGCTTCAGCATCGAGGCGAGCTGAAAAGCCGTTGCCCACAATACGTCGTCAAGCGTGCCGGTGCCGGCGAGCTTCTTGGAAAAGAGATACAGATCTTCCGTCGTTCGCGCCCGCTGGCGTGCAGCGGCGGCCTGCCGCTGCACGGTCGCCGTCAGATTGCTGGCGATGATGGCGACCCCCAGGAAGAAGAAGAAGGCGAGCACGCTTTCCGGATCGCTGATCGTCAAGGTGTAGCGCGGCGGCAGGAAGAAGAAATTGAAAGCCAATGCGCCGAGAATGCAGGAATAGAGTGCCGGGCGCAGCCCTTGCGTCACCGCGGTCGCCAGCACCGCCATCAGGAAGACAAGCGCCAGATTGCGCACATCCAACACCTGATCGAGGATGACGCAGAAGCCGAGCGCAACGGCTACATAGAGCGTTGCCAGAACATAGCCGCGCAACTGGAAGGGAGGAGGCGAAGGCGCTGCCTTGACGCCTCGGCTGGCGGGCTGTCCCTCAGCATCCGTGCCGGAAATGACATGGACGCTGATATCGCCGGCCTTGCGGATCAGATCATAGGAAACCGAACGCCGCGACCAATCCCGCCAGGATCCAATTTTTGGCGAGCCGATGACGATATGGGTGACGTTGTTGCTGGCAGAATGGCGGATCAGTTCCTCTGCCACTTCGCGGCCCGGAATGGTGATGGCTTCGCCGCCGAGCTGTTCGGCAAGCCGCAGCGTTGCGGCTATGGTGTCGCGCTGCACCTCCGTCAGACTGATCGAGCGATTGGTTTCGACATAGACGGCGGCCCAGGGAGCCCGCAGGCGCGAAGCCATCCGCGCGGCATAGCGCACCAGCGAGGCGGAACGCGGATGATGATCGATGGACACCAGCACCCGCTCGCCTGCAGCCCACGGGCCGGAGATTGCATGGGCCTGCATGTGGGTGAGCAACTGATCGTCGACGCGCTGCGCCGTGCGCCGCAGCGCCAGCTCGCGCAGCGCCGTCAGATTGCCGGGCGTGAAATAATTGGTCAGCGCCCGCTCGGCCGTTTTCGACACATAGACCTTGCCGTCATGCAGCCGTTTGATCAGATCATCCGGGGTCAGGTCGATGATCTCGACATCATCGGCCAGATCGATGATCGAATCCGGCACGGTCTCCCGCACCCGGACGCGCGTGATCTGCGAAACGACATCGTTCAGGCTTTCGACATGCTGGATGTTCAGCGTCGTATAGACGTCAATGCCGCGCTCCAGGAGTTCCTTGACGTCGAGGTAGCGCTTCGGATGACGGCTGCCCTGCGCGTTGGTGTGCGCTAGCTCGTCGACCAGCACAAGCTGGGGCCGGCGCTTGAGAATGGCGTCGAGATCCATCTCCTCGAGCGATCGTCCCTTATAGTCGACATCGACACGCGGGATGATTTCGAAGCCCTCGATCAGAGCCTCCGTCTCGCGCCGCCCATGGGTTTCGACCACACCGACGACGACATCAACGCCATCGGCGATCTTCGCCTTGCCGGAAATCAGCATCTCATAGGTCTTGCCGACGCCGGGCGCCGCACCCAGAAAGATTTTCAGCCGCCCGCGTGCCTCGGCCTTCGCTTTTTCCAGAAGCGCGTCGGGTGAAGGCCTGCTCATCATGTCGCGGCTGTCATCTGCCATCAGTGGGTTCGTCTTCCGTTACAAGGTTGAGACGGCCATTGCCGTCCCAACCTTCACAACCTATTGATTCATAGAGGCATCGAGCGCTTGGTTCAATGCCAGTACGTTGACGACAGGCTCACCGAAAATACCGAGCTCCCTGGATTCGACAGCCGCGTCGACGATCGACTTGAGCTTGGCTTCATCCATGTTGCGCGCCTTGGCCACGCGCGGGATCTGAAAGTAGGCATCCTCAGGCGAAATATGCGGATCGAGACCACTGCCCGAGGTCGTGACCAGGTCGATCGGAACCGGCATGTTCGGGTTCTGAGCCTGCAGCGCCGCGGCGTCACCCTTGATGCGGGTCATCAGCGCAGCGCTGGTCGGACCGAGATTGGAGCCGCCGGAATTGGCCGCGTTATATGGAGCAGCAACCGATTTGGTTGGGTCATTCGGGTCCGTTCCTGTCGTCGCCGATAGGCGACCGTGGAAATAGCGGTCTGTGGTGAAGCTCTGGCCGATCAGGCTGGAGCCGATGACCTTCCCATCCTTCTCCACCAAGCTGCCATTGGCCTGATGGGGGAAGAGAGCCTGGGCGACGCCTGTCATGGCGAGCGGATAGGCAAGGCCGGTCAAAACGGTCGTGGCGACGATCATGACGATGGCAGGTCTGATTTGTTTCAGCATGGGAAATCTCCTTAGACCAGGCCAATGGCGGTAATCGCCATGTCGATGGCCTTGATGCCGATGAAGGGTACGATGATGCCGCCAAGGCCGTAGATCAGCAGGTTACGGCTCAGCAGGGCGCCGGCACCGATCGGGCGATAACGAACGCCCTTCAGCGACAGTGGGATCAGCGCAACGATGATCAGGGCGTTGAAGATGATCGCGGAAAGGATGGCGCTCTGCGGCGTGGCGAGCCCCATGATGTTCAGCGTCTTCAGCTGCGGATAGAAGGCAATGAACATTGCCGGGATGATGGCGAAATACTTCGCGATATCATTGGCGATCGAGAAGGTGGTGAGCGCGCCGCGGGTCATCAGCAACTGCTTGCCGATTTCGACGATCTCGATCAGCTTCGTCGGGTCGCTATCGAGGTCGACCATGTTGCCGGCCTCGCGGGCGGCCACGGTGCCGGTGTTCATGGCGACGCCGACGTCGGCCTGGGCTAGAGCCGGGGCGTCGTTGGTGCCGTCACCGCACATGGCGACGAGCTTGCCCTTGGCCTGCTCTTCGCGCATCAGCGCCAGCTTCATTTCCGGAGTTGCCTGGGCGAGGAAATCGTCCACCCCGGCTTCGGCGGCGATAGCAGCAGCCGTGAGCGGATTATCACCCGTGATCATTACCGTGCGGATACCCATGCGGCGCAATTCTGCAAAGCGCTCGCGGATGCCGCCCTTGATGATGTCCTTGAGATGGATAACGCCGAGCAGGCGGCCATCACGGGCAACAGCAAGCGGCGTGCCGCCGGCCTTGGCGATCTCGTCGGCGATCCCCTGCAGCTCGCGAAGCGTCTCGCTGGTGGTACGCGAGATGACAGCCGTGCCATCGCTGCCGCTATTGGCAGCACCGTCCACATAGGCAAGAACCGCATCGACAGCGCCCTTACGGATCGACGAACCCTCGAGATCGACACCGCTCATGCGGGTCTGGGCAGTGAAGGGCACGAAGGTGGCCTTGAGGCTCGTCATGTCGCGACCACGGATGGCATACTTCTCCTTGGCAAGCACGACGATGGAGCGCCCTTCCGGCGTTTCGTCGGCAAGCGAGGCGAGCTGGGCAGCATCGGCCAGATCCTGCTCGCTGACACCCCGAACCGGGCGGAAGGCGGTAGCCTGACGGTTGCCGAGGGTGATCGTGCCGGTTTTATCGAGCAAGAGCGTGTCGACGTCGCCGGCTGCCTCGACGGCGCGGCCCGACATGGCAAGCACATTGAAGCGCACCAGACGGTCCATGCCGGCGATACCGATCGCCGAGAGAAGCGCACCGATTGTCGTCGGGATCAGCGTCACGAACAGGGCAACGAGCACGACCGTCTGGATCGAGCCGCCGGCATAGGCCGCAAAGCTCGGGATCGTGACCGTGGCAAGCACGAAGATCAGCGTCATGCCGGCAAGCAGGATGTTGAGCGCGATCTCATTCGGCGTCTTCTGACGTTCGGCACCCTCGACCAGTGCGATCATGCGGTCGATGAAGGTCGAGCCGGCTGCTGCCGTGATGCGCACGCGGATCTCGTCCGACAGGACCTGCGTGCCGCCCGTGACGGCCGAACGGTCGCCACCCGATTCACGGATGACCGGGGCCGATTCACCTGTGATCGCCGCTTCGTTGACCGAGGCAACGCCTTCGATGACTTCGCCGTCCGACGGGATGATGTCGCCAGCTTCGACCAGCACGACGTCACCGACCTTGAGGCTGGTGCCCGGCACCATCTTGTAGTCGGTGCGGCTGGTGCCGCTCAGAAGCTTCGCCTGGGTCTCCGTGCGCGATTTGCGCAGCGAATCCGCCTGCGCCTTGCCACGGCCTTCGGCGACAGCTTCAGCGAAATTGGCAAACAACACCGTGAACCACAGCCAGATATTGATCTGCAGGGAGAACGCGAGATTGCCGCCGCCGACGATCAGGTCGCGCAGAAACAGAACGGTCGTCAGTGCCGAAACGACGGCGACCACGAACATGACGGGGTTCTTGGCAAGCGTGCGCGGGTTCAGCTTTTTGAAAGCAGCGCCGACCGCCGGAACGAGGATGCGAGAATCCAGAATACTCGCTGATTTTAACTGGCTCATAAGAGGCTCCAGCGTGAAGAGGAAAACGTCAGATCGGAACGCACCGATCAGCCGATTAGAAATCCGAAGATGACAAGGCCGAGAAACAGGGTGACCATCGCCAACAGAATGGCGTCGGAAGCACAGGTCGTTCCCGCCGGGCCACGCCCCCTGTCGAAGGGGCGTGGGTCGATGACTTTTCTAAGCTTGCTCAAAAGCGGCTGGCTCATGGCCTTCACCCCTTAAAAGGTCTGGCCGGCGATCATTGCCAGGTGGTCGACGATCGGTCCGAGCGCGAGGGCCGGGAAGAAGGTCAAGCCGCCGACGATCAGGATCGTACCGACAAGCAGGCCGACGAAGAGCGGGCCATCGGTCGGGAAGGTGCCGGCCGAAGCGGGGACGGTCTTCTTGGTAATCAGCGAACCGGCAATCGCAAGAGCGGGAACGATGACCAGGAAGCGGCCGATCAGCATGACCATGCCGAGGGTGATGTTGTACCAGGGCGTATTGCCGGACAGACCGCCGAAGGCCGAGCCGTTGTTTGCCGCAGCCGAGCTATAGGCGTAGAGGATTTCCGAGAAGCCATGCGGACCGGAATTGCCGACCGAGGCCACTGCCGAAGGCAGCACGACGGAGATCGCCGTGAAGATCAGCATGCCGAAGGGCAGGCAAAGCACGGCAAGCATTGCCATCTTCACTTCTTTGGCCTCGATCTTCTTGCCGAGATATTCGGGCGTGCGTCCAACCATCAGGCCGGCAACGAAGATGGCGATGATGACGAACATCAGGATGCCGTAGAAACCGGCGCCGACGCCGCCGACGATGACTTCGCCAAGCTGCAGGTTGATGAGCGGGATCAAGCCGCCAATCGCGGTGAAGCTGTCGAGCATGCCGTTGACCGCGCCGCAGGATGCAGCCGTGGTGATGACGGCAAACAGTGAGGAGGCGGCGATGCCGAAGCGGACTTCCTTGCCTTCCATGTTGCCGCCCTGCACGCCAAGTGCATGGATCAGCGGATTGCCGGCAGCCTCGGCCCAATAGGTGACGATCACGCCCGCAATGAACAGAGTGCCCATGGCGGCGAGGATGGCCCAGCCCTGACGCTGGCTGCCGACCATACGGCCGAAGACGTTGGTAAGCGCAGCGCCGATGGCGAAGATCGCCAGCATCTGAATGAGGTTGGAGATCGCGTCCGGGTTTTCGAACGGATGGGCCGAGTTGGCGTTGAAGAAGCCACCGCCATTGGTGCCGAGCATCTTGATGGCAAGCTGCGAGGCAACAGGGCCGACAGCGATGGTCTGCTGTGCGCCTTCAAGCGTCGTCGCGTTGACATAGGGCCCGAGCGTCTGCGGCACGCCGAGATAGACGAAGGCAATCGTCAGGACGATGCAGATCGGCAGCAGCACGTAGAGCGTCGCTCTGGTCATATCGACCCAGAAATTGCCGATCGCCTTGCCCGAGGCGCGCGCAAAGGCGCGGATCAGGGCAATGGCTATGGCAATGCCTGTCGCCGCAGATACGAAGTTCTGCACCGTCAGGCCGGCCATCTGCACGAGATAGGACATCGTGCTTTCACCGCCATAGTTCTGCCAGTTGGTATTGGTGACGAAACTGGTGGCCGTGTTGAAAGACAGTTCCGGCCCGACCGCCGTCATGCCCGCCGGGTTATACGGCAAGCCGGCCTGCAGTCGCTGCAGCGCATAGAGCACGAGGAAGCCGGCGAGGCTGAACAGAAGCATGGAGATCGAGTAGGTCGTCCAGTGCTGCTCTTCGCGCTCGTCCGTGCCGGCGAGACGATAAAGTCCCCGCTCCACCGGGCCGAAGACATAAGAGAGAGGTGTGCGCTCGCCGGTAAAGACACGCGTCATATAACCGCCGAGCGGTTTGACGAGCAGGAGAAGGATCCCGATATAAATGAGGATCTGAAGCCATCCGTTGAGGGTCATGGAAGTAACTTTCCCTATCCAGCGCTGTTAGAAGCGCTCGGGGCGAATGAGAGCGTAGATCAGATAAGCGGTGAGAAATAGCGTCACGCCGCCACCGAGGATGTAATCGAGAAGCATTGCCGTCTCTCCGACTAAAGGCTGTCGCAGGCCTTGGTGTAAGCGACACAAATGAGGAAGAATAAAACGCCGATCCCGATAAGAATGATGTCCATCATCGATCGCATTCCTTGCTTGTTATTGTTGACTGCAGAAGCGATGGGAGCGCTCCGGATGAGAAGCACCTCTTTTCATTCTGCCGAGGGAGAAGACCCACTTCGCGTGTATCTTCGCCATACTATATGCGGCCGAACCGCATTAACGTTCGAGACGGCGGGATGAAGGAAGATATAAAAATCTTATAAATGCCGATGTTGCTGACGGCGGCTGGTACACATGCCAACACGATGATCCCACGCCCACTCTCGTTGCCAAATTCATCTAGAGAATCGGGCATGCTCCGTAAGTGCGCCGCCGCTATTTCATTGAATTTCCTTGGTCATCCTCCCAAGACGCCAAGGTCGAGCAAGCGATACAAGCTACCCTCAATGATTGCATGATACAATATGAATTAATGCTAACATAGCTGAAATCAGTGTGATGACATATAAGGCCGTATGTATCGTGCTTGATGCCGCATCCTGCCGATGATCTAGTCCGAGACGAGATGGGTTGCGCCTCCCATAGCCATTCGACCGCCAAACAAAAGAAATGCGAGCCAGTGACGACCAGCATAAGACATATCGCCAAACTCGCAGGAACATCGGTGTCTTCGGTCTCGCGCGTCCTCAACAATAGTGGTTATGCCTCCCCCGAACTCCGCGAACGCGTCGAGACGGCCATCCGCACGCTGAATTACACACCGAGCAAGGGTGCCCGTATGCTGCGCGGCGCGCCGAGCCGGATGATCGGGCTCATGCTGCCGTCAATCGACGTGCCGTTTTTCGGCATACTGGCCCATACCATCGAGCAGGAGTTGTTCCAGCGTGGCTATCAGACGCTGATCTGCAGCACCGCGGAAAATATGGAACACGAGGCGCGCTACATTTCCATGCTGCTGTCCCAGCGCGTCGACGGCGTTATCGTCGCTAGCGCCTTTGGCAGCATCGAGCATTTTGGGGTCTTTCGCGATGCCGATATTCCGATCGTCGCCATCGATCGCGAACTGAACGGCATCGCCGAAGACGCCATCATGGCCGATCACGAGGAGGGTGGACGGCTGATGGCGCGCCATCTGCTTGGTCTTGGCCATCGCTCGATCGCCATCGTCGGCGCGCCATCACATAGTCAGCCGGTCCAGCTTCGCCTTCGAGGCATCACGGCGGAAATGGCGGAGAGTGGGGTCTCGCCCGCAGCCGTTGGCATGGCGGACGAACATAGCTTTGCGGCGGCCTATGGGCTCGCGACCGAGGTTCTTGCCTCCAGGCCCGATATCACAGCCATCATCGGCACATCTGATATTTCGGCCATCGCCGTCATTCATGCGATCCAGGATCGCGGCTTCTCCGTGCCGCGCGACTATTCGGTGATCGGTTTCGACGACCTGCCCGAAACTGCCTATGTATTTCCCCGGCTGACGACCGTGGCGCAGCCGATCCGCGAAGTCGGCCAGCAAGCCACCCGGCGGTTGGAAGCCTTGATCAGGGATCACCAGATGGGGCATGAGCCGGCGACCGGCGCCATCATCAGGGTACCTGTCGCCTTGATCGAGCGTGATTCAACAGGGCCTGTACGCAGCTGATGCGGCCAAGCTCAGGGCCGGACGATGACCTTGATTTCACCGGGTAGCGGCGCGCTGCCGACTACTTCGGCAACATCTTCGAGAGAGATCGTCTTCGTTACCAGCGAATCCAGCTCCAACGCCCCACTCGCCACCATCGCCGCAGCCCGCGCATGCGTGAACGGGTTGAGATAGGCGGCCCTGATCTCGACTTCGTTGACAAGCAGATCGAAAGGCAAAACGGGCACTTCAAGCCCCGCTGGCGTCACGCCGAACAGGACGAAGGTGCCACCCCGCCGCAGCATCTTCACGCCCGTCTGCAACGTCTCGGGGACCCCGGCACACTCGATGACGATGTCGGCGCCGCCTTGCGTCACCTCTCGCGTCAAAGCTACCGTGTCGGAGGCCGTCGGATCAAAGGCGTGTGTGGCGCCCAGACGCAATGCCGCCTCGCGTCTCGATAGTTGTCGTGTGATCAGGATTATCTGGCCTGCACCGGCCTGACGCGCCAATTGCACCATCAGCAGCCCGATGACGCCGCCACCCAGGATGGCGACACTATCTCCCGGGATGATCCTTGCTTTGTCCATCGCATGAATGCAGCAGGCCAGAGGCTCGCAGAAGGCACCATGGACCGGATCGAGATCGGAAGGCAGGATGAATGCCTGGCCACACGGCACCGCGACATATTCGGCAAAGCCGCCATCCCGAGTCACTCCGATAGCATTCAGATTCGCACAGAGGTTCGGGCGCCCACGCCGGCAGGCCGGGCAAGTGCCGCAGGCTATATTCGGGTCGATGGTGACGAGTTCACCACCGGTAAACGACGAGACGCCATCGCCAACCTCCTCCACCAGACCGCAGAATTCATGGCCGAGGGTCACCGGGATCGCTGTCGGATACTCGCCCTTGAACATATGACGATCCGAGCCGCAGATGCCGGCTGCCAGCACCCGGATAACGAGCTCACCCGGTCTGGCGCTCGGCCGCTCGACGCTGCGCATGGCCATGGATCCGGTGGATTCCAATCGTACTGCTCTCATTCTCCTCCTCCGGACATAAAGTTCTGTTGACGGGTGCCGCAGCACCACTCCCCTGAGTACTGTAGCATTGAATGATGCCTGGTAACGACTTCAAGCCGAGCCGTTAGTCATACCGGATGCATCTCCTTCACGTCCGCCAGAAGAACCGACATATGGGGAACGCCATCTGTCGCGGTTGCCCCGGCAAGGCAGCGGGCAGCGGCGGCATGCGCGATGGCGCAAATTCTCTCGACCGGCCAATTCTCATGCAGGCCATAGAGCACCGCGGCACAGAAGGCGTCGCCGGCGCCCACCGTACTGACGATCTCGGTTGGATCGACCGGCCTTGAGCGTGTAACCACAGGCGCGGCACCGGGCGTAAACCAAAAGCAGATCTCCGGCGCATGAATGATCGCCCCTTTAGCAACGCCTGCCGCCAGCAAACGCTCACCGGCCGTCAAAAGACCAGCCTCGATCAAGTCGCCGTTTGCATCGCGAACGGTCACGCCAGTTGCCCGCCCCGCCTCGATCTCATTGATGATCAGGAAATCACAATAGGGCAATGAAGCGCCGACCTTCGCCGCAAACTCCGGATCCTCGCTCGATACGAAATCGACACAGGTGGTAAGACCGGCGTCGCGGGCCGCCTCCAACAGGCGCGATGCTCCCGACCGGCCATCGGCATCGATCCCGTCAAGGCTGGGCAGCAACATGAGATAGCCGAGATAGAAAAGCCGGTAGCCCGCCTCCGCGAAAACCACTGGTGAAATGAGCGCGTCCGTCACGGCATCATTGGCGCCGCCATGATAGAAGAAGGTGCGGTTCTGGCCCGGCACATTCATGACGTGGGTATGCGCCGTCGCCCGACCGGAAAGCACCTGCAAACCGCCGATATCGATGCCGGCGTTCACAAGACGCGTCTTGACGATCTCTCCGTCGATGTCAGCACCGATGCATCCGGCTGCCCCCAGCTTGCCGGGAAAGCCGAGCGAAGCCAAGTCGGCCACAACGTTGGCAGCGCCGCCGCCGACACCAACATCCTGATGGACGATATGGGCGAGATTACCCTGCTCGGGCCAGTAGGACAGCGTGTGAACGCGGTCGACTATGAAGTTTCCCGCGCAAACGATGCCTCTCCGGCTCTGCTTTTCGCTGTCGCGAACCTCCTCCCCGGTTCGCATCAGCCACCTGCCTCGTTCCACAAAGGCCTGAGCGGCGGCTCGTCTTCCTCGATCGCGGCGAAACGCCCGATCGGCTCCAGAAAATAATTATCGCTATTGTCATCGTTGACCTGGCTGACCTCGCCGACGAAGACCGGCCCGCCACCCTTTCGACCATAGAAGCGATGGTAGAGGCCGGTGTGGATCGTCACGCTCTGACCCGGCGACAGAACCAGGGGCTCCCATGCGGCGAGCTTGCGCGGCAATCCGTCCACGGGGACGGTTATATCGTCGTCCAGCACCTTGCCTTCGGCATCGGCCGCTGCAAACTCGATGACGAGATCGCCGCCGGCGCGATTGATGATATCTTCCATCTTCGCCGCATGGCGGTGGGTCGGCGTCACCTGCCCTTCCTCGACGAACAGCAGCTTCTCGGCATAGGTGCGCTCGCCCTCGACACCGACGATGCCGTTGCGCAGGCAGAACAGCACGAGGCCGCATTCGGCGAACCGGCCTGAACCGAAGTCCGTTACGTCCCAGCCGAGTTGATGGCTGCGCAGGTAGCTTGCCGCCTGCGGATTGGCGGCAAAATCCGCCGCATTCCAATATCCCCATTCCGGCAGCGCCCACCGCCAGTGCTCAAGCGTCTTGGTTGCCCGCCGCAACGCCGCGTTGATCTCGGATCGCTTCATCAGGCAGTCTCCCCTTGGTAATTGACGGGCACCACGATGTTTTCGCGACCGGATTTGAGAGCTGCCGTCAAGACGGCGTGATGCGCCTGCGCTTCTGCCGGCGTGGCGCAGCCAAAGCCGTTGGCATTTCCGCCTGCCAGCTCATCGACGAAAGCTGCCCACATCTGCTGGATGGCGTCGGCAAAGCCGAACTCGAAAATCTTGCCGGTTATGGCGGGAAACAGCGAGCCATATCCGAGATCCTCGGTGCTCCAGGCCTGCGCACCGCCGGTATAGTCCATCCACTGCCACTGACGCGGCGATTTCGTGCTGAAGAAGGCGCTCTTCTTCATGCCGAGAACACGAATGTACCAGCTGTTGGATTCGCCGGGCGCGATGCGCCAGGTCTTGAGCACCATCGGGAAATCCTGATCCGCCGTCTGCACGCGACTGCTGATCGTGGCATTGTCCCAGGTGGTGCACGGCGTCATCCCGCCCTTGCCATCGGGGCGCTCGGTGACCTTCTTGACCAGTTGCGCATGCAGCGTGGTCGGGCGCCAGCCGAGGCGCAACGGCACATGCAGGACATGCATGCCGAGATCGCCCATGCAGCCATATTCGCCATTGATCTCGGCCATGCGCTTCCAGTTGATCGGCTTCTGCCGGTCGATATCGGACGAATGGAGAAAGCCGGCTTCGACCTCGAGGATATCTCCCATCTCGCCGCTCTGGGCGAGCGCGATCACCTTCTGTGCACCCGGGAAGAAAGGCATCTCCGACGAGCAGCGGACCAGAAGCGCCGGATGCTCGGCAAGTGCCTCCATGATTGCCCGGTTCTGCGCTGCATCCATGCCGAACGGCTTCTCGCCGAGCAGATGCTTTCCAGCCTTCAGGATATCGATATAGAATTGCTGATGCAGCACATGCGGCACGGCGCAGTAGACGGCGTCGACCTCCGGATTGGCCAGAAGCTCCTTATAGTCTTCGGTGGATTGCCGCACGCTCGGCACATGATCCCTAAACCAGTCGCGCAGCGCGGCATTGGTATCGCAGACGGCGACGATTTCCGGTCGCGCCTTCACATCGGCAAGATGCAGCCAGCGCGCCGCGGCGCTTGCAAATTCGCGCCCCATCAGGCCGCAGCCGATGACGCCGAAACGTAATATCTTGGTCATGTCTCCTCCTCCCAAAAGTGCGTCAGGCGAGATGCCGCGAGGCGTCTTCGACGGAAGCTCCGTCATGGACGATCGCCATCAAGGCGCGCGTCATGCCAGCGGGATTTTGATGCTGGATGACATTGCGGCCATAGACGATGCCGCGAGCGCCCTGCCCCATCAGTTGCTTGGTGCGGGCGAGGATTTCCTGATCCGAAACGCGGCCGCCGCCGCGCACCAGGACCGGCAGCCCCTGAGCAATCTCGATAACGCGATGATATTCCTCGACGTTGTCGCACGGGTCGGCCTTGATGATATCGGCTCCGAGCTCCGCCGCCTGGCGAACGAGCGGCAGGATCTTGTCGATCGCACCATCGACCATATAGGCGCCCTTGGAATTGTCCTGCATGACAAGCGGCTCCACCATCAGCGGCACGCCATAGATTTCGCATTCGCGCTTCAGGCTATTCACGTTGCGCACGCAGGCGCGATAGACCTCGGGCTGGTTCGGCAGCATCAGAAGATTGACGACAACACAGGCAGCGTCGAGTACCACAGCCTGCTCCACACCCCGATCGATGATTTCGGAAAACAGCGCCGAGGGCAGAGGATTGCCGTAGATATTGGCGATATCCGTCCGCAGCACCAAGGCAGGACGATGCTTGCCGGGGATCGCCTGCAGGATGGGCGCAGTTCCCGGCGGAAGCTGAATGGCATCGGGTGCAGCATCGGCGATGACCTTGATCGCCGTCTTCATGTCCTCGATGCCGGCAAGAAAAGTCCGCTCATTGAACATGCCGTGGTCAATGGCGACGTCGAAGCAGTTTCCGGACACGCCGAAAAGGCGGTTGAGCCGCGCGGATTTCATTCATTTCCTCCCAATGTGGTAACGTTTCCACATTCAGATTAGAGAACATGTGTCATGAGTCAAGATGGATGCGGTATCGTTTCCACATCTACCATATTGAGACAAACCGTGCGCAAACTACCGCAGATAGGAGGAATCGAAATCGGCCAGACGCTCCAACCGCTGGCAATCGAGAAGCCTCACCCATCCTTCATGAAAGGTCATCACCTTCAATTCGCGCAACTGCCTGAGAACCCGATTGAAATGAACAGCGGTCAAGCCGAGTGCATCGGCGATCAGCGATTGTGTCAGTGGGCATTGATAGGCCGACCTTGTGCCCAACCCGAGAAGAGCCAGCCTCGAGCCAAGTTCGAGGAAGAAATGAGCCACCCTGTCGATGGGGCGACGCCGGCCGACATCGACCAGATGCTGGACGAGAATGGCTTCATCCCTCAAGGTGGACCAGAGTATCGACATTGCAAGGCGGCCGTTGCCATCAAACGCCTCAACAAGGTCTTCGACATTTATCTCGCCGACCTCGACGCGCGTTACCGCGCAAAGATTGTCGTCGACACTGGACAGCAAGAGCCGCCGAATGCCGATCAGGTCGCCAGGAACATAGAAATTGATGACTTGCCGCGTGCCGTTGCGCATCAGCTTGTAGGAACAAGCCCAGCCTGCGCGAAGAATATACGCGCTTTGAGGCGATTGCCCCTCATGCGTGATATCGGATCCCTTGATAAAGACGCGCTTTCGGATTTGGAGCGCGTCGAGGATCGCCTTGTCTTCAGGCAGGAAGGCAATATGCACATCGAGTTTCCCGGCAATCGGGCTTGCAGGGAGATGAAGATTTCTCGTTTTTGCGCCGGGCAGACTTGAATCATGCGGCATGGGGATGCCTTTAAGGTTCGCTACTGATCAAGATCGATTCACGGCTCCCTCCGGTCAGATATTGTAAGGAAACACTCTCGTCACAAGCCGGGCCCAGATTAACAAATGGTTAGGAAAGTGAAGGGTTCGGCACAACTAGTCGTTCGAAATCCTCAGGATTCACAATGTGTTATAGGCGCACGAGATTGTTGCACCTCACCTCACGGTTCTTGCACTTGTTGGTGAAACGAACGTGATCGGCTCTATTGATTGAGATCATATCGAGGTCGCGCGAAACGGTTCATGACTGGAGTGTGCTCGATTTCTTCAAACCGACGCACCTTAGGAAACACGAACCCATGCCTGCTCAAGAGAGCCGGCAGCAGCTCCTAATGGAGATCGAGATGTTCAAGACGTTCAAACCAGCCATCATGTTCGCCCTTGTGGGTACGACCTTTGCCACCCTTGCGGTCTCGTCTGTCCCCAGCGTTGCTGCGCCGACCTGCGCGACAGACCTTCGGCTCACCAGAACCGAATTGAGTGAAGCCCCTGACGGCCAGCAAAAGACCGAAGCCATGGGGCTCTATACTGCGGCAATGAATGCGCGCCGCGATGGACAGAACGGACAATGTCTGGGAGATCTAAACGAGGCATCCACGGTACTCGCCTATGCTTCCTTGTACCCCGCCGACGCTGGTAGCGTTGGCGTTAACCCGGCCTCAACGCCCTCAACACCGGAGCATACCCATGGCAGCGGTGACCACCACGGGCATGGACATCATTAGACTTGCATGAGTTCGATCGGCAGACGTTCGTCTGGAGATGCCGCCGAGGCTAGGCGGTGCTAACCGGCCCTCAGGTGAGCAAGCTGTGGCACAAGATTGCGAGATGAAGCAGCGAGTACCATCGACATCCCGACCGCGGCTGTCGCTTCGCTCCCAAGCTGCTATTGGCCGCCGCTGGCGACAAATAGCGCGGGATCACAGCCCATAAGGAAAGGTACCATCTATCGATTGCCCTCGGCTTGCGGCGAGGGCAATCCTTTGCGAGGGCACAGGTTTAGGCCTGATGAGCCTCCGTCCCCTGGATAGCAGAAAGCTTCCAGTCGGAACCCGGCTTACGCACGAAGGTCCACAGCTCGACGGTTTCCGAGGGATTGCGATCGTCGCCATCGACGAGCTTCCCCGTCGTGCGATCGACCATGGCGTCGATGCTGGAATAACGCATCGCAAGCGTCGCATATTCGGCATTGTCTTCGCGCCAGGCCTCGGCGATATCCCCCTGCAGCAGATGGACATCGGAAACGCTGTTGCGCACGCCATTCGTTGCGTGTTCTCCGAGTTCCTCGGCCAGATAGGACATTGCCTCGGGTGTGGTCAGCCCACGCAACGTTGCATAGTCTTCCTTGCCATAGGCCGACTGAACTTCGGTCAGAAGTTGTTCGAAGCGATCAAGGTCGGCCTGCTGAAGCCCGATCTCGTCATTCGCCTGTCGCGTCTTCTGCGTGGCGGCGGCTGCTCCGCCGCCGATTACCGGAATGGAGAAGGAAGAGCGCGGCGATGCGCTCGGATTGCTCATTGCATTCGTATTATAGGACGAGCCTGCGCCGGGCGCCGCAAACTGCGTGCGCTGACGGTTTGCGAAAAAGCGCATGGCAAGGCTGATCGCCGCAATGACCAGGCCGATTTGCAGCAACATGCCGAGGAAACCGAAGCCGCCACCAAAGCCCTGGCCGATCAGCATGCCGAGAAGACCGCCGGCAATCAGTCCGCCGATCATCGATCCGCCGAAACCGCCAAAGAAGCCGGGACGCTGCTGCGCGCCGAGCGGCGGCTGGCTAGTAGTTTGTTGCTGGGGAGGCCGCGTCGTCATCGTCCGATCGATCGGAGCAGCCGTCGTCGGGGCTGTCCGCGTTACGGCTGGCGCGTCAAATGTCCGGGTTCCACGGCTGCCGAACCCGCTGGAGCCACCGCGACGTGCGTCGGCATCGGCGAAGGTAGCCAGAACGGATACGGTGGCGAGGGCGACGATAGCTGCGATCTTGGCAAAACGAGGAACTGCACTGAGCATTGGCTCTCCCTGTGAACTCGGCGGAAAACTATTCCGTCCGAATGTGGGTACGCCAAGTTGCGATTGTAAGTTCGTGCGCCCAAAAATTTTAAACGACGTCGCGTCCTGTGTCGGCCGTCTGGGAGACTTTGTTTAGATCGGCGACATGACGCGAAGGCCTAGCCTTCTTCGGCACCATCGAGCAGGCCGTCATAAACTTCCATGAGCGCATTGGTGATCGCCTGCCCAAGCGCATTGCCGGCCTCGCGTAGATCGTCGTCCGTACCGTCGCGCGCCGCCTTGGCGAGATCGAAGCCCTCCCCGCTGACGATCTGCTTTGCCACCTCGATGGCCCAGAGGCCAAAGTCGCCACGATTGTCTATCTTGATCGCGTCTTCCATTACACGTCCCATTCATTCGTCGTGGTCAGGCGTCTATACGCTCATGCCCAGCAAGGCCAGCAGCCATGCTCGGCAATCGAGACGACGGTCACGAGCACTTCAGTCTCCGTAGAATATGGCGCCCGACCGTATATTGTCCATCCGATCAGCCGGCTCTGCCGAGGTTTCCGCCTCCTCTGAACGAACCCCTTATTTCTCGGAATCGTCCCGCAAGTGCGTTGCAAAAGCCATTTTGGCGTTAGAAATTGTGGAAATACACCTCTCCAGGCCCTCAAACAGCAAGAGGCCTCGTGACAATGACGGGCCGCAATGGAAATGATTCCGCTGTAAACAATGCGGGGAAGCATCATGACCACCACAAATGAAATCGCAGACAAGATTGCCGCCGATCACAAGCTCACCAAGGCTCAGGGCAAGGCAATCGTCGAAGCTGTTTTTGCGTCCATCGCCGGAGCAGCATCTTCCGGCGCTGAGACCTCTATTCCAGGCTTCGGCAAATTCAAGGTCAAGGACACGCCGGAACGCGAAGCACGTAACCCGGGAACGGGCGCGACCATCAAGGTTGCTGCAGCAAAGAAACTTACCTTCACGCCGGCTAAGGCGCTCAAGGATGCACTCAACAAGTAATCTTGAGTTTTGAGCCGTTGGGGCTCAGGGCATCGAGCGGCCGGCCCCATTAAGTGAGGCCGGCCCACTAACGCGACCTGATATAATTCTTCAACGCCGCGGGTTCGTCGGTCTGGATGGCGGAGATACCTGCGTCGATCAACCGGCCCCAGATCGATTCCGGATCCCTCAGCGCGGCGGAATCGGTAAAGCCTGCAGAGGAAACCGAGTCGAGCGTGTTGACCCACAGAGCGATACCGGCCTTCTGGAAAAGCGCCTTCCGCTCGACAACCTGTTCAAGCCTGTCGAAATAGATCTCGCACAGGAACGGGTTCAGCTGAAACAGCAGATGAAGCTGGCTAGCCGCATCCGGGGCTTCAAGGCGAGTTTTGGCCATAAATAGAACGGCCTGCGGCGAGACGTTGGCACGGATCCAGGCGAGATCGTCGGCGGTTTTCAGATTGCCCCAAAAATCGACCTGCTGGTCGACGCCCATTGCACGCGCACAGGCAATGACATCCGGGATTAGCTGCCTGTCTTTGACATCGAGATGGATGAAAATGCGATCGCGCGTCAGCTCAAAGACATCCTTCAGGCTCGGCAGCTTTTCGCCCGTCATCGGGTTCGCCTCGCCGCCATCCCGGTCACGCAAAGTGAGGCTGGACAATTGCTGCAAGGTCAGCGCCTCCGGCTCCCGATTGAGGCCAGCCATGCGTTCGAGCGTATCGTCATGCAGAAGGAAAAGCTCGCCGTCGCTGCTGCGCCGGACGTCGATCTCGACCACATCGTAGCCGGCAGACATCGCCCGTTCGATCGAAAGAAGGCTATTTTCCGGTGCGGCGCGCCAGATCCCACGATGAACAACAATCGCGCAGTCGCGTGTGGGATCGGCGACGTAGTCGATATAATTCATGATGCGCCCTTCCAGCCCCAGGCGAATCATCCGCGACTGGCTGCTCCGGGCAGGACCTATCATGCGATCTTGTCAGCTTTGCAAAGCGCTGAGCCTATCGCAGGCGGCGCCAAAAACGACGATCGCAGCCAACAGGCTGCGATCGAGAGAGATTGATTGCTGTTAAATAGCAGTCACTTATCTTTAGAAATTCCAGTCTTCGTCCTCTGTGGCAACAGCCTTGCCGATGACGTAGGAAGAGCCGGAACCGGAGAAGAAGTCGTGGTTTTCATCGGCGTTCGGCGACAGCGCCGAAAGGATCGCCGGATTGACCTTGCAGGCCTCCGCCGGGAAAAGCGCTTCGTAGCCAAGGTTCATCAGCGCCTTGTTGGCGTTGTAGTGCAGGAACTTCTTGACGTCTTCGGTCAGACCGACACCGTCATAGAGTGACTCGGTGTACTTGGCCTCATTGTCGTAGAGCTCGAGCAGCAGATCGAAGGCGAAATCCTTGATCTCCTGCTTGCGCTCTTCCGGCTGCCGGTCCAGCTCGCGCTGGAACTTGTAGCCGATATAGTAGCCATGCACGGCCTCATCACGGATGATCAGACGGATCATGTCGGCGGTGTTGGTGAGCTTGGCGCGGCTCGACCAGAACATCGGCAGATAGAAGCCCGAATAGAACAGGAAGCTTTCGAGGAAGACGCTTGCGACCTTCTTTTTAAGCGAGTCGCCGGATGCATACTGCTCCATGATCAGCGTCGACTTGCGCTGCAGGAACTCGTTCTCCTCAGACCAGCGATAGGCATCATCAACGTCAGGCGTGGAGCACAGCGTCGAGAAGATAGAAGAATAGGACCGCGCATGCACGGCCTCCATGAAGGAGATGTTCGACAGCACGGCTTCTTCATGCTGCGTGGCGGCATCAGCCATCAGCTTCACCGAACCCACACCGTTCTGGATGGTATCGAGCAGCGTCAGGCCGGTGAAGACGCGGATGGTGAGCTGCTGCTCTTCCGGCTTCAGAGTCGCCCAGGACGGAATGTCGTTCGAGAGCGGCACCTTTTCCGGCAACCAGAAATTTCCGGTCAGGCGGTTCCAGACTTCGAGATCCTTGTCGTCCTCGATGCGGTTCCAGTTAATGGCACGGATACGGCTTACCGGCTTGAATTGCATGTTCACGGGAATGTCCTTTTTCAAACCGGAAATCAAAGGGCGCAGGAAACGCAGCCCTGCACCTCGGTGCCGGACAGCGCCATCTGGCGAAGGCGGATGTAGTAGATGGTCTTGATGCCCTTCTTCCAGGCGTAGATCTGCGCCTTGTTGATATCGCGCGTGGTCGCGGTATCGCGGAAGAATAGTGTCAGCGACAGACCCTGATCGACATGCTGCGTCGCCGCCGCATAGGTGTCGATGATCTTTTCCGGCCCGATCTCGTAGGCATCCTGATAGTAATCGAGGTTGTCGTTGGTCATGAAGGCGGCCGGATAATAGACGCGGCCGATCTTGCCTTCCTTGCGGATTTCGATCTTGGAGACGATCGGATGGATAGAGGAGGTCGAGTGGTTGATGTAGGAAATAGAACCGGTTGGAGGCACGGCCTGTAGGTTCTGATTATAGAGACCGCCCTTCATCACGGCCTGCTTCAGCTGCGCCCAATCTTCCTGCGTCGGGATGGCGATACCAGCCGTTTCGAACAGTTCGGCGACGCGTTCGGTCGCAGGCACCCACGCCTGATCGGTATATTTGTCGAAATAGTCGCCGGAGGCATATTTCGAATTCTCGAAGCCCTTGAAGCTCTGTCCGCGTTCGACCGCCAGGAGATTCGAGGCGCGGATGGCGTGATAGGTCACCGTGTAGAAGTAGATATTGGTGAAATCGACACCCTCTTCCGAGCCGTAGAAGATGCGCTCGCGGGCGAGATAGCCGTGCAGGTTCATCTGGCCGAGGCCGATGGCGTGACTGTCATCATTGCCCTTCTCGATCGAAGGCACCGACGAGATGTGGCTCATGTCGGAGACCGCCGTCAGCGCACGGATCGACATCTCGATCGTCTTGCCGAAGTCGGGGCTGTCCATCGCGGCGGCAATATTGAGCGAGCCGAGGTTGCATGAGATGTCCTTGCCCAAATGGGTATAGGAGAGGTCTTCGCTATATTCGCTGGCTTCGCTGACCTGCAGGATTTCCGAGCACAGATTGCTCATGGTGATGCGGCCGGCAACCGGGTTGGCACGGTTCACCGTGTCCTCGAACATGATGTAGGGATAGCCGCTCTCGAACTGGATCTCGGCGATCACCTGGAAGAAGTCGCGCGCCTTGATCTTCTTCTTGCGGATACGGCTGTCAGCCACCATCTCGCGGTACTTTTCGGTCACCGAAATTTCCGTGAACGGCACGCCATAGACCCGTTCCACGTCATAAGGCGAGAACAGATACATATCGTCGTTGTTCTTCGCGAGCTCGAAGGTGATGTCGGGAATGACCACCCCGAGCGACAGCGTCTTGATGCGGATCTTTTCGTCGGCATTCTCGCGCTTGGTATCGAGGAAGCGCATAATGTCAGGGTGATGGGCGTTGAGATAGACAGCACCCGCACCCTGCCGAGCACCAAGCTGGTTGGCGTAGGAGAAGGAGTCTTCGAGCAGTTTCATCACCGGGATGATACCGGAGGACTGGTTCTCGATGTGCTTGATCGGCGCACCGGCCTCGCGAATATTGGTGAGAGACAGCGCCACGCCACCACCGCGCTTGGAAAGCTGCAGGGCGGAATTGATGGCGCGGCCGATCGACTCCATGTTGTCTTCGACACGCAGCAGGAAGCAGGAAACCAGCTCGCCGCGCTGCTTCTTGCCGGCATTGAGGAAGGTCGGCGTCGCCGGCTGGAAGCGGCCGGAGATGATTTCGTCCACCATATCGTGGGCAAGCTGCTCATTGCCGCGCGCCAGCGCCAGCGCAACCATGCAGACGCGGTCTTCATAGCGCTCCAGATAGCGCTTACCGTCGAAAGTCTTCAGCGTGTAGCTGGTGTAATATTTAAAAGCGCCGAGGAACGTCGGAAAACGGAACTTCTTCGCGTAAGCGTGATCGAAGAGATCGCGCACGAAGTTGAACGAATATTGGTCCAGCACTTCCTGCTCGTAGTAGCCCTCGGTCACCAGATAATCGAGCTTTTCCCGCAAGTTATGGAAGAAGACGGTGTTCTGGTTGACGTGTTGCAGGAAATACTGCTTGGCCGCCATGCGGTCCTTGTCGAGCTGGATCTGCCCCTGCTCGTCATAGAGGTTCAGCATGGCGTTGAGGGCGTGATAGTCCAGTGCCGTTTCCGTGGCCTTCGCTGGCCGGTCGAGCGTTAGCGTGTCCAAAATCGTTCCAATCCGTGTCTGACATTCACGACATCATCGTCCGTACCCAGCAGCTCGAACCGGTAGAGGTAAGGCACCTGGCATTTGGTGGAGATGATGTCGCCGGCGATACCGAAGGTCGCCCCGAAGTTGCTGTTGCCCGCGGCAATGACCCCGCGGATGTTTGAACGGTTATCCGCATCATTGAGGAAGCGGATAACCTGCTTGGGCACGGCACCCTTGCCACCTTCACCACAATAGGTAGGGACAATGAGAACGTAAGGACGGGCCACTCGAAGCTCTTCTCCCGCATTGAGAGGAATGCGAGCGGCCGACAAGGCGAGCTTGGCAACGAAGCGATGGGTGTTCTCGGATCTGCTGGAGAAATAGACGATCTCGCCCACCGCCTGGTTCCTCAGGCGAGAGAGCTGATCATGTCAGGGCGGAAACCGGCCCAATGCTGCTCGCCGGCGATGACAACCGGTACCTGACGATAGCCGAGGCCCTGCACGAGCTCATAGGCTTCACTATCGGTGGACACGTCAATGATGGTGTAATCGATACCCTGGCGATCGAGAGCGCGGGTCGTCGCGGTGCATTGGACGCAGGCGGGCTTGCTGTAGACGGTAATGCTCATTGGATATCCTCGTATAGTGATAGGCGTGCAGATGCGTTCGGGCATTAGTCGATGCCCGTGTTGCAGGATGAAAAATGGAGACGGATGCGGTCGAAGACTGGCCGGTTAGAAGGCCGTCACTCGCGTAGCCGGTTATCGGTACTCAAAAACATGGACTTCACCCCGAAGTTATTCTTGCGGGATCTTCGCGGGAGCGAGGGTAACAGCAATCATGCCGCACAGATCCACGCTCGCCATCCGGACACCCCGCCCGTGGACGTTATGCTCGAGGCAGGTCTCCTGGCTCGCGGGTCGCAGCATTCAATCTCGCCTTCCCAAGACACAAGTGTCTCAGTGGCCATGTCGAACGAACGCTCGCCGCTCACAGTTGCGGGGGCAGCTCCGGCTTGGCAATCATCATGACCGCCGACCGAATTCCCGTCTTAGCCTCCAATCCTTGCGAATCGAAGGAACCTCGAACACTATATATAGTATATGAGGTTAAAATTGCGTCAACTGGTTCCGCGCGCCGCCACGGATTTCAATGTTGATAATTTGTGGATAGCACCACCAAACCCTGCATCTGCGGGGCTGGACAACTGCAGCGTTACTTTATAACAATTTATATGTAATGTTATTACATAAAGGATCATTCATGTCCCGCTCCAATCCCGGCACTCTCCTTGCGGCCTCGTCGCTGGCCTGCGCATTGCTGTTTCCATTTCCGTCCGTCGCAGATGAAGAAAGCAAGACGGAAAGCTGGAGGTTATTCATCGCCGATCATAGCTTACCCGTCGTCCATGTCGTAGACCTCGAGAGTGGCAAGGAAATCAGCCGCTTCGACATCGACGGATATGCCGCACTTTCGTTGAGCCAATCCGGCAGGACAGTCTTTGCCGTACAGGGCGAAAAGAATGTTGTGCACGCGCTAGACACCGGCATATCGCTTTCCGACCATGGAGAGCATCGTGATATCGAGCTTTCCGATCCGAAATTGCACTCGACGGTAATCAAGGGCGAAAAGCCTGGTCACGTTGTCACCCACGGCGACGATGTGGCGATCTTCTACGATCGCGGCGGTAAATTCGATCTCCTCTCGGAAGCCGACCTCACCAGGGACAAAGCCGACATCCGTGCATTCGGCACCACTGCCGCACATCACGGCGCTGCTGTCCCGATGGGCAACCATCTCCTGGTGTCAGTGCCGAACACGGCCGTCCCCGTCAAGGATGGCGAATTGCCACCGCGCCTGGGCCTGCGGGTGCTCGACCGCAAAGGCGAGCAGGTCGGACAGGTCGAAACCTGCACCGGCCTACATGGTGAGGCGACATCCGCCCGGCTGGTTGCCTTCGGTTGCGAGGAAGGCGTCCTCGTCGTTCGCCCCGGCGGTATTGACGGCCCGAAGATCGAGATGCTCGCCTATGGTTCCGATATGCCGAAAGGCAAGGTCTCGACCTTGCTCGGCGGCACGTCCATGCAATTCTTCCTGGGCAATTATGGGGAACGGAACATCGTCCTCATCGACCCCGATAACAAGGCCGAGCCCTACAAGCTGATCGAGTTGCCGACACGGCGTATCGACTTCGTGCTCGATGCGGCTGATCCACGCCATGCCTATGTCCTCACGGAAGACGGAAACCTGCATCGCATCGATGTGGTGGAAGGCGGCATCACGAAATCAGGGAGCGTGACTGAACCCTACAGCAAGGATGGCCATTGGCGCGATCCGCGACCACGCCTTGCCATGGCCGGCAATCTCATCGCCATTACCGATCCACGCCATAGCTTGGTGCGCTTGATCGACGGCGAGACGTTGAAGGAGATTCGCAGCATTCCCGTCGAGGGACAGCCCTTTGCAATTGTCGCGGCCGGCGGCTCCGGTGCAGTCCATTAAGGGCGGCGCGCAAGTAGTATCCACTCTATAAGAAGGGAGCCGGTCGCTCGGACCGGCTCTCCATTCCATCAAACAATGAGGAAATTCGAACCGGTGACCGCTTTAGGCGGTCCGCGCAGGAAACACGGCTTTCCAGGAAGCTTCCAAGCGACGCTTCAGCTCATATGACAGGGCACAGACTGCGAAGGTCGCAACCGCGATCGGTAGGAAAGACGATGCTGACAGCAGCCCTGCCCGATCCAGCTCATAGGCGATGAGCAACATGACCGTTTGGTGCAGCACATAATAGGTGAGAATTGCCTTGTTGAGATAACGGACAACGGCATTTTCGGACCTGCACCAAATTCTCGCATAGCCGAGAATCGCCACGATGGCACTCCATTGGAAGATGCCGCCGAACACTCTCCCCGTGGCCACACGCCAAATTTCGGGCGTATCCGACGGCAAGGCGGGAAAGAGCAATGTCAGACCGACCGCGCATACGACGGCCAGGATCATTGCCGGCCTTCGCATATGGACGATGGTATCCCAATAATCGTCGCGGCTTGTCATAATCGCGCCGAGCAGGAAGGACAGCAGGTAAGCGGCGTGGTTGTACCAATCGGTTACGATATCCAGCGTCGGCGGAAACGCCGGTCTCAGCAAAAGCTTGAGCAGAACGAAAAGCAAGGCCGGCATCATCAGCATCCAGCGACCCGATAGCCATACCGCCAAGCGATTTCCAACCGTAGACAACAGGTTTGGCCATATGGATACGGCAAGCGTTATCAGCGCGGTATAGAGCCACAGATAGGCCAAATACCACAGGTGCTGCAGGCCAATCAGCAATGCCTGCCCGCCATTCGGTAAGGAGACCGGAGTGAAGGTCGCATAGTGCCAGAGAAGATCTGTAAAGCTGATGTCGACGCCCTGATCGGCACGCAGCCACACGTACATCTGCGGAGGAATCAGGAACAGAAGACCCAAAACGAAGGGCATCAGCAACTGTCTCGTGCGCGCACTCCGCAAAGCGTCAGGAGAATGCCGCTTCAACAGCATACCTGTCACAGCGCCTGAAATAAGGAATAGCAAAGACATGCGCCAGGGATGTGTCCACAGATGGATCACGTCGAAGACCGGCGAACTGTCCGGCGCCTTCAGCAGAAAGGTCCTCGAATTATACATCAAGCTGACGTGATAGAGGATCAGCAGCATAAACGCTGCAACCCTGACGAAGTCCAGATCGTGTCTGCGCGGCATCCCCAACATGATTTAGCATTCTAGATTGCAACCCTTAATGGATTGCAAAAAGATCACTACAAAATCAGGCCGAGTAAATACCGATGGCACTGAGCGTGCCGATCGCCCCTAGCGCGAAAGCCCCAATCATCGTGACTTTGGCTCTTAGGTCGACCTCTGTTCGCGCGTGCCGATTATCCGATCACCACCATGCGGTGCTTGACAGCAAAATTTTGACCGCTTATTGATACGTATCACTAATACGTATAACTAAATGGATGACGATGAACAGCCGAGCAACGCAAAAAGATGTCGCAAAGGCTGCCGGGGTCTCTCAGGCCACCGTCTCCATGGTGCTGAGCGGCGGCGGCGCGTCCATTCCGGCGGAGACATGGGAGCGGATCACAAAGGCCGCGAAAGATCTCGGTTATGTCCCGAACCGCTTCGCGCAAGCTTTGAAAACCAGCCGTTCGATGACAATCGCCTGCATCGTGCCCGATATCACCAACCCGTTCTATCCGTCACTGATCCGCGGCATACAATCAATCGCCGACGGGCTGAATTACGATGTCATAACGGTCAACACCGACGGAACGCCGGAACGCGAGCGTCACTTTCTCGACTGGGCGCGGCAGGGAAGAGTGGACGGCGTGATCGGCGTCTTCTTCACCTTGAAGGCAAAGGACTTTAGTCCCCTGCTCGAAGCCGGCGTTCCCGTGGTACGCATTGAATCGTCGAAAAAACGCGGCGGAGGCATCCCCGTCGACGATATCTATGTCGACAGTCGCGCGGCGGCTCAGGCGGTGACGGAGTATCTGCTCTCCCTTGGGCACAAGCGCATCGCGCTTGTCGCCGGTCGCGGCGGTCCGCAGGCCCATCGGATCGAGGGGTATCGCACCGCGCTGGCCGGGTTCGGTCATCCCGACCATGTCGTCATCGACGACGAGTTTTCCGAAATGGGAGGCATTCGCGCGGCCGAGAGCATCCTCGAGGGCGATTTTCAGCCGACCGCGATCTTCGCCGCAAACGACCTGATGGCGATCGGCGTGATGCAATCCCTGCGCGAGCGCCGCATTCGGATCCCGGAGGACATCGCGGTCGTCGGTTTTGACGACATTTCTGCCGCCAAGCTCGTCACCCCGACGCTGACGACGGTCGCGCAGTTTCAGTGGAAAATGGGAGAACGTGCCGCGCAGACGCTCATGGAGCGCCTGCGCGGAGAGAAGACCGGTGCAGGAACCGCTGTCGAAATGCCCTTCGACCTCATCGTCAGGGGCTCGACGAACAACGAATAAAAGCAAATCGGGAGGAGAAAACCGATGCATAGACGTACAGTTCTGAAGGCCGGCCTCGGCCTTGCCGCCATGCCGCTCATGTCCCGCCTCGCATTTGCGGCGGATCAGAAACCCGTATCCTTCTGGTATGAGTCCGCGTCGCCGGAAAACCAGGATAATCTCAAGAATATCCTGGTCGATCCGTTCAACGCTGCTCATCCCGAGGACCTTTTGAGCATCGATTTCCGCGGCTCCGACCTCGACAAGCAACTGCGCGTCGCCATGCTGGCCAGCACCGGCCCCGATGTCGTCTTCACGGCCGGTCCGAGCTACGTCGCATCCATGGCCCAGGCTGGCCAATTGTTGCCTTTGGACGATTATGCCAAGAAATACGGGTGGAACGAGCGCCTGCTGCCGCTCTTCCTCGACCTCGGCCGTTATAACGGCAAGCTCTATGCCCTTGCCAAGACCTATGAAACCCTCGGCCTCTTCTACAACAAGACATTGTTCAGCCAGAACAAATGGAATGTGCCGGTGACACTCGCCGAATTCGAGGCACTTGCCGAGGAGATGAAGGCCAAGGGTCTCGTTCCCTTCGGCGCCGGCAATGCCGATTGGCGTCCCGCCAATGAGCATTACGTGTCAATCGCATTCAATTCGATCGCAGGGCCGGAGAATGTCTACAAGGCGCTGACGGGCGCCATCCCCTGGACCGATCCGGCTTTCGTGCATTCGATCGACAAGCTCGCCGAGTGGTGGGACAAGGGTTACTTCGGCGAAAACTACTTCTCATTGACGCTCGAGCAGGCCTTCGCCCAGGTCGCTACTGGCCAGGCCGGCATGGCTCCGACCGGCACTTGGAACTTTACCAACGTCCAGACCTACTTCCCGCAAAACAATGCAGAGCCGGGCTTTGTCGGCTTCCCCAGTGAAAAGGGCGACCCCATTTTTGCGCTCGGCATCGGCTCGACACTGTCGGTCAATGCCAAATCGAGCAATGCCGATGGAGCAGCCACCGTTCTCGACTACATTTTCTCGGATGACTATTACAGCAAGATCAATTCCGCCTGGCAGGGCGAATGGAACCTGCCGCTGGCCGATCTTTCCAAGGTCAAATTGTCCGATAAGGTGCTGCCTCTCTATGAGGAGGCAATGAAGGAACTGTCTGCCGCCGTCAGCGACGGCAAGTATGGCTATACGACCTGGACCTTCCTTCCGCCGGCGACGGACACTTATCTGGTCAGCGGCATGGAGGAGGTCTGGCTCAAGAAAACCACCTCAGCCGACTTCCTCAAGAAGCTTGACGAGACCTTCAAGCAGGAACGCGACGCCGGCAAGGCGCCCGCGGTCCCGCCGCGCGTCTAACTGGACCGCAGCAGGGCGGCGCAAGGCGCGCCGCCCTTCCCCGGAGGATATCATGCATCGACTTTATCTCGTCCCGACGATGATCATCAACGTCGCCATCGTGCTCGTTCCAGCCTTGCTGACGGTGGCGCTCGCATTCTGCAATTGGGACGGCATTTCGGCCCCCACCTTTGCTGGTCTCGACAATTTTCGCGCCCTGGCCGCCGATCGCGTCTTCTGGTCGGCGCTTGGCAACAACATCATCTGGATGCTGGTCTTCCTGACCGTGCCGATCTTCATGGGACTGCTGGCAGCTTCGATGCTGCTGATCGTACGTCGCGGCAGCAACTTCTTTCAGGTCGTCTATTTCCTGCCCGTCGTTATTGCCACGGCCATTACCGCCCGCATCTGGCAGGGTATGATCTATAGCCCGGTCACCGGCGTCTTCGGGCTTCTCAAGAAATATGGCCTGCCGATCCCCAATCCGCTGACCCAGCCGCCGCTCGCCCTCTTCGGTGTCGCGACTGTCGACCTCTGGCATTGGTGGGGTTTTCTGTGCGTGATCTTCTACGCGGCGCTTCGCCAGGTGCCGCAAGAGCAGATCGAGGCGGCCCGCATCGAAGGCGCCACCTATTTCCAGATGATGCGCTACGTGCTGCTTCCCGGCATCAAGCCGACCATCATGCTGCTGATGATCATGACCGTCATCTGGTCGCTGCTGGCCTTCGATTTCGTCTATATCCTCACTCAGGGCGGTCCGGCCTTTTCGAGTGAGCTGCTTTCAACGCTCGCCTACCGCAAGGCCTTCTACGATCTGAACGTCGGACAGGCGGCAGCCGCAGCGTTGGTCATCAGCCTGTTCGGACTGGTCGGCACGTTCTTCTATGTTCGCATCCAAACCAAGGAGGGCGAGCAATGAGACTTGTCGAAAGCCGCCTGACCCTCTGGGTCTGCTACATCCTTCTGGGCATCTTTGCCTTTATCGCGCTCTTCCCTATCGCCCTTCTGGTGCTCAATTCGCTGAAGCCGGCGGCGCAGATCGTCCAGAACCCGCTCGGCCTGCCGCAGCAGATCCGCTGGCAGAACTTCGCCAATGCCTGGAACCACGCGAAATTCTCGAGGACCTTCATCAATTCGCTGATCGTCTCGGGCACGACCATCGCGCTCGTCTGCTCGACCTCGTCGCTGACCGCCTATGTGATCGCACGCCGCAAGATCAAAAGCTGGAAGATCTTCACCTTCTACCTTCTGGCAACGACAACGGCGCCGATCCAGCTCTACATCTTCCCGCTCTATTTCGGCTTCGCAAAACTCGGCCTGATCAACAACATCTTCGGCGTGGCGCTGATCTATACCGCCCTTTACAGCCCCTTCGCAGTGATGCTGCTCAGGACCTATTTCATTGCGGTGCCGAAGGAGCTTGAGGAGGCGGCGATTGTCGATGGCGCCACGCATTGGCAGGTCTTCTGGCGCGTGATGCTCCCCATCGTCTCGCCGGGCATTCTGACCGTGGCGCTGATCATCGGGTTGAATTCCTGGAACGAATTCCTGATCGCCACCACCTTCCTGCAGAAGCAGGAGAACACGACGGCCGTCATCGCCTTCTTTCTCCTGTCCGGCCAATACAGCTCCGACTGGGGCGAGATCATGGCTGCCGCCCTCATCATCGTCGTGCCGGTCGTGGTGCTTTTTGTCTTCATGCAGAAGCGCTTCATCGAGGGCATGGCCGGCGGCTCGGTCAAAGGTTGAATCATTTTCAAGTACATATGGAGTGAGCAATGCAGCTTCCGAACGACTATCTCGAACGCGTCTATGCAGGCGTCCTGGGCAAGCTCATCGGTGTCTATCTGGGCCGCCCTTTCGAGGGATGGACCTATCAGAAGATCATGGAGGAGCTCGGCCCTATCGAATATTACGTGCATGAACGGTTGAACCAGCCGCTCGTTGTGACCGATGACGACGTGGCCGGCACTTTCACTTTTGTTCGCGCGCTTGAGGATTATGGCGTCAAGCCTGACCTCTCGGCCGAGGAGATCGGCAAGGCCTGGCTCAATTACATCGTCGAGGAACGCGCCATCCTCTGGTGGGGCGGCAACGGCAATTCCACCGAGCACACCGCCTGGCTCAATCTCAAGAAGGGCGTGCCCGCGCCGCATTCCGGCTCGATCGCCACGAATGGTCAGGCCGTTGCGGAGCAGATCGGCGCGCAGATCTTCATCGATGGCTGGGCCATGGTGGCCCCCGGTCAGCCGGAACTGGCGGCCAGGCTTGCCGACCAGGCGGGCAAGGTCAGCCATGACGGCGAATCCGTCTACGCCGCCATGCTCTGGGCCGCGATGGAAGCCGAAGCCTTCGTCGCCTCCGACATCGACCACCTCATCGATACCGGCCTGAAGCAGATCCCGAGCGACAGCCTGATTGCCCGGCTGATCGCCGACATCCGCGCCTGGCACAAGGCTCATCCGGATTGGCGCGATACACGCCAGAAGATCCAGGACAAATACGGCTACGACAAATATCCCGGCAACTGCCATGTCGTGCCCAATCATGCGCTGATGATCATGTCGGTGCTCTATGCACCTGATGACTTCCAGAAGGCGCAGATGATCGTCAACACGTCAGGCTGGGATACCGACTGCAATGCCGGCAATGTCGGCTGCCTGCTTGGTATCATGAACGGGCTCGACGGCCTCTCGGAAGGTCCCGATTTCCGCGGCCCGATCGCCGACCGCATGCTCATCTCGTCGGCCGACGGCGGCAACTCCATCAACGACGCCGTTCGCCAGGCCTATTTTCTTGCCAATCTCGGCATGCAGCTGGCGGGTCGCCCCTCCCTTGAGGCACCCAAGAATGGTGCGCAATTCCATTTCTCGCTTCCCGGCAGCCAGCAGGGCTTCCGTCCGCAGGCGGATCTCGATGCCACAAACTCCGTCCGCATCGGCAATACCGAGTTCGAAGGCAGCCGCGCGCTGACTATCGACTATGAAGCACTCGGCCCCTCACAAAGCGCCGTCGTGACGACACCGACTTTCTCCCCGCGTGAAATGCTCGACATGCGGACCTACGATCTGATGGCGACGCCGCTCCTCTATTCCGGCCAGAAACTGAAGGCGCGCGTGAAAGCCGACGAGCGCAATCGCGGCACGATCGAAGCGCGCCTGCGCATCCGGGTCTATGACGAACGCGACCAGCTTCGCGATATCGACGCAGAGCCGGTTGTCGTTCAGGCTGGCGCTGAAGCTCTGCTCCAATGGACCCTTCCCGACACCGGCGGTCAGCCGATCGCCGAGCTCGGCATTGTCGTAACAAGCACCGACAGGCGCGCCGACGGACGGCTGATCGTCGATTATATCCGCTGGGATGGGACACCGAACCTCACGCTCAAGCGCCCGGCCGGCGATGGCGATTTCTGGCGCATGGCCTGGGTCAACGGCGCAAGCTTCTTCTCGAAGCGCTTCCCGGCCGCATTCCGCATCGCGCAGAACCGCGGCGAAGGCATCATCATCCACGGCACGCGCCAATGGACCGATTATCAGGCCTCCGGCAACGTGATGATCCACCTCGGCAATTACGGCGGCCTCGCCGTGCGCACACAGGGCCTGCGCCGCTATTACGGCGCTCGCGTCACGCGCGACGGCAAGATGCAGATCGTGCGGGTGCGCGACGAGGATACGAAGGTGCTGGCCGAAACCGCCTTCAAGACGGAATTCGAGAAGCACATCGCAATGAAGGTCAAGGCGGAGGGCACACGCATCACCTTTGAGGCCGACGGCGTCTCACTGACGGCCGAAGACACCTCCCCCGATGCGTTCCGCGATGGCGGCGTCGGCTTGCTTGTCCACGAAGGGGCGCTTTCGTCGAACGAGATCCGGATCGGAGCGGTATGATGGCAACCGTCACCATTGACAAGGCGCGCAAGGCCTATGGCGCCGTGGATGTCCTCCACGGTGTCTCCGCCGATATTGCAGATGGAGAGTTCGTCGTTCTCGTCGGCCCTTCCGGCTGCGGAAAGTCAACCTTGCTGCGGATGATCGCGGGACTCGAAGACATCAGTGGCGGCACGATCAGTATCGGCGGGCGCGTGGTCAATGACTTGCCGCCCAAACAGCGCGATATCTCCATGGTCTTCCAGAATTATGCGCTCTATCCGCATATGACGGTTGCCGAGAACATGGCCTTCTCGTTGACGCTCGCCGGTGCACCGAAAGCGGAGAAGCAGAAGCGTGTGGAGCAGGCGGCGCAGATCCTCGGCCTCACCGAGCTGCTCGGGCGCTATCCGCGCCAACTTTCAGGCGGGCAGCGGCAGCGTGTGGCCATGGGCCGCTCGATCGTGCGCAATCCGCAGGTGTTTCTGTTCGACGAACCCTTGTCCAACCTCGACGCCAAGCTTCGGGTGGCCATGCGCGCCGAAATCAAGAGCCTGCATCGTCGTCTTGCCACGACCACGGTCTATGTCACTCACGACCAGGTCGAGGCGATGACCATGGCAGACCGCATCGTCGTGATGAATGGCGGCCGCATCGAGCAGGTCGGCAGGCCACTGGAGCTATACGACAACCCTCACAGTACATTCGTCGCCGAGTTCATCGGCTCTCCGGCGATGAATCTGTTGAAAGGACGCTTCGATAATGCCGCCGGCCGGGCCGTCTTCAGAACGAATGACGGCATCATGCTGCCCCTGCCCGCTGGCGCCGCCGAGATGGCAGGCACGGATGCGATCTATGGCATTCGCCCGGAATATTTCGCCATCTCGCCTGCCAATACAGGCATTCCGGCCCGCGTCGTGGTGGTCGAGCCGCTGGGTTCGGAAACGCAAGTGACAGCGAAAGTCGGCGAGCAGACAATCGTCATCGTTTTCCACGAGCGGATCAGCATGGAGCCCGATGAAATCGTCTGGCTGCAGCCGCAAGCAGAGCGCGTCTGCCTGTTCGATGCCAACGGGCGGCGCATCGCCGATACTGCCACGGGCAAGATCCTGCAGCCCGCCTGAGCCGGGACATTTGCCTCAAATCATGGAAGCCCATACGGTGCCGCTCAACCGGCATCGCACAGAGATTTCCGAAATGCCGGTTCGATCAGGCGATCGGGCCGGCAATTCCCGTTCGCACCGCCATGTCGGCCAGACTGACGTCGAGCGTTGCTGGGTCGATCGACTGGCGCACCTGCAGCAGCATCTCGCCGAGATCGACCATCATCTCGCGCACGAACTTCTCCGTGCGGGCGCGGTCTCCCGACACGATGAGACGGAGCAGCGAAATATGGCTCTCGATCATCGTTTCCATCGACGCACTGGGGCCGAGATAGGTATGGAATATCCAGCCGGTGCGGCGATAGAGCGTTTGAAGCGGGATGAGCGTGTTGGCGAGAAGCGGCTCCCCGGATGCCGTCAGGATTGCCTTGTTGAGTAGCCGATCGGTGAAGTTGAACCGCTCAAGGCTGAGATCGGCCTTTGAAGCCTCCATATCCGCGATGAAGGTCCTGAGGATCATATGATCCTGCGGCGTCGCCCGCTCGCTCGCCAGCCCGCAGCCGATCACTTCCATCTCCGTGCGCAGGGGCAGCAATGTCCTCTCCTGCGCCAGATTGACCGGCGCTACACGCAGACCCGAGCGCGGGCTGACGTGAATGAGCTGGTTGCTGGAAAGGCGCTTGACCGCATCGTGAACGGGCGTACGGCCGAGGCCGGATTGCTGTTGCAACTGCTGGATTGTGTAGCGCGCGCCCGGCAGCAGCTCCGTCGAAACGATCATGCTTTCGAGGCGATCATAGGCTTCTTCCGACAGGCTCCGGGGTTGCTTTTCTTTCTTCGTCATCGCGCTGTCGATCTTCTCTCGCCCGGCCTGGCCGTCGCTTCTCATATCCGATCCACAGGGATCGGCATTGACTTTCGGCTGCATATATCAAATTTATTGCCTCATGTGAAATTTCAGATTACTAGCGTGATATTTCATAAGGGGAGGAATTATGGCAATCGAACACACAACCACTGCCGAAGCTCTGCAGCGCCCGTCCACCAATCGCCGCTGGTGGATTGCCGGGCTGCTCGCGATCGGCGTTCTCGTCAATTACTTTGATCGGGTGAATCTCACCGTCGCCTCGCCGCTCATCCAGGATGAGTTTCACATCGGGCCGGCGGAGATGGGCATCCTGTTCAGCGCCTTCGGCTGGACCTACGGCTTTCTGCAAATCCCCGTGGGCATGCTGCTCGACCGCTTCGGTGTTCAGCGCGTCATGCGATGGAGCACTTTCTCCTGGGGCATCGCCTCGGTGATCACGGCCTTTTCGACGGGCATGTCGACGCTCTTTCTATCCCGCATGCTTCTCGGCGTGGCGGAGACCCCAGGCTTTCCGGCCAATTCCAAGGCGACGGGCTATTGGTTTCCGCGCCATGAACGGGGTCTCGCAACGGCTCTCTTTGATGCCGCCGCGAAGTTTTCCAACGTCATCGCCATCCCGCTGGTTGCGTTCCTGATGCTGCATTTCGGCTGGCGCGGTGGCTTCGTCGCCACAGCCATCATCAGCTTCGTCTTCTTTGCGATGTTCTGGCTGTTCTATCGCGATCCCAGCGCCGACAAGAACCTGTCGAGCGAGGAGCGGACCTATCTCAAGGCCGGCGGAGCCGCCCAGGAAGGCGAAGCTGCTGCCAATGCCGTCGGCATGCTTGGCTATCTCCTGCGCAATCGCAAGGTCTGGGGCCTTTCGATCGGCTTTGCCGCCTATGGCTATGCCTTCGCCCTCTTCATCTTCTGGCTGCCGGATTATCTGGTGAAGGAGATGCACATGGACATCCTGAAGTCGGCAACTTTCACGACGATACCCTGGATCTTCGCCACAGCCTCGGATCTGCTGATCGGCGGCTGGCTCATCGACCATCTCATCCGCAAGGGTCATGACGAATCGCAGGTTCGCAAGACGATCATCGTGTTCGGCATGCTGATGGGCCTTGCGGTTGTCGGCGCAGGGCTGACGGCCGATCCCTATTGGGCGATCTTCTGGATCACGATTTCGCTGAGCGGGCTCGCCGCCGCCGCGCCGGCCGGCTGGTCCATCCCGTCGCTGATCGCGCCCAAGGGCGGTGCCGCCACCATCGGCGGTATCATGAACTTCCTCAACAGCGTGACCGGCATCGCCGCGCCGATCATCACCGGCTTCATCGTCGGCGCCACGCAATCCTTCAGCCGCGCCTTCCTTCTGGCTGGCGTCATGCTGGCAATCGGCATCGTCTCCTACGTCTTCGTCCTCGGCCGCATCGAGCAGATCCCCGATCCGAAGGCCTGATTTCGCCTAAAGACCAAGAAAGGTTTCCCATGAAAATCACTAATGCGAAGGTCATCGTCTGCTCGCCCGGCCGTAACTTCGTCACGCTCAAGATCGAGACGGACGAGGGCATTTACGGAATCGGCGACGCCACGGTGAACGGTCGTGAACTGGCCGTCGCCTCCTATCTTCAGGATCACCTCGTCCCCTGCCTGATCGGTCGCGACGCCTCGCAGATCGAGGACATCTGGCAGTATTTCTACAAGGGCGCCTATTGGCGCCGTGGTCCCATCACCATGGCAGCGATCGCCGCTGTCGACGTGGCGCTCTGGGACATTAAGGCCAAGGCGGCGAATATGCCGCTTTACCAGCTCCTCGGTGGCGCCAGCCGCACCCACATGCTGACCTATACCCACGCGAATGGCGAAACGATCGAAGAAACGGCCGACAAGGTTGCCGCCTTCAAGGAGGAAGGCTGGAAGGCGATCCGCGTGCAAAGCGCCGTCCCCGGCCTGCCGATCACTTACGGCGTCGAAAAGGTCGGTTCCCTGGCGCAGGCCGAGGACAAGCCGCGTGAGACGCTCTGGGACACGCCGGCCTATCTTCGTTTTCTGCCGCAGCTTCTCGACCATCTGCGTGACCGCTTCGGCTACGAGCTGCATCTGCTGCATGATGTCCATCATCGCCTGACGCCGCAGGAAGCGGCAGGCCTTGCGAAGGAAGTCGAGCGTCACAAGCTCTTCTGGCTCGAGGATGCGGTTCCAGCCGAGAATCAGGAATCCTATCGTCTCATCCGCCAGCATTCGACCACGCCGCTCGCGCTCGGCGAGGTTTTCAACTCAATCCATGATTGCCGCCAGCTGATCCAAGAGCAGCTGATCGACTATATCCGCACGACGCCGCTGCATGCCGGCGGCATCACCCATGTGCGGCGCATCGCCGATCTCGCCGGCCTCTACCACATCCGCACGGCCTGCCATGGTGCGGCCGACATGTCGCCGATCACCATGGGCGCGGCGCTGCATTTCGATCGCTGGGTGCCGAATTTCGGCACCCAAGAATATGCCTTCCATCCCGACGAAGCCAAGAATGTCTTTCCGCACGAATGGCACTTGAAGGATGGTTATCTCTATAGCGGCGAAAAGCCGGGACATGGCGTCGATATCGACGAGAAGGCGGCAGAGAAATACCCCTATAGACGCGCCTATCTCGATGTTGCCCGGCTTTCGGATGGAACGCTCTGGAGCTGGTAATTTCCTGTGATCGGCCGGCTTTTCCAGGCCGGCCGATCGTCGTCAGTTGCCCTGCCCTTCGCGGATACGATCGGCAAGATCGAGAAAATTCTGGCGCATGCGGCCCAATGTGAAGTCAAGGCCAAACAGGCGGCCTGTATCGCTAAAGCTGATCGACTGAGCGGCCTCGGAATGTTGAAACGCTTCGAAGGCGGCGGCAAGGCTACTATCGGCTTCGGTCAGGAGCTCTGAATCGATCTCGCCGCCGCTGCGCATAGCCTTGCCGCAAGCCTCGGCAAAGCCTGCCTGAGAGCGCAAAACCTGCGCGGCCTGCGGCCCGATGGCCTTCACCACCTCGGCCGGAAATGGCGTTTCCACCAGATGACTGACATAGGTCATGTCATTGCGGATACGCCACAGCGAGCGCGGGATGGCGTCGGATATGCCCTGCCTTGCGAGCCAAAGCGCGCGTTCGCGCTGCGCATCGGCCAGTAGCCCCTCGGCCGCCATCAGGGACTGTCGCAGCCCGATATTCGCCTCCGTCGCCGACACCGCCTCGCCCTTTTCCACGGCAGCCGCCAAAGTTCGCAGTATCTGTGCCGTCACGTCGAGTGCCGATGCGAAGCGATCGAGCACGACGGTGCGAGACCGGGTCGGCAGGATGAACAGGCTGGCAAGGACGCCGACAACGCCGCCCAGCGTGATCTCGGCAATGCGGTCGATCATGAAGACCTCGACCGGAACCGCCTGGGAGTGGGTCAGCATGACGATCGCCGCGGTCAAGCCGGCATTACGCAGGCGCGGTGCGCGCATCGAGGCGAAACTGGCGATCCCGACGACGAAAATAAGGGCGATCCCGATGGCTAGCGGCTCGTGCGGCGTCAGCAATACCGCTGCGCCGCCAAGCACTGCGCCGGCGATCGTCGCTACCAGACGGTCGACAGCCATGCCGGCCGTGGCACCGACCGATGTTTGCATGACGATCAGCACCGTGAACACGGCCCAATAGCCCTGCTGAAGATTGAGGAACTGAGTGATGCTGTAGGTGACCGTGCAGGCAATCATCACGCGCAGCGCCTGTATCGCCGCGCGCTTTGTCTGGATCAATGAGGTTTTCGGCGGAGACGGAGGCCCGCTTTGACGAGATTCCGGCTCGGTCATCGCGCAACTTTCCGCATGGAAACGTGTGTTGACAATGGCCGTTCGGGTCTTGCCCCTCCCTGCTGCAGCGCAGACGCTATGAACCGCATCCGGCTTCCACCATGGCAGCATTTCTTGCGATGTGGAAGAAGCGTGGACTGGGACACCTGCCCCATTCCACGCCTTTGTCATGACCGCGAATAGCGCCTCGCGGCGATTAGTGAACAGCCGTGCTGATCAACCGGTACGGATGGGTTACCTTGAAGTGCGAGATGACTTCGCTCGCCTGCTGGAACACCTTATCAGCGTTCTCAGGGTCCTCATGTGCAAGCTCATCGGCGTTGATGCGGATCGCTTCCGCCATATTGCGTGAAAATTCCGCGAACTTCTGGTCGCCTTCAACCAATGCCTCGCGCGCAGCACCTTCCAATGTCCGGGCGACATCGATCAGGATTTCCTCGCGCTCTTCCGCGCTCAGGGTTTCGATAGATTTCGTTCTGTCTTCCATTTTGATCACTCACTCCGATTAGACGTGACGGTGACCGAGCTCATGAAGCCTCGGTAAGCTACAGCTAAGAAGGGAGAAATCCGGATACAAGATCTTGAAATTTCAGCCGGCGTACCGTGCCTCCAACATATCCAGCTCCCGCACGAGCTTGGTCGCGATTTCGTTGCCGAGCTGCTTTGCCCGGAGCTTTCGAAAGATCTCGCTGCGCTCGGCCCGTACCGCCGCCAGTCGCAATTCCATCTCGATGCGGGTCATGCGCTTGGAAAGCTCCAGCTCTTCGCCCTCACCGGATTGGTTGCGGATGCGCTCGCGGTAGAGCTCCATCACTCTCGACGCCACGTCCACATAGAGGTCCGCATCATCATGGCCCTTGGACAACGAATGCTGAAGGCGGGCTATTTCCGTGATCGCCGCCCGGGCGGCATCGACCCTGGCCGCCGCCTCGTCCTCCTCATGCTTCGTATCTTTCGGAAGCTCGAGATTCTTGAGCAACGGCGGAAGGAACAGTGCTGCCGTTATCAACGACATGATGATCACGCCCATGGCAAGGCAAATGGCGAGATCACGAGCCGGAAAGGGCGAACCGTCGCTCATCGCGAGAGGCAAGGTCAACACACCGGCAAGCGTGATGGCGCCGCGAACACCCGCAAACGAGAAGGCCGCCAGGATACGCCAGTTCGGGGATGTCTGCCGCTGCCGCCTCTGGCGGAAGAGCGTCAGATGAAGCGACAGCCAGACCCAGGTGAAGCGTAGCGCGACAAGACCGAATGTGAGCCCGACAACATAGGCCGCGAGCCACCAGAATTCGTGATGCCCCGTCACCTGAACCGTTGCCGAGGCTCTTGCCGCGATCGACGGAAGTTGCTCGCCGAGAAGCACGAAGATGGTGCCGTTTGCGGCGAACTGGATCATGTCCCATACCGCGCGCTGGCGAACGCGGGTTGCCGCCATCGCGCGCCCGGAATTCTCAACCACGCTCATGGTCGTCCCCGCCGAAACTGCAGCCAGAATGCCGGAGCAATGAACCTGTTCTGCAAGGAGATATGCCGCAAAGGGTATGAGGATACTGACCAGAATCTGCGAGCCGCTCTCCTCACCATAACGCAACGAAACTCGCGTGCTGAGCCAGGTGATGGCCCAGGTGACGCTGACACCGATCGCCAGGCCGCCGATTGCAGTCCAGAGAAAGCTCAGCGTGGCGTCGTAGAGCGAGAAACTGCCCGTCAGCGCCGCGGCAATCGCAAACCTGAGGCAGACCAGACCTGACGCATCATTCAGAAGGGATTCGCCCTCGAGTATGTGCATCATCCGGGGCGGGATCGGCACCCTTTGCGCAATTGCCGAAACGGCAATGGGGTCAGTCGGGGAGATGACGGCCGCCAGCGCGAAGGCAACTGGAAGCGGCATCGCAGGGATCATCCAATGAACGAGGAGGCCGGCGCCGACGACGGTGAAAATCACCAGCCCCAGGGCCAACTCCACGACGATATTCATGTCCTGCCGAAGCTCGTCGGCCGGAATCCGCCACCCGTCCAGGAAAAGTAGCGGCGGCAGAAACAGCAGGAAGAAAATCTCGGGGTCCAGTCTCACGCTGAGATTGGCCGACAGCCCGATGACTGCTCCAAGCGCAATCTGAATAAGCGGCAGCGGCAGGACAATCGGTATCGCACGGGAAACTGCGCCACTAACGACGATCGCCAGAAGAAGGACGAGGGTCGTGGTGATTATTTCCATTATGCTGCCCTCTGCCCCGTATGCCCTGCAACCTTCGCCATCTGCCGCCAAATGCCCTTTCACCCAGAGCTGCCCGAAATGAGAAGGAACATTGATGGCGGCCGGCTATTTGGTCACTGCAGTCTGCCTTTTGCGATCACAAGAGCAAGTTCAAAACGAACCGCGTTCGCCGAAACGGCAAACTTCAGGATCAGACAGATAGGATGAGCAACGTGACTGGCAATTGAGAGAGATCTTATCAACGCCTTGGGCATGGGGTTGGGCCGCCCGCAGAAGGCGACCCCACCTCAAATAGTCTCTAAAGATGATCAGGCGAAGCCCTCGGAAAATTCAGCAGTGCTGCTTCGGAGCACGGAAGAAACCTATTCCGCCGCCACGGCGACGGTGCCTTCCGCCTCCTCCAGTGCACGCACCAGCGGAATGACCTGCTTGCCAAAATACTCCACCTCTTCCTGAAAATGCAGGAATCCAAGCAGGATCAGATCCGCGCCCGCCTGCTTCAGGCGAACGATACGTTCGGCCACCTGCTGTGGCGTGCCGATCAGGTTCGAGCGGAAGCCGTCATTGTACTGCACCAGATCCTCGAAGCTGGATTTTGCCCAATTGCCTTCACCCTCGGGCGAGGACTTGCCGGCATTCTTCACCTCGTGCCCGAAGGCCTTCACCGCTTCGGGATTGGCCTTCTCGATAATCTCGGCGAGGACGGCTTTAGCCTCTTCCTCGGTATCTCGCACAATGGCAAAGGCGTTGACGCCAACGCGCACATGATGACCGTTGTCTCTCGCCTTGGCCTGGATATCCTCGACCTGCTTGGCGATTTCCTCCGGCGTATTGCCATTGGTGAAATACCAATCCGACACGCGCGAGGCCATGTCGCGCGCCGCACGCGACGAACCGCCCTGGAAGATCTCCGGCTGCGGGTCGATCGGCTTCGGCTTCAAGGAATAGTCGGTGAAGCGATAGAAATCGCCGCGGAAGGTAAAGCTTTCCTCGGTCCAGATACCGCGCAGCGCGCGGATGAATTCCTCGGAGCGGCGATAGCGCTCATCATGATCGAGCCAGGGCTCGCCGATGGCATGAAACTCGCCACGGAACCAGCCGCTGACGATGTTGACCGCAACACGGCCGTTGGTGAGATGGTTGATGGTGGCGATCTGCTTGGCTGCAAGCGCGGGCGCCCATGGACCGGGCAGGATGGCCGCGATCACCTTCAGCCGTGTCGTCGCCTCCAGCAGCGAATGACTGAAAGCAACCGATTCATGCTGATATTCGGCGCCGTAACCGGCTGTGAAGCGGATCTGGCTCAGCGCATAATCGAAGCCGTTCGCTTCGGCGATCTGCGCAAGCTTGCGATTGTAGTCGATTGTCCAGCTCGTGCGCTGCTCGATGTTCGAGATGACAAGCCCGCCGGAGACGTTTGGCACCCAGTAGGCGAACTTCAAAGGCTCTCTGTTTACATCGCTCATTGACATCTCCCGGTTTGAAGGCTCTTCAGCCGAGCAGCAAGATCAGGTCCCGCAGCTCACCCGGATATACTCTATAGATTTTATGGCATATCGAACAAACTCATCCCAAGTTTCGGCCATTTCGGGAAAAAGCTGCCTCGTAAAGCCTCAACGATGTGAGCAGTGAAGCATATGGCGGAGTTTCGATCCCAACGAAACACCAGCGGGAACAGCTAAGAAGACGATCGATTAGAATGTTGTCCCGGTTGCCCCACCGTTCAGGGTGAAGTAAGTGAATGCCGCTATGAAAAATGCGACAATGATAATGATCGCCAGCAAACGCTTCAGCCATGGAGGCGTTTGTCTCGGTGGCTTCGGTTTGGGACGGCGCTCAAATTTGACAACATTATCGGACATGCGCATTCGATTAGCGAAGATCAGGCGATTTGCCAATCCGGGACCGGCGTCAACGAGGTGACCTTTCTACAATTGACCTAACAAAACTGCTCACCCTGCTTAAAGTCCTTGGAACCTGCGGCGCATCAGGGGCGGTGCCGGCAAGTTCTCCACAAATGTTGGGATTTGGAAACAAGTGCATCGAACTCGAATTGCGAAGGCAGACGAGCGGGCATTTGAACGTATCTATCTAACCCCCAAAGGTGCCTTCTTGAATATCCTGAATAAAATCCGCCCCTGGACAGCCCAGCAGCGTGCATTGATCGTCCCCTTTCCTAACGAGCAAGATCTGGCAGAGCGCAAATCGAAGACGACTGCCACCGATGGCCCGATCGTTGCATTTTTCACCGAAGGCAGTTTTTACGAACAGGAAAAGGAGCGCATGTCGCGCTCAGCCGAACGCATCGGTCTCAAGGTACAGGCAACGGCATTGCCGAGTGCTGGCAGCTGGGTGCTGAATGCCGGGCTGAAACCAGGTTTTCTGTTGCAGGAAAGAGCGAGGCTGCGCGGACCGCTGCTCTATGTCGACGTCGATGCTGTCTTCCATCGCAATCCCTGGCCGGAACTCCACAAGCTCGATTGCGATATCGCCGCCTACTACGAAGGCAATCAACGCCTGATCAGCGCGACCATCCTCATCAACGACACGCCCGCGGCGGCGCAGCTGCTGGAACGCTGGCGGCAGGGATGCCTTGCCAATCCAGAGATGTGGGATCAGCTCGTTCTTGAGCAGATCATAGCCGAAGATGCGGCGAGCGGCCAATCGCTGTTCCGAGTGGCTAAATTGCCCGCATCCTTCTGCTGGATCTTCGATCGTGTCGAGAATGGAGCCGTCAGCCAGGTCTTCATCGAGCAGCTCCAGGCGAGCCGAGAGGCAACAAAGCGCAAGCGCTGGTTCGGCCGCATCGGCAAGCGCCTCAAGCGCCGGCGCGACCGGGTCGAAGACATAGAGCGTATCTTGAACGGCTACGCTTGAGCCGACAATTGCGGGCTCAAGTCACAGCATGTCGTCCAGGCTCCAATGGTTGTTCCAGCGGGCGTCGATCTCGTCATTGACGTTCTGATAGCGGATATCGGTGGAGAGGCGCAGGCGGTGGCCCTTGTCCTGGTTTGTGGTCGAGGCATGAATCATGAAGGGCGAATGGAGCATGATGTCGCCGGCTTCATAGTCGGCGATCAGCCAGCGGGTGTCGAAACGCTCCGCCATCTCAGGCAGGTCCTTCGATACCCATCCGCCCTCGGTCATGTTGCGATTATAGGCACTTACGCGTTCTTCGGGGCTGAGATCTCCGTTCTGCTCGTTGAACTCACGCTCCATCCTCGCGCCGATTGCGTGCGATCCCTCGAGATAGGTCAGGCCGCCCATTTCTGTGGGGATATCGCCGATGGGAATCCACGATGTCACAACCCTGCTTGTGCCGCCACGCAGATAGACGAGATCATAATGCGCCGGCGTCGCAGTCGTCGTCCCGGGCCGGACATGGCGCATGATCTTGCGCTTGTGCAGATAGGAAATGCCAGCCAGGAATTCGTCCATGAAGCGGGCCATGCGGGGTTGTGTACAGAAGCCCTCGTAGGCCACCGAACGTACCAGAGACATCAGATAGCGATCCACCGCTCTGTTCTCCGGCGCGATCGCTGAGGCGATCCCATCCCGCGGATCTGTTCCCGGTGCAATCAATCCGGTGTTGGCCAGATGACCGAACACCCAGCCACGGAATTCGATGACCTCGCGTCGCGGTAAGAAGCCCTTGAGCCAGACATGGCCATTCTCTTCATAGAGGTGGCGGATTGCCGCGACGCCGATGCCGGGATCGGTGGGAGTGAGATCACCGAGCCGATTTGGTGCCGTCGACAGGATTTTACCGTTGGCAATAAGGCTGAAGCTTTCCTCATCGCCTCGCGTCGTCTGCATGGAAATCGACATTTCACTCACCAGAAATCTGAATTGAAGACCAGTTGAATCTAGCTGCTGAAACTGATTTCCTACATGGAGGAAAATAATACTGGACTTTTCGCTCACCATGAAAACGACGAATGCTATCTATCGCTCACCTCTCGCAACCATGGGAGGGCTGGCTGTTACCGGCAGCGGCAGGCAGCATGTCACGCATTCGGTGAAGACACGAAAATTGCCGAGCTATGCTGCCGTCCTGGTGGAGCATGGCCAAGGGTTCCTCGAAACCGAGGCCGTCGGCCGGCAGAGCGTGAAGGGGCCGGCCCTCTTCTGGCTCGTTCCAAACCGCCAACATTCATATGGGCCGGATGAAGGTGGCTGGAGCGAGCGCTGGGCGCTTTTCGAGGGCTCTTTGGTGCGCGACTTCTTGCGTCTGCGGCTGATCAGCGAACAATCTCCGCTTATCCCCCTCCGCAATCTCGATCGCGTGCAGCGTCTGTTCAGCGGCCTTCACGCCGATCTCCTGGAGGACACCAATCTCGCCAGAGCCTCAGCTGCATCGGCGCTGCACCAGATCGTCATTCTGTCAGCCCGCCAACCGAGCGGAATAACTCCTTCTCCACATGAAGGGCCTGATATCGCCGAGATCATCGAGGCCCTGCGCAGGCGAGCAACGGAACCTCTGGACATGACGGCCTTCGCCGCCGAATACGGCATATCGCCCGCAACGCTGCGCCGGAAGGTGGCGACGGAAGTCGGGCTGCCGCCGAAAGGCTTCCAGCTTCGGGTGCGCATGGACCACGCCAAGGAACTGCTGGCGACGACGGATGACAAGATCGAGATCATCGCCTCCAGGATCGGGTTCGACGATGCATTCTACTTCTCGCGGCTGTTTCACGAGCGGGAAAACTGCACGCCGCGCGAGTTCCGCACCCGCTACCGGAGAAGCTGATTAGCCGAAAGCCGCCGTTTACGCCTCGTCATCCCGGCCGGCAGGACCACGCTCCAAATTCCGCCGCCGCCATGCTGCCGGCGCCTCTCCCATCCGCTTGCGGAAAAAGCGCGAAAAATAGGCCGGATCCTCGAACCCCACCTCGCGGCCGATATCTTCGACAGAGCGGATGGTGAACATCAATAGTCGCTTGGCCTCCAGCAGCCGCCGCTCGAGCAGCATCTCCTTGACGGTGAGCCCGAAAACCTCGCGACATGCCTTGTCAAGCAGATGCGGCGTCGTCGCAAGCAGCTCGACATAGCGGCCAACCGGCCAATCGCTCTTGTAATGCCGATCGACGGCGCTGCGCAGCGATAAGGCAAGGGTGACCATGGGTGAGGCCGATGGCAGCGCGGCGCTGCCGCCGAGCCTGCTCATCAGAGACAGCACGACCCCGATCAATCCCAGCATGACTTTTTCGCTTTGCCCGCCGCGCTCCCTGTATTCGACGCTGATCATCTCCAGCAGCACACCAAGCTTATGCCAGGACGGATCCTCCGGCCGGCCTGTCAGAAAAGTCGGCATGTCCAGGCTGACGTCCACCTGGGGTGCAAGCGCCTTCAGTGTATCGTCCGATACGGATACGACAATGGCATCCGATTGATCGTCAACCTCGAATCCGTGGATGATATTGCTCGGAACAAAGCTGATGGTCGGAGCGGAAAAATTCCAAATCCGATCCTCGATCCGATAATGACCACCACCCTTGTACCAGTATGTGATCTGCCCCATCGACGGATGCTTATGGGAAGCCACATGCCCGAAATGCAGCGTTTTTCGGTCCATGACCGTTTCGACATGCAGGAATCCGACGTCGAGCGCGCGGCTCGGCTCGCCATAGACAAAGAAATTCGGGATTTCGTTTTTCTGCGACATGCCGGAAAAAGTACCAGCGAATTGCCTCCTTTGTCCATGGCCGATGCCACGGCGGAAACGTAGGATCGGTCAAGATCTCAAGGGAGGAATACGAGATGCGAGCTGAAGATCACCGCGGCGACAAGAACCGCCCATTTACCGGCGCCGAATATCTGGAAAGCCTGCGCGATGGCCGCGAAGTCTACATCAATGGCGAACGTATCGCCGATGTGACCACCCATCCATCCATGCGCAATTCCGCCCGCTCGATCGCGCGCATGTATGATGCGCTGCATGATGAAAAGTCCAAGGAACGTCTGACATCGCCGACCGACACCGGATCGGGCGGCTACACTCACAAATATTTCCGCGTGGCGAAATCCTCCGCCGAGCTTGTGGCGCAACAGGGTGCCATCGCCGATTGGGCACGCATGTCCTACGGCTGGATGGGCCGCACGGCCGACTACAAAGCAGCTCTCATGAACACGCTCGGCGCCAATGCCGACTGGTATGGGCCGTTCAAGGACAATGCGCTTTCCTGGCACAAGCGTGCTCAGGAATCGGTGCTCTTCATGAACCACGCGATCGTCAATCCGCCGATCGATCGCCACAAGCCGGCCGATGCCGTCAAGGATGTTTTCGTCCATATCACCAAGGAGACCGATGCCGGCATCTATGTCTCGGGCGCCAAGGTGGTGGCGACATCCTCGGCCCTCACCCACTACAACTTCCTCGCCCAGAGTTCAGCGACGGTGACGGAAGACCCGTCGCTGTCGGTCATGTTCATCGTTCCGATGAATGCCCCCGGGATCAAGATGTTCTGCCGCGTCTCCTATGAGCAAACAGCCAATACCGTCGGCCATCCCTTCGACTATCCGCTGTCGTCGCGTTTTGACGAGAATGACGCGATCCTGGTGCTCGACAATGTCTTCGTGCCCTGGGAGGACGTGCTGGTGTTGCGCGACGCGGCCAAGATCCTCTCGTTCCATCCGGCCTCCGGCTTCATGCACGGCTATTGCTTCCAGGGCTGCACGCGCTTTGCCGTCAAGCTCGATTTCATCGCCGGGCTGCTGGCGAAGGCGCTACGCGCGACGGGTGGCGATGCCTTCCGCGGCAATCAGGCCGCACTCGGCGAAGTGATCGCGCTTCGCCACATGTTCTGGTCCTTCTCAAACGCCATGGCCTACAACCCTCAACCCTGGGCCAACGGCGCGGTACTGCCGAACATGGAGGCGGCCCTTTCCTACCGCACCTTCATGTCGGAGGCCTATCCGCGCGTCATCGAAACGGTGCGCAAGGTCGTCGCCTCCGGCCTTATCTACCTGCCCTCCTCGGCCAAGGATTTCGGCAACCCGGAGATCGACCGCTACCTCGCCCAATATGTGCGCGGTTCCGACAATATGGGTCATATCGAGCGCATCAAGATCATGAAGCTGCTGTGGGATGCGACGGGCACCGAATTCGGCGGGCGCCATGCCCTCTACGAGCTCAATTATGCCGGCGCACCGGAAGAAGTTCGGCTGCAGGTACTGAAAGGCGCCGAGCGCGGCGGTCGGTTGAAGGAGATGGAGGCGCTGGTCGATCGCTGCATGAGCGATTACGACGAAAACGGCTGGACCGGAGATACCTGGCTTCCGCCGCTTGGGCAAACCTCCCCCATCCGCAACGCCGCCGAATGAGGGCTTTGCCATGGAGGAGCAACTCTCGAAAAGCGAATTCCGCAACGCGATGGCGCGTGTCTGCGCGCCGGTCAACGTGATCACGACAAATGGCCCTGCCGGCCGTGGCGGCTTCACCGCCACCGCCATGTGCAGTGTCACCGACGAGCCGCCGACGCTGCTCGTCTGCATGAACAGCCGTTCGGCGCAAACCGGCCTCTTCTTCGAGAACCGCCGTTTCTGCGTCAATGTCCTGACGCAAGAGCACAAGGAACTGGCCGGCTATTTCGCCGGCCAGCGTGCCGAGATGGAAGAGCGTTACGCCGCCGCGAATTGGATCGATTTCCGCTCCGGCAGCCAGGCCTTGTCGGATGCGATCGTCTCCTTCGATTGCCGCCTGACGGAAGCGCGGCTGGTTGGCACGCACCATATCTTCATCGGCGAGGTGATCGATATCCGCAGCCGCAAGGATGGGCATGCGCTGCTCTATTTCGACCGCAACTATGTGCACGTGCCGACGCAGGCAGGGAGTTTCGGCGGCTGAGTGCAAGACCACCGAAGAACGTGATGGGGATGCAGTGAAGCACGGCATCCCCATCACGTCTTGCAGGGTGCCACTATCTCGTCAGGCAGCAGCATCTCCTAGATAGAGACGATGAAGCTGCGCCGGATCATTAGCGAGCGTGGCGCAATCGCCGTCATAGACGATGCCACCTCTGCGCAGCACATAGGCGCGGTCGCCGATCGCAAGGGCAAGGGCCGCGAACTGCTCGACCAGAATAACCGCCATGCCGGCATCAGCCAGTTGCCGGACTGCCCGCATCAGGCGGCTGACGATGACCGGCGCCAGGCCGGACGACATTTCATCGATCATGATCACCTTCGGCCGTGTCAGCAACGATCGGGCGATGACAAGCATCTGTTGCTCGCCGCCGGACAGCATGCCGGCCTTGATATCGCGACGTTGACGCAGCTCCGGAAACAAGTCGTAAGCCTCCTGCAGATCGGCGCCGGGATCGAGCGCGACCTTGAGATTTTCTTCGGTGGTCATTTCCGGAAATACGGTTCGCCCCTGCTCGACGTGGCTGATGCCGGCACGGGCACGCAGGCCCGCGCGCAATTTCAGAAGCTCCGCACCATCCATCGTGGCCGAACCGGACGCTGCCGGAATGATGCCAGAGAGGCTTTCGAGCAGCGTGGTCTTACCGGCCCCATTGGAGCCAAGGAGAACGCTGATCTCTCCGCTCGAAACGGCAAGATCAACGCCGCGAACGACAGGGATGCCGGATCGGTTGACGACGAGACCTTTGATGGAAAGCGCGGTCATTCGGCGGCCTCCTCAAGTTCGATGCCCATATAGGCTTTCTGGACGATCGGCATGGCGAGCACGCTTTGCGGCGCGCCATTGGCGATCACGCGTCCGAAATCGAACACCGTGATCGCCGAGCAGGCCCGCCGCACCAGATCCATGTCATGCTCGATCAGAAGGACGGCACTGCCGAACGCCTCGGGAATGGCGGCAATCCGTTCGCCGAGCCTGACAGCATCGGCGTAGGATTGGCCGGCGGCCGGCTCGTCGAGAAGGATGACGGGCGACCGCGATGCGACCACGCCGGCAACATCGAGCAGCCGCCGTGTACCCGCATCGACCGAAGCGATGGGCGTCTCGGCCGGCGGACAATCGAACCATTGCAGGATGGCGGAAAGCTCGTCGTCGCTGATGGCGCCTGCCGCAAGTCGCACATAGTTGCCAACGCTGAGTTCCGGCGCGATGCGCGTGGTCTGCCACGTACGGCGGATGCCCAGCCGGGCGCGGCTCGTGGCGGAAAGGCCTTCCAGAGGTTTGCCATTCAGCTTCACCGAGCCATCATAGCCAGCGAGAAATCCGGCGATAGCATCGACCATGGTCGACTTTCCAGCGCCGTTCGGGCCGACAAGGCCAACGACCGTGCCTGCCGGCACCTGCAGATTGACCTTGTCCAGCGCGACGACGGCGCCATAGCGGACCGTGAGATCGCTGACCTCAAGCGCTAGCCCTGGTTCGTGCACACCGGCAGCCGGAAGATGGCTCGATCGCCTATGCGTGGAGGCTGCAAGGCGCTTGGGAAGCAGTTTGCGCGCAAGCCGTGCCCAAGTCTCGCTGATGGTTTCGCCCGAGGAAAGGGCATGTACGGCGCCGATTGCGAAGAAGACGTTGCCGACATCCTGCGGCAGGTTGAGCCTGCGCAGCAGTTCGGGAAACAACGTGATCAACATGCCGCCGATGACAGCCCCGAGGGTGAAATGTGCGCCGACCATCGTCGCGACCGCGAAGAGCGCCAGGGATTGCATCATCGAGAAGTTTTCCGAGACCAGTGTCCCGAGATAGCCGGCGAGCAAACCGCCCGACACGCCGGAAATGAAGGCGCTGATCGCAAAGGCGCTTAGCTTTGCGCGAGGAATGGAGATGCCATGTGCCGCCGCCGCCCGCTCCGAGTGTCGGACCGCGAGCCAGGAGGCGCCGAGCCGCGACCGGCTGACGAATTCGAGCGCCACTGCGATCACGCCGTAAGTCAGAAGCACGAAGATGAAGAAGCCGTAGTCGCTCTCAAAGAGCGCCGGGCGCACGACCTGCGTAAACGTCGTCTGGCCTGGAAAAGTGATCGTCGCGAGCACGGTATCGAAGGCTGCGGCAAAGCCGAGGGTAACGATTGCGAGATTGATACCGCGCAGGCGCAACGCCGGCAGGCCTATGGCAATGCCGACGGGCACGGCTGCGAGACCACCGACAATCATCCAGACGACAAGGCCGCCGGGCGCCTCGATGACGTTCAGATATCCGGTCACCCAGGCGCCGACCCCTGCAAAGGACATCTGGCAAAGCGAGATCATGCCGGTGCGCCCGGCGACGAGGCCGAGGCTCTGCAGGGCGATGCCCGTGATGAAAACGGCCGTGAGCAGGAACACCCAGTATTTGGGCAGCAGCAAAAGGATGAGTACGCCGATTGCGGCCAGTGACAGGGCGGTAACGGCGGCTGCGCGGAAACTAGCGTGCTTCATCCCAGCGGGCTCCTCTTTGCGACCACAGGAGGACAGCAAGAATGACGATGAACGGAACGGTGCTGCGATACTGGCTGATGAAATCGACAGCGCTGACGGCGCCTTCCAATACGCCGATCGTCACGCCACCCAAAAGGGCCGCGCGAAAGCTGGCGAAGGCGCCGATCAGGGCCGCGGCCAGAGCCGGCACAACAAGCAGGCTCAACGAAGCAAAATCGGGAGAGCGCAGCGGCGCAATGATCATCAGGGCGAAGGAGGTCACAGCACCAGTCACTGCCCAAACGCCGAGCGCCAAAAGCCTTACCCGAATGCCGATCAACTCGGCCGCCATCGGCCGCTGCGACAGCGCCCGCAATTGTAACCCGATACGGGTGCGAGCCAGAAATTGTTCCGTCAGCACGGTGAAAACGATGGCGAGAACCAAGGTCGTGACAGCAGCCCAAGTCACCTCGACGCCGGCGAGACGGAAGGCCGACCCGGAAATCAGCTCGGGGAAGTTATGCGGATGCTGGCCACCGGTCAGCCGCAGTCCGATGGCGATGATGCCGACCAGAAGAGCGGCCGTCACCGCCGCCTTGGTGGAGGCATTGGCGTTTGCAAACCAGGTGGTCATCACAAGGCCGATCAGAACGCCGGCGAAGGCACCAGCGGCGATGCCCAACAACACCGCCGGTAGCAACGGCACGCCAGCCTCGTGCAGTGCGACCATGATGAAGGTGCCCATGGCACCAATCGCGGCGCCGGTGAAGTTCACCACGGCCACCAGACGATAGGTGAAAATCGCGCAGACCCCCAGGATGGCATAGGCACCACCTGCGGAAAGACCAGCCACAGCGGCTGTAAATAGAGCGTTCATTGCAGAACTCCGGAAGCGGGCAAATCTTGCCTCGCCAGATCAGATCGTCGCATCGAGGCCGATACCCGATCCTGCCCTTCGAATGCAGGATCGGGCACGAAAGCCACTACTTGGCCTTTGCCAGCGTGTACCAATCCGGCGTCTTGACGGTCCATTTGCCGTCGACAAGCTGCATGATCTTGGTCGACTTCATCGGCGAATGCGCACGGGCGTCACCGAAGACGTAAGGGCTGCCGGCCAGCGAATAATGCAGCTCCTTGCCCTCCTTCAACGCGGAGGTCACCGCGTCGCGGCTCACGTCGCCATCGATGCCGGAGATCGTGTCGATCATCACCTTGGCGGCGAGATAGCCGCCTTGGGAGAAGGCAGTCTTTGCGAGGCCGGCCTTGTCCATGGTCTTGATCCAGTCGGCATTCGCCTCGTTGCTTTCGGTATAGGGCTCCCATTCGGTGCCGACATAGATCGGCTGCTTGCTGTCGGCCAGCGCCTTGGCGACACCTTCGGTATAGCCGGGTGCGAGGAACAGCCAGTTGATGCCGGAAATCTTCTGCGCGTCGGCGGTCTTCACCCACTGTACGACGCCCGGCTCGACCTGATTGGTGAGCACCGCATCACAGCCGGCATCGCGCGCTTTGATGACATAGGGCGTCAGATCGCCCTGCGGCGGCAGCGTCATGTCGACAAGACCGACCTTGTTGCCGGTCAGCTTCTGCCAGGCCGCGACCGCATTGCCGTAAGCCTCCTGCGTACCACCGAGGATCAGGAAGAAAGCGCAGACTTTCTTGGCCCCAAGGTTCTTCGTTGCATAGTCGAGCATGACCGTGGTCAGCGTGAAAGGACCGACGTTGACGGGAGAGATGCTCGGTGCGTTGAAGCAAAGGGGATCAACGCCGACACCCTGAACCGCGAGCACTTCGTTGCGGTTGTAAGTGCCAGCATTGACGGCGCAATCGAGCAGGCTTGCGCCACCTGCCAGAGCAACGACGCCCTTGTTGTCAATCAGGTCACGCGCCGCCTGGGCGGCCACCTGCGGATCACCCTTGTCGTCGGCCAGCGAATACTCGATCTTGCAGCCGTTGATGCCACCCGCTTCGTTCAGCTGTTCGAAAACGGCCTTGGTCGCCTTCGGTGCGTCGGAAAAATCGACCACGCCGGTAACAGTGGAAACGGCGCCGATCTTGATCGGACCATCCTTGCAGGTCGGCCCTGCTGCGAAAGCGGATGATCCCGTGAATGCCAGGCCGGCGGTAGCCAAGCCCAGAGCTATGAATGCGGATCTCAATTTCATTTTGTTCCCTTCCTTTTTTATGAATTGCGGCGTTTCCTCTTCGCCGCGCCAGCTAGCGCTGGTAGACAGGCTCACCTGCGAAATAAGTGGTGAGAACCTTGGTGTCGGCGATGCGGTCGGCAGGCACCTCGAAGACATTCTGGTCGAGCACGATAATGTCCGCGGACTTGCCGACGGCGAGCGACCCTGTCTCCGCTTCTATCCGCATCGCCTTCGCCGAATTGAGCGTGTAGATCTCGATCGCCGAGGCGAGATCGATCGCCTGCTCCGCCCAGAGCGATACGCCCGGAAAGGCGCCCGACGGATTCTGGCGCGTGACCAGTCCTTCGATGCCGTTCCATGGGTCCGGGATCGGAATGACAGGCCAGTCCGACCCGCCGGCCAGCAGCGCGCCGGTGGCTTTCAGCGTCGCGATTGGCCAGAAGCGGGTGGCACGCTCCTCGCCCATCGCTTCCTTATGGCCCTCAAGGAAGGTCGTCGGATACCAGATCATCGGGCAGAGATCGGCGACGACGCCAAGCGGGCCGAAGCGGCCGACATCCTCCTCGCGGATGTAGCTCGCATGGGCGATGTGATGCTTGATATCGGTCGGGCCGTTGAAATGCCTGACGGCTTCGACAGCGTCCAGCATCTCGGTGACGGCATAATCGCCGGTGCAATGGATCTTCAGGCCCATGCCGAGCTTTTCTGATTTGTCGATATGACGAACGAGATCGGGATAGCTGACCAATACCTCGCCGCGATATCCCTCTGGATGCGCAGCATCCGCCACATAGGGATCGTGGAAGGCAGCGGTGCGGGCACCGGGAACGCCATCGAGAAAGATCTTCGTGAAATTCGGCCTCACATGCGCGCTGCGATATTCATCCCGCAACGCCAGCAGCTCGTAACCGGAGAGCCCGAACATGAAACTCGGCTCGATCAGTGGCAGCGAGGTGACAGCCCAGGCGGAAAGTTTGCCGCTGATATCAAGATGCTTCAGCGCCTTGAGAATCGGCAGCACCGACGCGGCATCCTGAAAGGCCGTGACGCCATAGGAATTAACGATCTCGACGGCGCGGGCAACGGCTGCCTCGCCCATCTCCTCGGTAAAGGCTTCTGCGGCGGTGCGCTCGACGATGCCGGCAGCGGATTCGATCAGTATGCCGGTCAGCCTGCCTGTCACCGGATCGCGGCCGAAAGAGCCTTGCGGTGGATCGGGCTGATTGTCGGAGATGCCGGCAAGCCGCATCGCCTCGCTGTTGACCCAGCGGTTATGCATGGTCTCGTCGCGCAGTAGCACGGGATGCCCAAAGCTCGCTTCATCAAGCTTCCTGAGGGCAGCCTCGCTATTGAGCGCGGTGATCATATCGGCGCCCCACTGATTGGCGACGATCCACTGCCCCTTTGGCGTCGTCTCGACCTGCGCACGGACATGGGCGCAGATCGCGTCCACCGAAGCGCCCGCCGCAATTTGCGTCTCGAATAGGTCGGCCTGCCCGCCCATCATGATATGATTGTGGATATCGACAAAGCCGGGCATCGCCATCTTGCCCGCGAGATCGATGACTTGCGTTTCAGCGCCCTTCAGCGCCTCGATTTCAGCTCGATTTCCGACAGCCATGATGCGGCCGTTCCCGACGGCGAGAGCCTCCACCCACGGATGGGTCGGCTCGACAGTATAGATTCGTCCATTGGTGAGAATGAGATCGGCAGAGCCGCGCAAAGTATCCATTATCTTGTTCCCGTGTCGGTTCATTATTTGAACCAATCATTCAATTATTAGAGTGATGCAGGGTTTGATGTTTGTCAACATAGTTCACACGTTAATTATATTGACAAGATGGTTGCTGGCTCCAGATTAGTGGCAAGCCGCGCGCATGCGAATTCGGTCGCCCGCGAAGCGAATACTTCGAGGACGCCGAGACCAAATTTGAGCCGGTCGTTTTTCCAGGCCCCTACGCCCTAGAGCTGAATCCATGCCGTTTTCAGATCGACATATTTGTCGAGCGCATGCAGCGATTTGTCGTGGCCGTTACCCGATTGTTTGACGCCGCCGAGCGGCACGCTGTTGTCGGCACCGCCATAGGTGTTGACATGCACGACGCCGGCGCGGATGCCGCGCACCATCCGATGCGCGCGCGACAGGTTCGAGGTCCAGACGGCCGAAGCGAGGCCGTATTCGGTAGCATTGGCAATCTGCAGGGCTTCCGCCTCAGTCTCGAACGGGATAATCGACAGGATCGGACCGAAGACCTCTTCCCGCGCCAGCGTCATCGACGGCGAAACATCGAACACCGTCGGCTGCATGTAGTAACCGCCGGTTTCCTCAAGCAGGCGCGCGCCGCCTGTACGTAGAGCCGCACCCTCGGACAATGCCTGCCCGACATAGCCGAGATCCTTCTTCAACTGGATCTCACTGGAGATGGCGCCAGCTTCCGTCGACAATTGCAGGGGATCGCCGACCTTCATGGCGCCGGCGATCCGCGCGACCTTTTCCGAAAAAGCCTCGTGGATCGATTTCTCGACGAGCAGGCGCGAGCCGGCGACGCAGACTTGGCCGGAATTGCGAAAGATGCCGTAGGCCGAAACTTTTGCCGCCTGATCCAGATCCGGCGCATCGGCAAAGATGATATTCGGAGACTTGCCGCCGAGCTCCAGATAGACGCGCTTCAGGTTGGAGCGTGCCGAATATTCCAGAAGCCGCCGTCCGACAGGGCCGGAACCGGTGAAGGCAAGCACATCGATATCCATGTGCAGTCCGAGTGCCTCACCGCTGACGGCGCCGCGGCCGGTGACGACGTTGAACACACCCTCGGGCAATCCAGCTTCGGCGCAAATTTCGGCGAGCCTCAGCAGCGTCAACGACGCGCCTTCGGCGGGCTTCAGCACGACGGAATTACCCGCCGCAAGTGCCGGCGCGATCTTCCAGGCGCCGATCATGATCGGGAAATTCCATGGCACGATAGCGGCGACAACGCCGATGGGTTCGCGATGTATGAGACCAAGAATATTCTCCGCCGTCGGCGCGATCTCGCCGTATACCTTGTCGATTGCCTCGGCATAGTAGCGAAAGGTGCCGGCTGCACTGCCGGGCTCGGCCTTCAAGGCCATAGAAATTTCCGTGCCGTTATCACGCACGCCGAGCACGGCCAGTTCCAGCGCGTTCTTCTCAATCAGTTCGGCGATCTTCAGCAGCACCTTCTTGCGTTCGGCGGGCGCGGCCCTTGACCAGCCACCCTTCTCAAAAGCGCGCCGTGCAGCCTTGACGGCAAGATCGATATCCTCGGTGCCGGCATCGGCGATCGTGGTCAATCGGGTTCCATCGATCGGGGATATCACGTCCATGGAGGCGCCGCTGACCGGCGGTCGCCAAGCGCCATCGATAAACAGCGATTGCGGGGAAACGGACACTGTCCGGAGCTGATCGATCTTGTCCTGCATCTCATTCTCTCACGAAGGAAAGCGGCGGGCACAATACCCGCCGCTGCTGTTAGAGGATCACATCAAGCTTCCTGTCCGGCACCAAGCCGGGCAAAACCAACAGCGTCCGATGACTTCAGGCGAATGGCGGCCAGAAATCCGATGATACCGGCGATCAGGACAAGGCCCGGCAGCAACACGGCGAGCACGCCATTGGCACCGGCGATCGCGCCGAAATTCGCCGAGATGTAATAGACGAGCGCCAGAAGGATCAGCCCGGTCACAACAGGCAGAATCTTGACTGCGAGTACGTTGTTCTCAAGCCCAGGATTGCGGCTGAAGAATACGACGATCGCAAAGGCGGTAAAGGCCATCAGCAGAATGATTGCCAGCGTGGCGACATTGGTGAGCCATGAGAACAGCGCCAGCACCGGGTCCTGACCCGTCACCGCAAAAAGTGCGATCACAAGCACGGCAATTACCGTCTGGATGATCGAGCCGACATGCGGGCTCTGGAACACCGGATGGGTAACCCCGACCGACTTCGGCAGCAGGCCTTCACGGCCGGCGACATACATGTAGCGCGCCACGCCATTATGGAACGCAAGGATGCCGGCAAAGAGGCTGGTGATAAAGAGAACGCTCATAACCACAGTGATCCAGTGACCAACATAGCGCTCGGCAAGGCCGAAGAGGAAGGTCGTCGGGTCAGCAAGACCCTGCAGGGTAGGCACGAGCTTGTCAGCGCCGGCACCCGTCACCATCAGCCAGGAGGTCAGCATATAGAAGAGGCCGATGATCAGCACGGAGATATAGGTGGCGCGCGGCACGGTCTTGTGCGGTTCGCGTGCCTCTTCACTATAGATCGTCGTCGCTTCGAAACCGATAAAGGCGGCGAAGCAGAACAGAAGACCGATGGCCGGCGTGCCGCTCCAGAAGGCAGTCGGCGTAAAAGGCACGGCGGAGAGGCCGCTATCGCCCCCCTTGACGAAGATCGCGGCGTCGATGACGAGGACGACGAGATATTCCAGAATAACCAGCACCGTCAGCACCTTGGCCGAGAGATCAACACGACGGTAGCCGAAAACGGCAACGAAAGCGATGCCGACAAAGCTCCAGACCCACCAGGGCAGATCAAGGCCAAGCTGCTCTGCAAAAAAGCCCTTGGTCGCGGCACCGAAAAGCCCGAGAACGCCGACCTGCATGGCATTATAGGCGAGGATGGCGATGAGCGCTGCCGCACCGCCCATCAGGCCGCCGAGACCCTGGGCCGTATAGGCATAGAAGGCGCCGGCATTGCGGATATGGCGGGCCATGGCGACATAGCCGACCGCGAATAGAAGCAGAATGCCCGTTACCAGTAGGAAGGTGAGCGGGATGCCAGGCCCATTGCCGAGCATCATTGACAGTGGCACGCCACCGGCGACCGCCGTCAGCGGCGCTGCGGCCGAAACCACCAGGAAGGTCACGGCACCCACGCCGAGACTGTTTTTGCGCAGCTGGTTCTCAGCCGCGCCTTGCGAATTTTGTGTGCTCATTTGCGTTCGTTCCCCTTGTTGAGAGTATCCGATCATCGCTGCGATTGCGCGCAGGCGACCTCCATCAAAACCGGACTGACGAGCGGGGCTTGGGCTTTTGTTGATTTTGCCGCCGTCAGCGCTTATGGTTCATTATTTGAACATTAGCTTCAAATATAGACTTGCAAACATTCCTGGCCTCTGTCAAGTTATTTCGCATGTTAAGTATCTTGGGTCGCTGCTATCGTGCCGCGGCGCAGGGTCTGCGGTCTGATTTGACGAAAGCCATGGCTGGACGCACAGAATCAGACCCTGACCAACCCAAGAGGAGGAACGATGAGCACGATCGGAAAGGCGCTGGCATTGCTGGACACCCTGTCACGACTGGACAAGGAAGCGGGTCTGACCGACATCGCCCGGCTGTGCGCGCTCGACAAGGCAACGGCGCGACGCTTTCTGGTGGAACTGGAGAAGCACGGCTTCGTCGAGCAGGACGCGGATACGCGCCGCTATCGCATCGGTTCCGCGCCCGTTCGCCTCGCCCGTATCCGCGAAGCGCGCTTTCCCTTCCTGCGGGTCGCCATTCCCTTCATCAAGGCGCTCGCCGAATCGTCGACAGAGACAGTGCATCTGTCGGAATTTTCCGGCGAGCAGCTTTCGACCATCCACGTCGAAGACTCACCCCGCGCGCATCGCATCATCGTCGATGTCGGCAGCCTCCTGCCCTTTCACGCCACCGCATCCGGCCTTGCCTTCCTCGCCTTCTGCCCAGCGGCAGAGATCGACAAAGCGCTGAAGAAGCCGTTCGAGAAATTCACTGAACATACCGTCGTCGACCCGCAATTGGTCTGCGGCCTGCTCGATGAGACCAGAGGGCGGGGCTTCTCGATCAGCCATCAGGGGCTCGAGGCCGGGGTCATCAGCACGGCCGCGCCCATCCGCACACCCAGCGGTCGGCCGATCGGCTGCGTCGCCATCGCCGCGCCGCTCTCGCGCACGACGAAAACGGCTATCCACGAATTCGGCGCGCAGGCCATCGCCGCCGCCAATGCCATCTCAGAAAAATATTACGGGTCGGAAAGACCCATGGGAACCATTGCAAACATCAGGAGGACAGATTGATGAGCCCTGCGGCTCCCTCACCAAGGATACTCGTCATCGGAACCGGTGACACCAAATCCGACGAACTGCAATTCATGGCATCCGTCATCAAGGAAGCCGGCGGCCAGCCTGCTATGATGGATGTCAGCATTCTCGGCGACCCGCCCTACATTCCGGATTATTCCAGGCACGACATCGCCAAGGCCGCCGCAACCACCATCGAGGCCATTGCCGAAAGTGGTGACGAAAACAGCGCCATGGCTGCCATGGCAAAGGGCGCGACTGCACTGACTCTCCGGCTTTACGAGGATGGACTTGTCGACGGCATCATCGTGCTCGGCGGCTCCATGGGCACTGATCTGGCGCTCGATGTCGCCGCCGTCCTGCCACTCGGTGTCCCGAAATTCGTGGTTTCCACCATCGCCTATTCGCATCTGATTCCACCGGAACGCATTGCGCCCGACCTGATGATGATCCTCTGGGCCGGTGGTCTCTACGGGCTCAACAGCATCTGCCAGTCGGTTCTCTCGCAGGCCTGCGGCGCCGTCGTCGGAGCCGCAAAGCACGGCACCAAGCCCGACCGCACGCGGCCGCTCATCGGCATGACCTCGCTCGGTTCGTCCTGCCTGAAATATATGAAATATCTGCGACCCGAGCTCGAAAATCGCGGCTACGACGTCGCCGTATTTCATTCCACCGGCATGGGCGGCCGCGCCTATGAAGCCATCGCCTCCAAGGGCGACTTTGCCGCCGTCTTCGACTTCTGCATCCAAGAGGTCAGCAATCATCACTATGGCAGCGTCGTCACCTCCGGGCCGGACAGGCTCGAAAATGCCGGACGCGCCGGCATCCCGCAGATAGTCGCTCCCGGTGCGATCGATATGGTCGATATTCAGGCCTGGCAGGTGCTGCCTGAGATTTTTGCCGATCGGCCCTATCATGCCCATAACCGGCTGATCGGATCGGTAACGACATCTCCGGAGGGGCGGCGTGAAGTCGCCAAGCTGATCGGACAAAAACTCGCGCGTTCCGACGCAAGGATTGCCTTCCTGCTGCCAACCGAAGGGTTGCAGGAGTGGGACAAGCCGGATGAGCCGCTACACGATCCGGAAGGGCTCGACGCCTTTCTCGACGAGATGCGCCGCTCCATTCCGCCCTCCGTTCTGCTTCAGGAGGTCGACGCCCACATCAACGCCCCCGCCTTCTCCGCCGCCGCGCTTGCCATCTTCGATCAATGGGTGGCCGAAGGCATCATTCCGGAGGGGCGTCGATGAGCGTAGAGCGCGCCCTCATTCTCGATTTCGGCGGGGTCGTCACCCGCACCCTGTTCGAGACGCACGACGTCACCGAACGCACGCTTGGCCTTCCAAAGGGATCGCTGACCTGGCTCGGACCATTCGATACCAAGACGGACCCGCTTTGGGTGGCGATGCAGAACCGTGAGATCACGGAACGTGATTATTGGCTGCAGCGCACTGCCGAAGTCGGCAAGCTGGTCGGCGAAGGCTGGACCGATATGCAGACCTTCGTGCGCCGGGCGCGCGGCGCCGAGCCGGAGCTGGTCCTGCGCCGGGAAGCGCGCGATGCCATCCTGCGCGCCAAGGAGGCCGGCCTGAAGCTGGCAATCCTGTCCAACGAACTCGACCTTTTCTATGGCGTCGAGTTCCGCCAGCGTTTTCCGCTGATCGAGCTTTTCGACGTCATCGTCGATGCCACCTACACGAAGATCCTCAAGCCCGATCCCCGCGCCTACGAGCTTGTTCTTGCCGAGCTCAACCTGCCGCGCGAGGCCTGCGTCTTCGTCGACGACCAGAAGAAGAACATCGAGGGCGCCGAAGCCGTGAACTTGCCATACGTGCATTTCGACGTCACCCGCCCCGCCGAAAGCTATGCCCGCGCCCTTGCCATGCTTGGGCTCTGAAACAAGAGGATTAGACATGCGTGAAACCAATTTCATCATCGAAAACAACGCCCGTCACCTGTGGCACCCGATGGCGCACCCCGCAGAAATGCAAGCGCATCCGCCGCGCATCATCAATTCTGGCGAAGGCGTCGAGATCGTCGATATCCAGGGCAAGAAGGTATTGGACGCAGTCGGCGGCCTCTGGAACGTCAATCTCGGCTATTCCTGCGAGCCGGTGAAAAAGGCGATCCGCGACCAGCTCGACGATCTGCCCTATTATTCGACCTTCCGCGGCACGACCAACTCGCCGCTGATTGAACTGTCCTATGAGCTGGCCGAATGGTTCCAGCCGGATGGCCTCAGCCGCTCATTCTTCACGTCTGGCGGCTCAGACTCGGTCGAGACCTGCCTGCGTCTGGCGCGCCAGTACCACAAGGTCAACGGCCAGCCGGAGCGCACCAAGTTCGTCGCGTTGAAGAAGGGCTATCACGGCACGCATTTTGGCGGTGCCTCGGTCAACGGCAATCAGAATTTCCGCCGCAACTATGAGCCGCTGCTGCCGGGCGTCTTCCATCTGCCTGCGCCGTTTGCCTATCGCAACCCGTTCAACACCACCGATGGTACCGAGATCGCAGCGGCCATCGGCCGGCTTTTCGAAGACGAAATCGCCTTCCAGGGCGCCGATACCATCGCCGCTCTGATCGTCGAGCCTGTGCTGGGTGCCGGCGGCGTCATCGTGCCGCACGAGACCTTCCTGCCGTTGATGCGTGAGATCTGCGACCGTCATGGCATCCTGCTGATCGCCGACGAAGTCATCACGGCTTTCGGCCGCACCGGCGCCTGGACCGGATCGCGCCTCTGGGGCGTCAAGCCGGACATGATGTCGACGGCCAAGGCCATCACCAACGGCTATTTCCCTTTTGGCGCGGTGATGATTTCAGACAAGGTCGCCGAGGCTTTCGAGAGCAACAAGAACTCGGTCGGCAATATCGGCCATGGCTACACCTATTCCGGCCACCCGGTCGGTGCTGCCGCTGCACTTGCCACATTGAAAGAAACCAAGCGGCTCGATGTCGCCGCCAATGCCGCCGCCCGCGGCGAAGAACTTCTGGCCGGCCTGAAGGCATTGCAAAACAAGCATGAACTGGTCGGCGACATCAGAGGCAAGGGCCTGATGTGCGCCCTCGAACTTGTCAGCGACCGTGCGAAGAAGAGTGCTGCCGCCAAGGACATCGTCCAGAAGGTCCATGACGCAACCTATGAGGCGGGCGTGATGGTCCGCACCTCCGGCGCCAATGTCATCCTGTCGCCGCCGCTGATTCTGACGGCCGGGGATGTGCAGAAGATCCTGACGGCGCTCGATGCCGGCCTTGCCGCCGCGGGAGCCTGATCATGTCCGATAACGCAGCCCTTATCGCGCGCCGCGACCGGCTTCTCGGCCGCAACATGTCGCTCTTCTACGACGACCCGGTGCATCTGGTTCGCGGCGAAGGCGTCTGGCTCTGGGATGCCGATGGCCGCAAATATCTCGATTGCTACAACAATGTGCCGCATGTCGGCCATTGCCATCCCCGCGTGGTGGAAGCGATCACGAAGCAGGCCTCGACGCTGAACACGCATACGCGCTACCTGCATGAAGGCATTCTCGACTATGTCGAGCGGCTGACGGCAACCTTCGACCAAAGCCTGAACGCCGCGATCCTGACCTGCACGGGCAGCGAAGCCAACGACGTGGCCCTGCGCATGGCGCAGGCTGTAACAGGCAAGACGGGCGTCATCGCCACCAACCACACCTATCATGGCAACACCGCGGCCGTGTCACAGCTATCGACCCGCATGCCACCGGTCGGCGGCTTCGGCGGCCATGTCCGGCATGTGCCGGCGCCGGACAGCTATCGTCCGCTCGGTGGTGAAGGAGGCGAGGCTTTTGCCGCAGCTTTCGCCGCGGAAGTCGAGAAGGCGATTGCCTCGCTTCAGGACACATCGCACGGCTTCTCGGCCATCATCATTGATCCGTTTTTTGCCAATGAGGGCTTTCCCGATCTGCCGCCCGGTTTTCTGGACAAGACGGTCGCAGCCGTGCGCAAGGCCGGCGGCCTCGTGATTACTGACGAGGTGCAACCCGGTTTCGGCCGCACCGGCACGCATATGTGGGGCCACCAGCACGCCGGCATCGTTCCGGATATCGTCACGCTCGGCAAGCCGATGGCCAACGGCCATCCGGTCGGCGGTGTCATTGCCAATATCGACACGATCAATGCCTTCCGCAAGGCGTTCCGCTATTTCAACACCTTCGGCGGAAATCCAGTCTCCTGCGCGGCAGCGATGGCGGTCCTTGATGTCATTGAGGACGAAAACCTTATCGAGAATGCCCGCAATGTCGGCGAATACACACGTAGCGCCTTCAAGCGGCTTGCCGAAAAGCATTCGATCATCGGTGATGTGCGCGGCAGCGGTCTCTTCATGGGCACGGAATTCGTGCTCGACAGGCAAACGAAGGAGCCGGCAGCAGCTCAGGCAACCCGGATCGTAAACGCCATGCGCGAACGCGGCGTGCTGATGGGCAAGATCGGCATTCATCAATGCGCGACGAAGATCCGCCCGCCCATGCCGTTTACCCAAGAGAATGCCGATTACATGTTGTCGATCTTCGACGACGTCCTATCCGGTCTGTGAGGCGGTATGGCTGATCAGTTGCCGCAGACCATCCGCGACGCCCTGCAGAAGCGCGCGCGGGAGGCAATCGCCCATTGGCCGGTGCAGGCACATGAGCCTGTCCTGATGAAGTATCGGGAAAACGCCGTTTTCCGCATTACGCTGGAGGGCGGGCAGTTCGCCGCACTTCGGCTACATCGGCCGGGCTACCACGACGAGACGAGCCTGCGCTCGGAACTGCATTTCATGGCGGCGCTGAAGCTCGGCGGCCTCAATGTGCCGAGCCCGGTTGCGACGAGCAGCAAGCAAAGCCTCGTCCGCTTGCCAGCCAACCGGCATTTTGCCGAACAGCATGCCGATGTGGTGAGCTGGATTGACGGTACGCCACTCGGCCAGAGCGGCGTACCGCTATCGCAACCGGCTGAAAGGCAAGCGGAAATCTTCTTCCGTATCGGCCGGAACATGGCGACCATGCACAATCTCGCCGACGCCTGGCAACCGCCGGAGCGTTTCCGCCGGCCCGCCTGGGACGTGGAAGGCCTGATTGGAGAAAAGCCGCTTTGGGGGCGCTTCTGGGATTGCGCGGGGCTTTCGCGTGATGACGCGGACGCACTTTCGGCATTGCGTGGGGAGTTGCGCCATGCGCTCGCGGAGGCAAGCGGGCACGGCCTCGATTACGGGCTGATCCATGCCGATCTCGTACGCGAGAACATTTTCCTCACGGAAAACGAAAGCAATGTCGCCTTCATCGATTTCGATGATGCGGGCCATGGCTTCCGCCTGTTCGATCTCGCGACGACCCTGCTGAAGAACCGCAACGAGCCGGCCTATCCCACCATCGAGAAAGCCCTGATCAGCGGCTATCGCAGCCGACGCGAGCTTTCAGATGCGGCGCTCGAAATCCTGCCGCTCTTCATGGTCCTCAGAAGCCTCAGCTATATCGGATGGCTCGCCGAACGGCCGGAAATCCCTGGCGCCGCCGAACGCCTGTCGCGTTATGTCAACGAAAGTCTGGAGATGGCGAGAAAGCTCAAGACAGCGGCTTGACATCTTTTCCATAATTGTTAACGTGTTAAGTAAATAAGAGATCGGGAGGACTTGATGCCACATCTCGCCATCGAATATTCGGCAAATCTCGACGGCCGCGCCGATATCGGCGCGCTCTGCGAACGGCTGCTGAAGACGGTTCTAGAGACCGGGCTTTTCGAGGTCGGCGCCGTGCGGGTGCGCGCCTTTCGCGCCGAGCATTACGCCATCGCCGACAGGTTGCCCGAAAACGCCTTCGTCGATCTGAACTTCCGTATCGGCAAGGGCCGTACGGGCGAAGAAAAGAAGCGCACCGGCGAAGCAGTCTTCGCTGCGGCCGTCGATGTTCTCGGGCCACTTTTTGAGACGCCGCATTTCGCCCTTTCGCTGGAGATCCGCGAGATCGATGCGGAATTGAGCTGGAAGAAAAACGCCATCCATCCGCGGCTGCGCGGCAAATAAAAACACACCCCTCGCGGGGTGACGCAACATCAAGGGAAGAGACGATGTCCAAATTGCAGGAAAACATCGCAAAGGCCGAAACCTATCTGGCCCAGTTCAGGGATCGCGGTGTTCTCAACCGTATCAACGGCGAGGACGTGCCGGCTGATGATGGCTCGACCTTCGAGACCATTTCGCCTGTCGATCTGAAGCCGCTTGCCACCGTTGCCCGCGGCAAGGTCGCCGATATCGACCGCGCCGCAAAGGCCGCGAAAGCCGCTTTCGCCGAGTGGGCTGCGATGCCCGGCGACGCGCGCAAGAAGCTCCTGCATAAAATAGCCGACGCGATCGTTGCGCGCGCCGAAGAGATCGCCTTCGTCGAATGCATGGACACCGGACAATCCATGAAGTTCATGGCGAAAGCCGCCCTTCGTGGCGCGGAAAACTTCCGCTTCTTCGCCGATCGTGCTCCGGAAGCCCGTGACGGCAAGACGCTGCGCGCCGAAGGCCAGGTGAACCTGACGACGCGCGTGCCGATCGGCCCGGTCGGCATTATCACGCCCTGGAATACGCCCTTCATGCTGTCGACCTGGAAGATCGCGCCGGCGCTCGCCGCCGGCTGCACCATCGTCCACAAGCCGGCTGAATTCTCGCCGCTGACCGCGCGTCTGCTGGTCGAGATTGCCGAAGATGCCGGCCTGCCGAAGGGCGTCTGGAATCTCGTCAACGGTTTTGGCGAGGATGCCGGCAAGGCTCTGACGGAACATCCCCTGATCAAGGCCATCGGCTTCGTCGGCGAAAGCCGCACCGGCTCGATGATCATGAAGCAGGGTGCCGACACGCTGAAGCGGGTTCACTTCGAGCTCGGCGGCAAGAACCCGGTCATCGTCTTTGCCGATGCCGATCTGGAGCGCGCAGCCGATGCCGCCGTCTTCATGATCTACTCGCTGAATGGCGAGCGCTGCACATCGTCTTCGCGCCTGCTGGTCGAAGAAAGCGTCTACGACAAGTTCACCGCGATCGTCGCCGAGAAGGCCAAGCGCATCAAGGTCGGCCATCCGCTGGATCCCGAAACCGTCGTCGGTCCGCTCGTTCATCCCGTGCACGAAAAGAAGGTGCTGGAATATATCCAGATTGGCCGCTCGGAAGGTGCCACGCTTGCGGCCGGCGGCGAGAAGGTCAATGGCCCCGGTGGCGGTTGTTATGTGTCGCCCACCTTGTTCACCGGTGCCAACAACCGGATGCGCATTGCCCAGGAAGAGATCTTCGGGCCGGTGCTGACGGCGATTCCCTTCAAGGACGAAGCGGATGCATTGGCGCTTGCCAACGACGTCCAGTACGGCCTGACGGGCTATCTCTGGACTTCCGACGTGACGCGCGCCTTCCGTTTCACCGATCATCTCGAAGCCGGCATGATCTGGGTGAACTCGGAAAACGTGCGCCACCTCCCCACCCCGTTCGGTGGGGTGAAGAATTCCGGCATTGGCCGCGACGGCGGCGACTGGTCTTTCGATTTCTACATGGAAACCAAGAACGTCGCCTTCGCCACCAAGCCGCACGCCATCCAGAAACTCGGCGGCTGAGCTGCCAATACACACAATAAGTACGCATAAAGAGGAGGAACAAATGCCCCTGCCGAAACCCAATCTCTATCCGCCCTTCAACATCGTGCGCCTTAGCCACATCGAATTCGGCGTCACCGATCTTGCCAAGTCGCGCGCCTTCTATGTCGATACGCTCGGCCTGCAGGTAACGGACGAAACGGCAGATACGATCTATCTCCGGGCGATGGAGGAACGCGGTCATCACTGCATCGTGCTGAAGAAATCAGACAAGGCCGAAGCCCGCGATCTCGGCTTCAAGGTCTTCAGCGACGAGGATCTCGACAAGGCAGCGCATTTCTTCAAAGGCAAGGATCTGCCGGTCGAATGGGTCGAGCGTCCGTATCAGGCGCGCACTTTCCGCACCCGCGATCCGCATGGTATTCCGCTTGAATTCTATTCGAAGATGGACCGCCTGCCGCCGATCCACCAGAAATATGCGCTCTACAAGGGCGTAAAGCCTCTGCGCATCGACCACTTCAACTGCTTCTCGACCAATGTCGACGAAAGCGTCGCTTTCTATAACGAGCTCGGCTTCCGCGTTACCGAATATACGGCGGATGAAGAAACCGGACGTCTCTGGGCTGCCTGGACCCACCGCAAGGGCGGCGTCCACGACATCGCCTTCACCAATGGCCGTGGCCCGCGTCTGCACCATACTGCCTTCTGGGTGCCGACGCCGCTCAACATCATCGATCTGCTGGACCTGATGGCCACCACCGGCTGGGTCGCCAATATCGAGCGCGGACCGGGGCGCCATGGCATCTCCAACGCCTTCTTCCTCTACATCCTCGATCCGGACGGCCACCGCATCGAGATCTATTGCTCGGACTACCAGACCGTCGATCCAGATCTTGAGCCGATCAAGTGGGATCTGAAGGATCCCCAGCGTCAGACGCTTTGGGGCGCACCGGCTCCCAAATCCTGGTTTGAACATGGTAGCCTGTTTGCCGGTGCGGAAGTGGCAGAGCCTGACCTCAAGGCCCAGCCGATTATCGCTCCTTAAGCGTTACCTTTGAGAGCGGGCGAAAGGCGCCCGCTCTCATCAACGTTCGCAAGCGCGAGGAGGCAGTCATGAATTTGAAAGACGCAACATTGTTCCGGCAGGCAGCACTGGTCGGCGGCGAGTGGATCGAAGCCGATCCTTCCAACGCCATCAAGGTCGACAATCCCGCGACCGGCGAGATCATCGGCCTCGTTCCCAATCTTGGCGCCGCCGAGACCAAGAAGGCGATTGCCGCTGCCGAGATCGCCCAGAAGGAATGGGCCGCCCGCACTGCCAAGGAGCGCTCCGGCATTCTGCGCCGCTGGTTCGAGCTGATGATGGAAAACCAGGACGATCTCGGTCGTATCCTGACGGCCGAACAGGGCAAGCCACTGCCCGAGGCCAAGGGCGAAATCGCTTATGGCGCAAGCTTCGTCGAATGGTTTGCCGAAGAGGCCCGCCGCGTCTATGGCGACATCATCCCCGGACACCAGAAGGACAAGCGCATTCTGGTCATGAAGCAGCCGATCGGCGTCGTCGCGGCCATCACCCCCTGGAACTTCCCCAATGCTATGATCACCCGCAAGGCAGGTCCAGCCTTTGCCGCCGGCTGTGCCATGGTGCTTAAGCCCGCCTCGCAGACGCCGTTTTCGGCCATCGCCATCGCCATTCTTGCCGAGCGCGCCGGCCTGCCGAAGGGTCTCTTCAGCGTCATTACCGGTTCGGCCCGCCAGATCGGCGCCGAGATGACTGCAAGTCCGATCGTGCGCAAGCTGACCTTCACCGGCTCGACCGAAGTCGGCGCCGAGCTTTACAAGCAGAGCGCACCGACCATCAAGAAACTCGGGCTCGAACTCGGCGGCAATGCGCCGTTCATCGTCTTTGACGATGCCGACCTCGATGCTGCCGTCGAAGGTGCGCTGATCGCCAAGTTCCGCAACAACGGCCAGACCTGTGTCTGCGCCAATCGTCTTTATGTGCAGGATGGCGTCTATGATGCCTTTGCCGAGAAGCTTGCCAAGGCAGTCGGTTCGCTGAAGACCGGCAACGGTTTCGACGAGGGCATCAATCTTGGCCCGCTGATCGACGAGGCGGCGCTTGCCAAGGTCGAGGAGCATGTCGCCGATGCCCTTTCCAAGGGCGGCCGTGTTGTCGCCGGCGGTCATCGCCACCAGCTGGGCGGACGTTTCTATGAGGCAACGGTGCTGGCCGATGTCACGCCTGCCATGGCCGTCGCGAAGGAAGAAACCTTTGGGCCTGTTGCTCCCCTCTTCCGCTTCAAGGATGAGGCCGACGTCATCACCCAGGCCAATGACACCGAGTTTGGCCTTGCTTCCTATTTCTACGCCAAGGATCTCGCCCGTGTCTTCCGGGTTGCCGAAGCGCTGGAATACGGCATGGTCGGGGTCAATACCGGCCTGATCTCGACGGCCGAAGCGCCGTTCGGCGGCGTCAAGCTCTCCGGCCTTGGCCGCGAGGGCTCGCGCTACGGCATCGAGGAATTCACCGAAATCAAATATGTCTGCCTCGGCGGAATAGCCTGAGGTCAAGAGAAGGCCATGAAAGCATGACCCATCCTAGATTCCTATCTTTTTCCAGAAACGGCCGTCATGGTTACGGACTTGCGGTCGACGGCGGTGTCGTCGACCTCTCCGCCCGCCACGGCGCGACATGGCCGACTTTGCGCGAAGTGATCGAGGCCGGTCGCCTCGTTCAGCTCGCAGAGGAGGCCAAGACTTTGAAGCCGGATTTCGCGCTCGACGACATCCGCTTCGAAATTCCCATTCCGTCACCGGAAAAGATCATTTGCGTCGGGGTCAACTTCCCCGACCGCAATGAGGAATACAAGGATGGGCAGGCCGCCCCCTCCAACCCTTCGCTTTTCATCCGCTTTCCGCGGTCGTTCACAGGGCACGGCCAGCCCTTGATCCGGCCGCCGGAAAGCCCGCAGCTCGACTATGAAGGCGAGGTCGTCATCGTCATCGGTAAGGCTGGGCGCCGGATCGCCGAAGCCGATGCCTTCTCCCATATCGCAGCCTTGTCGCTCTGCAACGAGGGCACGATCCGCGACTGGGTGCGGCACGCGAAATTCAACGTCACCCAGGGCAAGAACTTCGACAATACCGGCTCGATCGGCCCCTGGCTGATCCCCTTCACCGATGCGGCGCAGCTCGAAGACATCGAGCTCACGACCCGCGTCAACGGCGAAGTGCGCCAGAGCGACCGCAGCAGCCGGATGATCTTCTCCTTCCGCAAGATCATCAACTACATCTCCACCTTCACCACGCTCGTTCCCGGCGACGTTATCGTGACCGGCACGCCGACGGGCGCCGGCGCCCGCTTCGATCCGCCGATCTGGCTGAAGCCCGGCGATGTCGTCGAAGTCGAGGCAGATGGCCTCGGCATCCTGAAAAACACCATCGCCGACGAGGTACTCTGATGCTGTCGCATGATGAAATCCAGGCCGCGGCCGAAAGCCTCGATCAAGCGGAGCGGACGCGTGTCCAGACCGGGCTCCTCTCGCTCAAGCATCCGCAGATGACGATGGACGATTCCTATGCCGTCCAGAGCGCCTGGGTCAAAAAGAAGATCGCAGCCGGCCGCAAGCCGATCGGCTGGAAGATCGGGCTGACGTCGAAGGCAATGCAGTATGCCCTCAACATCAACATTCCGGATTCCGGCGTGCTCTTCGACGACATGGTCTTCGAAGACGGCGCCACCGTGCCGGCCGATCGTTTCATCCAGCCGCGCATCGAAGCGGAAATCGCCTTCGTCATGAAGGCGCCGCTCAAGGGGCCTGATATCTCGATCTTCGACGTGCTGAACGCCACGGACTATGTGACGCCGGCGCTTGAAATCCTCGACACGCGCATCCTTCGGGTCGATCCCGATACCAAGAAGGCGCGCACCATCGTCGATACCATCTCCGATAATGCCGCCAATGCCGGCATCGTCACTGGCGGTCGCGCCGTGAGGCCGGACCAGATCGACATGCGCTGGATGGGCGCGATCGTCAGCCGCAATGCGGAAGTCGAAGAAACGGGTCTCGGTGCCGGCGTGCTCAACCAGCCCGCACGCGGCATCGCCTGGCTTGCCAATCGGCTGTCTCAGTATGGCGATGGCATCGAAGCCGGCCAGATCGTGCTTGCCGGTTCATTCATCCGCCCGATCGAGGCACGGCACGGCGACACGATCAATGCCGATTTCGGTCCCTACGGATCTGTCAGCCTGTTCTTTGCATGAAGGAGTGAACCATGCCTGCGCCCAAGAACCTCTTCAAACAGGCCCTGAAAGAAGGGCGGGCACAGATCGGCCTCTGGCAGGCGCTCGCCAATGCCTACACGGTCGAAATCTCCGCCGGCGCCGGCTATGACTGGCTGTTGCTCGACGGCGAGCATGCGCCGAACGACGTGCCGCTTCTTGTCTCGCAATTGCAGGCGATGAAAGGCACGGCGAGCCACGCAGTGATCCGTCCGCCGATCGGCGAGACCTGGATCATCAAGCAGATGCTCGATATCGGCGCCCAGACCCTGCTGATCCCGATGGTCGAGAGCAAGGAGATGGCCGAGACCATGGTGAAGGCGGTTCGATACCCGCCGCATGGCGTGCGCGGCGTCGGCGCGGCCCTTGCTCGCGCCTCGGCCTTCAACCGCATTCCCGACTATCTCCCAACGGCCAATGACGAGATCTGCCTGCTCCTGCAGGTGGAAAGCCGCGCCGGGCTTGCAGCGCTCGACGATATCGCCTCGACCGAAGGCGTCGACGGCGTCTTCATCGGCCCTGCCGATCTTGCAGCCGACATGGGCTATCTCGGCAAGCCGGGCGCGCCGGAAGTCCAGGCGGAGGTCGAAAAGGCGCTCGCCAAAATTCAATCTCACGGCAAGGCGGCCGGTATCCTCATCGGCGATCTCTCGCTTGCGAAACGCTATCTCGAGCTTGGCGCGACCTTCGTCGCCATCGGCAACGACGTGACCCTGCTTGCCAATGCCACGACCAAGCTGCTGGACGATTTCAAGAAAGCGGAGGCCGCCAAGCAGGCGGCGGAGGCCAAAGTCTACTGATCATGGACGCCGCCCTCCCCGGCGTCGCATGACCCCGCGCTTCGTCACGCAAATCTTCGGCATCAGGCACGCGTTGTGCACGCTCAGTCAAAACCGACTGCACAGCTGGACGCGACGCCTCTGCAAGCATCGGTCATGATGAACCCGAAAGCCAAGAGGAGGAAACATGCGTTTCAAGAACAAGACAGCCCTGATCACCGGCGGCGGTACGGGCATCGGCGCAGCGGTTGCGCGCCGCATCCGGCAGGAGGGCGGCAATGTCGCGCTCGTCGGGCGCCGTCCCGAGCCGCTGAGAAGTGTTGCCGACGAGATCGGCGCGACTATCGTCGCGGCCGATGCCGCCGATGGCGCCGCGATGAAGGCTGCTGTCGAGAAGGTCGTCGAGACCCATGGCGGCCTCGATATCCTGATTGCCAATGCCGGCGGCCATGGTGTTGGGCCGACGGTCAGCATGTCGGATGAGACCTGGGATCTCGCTGTTCGCCTCAATCTGAACACCGCCTTCGTCAGCGCCCGTGAATCCCTGCCGCATCTCATCAAGAACAAGGGCAACATCGTCGTCCTCGCCTCGATCGCCGGGCTCTTTGCCGGGCCGGATGCGGCGGGCTACGTCACCATGAAGCATGGCTGCATCGGCCTCGCGAAATCGCTGGCCCGTGACTATGGCCGCAAGGGCGTGCGCACCAATACCGTCTGCCCCGGCTGGGTCACGACCGCCATGGCCGATGAGCAGATGGAATTCATCGTCGAGAAATACAAGCTGAACAGCATCGAGGAAGCCTATGCGCTCGTCACCAAGGACGTGCCGCTCGGCCGCCCGGCAACCGCCGAAGACGTCGCCAACGCTGTCTGCTTCCTCGCCTCGGGCGAGGCATCGATGATCAATGGTGCAGTGCTCACCGTCGACGGCGGCGCCGGCACCGTCGACCTGCCGACGCTGGCTTTTGTAGAATAGGGGAGAGGAAATACCGATGAACCAGAATCCCAAGGACTGGAAAACCTACGACGAATTCGCCTATGGCATCGACACCAACCGTCTGCCCGCAACGGAGGCCCTGACCGGCTCGTCGCAAAAGATCGTGTTCGACGACGGCCGCACATTGGAGCTTGCCTTTACCAAGGGCGAGGTCAAATGGTCTGATGGCCAAGGCAGCGGCACCGATCTATCCGAGGTGATCGAAGTCGCGCCGAAGACCTATTTCGTCGAGATCATCTTTGCCGGTCGCCCCAAGGAAGCCGAGACGCTGATCCTCAACATCGAAACGCGCCGGGTGCTTTCCATTTACTCGGTCGTTCGCGAGCTCAAGGATTCCGTCGGCGAGCCTCAGGTCGCGCAGATCTTCCGGCCGGGTGTTATAGAAGGGGGCGCCGCAAGCGGGCCGGTGCCGCATGAAAGCCGCGACCTGATTGGGCTTCGGGCGCATTTCACCTACAGCCCCAACCACGTATACGAGCACACCTATCTGTCATCGCAGCGCTATGCCTGGCAATGCCTCGTCGGCGTGCAGCGCGGCCATGGCGATGTCGACCTGACCACCACCTATAAGTTCGACGACAACCTCTACATCTTCACCTTCCGTGAATTCAAGATCGCGGTGGCATCGACATTCTTCTACAATTTCAACGACATGCGCTCGACAGGCAAGTTCCTCGGCATCACCGGCGACGGGCGCATCCAGAACAGTCCGGCCGGCGCCTTCATCCGCAAGGCTTCGATGACCTATTACCTGCCCGGCCAGGAACCAGTGTGAGGACGCCATGCGTAGAGCATTCGATATCGTAAAGGCGCATTACGACGCCAATGATCGCCGCGACATGGATGGCATGCTTGCCGACATCGCCCTCGATTGCCGCTGGACTGAGATGGATGGCTTTCCCTGCGCCGGCACCTATGTCGGCCCGCAGGAAATCGTCAAGAACGTCTTCCAGGCGCTCGGGCAAGCTTTCGACGGGTACACATTCAAGCTCGAACGCCTGCTCGACGCCGGTGACGAGGTTGTTGGTGTCGGAGACTACAGCGGCACCAACAAGCAGACCGGCAAGGCGTTCAAGGCCCGGGTCGTTCATGTCTGGGGCGTGGCGGGAGACAAGATCCGGCGTTTCGAGCAGTTCACGGATACGCTGAGAGTGGCCGAATCCATGAAATGAGAGACGAGGCGGCGCGGCTCCGGCGGGGCCGCCTTGTCAGCTAGGACATATTGGCCTTTCGCCATTGCGACGGCGAGACACCATAGCGATGGCGAAAGACGCGCGAGAAATGCGCGCTGGAGGAAAAGCCGAGCGCAAAGGCGATCTCGGATATTTCTCCGGCGTAGCCGCCGGCATCTCGCAGCTTTTCCGCGGCCTTCTGCACGCGCAGATTCCAGATGTAATCGGAAGGCGTCAGGCACTCGGCTTCGAATGCGCGATAGACGTAACGCACCGAGCAGCCCATGCGCCGCGCGATCATGGTAACAGTCAGATCCGGCCGGTCGAGATTGAGATCGATGAAGTCCCTGATCCGCTGCAGCAGAGTGTGAAGCGGGTTTGCGACCGGCATTACCTGTTGCAGGTCTGTGCCAATCATGGTGCGCACGAGCTCGATCATGGTCTGGCCAACACTTGCGCGCCTGGCCTCGTCAAGATGATCGATCTCATGAATGGTCGAATCCATCAGCGACAGAAGGATCCGGCACATGCCATCCCTATCGGCGTGCGCGGTGAAGGGTTGCGACAACCGCTCTATGGCCGTCGCGGGCAGGCTATGGCGCGGCAATTGCAGCAGCAACTGGCGAACCGGCGTGCTGTTCGTCAGCATGTAGGGACGGCTGGGATCGTAGATGACAAGCGCATTTCGCGAGACGGGCGCATGCATTCCGCCCTGCTTGAGCGAAGCGCTGCCTTCCGTCTGCACGATCAGCTTGATCGCGTCCGGATCATCCGGTGCTGCCATGACATGATCGCCGAAGACGACGTGTCGGTCCGCCTCCAGTCGCGTCAGCCGGCAAGCGCCCAGCATGGCGGATGTCATGCGGCTCTTTTCTTCGTCCGCAGCGCCGAAATCGAGCCGGACATTACCGAAGAGATTGCGCGCCAACCCCGCGAACTCCCGGCCGCAGGCGCTTTCGACATGCCGATGAAGTGCTACAGCCACGATCGATACCCTCAAGAGGTGAGATAACCGCCATCGACCGGCAGGCAGGCGCCGGTGATATAGCGCGCCGCGTCGGACGACAGGAAGACGATCGCATCGGCGACTTCTTCGGAAGCACCCCAGCGGCCAGCCGGGATGCGTCGGAGGATCGGCGTCGAGGCCCCTTCGTCGGCAAACAGTGCGCGGCTCAACGGCGTGACGATCCAGCCGGGTGCCACCGCATTCACGCGGATATCGGCTTGTGCATATTCCTGGGCAAGGGATTTCGTCAGTTGCACGATCGCGCCTTTGCTTGCGGCATAGGCAGGACGATCGGCGGCGCCAAAAGTCGAATACATCGAAGCTATGTTGACGATCGCCGATCCCGCCCGCATGCGCGGACGGGCCAGCCGGCAGCAATCCATGACCGATGTCAGATTGATTGCCATCACCTCGTCGAATGCGACCTTCTCCCATTCGCCCCTATCGCGGCTGACGCCGGTACAATTGATGAGAATGTCGATCACCTCGACCGAAGAGAAGAAGGCTTCCAGCGCACCGGGCTTCAACACATCGATCTCGCGATATTCGATCCGGCTGCTTGCCGGCGCCTTTGAAGCACCGAGACCGAAGCTCAGCACCCGAGCGCCGAGATCGGCAAAGCGCTGGGCGGTCGCCGCCCCTATGCCCGATGTACCACCGGCGATGACGGCCGTTCGCCCAGCAAAAAGATCGGCAGAGAATGTCATGAAGGCTCCTTCGCTTCAGCTTGCCAGATAGGCGCCATGCAGGATGTCCGGCTGGGCTTTGAGCATGGCGGCCGTGCCTGAAAAGACGAGACGCCCGCGCTCCAGCACGAGAGCCTGGTCGGCGAGATCGAGCGCGAGATTGGCGAACTGCTCGATCAGCAGAACGCCGATGCCGCGGGCGGCAGCAATTTTCAATGCTTCGGCCAGGCGCTTGACGACGGAAGGCGCCAGGCCGAGGGACAGTTCGTCGACGATCATGAAGCGGGGCTTGGCGACGAAGGCCTGCGCCATCGCCACCATCTGCTTCTGGCCGCCGGAAAGATTCGATGCCGATTGGCGTCGCCGCTCGGCAAGCTCGGGAAAGATCTCATACGCGTGGGCAAGATTTTCCCGGCGCGCAGCCGCCGACCCGTCGAGCGACGCGACGAGAATATTGTCCTCGACGGATAATTGCCCGAGAACGCGATGCCCTTCCGGCACGAGCGCAAGACCGGCACGGCGAATGCGGTCCGGTGAGAACCCTTCCAGCGCCGTGTCCCCCAGACGCACCGAGCCGCCACGGGTCAGAACGCCCGCCATAGCCATGACCGTGCTCGACTTGCCGGCGCCGTTGGCACCAAGCAATGTCGTGATCTTGCCGGCTGCAACCGAGAAGGAGATATCATGGATGACGCGCTTGCCGCCGCGCTCGACTGTGAGATTTTCGACGCGGACTTCGGATGGCTCGTTCATGTCAAAACTCCCCCAGATAGGCACGCCGCACATTGGGGTCGGCCAGCACGGTCTGCGTCGGGCCAAGGGCCAGGAGCTTGCCGTAGTCAAGCACCATGGTTTCGCTGCACATCGAGCGGATGAGATCGACATCGTGGTCGATGACCAGAACCTGTGCCCGGAATTCTGCGGGGATACGCAGAACCAGCTCGCGAAAGGCCCTGCCTTCTTCTTCGGTCAGGCCTGCAGCCGGTTCATCGAGCAGGATAAGCTTCGGCTCGCCGACCACGCATTTTGCCAATTCGACAAGACGGCGCTGGAAGAGATTGAGGGATTGACCGAGCCTCTCGGCAACATCCGTCAAGCCGACAAAGGCAAGAGCGTGCTCGACTGCACGGGCATGATGCCCGGCACCGACGACATGATCGGCGATCGCGGCAATATTGCCGGCCACCGTCAGATCTTCCACCACCTGTTCCGTCTGGAACGAACGGCGCAAGCCGGCGCGCACCCGCTGCAACGGCGTCATCGGCAGTAACGGCCGATCTCCGAGCGTGACAGATCCCTGCACCGGCTTCACGAAACCGGAGAGCACGTTGAGCAATGTGGTCTTGCCCGCACCATTCGGCCCGATGAGACCTGCGACGGGCGCTGTCAGCACCGCGCTCAGCTCATTGATCGGTCGGACACCGCCGAATTGAACGACGAGATTATCGATCTTGATCATCGCGCCCTCCCCCGCGAAAGAAGGGCATTCAGCCTGATGATGAGAGCCGATATCTGGCCGGCAATGCCTGTCGGTGCGGTTGCCAGTGCATGGAATAGGGCGACGCCGAAAATCCCGATCGTGACATAGCCATCAATACCGAGATCGGTGAGCAAGGCCGGCACGGCACGCAGCAGCAGGCCTGCGATGACGGCGCCGTACCAGTTGAAGACACCGCCGACGATGGCAAGCGCGAAGAGATTGAGGCTGTCAAAAGCGCCGAAGGCACGACCGTCAAGCTGACCGACGTTGCCGGCCAGCAGGCCTCCGGCAAGACCGGCGAGAAAACCACTCAGCGCGAAGGCCCAGGCCTTGTACATCAGGACATTGACACCGCTTGCGATCGCAACAGTCTCGCCCTTGCGGATCAGCGCCCAGGCTCGGCCAGGACGGGCAAGCTTGTGCCACTGCGCAATCAGCAAACCGATCGCGGCCGCCGCACAGACGTAGAGGAAATAGGCCACTTCGCCATCGGCTATGACAGGCCTTGCCAGCATCTCGCGCCCGACACCATCGGCCCGCCCCAGGAAACCCGGGCCGCCATCCGGGAAACCCCATGCGCTGATGATGATCTGGAATGCTCCGGCAAGCATCAACGTCACGAGCGCCAGATAGAGGCCGCGCAGACGCAGTGCCGGTAAGCCGAATACCAATCCCACCACCGAAGCGACGATACCGCCGGCGAGCAGACTCAATTCGAATGGCGGGTGAAAGGCGTGCCCGACACGAAGCGTCACCCAGCCGCCGACACCGACAAGTGCGAACTGGCAAAGCGAGACGAGACCGAGCTGACCATAGAGGATGGCAAGCCCCGCAACGGACAGCGACAGGGCGACGGCGGATGTGGCCGCCGACAGCCAGAAGGAGTTGGCGATCAAGGCAACGACGAGCGCGAAGATCACCATCGTCATAGGCACATGAAGAAGCTGCTTGGGCAGACGCACCATCGATATGCTTTCGGCTGTTGGGGCGCTTGTTTGCTCCTGAATGGTCATCGGTCCTTCAACGCGGCCCTGGCCGTGCCTCCCAGGATGGTGACTGCAACGAGCGCGATGATAAAGGGTGCCGCCGCGCGATAGGGCGAGATCCAGGCAATCGGTGTCAGCACGGCTTCGGCAATGCCGATCAGAATGCCGGCGACGGCCGTTTGCCACAGCGACTGCAACTGTCCGAGGATGGCGGCGGCGATCGCCGGGATGACCAGCAGGGTCAGGAATGTTCCCTGCAGACGGACAAGATCGGCGAGCAGCAGGCCAGCAAAGCCGGAGAAAATGCCGGTCATGATCCAGGCGGCGGTCTCCGTGTAGAGAATGCGCACACCGAGCACGGCGCTGAGATCGCGATCATTGGCAAGTGCCCGCATATCGAGGCCAAGGCGCGTGCGGGTGAGCAGCAGCGTGATGACGACGACCATGACGACCGCGAGAATGATGGCGATGATGCGCGTGAAGGTGAGGCGCACGGCAAAGATGGAAACGAACATCTGGTCGGTCGGAAACTGCAGCCGGCGCGGCAACTCGCCCCAGATGACACCCATGATCGCGATCAGGATCAGTGCCGGCGCAAGGGTCCCGACGGCGCGCACGACGATGTCGCGATGCGACAGCAGGGGCGCAAAGACCCGGCCATAGAGAAAGCTGATCGCCGTCGAGACGGCAACGGCGGCAAGAATGGCGACGGCGAGCGGCATCTTCCACTCCAGCAATTGCCAGGCGCAATGTGCACCGATCGCACCGAAGGCACCGAAAGCGAAATTGAGAACGCCGGTCGCTCTGAACAAGACGACGAGACCGACGCCGGAGAGCGCATAGACGGCGCCGATCCCAAGCCCTGAAATGACGAAGGGTAGAAAATTCATGGATCGATCCTCTACGGCGCAGCGCATCCTTCAGACGCGCAAAGGACGCCGTAACACTTTAGATCAACGCATCGGGCTTTCCGAAAATCGATCCCGATTTTCGGGCTGATGCGTGTGGTCGTTCGGTCCCGCGGCCTCTCAGCCGCGAAACCGATGGCAAAGATCAGGGCTCAGTTGATGCCGGCCGACTTTTCGAAGGCGCGGATGTCTTTGAGTTCGGGATCGGGCGACGGCACGCAGTCGGAGACGACCTTCCATTTTCCGCCCTCGCTGACGGCCATGCGCGTCGTCGAATTGGCGTTGTGGCGCGACTGGCCGTCACCGAAATACCAGGGAGCGCAGAAGATATCGCTCTTGAAGTCCTTGATCTGGCGTACGGCGGCAGAGGCGGTCTCGCGGTTGATGTTCGCCGGATCGAGCGTCATCAGCGCCTTCTCGGCGATACGAGCTGCCAGATAACCGGCCTGGGCGAAGGTGTCGCGCGGGTCGGACTTCTGGCCGTACTGATCCATGACCGCGAGCCAGTTCTGATTGTCCGGGGTCTGCGCATTCAGATCGTTGAATTCCATGTTGACATAGAACTTGTCGTCCCAACCGGAGCCGATGGTTGCGGGAACCGAGAGATCATAGGCCGAGGCAGCGCTCAGGAAGGTGATCGTCTGGTTGAGGCCCTGCTCTTCGGCAGCCGTCAGCAACGGCACGGCCACGCCCTTGGAGAGGCCAAGCACAATGACGTCAGGCTTGCTGGCGGCAGCCTGCAGGATGATCGACGTTGCGTCGGCCGAGCCCGGGTCCATCAGGATCGTCTGTGCGGCAAAGCCCTTTTCCTTGGCAAGCAGCATGACGCCGTCGCAGGACCATGTGCCGACATTCGGAATATTCGGGCTGATGCAGACGACTGACTTGGCGTTGAGCTTATCGAGCGCATAGCCCATCGCACCGAGCATGGAGACGCGTGGCCCAGCATTCGTCGGCGCGATGTTGTCGGCAAAGAAGCATTCGCGTGGCACGCCGACACCGGCCAGCACCAGGATGCCTGCCTTCTTGTAGAGCTCGGCATTGGCGCCGCATTCGACATAGCTGGAATTGCCGACCATCAGCACGGCTTTCTCGTCATTGACGAGCTTGGCCGCCAGCTGCGCAGCGATCTCCGGATTCCACTGGTCGTCCTCGACGAGATATTTGACTGGCCGACCCTTGATGCCGCCATTGGCGTTGAGGCAGTCGAAATAAGCCTTTGCAGCCTTGGTCGAATTCGAGAAATCGTCAGGCCCGGTCTTGCCGGTGATGGCGCCGATGATGATCGGCTCGCCGGTTGCCGGCTTGCCGCTATTGTCGCCGCAGGATGCGGCTGCGTTTGCGCTGAACGCCGAAACGAGCGTCAGGAAAAGGCCGATTGCCAGCCCTCTGAGATTGATAGGCATAGTCTCCTCCAGTTTGTTGTCCCGCTCCCCACGGGATCTTTGCTTCGATGATCTCCGGCTCAGCCGGAAATCGCCTTTCCTGTCATGAGGGCCGCAGCCTTTGCGGCAATCATCATCGTCGGGGCGTTGGTGTTGCCGGATACCAGTGTCGGCATGACGGACGCGTCGCAGACGCGCAGCCCCTCGATCCCTCGCACCTTCAGATCCGGCCCGACGACCGCCATGCGATCGTCGGCGCGACCCATGCGGGCCGTGCCTGCCGGATGGAACACGGTCTTGCAGGATTGGCGGATGTAATCGCGCAAAGCTTCGGGATCTTTCTCAACACCCGGTTTCGGCAACACCCGGCGCTTGACCAGCTTGGCAAGCGCCGGCGCGTCAAGGATGCGGATCGCCGTTTCGACACCGCGCACTAAGGTCTCAATATCGACGGGATCCGACAGCAGATTGGCGTTGAAATCCGTCTGCTCTGCCGGATTGGCGCTCTTCAGCCGTATCCAGCCGCGCGAGCGCGGGCGCAGATAGCATGGGCCGATGCTGAGCCCATGGCCAGGCTCCGGTTCGCGATCGACGAAGCCGATCAGGCACGGCAAGACGTGGAACTGTACATCCGGCTGCCCGGTGCCCGCGGTGTCGATGAAACCGCCGCACTCGACGACATTGGAGGTCAAGAGGCCGCGATGCGATGTCAGATAACGCAGCATGTGGCCGGCGGCCCGCAGCCCCTTGTCATGGCCGAGGATCGAGATCGGCTCGCGCGTCTCGCCTTGCACCGGCACTTCCAGATGGTCCTGATAATTGCTGCCGACCCCAGGCAGATCGGCGACGACCTTGATGCCGAGCGAGGCGAGATGCTCGCCATCGCCAATACCGGAAAGCTGCAGGATCTTCGGCGTGGCGATGGCGCCGGCGGTCAGCGCAATCTCGCGGGATGCCTTGAATATCGTGCCGTCGAGCAGCTCGACACCAACGGCTTTCTGTCCCTCGAACAGGATGCGGGCGACCTTGCGCTCCGTCAGCACGGTCAGGTTCGGCCGCTTCTCCGCCTCGCGCAGGAAGGCCTGCGCCGAACTCCAGCGCCGGCCGCCATAGGTCGTGCTCTGATAGAAGCCGACCCCGGCCTGATCCTCGCCGTTGAAATCGTCATTGTGGGGAATGCCGATTTCAGTCGCCGCCTTGATGAAGGCCTCGCTCAACGGATGCCGATGACGTGGATCGGAGACGCGCAGCCCGCCCTTTTTGCCGTGGAAATGGCCGTTCAGCCGCTCGTTATTCTCAAGCGAGCGGAAGGCCGGCAGCACGTCATCATAGGACCAGCCCTGGCAGCCCATTTGCGACCAGGTGTCGTAATCGTTGCGATGACCGCGAACGTAGATCATCGCATTGACCGAGCTGCCGCCGCCCAGAACATTGCCCTGCGGCACGATGCTCGGCCGCCCGTTCAAGCCCTTGTCAGGGTTCGAAGCATAGGGATGGATGTCGATCCCCTTGCCCAGCACCTTGAAAAAGGTCGCAGGGATATGAATCCAGGGATCGGCATCCCGGCGACCGGACTCGATCAGCAAGACCTTATGCGCCGGGTTTTCCGAAAGCCGGTTCGCCAACACGCAACCAGAGGAGCCGCCACCGACGATGATATAGTCGTAACTCGCCATGGTCAGCTCAACACCGTCTGGATCGTGGTGAACTCTTTCAGTCCTTCGGCGCCGAACTCGACGCCGATACCGGACTGCTTCACCCCACCGAAAGGCGCGTTCGGCTGGATCGTGCCGTGCTTGTTGATCCAAACGGAGCCGCATTCGAGCTGCATCGCATAATGCTTGGCCTTTTCGGCGTCGGCGGACCAGACCGAGCCGCCAAGACCTGCCGGGTTCTGATTGGCGCGCGCAATCACCTCATCGATATCGCTGTAGCGGATGATCGGCAGGGCGGGACCGAACTGTTCCTCATCGACCAGCCGTACGCCGTGATCGACATCGGCAACGAGCGTGATCGGGTAGAAATAGCCAGGCCGATCCATCGGCGCTCCGCCGGTCAGGATACGGCCGCCATGGGCACGCGCATCGTCGACTAGTTCGCGCACCTTGTTGAACTGCATTTCATTCTGCACCGGGCCAAGGATGCTTGCGTCATCCAGACCATCGCCGACGACGATCTTGGCGGTGTAGTCGGCAAGACCCTGGCAAACCTCTTCATAGATGCTGTCATGCACATAGAGGCGTTTTAGCGCCGCGCAGGTCTGGCCGTTGTTGATGAAGGCACCCCAGAACAGGCCTTCGACGATCGCCTTCGGATCGGCATCGGGCAGAACGATGCCGGCGTCGTTGCCGCCAAGTTCCAGCGTCAAGCGCTTCAAGGTCGCGACTGCGGAGGCCATGACCTTCTTGCCGGTTTCCGTCGAGCCGGTGAAGGTCATCTTGGCAATGCCCGGATGGGCCGACAGGGCAGCGCCGATGCTGTTTTCGCCAGTGATAACGTTGACGACGCCCACCGGCAGAACCTCGTTCATGATCTCGACAAGGCGGATGGTCGAGAGCGGCGTCAAAGGAGATGGCTTGATGACGACGGTGTTTCCGGCGCGCACTGCTGGTACGATATGCCAGCAGGCGATCATGACAGGCCAATTCCACGGCGTGATCGAGCCGACGACGCCGACAGGCTTGCGGTGCAACTCGACCCGGCCTTCACTATCGTCCTGCAGGACTTCGACGGGCAGATCGAGTTCGGCGGTATGGCGCGTCCAGGCGAGCGCGGCGCCGATCTCGAAACGCGAGCCAAGACCGTTGAGCGGCTTGCCCTGCTCTCGCGTCAGAATCTGGGCTAGTTCCTCGGCATGTTCATTGATCTTTTCGGCCATGGCACGACAAGCGCCGGCGCGCGCTTCGTTCGAAACCTGCGACCAGGTCTTGAAGGCCTTGGCGGCAGCGGCGACCGCTTGATCGAGGTCTGCTTCCGAGCCGAGCGGCATATAGCCGACAGTGTCACCATTCGACGGATTTGCAACCGGTGCATGATGGGACGTGGCGACAGGCTCGCCGCCGATAAGCAGGGTATACTGCTTCACGATATTCTCCTCCCGTGACTTTCGGGAGGACTATGACTTTTACCGCAAGACCCGTCTTGGGGAGAAACGCGCCTCGTCTTGGACTGGAGCGCAGACTGCGCTTCAGTCCGATTTATGTGCCGGCTCGGTGGGGCGAAGCAGCTCGCTAGGTGCGCAATCGAACAGCTCCTTGAAGCTGCGATTGAAATAGGAAATGTCGTTGAAACCGGCCGAATAGGCAACTTCGGCGATGGTCGTCGGATTGCGTTGCTCTTTAAGCTGCTCGATCTTCTCGCGTGCCAAGCGCAGGCGCTTGTCGCGAATGACGGTCGTGCAGGTCATGCCCATGCCCTGAAAATCCTGCTGCAGGGTGCGGATCGACACACCCAGCCGCGTCGCCAGCCACTTGGCATTGAGATCGGTATCTGTGAGATGCCTGTCGATCAGGATATCGACCATCTGCATGCGCTTGCTCGCGCTGTCGTGCAGCGAGTTCAAACTTGCCGTCTGCATGCCGGTCGACAGAAACGCCTGGCGCGTCGTGTCGAACATCAGCTGGCGAAGGAAAGGCGAGGCCGCTTCGCTGTCCGGCGTCGTCATCATCTTGGCAATCAGCGCCCGCAGCATCATCGCCATCGGATCGCTGGCGACAAGCTTGCGCGCCACATCGAAATCCATCCTGCTATCGGAATACATCAATTGACGCGGCAGATGCAGCGACAGATGGTTGGAGAAGTGGCCCCGGAAATAGAAGGTGGTCGGGCGCGTCGAGTCCACGAGAATGCATTCACCGACATCGAGAATGTTCTGTTGGCCGGAATGTTCGACCCCGCAGACGCCCTCGAGCTGAAGGATCAGGAACAGGTGCTCATTAGCATCGCGACGAATGTCGTCCCAATCGCGGTGAACATAATCGAGATCGTTGGAGACATGGGCAAACTCCATGCCGCACACGTCGATGCGACTGGCGGTCCCGATCACGCTATCGCCGCGTTTCACCGTATGGGGATTGAAATTTCCACAAATACCTTGGAGATCGTCCACCCATTGATCATAGGGTGTCGGCGACCAGGTTCGATCCACGAGGCTGCGGTTCTGCAATAGATCCAACTCTGCCTCCCAACAGTGTCAGCACTGCCGAAGACTGCTACAGATCCCCTCGTTCGTCAATTAAATATTTAACACATTAATTAAATTGAGACGCGGTTTCACTCATCGCCGACCGAGCCGTTATCCAGCTTCAACGCCGCCAATTCCTCCAGCATGTCGAGAAGCTGGTCCACGCGTTCCGCACCAAAGCGAACACCGATGTCGGCATAGACCTTCAGGCTCTCCGGCATGACGTCTTCGACGATCGCCTCTCCCGCCGGTGTGATCTGCAAAAGCACTCTTCTGCCGTCGGCCTCATCCTTGTGCTTGGTGATGAAGCCGCGCTCCTCGAGCGACCGGATCATCCGCGTCAGGCTGGGAGCCAGAATGGATGCCTTGTCGGCAAGCTCCGTTGCATCGAGTTGACCCGCCTCGGAGAGGACGCGAATGACCCGCCATTGCTGTTCGGTGACATCATGCGCGACCAGGATCGGCCGGAAATGGCTCATAACCGCCTCGCGGGCACGCAAGAGCCCTATTGCCAGGGAACGGCGGCGATCGCGCAGCGGCCGTTTTGACTTTGTCTTATCGGCATCGAATCCCGATGGCTGCTTGGCGTCGCTATCTATTTTATCTGGCATGTTCCGCATGTTCGCTGAGCTCACTCTTCTCATTGATTAACATGAGAATCATACAGCGCAAGGTGATCGCAAAATCTCAACCAAACGCCCACAGCAAAGGCGTGGCCCTGTGCCCACTTTCCAGTCATAGTTTTATGGCGTTTGCACGATGCGACCGCTGCCCCGGATCTGCGAACGACGCAGCACCGGGTGCCCGAACAACTCGACATTGCCGCTTCCGGAAATCGACACGTCAGCATCCGCCTGCGCGGTCATCTGTGCGTCGCCGCTGCCGCGAATATCTACCTGCACGGACTTGGCTGTGAGTTCCTGGAGACGCGCCGCGCCTGAACCTGAGATGTCGAGGCCGACGGTATCGGCAGCTCCACTCGCAGCCACACTGCCGCTACCCTTGATGCTCACCCGCAACTGCGGCTGATTGATCTGCGACAGGGTAAGGTCACCACTGCCGAGCAGTTTCCAATTCGATATTGCCGGTCCGGAGAGGCTGACATCGACCCGGGCGTCACCCCAGCCCGGGTCGCAATCCAGGCTTAGTCTGCCACCTGCGATCCGCACGTGATCGAGAAGGGTCGGATCGCCGGTCACCACGGCTTCTGCCTTGTCTCCCGGCTGATATCGAACGGAAGCCGGCAGATCGACCACCATAGTGTCGGTCGCGGTAAATGGCAGCGTCACCTGCTCGCGGGTTGGTGCCGTGGGTTCGCAGGAGGATCGCATTGTGCCCCACAAATGCATGGCATCGACCCGATCCCGCCCGGAAAGCCCGACACCCAGAGACAGAAGAACAACTGCGCCGATCGTTCCGGCTATTGCGACGAGTGCTAACCTTCCAATCATTGTCCTGCTCCTTCAACGCAGCGTGACGAAAGCTTCAAGCCCGCTCATATTCGGGTTGAGCCAAGCGGAAATGCAGGCGCGCGTAATGGCCGAGCATGCGGATGCCCGCGCCCAGAGCCATGAGCAGCAAAGCGCCGCCGCCGATGAGACAGCTTACGAGCCCGGCGCCAATGAGCAACCTCGCCAATATCCCGATGATGGGCCCGCCAATGTGAAACAGCAGGGTTGTCAGGATGATCTTCAAACCGACGACACCAATCACGACAAGCCCGATCGCAACGCCGAAAGTGACAAACATCGTGACGATCAGCAGCGGCAGCAAAAAGAGAATGTCGACGATGGCGAGGCCCGCCAGCGCCATCATGGCGGCCAGAAGGTTCGACACGCTCCAATGCGCCTCGAAGCGACGCAGCCCGGCATCGGCACGCAATTCCCTGGCAATTCTGGCCGGATCGCCCAATGCCGCCGCAACATCGGCTTCGCTGCGTCCCGAAGCCTCGGATTCCGCAAAATGGCCGGCATAGTCGGCGACGATATCCTCGATCTCTTGAGGCGGCAGGCCGGTAAGCCCCAGTCTCAGCGTGCGCAAGAAGGCGTCCCTGGTCATGGCAAATCCTCAAGAAGTTTATCGACAGCGTCAGCAAAGGAACGCCAGTCACGGCGATGAGCTTCAAAAACCGTCTGGCCGAGCGGCGTGAGCCGGTAATATTTGCGCGGCGGCCCATTGGCAGACTCGACGATGCGGGTCGCCACCAGGCCGTCATTCTGCATCCGCCGCATCAGCGGGTAGATCGTACCTTCCCCCATGCCGACAGCCGCAACCAGGGTGCTGGCGATCTCATAGCCATAGCTTTCGCCTCGCGAGAGCACGGCCAGGACGCACAGGTCGAGGGCGCCTTTTCGCAGTTGAACTTGGATCGAGTCGGTCATGAATGCCTCGGGTTTACAAGATACATATAACAAGCTATCTGTTTATGCAAGGTAGCGGCTATTCAAAAACTGAGCCACATCATCCAGTCGGGACAATGACGGCTCAAGGCTTCCTCGTGATGCATGCGCACCGCCCGTTTTCGGGCCTCCACCTCTCGATAAAGGAATTGTTGCAATGACCCGCCTTGGCTTCATTCTTGCCGCTTCCATATCCCTCGTGACCTCGATGGCACATGCCGCCGGCTTCAAACCGATCGAGGTGGCGGGCGAAGGCTCCCTTCCGGCGATCAAGGGCGGTGTCTGGTATCCGTGCTCCCAGCCGGTCGGCGACATCAAGGTCGGCCCCTTCATCATGGCCGCGACTAAGGATTGTCCGGTCACAGGAGAAAAGCTGCCGCTTGTCATCATCTCGCATGGCAGGGGCGGCACGTTTGTCGGTCACCATGACACGGCGGGGACACTGGCGGATGCAGGCTTTGTCGTCGTCGCCATCAGTCACCCCGGTGACAACGCCCTAGACAAAAGCCGCATCGACGACCCCTCGGTCTTCGTCGAGCGACCAGCCGACATCCAGCGGACGCTCGACTTCATGCTCGGCTCATGGCCGGATGCAGCCAAGATCAATGCTGCGCGCATTGGATTTTTCGGCTTCTCGCGTGGCGGATATACCGGCCTCGTCGTCATCGGTGCCAACCCGCATTTCGGCAAGCGCCTGAGAGCGTGTGAGGGCAATGACAGTGCACTTTGCGATCAGGTCCACAAAGGCACGCTTCCGGAACTGACCCATGATCCACGCATCAAGGCCGCTGTGATTGCCGACCCGCTCAGTGTCTTTTTCACGCCGGATAGCTTCAATGCGGTGAAGGTCCCCGTGCAGCTCTGGGGGTCTGAACGCGGCGGCGATGGCGTAACGCCGGAAAGTGTCGTGGCGATAGCCAGTCAGCTGCCGGAAAAGCCCGAATTTCACACCGTACCCAACTCACAGCATTTCGACTTCCTGCCTCCCTGCCCTGCCGAACTGGCAAAGACCGCATTGGTCATCTGCGCAGACCCACCGAATTTCGACCGGGTAGCATTTCATCGGGAATTGAATGCCGCGACACTTGCCTTCTTCCGCAAACATCTGGTGGATGAAAAACAGCCCTGACGGAGAAGGCAGCCACACAGTTGAAACCCGGCCGCGAATCCGATCAGATTGATGCATGATGAAAACAATACGGATAGCGGCAGCGCTGCTATTGCGTCCCGATGGCGATACGCTGCTCGTGCGCAAGCGCGGCACCACTGCCTTCATGCAGCCGGGTGGCAAGATCGAGCCGCAGGAAGCACCCGAGCAGGCTCTTATCAGAGAGCTTTTCGAAGAATTGGGGCTCATCGTGGAAACGCAAGCCTTGACGTTCCTTGGCACGTTCCAGGCACCAGCAGCCAATGAGCCGGAGCATATCGTCGTTGCGGATCTCTTCCGGCTGGATGTCGGCGATATCGCCATTAGGGCGACGGCCGAGATCGAGGAAATCCGCTGGGTCTCTCCCCTCCGTCCCGGCAATTTGCCGATGGCGCCGCTGACCGAGCACCATATCCTGCCGTTTCATCGGCAATGAGGCACCCCGCATCGGAACAGGCCTTGCAGGCTAGCGCCGCCGGAAGACGATGAGGGAATTCATCGAAAAATTGGCAATAAAGGCAATTCCGATCCCGATGATTTTTGCAAGGACCGGCCAGATCCCATAGGCGGAAAGATAGAACGTGATCGACACGTTGATCGACAGGCCGACAAGGGCTGCTGCCAGAAAAGACAGAGCGCGCGTCGCCGAGCGCCAATTCGCTGCAAAAACGAAGATCGATGACGTGATGTAATTGAAGAGGCAGGCAACAACAAAGCCTATTGTCGCGGCCGCGAGCACTCCGAACTGGAGGTTGTTGAAGTAGGAAAACACCGACACGTCGATTATGGCGGCAAGGCCGCCGGTTACGAGATAGCGCACAAAGGTCGACCGAATTTCAGCCGAAAACAAGGATTGCTTCATCGGGCGAGAAATCATCGACGAGCCTAGAACTCCATATTTGCGATGCATATTATCGTTCAAAATTATGACCGCCAGTTGTGCAAAAACCTTGTGGTCGTCACAGCAATCCGCTGCAAGCGAAATATAGCTCACAGAATGGCGAAGATGAGCCCCTATCGAGCCGTACGGGCGCGTGCATCAGCCGCTGAACACTTACTGGCGCCCTCCCCCGACACCGACGGGCGTCTAAAGGTGAAGGTATCGAAATTCGTTCTGACAAAACTATTCGCGATCTTTCCCGCGCCTGAAAGTAGCGTACTGCTTGCGTTGGTCACAATACACAAACCGGCATCTAATATATTTCATCGAAATGTAAATAAATCCGTATTGGAGATGCTATTTAATCTATTGTTCGGTCGATTTCACCATCATAAAAACATTTTGTGTACTAATTTTTTTATTTTATCACGAACAGCATTAGTTATAATGGCGCCCAGAGAATATGAGGCGTTGGAAAATGGAAAAAGAGCATATCGTAGACAATAAAATCTTTGTTGAACTCACCAGCATGATTGTCTCTGCATATATCACGCATAATGTGACTGCACCTGAAGATTTGCCCAGACTCATTCTGGAGACCCACGCGGCACTAACAGGGTCGTTTACCCCCGGCCTTTCAGCGTCGGAAAAGACCCTGAAGCCAGCCGTGCCGATCAAGAAATCCATTACCGAAGAATATCTTATCTGTTTGGAAGATGGTGGGAAGTTTAAGTCGCTGAAACGGCATCTCAACACGAAATATGGGCTTTCCCCCGACGAATATCGAAAGAAATGGGGATTACCTGCGGACTATCCAATGGTTGCAGCATCTTACGCCGCCACAAGGTCGACACTGGCCAAGAAGGCCTTGCTGGGCCACTCGAAACCTGCCGAGAGCCCGGATGCAGCTCCGATACAGCCGCGGCGAAAAGCTGGCTGAATTCGGCCGGCTCTACTTCCGCAACTCCCGCTGGAGCCAATGTATTCGCAACGATAGAGCGGCACCTTGTCGGCGCCGCTCCGCAACTCCCTGACGGCCCACTGCTTAGGCCAACTCGTTAGATGATGTCAGGCCCAAACTATGGAGTTTCGATCGTCTTGGCATTGACCGAGATGGCACGCCCGGCAAACCAGCCGTTGATGGCGGCCCCCAGGCCGAGCAGGACGAACAGAACCGAGCTCCAGGCAAAGCTGCCCGTCCAGCCATGGATCATGCCGACGACGAGCGGGCCGATTGCCGCCAGCAGATAGCCGACAAACTGCGCCATGCCGGAAAGATGTGCAGCAACATGCGCGTCGGGTGAGCGCAGCACGATGACTGTTAGCGCTACCGCAATCAGCCCTCCCTGCCCTATGCCTTGCAGCACGGCCCAGAACCACACGGTCCAAAGCGGCGCAAAGAGCAGGCCCAGCAGGGCCACGACCGCAATCACGCAGAGACTGACATTGATGACGCGCTGATCCCGGCCCTTGACGGCAATATGAGGCGCCACCAGACAGGCAGCCGCCTGCACCATGACCGACACCGATACGATTGCACCCGCCGTCACGCCGTCGAGCCCACGCTCGCGCAGAATGGGAACGAGCCAGCCGAAGATGCAGTAGGCGAGCGCCGATTGCAGCCCCATGAACAGCGTCACTTGCCAGGCAATCCGATCGGTCCAGAGGCCGGTTACGCGAAAACCGCTGCGGCGGGCCTGGCTGCGCGTCCCGAGGACCTGTGGCAGCCAGAGAAGCCCGACCAAGAGGGCCGGCAGGGCCCAAGCAGCAAGCGCACCACCAAGCGATCCGCCAAGGGCATGCTCGATGGGAAGCGTCAGTCCCGCCGCACTGGCCGCGCCAGCACACAGCGCCATCGTGTAGCAACCCGTCATCAGCGCCGCCTTGTCCGGGAAATCCCGCTTGACGACCCCAGGCAGGAGCACATTGCCGACGGCGATGCAGGCACCGGTTAGTGCCGTGCCGAAGAACAGCATGGAAATCGAAGAAAAGCCGCGCAGCGCCGTGCCGAGCGCAAGCAGAAGGATCACGCCCAGCAAGACGCGCTCGGTTCCCACGCGCTGCGCCAACCTCGGCGCGAGTGGCGAAAACAATCCCATGCAGACAACGGGCAACGTCGTCAGAATGCTGGCGCCGAACGAGGACAGATCGAGCCCGGTTCTGATCTCCGGCAAAAGCGCCGACGCGCTGGAAAAGACCGGCCGGAGATTGAAGGCAATCAGCACCAGGCTTGTCCCGAGAACAAACCGGCCAATGGGCGACTTACCTCGATGCGGCTGCGGCGGAGGCAGTTCATCGGCCTCGGCATCGATCAAATCGAGCGGGGAGGCATTCTGTGAAGGCATGGTCATGACATCAGCAACCGATCAAGAGCAGCGATAACGGGAGCCATGAAGCGGCGCACGGCAAAACCGGTCGCTTCCTGATCACCGGATTCAATGGCATCGACGATCGCGATATGCGCCTGCATGTCCGGCTCCGGAATATCCGCGCCAAGCGTCGCCTCGATGGTGTCGGTGATCGACAGAGAAAAGAACTCGTAGATCTCCACCATCGCCCTGTTCTGCGAGGCAGCGATGACGGCCTTGTGGAAGGCAAGATCGCGTTCGATGAAGGCGGCCTTGCCTCCCCCCTCGTAATTTCCGCGCGCGACGAGCAACGCCCGCAACTGGGATATCACCTCGGGGGTATGACGCAGGGCGGCGAGCCGTGCCGCCTCGATCTCAAGGGCCAGCCGGGTTTCGAACTGATCTCTCAAGCCGGCGCGGCGGGCCATGTCGAGAGGGCGCCCGAAATCCGCTGTCGAGCGCACATAGGTGCCAGACCCCTGGCGCGTCTCCAGATAACCTTGCGACGCCAACACTCTCACAGCTTCGCGGATCGTGCCGCGACTGACCGACAGCATCGAGGAAAGCGAGGCTTCATTGGGCAGCTTTTCGCCGACAAGCCAGCGTCGAGCGAGGATTTCGCTGCGAATGGCCTCCACGGCTGTATCCGCAAGGGTGGTTTTGGTCAGGGCGCGCATGGCTCAATCTTGTCAAGTCATCAGATGACTTTATGATTAGTTGAAAGGCGTGACATCGTCAACACGTGTTCGCGCCCATGCCGGATCGCCGGACGCGGGCGGCATTTCTCTATCTGTGCCGTCTGACGCCATCGCAGTAGAGCAAAATGGCAAGGCCCAATAATCCGGCAAGGGCCCCGATGATCACCGTTCCGGAATAGCTGCTGACGGCCGTGTGGTCGGCGCAGGGCTTTCAATAGGTTTCGGATGGTCTGAAACCTGCCGATTGCAAATATATTCGTCTACCGGCAGGCGGCGCTATCGGATGATGCCGCGCCTCGCCATGACGGCCAGACCGACAACGGCCACCAGGGAGAACGCCGCCGGAATGTAGAAAACGTTGGGAAGGCCGAGATAGGCGACACCGACGCCTCCGATCCCGCCGCCAAGCGCACTCGCCAGCGCCGACGAGCTCATGAAAATTGCCGAAGCGGTTGCCACGGCATTCGGAAGAAGTCGCTGGGCGACGATCAGACCGAGAACCATGTACAGGCCCCAGACGCCACCCATCAGTACCTGTCCGGCAAACATACCGATGGCGCTTGGCCACATGGCAAAACACAAATTGGCGACGACGCCGAATGCTGCCGCGATGCACATGAGCCAGAGCGTTCCGATCCGTCGCGCAAGCATGACGCTGAAGGGCATCAGAAGCAGTTCGATCAAGGGCTGCGTTCCGATGACGGCACCCCGGACGCCGGGATCGATCCCAAGGTGTTCTTCCATGTAAAGCAGAAGGAAGCCATACTTGATCGGCTCACCGGCATAGACGAGAACGTAAAGGCCGGTAAACGCCAAGAGAGGCAGCATCTCGGACCAGCGCGTCGAGTTACCCACGCCGGTTGCGTGGCTTGCTCGCGGCCTGGGATTGGCCGAGACACGCAAGGTTCCGAGCGGGATGATCTGCGCCAGGAAACAGATCGACGTTGCCCAGAACATGGCACGCAGGCTCGTTTCGGCTGCGAGCCAGGTGCCGAGAAATGGGCCGACCACCCAGCCTGCCGTCAAGGCTATCCGGGCGATCGCAACCACGCTTTCGTTTGCTCCTGACGTGTTTCTGCTCAGATCGTCATGGATGGCGGTAAAGAGCTGAGATGTGGCCGACCCGGAGAAGCCCAGCACGACGGCACCGATGACGAAGAGTATCCAGGGCGCGTTGGAAACCGCAAATCCGGCCCACCCAAGAGCCCCGGCCATGGCACAGAGCCGGAAGAGACCGAGACGATGGCCGGTCCTGTCGGAGTAATTCCCGACCAGATAACCGGCGACCGGTGCGGCAAGGCCAGTGAGATAGTATAGCCCTGCCACCGGCAGGGATGTTCCGAGTTCCTTTACGAGGAAGACAACGATTTGCGGCAGTGAAGCCGAGACCCCCACCCCCGAAAGAAACAGAGCAAGCGTCGCGCCGCGATACAGCGGCGAGGCCCATACCTGTTGAAGCGCTGTGGCTTTGCTGGAGGCCGCCAGGGATTGTGTGTCCATAAGCTCATCGTCCGTCATAACCGGTTGCCGAAATGTCAGCTCCGGCTAGACGCCACACGATTATCTCGATCGATTGCAGCCAAACCGCTGTTTACCGACCGATGGAAATCACGCCGTCATCCGGGTGCCGCATATCCTTCCGCCAAAGCAGATCGGGACGCAAACGGTTGCATCGCGCTTTGACCCATCCAGCATGGATTGTCCACATCATTCATCACACCAATGACCTCGACCGGGCCTCAGCCGGGTATGGCCCGTGAATAAGCAGCCAGGATGAAGCGCTCCGCTTGATACAAATACTTCTCAAGCGCCTCGGCCGCCGTCGACGTCGCACCCTCCTCGAGATGAGCGAGGATGGTGGCGTTCTGCCCTACATAGGGAGCATGCAGGTATTCCGGGTCTCGTATCAAGCCGAAGACAAGACGCAGCTCCAGCGAAATCTGCGCATAGAATGCGGAGAGCCGAGGGCTATCGGCGAGCTCGACAATGGCAGCATGAAAGGCAATGTCCGCGCTGCCGACCTCCAGCCATTCCCCGAGATCACGATGCCGGATCGCGGCATCGATGGCCGCCCGCATCTTGCCGACGCTCGGATGGCGATGATGCGCGCCGGCAAGCGCCGAACACTCGATGAGCCGACGAATATGGAAGATGTCTATGATCGTCGATATGCTCGGCGTGGTGACGAAAACGCCGCGATTGGCCTCGTGGCGCAGCACACCCTCCGTCGTCAGCAGCCGAAAGACCTCCCGCAGCGTATTGCGCGAAATCTGCAACTCCTCGCACAGAGCCGCCTCGGAGAGATGGCTGCCCGGCGAAAGGGTTCCGCTGATCACGCGCTCCCGAATCCGCGCCGCCGTCAGTTCCGTTACCGTCTGACCGGTTTCCGCAGCAGCCGAAGTCGGCTCGATACTCGCAAGATTTGTCTGCTTCATTTGCTCCCTTGGCGCTTGCGATAAATCGGACTGCGGGTACCTGCTCCATATCTCTGCCCTCCGCCAAGCTACGCATCGCCACAAAGGCTCACAAGCAATCGGATTTCTGATCACAGATATTGGATTGGCTCCTCAACGGCGCCGGTCCGTTGGACGATTCCTCGCAAGTTCCTCCCATTATTTGACATGCATCGCTAAAATTGTTCAACAATGTAGACCAGATTGTTGTTTGATGCTATCTCGTGTTTCAAGAAATATAACGGGAACGCGGATACAGATGACCATTAGGCGTCTGATTTGGAGGAGAATATCGCTTGATTTTCCAGGATCGAATGATTGCGGGCATCAACGCACTAGTATCCAATCCTAACGGCGATCTCGGCGAGGCAACGGCGAAAATGCAAGCACAGGTCATGCGCATCGATCCGCAGATTTCCGGGGCCTGCATTCCCAATACCGAGGTGAGCGCATGACGATGGCGGCGGACGCAAACCGGCAGCTTCTGTCGATCAAGGACCTGACGATCCGGTTCGGCGAAAACCGCGTGGTGGAAGGCCTTTCGCTTTCCGTGGCACCGGGCCGGACGCTCGCAGTCGTCGGCGAATCCGGCTCCGGCAAATCGGTGACATCGCTTTCGATCATGCGGCTTGCCGATATGATGGGTGCACGCTTCGAGAGCGGCAGCATCTCTTTCAACGGCAAGGATCTGCTCAAGCTCTCGCAGAAGGAAGTCCGCTCCATTCGCGGCAAGGAGATCGCCATGATCTTCCAGGAGCCGATGACCTCGCTGAACCCTGTCTTCACCATCGGCGATCAGATCTGCGAAGTCCTGTTGCTGCACGAAAATGTCAGCAAATCTGCGGCCATGGCCGAAGCGCAGCGCCTTCTCGAAATGGTGCGCCTGCCGGATGCGGAAGCGCTGTTGAAGCGTTATCCGCATCAGCTCTCCGGCGGCATGCGCCAGCGCGTGATGATTGCCATGGCGCTCGCCTGCCGCCCCAAGCTTTTGATCGCAGACGAGCCGACGACGGCACTCGACGTCACCATCCAGGCGCAAATTCTCAACATCATGCGGGACCTCCAGAAGGATCTCGGCATGGGCATGATTTTCATCACCCATGACATGGGCGTCGTCGCCGAAATGGCTGACGACGTGGTCGTCATGTGGAAAGGCAAGAAGGTCGAGGAAGGCCCGGTTCGCGAGATATTCGCCAATCCGCAGCATCCCTACACCCGCACATTGCTTGCAGCCGTGCCAAAGCTCGGCAGCATGACAGGAGAGGACTTTCCCAAGCGCCTGCCACTGACTATCCTTGAGGACGGTGAGCCGAAAATCGTCGGCGAAGAGCGGGTTCAAAACACCGCCCGCTATGATCAGCCGCCGCTTCTATCCGTGCGCGATCTCTTCGTGCGCTTCGATATAAGAAAGAATATATTCGGTCAGGTTACGCATCGCTGCAGTGCCGTCCAGAAGGTCGGTTTCGACATTCATCCGGGCGAAACTCTCGCCCTGGTTGGCGAATCCGGCTCCGGCAAATCGACCATCGGCCGCACGATCCAGCAATTGCAGAAGGCACGCTCCGGCGAGATCTCCTTCAACGGCAAGAGCTTCGCCGCGATGTCGGCGCTGGAACGTTTCCGCTTGCGCAGGGACGTGCAATATATTTTCCAGGATCCCTTTGCCTCGCTCGATCCGCGCAAGACGGTCGGCTTCTCGATCGCAGAACCGATCAACACGCACGGCATCATCTCAGCATCAAAGGAGGTGCGCCGCCGGGTGGACGAGTTGCTGGAGCGTGTCGGCCTCTCGTCCGCACATGCGGATCGCTATCCGCACGAATTCTCCGGTGGCCAGCGCCAGCGCGTCTGCATCGCCCGCGCACTCGCCTCCGATCCCAAGCTCATCATCGCCGATGAGGCGCTTTCGGCGCTGGACGTGTCGATCCAGGCGCAGATCATCAATCTGTTCATGGATTTGCAGGCCGAACGCGGCCTTGCCTATCTGTTCATCAGCCATGACATGGCCGTCGTGGAAAAGATCAGCCACCGTGTCGCCGTGCTCTATCTCGGGCAAATCATGGAAATGGGGAGCCGGAGGCAGGTCTTCGAAACGCCGATGCATGATTACACCCGCCGCCTGCTATCCGCCGTGCCGGTCGCCGATCCGACGGTCGAGCGCAAGACCGCGCTGATCGAGGGGGAGATTCCAAATCCCGTGCGTCGCGTCGGCGACGAGCCGCCAATCCTCGCGCGCGAGGAAATCAATTCGGGCCACTTTATCGCAAGAAGCGCCTGAACAGTTTGAGCCACAGCAACGATCTGAAGAGGAAACAGATTCAATGAAAAAAATGAAATGGGGACTGAAAGCCGCCCTGACGGCGCTTGCCTTGTCGAGCGTTGCCATCAACGCCGCGCCGGCGTTCGCAGCCGGCAAACTGACGGTTTCGTCGTCGCAAGACCCAGGCAGCTGGGACCCGATCGATACGTTTCTTGTGGCATGGGCTGCCGTATCGACCAATATCTTCGACGGGCTGACCTATCGCGGGCCGGACCTCAAGCTGGTGCCGGGCCTTGCCGAATCCTGGGAAGAGTTGGATCAGGGCAAGCGCATCCGCTTCAAGTTGCGCCACAATGTCAAATTCCATGACGGCGAGCCTTTCAATGCCGACGCGGTGAAATTCACCTTCGATCGCCTGCTCGGCGAGCAGGGCGCCAAGGGGCCACAGCGCTCCAACTACACCGCGATCGACAGCGTCGAGGTCATCGACGATTACACGGTCGACATGAAGCTGAAGACGCCTGATCCGGTGCTGTTGACCAAGCTTGCCGGCTATGGCGCCATGATCGTTCCGCCGAAATACATCAAGGAAAAGGGCGAGGACTTTTTCAATCTCAACCCGGTCGGTACAGGCGCCTTCAAGTTCGTTTCCTATTCGCCGAAGGTGAACATCAAGCTGGAAGCCAATCCTGATTACTGGGGCGGCGCGCCGAAGATTTCCGAGCTTGAATATCGCTTCATCAGCGAGCCGGCGACAGCCGTTGCCGAGCTTCAGGCAGGCCGCGTCGATCTCGTCATCCCGCCGACCATTCCGATCGGCATGCTTCCAGTCATCCAGGGTGACTCCAAGCTCGAAATTGCCAGCGTTCCCGGCCCAACCGTGGACTCGCTGCGCTTCAATACCCGCGACGGCATAACGGCCGATCCGCGTGTGCGCAAAGCGATCATCATGGCCGTCGATCGCGACACAATCGTCAAATCGATCCTCGCAGGTCAGGGAACCGAGATCGTCAGCTTCCAGAACTCCCTGTCCTTCGGCTACGACCCGAACTTGAAGCCAATCCCCTTTGATCCCGCAGGTGCGAAGAAGCTCCTGACCGAGGCAGGCGTTAAGCCTGGCGCCCCCATCCAGATCGACATTCGCGGCAATGACGCGACCATGAACGAAGTGGCACAGGTCGTAGCAAGCTATCTGCAGATGGTCGGCCTCACCGCTACCATCAAGCCCTATGAGACCAATGTTTTGCTCAACGACATCATCCCGCAGGGCAAGACCGGCGCGATGTTCCAGCAGAAATGGGGTGGCTGGACCTTCGATTACGACAACACGGCCTATTCGATGTACCACTCCGGCGAAAAGTGGAATCCTTATGAAAAGGACACGACGCTGGACAAACTCCTGGAATCCCAGCGTCCGCTCACCGATCGCGCCGCGCGCGAAAAGATCCTGAAGGACATCGGCAAGTATGTCTCCGACAAGGCACTAGAGCTGCCGCTCTACAATTCCAATGCGATCTACGGCGTCAGCAAGCGGGTGAAGGGCTTCGTGCCTGCACCGGATACCCGCATCAAGCTGAACGAAGTCACAGTCGAGTAGTCGTCAAACGTGACGCCGCTGGCCTGACCGGCGGCGTCCCTCCAGAAACTTTCGGGAAAAGAACGTGGCCGGTTTTCTCATCAAGCGATTGCTGCAGGCGATTTTCGTCGTGATCGTCATAACACTGCTCGTCTCCTTCGCCATCCGCCTCACCGGCGATCCCGCCGTGACGATGTTTCAGGGCGGTGGCAGCATGACGGAAGACGACCTGGCGCGCATCCGCACGGCGCTCGGGACCGATCGGCCGTTCATCGTGCAATATCTGACCTTCATGAAGGGGCTGCTGACGCTGGACCTTGGCCGCAGCTTCACTGGCGGAACGCCGGTTTCGCGGCTTATCGCCGATGCCCTGCCCGCCACCTTGTTGCTTGCCTTTATCTCGATGGTCGTCTCGATCGCGGTCTCCATTCCGCTTGGCATCAAAGCCGCGACCGCACGCGGCAAGACCGCAGACCAGATCATTCGCATTCTCTCCCTGCTCGGCCTATCGTTTCCGAATTTCTGGCTGGCGCTGATGATGGTGCTGCTGTTTTCCATCACGCTTGGCTGGCTGCCGCCGAGCGGCATGGTCGGCATTTCGAGTTACGTCATGCCAGCACTGACGATGGGGGTGATCCTGACGGCCACCAACGTCCGGCTGGTGCGCACCGCCATGCTGGAGACGCTGCAATCGCAATACATCATGGTCGCGCGCGCCAAGGGCCTGAGCGAAACCAAGGTGCTTTACAAGCATGCGCTGCGCAATTGCGCCATTCCGCTGATCACCTATTTCGGCATCCAGTTCGGCGGGCTGCTCGGGGGCATCGTCGTCATCGAGCGCGTCTTCAACTGGCCCGGCCTTGGAACTTTGGCGTTCGACGCTGTGGGCGCACGCGACTATCCGGTATTGCAGGGCGTCATCACCGTGCTCGCCCTGTTCATCATCGGCGTCAACCTGTTGGTCGATATCGCCTACGGGCTCGTCGATCCCCGCATCCGCACGGAGTAACCGCCCATGGCCACCAGCACCTCCAGCCGTTCGCGCCTCTCCAGCTTCGAATTCCTGTTCGGCGCAACGCTTACCATCGTCATATGCCTTGCCGCGGTTTTCTCGGATATGCTCTTTCCGGGCGGCGCGGAGAAGATCGATCTGATGGCCCGTCTGGCAAGACCCTTTGCCAGCCTTGCCCATCCCTTCGGCACCGATCCGCTCGGGCGCGACGTGCTTGCTCGCGTCGTGGCCGGCGGCCGGATATCGCTGCTGGTCGGCTTCACCTCGGTGATCGGCGGTGTCGTTCTTGGCGTGCTGGTTGGCCTTGCGGCCGGCTATTATCGCGCCGTGTGGGACATAATCCTCATGCGCTTTGCCGATATTCAGCTCGCCATGCCGTTCATCCTGCTGGCGATCACCTTCATCGCCATCGTCGGCGGCAGCCTTACCAACACCATCATCCTGCTGATCGTGTCGCAATGGGTGCAATATGCCCGCCTCGTGCGCGGCTCGGTGCTGAGCCTGCGGGAGCGCGAATTCATCCTGTCGGCGCGGGCCATCGGCGTGAAAGACTGGCGCATCATCTTCCAGCATCTGCTGCCGAACCTGATCGGCCCGGTGATCGTGCTGATGACGCTGAACATCGCCACCAACATCCTGCTGGAAAGCAGCCTGACATTCCTCGGGCTCGGCGTCGATCCGACCATCCCTAGCTGGGGCGGCATGCTGGCGGACGGGCGCACCTATCTGCAGACGGCATGGTGGGTCAGCCTTTTCCCGGGCCTTGCCATCCTGCTCACCGTGCTTGGCCTCAATCTACTTGGCGACTGGCTGCGCGACAGCCTCGACCCGACAGGCAGAACCACAAGGTAAGACATCATGACGCTGATTTTCGAAAAAGGCTTTGAGCGCACACTCTTGCAGCTCGTCGGGCAAGCAAAACCGGATCAGAATATCGAGGCATGGACCTTCGACGACCGCCAGAGCCGTCGTGAGGCGGAACTCAAGCTTGGCGAGAAGGGCATACGAGCGCGCATCCGCAGCGCTTACAAGCCGCTGGTCAATGCCTTCCTCGAAGAGATCGACCTTGAGGGCGTGGAAGCGATCGAGATCCGCTATCCCGTACACCCGAATGCGCCAGACAATCGCTTCCGGTTGGAGGCCTATCCGCTTGCGGCAATGGTCGGCGACCGCAAGATCGATTTTTTCGCCCGCGGCGACAGCGAATTTCACTATGATGTCTTGCTGAAATCTGCCGCACCAGGCGAGCGCCTTGTAAAGGTCTTGGCACCAAACCGCGTTCACATCGATGCCGCAGGTGAAACGAGCCTCTCCCCGACCGGCTGGGTAGTTACAGAGAGTGGCACGGCCGGCGCACGCCTCCCCTCGGATTACGAAACACTGTTCGAAGATGCGATTGCTGCGGTGACTGGCCACGACTGGGGCGCGACCGAACCCTATTTCGGAGAGCTCAATATCCGCGTCACCCTGCCGGCGGCCGATGAAGCGTTGCCTGTCGGCGACGAGGTCATGAGCCTTAGGGAAGCGCTGCATGAGGATTTCTACTTTTCGCTGCTCGAATTCTTCCAGAAGAAATCCGGGCGACCGCTCGGCGATCGCGGATTGAAGCCCGGCCAGATCGTTCCGGAAATCGTTCAATCCGAGGGGGACATCTCGGTACGGATCGAAACCAAGCCCCTTTCAACCGGTTTCTCCGATGGCCCACAGCAACAGATTGACGTTGCCGAAGAGCCTTTGGCCGCAGAACAGATCGAAGCCGAACTCGATGCCATCGGCGGCGTGCCGTTTGAGGCCACCACGCGCTCCGGCCGCACGGTGAGAGCACGTTATATCAAGGGCAGAGACGCGGCCGTCATGATCAGCGGCGGCCAGCATGCCAACGAGACGACCGGCGGAGCCGGCGCATTGCGCGCGGCGCGGCGGCTGGCTGCGCTCGACGGCGCCCACTTCACCATCTCGCCACTCGAAAACCCCGATGGTTACGCCCTTCACCAGCGCCTGCGCAAAGGCAGCCCGCGCCACATGTATCATGCCGCCCGCTATACGGCGCTCGGCGATGACCTCGAATACCGCACCGAGGAAAACTCCGGTGCCTATCTCTGCGAAAAGAAGATCCGTATCCAAGCGGAGACGCTGAGTGGGGCGCAGCTGCACGTCAACCTGCATGGTTATCCCGCCCATGAATGGACGCGTCCCCTCTCCGGCTATGTCCCACGCAATTTCGCGATGTGGACGCTGCCGAAGGGCTTTTTCCTGATTGCCCGCTATCATTCCGGTTGGGCAACCCAAGCCGAGCAATTGCTGGACAAGGTGACCAGGCATCTTGGCGCTATTCCGGGGCTGTTGGACTATAACAACAGGCAGATCGCGCTCTACGAAACCCATGCAGGCGAGACAGGTTTCCGCATCATCAACGGCTTTCCCTGCCTTTCCGACATTGACGACCGTCACAGCGTGCCAATGACGCTGATCACCGAATATCCGGACGAGACCATTTACGGCCCAGAATTTGTCGCCGGCCACACCGCGCAGATGGAAACCGTACTCTCCGCGTATGCCGCCTGGCAAAAGATCATGGCTTTGAGCTAAGCGGTCCTGTCACAGATTTTGGTCGCACCATGTCGAGAAGTGCGGTCATGGCGCTTGATGTGTAGGCATCCGAGCGGCGCACGAACAGCGTGTCCACCAGCGATCGCTCCGGCGGGAGTTCGTGGACCGCGACCCGGCCGTGCTGCCAGGCTGCGGCAACAATACCTTTGGGAAGAAGGGCGATACCGACGCCTGCCGAGACGCAGCTGATGATGGCATCGAGCGAGCCGAATTCCAGCGGTTTTGCAGTGACGATGCCCATTTCGGCCAGAAGGGTTTCCAGCCGCTGGCGATAGGAGCATCCGATCTGGAAAACGATGGTGCGCAGGTCGGTGATTTTTGCGAGCTCATCCATCGAATGGATCGAGCGGGAAGTGATGAGAACGAGTTCCTCCTGGAACACCACCTGCTGATCGAGATCGGGATGGCTGACCGGCCCCGCGACGAACGCTCCCTCGAGCCTGCACTCCATGACCTCGTCAAGCAGCTTGCGCGTCGTGCCCGTGGTGACGACGAGGCGGACCTCCGGATAGGACTTGGCAAACTGACTGAGCAGCGGAGACAATCTTAAGGCCGTTGTTGTCTCCAGGCTGCCGAGAAGAAGCGCGCCGCTCGGTGAACCATCGTCCTGCGCGGCTGCGCGCGCATCGGCCAGAAGTTTGGTGATGCGCCCAACGAACGGCAGGATGCGCTGTCCGGCCGGCGTGGTCGAAACGCCGCGAGCGTGTCGTTGAAAGAGGCTGACACCCAATTCCTCTTCCAGCACCCGGATGCGCGCCGTCACATTCGACTGCACCGTATGCAGCTCCTGCGCAGCGCGGTTCATGCTGCCGTGCCGGGAAACCGCTTCGAAAAATCTGAGATCGGATATATTCATGCCTCACCTATCTCCAATAGAGATAACTATTCTCATAATAAATCAATTTTAATGATATAGCGAGCGGCCTACTATCTCAAGCACTGATAGCTGAGAGAGTTCCTATGATGGGCACCGCCATACATGAAGCCGAGAGAAGCCATTCCAACGCAAGACTTGCCTGGCGCGCCGTTCTATCGGCATTCTGCGCCAGTCTGATCGGCATCGGGCTCGCGCGTTTCGCCTATACGCCGCTTCTGCCGGTTATTGTCGACGCACATTGGTTCGAACAATCGGCCGCCGCCTATCTCGGCGCAGCGAACCTCACGGGCTATCTGGCCGGCGCACTGCTCGGACGTCCCGTCGCGGCGCGCATCTCCATTGTCTCCACGCTCCGGATCATGATGCTCGCAGCCACGGCAGCGTTCTTTGCCTGCGCCTTCCCCATCGGCTTTGCCTGGTTCTTTGTCTGGCGCTTCGCAGCCGGCTTTGCTGGCGGGGCTTTGATGGTATTGGCGGCGACGACCGTCTTGCCGCTGGTTGCGCCTTCCCGCCGCGGTCTTGCGGGCGGCGTGATCTTCATGGGCATTGGCGCGGGCATCGCCTTGTCTGGCACGCTGGTGCCGCTGCTGCTTCAGCAGGGCCTGCGCGACACATGGTTCGGCCTCGGCGCACTTTCCCTGCTGCTGACCGTTATTGCCTGGGCCGGATGGCCGCAGGAGAGTGAAATATCCCCTGTTCCGCAACATTCCACCCATGTCCCGGCACGCGGAACGCTGCGCGCCCTCTATGTCGAATATGCCCTGAATGCCGCCGGCTGGGTTCCCCACATGATTTTCCTCGTCGATTTCGTCGCGCGAGGGATGGGAAAAGGTCTGCAGGTGGGTGCGGAATATTGGGTGCTGTTCGGGATCGGCGCGACACTCGGGCCCATCCTTGCCGGCCATCTCGCGGATCGTACAGGCTTCGGTGCCGCCATGCGTTTCGCTTTCCTGCTCGAAGCGGTCGCGGTCGCCATTCCCGCCTTTGGCCTCGGGCAGGCATGGCTCATCGCCTCGAGCCTTGTAGTCGGCGCATTCGTGACCGGAACCGTGCCCCTGATGTTGGGGCGGATCGCCGAATTGCTGCCGCATCATCCGGCGCAACAGAAGGCGGCCTGGAGCGTGGCAACGGTATTCTTTGCCCTGTTTCAGGCGGCCGCCGCCTACGGGCTTTCCTTCGCCTTCGCCCGCAGCGGCGGAAACTACCAGCTGCTCTTTTTCATCGGGACGGCGGCGATGGTCCTTGCGCTGGCAATCGATCTTGCTGCGGCAGTGTTCTTCCGCACTCCACGGCAGGAACGCGAGAAACTGAATCCGGCGCAGCATGGCTCGACTGCTGCGGAGTGATGCCGCGACACCAGTCCCGGATATTCGCAGCCGTCGCAAGTTTTTACTGCTCGCGTCATATCATGCCCACATGGCGCCAAAGTTTAAAGCGACTGGAGGTTCATGAGGCATTTTCTGCTGTTGCTAGTCAGCCTGTCCGCCATCTCCATGATGTGGCTCGTGTCTCCGTTGCATGCGCAAGGATTTGTGCGTGCCGACCACAAGCAGATCGTCGATGCCAAGGGCAATCCGCTTATCTTGCGTAGCCTGGGCCTCGGAGGCTGGATGGTTCAGGAAGGCTATATGATGGGCCTGCCCAACCTGAAGGCGCAGCGCGTCATTCGCCACCGTATTTCCGAAATCATCGGCGAGACGAAGACAGAGCAATTCTATCGGGCTTGGCGGGACAATGCCGTAACGAAGGCCGATATCGATGCGATGGGCAAATGGGGCTTCAACAACGTTCGCCTGCCGATGCATTGGAACCTGTTCATCAAGGATATGTCCGGCAAGGATGCCGGCAACCGGATCGTCTGGAACGAAGAAGGGTTTCGCCGCGTCGATGCGCTGATCGAGTGGCTTAGAGCCAACCGCATGTATCTGATCCTCGACATGCATGCCGCGCCGGGCGGCCAGGGGCACGACATTGCCATTTCGGATCGCGATCCGAACAGCCCCTCGCTCTGGGACAGTGGCGAGAACCAGGCGACGATGATCGCGCTCTGGAGCGAGATCGCCAGGCGCTACAAGGACGAGACGACGATTGCCGGCTATGACCTCCTGAACGAACCGAACTGGGGCTTTCAGGACGCAGAAGACAAAGGCGGTTGCCGCGAAACCGCAAACCAGCCGTTGCACGACCTCTATGAGCGTACCATCAGTGCGATCCGCGCGGTCGACACCAACCATATGCTGATCATCGAGGGCAATTGCTGGGGCAACAACTATGCCGGCGTGCTGCCCGTTGCCGATCACAACACGGTGCTGAGCTTTCACAAATACTGGACCCCGACCACGCAAGAGTCGATCGAGCCTTTCCTCAAGCTGCGCGAGCAATATGACATGCCGCTATGGAACGGCGAATCCGGCGAGAATACCAACGACTGGTACGCTCGCGCCGTAGCACTACAGGAGAAGAACGGCATCGGCTGGTCATGGTGGCCGCTGAAGAAGATCGGTCGGGGCAATCCGCTTGAAATCCAGGCGAACGCGAACTATCGCCGCCTGACTGCCTATCTCCGCGGGGAAGGCAAGAAGCCCTCGGCGAAAGACGCCTTCGCAGGATTGATGCAACTAGCGAAAGACAGCCGTTTCGACAGGAATATCCACCATCAAGCTACCATCGATGCATTGCTTGGGCCTGCGCGCAAATCAGGAAATCCGGAGTAGGAGAGCCTCGCCAATTCAGAGGCGACCCTACCCGACGGCATGTCGAATGGCCTTCGAAAGGCGCAGGAGGAATTGCGGTCTCGATGATGCGACGAGCTTCCATGACAAAACAGCTTTCGCCATCTGATGCGGAAGGATGCCGACCGATAGGAACCAGGCGGCCAGCATGGCACGGCGTCTTCGGGATGCATTCATTTCCAGGCTGGCAACAGCGCCGGCGGCGGCAAGCGAAAGCCTGGAATCGCTGGCGACCGGATGCCGCTCCCTGTCGATGCAAAGCGATGCCAGACGCTCCTCGATATGCACGGGGTCATGGAGACCTGCATCATCAGGCACTTCCAGCCCCACCTCCGTTGCCTGGTCCGACAGCGCTTCCAGCCGGCGAAAATCGTGCTCAATACGCCAGCGCGCCCGTTGGCCGAGTTTCTCCGCAAAGACGGAGTGGTTGGCGCCATGAATGCGGTAAGCGCCGAGGCATTCCTCAATAGAGGTGACCTCGCCATGCAGCGGAGCAACCGTGGCCAGGTATCCATCGGCGCCCTGACGAAAGTTCTGCTCGGGGACCGGCATGACCGAATTAAGAACCGAGCGCTTGAATGCCAGACCGCTTGTCACCGTTGTCTGATAGCGACCCTTTCGCAGCAGTTTCGATGTGACGTCGCCGGAATCGAATGGCAATTCTGCAGGCGGAAATACATCCTTTACATGCATCTGCTCGTCAACGATATGCAGCCTGAACTGCACTTGTGCCGTATTCTCCTCCCATGCATCGACAACATCGGATACTGCATTCGGATAAAGATAATCATCCGCATCGAGAAACAGCACGATCTCCCCGCTGCTCGATGCAAAGCCTGTGTTGAATGCGGCAGCATGTCCACCATTCACCTCTCGCAGACACGGCTTTATCCGTGAGCCATAGGAAGCAATGACATCAGCTGTCCCATCGGTTGATGCATCATCGACAACAATAACCTCCGCATCGTCGTAGGTCTGCTCCAGCGCACTGTCGATGCTGCGCCGAAGAAAGCGTGCGTAGTTGTAGTTCGCGATAACAATGGAAACGGGAACATGGTCTTGGATGGAATACATCGCATTGAACCTCGCAATTCTGCTTTGGTCGCGGCGAACCTTCTCACTCAGGTCCTTGTGGCCAAATCGGCTGTCGCCCAGGCTTGGCCTTAGAGGCACATGTGGCACCTCGGAAATATATCAAGCACAATTGTGTGGATCATATTGACCCGCTTTGTCTTCTTGAGGTTCTTCTATTTCAGGCCTGCCGATGATCGGCACTCGCTATCGGAGTGCCGATCAACTCTTCTACCAGGATGGAATGATTTGCATCTCAACCAAGCGTGGTAGCTGGGACGCATTGCTCATCCGAGCAATTACTTCACTTTACCTTATAGCGCGAGGCCGGCACGGTGCGGGACAGATTGGGCATCAATGCCTGTCGTGCATCTTCATAGGCCTTCTGCAGCCCGGCATCCTCGAGCGCCGGGATCGTCACCAACTCACCCTCATCAAATCCAACCAACGAAGCATCGACCATATCCTCGGCGGACATCACGATTTCAGAAGGAAGATGCTCGATAGGCACACCCGCGACGGCCCAGAATTCCGTAGCCGTTGCACCGGGCAGAACAGCCTGCACACGAATGTTCTTGTCTGCGAGCTCATGCTTCAGCGATTGGCTGAAGGCCAGCACGAAGGCCTTCGTGCCGCCATAGACGCCATTCAGCAATTCCGGCGCGATAGCCACAATCGAGGCGATGTTGATGATGGAGCCACCGCCACGCCTTACGAAGCCCGGCACGGCAGCATAGGTCAGCCTCATTAGCGCCGTGACGTTCAACTCGATCATCTGCTGCATCTTGTCGACGTCAGCTTCGAGCGATGTCGCACCGCCGCCAAAACCGGCATTGTTGACGAGCAACGTGATGGCCTCATCTGTCCTTAACACCTGCTCGATGCGATGCTGGTCACTTGCCACGCCAAGATCGGCAGCGATCACCTCGACATTTCGGCCCGTCTCCGTGCGCAGTCGATCGGCAATCGCCAAAAGCCGCTCCTTGTTGCGCGCGACCAGAATGAGATCGAAACCTCGCTTTGCAAGCCGATGCGCGTAAACGGCGCCAATGCCTGATGAGGCACCTGTCACCAATGCTTTTCCTGAGGATGAATTTGTCATCGTTTTGTCCTTTTTCGCGGGGGAGGTCCTATCCGCATGACAAGACAATACGCCTGAAAGCTCACGTCCCAAATGTCATATTCACCACGTTTTCAGCCATTCTGCGCCGATATACCGAGGCGATTGAGCGGAAGAGCCACGGTTATTTGACAGGATCGTCTGTCTGGTAAATACTATAAGCACCTTTTTCAGCCGTAGGCACCGCCATGCATACCATCGGATTTCTCGTCTTCCCCGACTTCCAGATCATGGGTTTCACCGCCATTACTGCCTTCGAGGTTGCAAATCTGGCGGGCGAAAGGGAGCTCTATCGCGTGACGCTCCTGTCGGAGGCAGGTGGGCTCGTGCGCTCGTCGGCAGGGTTCAGTGTCGAAACCGAACCCTTTGGCGACAGTTCGTTTGATTCCCTCTTCATAGGCGCAGCCACACAAGTCTCCTCCATGTCACCGGCGACGCTCGATTATATCCGTCAGTCGGCGAAAGTCTGCCGGCGTGTCGCGGCCCCCTGCACGGGCGCGTTCACTTTGGCGGAAGCCGGCCTGCTTGATGGGCGCCGCGCCACGACACATTGGGTCTACGCGCGGGAATTGCGCGATCGTTTCCCCGCTTTGAAAGTCGACGAGGACAAGATCTTCATCATCGACGGATCTATCTGGACATCCGCAGGCATGACCGCCACCATCGATCTCGCCCTTGCGATGATCGAGAAAGACCACGGCGAGGAACTGGCCCGCGCCGTTGCTAAGAAGCTGGTCGTCTATCATCGCCGCGCCGGCGGACAGTCGCAATTCTCAACCCTTCTGGAACTGGAACCGAAATCGGACCGGGTTCAGCGCGCCCTCGATTTTGCAGGACGAAACCTGCGCAAGATCGTCTCGGTCGAGGAACTGGCGGAAGCGGCCAGCCTCAGCCCTCGCCAGTTCAACCGCGTCTTTCGCAGCGAAACCGCGCAGTCGCCAGCAAAGGCGATCGAGAACATGCGGGTCGAGGCAGCCCGGCTGATGATCGAGGACGGCCGCCATTCGATGGACGAGATCGCCATCGAAGTCGGCTTTGCCGATCGCGAACGCATGCGGCGAGCCTTCCTGCGCGTGCTCGGCCAGCCGCCTCAGACAATCCGCCGCAATGTTCGCGCCGTCGCTTGAGTTTCGAGATCAGGCTTGGGCTGAAGCGCGATGACCTGTGCATTCGCTGATTTATGTCACAAGCTCGTAACAACCCCTGATTAGGTCGATAGCGTTCAACCTTAACGCGGGGGCGTTTATGAAAAAGCTTATCTCTGTCATTGCATTTGCCATGCTGTCCGGCACGGCTGCGTCGGCTTCCGATTATGTATCCTATATCGATTATCCTCAGCCGAAAGACGAAAGCCGCGAATTCTATACGGCGATCGAGATCCCTGCCGGCAGCTTCACCAAATACGAGATCGACGCCAAGACCGGTCACATCGTTGTCGACCGCTTCCAGTCCATGCCGGTCGCCTATCCGGCGAACTACGGCTCGATCACTAGCTCGCTCGGTGGTGACGGCGATCCGCTCGACGCCATCGTCTATTCGCGCGAGCCCATCGTTCCCGGTGCTATCATCCGCGTTCGAGCGATCGGCGTTCTGAAGATGATCGACGGCGGCGAGGTCGACAACAAGATCGTCGCCGTTCCGACGACGAAGATCGATCCGACCTATGACAACGTCAAGGAGATCTCAGATCTTCCAAAGCTGGAACAGGACCGCCTGCAGGCGTTCTTCCGCGTCTACAAGCAGCTTCCGGACGCCCGTAAGGTCGTCGAAGTCGGCGGCTTCGAGACGGCAGAAAACGCTCGCAACGAAGTCGCTGCAGCGATCAAGGCCTATAGCGAGAAAAAGTAAAGTCAGCAGAAGGGAGCGGCATCTGCCGCTCCCTTTGAAACACAGCCTTCTCAAAGCCGACCGATCGCGCCCCCACGATCGGTCGGCAAATCTAACGAGAAGCGCTCACCAATTCATTGACCTGCTCCAACCCGTAAGCGGCGGTATCCCCTTCAGCACGGCAGGCTGGATCTCACCACGCGCGCTCCTGCCGATATCAGGCGCCGAGGTCATCACTTCATGGATGGCGAAAGAGGTCTATAGGCTGCATATCAACTCATGGAAGTCTTCTCGATTGATGATGCGGGCTTGTCACCTCTGCAGCCGTCAAACTACAATCTACCTATGCCCCGAAGACATTCTAGTCAATTGCGCTTCCAATACCGGTTATCGATGCAATGACTTGGAGAGAACCGCGGCAATTGCACCTATTATTGATGCACTTTGAATAGATAAATTGCTTCATTAATCAAATCGCATCACGATACTGAACTGCTATGAAATGATGGTATCGAATTTTTTGTACCGTATTGATGCAAAATATCCGTTCTAAAAAGGCTTTGTTTCGATAGTTGAGAAAACCTCCACCAACTCATCCTCATGTTGAAGGCAGCATAGTGGATATGTGCAGGTGGTACGATGGTGAATTGGTTGATATCTGACAGATAAAATAAAGCCCGCTCGAAGCGGGCTTTATTCTTATTCGGCGGCGGCCTCGGTCTTCGGCTTGCGGCTTCGTTTCGGCGTTGCCACCTCCGTCGCAGCAACGGCAGCCGGTTTGGCCTTGGCGGCCTTTGGCGCCGGTTTACTTGGGGCAGACTTCGCAGCAGCCGGCTTGGCTGCAACAGCTTTTGCTGCGGCAGGCTTTGCTGCGGCAGGCTTCGCTACAGCGGCTTTGGTCGCAGCAGGTTTAGCAGCAGCCGGCTTTGCCTTTGCCTTCGAGGCCGCCGCGCTTCCTTTTGCCTTGCCCGCATTCAGCGATGCGACACGTCGCAGACGGTTTTTCTCAAGCGCCTGCTGAAAGCCGGAATCCTTCTCCGCGTGATGCGCGAGATCGTCGAGAAACTCTGACACCTGCTTGATGGATTCAACAACGATATAGTTCAACCCCGCGCCTGCATTGATAGAGTCGCGGCCGACCGTGACTCCGAAGCCGCCGGGAACACGCTGAAACCATGTGGAACGCCACTTCTTGAAGCCGGCGATGTCTCGCTCATACTCCTCAAGATATCCCTTCTGTTCTTCTACTCTTGCCCGAAAGGTATCAACTACATTCCGCGCTCCAGCCTTCGGCTTTTCAGCCTTCTTTGAAGACCATTTCTCCAGAAAGTTTGCCATTGTGTGTTTCCCTTCAAGTTGGCGTTCCGTCCAAGCGGCCGTTTGCTTCGAAAAAGCGAAACGGTACTCCTCCACGTGGATAACGTGCTATATGTATAAGATACGTATATAATGGCAATATTGTCCGCCATAATTGTCGGCTAACGGCTTTCTCGCTTAGGCAGCTTTCAGCCCTCCAGCCGCGATGACAATGGTGGCGATGTACATCCGACCGCTGATGATAGTGTCTCGTTGATCTTTTGCTCCACACTCTGCAGCGCCCTCTAAGACGCAGGAAGGCTACCGAGCAGATGCGGCGGTCCGAAACCCTCCTCTTCTACTGCATCCATACATCATGAGATCTGCAAGGTGCACCTAGATGATTTCGCATTGAAGTGGCGCGCATCTGTCAGTTCGTTGTTCGGCAAATTCATGATCGGCTGCTTGAAACGACACTGGGAACCGAGAGGTTTTCTCGGTTCCCAGCATCATGCTTGTTGGTTGTCACTATACGCTCAGGCAGCCTTCAGCAGATCGCCATGCGGATCGAGGACGAATTTCGTCGCAGCGCCCTGATCGAAGCTCTCATAGCCTTGGGCGGCATCATCGAGCGAGATGATCTTGGCATTGACGATATCGGCAATCGGCAACCGATCATGCAGGATCGCCTGCATGAGCTGCCGATTGTACTTGATAACAGGTGTCTGGCCCGTGTGGAACGACTGTGCCTTCGCCCAACCCAGACCGAAGCGCAGCGACAGGCTGCCCTGCTTGGCCGCAGCCTCGGCAGCGCCGGGATCTTCCGTGACGTAAAGTCCGGGAATGCCGATCGAGCCGGCCGCGCGCGTGATCTCCATCATCTGATTGAGCACGATCGCCGGCTGTTCGCCGCCCGCATGACCGCGCGCCTCGAAACCAACGGCGTCGATGGCACTGTCCACCTCGTTGACGCCGACGACTTGCGCGATCATGTCGCCAAGACGATCACTCTTGGAGAGATCAATGGGCTCGAAGCCGACATTGGCCGCATGTGCAAGCCGATCCTTGTTGAAGTCGCCGATCATGACGACAGCAGCACCCAGGATGCGGGCGGAAGCAGCGGCAGCGAGACCAACCGGACCGGCACCCGCGACATAGACCGTGGAGCCTACGCCGACGCCGGCGCGAACCGCGCCGTGAAAGCCGGTCGGCAGGATGTCGGACAACATCGTGAGATCGCGGATCTTGGCGAGGGCCTGATCGCGATCGGGGAATTTCAGCAGGTTGAAATCTGCATAAGGCACCGTGACGTAGCGCGCCTGACCGCCGATCCAGCCGCCCATATCGACGTAGCCATAGGCACCGCCGGCGCGCGCCGGATTCACCGTCAGGCAAACCCCGGTATCCTGCGATTTGCAGCAACGGCAACGGCCGCATGCCACGTTGAACGGCACAGAGACGATATCGCCGATCTCGAGCATCTCGACATCGATGCCCTTTTCGATGACCTGGCCGGTGATTTCATGCCCGAGTATCAGGCCCGGCATGGCCGTGGTGCGTCCGCGCACCATGTGTTGGTCCGATCCGCAGATATTCGTGGAGATCACCTTCAGGATCACGCCATGCTCGATGCGGCGGCCATCCGGCGCCTCCAGTTTCGGGTCGTCGATATCGCGAACCTCGACTTTGCCGGGCCGCATATAGACCACGCCTCTGTTCCCAGTCATGCCATCTCCTCCTTGGTTTAACGCTTGATCATCATTGCCCACAATTCCTCATGGGCATGTTCGGATCGGCCCGCTCCTCAACGGGCTGAACAGCAGCAAATCGGTCACGGCGACCGCATCGGCGGCGCCCTGTCCGGCACGTCCATGACTGATGCGATATGGCGAGACGTGAACGGAGTGATCTTGCGGCCCCTCCCTTCGCCTCCCGATCACCCTCCGCGATCAATCGAGTCTGTCGTCAAGGCTGGTTTCCGGGCTTCGGACCTATCCTTCTGGATGGCCTCGACACCTTCCCGGTCAATAGACCAGTGGCATTGGTCGAGACTTTCGGTCCGCTACCGTTGCGGGGGCAGCACCGGCCTATGACCGGTTTCCCAATTATCCATCCGGACTCTATCCGGATGGCACCTTGAACATGTCCAGAAGATCACGCCCGGTGATGTGGCGCGCACAGGAAAACGACATCAGCGCCCTGTAGGACGACATGAAGCGTTTTCGTCTCGCATTGCCGCCCCAGCCGGATTTTGGCTCAGAGCTGACTCTCAGGAGAGCGGATGTCCGCCGGCGTCGAAGAGATGGTACCGATCGCCCTTCGGCGAAAAGGAAAGGCGCGCGCCGGCTCGGTAGTCGGATTTGCCTTCCTGGCGGATGATGACCGGCTTCAAGCCACCCATATCGATATAGATGTAGGAGTCGGAACCGAGGTTTTCCGAGTGCATGACCGTGCCCGACCATACCCCGCCTGACTGCTCTATGGTCAGATGCTCCGGGCGGACGCCAACGGTCTCGGCCTTGTAAGCCTTGGCATCCTCGCCCGTCATGAAATTCATCTCGGGCGAGCCGATGAACTTGGCGACGAAGAGGTTCTGCGGGTTTTCGTAAAGCTCCAGCGGCGAACCGACCTGCTGCACGATACCGTCTCGCAGCACGACGATCTTGTCCGCCATGGTCATGGCCTCGACCTGATCGTGGGTCACATAGATCATGGCCGTGTCGGAAAGGTTCTTGTTGAGCTGGGCGATTTCGATGCGCATCTGCACGCGCAGCGAAGCATCGAGATTGGACAGCGGTTCGTCAAACAGGAAGACCTTCGGATTGCGAACGATCGCACGGCCGATGGCGACGCGCTGGCGCTGGCCGCCCGACAAGGCCTTGGGCAGCCGCTTCAGATAGGGCACGAGCTGCAGCTTTTCCGCGGCCGCCATAACCATCCGGTCGATCTGGTCCTTCGGCAGCTTCTGCAGCTGCAGCGAATAGGCCATGTTGTCGTAGACCGTCTTGTGCGGATAGAGCGCATAGGATTGGAACACCATCGCAATACCGCGTTGCGACGGGCCGATATCGTTGACCACACGGCCACCGATCTCGAGCGTTCCGTCGGAAATCTGCTCCAGACCGGAAATGCAGCGCAACAAGGTCGACTTGCCACAGCCGGAGGGCCCGACGAAAGCGACGAACTCGCCCGATTTGATATCGAGATTGATGTTCTTCAGGACTTCGACCGCGCCATAGCGCTTGTAGAGATTGCTGATTTTGACATCGGCCATGGGGTACTCCACTTCAAAATTTTATGAGGATGACGATGCGGGATGCTACTTGCCGACACCCTGGCTCAGGCCCTTGATGAACTGCCGCGAGAAGATCACGTAGAGCAGGATCAAAGGCACCGCGCCGAGCGTCAGCGCCGCAAGCAGCGCCGGATAGTCGCTCAGAAATTGCCCAACGAACTGCTGGACGCCGAGGGTAACAGTCTGGTTGCTCTTGCTGGGCGCCAGCACGAGCGGAAACCACAGGTCGTTCCAGACAGGCAGCATCGTCAGCGTCGCCACTGCGGCAAGCCCCGGCTTGACGACAGGGAGTGCGATCAGAAAGGTGCGGAATTCGCCTGCGCCATCGATACGCGCCGCCTCCTTCAACTCGGTGGGAACCGTGCGGAAATAGGCAACCATCAAGGTGACCGCGATCGGGATGCTCATCGCGGTATAAACGAGGATCAGCGCGGTCAACGTGTCGATCAGGTTCCACGAGATCATGATCTCAAGGATCGGCACGGTGCCAAGGCGTATCGGCAACATGATGCCGACGATGAAAAGGCCGGCAAGTATAGGCGCGAGCCGCACCTTGTATTCGACGAGGCCGTAAGCAGCGAGTGTCGCAGTTACGATCGTGAGTACGATCGTAACCACCGTAACGATCAGGCTGTTCTGATAGTTGAGAAGGAAGTTGCCGCGCGTGAAGACACGCAGATAGCCATCGATGGCGAAGGTCTTGGTCGTCGGCAGATCGAACGGACCGCCGAAGATCGCCGGCGTCGTCTTGAACGAATTCATGATGACGAGAAGGATCGGGCCGATGGCCAGCAGGACAAAGAAGATCAGCAGCGCATGCACAACGATGCGGTCAGCGGTCCATGCCCGCCCATCTTTGCTTTTGCGTGCGGTGTGCACGGCCTTGTCGTCGGATAATGTCATGGTCATGCCTGATCCTCCTCAGATCTGGTGGGGCTTCAGGCGGCGCTGGACGAGCCAAAAATAGATCGCAGTCACGACGAGGATGATCAGGAAGATCACCGTCGCAACCGTTGCACCGAGGTCGATATCGGCGACCTGCCCACTCGACCCGAAGAAGGTGCGATAGAACAGAGTGCCGAGAATATCAGTGCTGTAGTTCGGCCCGGGTGCTGCGCCGTTGAGTGCGAAGACGAGGTCGAAACCGTTGAAGGTCCAGATATAGGTCAGGATGACGATCAGCCCGAATTGCGGTGCGATCAACGGAAACTTGATGCCCCAGAAAATGCGCCAGTTGCTGGCGCCATCGATGCGGGCGGCCTCGACGATATCCTCGGGCACCGCAAGCAAGGCGCTGTAGAGAAAGATCATCGGAATGCCGACATATTGCCAGACCGACATCAGCGAGATCGTCGGCAGCGCTGTCAGCTCATTGCCGAGCAATGGAAAATGCACGAGACCCCAGAGCGGATTGATGATCAACCGCCAGATAAAGCCGACAATGACGACGGAGAGTGTGGCGGGAATGAAGAGCAGCGTGCGATAGACACCTTCGGAACGGCGCAGCAGACCCGAGGTCAATAGTGCGGCCATCAACAGGCCGATCGGCACCTCAACGATCAGGTGGATCGCGAAATATTCGATATTGTTCAGCAGCGCATTCCAGAAGCGAGCACTCGTGACGGGATGCGTGAACAGATAATAGTAATTCTGCAGTCCGACAAAGATACGCCCCGTGGAGCTTTTGGTATCGAAGAAGCTCATCAGGATGGAAAGAGCCAGCGGCAACACGGCAAAGGCGACATAGATCGTCAGAGCCGGCAAAACGAACAGCACCAAGCTGATGCGCGCGGTTGTTGGGCGTATCACTCGGAAGGCCTCCCATTCCTGTATGAACGTCGTAGATGCGAAAAGGGCCCGCATGTCTTCCCGCGAGGGGCGACACGCAGGCCCAAGAGATTTACTTCTGTGGCTTGTACCAGGAATCGAGGCCCTTCTGCAGCTCGGCGGTGGCGGTATCGGGCGTCAGCTTGTCGCTGGTCATCATGACCTGCAGCACGCGCCAGATCTCGTCGTCAAGCGGCGGATTGCCGGCACTCAGGCGATCGAGAGCGAGACGCGGCGTAAGCTCGGCACCCTTCTTCAGATCGGCGAATTTCTGCGCCAACTCGTTCTTGTAGGTGACCGGCTTCGAGCCCATGGCGAAGAAGCCAGGCGCCTCGTTGACATAGAGCTCCTGAAACGCGGGGCTGGCAAGCCAGGTCAGGAATACCTTGGCGGCATCCTTATGCTTGCCGGCGGCATTGAGGCCGATTGCCATATCGGGCATTTCCTGCAGATAGCGCTTGCCACCGGCCGTCGCCGTTGGCGGACCGAAGACGCCGACATTGAGGCCGGTTGCCGTCACCTGATTGATATTCCAGGAACCGTCGGGCAGGATCGCGGCGCGGCCGATCGTGAACAGCTGCGTCATGTCGGCATATTGCAGGCTGGCCTGACCATCGGGCATGAACGGCCGCCAAGAGGCGAAGGCCTTGAAGGCGGCGACAAAATCCGGATCGGTCAGTTTTTTCGTGCCGTTGATCAGACCCTGGCGGCCCTCCTCGCCCTTCCAATAGGAAGGACCGATATTGTAGAGGCCGTTATAGGCAAGCTGCCAGCTCTCGGCGGAGCCATAGGCGAGCGGCGTATATTTGCCGTTGTCCTTGATCTTCTGAAGGACTGCGGTGAATTCATCCGCCGTCTTTGGCGGCTCAATGCCCAACTCCTTGAAGATGTCGACATTGTAGTAGAAGCCGGCGAGTACGGCGGCAATCGGCAGGCAGAAGGGCTCGCCCTTGGCATCTGCCCAGGCAGCCTTCGATGTATCGCTGAAATCCTTGATCGGAGCGAAATCCTTCAACGGCTCGAAATAGCCGCGACGGATCCATTCGCGGTTCACGTCGAATGGCCGGCAGGTCATCAGATCCGGACCAGCGCCGGCGTCGATCTGCGACTGGATGGCGGCATTGTATTCATTGGTATTGATCGGAGCGAACTCGACCTTGATCTCCGGATGCTCCTTTTCGAAGGCCGGGAGCAGCTTGTCCTGCCAGACGGCAATGTCTTCCGTGCGCCAGCTTCCCAATTTGATCGTCACGGGATCCGCGGCAAGCGCGCTGCCGGCCATAAGTGCCAGGCCCAGCGACGCGACGGCGCCCTTGATGCATGCATGCTTCGAACGCATCTGAAATGCTCCCCTCTTTTTGTGCTTGGATTGCGCAACGCCGATTGGCACTCGCAATGAACGATAAAAAGATACATCTCAATACAATATGTGACAAGAAGTTTTTTCTCTTCCCATTTTTGTCTTATGTGGTATTCATTTGTCGCATGTGATGGTTGGCGATATTGGTATCCAGGGGGAAGTTTTTATGATTGGCGTAGGGATCTTGGGGTCGGGCTTCATCAGCGATTGCTATGCGGATGCGCTTCTTGACGTCCGCAATGGCCAGCTGGTGGCCTGCTATTCGCGCAATGGCGAGCGCGCCGCCGAGCTTGCCAGGAAATGGGGACCCGGCGTTACGGCTTATCAGGATATGGATACGCTCTGCGCCGATCCGGCCGTACAGCTTGTGGTGATCGCGCTGCCGAACGAAGTGCATCTCGAAGCCGTCAGGATCGTCGCCCGTCACGGCAAGGCCGTGGTCTGCACCAAGCCGCTGGCGCGCACCGAAAAGGAAGCCGCCGAAATGCTGAAGGTGGTGATCGACGCCGGCATCTGGCATGGCTACGCCGAAAGCTCGGTTTTCTCGCCCAATATCGCCAAAGCCTATCAGATGGTGCAGGCAGGCGGCATTGGCGATCTGCTGACCATGCGGGCGCGCGAGGCACATTCGGGACCGCATGCCCCGCATTTCTGGGACGCCGAGACGGCAGGCGGCGGCGCCCTGCTCGACATGGGCTGCCACACGGTCGAATCGGCGCGGCATTTCTTCGGCAAGGACAATCCGGTCGTCGAGGTCATGGCCTGGGGCGCAACGCTTGCCCATTCCGACAAGACGACCGGAGAGGATACGGCAATCGCTCTGTTGAAATTCGCAGGCGGCCAGCTTGCGACAATCGAATCCTCCTGGATCGAAAAAGGCGGCATGCAATTGCGCCATGAACTTGTGGGATCGGCCGGCCGCATCGTCACCGACAGTTCCGTCGGCCCGGTCTGGGGTTTCATTGAGAAGCCGGTCGGATATCTTGTGGAAAAGGCGAATGCCGATACCGGCTGGGTCTATCCCGTTCCCGAGGAAACGCGTGCTTATGGATTCTCGCAACAGATGCGCCACTTTGTTGATTGCTTTGCCGCTGGAACTCAGCCAGTGGAAACCTTCGAGGACGGCGTCGTGGTCAACCGCATCCTGGATGCCTGCTACCGTTCGATGCGGACGAAAATGTGGGAAAAGGTGACGATAAGCTGATGGTCAGGATGGACGGCGCAGTCGCCCCACTTCAATCGGACTCCCCCGAACCGCTCTGGCAGCAGGCTGCCAAGGCGATTACCCGAGAGATCACAGCCGGTAAACTTTCACCGGGCAGCCGCCTGCCGCCGGAACGCGATCTGATCGACAGACTGGCGATCAGCCGCGTAACACTGCGGCGCGCCTTGCAAAGCCTGGTCAGCAGCGGTGTGCTGGTGTCCTCCCATGGCCGCGGCTGGTATGTGGCGACCGAGGCCCATCAGGAATTCCCACAGACGCTGGAGTCCTTCAGCGAGACCGCAGCCCGGCTCGGCCTCAAGTCATCGTCGGAAGTCCTGAGGGCCGAGGAAGCCTCGGCCACGCTCGATCAGGCGGAGGAGCTTTCGATCGCCCCGGGCTCAAGGCTGTTTCACCTCGTGCGTATCCGTAAGCTCGACGGCGTACCCGTTGCTGTCGACAGTTCCTATTTCCCAGCCCTGAGCGAATTGAACCTTTCGTCAGCGGATTTCGGCTCGGCCTCACTCTTTCGCCTGATGAGCGATGCCGGCATCGAACTCAGCCGGGCAGAATCGACCATCGAGGCGCAGGAAGCGGATCTGGTGACCGCCAAACATCTGGGGATCGAGGCCGGAATGCCGATCCTCACCATGTACCAGCTCATCGAGGATAGCGCGGGCAAGCCGCTGATATCCTCGACCATACGTTATGCCGGCGATCGGTATCGCCTTCGGACCTCCTTCAGCCGCGTCAAAACGGGCGGATAGGCTGAGGGAAGGAAGAATCAAAACCATGGCAGGGTGAAGCCTGCCTTCGCAACAATCGACGACGGATTGCCGCTGACGCCCTGCGCCCGTGGAAGGCCTCGTTTTGTCTATAAGCAAGGAGAGACCAGTTGCCCAAAGGATATATCCCGCTCGCAGAAGCCCGCGCCGCACAGGCCGATGCTCTGGCCAAAGCCATCGCTGCGATTTCGGCAGATATTGAGCTTTTGCAAGGTCGTGGCGTCCTCGAAGGCGCAGGCCCCATATTTCTCGGCATCGGCGCAAGCTTTGCCGCCAGTGCCGCTGCCGTATGGACGTTGAGGAGCCGCGCCATTCACAGCTGGCGTCTCAATGCTGGCGAGCACCCGCTTCCCTTCCCTGCCACCTCCCATCCTCTGATCGGCGTTTCGCAGAGCGGCAAGAGCTCGGAAACGCTGGCAACACTGAATACGGTCGAAGAGCACTTGCGCTTCTCCGTCGTCAACGCCAAAGATTCGCCGATCGAGGAAACCTCCGCCGTCAGCATATCTCTGGGCAATATCCCGGACAGCTATGCCTCCACCATCGGTTATACCGCGACGATCGCTGCTCTCGGCATGATCGCCGAAGCCTGGGATGGCGGCTCGATCGATCTCAGCTGGCCGGCGGTTTCCGATGCTCTTCGCGCTGCGGAGAAAAACCTCGCCGGCCGGATAGCTGCCTTGATCGCTCCGCTGCAAACAGCCCAATATGTCGATTGCGTCGGAGCCGCGCCGTCCGTGGGGTCAGCAGAGGTCGGCTCTCTGTTGCTGCGCGAGATCGCGCGCATCCCATCGACAGGCATGGCCACACGCCAATATCTACATGGCGCGATGGAATCGGCCGGCCAGGGCGTGCACATCATCTTCGGCGAGGAGCGCGAACTGCAGCTTGCCCAGAAGCTCGCCCGCGCCGGTCACGGCGTCATTTTCGTAAGCCCGCTCGATATCGATGAGGAAAACCATCTGGCACATATCGCCATCCCCTCCCTCACGCCGGCGCAGCGTCCTATTATCGAGGCATTGGTCATGCAGACCATTGCGGTCGAAACCGCGATCGCACGAGGGCTCGATCCCGATGCTTTCGTGTTCGAAAACAACGATACCAAAGTCGCCTGAGGGGGCTCGGACATGACGGATTGCCTGCTTGCGCTCGATATCGGCGGCACCAAGACCCATCTGGTCATCGAGGATATCCACGGCGCTCGTCTCCTCGACACCGTCCTGCACAGCCGCGAATGGGATGCCGAACCGGCCGACCTTGCCGCTGAATGGATCGCGGAGCGTATCACGCCGCATATCCCGGCAGGCGGGCGCGTCGCCGCCATGGCCTTCGGCGCCCAGGGCATCAATCGCGCCGAGACGGCAGAGGACCTGCAGAAAGCGCTTGCCGCCCATGGTCTGCACGCAAGCATCGTCAACGACGCCTCCCTGATCGCGTTGGCCGCCGGCTTTCCCGACGGCATCGGCATCATCGCCGGCACCGGCGCCATCGGCGTCGGAAAAAATGCCTCCGGTGCGCATCTCGCAACCGGCGGCTGGGGGCCGGTGATCGGTGACGAAGGTGGGGCCGCCGCCTTGGTGCGCGAGGCCACCCGCGCCGCCCTACGCGCCCTCGACGAGGGCAAGCCCGATGACGGTCTGCTTGGCGCACTGATCCGCGATTTTGGAGTTGCCGATGCCGAGCGGCTGACACGCAAGGTCAATGACGAGCCGACTTCGGACAATTGGGCGCCGCATTGCCCGGCCATCTTTGCCGCCGCCGCCGCTGGTTCGGTGCTGGCCGCCCGCGTCATCGATGAAGGCGCGCAATATCTGGCAGCGTTGGTTGATCAACTACTGGCGCGAGGTGCTGTTGGAACAGATGTCGTTGTCGCCGGCAGCGTCATCGTCAATCAACCGCCGCTCTTCGAAGCCTTCAAGCATCACGTATCCGCGCGGCATAACCATCTGCGGATCCACAAGCTGACGACCCCGCCTGTCGAGGGTGCAGTGTTCCTCGCACGTCGGACGTTTGAGGAGGCAGCCTACTCAAATCACTGAATAACCTGGCCGGCCCAAACAGGCCGGCCAGATCGCAAGTATCAATCGGCACGTTTCAGGGCGTCGCCGAGCTTGGACACGATCGTTTCGATCTCGGCCCGTTCGATAATGAGGGGCGGCGACAGCGCGATGATATCGCCGGTTACTCGGACCAACAGCCCCTTGTTGAAGCAATCGACGAAGACGTCATAGGCGCGCGTGCCAGGCGCACCATCACGCGAAGCAAGCTCGATCGCGCCGACGAGGCCGAGATTGCGGATATCCACAACATGCGGCAGGCCCTTCAAGGAATGCAGAGCGTTCTGCCAGTCGTCCGCCAGTTCGCCGGCGCGGGTCAGCAGACCCTCTTCCTCATAGATTTCCATCGTCGCGAGACCCGCGGCGCAGGCGACCGGATGGCCCGAATAGGTGTAGCCATGGAACAGTTCGATCTGGTTTTCCGGGCCGTTCATTAAGCCATCATAGACCTTGCGGCTGGAGAAGACCGCACCCATCGGGATGGTACCGTTGGTGATGCCCTTGGCGGTCGTGACGAGATCGGGGATGACGCCGAAATACTCGGTCGCGAACGGCGTGCCGAGACGACCGAAGCCGGTGATCACCTCATCGAAGATCAGCAGGATGCCGTGTTTATCGGCGATCGCCCGCAGCCGATCGAGATAGCCCTTCGGCGGCAGAATAACGCCAGCGGAACCGGACATTGGCTCAACGATGACGGCTGCGATCGTTTCGGCGCCATGCAACGCAACCAGCCGCTCCAGATCTTCCGCAAGCTCGATGCCATGAGCCGGCAGCCCCTTGCTGAAGGCATTGCGTTCGACATCGAGCGTGTGGCGCATGTGATCGGCGGGGATCTGCGGGAAAACGCGGCGATTGTTGACAAGGCCGCCGACAGAAATGCCGCCAAAGCCGACGCCATGATAGCCCTTTTCACGACCGATGATACGGGTACGGGTGCCCTGCCCGATGGCGCGCTGATAGGCGATGGCAATCTTCAGCGCGGTGTCGACGGATTCGGAACCAGACCCGGTAAAGAATACACGATCGAGCCCTGCCTCAGGGCCGCCCGGTGCGTGCGCGGCAAGCTTTGCAGCGAAATCGAAGGCGATCGGGTGCCCCATCTGGAAGGTCGGGGCGAAATCCATCGTCGCCAGCTGGCGCTCGACCGCCTGGGCGATCTTTTTGCGACCGTGGCCAGCATTCACGCACCAGAGACCAGCCGTGCCATCCAGCACCTTGTTGCCGTCGACATCGGTGTAATACATGCCGTCGGCCGCAGCCAGCAGTCGCGGCGCCGCCTTGAACTGGCGATTGGCCGTAAACGGCATCCAGAAATTGTCGAGAACCGGGGTATTGGGGTGGGTGATCTTGTCCATGGTTGCCTCCATTACGCTGCCATTGACATCAGTGATTTTCGCTTGTCGAACAAGTCCTTTTCTATGTGAATTTAACGTATTGATATTATTGGATTTCGATGTAAAGTTTTCGATATTTCGAACACCTGAAACCCGAGGCCATGATGTCCGTCGATATTGGCAATCGCCTGCGTCATCTGCGCTTGGCGCACAATCTTTCCCAGCGTGAGCTTGCCAAGCGCGCGGGGGTGACCAATTCGACGATTTCGTTGATCGAGTCCAACTCCTCCAACCCTTCGGTCGGCGCGCTGAAACGCATTCTCGACGGCATCCCGATCGGCCTTGCCGAGTTCTTTGCCTTCGAACCTGAGGCGCCGAAGAAAGCCTTCTACGCCGCCGAGGAACTAGTGGAGATCGGCAAGGGTCCTATTTCCTATCGCCAGATCGGCGAGAACCTCTTCGGCCGCAGCCTGCAGATCCTGAAGGAGTGCTACCAGCCGGGTGCCGATACGGGCAAAGTGCCGCTGGTGCATGAGGGCGAAGAAGGCGGCATCGTTCTATCAGGCCGCCTCGAAGTGACCGTCGATGATGAGCGGCGCATCCTCGGGCCGGGCGACGCCTATTATTTCGAAAGCCGCCGGCCGCATCGGTTTCGCTGCGTTGGGCCGGTGCCATGTGAGGTCATCAGCGCCTGCACGCCGCCCAGCTTCTGATGAGCGGCGTGCGAGACGCTGACGATCGCCGTCAGCCGAAGGTAAAGGCGAAGGCCTGAGCGCCGGGATCGAGGAACTTGATCTCGAACGTATGATCCGCGACCGCACCGTTTGTGCGGACGAGCTGGTAAAGCCTCTGTCCCGTCACCACACCATTGCCATTCGCATCCGTGTCGACGCCGTGATTATCCCCGGGCGGCTTGCCGTCGATGGTAATCTGGAAGCGGATGGGCTTTCCATCGGCCGCCGGTCCAAGCACCAGATGCAGGTCGCGGGCGTGGAAATGATAATACAGGCTGGTATCCGCGCCGTTTGAAGTTGCCTGCTGTCCACCAACTGTCCAGTTGCCGGCAAGACCCCACTCGTTGAGCTTCGGCGTTGCCGCAACATAATCATGGGCGGCGTCATTCACCGTGCCAGCATCGTCCACGAAATTCTGCGACCGCAGATAGCCGACATAGGTTTCCGGCGATTGGACATCGGCGTCGCTTGAGGCAGCGGCCTCCGCACCCGTCGCCTTTACAGCGACAATATCGCTGGAAACATTGGTCTTTCCGGCCTCGGCAAGCAGCTGTTGGATTACCCGCTCGGACTGATCGTAATCGCCTTCGCCGAAGTGGTGGTGGCGCACCTGGCCTTTGGCGTCGATAAAGTAATGGGCCGGCCAGTACTCATTGTCGAAGGCACGCCAGATCGCATAATTGTTGTCGATGGCGACAGGATAGGTGATGCCGATATCCGCAATGGCCTTCTTGACGTTGTCGACATTTTTCTCGAAGGCGAATTCCGGTGCGTGTACGCCGATGACGACGAGGCCCTGATCCTTATATTTCTGCGCCCAGGCTTCGACGTAAGGGATAGCACGCAGGCAATTGATGCAGGAGTAGGTCCAGAAGTCGACCAGAACGACCTTACCCTTCAACCCGGCTGCGGTCAGCGGCTCCGAGTTGAGCCATTGCACGGCGCCATCGAGCGAGGGAGCCGCACGTTCGACAGGCAATTGCTCCGCCGCAGGCTTCGCCGTCATCGCCATCGCCATGGAGCCTCCTGCCCCGGCTGCTGCATCGGGCTTGGCGCTCATCATCATGGTATTGGTGGCGCTCATCATCGCGCCGCCATCGTTCTTCATGACTACGGACGAAGGCTTGTCTTGATTCAACGGATGGAAGCGATCGACCAGGCCCTGCTCCAGCGAAGCGGTGCTGGCGAGTGAAGCCTGCGTCAACAGACCCGTATCAAGTCCCAAAGCAATCGCAACGACGGCGAGCAGCACGGCGACACCAACGCCACGGCGCAGCCACTCACCAACGCCGAGCGAGCGCTTCATGACCTGATAGACGCGGCCGCCGATGATGAGCGCAAGCGCAAGCGAGGTAGCAGCACCCAGCGCATAAGCCAGCAGCAACAATGTCGTGCCGACGCTTGCTCCCTGCAAGGCGGCACCCGTCAGGATAAGGCCGAGCACCGGACCCGCACACGGCGCCCATAGCAGCCCTGTGGCAACACCGAGCAGCAGCGAGGCTGCGATCGCCGAGCCACCGCTGCGGCTCGAACGATCCGCCGACTGCGACAGGCGTGCGCCGAGAGATACCAGCGGCCGTGTCAGATAATCTGAAAGCGATGGAAACAGGAGGATGACACCAAAGATCGCCAGCAATACCAGCGCCGCATAACGCCCATATTCATTGGCTTCGACCGCCCAGCCACCGCCGAGCGCAGCCAGTGTCGCGACGGCGGCGAAGGTCGCCGCCATGCCGATCAGCATCGGCAGCGTGCTACGCAGAAAGGGCTGGCCGGCCCGCGCAAACACGAACGGTAGGACCGGCAGGATGCAGGGGCTGACAATGGTCAGAACGCCGCCGAGATAGGCTAGGATAAACAGGATCATTGGTCAGTCTCTGATCTTCAGGCCGAAGCCGGATGGAATTTCATGGCAACACCATTCATGCAGTAGCGCAGGCCGGTCGGTTTCGGCCCGTCGTCAAAGACATGGCCGAGATGGCTACCGCAACGACTGCAATGCACCTCGGTGCGCACCATGCCGAAGGACGTGTCGCGCGACGATTCCAGAGCGCCATCGATCGGCGCCCAGAAGCTCGGCCAACCCGTGCCGCTTTCGAATTTCGTGTTTGACGAGAACGCGTCCTGCTCGCAGCCAAGACAGGCAAAATTGCCCTTCCTATGCTCGTTCAGCAGTTCGCTGGTGTACGGAAGTTCGGTCCCCTCCTCCCTAAGCACGGCATATTGGTCTGATGTCAGCATCTTGTGCCACTCCGCATCGCTATGGGTAACAGCGAAACTCGTGGCAGCCTTGGCTGCCGTGCCGCCAATACCCAATCGCCAACCAACGGCACCAAGCGCAACGGTTAGAAGTAACAATCGTCTGTTCAGCATCGCACTCTTCTCCCTGGGCGGATAGGCCGCCAACGCGCAGAACGTCCAGCCGCTGTTCTTCGGCACCGCATACGTCCTGTCGCTATGAACTACGAGATACAACGCTATCTTGTTACACACATGCCAGTGAAAACACCGAAACGTGATCAGCCGCTATTCCGCCACAGCCAGCGGCTGTGCAATCGCGGCTGCAAAACTGGCCAGACTTGCGGATCGCAGCGGCAGATAAGGCTTCTCATTTTCGCGGCAAAGGCGCTTGACCATGTCGGCGGCCGAATGGCTGATGCAGTCGACCGGGAAAATCGCCCATGAGACCCGACCGACCATCGCCGGCAGCAGCGAGAGATTGTCCTCAACGCCGCCATCGTGAAGCACAAGATCGATGTTCCGGCTCTCGGCCAGCTTTCGCAACCGGTCGAACAGGTTGGGACGACCACCGACATAAAGAAGCGCTTGAGGCTCGTTCGAATGGATAGCGCCGGATGCATCGGGCATGGTCACGACAGATTCGAGCAGATCCAGTTCACGCCGCAGCGCTTTGTTCTCCTCTGCGAGCGCGACCGCACGCCTGTCAGCCTCGGCAAGCTTTGCTTCCAGTGCCGTAAGACGGTCATCATATTCATCTGCGCGCTGATCGGCAGCCTGCAGCCGTTGCAGCAATCTTGCCTCCTGCCGCTGATCTGCGCCCATCGGTGCGGGCTCGCCGGTCACCGCCTGTTTCCTCAACAGGCTTACTTCCAGCTCATCGACGCGCTTCTGCAAAAGCGCATGATCCGTGGCTGCCGTCTGAAGCCGAGTCTCCTGGCGAGCGATCTTTTCATCCCTGGCTTCGATATCCAGCTGCAATTTGCGAAGGCGCGCCAGATCGAGCCGACTGGAGCTGCCGACCAGATGCGAGAGCATATGCACCTCGCCAAAGACCTCATTGACAAGCGCGCGTTCGCTCGCGGGATGGCTCAGGACCGCCCAATATGCCCCCGATATGTCGCCTTCATCGACGGCCTTGTTCCATTGCGCCTTGATTTCGGACGGACTCGAAAGCCTCGAAAACTGCTTAAGGATGCGCTCATGGCGGCGATCAAGCGCCTTGTTCAGCAACTTGCCGCTGATATCGCGCTGGCCGGCGGCCCTGACACCGCGGCTGTGCAGCGCATGGTCGGTCGCGACCTTGGCATCGATATCTCCGACCTTGGCAAGGACTTGCCGCAGCTCTGAGGCCGTCAGACAGGTCCCAACGATCGAGCAATGGAACATCGGTGCCAGATCCCAGGTCTTCAGTCGCTGGCTCTTTGCCGCCACAGCCTGATCCGGTGCCGGTTGCTGTTCCAATCGCTTGGCAGCATTCGGAAGTGCGAGCGGAAGCGGCTGTTTATGGTTGAGCAGAACTGACATATCCGCACTAGCGTTATATTTCACTGAATATCACGCTAGTGCGTCTTCCCCTATCAGGCAAGCCCGCTTGTCAGGGCCAGAGCTGCTCCTTGATCCAACCAGCCTTTTCGCGCTTATAGCGCAAACGATGATGGCGGCGTTCGCTGTCGCCCTGCCAGAACTCGACGTCATGCGGCATGACGATGAAGAGCGCCCAGCTCGGTGAAACAAGGTCGGGCTCTTCCTGCAATCGGCGAGACTGGAGGAAGAGCGCATCGTCCAATTCCTGTCGGGATCCCATGACCTCGCTCTGCCTGCCGACCATGGCGACGGCTTTGGCGCCTGGCGCACGGGCGCGAAAATCGGTATCGCGCTCATGGACCTCGGCTTGCAGAGCCATCCCGCGCAGACGAACCTGCCGCCCAAGCACCGGCCAATAAAAGGTCAAGGCCACTGTGGGGTTCTGGGCGATCTGCCGCCCCTTTGGCCCGTTGCCCGTCGTTGCGAAATGCCAACCGCGATGATCGAGGTTCTTCAGAATGAGAACACGCGCATCCGGCACGCCATTTTCATCGACGGTGGAAAGCACCATCGCATGCGGTTCCCGGATGCCGGCCGCGATGGCGTCCCGAAGCCAATCGGAGAACAGCTCGCGCGGCTCGTCAGGGGTAAGATCGACATCGAAGGCGGGAAACGGTCCCGCCAATGATGTCAGCAAGCGCAATTCATCCTTCATCGCGCACCTCATGGTCTTCCTATGATGAGCCGCAGCGATCCTTCGAAGAAGGGCTGCGTACGAAGCTCGCCATAGCGGCGGTCCCAGCTTCCATCCGCCAGATCGCGGCCTAGCTCCGCAACGAAACGCTCGCCGACCGATGGATCGACAAAACTCCAGGCCGAATTGGCCAGCCGCGCGCCGGGGTCGAGCATCCGTTCGGGCCGACCGTAATAGGCCTCGCCAAAACCATCGACGCAATTCAATGGGATCGGCACAGCCTTGACCTCGGCATTGCCGCCCAGCCCCTTAACGATCGCCGCTATCGACGGATAGCGGCGTGCTTCGACGGTGATCATCTCAGGTGCATAGGCATGCAGCCAGGAGCGTTCGAGCAGATCGGGGTCGCAGCTAAGAATGAGCACAGGTCCGAGAGTAACTCGGCGCATTTCGCTGAGCCCGCGCTCCAGATTCGACCATTGATGAACCGTAAAGGTCGCCATGGCGGCGTCAAATGCCTGATCAAGGAATGGCAGGCTTTCCGCTGTGCCATCGATCGCCACAGGCAGATGAGCCGGTCGCTGCGCCCGCATCGAAGCCGACGGCTCGACGGCTGTGACCTTGCGATCGACCGGTTCATAGGAGCCAGCACCCGCACCGACGTTCAAGACCGTCGCCGCATCGCCGAGCGCCTGGCGGATGAATTCTGCGATATGAGGATCGGGCTGGCGGTAGCGGGTGTAGCCCGTTCCGATCACACCATAATTCGCGTCGCCGGCGCTGCCATCCTGATGTCTGCTGTTCATTCCATGTCTCCGTTGCTCATTGTGGGCAAGGCTTCGCCATGCATGAAAATGCTTGTGGCATCATCACGTCATTGTTCTGCAATCGCATTGTCCGTTCGTTTCGACCGCAAGAAACACGCTATCTTGGCGAAAGAAAATCGATATGATCGAACAGTCAATGTTCGGAAAATGCACATGGCCAGACGTATTCCCTCTTTGAATGCCCTGCGCGCCTTCGAGGCAGCCGGCCGGCTTGGCCGCATGACCCTTGCGGCCGAGGAATTGAATGTAACGCACAGCGCGGTGAGCCGGCAGATACAACATCTGGAGGAGGTGCTTGGCATTCCGCTGTTCGAAGGACCGAAGAACAGGTTGCGGCTCACGGAAGGCGGCGCGACCCTGCTTTCGGGGCTGACGACGGCATTCGACCAGATGGACATGTCGGTGCGCTCAGTGGCCGATACCGAAGATGGTCAGCTTGACGTATCCTGCCCCGGCACCTTCACGATGCGCTGGCTTATCCCGCGCCTTTATCGCTTTCAGGCGCAATACCCGAATATAGAAGTGCGCCTCTCCGCCTCGTCAAAGCCTGTCGACTTCAGTCGCGACGGTTTCGATGTCGCGATCCGCGTCGGCACTGCGCCGTGGCCAGATGGCGCCGATGTGATTTCGCTGTTTCCCGAGCAGACAGGGGCAGTGCTTTCGCCAGCGCTGCTTGCTGAATCCACGCCGGAGTTCGACGGTCTGCCGCAACTCCACACCCGCACGCGGTTGCGCGCATGGGGAGACTGGCTTGCCCGCTCCGGCAGAGCGGTCGCCACCGGTCCGCGTGTCGAATACGAGCATTTCTATTTCATGCTCGAAGCCGCCAGCGCCGGGCTTGGCGTCTGCGTGGCGCCCTGGCCCTATGTCAGCGACGATATTCGCTTCGGCCGTCTAACGGCGCCCTATGGCTTTCTCGAAAGCGGCCACGAGTATGTGGCGCTGCGCCGTGCCCGCCGTAACAGGAAATCGGTTCTCTTCTGCGAGTGGCTGCATAGCGAGGCCGAGGCCTACGCAGGTGCCAGTACCCCTCCAATCGGCTGATCTTTGAGGAAAGATTAGCCGATTGGAGAAAAACCCGCCTCGCTCAGAATTCTCTGCCCATCGGCCGACAGCAGAAAATCCTGCAGAAGCCTCGTTTCGACATCTGCGCCCCGGCGAACAACGACGCCATATTCGATACGCGGTTGAAACGCGTCGGGGATATCGACGACAGCGAAAGCCGGATCGGCCGCCAGCAGGCGTGCGTTCGAAGAGTAGCTCATCATCAGATCCACCTCACCGTCGGTGATCAGATAGCCAGCACCCTTGCCCGGCGGCGTCGGTGGAGAGTTGCGGCCGCCGACCAATAGACGTGCCCGGGATTTTATCGCCTCGCCTCTCGCAGGGTGGCGCGCTTCGATAAGATCAAACACCTCGAAAGCATAGTCGCCACCGGGATCGTCGCCGGGCGTCGATGTGCCGATCTTCACAGCGGGGTCGGACAGAACGGTAAGAAAGTTTTCCGTGTTGAGGCCAAGATCGGCGCGAGCAAGCACGCAAAGCCGATTTCGGGCAAAACATACGGCATCCTCCGCAAGGCCCATGGCAGCAAGGCGCCGCGGATGCGCCATGTTGGCGGAAATGAAGAGATCGAAGTGTGTACCTGTCTCAATGCTCTCCCGCAGCAACCCTGCCGGCCCGAGGGTGAGCGACATTGCGATGCCGGTTTCGTAAGCAAAAGCGGTGATGATCGGCGGGAAAGCATGCCGCATGCTGCCGGCGGACAGAACCTCAACTGCATTACTCACGAACGATTTCCCTTCCTATCCCTTTGCCGGAACAACGGCACGAAAGCGGTCTCCATGAGTTCACCAGTACCAAGCGTCGCCGACCGGACCGGGATACCATAAAGCGCTTCGAGATTGGCCTCGGTCATCACATCGTCGGTCGCACCGAACACTGCCTTGGCCTGGTCGAGCATCAGCAGCACCGTGTCGGCCACAGCCACGGCATGGTTCGGCTGATGCGTGGTGAAGGCAATCGCCAATCCCTGGCTATCGGCCAGCGTTCCGAGCAATGAAAGCACCACATCCTGGTTCTTGAGGTCAAGCGCTGAGGCCGGCTCATCGAGCAGCAGCACGTCATTCTCGCCGGCCAGCGCCCGGGCAATCAGCACGAGCTGACGCTCGCCGCCGGAAAGAGCATCGATGTTGCGTTGAGCATAGTCGGTCATGCCGGTGGCAGCGAGCGCATCCATCGCCTTCTCGACATCAATCTTGCGCGGCGTTTGAAATAGGCCAATGTGGCGGGCACGACCCATCAGCACAACGTCGAGTACCGAATAGGGAAACGAGCCGGAAAATTCCTGTGGCACAAAGCCGGTGCGTTCGTTCAACTGGATTGCACCTGAGGTCGGCTTCTGCAAACCCGCCAACACGCGCAGCAACGTCGATTTGCCTCGACCATTCGGCCCGAGGATCGCAACGATCTCGCCGGCGCAGAGATCAAAGTCGAGATCGCGGAACTGCCAGCGCTCGCCGTCATAGGACTGGCTGGCCTTCGTCATATGCAGCTTGACCGGATCAGAAGCCACGCGCGCCTCTCTGGGTCTGTTTCAGCACAAGCGCGAAGACGGGCGTGCCGATCAATGCCGTGAGGATTCCGAGCGGGATTTCGGTGCCGGTGACGGTGCGCGCGACCGTATCGATGATCAGCAGGTAGAGCGCGCCGATCAGCAACGAGGCCGGCATCATCACGCGGTGATCGGGGCCAACGAGCATGCGCGCCATATGCGGCACCACGAGGCCGACCCATCCGATGATGCCGCTGACGGCAACCTGCGCCGCGACGATGCAGGAGACCAATATTAGGATCAGCCAGCGCAGTGGCTCGACATTGACGCCGAGCGCGCGGGCGTCCTCGTCACCGATCGACAGGAGATTGATGCGCCAGCGCAGGCCCAGCAATAAGAGGCTGCAGATCACGACCGGCCCGATCACCAGCGAGAATTTCTCCCAGTTGGCCGTCGCAAAGCTGCCAAGCAGCCAGAAGACCATGGCGGGCAGCTTATCCTCGGTGTCGGCAAGATATTGGACAAGGCTGACGAGTGCCCCGAAGAAACCGCTGACCACGACACCGGCAAGCACCAGCGCCAGGATGTTGCGGCGCGCAACGATGCCGTTCAGCGCATAGACGATAATGAGAGCAGAGAGCCCGAACGCAAAGGCCGAGGCCAGCAGGCCATAGCGCGAAAAGCTCAGAAGAATGGCAAGCGTGCCGCCGAAAGCGGCCCCGGAGGAAACACCCACCACCTGCGGCCCGACCAGTGGATTGCGAAACACGCCTTGCAGTGTCGCCCCCGACAGCGCGAGACCCGCTCCGGTCAGGAGAGCCAGCAGGATGCGCGGCATTCGCACCGTGAAGACGACATTGGCCTCCGTCGGCGTGACCGGCACCGCCGGTGCGGAAATCAGCGCCCAGAGAATCTGCACGACCCGCACAAACGGAATGTCATAACGACCGATGCCGAGGGAAACGACTGCAGCCAGCACCACGAGGATCGCCAATACGGCAATGATCACCCGCGGTGCCCGCCGCTGAAGGGCATCCGCGCTCATTGCGCCGCGCGATAATCGGTGCGGTAGAATTCCTTGTAATAGGCGTCGGCTTCCTTCTGCATGTCGATGTCCTTGAAGCGCTCGGGATAGAGCTCTTTCGCCATCCACAGTTCGCCGAGCGCCATGGCCTCCGGCATCGGATAACCCCAGGCCTTGGCATATTCCGGCATCAGGTAAATGCGGCCGTTCTTGACGGCATCGATGGTCTGCCAGGATGCAGCCTTCTTGATATCATCCACGACAGCGGGATAGCGCTCCTGAACGAAGATGACGGCGGGATCCCACTTCAGCACGTCCTCCATTGTCACCTGTTTGAAGCCGGTAATCGAACTGGCAACATTGCGGGCGCCGGCGCGCTCCATCATCAGCCCGGTATATTTGCCACGGCCATAGGTGGTGAGGTCAGGATTGGCCATATAGACGGGCACGCGCTTTTCCTGAGGAATATCGGCAAGGCGATCGGCAACCAGTTTGCGGGTCTTCTTGGTGACCGCAATCATCTCCTCGCCCTTGTCCTTGCGGCCGAGAACGTCGGCGATCAGCCGCACGCCGGTCGCAAAGCCGGCATCGATCGCGGCTGGCTCGTCCTTGACGGAGGGATTGAGTTTCGTCGCCTCTTCCGGCGGCACGTCCAGAAGCGAGATCGCGACGACGGCAAGGCCTGAATCCTCGATCTGCTTGACCATATCAGCCGGCGCATAATTGGTGACGAAGACGACGTCCGGCTTCAGCTTCAACAGCTCTTCGATATTCACCTTGGTCAGCCCGCCCGGCATCGGCAGATTGGGCAGTTGCGGCGCTAGCCGAACATAGTTGGCGCCGAGCTGCTTCTTCCACTCGTCGAGAACGCCGACCACCTTGTCCATCGCATCAAGCTGAACGGCGATATTGAGCGTCTGGTGCTGCAGGATCACGACGCGGTTCACGGCATCTGGAATATGCACCTGTCGCCCGATCTGATCAGTGACGACACGGTCGGCCCAGGCGGGCGCGGAAAACAGCAAGCTGGCGAAAAGAATAGCAATTTTCGCAATGAAGGACAGATGGCGGCGGCGCATGGAATTCTCCTGAAACGGTGCCAATCGCTACCATTATATTTTCACGGATACAACGGTCCGGCCGCGCGGAACACACTCTCGCGCCGCGGCCACGTTGCGAGCGAAGCCTTGGAAATATTTCGACTTTCTGAAATATTGCGACAGGCCCTTCCCGGAATGACGAAGGCGCGAGGTGGACCCCGCGCCTTGTTGGTAGCCGCCCAAATCCCGCAGCAAATTACCGTGTTTCCAGTATCCGCATCAACCGGCCTCGATAACTGTCGAGAATGACCGCCAGCACGATGACGGCGCCGATGACGATCGGCTTGATGTTATCGTCGGCGCCCAACAACTGCAGGCCCGTGGACAGCACCTGCAGAATGCACGCGCCTACCAACGTTCCGATGATCGAGCCCTTGCCGCCCGAAAGGCTGGTGCCGCCGATGATGACCGCCGCGATGGCATTCAGCTCATAGCCGATACCGGCGACCGGGCTACCGACATTGAGGCGCAGCAGATAGACCATGGCGGCAATGCCCGCCGTCAGCCCGGAGATCGTGAAGACTGCAATTTTGATCTTTTTCGGCTCATGACCCGAGAGCCGGACCGCTTCCTCATTGGTGCCGACCGCGAAGACGAAGCGGCCAAACACCGTGTAGCGCAGCACGAACCAGCCGATGAGGACAACGACCATCGCAATCAGAAAGATCGATGGGAGTATGTCCCAGAAGATCAGGTTGCCAAAGTCGACGAAAGGCTGCGGCAGGCCGGTGATGGTGGAGTTATCGCTGACGACGCGCGCCAGGCCGCTTGCGACATTCAGCATACCGAGCGTGACGATGAAGGACGGCAGCTTCCACTTCTCGCACACCCATCCGTTGACCGCACCGAGAACGGCACCCGTACCCATAGAGGCGAGCGACGCCAGTACGATCGCCTGCCATGGCGTGAATCGCGGATCAACCATGATCGTCGCGCCGATGACGGTGCAAAGGGCCAGCAGCGAGCCGACCGAAAGATCGATGCCGCCAACGAGAATGACGAAGGTCATGCCCGAGGCAAGCACGGTGTTGATGGCGATCTGCACGAAGATCTTCAGAAAGTTCTCCGGCGTCGCGAAATATGGCGCGGTCGCCGAGAAGAAGATCAGGATCAGAACAAGCGCGATGGCAACGCCCGCTTCTTTCATCGAAATCCGGATGAGCTTGTCCCAGACGCTGCTCTCTTTCGCCTCGGTCTTTTGTTCAATGCTGCCGGACACGACTGTACTCCTTATAGGCGAGTGAGAGGATCCTGCTCTCTTCGAATTGGTCCCGGGCTATTTCTCCGGCGATCTTGCCATCCGAGAAAACGATGATGCGATGGCAAATGCTGATGAGTTCGGGAAGGTCGGAGGAAACGACCAGAACACCCTTTCCTTCGGCGGCAAACTTCCACAGAAGATCGTAGATCTCGGCCTTCGCCCCCACGTCGATCCCGCGGGTCGGCTCATCGAAGATCAGCACCTTCGGGCCGCGGAACAGCCATTTGGCGATGACCACCTTCTGCTGATTGCCGCCGGAAAATGTCCGGACCACCTGATGGACGGACGGTGTCTTTATATGCAGTTCCCGCACGAGGCGTTGCGACTGCTCGTCCTCGGTCTTTCGGCTCATCAAGCCCTTGCGGGAGACCTTGCCGAGATCGGTAATGGTGGTGTTTTCGGCGCAGCTCATGTCAAGCATCAAGCCCTGCGTCTTGCGGTCTTCGGTTGCCAGACACAGCCCCGCCGCAACGGCATCCTTCGGTGAATTGATGTCGACCGGCTCGCCGTCTATGCGAATTTCGCCGGCGGCCTTCACATCCGCGCCGAATATGGCGCGAACCGCCTCCGTTCGACCGCTGCCCACGAGGCCAGCAATACCGACGATTTCGCCCTTCGCGACGGAAAATGAGAGTTCCGGGCTGCTTCGCGTCACCTTCAAGCCAGAAACACCGAGCGCCTCGCCCGAGACGGTGCTGTCGCCACGAAAAGCATTGTGATCGGAGAGAGCCCGCCCGACCATCAGCTCAACGATTTGCGGAATACCCAATCCTGCCAGCGGCCGCGTGATCACATGCTGACCATCACGCAGGATGGTGACGTCGTCGCCGACCTCGAAGATCTCCTCAAGCCTATGGGAGATGTAAAGCGTCGTGACGCCCCGCGCCTTCAAACGCTTGAGAATTTCAAACAGGCGATCAACCTCTTTGGAGGTGAGCGTCGCCGTCGGTTCGTCGAGAACCAATAGCTTGCTTTCGTAGCAGAGCGCCTTGGCGATCTCGAGCAGCTGCAGCTGCGCGACGCTCAAGCGGCTCGCCAAGGTCGTCGGCGCCACGTCGAGGCCGACCTCGGCCAGGAGTTCCGCCGCCCTGGCGTTCATCTGCTTGTAGTTTACCAGGCCATATCGGCGCGGCAGATGCTCAAACAGGAGATTTTCGGCAACGCTGAGATTGGAAAGAGGATGCAATTCCTGATGGATGACGCGGATGCCGGCCTTGAACGCCTCCAAGGGAGACGCCGGATCATAGCGCGCGCCGTCGAACAGGATTTGACCATCATCAGGCTTGAAGACGCCGCCGAGCAGGTTGATGAGGGTGGACTTGCCCGCACCGTTTTCACCCAGAAGAACATGCCCCTTGCCGCGACCAATGTTTATCGAGACATCCCTGAGCGCAACAACACCCGGGAAGCGCTTGCCGATCCCTTCCAGCTTCAGGATGTAGTCATCTGCCGCCTCTGACACGTCCACCTCATGCATGGTCTATTGAAATAGAAAATGGCCATCTGCCCACTGGTGACGCCCACGCGAGCCAAAACGAGTTTTGGCGGGCATCCCATGGGAAAGTTATGGCTTGGCAGTCAACGCCGGCCAAATAGCCGGCGTTTCCTTTAGCCACGAAGCCAGGAGCCTGGATTATTTGAGGTCCTTGGCGGTGATGAGCGTGACGTCCGTCTTGACCCAACCAGTGAACTTTTCGCCGGCATATTCGCGAAGGCCGTACTTGATGCCCATGGCCGCCATTTCCGCGCCATACTGCTCGACGGTGGCCAGCATCTTGCCGTCCTTGATCAAGGGCTTGACGGACGGAATATTATCGAAGCCGACGACCTTGATCTTGCCGCTTTGGCCCGACGCATCGAGAGCCTTGACGACGCCGAGAGCCATGGAGTCATTTGCAGCCATGACGCCCTGAATATCCTTATACTTGGTCAGGAAATTGGTCATGACGGTGTTGGCTTCTTCCGTCTCCCAGTGCGCGGTCTTGCTATCGAGAAGCTCAAGCTTGCCGTTCTTGATGGAGTCCATGAAGCCTACCTTGCGCTCCTTGGCGTTGTCGGCCTCAGGATTGCCTTCCAGGATCACGACCTTTGCGCCCGGACCCAGATCCTTGGCAAGCGCATCGCCCGAAAGCTTTGCGCCCTCAGTGTTGTCCGGTCCGAAGAAAGCGAGATCGATACCGGCTGCCTTCTTGGCATCGGCATCGAGCGGCACGTCGATGTTGATGACCTTGACGCCGGCCTTCACCGCCTTTGCGAGCGGCGTGGCCATGGCCTTCGAGTCCGCAGGCGCCACGACGATGATGTCGTATTTCTGCGTCACGAAGTTTTCGACCGCATCGACCTGCGAAGCAAAGTCACGTTCGTCCTTCATACCAACGGCTTTAAAGTCGAACTTGTCCTTGTTTTCAGCCGCATATTTGTCGGCGCCGGCCTTCATCTGCTTGAAGAACTCGTTGGACAGGGACTTCATGATCAGGCCGACCTTGGGCTTGCCGGCCGCGAAGGCGGGCGAGACGCCGCCGGACAGCGCAAGCGCCAGCGTCCCTGCAAGACCAATCTTCAGCGCGGCACGGCGCGGTGCGTTGATCAAAACGGATTCATGCTTTTTGAAATTGGACATTTTTCTCCTCCCGAACGGTTCTGAGCTCAGCTCCACCTGAGTTGTCAGCGACAATGAACCGTTTCCACGTCTATTGGGTAGCAACGCTCCCGGAGATTGTCAAGGCGCCAGAAACGGCGCAAAATCCAGCATGGATTGCAATTTACAGCGCTTGCGTCAGAATGCACGATGAACCGGTTCCATGCCTCACGATCTATGCGGCCAGATTTAAGATGCGCCGCTTCGACTAAGACGATAGAGACCACTAGCTGAAAGCATGAATCACGCGCCTTTGGGGCGGCTGACGGCCAAGAAAAAGGACTTATGTTTCTGTTATGCCAAAGGTCGGAATTCGAGACGTTGCCAGGCTCGCAGGCGTTTCTACCGGGACTGTTTCGAGGGTCTTGAATGACCACCCCTCCGTTACCCAGGAATTGAGGACGCGGGTCAGCGGCATCATCAATGACCTCGGCTATATGCCAGATCCGTCCGCAAGAAGCATGCGCAGCAAGGTCAGCCGCCTCATCGGCATCGTCATTCCGGATCTGACCAATCCCTTCTTTTCGGAACTTGTCCAGTCTGCCGAGCAAGCCGCCGCTGATCACGGCTACAACATCATCGTCATGACGTCTTTCGACCACGCAGCCAAGGAAGCCGACCGTATCAGGCAGCTGACCAGCCGAAAGGTGGATGGCATCATCCTCGTTCCCAGCAACGATTTCCATACGCTGAAACTGCCAAAGGGGCTGCCGATCGTCGTCGTCGACCGCCTCATGCCGGGATATTCAGGCATCGCCTCCGATCACCGCAACGGGGTCCGCCTTGGCGTCGAATATCTTCTCAAGCTCGGCCACTGCCGCATCGGCTTCATTTCCGGCCCCAAACACTCAGTCCCAGCCAATGATCGCCTCAAGGGCTATCTGGAAGCGATGGAACATGCCGGCGGCGCCGTGCAGAAGATCGGATCGACGCTAATTGCCGAGGCCGCGTTCGACTATGAGAGCGGCCGATCCGCCGGAAACTATCTTCTCGCGCGAGCACGCAATGAGCGCCCGACCGCCATATTCGCAAGCTCCGACCAGCAGGCAATTGGCTGCATGAGGGCGGCCTATGACCTAGGAATCCCGATACCCGCAGCCCTTTCCATCGTTGGGTTCGACGGCATCCCGCTCTCCAGCATGACAATCCCGCGCCTGACGACAGTGAAGCAACCAATTCAAAAGATCGCGGCGGCGGCAGTGGCGGTTCTGTTGAACGAGCAACCCGTGCCGAGCATCGGCAACTCCACCCTATTCCCCTGCGAACTGTCGGAGGGCGAAACGACCGCCGCTCCTCAGCCCGACTAGAACAACTCTACTTCATGGACCTCTTCATGAGTGGCAACGAAGGCCCTACCCTCCGGCGTCACCCAGCCGCGAAACATCCCCGGCGTGTTATAAGGCGCGACGATGACACCCTCGGCGTCGATCGCAATCAGCCCGGCGCCGATTTGATGGGGCGCCAGATCTTCATTGATAAGCCTCTCGGCTGCTGTTGCAATGTCCTGCTTTAGATAAGCTATACGAGACGCGATCTCGTGTCCCAGCACATAGCGAATGAAGAACTCGCCCTTGCCGGTGCCTGAAACGGCGCAGACGCCATCCCTTGCGTAGGTTCCGGCTCCGATCACCGCGCTGTCGCCTACACGTCCGTCAGGCTTGTTGGTGTAGCCGCCCGTCGAGGTCGCCGCGGCAAGATGGCCGGCGACATCGAGCGCCACCGCGCCGACCGTTCCATGCTTCTCGTTTTCGCTCGCTTCCGTTCCTTCCGCTGCGTGACGCTTCATCGCAGCCAGAGCCTCGACCCGCTTTGGCGTGGTGAAATAGGATTGCGGCTCGAGCTGCAAACCCTTTTCCTCCGCAAAGCGATGGGCTGCGGGGCCGGTCAGATAGACGGCACGACCATCTTCCATCAGGACACGCGCCGCCTTGATCGGATTGCGGATCGCGCGTGACGCGCTGATGGCGCCCGCCTCCAGTGTCGCTCCGTTCATGATCGACGCATCGAGCTCGTGCACGCCGTTTTCATTGAGAGCAGCGCCGTGGCCCGCATTGAAATGCGGGCTGTCCTCCATCACAAGGACAGCGGCCTCGACCGCATCAATCGCATGGCGACCGGCCTTGAGCTGTGCATAGCCGGCGCGCAAGGCAGCGGCCATGTCGCGGCGGGCGCCATCCCATTCTTCCGCGGTCATAGTGTCTTGCGACATGACCCCGCAGCCACCGTGAATGGCAAGTGCAACTCCAGTCATTTCCTTCTCCCATTCCGCATCATTGCGCCACCAGCGCTCATTGCCGGACCGGCGAATAGCATCTGGCCGAAAAGATAGGGAGCTCTCAGCGCATGTCCCACCTTATCCGAACGAGAACCGGCACCTTCGGTATCAGACAAGGCTGGCCTTGTCCGTATCTTCCTGCAGCGCACGGCTAGCGCCGCTGTCTTCGGCCCCCAGCACAGCGTAGCCAATGCTTGCAAGATGGGAGTTCACCAGCTTGAGATCGCGCAGCGTCGCCAGAAACAGGCTGCTTGAACCGAGCACGGCGGGATTGGCGCCGCCAAGACGGACAAGGTGATCCCTTGCCGCGGTGCGCTCCGCTTCATTGAGGTGCCGCTTGGCATCCACCAATTCCTGCGCCGAGCGTGGATCTTCCGTCGTCAATGTCGACAGTGCCAGCCGCAGATCCGAGGCGACCTCGGCTTGAATGGTCTGCAAGGCAGCGTGGTCGGCCGCATTGATGGAGCCTTCGGGCCGGCGGGCGACCTGATCGAGGCAGCGCTCGAGAATATCGCCGGCATGGCCGAGATTGACGGCGAATTCGATGACATCGGACAGGCGGCTGGCGTCACGATCTGTCAGTTCCGATGGTTCCAGCCGGGCCAGATAGGCCTTGACGGCCTCGTGCAGCATATCGAGCTCTTTGCCAAGCCGAACGGCCTGCGACGTCGCCTGCTTGTCCGGCCGGGAAAGATCGGCCGGAACCAGTCGCAAGAGCGCCTCGACGAGATCACCCATGCGCAGGATTTCACGCGCCGCGCTGGCAAGAGCAAGATAGGGGGTTTCGAGCACAGACTTATCGAGGAAAAGCGGGCGCGCCGCGTCGCCGGCCGGCTTGATCTTTTCGGGGTACAGCTTGATCAACAGGGACTGAGTTGGCGCGAGTAGACCGACGCAGACCACCGCCAGAACCACATTGAAAGCGAGATGAAAATCCGTAAGCACCGAGGCCGGATCCCCGACATACCGCTGGAAAAGATCTGCCAGGGGCTGCAGAAAAGGCAGCGCGACAATGCAGCCGATCGCACGGAACAGCAAGTTGCCGACCGGCACGCGGCGGTTGGCGGGGTTGGTGCCGTTCGTTTCAAAAACCGGAGGCAGTGCGCCTCCAAGGTTGGCGCCCAGCACCAATGCAAGGCCGGCGGTCGGCGTTATGACGTCACCGGCCGCAAGCCCCACCAGCAGCAGCATAACGGCAACGCTGGAATGCGCCGCAAATGTCAGGGCAGCCGCCAGCAATACATCGAGTACCGGATCACCGGTGATCGCATCGAGGATGCTGCGGAGAACCGGAGCCGTGCTGACCGGTTGGATCGTCTGCACGAGACCATGCAGCGCAAGCAGCATCAGGCCGAGCCCGATACCGACGCGTCCCAGTTGCCGCATGCGGCCCTTGGGTCCACGTTTGAACGCGACATATCCGGCCAGCAGCAGCAGAGGCGAAATGAAAGAAACGTCGAAGGAAAGCGCCTTGACGATCAGCGCGGTCCCGACATTGGCGCCGAGCATCACCGCCAGGGCCGGAATAAGCGCGACTGCGCCACGCGCGGCAAAGGATGTGACCATCATGACCGTCGCCGTGCTGCTCTGGAGCAGCATGGTGACGCCCGCACCGGCAGCAACGGCAACCAGTCGGTTGCGCAAGGCGCGTCCGAGCACACGTCTCAGATCCGAGCCGAAAGCCTTTTCGATGCCGCCCTGAACCATACGCATGCCCCAAAGCAGCAGCGCGACGTGTCCCATGAGTTCCAAGATGACGAGACTGCCGGTCATGACGAATATCCGGTTGGTGTTGAAACGTTTGGCAGCACGACGCCGGCGGGCCGACCCGCCGGACGTCATCATTTGTATGGCGGGATATCTCCGCCATGACTAGGCTCAGCCCTGGCCGAATGCAAGCTGGACCACACGCACAAGTACCATGCCGACCGCGACAACAAGATAACCGCGCAGCACGATCATCCACACTCTCCTCGAAAGCGAGAGCTGTATGGGCTCCAAAGCGGAAAGCGGCGGCATGCGCCAGGTGGGACGCAGGGACCTGTCTTTGACACGCTGCCGTATTTCGCCTCGGTTGACGGATCGGCTGTTCAGCAGGCCGGTCGCAGCAAGACCGATGATACCGATCAATGTGCCACCTGCGAGGATCCACAGGATCTGTCCGCCCGTGATCTCCGGATAAAGAACTGAGGCCGTAAGAATAATCGACAGCATCACTAGCACGGCGATAACAGCACCAGTGAAGAGGTTCATGACCTTACCATTGACCCATGGGCCCAGCACGGCCTTGTCGTTGCACAGCAGCAACAGGAACACGGTCGCGCTGGGCAGCAGCACGCCGGCCAAAGTCTGCACGGCAAGCGTGATGAGACCGAGCGGCGAACCGGGGATCAGGACGAGAGCAGCTGCCGCAGCGATCAAGCCGCAATAGACGAAGTAAAAGCCCTTTGCTTCGCTCGCCTTGCGGTGAAGCGAATGGTTGAGCGAAAGAACATCGCCGATCGCGTAGGCGGTTGCGAGCGAGACGGCAGCGGCTCCAATGATCGCCGCATCGATAAGTGCGATGGCAAACAGCACGCCCATCGTCGGGCTTACATATTTGCCAAGCCCTGCAGCAATGCCACCGGCGTCCGTAAAGTTGCCGAACTCGGGCTGACCCTGGAAGATGGCTGCGCAGAACACCATCATCGCGACGGCACCGATCATGACCATGACGATGCCGAGCCAGAGGTCGGCCTTTTCATAGCCGATGAAGCGCGGCGTAATGCGCTTGTCGATCACATAGCTTTGCTGGAAGAACAGCTGCCACGGAGCGACCGTCGTGCCGACGATGCCGATGATGAGAAGCAAGATGTCCGACAGCTTGCCTTCAGGCAGATTGGGGATCGTCAGGTCCCGCACGATCTGGTGGCCGGACACATGCGCAACCAACACGATCGGCACGAGCAGCAGGCTGCCAAGGCACAACATCAGGGCGAAACGTTCGAAACGGCGGAAGCTGCCGGTGCTTGCGGCAATCATGGTGAGTGCTGCCGCGATCGCAACGCCGGCAACCTTCGATACGCCGAGATAATCAAGCGCCAGGCTGATGCCGATGAATTCGGTGACGATCGTCAAACCGTTCAGAATGAACAGGTCAATGACGCTGAAGGCACCCCAGAACTTGCCGAAGCGCTCCAGAATGAGACGCGCATGACCGACGCCGGTCACCGCGCCTAGCCGCAGAACCATCTCCTGGTTCACATAGAGCACCGGTACCAGCAGCAACAATGTCCACAGCAGGGATGTGCCATAGTTTTGTCCGGCCTGGGTATAGGTGGCGAACGCACCGGCATCATTATCGCCAACCATGACGATAAGGCCCGGTCCGAGAATAGCCAGCAACGTCATCAGACGTGCCCGCCAGGTGGTGCGTGCGGCAATATCGCCGTGGTTGATGGTACCGAGCGCGCCGTTGATGTCGCCGACATGCGCCGTGTCGAGAACAGCTGATGCCGTCCCGTTTGCTTGCAAATTATCCATAGTTTTACTCCCACGCAGGCCAATGGCCGCGCTGCGATCGATTATCGAAGAGCCGCCGACATTGGCGGCCTGAATGAGCATCTGTAATGAGAAGCCGGATCGAGCGGCTTAGTCCGGTGGCGTCGCCGACGCAGCATCCCGTTCCCGAAGGAGAAACGATCGGAAGCCCGCCCCCGCTAACACGCAGCTAGGCCAGACAGACATGGGATAACGCCCCTCGACGCGATGGTGAGAGATTGGCGTGGTCGAGCCACCCTTCATGACGGCAGGTTCGAAGATGATGGTCATGCTACTGACCTCCTCCTGGTTCGATAGTTGCTCGAACCCGGGAGGCCAGTGCCGCGGGTCAACGCCGGCGGCGGTGGCCCTCGCGGTCACATGGTCTTCCCGGGCGATGGGTCAGCACAGCGATAAGGACAAACGACGAGCGTCGACTGTCGCATTCCGTGTGCTGGCTACTAGATCGCGGGTTCATGTGGTCCTCTATGACGTTGCACGTCCGGCCAAACCGGACATCCCGAGATGTGAACATTCGGGATAGTTTGGTGTATACGCCGCTCCGAACAAGGATCAATCGATACCTTGGTATAATGGATCGCAACAGGTACCCGCGAAGGCTACTCGGCCGGAGGCTCAGTCGGTGTGTTCTTCGGCGGAACAATGCCGTTCTGCTCGGCACGATCACGATGCAGCGCCGCACGAGCCAGCAGCATGAAGGTGATCGGTGTTGTCACGGTCACGAAGATCCCGATCAGAAGCTCGTGGATGACGAGCGATTCGGTCGATATCGAGAAAAAGATCATCGATGCCAGCATGATCGCGCCGATGCCGCCGCTCGTCCCCAATGTCGGGGCGTGAATGCGCTCGTAAAACGTTCCGAGCTTCAGGAAGCCGATGGCGCCGACGAGGGTGAGAAAGGCGCCGATGACGAGCAATCCGCCGACAGGAATCGCGGCCCAAAGCGGCAAGGTTTCAAACGAGGTGCTCATTCGATCACCTCCCCACGCATCAGAAATTTCGCCAGCGCGACGGTTGCGACAAAGCCCAGCATGCCGATGACGAGAGCAGCTTCGAAATAGACGACACGCCCGGTCCCGATGCCGAAGGTGAGCAGCAGCAGCATGGCATTCACATACAGCGTATCGAGCGCGATGATGCGATCCTGGGCGCGCGGACCACGAAACATGCGAATGGACGCAATCGCCATGGCGGCCACGATCATCAACTGCGCTGCAGCGACGGATATCTGGATGATCATTGCACTCATGCAAATATCTCCATCAGCAAACTCTCGTATCGATTGGCGACGGTGTCACGCCATTGTGCCTCGTTCTCGAGATCGAGCACATGAAGCAGCACCGTATTGTCGTTGGAATCATATTCGAGCCATGCAGACCCGGGCGTGCTGGTGAGAATGACGGCCAACAGCGCCAGCGGAATCTGATCTCGAACCCTAAGCTCCAAGGTCACGAAACCCGGCGTCGTCTTTCGCGAACGGCCCCTCAGAATGATCCAGGCCACCTGAACATTCGACTTCAGGACATCGAAGACGACACGAAAGAACAGCTGTGGCAGCAGATACCATTTCCGCAGTTTCGGCTTCTCGGGACGCAATGACGCCATGGCCCAGGAGGCAAAGACGGCGACAATGATGCCGAGGATAAGATGGCCGAGCGTGAAGCCGTTCAGCAACAGCCAGGTCAGGATCAAGCTTAGCGTCAGAAGCGGATATGGCAGCATCACGGACCTCCCGCCTGGCTCGACGCGGCCGCGGAAGCGTCCGAGATAACAGCCGCATTGTGGACCGCATCGACATAGATGCGCGGATCGCTCAGCGTACGGATGGTCGCTTCCATATATTGCATGACCGGGCCGGCCCAGATGGTCAGCGCCAGCGTCAAGGCAAGCAAGCCCATGACCGGCAATATCTCGATCACGAGCACACGCGGAACCGTGCCTTCAAGAGAACTCCAGAATGTGCGTATGCCGGCACGCGTCATCGAAATCAGTGCGGCAATACCCGAAAGGATAACGAGGAAGATCAGCACCCAGACGGCAGCACTTGGCGGCACGCCGATCGCACCGGTCCCCATCATCGCCGACAGCATCGCGAATTTTGCGATAAAACCCGAAAGCGGCGGCAAGCCGGACAACAATATTCCGCAAGCTGCAAAGCAGATGCCGAGCATCGCCATGGTGCCGGGCATGGTGACGCCCTCGCCCTCCGCAGGCTCTTTCTCCTCGGCGTCGCCATAGGCTTCCATGGTGACCGCCAGGACGCTGGCGCCCGCATCCTGCCCGCGTTCGACAAGCTCGATCAGCATGAAGAAGGCACTGATCGTCAGCGTCGAGCTGACAAGATACATCAGAGCGCCGGCTGAGATGGAGCCGTCATTGATGCCGATCACCATCAGCAAGGTTCCAGACGAGACAAGCACCGAAAAGCCGGCCAGCCGGCCGAGCGCCTGCGATGCCAATACCCCGACGGTTCCGAAGATCAGCGTCGCCATGCCGCCATAGAGAAGCACGGAGGAGCCGAAACCGGCGGAAGGCCCTTCGCCAAAAAGAAGCATGGTCAACCGCAGGATGACATAGATCCCGAGCTTGCTCAGAATGGCAAATACGCCGGCGACCGGCGCGGATGCCGCGCTATAGGCCGTCGGCAGCCAGAAGCAGAGCGGCCACATGCCGGCCTTGATGAGGAAGGCGATGCCGAGCACGCCGGCCCCTGCCTGCATCAGCATGCGGCGGTCGGCGGACATTTCGGGAATGCGCACCGCCAGATCTGCCATGTTCAGCGTACCCGCCGTGCCATAGATCAGGCTCACACCGATCAGGAAGAGCAGCGCTGCGGCAAGATTGACGGCGATATAGTGCAGGCCGGCCTTGACGCGAAGCGGACCGGATCCATGCAGCAGCAGGCCGTAGGATGCAGCCAGCATCACCTCGAAGAAAACGAAGAGATTGAAGAGGTCGCCGGTCAGAAAGGCGCCGTTCACGCCCATGAGCAGCAGCTGGAACATGGTGTGGAAATGTGCTCCCACAGCATGCCAGCGCGCCAGCGAGAATATCAACGCGGCAAGAGCGACGATGGAGGTCAGCAACAGCATGAGCGCCGAAAGACTATCGAGCACCAGCACGATGCCGAAGGGCGCGCTCCAGTTGCCGAGCAGATAGGCGCGCTCCTGGCCCGCCGATCCACCTTCAGCGCGAAAAAGTGCAAGCGTTATTCCGACCAGCAGAAGCGTGGCCGCCAAACTGACAAGCGCCTTCCACGTCCGCTCGCGCTCGTCGATGAACAATAAAACAGCGGCAGCCACCAGCGGCAGCAGGATCGGCGCGATGATGAGATGATGCGACCAACCTGTCACTTCCGGTCGCTCCTTCCGTCCACATGATCGGTGCCGGTCATGCCGCGTGAAGCAAGCAGCACGACGAGAAATAGAGCTGTCGTCGCAAAGCCGATGACGATCGCCGTCAGCACCAGCGCCTGCGGCACTGGATCGGCCAGTGCGGGCGCCGCGCTGCCGTCCGCCAGCACCGGCGGCATATTGGTTTTCACGCCACCGACGCCGAATATGAAGAGATTGACCGCATAAGACAGCAGCGACAGGCCGATGATGACCTGGTAGGTGCGCGGACGCAGGATCAGCCAGACGCCGCAGGCCGTCATCACACCGATCGCAACGGACAAGATGAGTTCCATCAATCCCCCTTTGCCTTTTCCGCCTCGATCGTACGGAGGCGATTGATGCGGATCGATTGGTGGGCGAGCGCAACGAGGATCAGAACCGTGGAGCCGACAACCAGCATGAAGACGCCGAGGTCGAACAGCAGCGCGCTCGCAGCCGGCACCTTGCCGATCAAAGGCACGTCCAGATACTGGAAGTGCGATGTAAGGAAGGGATAGCCGAAGAACCAAGCGCCGATGCCCGTCGCGGTCGCCACGAGAAGGCCGGCCCCCATCCAGCGCAACGGCAGGATACGAATGCGATCCTCCGCCCACCGCGTGCCGCCGGCCAGATATTGCAGCAGGAACGCGATCGACAGCGTCAAGCCAGCCGAGAAGCCCCCACCGGGCAGATCATGCCCGCGCATGAAGATATAGACCGAGAGCGTGATCACGAACGGGAACATCCATTGCATGATCACCGACGGTACGAGAATATAGTCACGCACCGTATCCCCAGCAGAGCGCTCCGGCCGCTCCTCGTCGAAACGGTTCTGGATCCTCTGTTGTTCGGGCATTTCCATGCTATCGGGTGCCGGGCGGAAACGACGCAGCAGCGCATAGACCGTCAAGGCGACAATGCCGAGGACGGCGATTTCCCCCAGAGTGTCGAAACCGCGGAAATCGACCAGGATGACATTGACGACATTGCGACCACCGCCCTTCGAATAGGCATTCTCGAGGAAATAATTGGCGATGGCGTCAGGCACCGGCATGGTCATGACGGCATAAGAGATGAACATCATGCCGACGCCGCAGGCGACCGCAAGCGCAAGGTCGCGAAAACGGCGGAAGCGGGCACGGAAATCGACGGTATCATCGATCCCCTCCGTCCGCTTCGGCAGCCAACGCAGTCCCAGCAGAATGAGAACCGTTGTGACGACCTCAACGAGTAGCTGTGTGATGGCAAGATCCGGTGCCGAAAGCCAGATGAAAGTCATGCAGACGATCAAACCGACGCCGCCGAGCATTACCAGCGCCGCGAGCCGGTGATATTTGGCAACGAAGGCAGTGCCGATAGCGAGGCAGATGCCGATCGCCCAGATCGATGCAAAGACAGGATCGGCGCCGGAAAAGGCAAAATGCGGCGCTTCGAAACCGGACAGATAGAGCGGCAGCAGGCCCGCCGCAAAGCCTGTCACAACCACCCAGCGAAGCTGGGGCTGCAGCTTGCGCGTGCCGATCCGCCGCTCGGCCACTCTGGCCCAATGCCAGGAGACCTCCACCAGGACGCGCTCGAATATGCGCTGGCCTCTCAGGCGCCGAAAAATCGGCGGGCCATCTTCGCATCGCGAAAGATAGTCCTTGAAGACGAAATAGAACACCGTCCCGCCGACGAGAGCGACCACGCTCATCAAAAGCGGCAGATTGAGGCCATGCCAAAGGGAGAGGCTGTATTCCGGCGTCTGCCCATGCAGAACGCTGACAACGGCCGCATGCAGGAATGGAGCGACCGACAGAGCCGGGACGATACCGACCACCAGGCAGACGACGACCAGAAGCTCGATCGGAAAACGCATCCAGCGCGGCGGCTCGTGCGGCTTGGCGATCGGCAGATCGGTCGGTGCCGGCCCGAAGAATACCGTCTGGATAAAGCGCAAGGAATAGGCAACGCTGAAGGCGCTCGCCAGAGTTGCCACATAGGGCAGTATCCGGTCGAGAATGGAATCGGCATGCGTCTCGATGGCTTCCGCGAAGAACATTTCTTTCGACAGGAAGCCGTTCAGCAGGGGGACGCCGGCCATGGCCGCGCTTGCGACGATGGCAAGCGCCCCGGTAAATGGCATGTAGCGGAACAGACCGCTCAAGCGGCGCATATCGCGCGTGCCGGTTTCATGATCGATGATGCCGGCAGCCATGAACAACGAGGCCTTGAAGGTCGCGTGGTTCACCATGTGGAAGATCGCCGCGACGGTCGCAAGCGGGCTGCCCAGACTGAGCAGGGTAGTGATGAGGCCGAGATGACTGATCGTCGAATAGGCCAACAGTCCCTTGAGGTCCTGCTGAAACATCGCGAAATAAGCGCCGAGCAGCAGGGTCGTGATACCGGCCGCGCCGACGATGTAGAACCATTCGTCCGTGCCCGCCAGAACCGGCCAGAAGCGGGCAAGCAGGAAGACACCAGCCTTCACCAGCGTGGCGGAATGCAGATAGGCCGAGACGGGCGTCGGCGCCGCCATGGCATTCGGCAGCCAGAAATGGAAGGGAAACTGCGCGCTCTTCGTCAGCGCACCCAGCAGGATCAGCACCAGGGCCGGCGAATAGAGCGGATGATTGCGAATGATGTCGCCGGACGCCAGGATCTTGTCCAGATCATAGCTACCGACAATGTGGCCAAGCAGGATCAGTCCAATCAACAGGCAGAAACCGCCGATCCCGGTAATCGTCAGCGCCATGCGCGCACCATCGCGGGCCGCAGCGCTGTTGTGCCAATAGCTGATCAGCAGGAAGGAAAAGATGCTTGTCAGCTCCCAGAATATCGAGAGCAGGATGACATTGCCTGACAAGACGATGCCGAGCATCGCACCCATGAAGGCCAGCAGGAAAGAGAAGAAGCGGGGAACGGGGTCCTCTTCCGACATGTAATATCGGGCATAGACGATGACGAGAAAGCCGATGGCTGTTATCACGACCGAGAAAAGCCAGGAAAACCCATCGAGCCGCAGCGTGAAATCAAGCCCGAGTTGCGGCAGCCACTCTATGCTGTATCGCACCACACCCCCATCCACGATGGCGGGGTAGAAGCTTGCGGCGATCAGGAGCGCCACGAAGGTCACTGTGCCGGCGATCCAGGCGGGAACGCGTCGCGACTGCGTGCGCAGAAGGCATACGGATAAGAGACTTCCGATAAACGGCAGAGCCAAAAGTACCAGGATAAGAGTAGGCCCGCTGGTTATCCCAAAACGTCGTTCCTTTCCTCGGCCGAATCACCGTGGCCGCCATGGCGGCAAACACCTCTAGCAAACCGGCGCAATATGCCCTATATGATAGATATTGCCCAATATGGGCAGCTTGGAGCCGCGCGTCAAGGTAAGATGGCGATGATTTTAACACCAGCGCTCTGTCGCGCAGCCCGGGGCTTTCTCGACTGGACCCAGACGGACCTTGCCGACCGATCCGGCGTGTCGCGTAGCACGATACGCGACTATGAGGGTGATCGCCACAGCCTGCACCGGGCAACGGAAGCGCAATTGCGATTGGCTCTGGAGACGGGTGGGATAGCCTTTTTCCGTATCGACGGACACGAGGTCGGAATCTGTTCCAAGATCCCCACCGCAGATGCGGCGACGGCGGTACACACCGAAAGCTGCGAAATCTTGTCGGCCTCCGGCGATCAGGGCCAGACGACGACGCGCAAGCCCGGAAAGTAACGCACGGAGGCCCTAAGACGGCAATGGCTTTGCGACGTCTGCGCTAGGCATCTCCAGCAACCATTTCCGAGCGCGAAAAACGCTTCTAACCTGGATGGCCCGCTCGCGAGAAGGTGAACGGAGAGGCCCTCAAATCAGCCATATTTCGACCGATCACCGCATCCGCGCCGTACCCCCAGACGACCCGGAGAAGCATATGTCCGCCACTTTAGCGCCTGAAGAAGACGCGCCAAACACCCGATACCGACCATCGCAGCGGATCCTGCATTGGCTAATGGCTATCGTCATTATTTCCGCCCTCGCCATCGGCCTCTACTGTTCCTACCTCGTGCCGGGCACGCCGGTACGCCAAGCCCTTCTCGATATACATAAATCACTTGGCATGACCGCACTCTTCCTCATCGCCATCCGCCTGCCGCTCAGGCTTTCGCTTGGCGAGCCTGCCTATCGGCAGCCGCTCGATGGCTTCAACCACTATGCCGCGCGCGGCGCGCATATCCTGCTCTACGCATTGATGATCCTGATGCCGCTGGCCGGCTACACCACCTCGGCCGCCGGCGGGCGTGATCTCCCCTGGTTCGGCCTCTTCGAATGGCCAAATCTGCTGCCGCTCAACAGGCCGCTGGCGAGAGCCGCTGCCGAAGTCCACGAATATGGCGCCTATTGCCTCTATGCGGTCGTCAGCCTGCATATTCTGGCGGCTCTCTGGCATCATTTCTTCCGGAAGGATGAAGTGCTGCGACGCATGCTGTAGCGAGATGACTGCCGAAACCGTGTGGACGGGACTAGCGCATGTTGAGGCGTGAGAGGGTGAGGCGCGATTGCTCGCATAGCGCCTCGTTTCGCCCGCCCCGATAATAGCTTAGCGCGATGACGGCGCCATAAAGTGCCCAGCCTTCGGCCCGCAGCCAATCGGCATCACTCACGTCGCAGGCCGCACGAAAGGCCTCACGCGCAGAAGGCTCCACCCAGGACCACGCAGCCGCATAGTCCGCGGCCGGATCGCCCACAGCGCAAAGGCCCCAGTCGATCACTCCCGTAAGATGCCCGTCTCTCGCGATCAGATTGTCCGCCTTGATGTCCCCATGCAGCCAGACCGGCGGGCCTTGATGCACAGTCGCGCACGCTTTCTGCCAAAGCCGCCGCGCAGCCTCTGCATCGATCTCGTCCGCCAGAATATCGATGGCCGGCAGCGTAACGGAAGACAAAACCTCCAGCGCCACACCGCGGCGATGATTGAGTTCGCCCGCATGCGGCGCCCCACTGATATCCACCTGATGCAGCGCTTTCAGAAAGGCCGCAAGTGCGAGCGCGGCTGCAGCCGGATCGGCAATGGCTTGTGGGGAGGCAATATCCCCGTCCATCCATTCGAAAATCCCGAAATCGCATTTCAGGCCGAAATCGGCACTCCCCCGGAACAGCAATCTCGGCACGTCGAGTGGGAGGTTTGTGAAACGGGGCAACCAATCGAGTTCTTTGGCGACGAGATTCGCCGCAGCCTCGCGGCGCGGAAGGCGCAGCAGCAATTGCTCTCCGATGCGATAGATCGCATTATCGGTACCCGAGGATATCAGCCGCCGAACGGGAAGATCAGCCCATTGCGGCGTCATTTCCCGCAGCAGGCGTTGGATGGCGGTTTCTTCAGGCGCAATATCATCGTGCATCATAAAAGCCAGATAGCATATTTCATCACCGTAGAAGCCCGACAACATCATCGGTCGAGCGCACATCGCCAGAGCTACGGTAACGGAGATAGTGGGTAAAGCCATTCCTCGGCTCGTGCCGAAAGCCGATGGCTTCCCAAAATGCAGCCGCCTCAGCGCTATCGGTGTTCACCGTGATAATCGTCCCGCTCGGAACCGGCCGGTTCAAGATCGCCGCCGCCAATTGGCGACCGAGGCCATGTCGCCGGTATGCCGGACGCACAAAGAAGCGGCGCATACGCATGGCGGAAGATATAACGGGATCGATTGTCATCCCGCCGATCCCCGCCAACTCGCCATTCACCCTGGCCGCCAACAGAGCTTCATGTGTCCCGCTGAAACGCTGTTCACCGCTCTGCCACTCAACATACAGCCGCTCCAAAAACCGCTTGCCCTCCGCAGCAGCATCCCGGCGCAGCACATCAAAATCCGGCGGAAGATGTTCCGTCAGCTGCTCGAATTTGAGACCACGCAAGGCTTGCATCCTCATTCTCTATCGTTTCGGCTCAACAGCTTGACCTCAACCGGGCTTGAGGTTGCAAACTCGGCTTTGAGTTGGAGATTCCCGATGATGAAAATACTGCAAGACCAGGATTTGGACAGTATCGCATTGATGCCCGTCGCAATCGACGCGATGGAAGCGGCCTTCCATGCCAAAGCAACGGGCAAATTTGTCTCCCCGCCTCGACATCATGTCCCGTTTCCCGGCCAAGGCGATCTGGTGTTTACCGTTGGAGGCATCCTTGGAGAGACGCCGCTTGCCGGTTTCCGCGTTTATGAAACGTTCAACGGAACGGAGCACACGCAGATTGTCGCCGTTTGGTCTGCGGATGATGCCAAACTCATAGGGATCATCATAGGTGAGCGGCTGGGCCAAATCAGGACGGGAGCAATCGGAGGCCTCGCCATACGTCATCTCAGCGCCCCAAACGCCAGAACCGTTGGTATTTTGGGCAGTGGCGCTCAAGCGAGAACTCAGCTGATTGCCGCAGCCGCGGTTCGAGACATAACAGGCGTCCGCGTCTTCAGCCGCGACGAGAGAAGCCGCACCGACTTTGCCGAAGACATGCATAGTGAGTTGGGTATAGCGATCGACCCCGTCGAAAGCGCTGCCGAGGCCGTAGCGGATGCCGATATCGTGCTTTGCGCAACAAGCAGCGATGCACCGCTCATCCATGCGGCGGATTTGAAGCCCGGGGTGCATATCAACACGGTCGGCCCGAAAACACGGCAGGCAAATGAAATCGGTTTGGACATAGCAGATGTCGCCAACATGATCGTCACCGATTCCCTGGAGCAGACACAGGCTTATGCCTCGCCCTTTTTTCTTGCCGGATCAGGTCACGAACATCGCATGAAGGAACTGGCCGACGTTGTCACCAACACCGTCCCCGCTCGAATATCTGCACTCGACATGACGCTTTTTTGCTCTGTTGGTCTGGCAGGGACGGAAGTCATGGTGGCGTCAGCGATATTCGACAGGCTTTGAGAGCGCAGACGCAATAGAAGTGTTCTCACATCATGTACCTTTAGCCTTCAGCGATCCCGACAGACTGCGGCTCGCCGATCTCCACCGCATGACCGTCGGGATCGTGGAAACGGAAGACCCGCTGTCCCCATTCCTGGCGCTCGACGGGATGAATAAGCTCGGCATGCGGCGCTATTCTCTCAAAGGCCGCATCCACATCGTCGTCCTCGAAATAGAGAAGGATGTTGCGGCGGCCATATGGCTCCAACATTTCGGCAGATGTCTTCCAGACCGTCTGCTCGAGCGCTTTTCCGTCATGAATCGCAAAGCCTGTCTCGAACAGAACGAAGCTTCCGAAATCGCTCAGGACTTTGAGCCCCAAAACGTCGCGATAAAACATCTTTGAGCGTTCGATATCGCTGACGAAAGGGATTGGGTTGACGAAGCGCATTTCAAATCACTTTCGAAAAGTGCATCTACCATCGTCTCACCGTTTCCAAAGGCCGGGCTGATGTCAATTCTTCGGGCTCGGCGATCTCGATAAGAACCTATGGAGGATCGAACAATGACGGATACTGCACGCACCATGATCGTCGTGGACGCCGGAGATTCACGCTTCCAATTGCGAGCCGGTGCATTGATCCGTTCCAACGGCCACATCCTCATTCATCGGGCCGTTGGAGACCGGTTCTGGGTTCTGCCCGGCGGTCGGGTGGAGTTTCACGAGGCGAGCGCCGAAACGCTGGCGCGCGAGATCGAGGAAGAGATCGGCTGTCCGGCAACGATCGGTCCGCTGCGCTTCATCATCGAAAATTTCTTCGAATTCGCGGGTACGCGCGTACATGAACTCGGTTTCTACTATGAGGCGGAGCTGTCGCGGCCATTGCCCTTCCACGAGAACGAGATCGTGCATCGGATCAGGGACGGCAATGCGGAACTCGAATTTCGATGGGCATTATCTACCCGAGCCGCCCTGGATCAGTTCGATCTGCAGCCCTTGCCTGTGCGAGACCTCATCGAAACCATGCCCGCCGGTATCCAACATTTCGTGCGGCGCGATGCTGTCTGATTGTGCGACCAGTTGACCACAAGCTGCAAAATGGGTTGGTTGTAGTATGGGTAGGCAATCCGCCCAATCATGCCACATCAAACCCGGATCGCTCAGGTTGTTCATATTCAGGTTGTTCATATAATGTCGCGCATCGTCATTCTGGGAAATGCTGGCGGCGGAAAATCCACGCTCGCGCGCAACATGGCCAAGCAACGCGGCCTTGCCCATTTCGAAATCGACAAGCTCCTTTGGCGGGAAGGCTGGATCCCGGCGCCGATAGACGACTATTCAGAACAGCATCAGCGGATCATATCCGAGGAAAGTTGGATCATCGATGGGCTCGGGCATCGGGATTCGATACCTGCTCGTATAGATCGGGCGACCGAGATCATTCTCATCGACATGCCGCTCTGGATGCACTTCTGGCTCGCCGCTGAGAGGCAAATCGCCTGGCATTCGGGCACGCTGAAGCATTCTCCCGGCGGCCTCTCAGCCATGCCGCCGACGCGAGATCTTTTCAGAACTATATGGGCGATCGAGCAAGACTGGGTGCCTGACATCCGAGCCATGTGCATGGCCGCCGAGAAAGCCGGCAAAAAGCTAACGCGCATTTGCGACGTGTGTGAGCTGGAGAGATTGACACAAGGATCAGGCGTAGCCCAACGGCCCTGAAAGTCACATGAGACCGCAGGCGATCAACTCCGCCGGCAAAGCCAAATTGGTGAGAAGCTGGCAGCAGTTCATCGCGCAATCCGCGAATGCATACCTTTCGCCGCCCCTCGCTCAATCCGCCTCCATCACCAATTCCGCGGTGCGGCGCAACCAGTCGGCCGGGTCGCCTTGATGATAGATCCGCTCCGAGGGTTCGATATTGTCGAGGAAATGCTGATAAATCACGGCCCTTCTGGCTGTCGCGAGCGGGGCCAGCAGATCGGCGGCGCGTGTCGGGTTACAGCCGGGCACGCGGGTCAACCATTGCCGGTTCCAGTGATCCTTGACCATCTGCAGATGCTCCGGTGGGACCGCATCGAGAAAGGCCGGCTGGTCGAGCAAAGGATGGCCGATGCCGCTATCGCCCCAGTCCAGCAGCGTCAGCTCCAATTCGGTCCCGCGAAAATTGCCGGGATGGCAATCGCCATGGACAAGCGTGTCCGGCAATCCACAGGCATCGACTTCGGCAAAGCGGGCGGCAAGACCTTCGACAAAGCGGGATAGCGCCGCATGCTCGTCCGCGGACAATTCCTCGCGTGTCCGTTGCACGACATCGGCGATCGCCATGGACAAGCCCGGCCCACGCCAATCGGGCAACCCCATCCCGCGCAATTCTTCGACGCGGCCAATCCATGAGGCCTGTATGTCGACAAGGACAGTCACCATGCCCAGCAATTGCGGTAGATCGGCCTCAAACATGTCCTCGCCGGGAATCTCCCCGAGCAAAATGCGCCCGTCTTCGTCGTGGCCGAATAGTGTTGGAACATGCTGGCCCGCCAAAGCTGCAATGACACGGCCCTCATGCCCGAAGAACGGCGGCACGACTTTCAGCCATGCTGATTGATCGCCGATGGGTATGCGCCAGACACTGGAGAGATTCCAGGTACGAACCTGCACGGGTTTGGCCGTAGGTGTCAGGCCATGCCCGGCCAACACCCGCTCTGCCCAAGCAAGATCGGCGGCGGGACCGCCGGGCTGCGCATAGGCTTGACGCAGCGGATGAGCCTCGATCTTCCCCGTCCAAACTTCGGCCGGTACGGGCTCGGCAATCTCGGCCAAATAGGTGACTTCCACCCCATCGGGCCTCTCGGGAGAGACTTCGAGCAGGCGCAGGATGGTTACGTCAATGCCATAGTATTCGCGCGCGGCGCGTATGACGGATTCCACTTCCTGCCGCCACGGGACGTCGACAGGAACCGGTGGCCAGCATCCAACGACCGCACCATCAGGTGTCATCAAGACGAGACGTGCCAGACGCTTCGGCACGGGTGCTTGTTCCTGGCTTCCTATCTTTTTGCCCTCTCGTCAAAAATGCCCTGCACAACTCGCCGGTTGTGAAAGGTTCGGAGCCCGATATACGCGATGTCGCTCTGGAATTCTACCGAGAGATGCTCTTGCGAGCGGGTGGCGGCCGGCGACTGTGGCATCCACAGTTCTCTTACCGAGCAGGGGAGTAAGTCACACCACGTCGCGAACCCGCTCCCAGGCATTGGCGAGATGACGACCGAGAATCTTTGAAAGCCGCGCCCCGTCGCGCGCCTCCAAAGCCGCGATCATCTCCTCATGCTCGGCGACGGCAGCTGCCCATTTTTCCGGGCCTTCGTGGCCGATGAAGCGGATCCGTTTCAGCCGCGTCTGCAACATATGATGCATCTCGGACAGGGATGAGTTTTGGGTCAGCCGGACGATTGCCGTGTGAATGGCCTGATTGAGCTTGTAATATTGCAGACGGTCGCCCACCCGATAGCAGCGGACCATTTCGTCATGCAAGGCCCGAACTTCCGCGATCTCCGCATCACTGCCGAGCTGGCAGGCGAGCTTGCCCGCCAGTTCCTCGAGCGTGCGCAGGACGATCAACATGTCCTCAACATCCTTGCCGCTGAAGCGTTTGACCGACGCTCCACGGCTTGGGGTCAGTTCGACGAGGCCTTCGCTCGCCAGAAACTTGATCGCCTCGCGCAACGGCGTACGCGATACGCCAAGCCGTTCGCCGAGTTGGCCTTCGTGCAGACGTATGCCGGGCTCCAGAATGCCCTCGATAATCATGTCGCGCAGATGGCTGACGATCGTATCATGCAGCACGGTGCGCTGGATGGGGCCCGGACCGCCTTCGGCTTTCCAATCCAACCTGCCGGTCTCATCCATTCTCGATTCCCACTGCAATGGCTCTCGCAAATCGCCGCGAGCCGACCCTCTTCCACGATTCCCTGAGCATGGCGATGGCGCATATCCGCGTCAATGTAAAATTCTGTATACAGAATACTTGATGCAGAATTTTGAATGCTATATCAGAAACCATTGGGTTTAACGAGGAGGAAGATCATCATGGCCATCAATGACGCAGCAAATATCCGCCCCGTTATAGCGCTCGCCATGGGTGATCCCGCCGGCATTAGTGCTGAATTGGCCACGAGGGTTCTCGCCCTCCCCGAAATTAAAGAGGCCGCTCATATCGTCGCCATCGGCGATCGGCGCATTCTCGACGAGGGAGCCAAGGTGGCGGGTCTTTCACTCGAGCTGCAGGATGCTTCACTCGAAAGCATCGGTGACGCCGGCACGGATAGTCATGTCTTCATCGATCTGCAGAATCTGGACCCGGCGGACGTTACACGCGGCGAAGCGACGCTTGCCGGCGGCAAATTTGCGACGCGGAACTTCCGCGAGGCGCTGATGCTTGCCCATTCGGGGCATGCGCAGGCCGTCTGCTTCACCCCCTTCAACAAGAAGGCGATGCGGCTTGCCTATCCGGGCTATGACGACGAGATCCGTTTCGTCTCCGATGTCCTGGGCTTCACCGGCAGGTTGCGCGAGTTCAACGTTCTGGAAAAGGTCTGGAATGCCCGCGTCACCTCGCATATTCCGCTGTCTCAGGTTGCCTCGTCACTCTCGATCGACGGCATTCTGGATGGGCTGGAGCTGACGATGGCCTGCCTGAAGAGCGCGGGCTATGACGATCCGAAGATCGCGGTCGCAGGCATCAATCCGCATGCGGGCGATGGCGGCAGCTTCGGCATGGAGGAGATCGACATCATCGAACCCGCCGTCGCCGCGGCAAAGGCGAGAGGCTACAATGTCGAAGGCCCCTTCCCGGCCGACACCGTGTTCTTGCGAGCGCTCAAAGAAGGTTTCCAAGCGGTGCTGACCATGTATCACGACCAGGGTCAGATCGCCATGAAGCTCATCGGCTTCGACAAGGGCGTGACGATGATGGGCGGCCTGCCCTTCCCGCTCTGCACGCCCGCGCATGGCACCGCCTATGATATTGCCGGCAAGGGAATTGCCGATGTCGGTGCGAGCCGGGAAGCGATCCTGCTGGCGGCACGCATGGCAAGACGAGCCGCAAGCCTGTCAGCCGCCACTTGACGGCGCAAAGAGCGTCGAAACGGACAAGCAACCGCCACGTCACCGCCTCATCGCCATGCAGAACGTCATTGATGGCCGAAGGAGGCGCACAAACTCGTGCAGCAGGACTTGCCTTTCAGACTCGCGTTTCCGGCCCATCCTCTGCCCCCGCTGCGGGAATGAGAAATCGAACACGATCGGAAGCGCCCCTGTTGCCGCCTTCGATCGCCACAGCCTGAGAATGGCAGCCGCAAAAAACATTCCCTGAGATCCGCAATCTTTGAGATGATCTTGTTTGCATCCGGAAATAATCGGCCATAGCGTCCCCTCAATCAGCAAGACGCATTCCGTCTTGCCCGGCTCAGCCACAAGATCCTGAGGGAGGAAACACCCGTGACCGTTCACACGACGCCGGCTGAAGCCGAAACATCGTTGCCGACCCTTGATCTCTCCCGCCTTCATGTTTCAGCCGAGGAGCGGCAAGCCTTCATCGCCGAGCTTCGCACGGTGCTCCACGACCATGGCTTCTTCTATCTGACCGGGCACGGCGTCGATCCGAAGTTGATTGAGGATGTCGTTGCGACGGCGAAGCGCTTCTTTTCCCTTCCCCTCGAAGAGAAGCTCAAGATCGAGATGGTGAAATCACCGCACTTCCGTGGCTACAACCGGGCCGGCCAGGAACGTACCCGCGGCGAACAGGATTGGCGCGAGCAGCTCGATATCAACACGGAAGACAAGCCAGCCGAGGTTGGCCCGGATACGCCTGCCTGGCGGCGCTTGCAGGGTCCCAACCAATGGCCCGAGACCCTGCCGGAGCTCAAACCGCTGCTGCTCGCCTATCAGGCTGAGGTCACGCGGATCGGCATTGATATTCTGAAGGCGATCGCCGCAGCCCTCGGCCAGCCGGAGAATGTCTTTGCCGACATATACCAGCCGCAGCCTTCCCAGCTTCTGAAAATCATTCGCTATCCGGGCCGCGACGTCGCCGAAACGGACCAGGGCGTCGGCGCCCACAAGGATGGCGGCTTCGTGACCGTGCTGCTTCAGGATACGACGCCCGGCTTGCGCGTGCGCACGGAAGATGGCGTGTGGATCAACGCGCCGCCGGTTCCCGGCACCTTCATCATCAACACCGGGGAATTGCTAGAGCTTGCGACCAACGGCTTCGTGCGCGCCGACGTGCACGATGTGATCGCACCGCCCGCGGGCGTCGAGCGATTTTCCGTGGCATTCTTCCTGGGCTCCCGCCCGGACGCCATAATCCCCGTCATCGAGTTGCCGGAAGACCTGAAACGCGCCGAGCGCGGCATTTCGGTCGATCCCCTCAATCCGATCTTCCGCGAAGTCGGCCAGAACCAGCTCAAGAGCCGGCTGCGTTCGCATCCGGATGTCGCCCGTGCTCATTATGCGGAGCTACTCGCTTCGGAACCGTCGGCTACGACTGCCCGGTAGGCAGCACTTCACCCAGCGTGCTCATATCCACCACCTTGTCGCTCGTCGCGATGACGGAGCGCCTGTGGGTGATGGCCAATACGGTGACATCGCGGGCAAGTGCGCGAATGTGCTCCATGATGTCACGCTCCGTTGCCTCGTCCAGTGCAGAACTTGCCTCGTCGAGAAAGAGGATGGCCGGATTGCCGTAGAGCGCGCGCGCAATGGCTATGCGCTGACGCTCGCCGCCGGAAAGCTTCAGGCCGCGCTCGCCGACCGTCGTTTCGAAACCATCGGGCAGCGCATCGACGAAGGGCAAGATCGCCGCCTTTTCGGCTGCAAGCTGCAGGCGCGCTTCATCTTTCGGACGACCAAGCAGAATATTTTCGGCCAGGCTTTCATTCAGCAGGATGGCATCCTGTGGCACGACGGCAATCGCCGAATACCAGTCAGCCCGGTCGATCGAGGCTATGTCGACCTCGTCGATGAGGATGCGCCCGGAATCCGGCTCGATCGATTTCAGCGCCAGCTTGAAGATGGTCGACTTGCCCGAGCCGGTTTCACCGACAAGAAATGTCATGCCGCCGCGTTGCGCCTCGAAACTGATCTCCTTCACGCCACGGCCGTTGTCATAGGCATGGCCGACGCGATCAAAAACGAGGCGACCGTTCTTCGTTACAAAGGATGTCGCCTGCGAAACCTGACGCTCCTCCGGCGCCTGCCACATTTCTGCCAATGGCGTGAGTGTCGAACGCGAACGCGCCACGTCGTCGATCGCATGAGCAATCATCTCGAACGGCATGTTGAGCTGCAGTAAAAGGGTATTGAACAGAACGATATCGCCAACCGTCACTTGGCCTGCGCTGTAGCGCGGCAGCAACAGCAGGAAGGTTACGGCAAACTGTACCGAGAGCGCTATTCCCAGCACGGCGATGTAACCGACTCGTTGCAGCACATAGCCACGCCAAGCATCCCGCACTTCCGCCGCCTTGGTTGCGAAGCGCCGCTTCATCCAGTCATGACTGCCGAAATGGCGCAGTGTTTCCATCGCATTCATAGCATTTCCCACGAAACGCGCATTTTCCTGACCGGCTTCAATCGCCTTGTCGAGGTAGACTCGGGCGCGGCGAACGGAAATCACGGTCAACGCAATGGTCATCGCGCCATAGAGTATGACGATGGTCATCACCTGCAGATCGATCAACGCGCCCAGCGTCACCAGTGTGAGCAAGATTTGCATGATACCGGGAATGAAGACGATAAGGCCAAGCTGAACGAGCATCGTCAACGCATTGCTTCCGCTCGAACTGGCGGTTTGAATTTCAGTCGGATTGTGCTCGATGAAGAAGACCGTGGTCTTCTTTAAAATACGCTCAAAGAAGCGAGTTTGCGCTATGAAACCAAGGTTTTCCGAACTCATGAACGAGAGGTATTGCATCATATGCTGGAGCGCCGCAGCAACGCCGACCAGTACCGCATAGATCACCAACCCCAACACGACGCCCATGACGGCACCATCCTGCGGCAAACGATCGATAATTCGCGAAAATATATAGGGCGCGGCGACGCTGCTGACGCTTGCGAGAAGCACCACCACGATGCCGATCAGAAGCATCCAGCGATCGGATTTCCAATAGGCCTTCAGAATTTCGGAAATGGGCTCAAGAACGCTGGTTTTTTCAGCCATCGAAATACCCTGATCTGTGAAATGGTGAGCTCGGCATGGAGCACCGGACTGTTTTCGGCGATCACGCAGAGGCTATTCGGAGTTGCGGGCACAACCTATATGCAGCAAAAATGTTTACCGCAACACTCATGAATTTTGCCGTGTTTCGAGTTCAAAAGGGCATTATCGGGAGCGATCCGACCTATGGCGGCTGCTGCCTTTGCACCATGCAACCTCGCCGCCGGATACTGTCAAAATAAGCGCATTTCCATTCGGCCCCTTTCCACCAGCAAAGGCTGAGCCGGCCCGGCAGTCAACATTCAATCGTCCACCTCCACACAACCTCCACATATAGCAAACACAAGCGTAACAATCTTCGGGTCATATCGTATTCGACAAAAAGCATGGGTTGTATCCGGCAAGCCCCGGCGGAGCCCATGCGTTTTCCTCCTTTCGATCTCGCCATGAAGGCGGGTAGCCAGGACATGCATCGATGCGGACTGCCCTTAGACCGACATGCCCGAGGGCTCATCTCCTCGCCTGGCTTCTTCTCGCCTCGATGGCCGGCATTGCCCACGCACGGGAAAGTGCGGAAGTGGCGACGCCCGCAGTCGGCGGCGTCAAGCTTGTCGCCCCCTTTATTCCCGTCGCAAACGAGCTTCCGGGCCACGCCGATCCTCGCCTGCTCATAGTGGGGCTTCGGAGCACGGAAGACCCTCCGCAGCACGCAAAGGCGGCGCAGCCGAAAGCCCATCAACGTTTGGCTCGACACATGCGCTTCGCAAGCAGAACACCGCGGCAAGCAGCGACCTGGCACAAGCCAACGCGGCTATGGCATTGGCGCAGGCGACGCTGGAAGAAACAATCCCAGCCTCCGCCACACCGAGGGACACGCTCCGACCAGAAGCTTCATCGAAGCGAAATCACTTTGGGGCTAGATCGTCGGGCCGACGCTGGCCTGTTTCGGGCCGAAATCAAAAACCTTGTTGCTGAATCAAGCGGTGGAAGCTTCTTCCCTGCCATGCAAAGAAGCTCCCCCCAGCACCATTGCCTGTCGCTACCTCGCCAAACCATGCGCCCCGCGGACTTCTCCGCACGGGCGGCACAACTGTGTAACCCTTGACCATGAATGACACTCTGAGCGAATGCTCACCGATCTACGATAGCCGCCGCATTTGTATCGGCACGATCACGCGCGGGAGGCCAGTGATGCTACGCGCGCTCCTGGCATCCTATGCCGAAATGCATAGTCCCCCGAATGCTCATTTGCATTTCATCATTGTCGAGAACAATGACAGCCCCACCTTGCAAGATATCATCGATGAATTTGACAAGCGGCTGCCGCAATGCACGATCCAGTACGAAATCGAGCCGCGTCTCGGTATCGCATTCGCACGCAATCACGTTCTGGAAGCCGCGCTCAGCGCCAATGGCCACCTGCTGACATTTGCCGACGATGACGAGGTCGTATCTAAAGACTGGCTTATCGAATTGCTTGCCGAGAGAGATGCCTCTCATCTCGATATTCTCGGATCTCCCGTCCGTTTTGCCTCCCCTTCGCCTGACATATCGATGTGGAGGAAAATGGTCTGGTCGGGAATGAACAAGGTAAACAGAAGCGGCGAGGCGAAAGCGCTGCGCAATCACAGCATCGGCAAATCTCACTGCATCAGGATTGCGACCGGGAGCTGGATGGCAAATCTGACATTTTTCCGCAATACGGGTTTGCGCTTCGACAATAGTCTCGGGCTATCTGGTGGTGAAGACTGGCAGCTCTGGTTGCAGGCGAAGAGACTGGGAGCAAAGACCGGATGGGCGCCGCGTGCCATTGTCTTTGAGACCGTTCCGATAGAACGGCTCACCCTGCGCTACCAATACCTGCGCAGTCGGGATCACAGCACTAACCTGATCAGCAAGAAATTGAAGGCCAAGCCGGCCATCGCGGCCGTCCATTTGGCCGGCTCGATCGCCGGCAGGATATTGAGGCTATCATTCTATGTTGTAGCCGCGCCATTCACCCGCGGGAACTCGCTTGTGCGAGCCGCATCATGCCTGGGCAGCATGGCGGGCCTTGTCCAGGCATGCCTTGGGCGGACTTCCGCGCACTATGACAGGATCCATGGATCGTAGAACGGTGCGGGAAAGTGAACCGGCTGTCCTGCGACCACAAAGGGCTTGGGATGCTGGCGAATGATAAACCGCCTGCATCCCATATTTTTCCGTGCACTCTATCGGGATCGGAGAGGGATCAATCCGTCAGCGCACGGTGTTGAATTACAAGCACCGTGCGCTTTCCCGCGCTACTTTATCGCGTCGATCTTCGAGACCACGGACTTTGTGCCTGCCTGATCGTATTTGATGGTAACCTTCTCGCCAATTTTCAGGCTATCAACCTTCTGGGTGACAGTAAGCCAATAAACTTTCCCATCGCTAAGAGTGATCGTTCGCTGCTTGGCATCGACGAATTTGATCTCGCCGGAAATGGTCGCAGCCGAAACCGCACTGGCCGCAAGAACAGTTGTCGTTGCTGCAATGATGAGTAGCTTTCGCATTCTTGTTGTCTCCTTGTTAACGAGCTTGCTAACAACAGACATGTAGCGTCACTGTGATGAGATAGCGTGGAGCCTCTGTGTAGTAAACGTGGATGTGTACACCCGTGATCGCCACCAACATTGATAATCATTACAGAACTGATCGCTGAGATACCAGCCGGCCATCTAAGTGACTGTTGCGCATTGTCACCATTCAGCGATTGAGGGAGATCAGCGACCTCAAGTCTCCAAACTGCAGGATCAGCCACGACAACGAGGTAGAGGCGGAAAATTCGAGTGGTCGGGATAGTTCTTGACCCGCCATGCGCGCGCGAACATCGATCGGCAAACAACAGATCTATCTGGATGTAGACGAGATCCTACTCGTGCAGTTAAATTATCACCTACTCGAGGGTATAGGCGACTTTGCTTGCGGCGGAGAGCGGAAAGACAGATGGATTGCTCAGCCAACAGCCCCGACCGGAAACCGTAATGCTGAAAAACGCGGGACCAGAGACGGCAAGGCGGATGGGTAGCGGAAAAAACGCATCGCTCACGGGCGATCTGGCGACCTTCGAGCACATCGTCACCGACGTCAACGAGACATTTCTCTGGCGAATGGACGACTATCCATGGGCAAGAAACGTCTGGAACTTTCATCCAGAGATCGAGATACATCTCCTGAGGAAGACACGCGGATTGGCATTCGTCGGCGATCATATCGGCGAATTCGATCCGGGCTATCTGACAATCGTCGGCCCCAATCTTCCGCATGACTGGGTGACCACGACCGAACCCGGAGAGATTATTCAAGGCAGGGATATCGTGATCCAGTTCGACCCCGCTCGGCTCCGGGCCATCACCCAGGCAATGCCGGAGTTCAATCAGCTCGAAGACTTCTTTCGCCGCACCGAACGCGGCCTTGTTTTCACAGGCAACACGCGAAAGGAGGGCGGCGAACTGATCGAGCGGATGGGGCATCTTAAAGGCTTTGCCCGCCTGTCTCTTTTCATCACCCTGCTCGAATTGCTGTCGTCCTCGAACGAGTACGAGATCCTGTCGTCATTGGAGTTTGCCCCCAAGCTCGACGCCGAGAGGCTGGACGTCCTTCAGCGATCTCTCATCTATATTTTCGAGCATCTGGCCTCCGACATTCACATCGGCGAATTGGCCGAACTGGCAGGAATGAGCGAAAGTGCATTTTCCCGGTTCTTCAAAAAGAACACCGGCAACAATTTTACGGATCACGTCAACAAGCTCCGGGTTTGGCAGGCCTGCAAATTGCTGTCCGAAACCGATATGCCAATCACGGATATCTGCTTCGAAGTCGGCTATCTCAACATCTCCAACTTCAACAGAACATTCCTTCGCCAACACAAGGTTACGCCATCGGCATATCGAAAGCTGACCAGCCAAAGACGGCCGGTTCGTACGATGAATAGCCAATCCAATTAGCGCATTAAAGTATAGAATCTTTGCATGACGCACGCTAGCAGCGCGTGTCAGGCTCCGTACTATTTGTGCCGGCGATCAATATCGCTTCGGAGGAGCAGATCGGATCGGGACATCCGCTATCTGCACAGTGGACCTTTAGGGGAGGAATTTCGATGAGAACCATGAAATCGCTCGTTTCGAGCATCGCGATCGCATGCGCATTCTTCGGCGCTGCAACATCATTCACATATGCAGCACAATGCTCAGGCACCATTCGCGTCCTAGCTCAGCCGCGCGACGGCCTGACCTTGCTGGAGCAATACAAGGATGAATTCAGCAAGCTGAGCGGCGGCGCCAGCTTCCAGATCGACTATCTCAACGAGAACGACCGTCGTGCCAAAACCAAGGCCGACGCTTCGACGATCGGCAAGTACAATGTGTACTATGTTGACGAAGCCAATGTTGCACTCTTCGCATCGTCCGGCTGGGTCGTGCCGCTGCTGGATTATTATCCGAAGGACTATGACTACGCCGATTTCGATCCGGGCCGGCAGAAGATTGCGACCTACGACGGCAAGGTCTGGTTCGCGCCGGTAACCGGTGGCGGTGACCTGATGATCTACCGCAAGGATTTGCTCGATGCGGCCGGCATTCAGCCACCGAAGACGCTCGACGAGTATATTGCCGCGGTCAAGAAGCTCAATCAGCCGGACAAAGGTATCTACGGAACGGCATTGCGCGGTCAGCGCGGTTCGGGCGCCAACGTCTGGCGCTGGATGCCGTTCTTCAAGGGCTTCGGCGGCCAGTGGTTTGACGGCAAGACACCGACCTTCGACAGCGATGCCGCCGTGAAGGCGACGCAGACCTATCTGGAGCTTTTCAAGTATTCCGCGCCGGGAAGCCAGACCGGCAGCTGGGATGAGGCCGTTGGCGCCTTTACCTCCGGACAGGTCGCGATCCTGATCGAGTCGACGCCGCTGGTCGGCATGGCGCTCGACAAGAAATCCTCGCAGGTCGCCGACAAGATCGGCTATCTGCCGCCACCGGCACCGTTGACCGGCGGCGGTTATGGCCACGGTCTTGCGATCGGCACGAAGGCCAACAAGGACGAGGCTTCGAAGCAGTGTGCGGGCCTGTTCATCGCCTGGGCGACATCCAAGGAGAATGAGGAGCGTCGTCTTGATGCGGGTCAGTTCAGCGAACTTAATCGCACGAGCATCATGACGAGCAAGAAATTCGCCGACACCTACGGACCGGCGCTTGGACAAGCCCTTGCAGACACCGGCAAGGTGACCGCCGTCAACTTCTGGCAGAGCCCACAATGGCCGGATCTCGGCGACCGCTGGGGCATCATCCTGGAAGAGCTGATCACGGGCACGCGCACCGATATCAAGGGCGGTCTCGACGAACTCAACGACTTCGCCAAGGATCTGGTGGCCCGCAACCAATAGCACTGCGATCTCCCTCTCCCGTCCCGATGGGTGTTTCACCCATCGGGCTTTCCGTCCATCGGTGCGAAGGCCGCCGGAAGGTAAGTCATGAAAAACAAACGTATATTGCTACCGGCTGTCTTTTTGACGCCCGCCATGATCATCCTGGCCATATTGGCGTTCGTGCCGACGGTCTATGCGATCGTTATCTCGCTCGAGGATCGCGAACTCAGCAGGCCGGACGGCCGGTTCGTCGGCCTTGCGAACTATCTGTCGCTCTTTTCCGATCGGCGCTTTCTCAATGCCATTCAGGTATCGCTTACGTGGGAAGTGCTGACAGTCGCGCTGACCCTCGTCATCTCTGTCGGCCTCGGCATCCTTCTGTTTGAATGCACGACACCGAGAACGCGCAATCTGCTGTCGCTGCTCTTCCTCATCCCGGTCATCCTGCCCCGTGTTTCGGCGGCCTTTGTCTGGAAGTTCGCCTTCCATCCGCTCTATGGGATCATCACCTATCCGTACAAGGCAATCACGGGTCAGCCTTTGGACCTGCTTTCGAACGCTGCCACTGCGCTTGGCACGGTTGCACTGGTCGATGTCTGGCAATGGGGCCTCTTCTTTTCCGTCATCGTCCTCAAGCTCCTCGAAACTCTCCCGCCGCAGCCGTTTGAAGCCGCTCGCCTCGATCACGCGCGCAGCTGGGAAGTCTATGCTTATGTCGCCTTGCCGATGCTGAAGGCGCCGCTCATCTCGCTTGCATTCATTAAAATGATCGAGTCGCTGCGTGCCTTCGACCTGATCTATGTGATGACGCGCGGCGGTCCGGGCATCTCGACCGAGACCCTGGATATGTATGCCTTTTCTCAGGGCTTCATCGAATCCGGTCGCATTTCCTACGCGTCGAGCATGGCGGTCCTGATGATGATCGCGACATCCGTGGCATTCACCTTTATCTGGAAGAGGGCGAAGATATGAGCAATCGTCGCACGGGCCGTCTTGTCGGCAAGCTCATCCTGGCATTGGCAGCACTGTCGGCCGTTTTCCCGCTATTCTGGACAACGCTCAACGCGTTCAAGAACCGCGTCGACATCGTCACTCCGACACCGCTCTTCTTCTTCACGCCGACGCTCGACAATTTCGCCTATGTGCTGGGGCGCGACAGCGTCTTTGCCGGCCTGACGAACTCGGTGCTGATCTCGGGCATTTCCGTGCTCATCGGCACGATCCTCGGGCTGCCAGCGGCTTATGCAATCGCGCGTTATCCGAACCGCTGGTCGAAGGATATCCAGTTCTTCGTCCTGTCGCTCCGCTTCCTGCCGCCGGTTGCCGTCGCCATTCCGCTGATGGTGATCTGGCTGGATTTCGGCTTCTACGATACCAGGCTGTCGATGATCGTCACCTACACGCTGCTGACGCTCGCGACCATCATCTGGCTTAGTGTTCCGGCCTTTGCACGCGTACCGAAAGAGGTCGAGGAGGCCGGGCGCGTCGATGGCTACGGTCCCTTCGCCATCTTTTTCCGCATCGCGCTGCCGATTGCCTCGCGATCCCTGATCGGCGCGATCGCCTTCGCTTTCGTCCTCGTGTGGAACGAGTTCCTGATTGCGCTCATGCTGACGACCTCCGATGCCAAGACCCTGCCGATCGTCGCATCCGAGCTTACCCAGCTCGGCCGCGATGTTCCCTGGGGCATTCTCAACGCATCGGTCGTTCTTCTGTCCATTCCCCCGCTGCTCTTCATCGGAGTGCTGAGCGGGCTGCTCAACAGCGCCTTCAAGCGCAAGTCATCTTAAAGAGGATTATCGAAATGGAAGCTCTCGTTCTCGAGCAAAAGGGCCAGCTATCCCTGAGGGAGATCGACCTGCCGCTCGAACTCGGCCCAGGCGACGTCAAGATCAAGATCCACACCGTCGGCATTTGCGGCAGCGATGTTCACTATTACACCCATGGCGCCATCGGCTCCTTCGTGGTGCGCGAGCCGATGGTGCTCGGCCACGAGGCCGCCGGCACGGTCGTTGAAGTCGGCAGGAATGTCACGAACCTACAGCCGGGCGATCGTGTCTGCATGGAGCCCGGCATACCCGATCTGTCCTCCCGCGCCTCGAAGCTCGGCATCTACAATGTCGATCCGAGTGTCCGTTTTTGGGCGACGCCGCCAATCCATGGCGTCCTCACGCCCTTTGTCGTTCATCCCGCTGCCTTCACCTACAAGCTACCGGACAATGTAACCTTCGCCGAAGGCGCGATGGTCGAGCCGTTTGCGATCGGCATGCAGGCCGCCGCACGGGCACGGATCGTTCCCGGTGACGTCGCGGCCGTCATTGGCTGCGGTCCCATCGGCATCATGGTGGCTCTTGCGGCACTCGCCGGCGGCTGCAGCCGCGTCTACATCTCCGACTTCAGCGCCGAAAAGCTCGCAATCGCAGGCCGATACCCGGGGATCATTCCCGTCAATATAGGCAAGCAATCCCTGAACGATGTCATTCAATCCTCTACCGAGGGCTGGGGGGCGGATATCGTCTTTGAAGCCAGCGGCAGCCCGAAGGCCTATAATGGCCTGTTCGATCTCGTTCGTCCGGGCGGCGCGCTGGTTATGGTCGGCCTGCCGGTAGAGCCTGTGGTCTTCGACGTTTCCGGAGCAATCGCCAGGGAAGTCCGGATCGAGACCGTTTTCCGCTATGCAAACATTTTCGATCGCGCCCTCCAGCTCATTGCCTCGGGCAAGGTCGACCTGAACCCGCTCATCACCGAAACCTTCAAATTCAGCGACAGCATTGGGGCATTCGAGCGTGCGGCCTCTGGAAGACCCACTGATGTCAAGCTGCAGATCGTGATGGAAAGCGAGGGGAACTGAGATGTCGAATATCGTCTGTGCCAATATCGACAAGAGCTATGGCGCCATCAACGTCATCAAGAACTTCAATCTCGACGTCTCGGATCGCGAATTCATCGTCTTTCTCGGCCCCTCCGGATGCGGAAAATCCACTTTGCTGAGGATGATTGCCGGACTTGAGGAGATCTCCGGTGGCACGGTGTCGATCGGCGGCAAAGAGGTCAACGACCTCGAACCACGCGACAGGGGAGTGGCGATGGTCTTTCAGAACTATGCGCTTTACCCCCACATGACCATCTACGACAACATCGCCTTCGGCCTCAAGCGGATGAAGGTGCCGAAGGACCAGATCGACGAGCGCATCAAGGCCGTCTCGGCAACCCTCGGCTTGGAGCCCTATCTCGCCCGCAAGCCGGCGGAACTATCCGGCGGACAGCAACAGCGCGTGGCGATCGCGCGCGCCATGATCAAGACACCGAAGGTCTTCCTCTTCGACGAGCCGCTCTCCAATCTCGACGCCAAGCTCAGACATCACATGCGGGTGGAGATCGCGAGACTGCATCAAAAGCTCCAGACGACAACCGTCTATGTCACCCACGATCAACTCGAAGCCATGACGCTCGCCGACAGGATCGTGCTGATGCGGGCCGGCGCAATCGAACAGGTCGGCACGCCCGCCGAGATCTATGAAAAGCCCCGCACCCTCTTCGTTGCCGGCTTCATCGGCACGCCGAACATGAACTTCCTCAACGTCGTCATACATCAGGTGGAAGACGGCTGGCTTCTTGTCGGAGACGGCATCAATTTCAGGATCGAGGGCCACGGCTTCCGGCTGCAGCATGGCCAGAAGGCAACCCTCGGCATCCGGCCAGCCGATCTTCTGGTCTCGAACGGGACCGATGTGAATGTTTTGTCCGGAACCGCAAACCTGATCGAATTTCACGGCAATGACGCGCTGATTACCTTCACCCACGGCGATATCGAGATAGGAGCCCTCGTCAAGGCTTCTAGCCGTGCAAAACCGGGAGATCAGGTCAGCTTCTCACTCCTGGAATCGCGACTACATCTTTTCGATGCGCAGAGCGGTGTAAGTCTGAGAGAAGACGATGCTGAAGGAGCAACCTTGTGAGCTCAAGGCTGCAGACCGCTTCTGGAACGAACACAGCTTCGTCTTCTGCAAGTCTGACGGACTGCTCTGCCACGGAAAGGGGCACCCGTTGCCTTCGACAGCTGGACCGACCATGCGACCGATCTGACCGTCATTGGCGAAAGAAGCGTCAGTAAACATGGGGGAAGGCGGCAACCCCGCCTTCCCGCCAATGACCGTCTCGATCTGACCCTTCTCGCCATTTTGGCGTTCGCCCGATCAAGCAACGAAAAGCCAAATACTCCGAAAGCCATAAAATCTCAGCTCCAAAGCAGTATTGCCACAATTACGCCTGCCGTTTCCGGAATTGTCGGCGGCACATACCCCGTCGAGGCGGGGCGCAGACCCGTGCGTTCTTCGGGAAATTGGTTGTGACATGAAGACTGTGAAATTGGTTCTTTTGCCCGTTCTGGCCGTACTGATGACAGGCGTCTCGGTACATGCTCAGGAATGGAGATATCTGCCTGACTATGGCGACGAGCCGGATTATGGTTATGCACCTCCCCGCTATCTGCGTCAGGCGCCGCCGCCGCGCTATCGCGATGATCCGCGTTTGAACGATGACTATTATTACCGGGGCGATCGCTACGGCTATTATGACGACGAAGACGACGATTTCCCGCCGCCGCCCCGTTCACAGCGGCGAGGCTCGATCGGTTCGGGCGCGGCGTCTCCCCAGCTCAATTCCGGCCTCAAGGATGACAGGCGGGCGAGCCTGGCGCAGTCGCCCATTCCGCGAAAGGTTGTCCCCTTCTCCGGCTACGACCCCGGCACGATCGTTATTTCCACCAAGGAAAAGCGTCTCTACCTTGTGCTCGGCGATGGAACCGCCGTCAAATACGGTATCGGTGTCGGCAAGCAGGGTTTTGCGTGGAAAGGCACGGAGACGATCAGCCGCAAGGCGGAGTGGCCGAGCTGGACGCCGCCCAAGGAAATGATCGCGCGCCGGCCGGAGCTACCTGACCATATGGAGGGCGGCCTCAACAATCCTCTTGGAGCAAGAGCGCTTTATCTCGGCTCCACCCTCTACCGCATCCACGGCACCAACGAGCCGAACTCGATCGGCAAGGCGGTATCCTCCGGCTGCATCCGCATGGCAAATCCTGATGTGATGGACCTCTATGGCCGGGTCGGCGTGGGTACCAAGGTCGTGGTACTTTGATAGCGCCCCGGCGCTGCCGGGGACTGCCAATCCGGAAAGGTCACGCCGATTTCGCGCAAGATGTCGAAACCAGCCCGTGATACTCACTTGGCCGATACAGTTGATTTCGACCAAGCGGGATCACTGGACGGATCCGTCGACCAGAACTGAATATCCGCGAAGTCGATGGATTGCACCACATCAGGCAGAGTATCCCGATAGATCCCAAAACGCGGTTGAGTGTCGATGAAGGGGTGGCCGTCCTGATCCCGCATACCATGATCGAGAAAGCCAAGGCGTCCTGTATAGGAGATGTCGCAGTCGCGGCCGTTGAGATGGACCTGTAAGGCGCTTTCTCCCTCCGTCAGACTGGGTTTGAGCATCACGTTCACATCATTCCATTCACCCAGATTCAGGTGCCATGGCCCGCAGATTATCCGGGATTGACCGGCATTGCAGTCAGCGCTTCCCCTCACCTTGGCGACGAAGTTCGCGCCCGTCTCCGTCGGTATGGCTTCTATCTTGAAGAGCGGGTTCGCCGCCTGGCACATTCCGAGAGGTTTTGTCTCCTCAGTCGGAATATTCTGCTTCACCTGATGGATGACGGTGCGGTTACCGAGCCCTCGCCAGGGAGCTTCAAGCCGAAAGGCAAAGTGATACCAGGTCGGCCTGTCGAATTTGATGACCTGCTTCTTGATCTGGATTTCCACCCGTTCGGTCGGCGCATCGCCTACACTCTGGTCGGGGGCGTCTCCAGGATGCACGGTGATACGCAATATCGGCCTGGCAGGAGGAGAAAGATCGCAAACGATACGCGATCTCCAGAGAGCAGGATCCAGCCTGCTGCTGATCTTCCAAAGCTTCGATGGATGCTCGCTGTCGGCGGCACATAGGTCGGCAAAGCTGCCCGAGAGCGTGGACGTCGCATCCTGTGCCAAGGCCTCTGATCCATTCGAGGCGCCCAGGCATAATAAAACGAAGGCAAGCTGCAGCATCTTCAGGGGCATCATCATCAACCTTTTCCGGGAGAGAATGCGGGGTCTGCAAAGTGGTGGCTTCAGCCAGCTTTCTTGGACGACTCTCTGGTCGTGAAGCCTCGAATCCAGCTCTACCGGCCATGAAATACAAGTCAAGGGGCGCTTCAATTGGCCTGTTTATGGCAGGCATTGTGGGGGTGGATAGATTGAAGCCACGCGATCGGGAGATCACAATTCCCTCCCAGGGCAAATCCACCAGCTGCGCGCCCATGATCAAGGTGACGGGGCCCAAAGAGCATGTTCGCCGCCGGACTTGAGTTTGCTCTTGCACTGCCCGCCGGATGGTCGCAAAACGTTTTGAAATACCTGTTAGTACTACCGCCCCCAGGCGACCTTGGCCTTGTCGAATTCGAGACCCGAAAGCAATTCAATGACCATCCAACTTTCTCTTCCGCGCGATCGAATTTCCGTGCTTCTGCTCGAAGGCATCAGCCAGAGCGCCGTGGACTACTTTTCGTCGTCCGGTTACGTCAACCTCACGCACTTGCCAAAGGCGCTTGATGACAAGGATCTCAAAAACCTCATCGCCGAGGCGCATATTATCGGAATTCGCTCACGCACCCAGCTGACGGAGGAAATTTTCAACTCCGCCAGAAAGCTCATGGCGGTCGGTTGCTTTTCTGTAGGGACAAATCAGGTCGATCTGGATGCGGCCCGCCGACGCGGGATCCCGGTTTTCAATGCGCCCTATTCGAACACGCGCTCCGTCGCCGAGCTTGTGATCGGCGAGATCATCATGCTGACAAGGCGGATTTTCCCGCGGTCGACTTCGGCCCATGAAGGCGGCTGGGACAAGTCTGCCGAAGGCAGCCGCGAGATGCGTGGAAAGACGCTCGGCATCGTGGGCTACGGCAATATCGGTTCGCAGCTCAGCGTTCTTGCGGAAAGCATGGGCATGAACGTGCGCTACTTCGACCCCTCGGACAAGCTTCGCCACGGCAACTCCGAATCGATGGCGACACTCGGTGAGCTGCTCGAAATCTCGGACTTCGTGACGATGCACGTTCCGGAGACCAGCTCGACACAGAACATGATCACGGAGATCGAGTTGCGCCGCATGAAGAAGGGCGCCATTTTCATCAACAACTCCCGCGGGACCGTCGTCGACCTCGATGCACTTGCGAAGGTTCTGAAAGACGGTCATCTCGCAGGCGCGGCTGTGGACGTGTTTCCGAAGGAGCCGGCATCAAATAACGAGCGCTTCGAAACGCCGCTGCAGGGGTTGAACAATGTAATTCTCACGCCGCATATCGGCGGATCGACTGAAGAAGCCCAGGAGCGCATCGGAAGGGAAGTCTCCCGGAAGCTCGTGGAGTATTCCGACATCGGCTCGACACTGGGCGCCGTCAACTTTCCCCAGGTTCAGCTGCCGCCACGCTCGAACGGCACGCGTTTCATCCATGTTCATGAAAATCGTCCTGGCATGCTGAACAGTCTGAACACGATCTTTTCGTCCCGCTCGCTCAATATCGTCGGTGAGTTCCTGCAGACCTATGGCGAAACAGGCTATGTGGTCATCGAAGCCGAAGGCGTCGGCCAGACGGCGGACGAGATCTTGGATGCGCTTCGCAAAATTCCGGGCACTGTGAGAGCTCGGTTGCTCTACTGACGCCGGCGGATCTAACGCCGAGGATGATCGGGAACCTGCCATGCTGTCGGTAGATCGGCAAAATTGCCCCATCGCTCCCATTGGAGATCGTATCGACCATTGGGACGGGATGCCAAACCCCACTGCGGCGGATCGGGCCAGCCAAACCAGACGTTTTCGATCAGCAGTAAATCCTCACCGCCTGATGAGGCTATGAACTCGACCTCAGCTGAAACGAACCAATCCTTTCGGTGGCCGAAAATGCCATCGGAAGGAAAGCGTTTCCATGGGACTGGCTGCCATTTGATCGGCATCATCGCACGCTCACGAAATGCCCGCCTTTGAGCGTCCGCGGCGCTGGCGGCCATTTCCCAGGGATCAGGCTCCCATCCAGGCGTGAACTCATCTTGTCGATAAAGGCTCATGCTCCCAATCACAATTTGAACGGTGTCACTTCGCTCTTTGCAAAGAAGCGGTTTGCGAAACCATATTTATCCCAACCATGCGCCAGGTGGAAATCATGTGTTTCCCTCAATGTGTAGAGGCGGATATTAGTGATAACCGGGGATCTAGAACCACACGCTGCCGAACGGCTTGAACAATTTCCTTTATGCTGATGAACTCGTACAAACGAGAGCCGCAACCACGAGGACAGATATGATCTTTGCAGACTATGTCGAGGCTTTACGGCGCGTTTATTCCAAGCATGACGCCCATCTCAATCTTGCCGAGGGCAATGCGGAGACGGCGCTGGCAGAAGCAGAAGCGCGGCTTGACTTCGCCCTGGATCCCGACTTGCGTGAGGCATGGCGCATAGCTGACGGCAGTGAACATGAAGTGCGTGTTTTTCTAAGGCCGGACTTTCTGACAGGATACGATTTTCTGTCTCTGACTTCCGCCCAAAAGGCGCGAGCCGGTATGGAACGCGTATCCCCTCAGTATGCCGGATATTCCGAACCCTCACTCCGCGACCCACGCATCCGCGACGGCTGGTTTCAGCGCGGATGGCTTCCGTTTGCTGCCTTCGGCGGCAACTCGCTCCTGTTGATCCAGGATTATACCCCCACCGAGAAAGGGAAGATCGGGCAGATCATTGCCTTCACGCATGACCCCGATGAGATCAGCTACGTAGCGCCGGACTTCCGCACCTTTCTCAAGCTTTCGCTGCAGGCCATCAAGGACGATCCCGAAGAGTTCCTTGAGCTGTTTTAGAGCCGCAGTGAAAGGCCACTCGAATGCGACAGCGATCAGAACTTGACGCTCGCCGTCAGCACAGCGCTGAAGGGCTCGCCGATCTGGTTGCCGAGATTGGTCGATCCGATGGAGGAGGTGTAGTAGGTCTTGTTGAGGATGTTTTTCAGATTGAGCTGCAGCGTCAGCGGGCGTTCCATCCGGAAGGCGTAGGCGGCAAAGGCGTCAGCCACGACATAACCGGGCAGAAAATAGGCGTTGGTGTTGATGCCGGCGCGCTTGCCGGCTCCCCGCGCACCAAGGCCAACCTTCAGCGTATTGCCGTTGCCACCGACTTCGCCGAAATCATAGGTAAAGAACAGTGAGCCGGTATGACGCGGCACGTTGACGGGCCATTTGCCGGCGTAAGTCGGATCTTCGCGCACCTTGGCGTCGGTGAAGCCGTAGCCGGCAATCATGCTTAACTCGTCGGTCAATTCGCCCGCAACATCCACTTCCACACCCCGGGCGCGCACGAGGCCAGCAGTCTGGATATAGGTCTCGCCGTTGATGACTTCGGAATAGGCGACATTCTTCCTGTCGCTGGTGTAGAGCGCAACATTGGCCGTCAGCCCGTGCCGATCTCGAACTTGCTGCCGGCCTCGTAGGACACTCCCTCCTACGGCGTCAGCTTATAGACAATGCCGCCGCTCGGTACCCACTTGCTGCTATTGCTATCCGTATTGGTGACGAAGGGCCGCCCCTAGCCGGCCATCAGGTCATAATACTGATAGCGCAGGCCGCCGACGAGAATCCATTGGTCGGTCAGATGCAGGGAATCCTGCATGTAGGCCGAGGCGGTGGAAATGATCTCCGCCGACGACATATGAGATCGAGGTCTGTCGGTAAGCTGGGCGCAGTTCCGTCATTTGCCTTCCCTACAATGTAAAGCGTTGTAAAGGGCCCTTATTGCCTCACACAAGGCTTGCCTGGCATCATCAAGTTGATGGTAAATCCATATATTTGTCCCGGCACATTCACGCAGCCGAATACGGACTCGTTATCATTGCCTGGAGCCGGAGACCGTACGCTGCCAGCCATCGACCGGATGCGCGTTCTCAGCAACAATATGGCATGTCTTACCGCTTTTTTTCTCGCAATAGGCCTGCGCTCGCCGGCGGGCATCCTCGATGGAGCGAAGGCCGTACCACCAATAAAAGCCGGTGCCATCCTCAGCCATGGCCGCGGCTTTCTCGGTCACTTGCTTCAGGTAAAGCTCTGCGCTTGCGCGATCGACAGGCGTCAGCGCGGAAATCAAGGGCGCCAATTCGTCTTGGTTCATCGCGGGCAGATGATTGCGTCGCAGGAAGTCGTCAATCCTGGGTTCAAGCAATGGATTTGCGTTCCATTTGTACAATGTATGCCCATCCTGCCCGAAAGGCGGAAGCCCGACGAAATCGACGTTTCCACCCTCTGAACGATATCCGGCCAACAGTCGCTGAGCGAGATCCGGCCCGAAATAAGGATCATTGGCAGCGTAGAACCAGAGCGTCGGTGTCGGATTGTTGCGACCGAACCCGGTGAAGTCCCGCACAAGATCATCCTGGAAGAGCGAGCAATTGGGATCGGCCACCCCCACCGTCGTATAGTGATACACACCGCCGGAAATATTGATGACGGCCGTCAGCGGCCGGTCCGCGCGTCCCGCAAGATCGAGCATGGAAGCCCCGCCGATCGATATGCCGAAACCCAGCGTTACGGACGGATCGACATCCGTGCGCGTGCGAAGCGTCTTCAATGCCGCGGCAAGCTCATCGCCATGCGCGTCGAGAAACATGGAAACATTGGGCCTATAACAGTCTCCCGCTTTGTTCATGAAGGTTCCGGTGGACCGACCGTAACCAGGCCAGACGACCGATGCGGCAATCCAGCCCCGATGCGCAAAATCATGCGCGATATGCGCCAGCCACTCGGGATGCATCTCGGATGGATTGGCCCCGGCCGATCCGTTGACGATCAACACGAGCGGAAACCTGTCACCATCAACCGGCCGAACAACCAGCGTTTCAAGCTGTAATTTCTTGGAGCCGATCTGGATCGGCAGTGAAAGATTTTCTTCCTTCACCCGATCGGCGGCGCCAGCTTGCTGGAGGGACAGGAGCAGGCCAACAGAAGCCAACATGATCCACCGCCAGAACTGCATATCCGAACACTCCGCAATGAATACATTTCGCTGCTATGACGCCGCAATCTGGCAGGCTTTTCCAAAGATGCTGGCGTCAATGCCGCAGTCCGCCTCTTAGCACGAGGCGACGCGGGTTGGCAGTTCCGCATGTCCTTAATTCAATCGATGCCGGAACATCCATGCAGCGACCGGCATGGTCACGGCGGCTATCGCAACCAGCGCCAGCATGTCGGGTAGCAACGCATTCAGCCCGGCACCTTCGAGATAAACCCCACGGGTGATGTTGATCGCATATTTCAGCGGATTGATCATCGTCGCATATTGCAAGACCTCCGGCATGTTGTCGGTCGGAGACATCAGCCCGGACAGCAGCATGAATGGCATCAGGAAGACGAAACAGAGGATCATCGCCTGCTGCATGTTGGCGGCAATGGATGACAGGAACAAGCCGAAGCCTATGGCGGCGGCAAGGAAGAGGCTGAGCCCGAGATAGAGCGTCAGGAACGAGCCGGCAAACGGGATCCGGAACCAGAACAACGCCACCAGCAAGATAGTGGATGCCTGGGTGATGCCGACGATCATCGAGGGCACGGCCTTGCCGATCATGATCTCGGTCGGGGTGAAGGGTGCCACAAGCAGCTGGTCGAAGGTCCCCTCCTCACGCTCGCGGGCGACGGACATGGCGGTCAGCATCATCGTCATCAGCATGGTGATCGTTCCGATCAGCGAGGGAACCATGCTCCATCGCGTTTCCAGCTGCGGATTGTACCATGCGCGGGTCGTGACCCTGACGGCACTGCCGGAACCTCCCTTCCGTGCAAGCCAGTCGGATGTAAAATCGCCGACGATGGTATTGACGTAGCCTTGCGCTATGCCGCTGGTGTTGGAATTCCGGCCATCCGCGACGACCTGCACAGTGCCGGGGGTGCCGGCTTCCAATTGCCGCTCGAAATCATGCTCGATGACGATGATCAGGACGGCCTGTTTGGTGTCGAGCAGCCTGACGGCCTGACCCGTCTGCGTCAGCGTCGCCACTCTTTCGAAGATGCCGGACCCTTCGAGCTTCGCGACGAGGTTTCTCGATGTCGCCGTCCTGTCCTGGTCCACGAGCGCATAGGGGACGTTGTTGAGATCGTAGGTCGCGGCATAGCCGAAGATCAGGCATTGCAAGATCGGCGGGACGACAAGGCTCGCCCGGCTTCGCGGATCCTTCAGGATCACGAGCAATTCCTTACGGATCAGGGTCAGGATGCGCAGAAGCGACGCGATGAACATGGCTATGCGATCCTCTTGCGGGTCATGCGGACGGCGAGTGCCAGGAGCCCTGTCGCCATGCCGGCGAGCACCGCCGCGTTGGGCAGGATGACGCTCCAGATGTTGCCGGCCAGAAACAGGGTTTGCAGCAGAGTGACGAAGTACCGGCCGGGGAAGATGTAGGTGATGATCTGCACCGCCAAGGGCATGCTCCTCGGATCGAACATGAAGCCCGAGAGCATCATGGCTGGCAGGAAGGTGGCGAGAACGGTAATCTGGCTGGCGATGAACTGGCTCTTGGTGATCGAGGATATGGCAAGACCGAGCCCCAACGCGACCAGAAGATAGAGCATGGATACAACTGTGAGCACCAGCAGCGATCCCCGAAGCGGAACGCCGAAGAGGAGCCGGCTGCCGACGACGCAGAGCGCCAGGCCCGCCAGCCCGAGCACAAAATAAGGAACCGTCTTGCCGAGCAGGATTTCGGTCGAGCGCACCGGTGTTACGAACAGCGCCTCGAAGGTGCCGCGCTCCCATTCCCGCGCCATGACGAGGGCGGTGAGAAGCGCGCCGATCAGCGTCATGACGAGAACGACCAGACCCGGGACGAGGAAATAGCTGCTGTCATTGGCTTCGTTGAACCAAAGCCGGGATTGGATCGTCACGCCGCTGCCGGTGGATGCCCCCTGGCGCGATGCTTCCTTCGCGGCCCAGACGCCGACCGCTGCTTCCGCATAGCTGAGCGAGATACGGGCGGTGTTGGCATCGCTGCCGTTGACGACAACCTGGACCTCGCCATTGCCCACGGCGGCGTTACGAGCAAAGTCGGAAGGGATCCGCACGATCGCCCTTGCCTGCGATGAGAGAAGCATTGCTTCGGCCTCGGCCATCGTCTTGACGGGCTTCGGAGAAAAATAGCTGGAGAGTTCGAAGGCGGATGCGAGCCCGCGTGCCTCGGCCGAATTCTCCTCCATGACGATGGCAACGGGAACATTCTTGACGTCGAGATTGATGCCGTATCCGAACAGGATCAGCAGCGCCACGGGCATAACAATGCCGATCGCGATGCTGCTCGGGTCGCGCAAGAGCTGCCAGGTCTCCTTGCGGATGAGCGCGCGGATGCGGCGCAAGGCCGCGCGCAATCCTTGGCCAGGATGTTTGACGGGTTCGCTCATGCCGCCTTCTCCGCTTGTCTGTGGCGTTCCTTCTCGACGATCGCGATGAACGCCTCCTCCATGGTCGCTGCCGTCTCGCCATTCGCACCCGCATGGGCGCGAATTTCGACCGGCGTTCCCTCCGCCAGGTTGCGACCGGCGTCGAGGATGATGATCCGGTCGCAATACTCGGCTTCTTCCATGAAGTGCGTCGTGACGATGATGGTGACCCCCTGCTCGGACAGGGCGGTGATCCGCCCCCAGAATTGCCGCCTGGCGAGTGGATCGGCGCCGCTTGTCGCCTCGTCGAGAAAGAGAATATCCGGCTCGTGCAGCAGGGCGGCGGCAAGCGCCAGCCGCTGCTTGAACCCGCCGGGCAACTGCCCGCTCGGCAATCTTGAAAACTGGGCCAGTTCGAACTGGTTCTTCAGGGAGTCGATCCTCTCCTTCCTGTGCTTGCCGCGCAGTCCATAGGCGCTTGCGAAGAACTCCAGGTTTTCATCGACGCTGAGCTGCCCATAGAGCGAAAATTTCTGCGCGACATAGCCCAGCCGCTCTCTCGCCTTCGCGCCTGCCGTCAGCAAGTCGGAGCCGGCGACCATCAGGGTGCCGCTGCTAGCGGGAAGCAGGCCGCAGAGCATCCGGAATGTGGTGCTTTTGCCGGCACCGTTCGGACCGAGCAGACCGTAGACCTCGCCCTTGCGGACACTGAAGCTGACATGGTCGACGGCGGTGAAATCCCCGAACTTGCGGACGAGGTCGCGAACCTGCACAATCGTTTCGTCGCCGCTTCGCCTCTCTGTGTGCTGACTGACATGCGTCTGGCGCTCTCCATCACCGGCAACGGCAGCAAACAGCATCATGAAGGCATCTTCGAACCGCGGCGCGACGCTTTCGGTGTCGAGCTTCTCGCTATCCAGCTGCAGCGGCTCGTCCTTCTGGTCCGGCTTGCGCACGATCCGGACGCGCCCAGCTTCGGGGACGGCATCGACAATACCAGGCAATGCGAAGAGGCGAGCCTGCAGGGATCTTGCGGCCATGCCCTCGGGGGTATCGACCATGAAGCAGCATCCCTCTGCCTTCGCCGTGATCTCGGCCGGCGGTCCCTGATCGAGGATCTTTCCCGCATGCATCAGCACGGCATGTTCGCAGCGCTCGGCTTCGTCGAGATAAGAGGTCGCCACGATCACCGACAGCCCGTCCTCCTTTATGAGCCTGAAGACGATGTCCCAGAGCTCACGCCGGGATAGCGGATCGACACCCACTGTGGGTTCGTCGAGAAGCAGCAGTTCAGGCGCGCGCACCAGAGTGCAGGCAAGACCAAGCTTCTGCTTCATGCCACCGGACAATTTTCCCGCCGGCCTTTGCTTGAAACGCCCAAGCTGCGTCATCTCGAAAAGGCGTGGATAGGTTTCGTTGCGCTGGGATTGCGTGACGCCATGTAGGTCGGCGTAGAGATCGAGGTTCTCTTGAACACTCAGATCTTCGTAGAGGCCGAACTTCTGCGGCATGTAGCCGATGCGGTCCTGGACATGTTGCGGCTCCTTGGCTATGTCGACGCCGATTACCTCTAAACTACCGCCATCCGGCGCGATGAGGCCGCAGGCCAGGCGCAGCAATGTTGTCTTGCCGGCGCCATCCGGACCGACGAGCGCCGTCAATGCCCGTTTTCGGACGTCGAGCGAGACATCGGCAAGCGCTTCCACCGTTTCCCCGGTGTCCCGGCGAAACGTCTTGCGGAGATTGCGTGCGATTACCGAGAGATCGCTGTCGCTCATTGCGTCCTCGCCTATAGCTGCTGCGCGGTGGCAAGGTGTGCCTGCTCGCCCGGAAGCGGCGTCACGGTTGCCGGCATCCCCAGGCGCAGCATATTGTTGGGATCGTCGACGAAGACCCTGACCTCATACACAAGGCTGGTGCGCAGCTCCTCCGTCTGCACCGATTTCGGCGTGAACTCGGCAACCGAGGAAATGAAGCCGACCCATCCAGGGATCGTTTGCCCCGGAAGCGAATCCACCGTCACGGAGGCTTTCATGCCGGGGCGAAGCATGCCGAGCTGGGTTTCGGAGACATAGGCGCGCACCCATTTCGGGCTGATGGTCGCAAGCGAGAAGGCAGCCCGGGTCGGTGAGGCCATCTCGCCGGGTTCGATCAGCCTGGATTGCACGATCGCATCGACAGGCGCCTTGAGCTCGGCATCGGCGAGTTGCTGATTCAGCAGCGAGACATTGGCTTCGGCCGCATGCAGCTGCGCTTCCGCCTCGTCAATATCTTCCATGCGAGAGCCAACAACGAGCAGGTCCAGCGCCTTCTGGTTGGAGACGACCTTCGCGTCGGCAACGGCGGCCGCCGAGCGGGCCTCGTCCAGAGCCTGCTGGCTGACAACGGCCTTCGGCGCGAGTGCGTTCTGGCGTTCGAACTGGGCGCGGGCATTGACCGCCTCAGCCTTGGCGGATTCGAGATTGGCGCGCCCCTGGGCGATCTCTTCGGGACGGCTGCCGTTCTTCAGACGCGCCAGATTGGCGCGCTGGCTTGCCGCCTGCGCCTCGGCCTGAGCAACCTGCGGCTGGAGACGGCTGGTATCCAGCCTGGCAACTATCTGGCCTTTCTTGACTTGTGCGCCTTCTTCGACAAGGACTTCGGCAACGCGTTCGCTGCCGTTGAAGGCTAGGGTAAGCTGCCGGAAGTCGACGTTTCCATAGAGAACGAGTGCGTTAGAACCGTCGTCCCGATGGAGATACCACCAGGTACCGCCGGCTGCGGCGATCACGAGGATCAAGATGACTAAGACGCGCTGCATGGTTTATTTGAACTCCAAACGAGATGCCGGCTCTAGTGAGGCGAACGACGACCTAAAATCGATGCATGCCCGATTATAGCACTTGTGAAATTCAAATTTCAATTTAATATTTGAGTGAATGGAAAGGCAGAGAGAATGGTCGAGAGCAACAGACGATCATCGCGCTCCAGGGATCGGCAGGACGGCGCGGCAACGCGGATGAGCCTGCTCGAGGCAGGAGGCGCCGTCTTCGCCGAGCTCGGATTCGACCGTGCGACGGCAAAGGAAATTGCTCTTAGGGCCGGTACGAATGCCGCGGCGATCAACTACCACTTCGGTGGCATCGAGGCTCTATATGAAGACGTCCTTGCCGAAGGCCATCGCCGCCTCATGAGCTACGAGGTGCTTGCTCACGCGGTGGCAGCGGATATTGCCGCAGAGGAAAAATTGCGCCGGCTCATTGGCCTGCTGGTCAAGGTCGTGCGAGCCAACAGCGAGAATTCCTGGCCGGCGAAGGTGATCGTCCGCGAACTCATTGCGCCAACACCCCATATCGACAAGCTCCGTCGTGAAGAGATAGAGCCGAAGAAAGCATTGCTGTTCGGTGTCATCGCCGAGATCATCGGCGTCACCCCGGATCACCCGTTAGTCGCACAGGCCGCCCTTTCCACGATGGCGCCGTGCTTCATGCTGCTCGTGGCCGAGAAACGCGTATCCGAAATCATTCCGGCACTCGGCAAGGAAGTGACGACCGATGAGGAGCTGGCGGACCGGCTGGTTCGCTTCACCCTCGGCGGTATCAGTCGGCTTTCGTCATGAGTGGCCTAAGCCAGAACCTTAGAGCTTGAATGCATCCCCCGATCCCTGCCAGTCGCGAAGCAAGGCGAACAACTCGTCGCGATCCTTCTGGTCGAGGTGCGGCAAGCCCGGAACGCGGACGGGGCCGACATCAAGGCCCGAATATGTGACGGCTTCCTTGACGACGGTGACGTTGGCGCCGTTGCGGAATTTGGTACGCATGCGCTCGAAGGGCTCGAGCTTGTTGACGATCGCGCGGGCGCCAGCGAAATCACCCTGAGCCAAGGCAGCATGCACGGCAAGCGACAGCTTCGGTGCGACGTTGACGAGACCGGAGGTGAAGCCGCGTGCGCCGGCCGCTGCAAAACTCGGCGCCCAGCTTTCCGCAAGGCCACAGACGAAGAGCGCACCGTTCGGATCGGAAGCAGCAATCGCCTTCGAAAGCAGCATCAGATCCGTCGTGGCAAATTTGATGCCAACGATGTTGCCGTGACTGGCAAGGCGAACCATATCGTCGACGCCGAAACCATCGGCCCTGACATAGGCGACCAGTGGCAGCGGCGAAGCTTCCGCGAGGCTCCTGAAATAATCGATCTGCGAAGCCGGTGCTGCGAAAGGGTCCACCGGCTGATGTGACATCACGGCGGTCGCGCCGATCGCTTTGGCGTCATTGGCCATGCCGATCGCCTCGCGCAGCGAGCGGCCGATCGCCGCCGTCACCGGCGCCTTGCCGTCGACACCCGATATTGCAGCTTCATGGACGCGGCGGATTTCTTCCGGCGTCAGGGCATAGAACTCGCCGGTATTTCCCGCCGCGACGATATTGTGAATGCCGGCTGCGGCCACTCGCCCGTAAACCTGAGCCGTTACGCGTGGCTCCACTTCGCCGTTTGCATCATAGGCGGTTACCGGAACGCCGGATACGCCGGTCAAAGCCTGGCGCATGGTTTCAACACTCATCGTCTTACCTCTTCATCGATCTTCACAGGCATAGCGGCCAAACTTGAAAGCCGCCGTGTTGCCTTTGCCGACATCAAACGCCCTGGAACATGCGGGCGCGTGCATTCAAAATGTGCCTCTTCATGGCATCATGAGCCTCGGTCTCCTGCCGGGCAAAAATCGCCTCAACGATGACCGCATGCTCGTCCTGGACGCTGCGGATCTGTTCCGGCGTGCGCTTGAGACTAAGGCTCCGGGTTACCGAATGCCCGATGGCGAAATGCGGTTTGAACCATTCGCGGACGGTGATGTGGAACTGATTACCGGTCGCGATCGCGATGGCATCGTGCAGCTCCTGGTCTTCCTCGGCGCCGAGCCGACCCTCACCAAGACATTGTTCGAGGTTTTGAAGCGCCGCCGTGATGCGCTCTCTATCCGCCGGCTGCCAGTTGCGCGCGGCAAGCTCGGCTGCCTCGGCTTCAAGCCCTGCACGGAATTCGAAGAAACGCTGGACATCGGCGAGCGACCCAACAGGCACCATATTGAGCACCGATGAATCCGGCCGCTGCCGGACATAGGAACCGGACCCCTTGCGGGAGACGATCAGGCCATCGGTGCGCAACCGTTCAAGCGCATCACGCACCACGGGTCGCGAGGCGCCGAACATTTCCGCAAGCCTGGCTTCCGATGGCAGGCGCTCGTTCACCGGAAACTTTCCATCAGCGATCATGGCAACGATCCTCTCATAGATGATGTCGCCAAAGCGGGTCGGCCCCGTGCCGGAATCGTTGGCGACCGAGAGTTTCATGGTGGTCCTTCTTGATGCTGCCGAATGGCAAGCAATAGCACACGCCTACGGCTAGATAGGGCTACCTAATTTGTAAAAATCTGTCAACTCTTGTAATTATTTGAGAACGTAAATATGCTCGTCCCGCTGCACCAGGAGGGTGCGTGCGACGGGTTGGGAGCTTGTCGCGCCGAGGCGGAGAAAGCCGTTGGGCGTTCAAAGGGAGGGATTCGATGCGCGATAAGATAGTGTCTCGCGGCATGAGCCGGCGTGCAGTGCTCGGTGGCATGGCGGGAATGGCAGCCTTGTCTCTGGCCGGCCGTGTCAGTGCCGCCGACGGCGGCGAGGCTCCGGCGCTGGCCCAACTCGTCAAGGATGGCAAACTGCCGCCGCTTGCCGATCGCCTGCCGAAGAAGCCCATGGTCGTAACCCCTTACGAAAAGGTCGGCACCTATGGCGGCACGCTGCGGCGTGGCCTCAGGGGCTCGTCCGACCATAACGGTATCCTGCGCATGGTAGGCAACCAGAGCCTCGTGCGCTGGAACCTCGACTTCACCCAGGTCCTGCCCAATCTGGCCGAGCGCTGGGACGTCAACGCCGACGCCTCGCAGTTCACCTTCTACCTGATCCAGGGTGCACGCTGGTCGGACGGGCACCCGTTTACCGCCGACGATGTCGTGTTCGCCATCGAGGATTGCGTCAAGAACACCGATCTCTATAGCGCGACACCAGCCCAACTCGCCGTCGCCGGCAACGCGGTCGATGTCACGAAGATCGACGATTACACGGTGAAGTTCGCCTTCGCGGCACCGAACGCGCTCTATCTGGAAAACCTTGCCACCCCGCTTGGCCAGCATCCGACACTGTTTCCCAAGCACTATTGCAGCCAGTTCCTGCCGAAATATAATCCCAACGTCGCCGACGACGCCAAGAAGGCCGGCTCCAACAGCTGGCCGGAGCTTTTCCGCGCGCGCTGCGGCGATATCGAGATTCCCTCGCGCTGGGGCAACCCCGATAAGCCGACGCTCGACCCCTGGGTCGTCAAGGAGCCCTATACTGGTGGCGCTACCCGCGTCGTCATGACCCGTAATCCTTACTTCTGGCAGGTCGATACATCAGGCAACCAGCTTCCCTATGTCGACGAGATCAATTTCGGCATCTCGCAGGACGTGGAATCGCTGATGCTGAATGTCATTTCCGGCAAGATCGATATCCAGGAACGCCACATCAGCGTGCTGGCGAACAAGCCGACACTCTCGCAGAACATGAAGAAGGGCGACTATCGCCTTTTGACGCTCATTCCTTCCAGCTCGCAGCAATGCCAGATTTACTTCAACATCACCCACAAAGATCCCGCGATGCGCAAGATGTTTGCCGACAAATCGGTGAGGCAGGCGCTTTCGCTCGGGATCAACCGGCAGGAAATCATCGATATCGTCTATTTCGGCCAGAGCGAAGGCTATCAGGCGGGGCCGCGGCCGGAGCATCCCTGGTACAATGAAAAATACGCCCGCCAATTCACGAATTACGATCCGGACAAGGCCGGCGCGATGCTCGATCAAGCCGGTTACGGGAAGAAGGATGCGAGCGGCTTTCGCCTGAGGCCGGACGGCCAGAAAATGTTCTTCACCGTCGACGTCATTCCGACTCTCTATCCCGATCTGGTCGATGCTCTCGAGCTGGTAAAGGCGCATTGGGCGCAGATCGGCGTCGACATGAAAGTCAACACGGTCGAGCGTGCCCTTTATTACACCCGCGGCGACGACAATGCGCATGATGCCCAGGTATGGCCGGGACCTGGTGGCCTCGACCCGATGCTTGATCCCCGCGATTTCTTCGCCTTCCATCCGCAGGGCTCACGCTACGCAATCCCGTGGTCCGTTTGGTACACTTCGAACGGCAAACAGGGCGAAGAGCCGCCGGAAAGCCAGAAGAAGCGCATGAAGCTCTTCGACGAGGCGCGCTCGACAGCCGATCTTGAAAAGCGCGGCGCCGTCATGAAGCAGATCTTCGACATCGCAGCTGAGGAATTTGAAACCGTCGGGCTTTGCCTTGCGGTCGGCGGCTTCGGCATCATCCGCAATAATCTGCGCAATGTCCCGGAAAAGCAGCCGGATAGCTGGTCCTGGCCCAATCCGGGACCTGCCATGCCGCAGCAATTCTTCTTCACCAGCTGATTGGATTGATCAAGCGCCGCCTTCCATGGGCGGCGCCTTCCTTCATGCGGAGCTGCCCGGGGCAGCGCTCAACGCGAGACATAGCCATGCTGGTCTTCATCGGTAAACGCCTGTTGTGGATGATCCCATCCCTGTTCGCCATCAGCTTCCTCGCCTTCGTGCTGATCCAGCTGCCACCCGGCGATTATGTGACGACCTACATCGCCACCCTCGCATCTTCGAACGAGGTCGTCGACCAGAACACGGCAGCGCAGCTGCGAGAGCGCTTCGGCCTCGATCAGCCGATGCTCATTCAGTATCTGAAATGGATGTGGGGCATTCTTTCGCGCGGCGATTTCGGCATCTCGTTCGAATGGCAGCAACCGGTCTCCGGCCTCATCTGGGAGCGCATGGCGCTGACGCTGATACTGGCACTCGCCGCCCTGATCGCCACCTGGGCAATTGCGCTGCCGATCGGCGTCTATTCCGCCGTCAAGAAATACTCGATCGGCGACTATCTCTTTACCACCTTCACCTTCCTCGGCCTTGCCATACCGTCGTTCCTGCTGGCGCTGGTGCTGATGTATGTCGCAGCCGTGGAATTCGGCCAGGATGTCGGCGGCCTGTTTTCCTCCGAGTTCGAGACCGCGCCCTGGAGCATCGCCAAGATGATCGACCTGCTGTCGCATCTATGGCTGCCCGTCATCATCCTCGCCGTTTCGTCGACGGCAAGCCTCATCCGCGTCATGCGCGCCAACATGCTCGATGAGCTGCCCAAACCCTATGTGACGACAGCGCGGGCAAAGGGCCTCTCGGAATTCAGGCTGCTGGTGAAATATCCCCTGCGCATCGCGCTTAATCCGTTCATCTCGACCATTGCCTGGCTGCTGCCCAATCTCATTTCCGGCTCCGTGGTCGTCGCCATCGTGCTCAACCTGCCGACCGCGGCACCCCTGCTGCTGCAGGCCCTGATGGCGCAGGACATGTATCTCGCGGGCGCATTCGTGCTGCTGATTTGCGCACTGACTCTTGTGGGGTCGCTCATCAGCGACATCCTGCTTGCCCTCGTCGATCCCCGCATCCGGTTGGAGTAGAAGCACCCATGGCCGACATCGCCGTCACGAACCTGCGTCCCGACCGCGCCGCTGTGGCATCGCAATGGCAGCTGATCTGGTGGGCATTTCGCCGCCACAAGCTGGCCATGGTCGCTCTCGTCGTCACCGTCATGATGTATATCGTCGCCCTCGTTCCCGGGTTCTTCGCGATCAACGATCCCACCCTGCAGAATGCGCGGGCAACCTTCCATCCGCCGCAGAGACTGCATTTCATCGATACGGATAATGGCTTCTCGATCGGTCTCCATTACTACCCCCTGAAGCTCACCCGCGATCCGGAAACGCTGGCGGCGATCTTCAAGGAGGACACGACGAAGCGGGTCTCCGTCAGCCTGTTCGGGCGCGGCTACGAATATTCGGTGCTCGGTCTGTTTACGAGCAACATCCACCTGCTCGTCTCCTCCGACAAATCGACGCCGCTCCTGCTGTTCGGAGCCGACCGGCTGGGCCGAGACGTCTTCAGCCGCACCATTCAGGGCGCTCAGATCTCGCTGTCGATCGGGCTTGTCGGCGTCTTCTTCTCCTTGCTGCTCGGCATCGTTCTCGGGGGGATCTCCGGCTATTACGGCGGGAAACTCGATTTCTTCATCCAACGCTTGATCGACTTCGTGCTGTCGCTGCCGACGATCCCGATCTGGCTCGCTATGGCCGCCGCCCTGCCGCAAGGCTGGCCGGCGGCACTGCAATATATGATGATCACCATCATCCTGTCGCTCACGGGCTGGGCACAGCTTGCTCGTGTGGTGCGCGGTCGCTTCCTGTCGCTGCGCACGGAGGAATTCGTGGCCGCCGCGAGACTGGACGGCGCGAGTGAGGGACGCATCATCTTCCGCCACATGCTGCCGAGTTTCGCCAGCCATATCATCGCCTCCATCACGCTTGCCGTGCCGGCGATGATCCTCGCCGAAACATCCCTCTCCTTTCTCGGGCTTGGCCTGCAGCCGCCGACCGTCTCCTGGGGCGTGCTGCTACGCGAAGCGCAGAACATCCGCTCGATTGCCACCGCGCCGTGGCTGTTCCTGCCGGGTGTGGCCGTCGTCGTTGCCGTCATGGCACTGAACCTTCTTGGCGACGGCCTGCGCGATGCAGCCGATCCCTACAACAAATGAGGTGGGCATGACCGATATCGTTTCCATGGCCACCACCCGTCCGCTGCTGCAGGTCAAGAACTTGACGGTCGACTTTCCCTTGCGAACCGGCACCTTTCGCGCGGTCGACAATCTCTCCTTCGCCATCGAGCCGGGCAAAACGCTCTGCGTCGTCGGCGAGAGCGGTTCGGGCAAGTCGGTGACCGCGCGCTCCATCCTGCAGATCGTCGATGCGCCCGGGCGCATCAGTGGCGGCTCGATCATTCTGAACGCCGCCGATGGCAGCTCCATCGATCTCGTCAAACTCAATCCGCGCGGCCGCCAAATCAGGGCGATCCGCGGGCGCGACATCGCCATGATTTTCCAGGAACCGATGGCATCGCTGTCACCGGTTCATACGGTCGGCGACCAGATCATGGAAGCGCTTCGGCTGCATACGAAAATGAGCAAGGCGGAGGCGCGCGTCGAGGCGATCTCGCTGCTGAAGCATGTGGAAATCCCCTCCCCAGAAAAAGCCGTCGACCGCTACGCCTTCCAATATTCGGGCGGCATGCGCCAGCGCGCCATGATCGCTATGGCGCTTGCCTGCAAGCCACAGCTACTGATCGCCGACGAGCCGACAACGGCGCTCGACGTGACGACACAGGCCGAGATCCTCGACCTGATCGGCCGCTTGCAGAAGGCCTATGGCATGGCCGTACTGTTCATCACCCATGACATGGGCGTCGTCGCCCAGATCGCCGACGACGTGCTCGTCATGCACAACGGCCTCGTCAAAGAATATGGCCCGGTCGAACAGATCTTCCATGCACCGAAGGACGACTATACGCGCATGCTGATCGGCTCGGTGTTGAAGCTTGAGCAGAAGGCCGAGATACGGCTGGCGCGGCCGCCGCTCGACCGGGCGGTCGCTCCCATTCTCGAACTGCGCAACGTGTCGATGGCCTTCGGCGAGGTCCGCGCCTTGAACGAGGTCTCCATATCGCTACTGCCGCGCGAAACGCTTGGCATTGTCGGCGAGAGCGGCTCCGGCAAGACGACGATGGGCCGCTCGATCATGCGCCTCATCGATCCGAGCGCTGGCGAGATCCTCTATCGCCGAACCGATGGCGACGTGATCGATCTGGCAAGTGCCAAGGGGTCGACGCTTGCCGCAGCGCGGCGCGAATTGCGCATGGTCTTTCAGGACCCGTTCGGCTCGCTCAATCCGCGCATGACAGTCTCGCAGATCATCGGCGAGCCGCTGCTCGTCAATGGCATCGCCAAAGGCCGGGCGCTCGACGAGCGGGTCTGCCACCTGATGGAACAGGTCGGTCTCGACCCGAAGACGCGCGAGCGTTATCCGCATGCCTTTTCCGGCGGGCAGCGCCAGCGTATCGGTATCGCCCGCGCGATCACGCTCAACCCTCGCATCATCGTCGCCGACGAAGCGACCTCGGCGCTTGATGTCTCCGTCCGCTCGCAAGTGCTCGACCTTTTGATGCGACTGCAGGACGAACTCGGCCTCGCTTACATCTTCATCAGCCACGATATCGGCGTCATCCGCTACATGTGCGACCGCGTCGGCGTCATGTACAAAGGACGGCTGGTCGAAGTTGGCGATGCCGAAAAGGTCTGCAACGCCCCTGAACACGCCTATACCCAGGCATTGATATCGGCCATCCCGCGCCCCGATCCGCGCGACCGCGATCGCTCGCGACGCTTCCGCTATGTCGAGCCCGAGGTGCTGAAGAACGGGAGCGCGGCGTGATGACGACCCTCTCGGCAAAGATTTCCAAACCTGCGGCGCGTCCCACGCTGCATCCATAAGCATCGATAGAAGGAAATAGAGATGAAAATCGACCGCATGCGGGTATTCATGACCCGCGACAAGGACCGCCCGCGCGTCATCGTCGCGCTCGACACCGATGATGGACTGACAGGCTGGGGCGAATGCTACAATCACGGCCCCGACAAGGCGCTGCCGCCACTGCTCGACTATCTCTACGGCTTCATCGCCGGCCAAGACCCAAGCCGCATCGACTATCTCGTCAATCTGCTGATCCAGCAGAGCCGGTTCCCGCCGGGCGCGCTCGGATTGGCCGCAATCTCCGCGCTGGATCATTGCCTTTGGGATGTCTCCGCCAAAGCGCTCAATGTACCGGTCTACAAGCTGCTCGGTGGCGCCGTGCGCGATCGCGTCAAGGTCTATGCCGGCGTCTATACGGCACCGGACGCGCCGGCCGCGCGTGACGAATTCGACCGCCTGAATGCCGAATGGGGCTTTACCGCCTTCAAGCTCAGCCCCTGGCGCATCGACATGCACGCCCATCGCTGGGGCAATGTCGTGAAAGCTTCGGCGGACTACTTCCGCTCGCTGCGCGAAACCGTGCGCGACGACTATGAAATCGCCTTCGACGCCCACGCCAAGATCTTCGAACCGGTCGCCGCGCGCCAGCTTGGCAATGCGCTCGCGCCCTACGATCCGCTCTTCTATGAGGAGCCGCTGCGCCCGGAGAATATCGAGATGTGGGGCGAGCTGAAACAGGGGCTCAACTGCGTGCTGGCGACGGGCGAGTCGCTCTATAATCGCAACGAATTCCTGCGCCTGTTGCAGGTGAAAGGCGCGGATCTCATCCAGCCCGACATCTGCGTCGTCGGCGGCATCAGCGAGATGCGCCGCATCGCAACCCTTGCCGAAGCGCATTTCGTCGGCGTTGCCCCGCATAATCCGATGGGTCCGCTGGCAACCGCCGTCAATGTTCATTTCTCGGCCGCCGCGCAGAACTTCAAGATACTCGAATACCGGCTGCCGAAGGGCCAGGCCTATGTCTACGGCGGCAACGATATCGAACAGCGCCAGGGCGAAACCCGCTATGTCGTCGATCCCTATCTGCCGAAGGACGGCTATCTGGAACTCAGGCCCGACCGGCCCGGCTGGGGCGTCGAGATGGACGAGAAGGCGATGGAGGAAGAGGGCTATATCCATTGGCAGCGCCGCGTGCCGAAGCGCCCCGATGGCTCCTATGCCTTTGCCTGAACCTAGCCAAGCAATGAGATGGGGCGGCCGTCAGGCCGCCCCTCTGATTCATAGGGCAAGCACGCCAGCTTGGTGGGGATCACTTCACGCGGGCCGCATTCGGACCCCCGATATCCTCCCGCTTCGGCGCGCTTGGCACCATGCGTCCGATCACGAGAACCAGGAGAGCTGCAGCCAAGAGGCAGGCCGCGAGGAAGAACATCGGTGCAATCGTGCTTCCGGTGGAGTCCTTGATCCAGGGAACGACGTTCTGGGCGACGAAGCCGCCGAGGTTGCCGACCGAATTGATAGCCGCAAGGCCTGCCGCAGCTCCGGCCCCCTGCAGGAAGCGCGACGGCAGGCTCCAGAAGACCGGCTGACCGGCAAAAATACCGGCTGCCGCAATGCAGAGGAAGGTGAACTGTAAAGTATGGTCGGGGATCACGGCCGACAGCACCAGGCACACGGCGCCAACCAGGGCGGGAATGACGATGAACGGCGTCTTCGAGGTTGCCTTGTCCGCCGCTGTCGGCACGGCATAAAGCGCAACGGCAACGAGAAGCCAGGGAATGATATTCAGGAAGCCGTTGGTCGTGTTGCTGACGCCGAAATTCTTGACGATGGTCGGCAGCCAGTAGCTAAGCCCATAGGCGGCCAGCGGGAAGCCGACATAGCAAAGAGCCATCAGCAGCACGCGCGGATTGATCAGCGCTCGAAAACCGTCGGAGGCATTTTGCTCCATGCCCGAATTTTCCGCCGCCAGCCGATCCTTGAGCCAGGACTTCTCGCTATCGCTGAGGAAAGACGCCTTCGATGGCAGGTCGGGGAGATAAAACAGCGTGATGATGCCGGCAATGACGGCAGGCACGCCTGTGACGAGGAAGACCCATTGCCATCCGGCCATGCCATAGAGGCCGTTGAGATCCAGCAGCACGCCGCCAAGGGGCGCACCGATCGCATTGGCAAATGCGCTGAAGATCATGAAGAGGCCGACCATCGTGCCGCGATAGGCCGAAGGATACCAGAGAGTGAGCAGATAGAGCACGCCGGGAAAGAAGCCCGCCTCGCAGGCGCCGAGCAGGAAGCGTAGAATGTAGAACGTGGTCGCGTTCTGCGTATAGGCGAGCACGATCGTGACGATCCCCCATGACACCAGGATGCGGGCGAACCACTTGCTGGCACCGAACCTGTCGAGCAGCAGGTTGCTCGGCACTTCGAAGATGAAATAGCCGATGAAGAACAGCGAGGCTCCGAGACCATAGGCATATTCGCTCATGCCGAGATCGCCGACCATCTCCAGCTTTGCGTAACTGACATTCTGGCGATCGATATAGGCGATCAGATAAAGGATCCCCAGAAATGGCATGAGCCTCCAGGTGATCTTGGAGATAAGCTGCTTCTCATCCACCACGTTACGTCCTCCCCGTAAGTCGATATTGACGACTATAGATAGCGCAACTCAGCGTTTATCAATGAAGATCTGGACGGAAACGTCGCGGCACATCCGGTTTCACCTCGAACGTAGGTGTAAATACAGAACTGCGGATTTGCGCTGACGGTGCCGTCGGCGACGGCGACCGCATCAAGGCTAGCATCTAGGGCATCAAAGAGGAACGACGGCGCTATGGCGCGACCACGTCCTGGCAGCACGATCCAAGGTGGCTCGTGGCTTCGGCGCACCCCAAAAGCGCAGTTGGGAGCGAAGCGGCGCCCCGCTTCAGTCGTCCCTCAGGCGACGCGTTCGAACTGCGTACGGATGTGCTCAATATAATGCTGACCCGGCGAGGATGACTTTACCATCGCAAGCGCGGCCTTCTGCGGAACGCCAGTAAATTGGCGTTCCTCGCCGTTCTTGAAGCGAATGTAAAGCCGCCCATCATCGGGGCGGAAGAAGACGGATTTAATGATTTTCGACGAAACCTGGAGCTCTTGCATGGGTCACCTACCTTTGCTCCAGTTTGTGGCACGAAAACCGAAAATATTGAGTGAAATGACCTAGTTAACGAAAGATAGAATTGCTCCGGTGAATTTTATCTTTCGTCGATCAGCCACCGCAATCAGCCTTTCGGCAGGGCATCATCGGCGTATAGCGCTGCAAACTCGGCGCTTGGCGGTATCGGCTTTATAACGTCGATCAAGACGCCGTTCGGATCGGCAGTAATGAAATGACGCTGACCGAAAGCTTCGTCGCGGATGGCAAGCAGGATCGGCAGGCCGGCTTGCCTTATGCGCTCGTAAACGGTGTCCACGTCTTCCACTTCGAAATTGAGCAGAAGCCCCGCCACCCGACCACGGCCTTCGGCGGGGATCGTCTCGTGCCGTCCATCCAGAATGGCGAGGTTGATCCCGCTATCCTGCGCCAACTGCAGATGCACGTACCAATCGCTCGCGAAGTTTTCCTGAAAATCGAAATGCGCGATGTAGAAGGCTGCGGTCTCCTCGACACGCTCCGTCATGATGACGGGATAATAGCTGGTCACCTTCATGCTTCACTTCCTCCTTAAAATAACATACAGTCTGCCTGTATTTCTTCAAATAACATACAGGCTGCATGCATGCAAGACTATCGCTCCAATCGAGAAAGAACCGAAAAGACCAAGGCTGCCCTCATCGCCGCCGCGCGCGCATTGTTCGTGGAAAAAGGCTATGCGGAGACATCGACGCCGGAGATTGTCACGGCGGCCGGCATCACCCGCGGCGCGCTCTACCACCATTTCGAAGACAAGCGCGCGCTATTCCGTGCTGTCGTGCAAGATGAAGCGCTTGCGGTGACGCGCGCTATCGAACATGCGACACCGGAGCGCCTTGCACCGCTTGACGCGCTGATTGCCGGCAGCAACGCCTATATCGACGCGATGCGGGTCACGGGGCGCACCCGGCTTCTCCTCATCGAGGGCCCCACAGTGCTCGGTTTCAAGGACATGAAGGAACTGGACGAGGAAACGACGACCCTCTCGCTGAAACAGGGGCTTGAGGCAGCGCTTGATCCGGACCTCAGCTCGAGCGCAGCCGTTGACGCATTGGCAGACATTCTTTCGGCCGCCTTTGATAGGGCTGCGCTCGCGATCGATGCCGGGGGAGATGCCGAGCGCTACCGCACGGCGATCGCATATCTGATCAAGCGCATTGCGGGTTGAGAGCCGAAGCCTTCCATCGAAAAAGGCTGAATAGACTGTTTGAAAGCAGCAAAATTCTACAGATTTTCGCCGCCGACGCATAATAATTAAGCACGCCGATTGCTTGACACTTTTTTAGCCCTCTCCTATGATTTTTACCAAATGATCAAAAAAATAGGGGACTAAAAAATGACCAATGAAATCATGCTGTCACGCCGTGCCGTCATCGCTTCGGGTATCGCGCTTGGAGTGAGCGCGCTTGCGCCCGCCGCCCGTGCCGCCGCCCCTCTCAAAGTGGCGGGGATCCACGCTTCGCCGGTCGAAAATGCCTGGAACTCCTGTCTTCACAAGGCGCTCCAGGACGCGGCAAAAGAAGGCGTCATCGAATACGTCTTCTCCGAGGGCGTCTCGGGCACGGATTATCCCCGCGCCATGCGCGAATATGCCGAGCAGGGCAACAAGCTGATCATTGGCGAAGCCTATGCCGTCGAGAAGGAAGCGCGGCAGGTCGCTGCGGACTATCCGGACACGGCTTTCGTTCTCGGGTCGAGCGGTGAGGCAGCCGGCAGCAACTTCGGCGTCTTCGGCACCTGGAACTATGACGGCGCCTATCTCGCCGGCATGCTGGCCGGCAAGATGACCAAATCCAACGTCGTCGGCTCTGTCGGCGCAATCCCGATCCCTGAAGTCAACATGTTGATCAACGCCTTTGGCGCAGGCGCCAAGGCCGTCAATCCCGACTGCAAGCATCTGGTCTCCTTCATCGGCACCTTCTTCGACCCGCCCAAGGCGCGCGAAGCGGGCCTTGCTCAGATCGATGCCGGCGCTGACGTCCTTTTCGGCGAGCGCATCGGCACGGCAGACGCCGCCAAGGAGCGTCACATCAAGTCCGTGGGATCGCTCATCGACTATACGCCACGCTATCCGGATACGGTCTTCGCCAACGCCATGTGGTACTTCCGTCCCATCCTCAACGCGGCGATCGCCGATGTCGCCGCCGGCAAGCCGGTCGGCCGCAGCTACACGGCCTATGGGTTGATGAAGGAAGGCGGCAGCGACATCGTCTACATCAAGGGCGTTGCCTCGCCGGAAGCGGAGGCCGCGATGGAGAAGGTTCGCGCCGATATCAAGGCCGGCACTTTCGAAGTGCCGAAAGTCATGGACCAGCCGAAGTAATTCGGCTTCATCATGAGCACCCAGCCGTCCGCTGACGCCACCGATCTTGCCGTAGCCATCAAGTCCGGCAAGCTCTCCTGCGCGGATGCCATGCAGGCCTCTCTTGCAGCATGTGAAACACATCAAGATCTCGGCGCCATCGCCTATCTCGATGCCGCTTTGGGGCTTGCAACCGCGCAAATGCTGGATCGGGAAGCATCAGAGCAGCCTGAGCGCTTCGCCGCGCGATCCTTCGCCGGCGTACCCACCATCGCCAAGGATCTCGGCGGCCCCTTCGCGGGGCTGCCAGTGACGGCTGGCTCGCGCCTTTTCAAGCGCGAAGGCAAAGGCTCGGATAGCGACCTCGCAAAACGATATCGCGACGCCGGCCTCTGTCCGTTCGGGCTGAGCACGAGCCCGGAATTCGGCTTTTCGCTGGCCTCCGAGCCAGCCATCGGCCCGCTCTGTCGAAACCCGCTGGATCCGAGCCGCACAGCCGGCGGCTCTTCGGGTGGCGCGGCCGCCGCCGTGGCAGCCGGTATCGTGTCAATTGCTCATGCGACGGACGCCGGAGGCTCGATCCGCGTGCCAGCGGCATGTTGCGGACTGGTTGGCCTGAAGCCAACGCGTGGCGCCGTGCCTGCCGGTCCTTCCTTCGGCAATCATCTCGGCGGCATTGCCAGCGAACTCGCGGTCACACGCTCCGTGCGCGACACGGCTCGGATTTTCGATGCCATTCGCGGCAAGACCAGAGGCCCGTTCGCTGACATCGTGACACCCATCACACAAGCGGCCTCCCTCCAGGTCGGCCTGCTCCTGGACACGGGCGAGCGCTACTCGACTGCCGCCGACCGGCTCGAGGCCGTAGAAGCAGCTGCCGGACATCTTGAGAAGCAGGGACACCACCTCGTTGCGCTCGACTGGGCTCAATTCGAAGAAGCAGTTATGGCCAGTGGCCGTGCGTTCGCCGACATTATTTCCGTCAATATCGCCGGCTTGGTGGACGAGCTCAAACTGGATAGTCTCGCAGCCGAAACAATGACGCAGGCTTTCATCATGCGTGGACGCGCGACATCTGGAGCGGCACTTTGGAACTCCCTCAATGGCGCGGTGAGAGCAAGCCGCACACTGTGGGACCTGTTCGAAACGGTCGATGTCATCGTCATGCCGATGCTTGCGACAGCGCCGCCGCCGATCGGATCCTTTCCAACAGATCATGCCGATACCGACCTGCATCTTGAACGCATGACAGCCTTCGCACCGCTTGCATCACTCGCCAACGTCTCGGGTTTTCCAGCCATCACCCTCCCCTTCGGCATTGATAGGGATGGTCTGCCACTGCCGGTCCAAATCCTGGCGCCGATGGGTGAAGAGGCACTGTTGCTTTCGCTTGCAGCCCAGCTCGAAGTGGACGGCCGCTGGCAGCATCGCTATCCCATCGCTGGCCTTGCCGCATGAACACACCCGTTCTCACCATCGAAGGTGTCAGCAAAAGATTCGGTAGCACCATCGCCAACGACAATATCTCGCTGACACTGGCCAAGGGCGAGATTGTCGCCCTGCTTGGGGAAAACGGTGCCGGCAAGACCACGCTCATGAGCATTCTCTTCGGTCATTACGTGCCCGACGCCGGGCGTATTCTCGTCGATGGTTCCGAACTCCCGCGCGGCAAGCCCCGCGCCGCAATCCGCGCCGGTGTCGGCATGGTCCATCAGCATTTTTCGCTCGCGCCCAATCTGACCGTGCTTGAAAACGTCATGACCGGCACGGAAAAGCTCTGGTCGCCGCGATCGCAATCCGGCGCCGCGCGCAGAAAGCTGGTGGCAATTGCCGAGCGGTTCGGCCTGAAGGTCGATCCGGACGCGCGTCTCGGCGACCTCTCGGTCGGCGAGCAGCAGCGTGTCGAAATCCTCAAGGCGCTCTATAATGATGCCCGCATCCTGATCCTCGACGAACCCACGGCCGTGCTGACGCAAATCGAGGCGGAACGGCTGTTTGCGACACTGAAGCAGATGGCCGCGCAGGGCCTGTCATTGATCTTCATCTCGCACAAGCTCGATGAAGTCATGGCGACGGCCGATCGTATCGTCGTTCTGCGTGGCGGCAAGGTTGCGGCGGAGCGGCTGGCATCCGAGACCAGCAAGGCTGAGCTTGCGGAGCTCATGGTCGGCCATCGCGTGACGCGACCGACCCGCGAAGCAAGTGCGCCGGGTGATATCGCGCTGGAAGCGCGCGATATCACCGTGAAAATCGGCGGTGTCGAACGACTGAAGAAGGTCAGTTTCCATCTGCGCGCCGGCGAGATCCTCGGCATTATCGGCGTATCCGGCAACGGGCAGGCGGCACTGGGACAAGTTCTATCCGGCATATTGGACCGCACGTCCGGCGAACTTCTGCTGTTCGGTGAGCCCATCGGCGATCTCGATGTGGCTGCTGTCATCGACGCCGGCATCGGACGCATCCCGGAGGATCGCAACCGCGATGGCGCAATCGGCGAAATGGCGATCTGGGAAAATGCCGTACTGGAGCGCCTCCCTGCCTTCTCGAAGCGCGGATTGGTCGATCGCAAGGCCGGCATGGCTTTCGCGCAGGAGATCATCGACGCATTCGATGTGCGCGGCGGCAATCCGACGAGCCGCACCCGGCTTTTGTCCGGTGGCAACATGCAAAAATTGATCCTCGGCCGAAACCTGCGCGAACGCCCGCGCATCCTTGTTGCCGCCCAGCCGGCGCGCGGCCTGGACGAAGGCGCGGTGGCCGCCGTTCATGGCCGCATATTGGAGGCACGCCGACAGGGTACGGCCGTACTGCTGATTTCCGAGGATCTGGATGAGGTCATCGCTCTTGCGGACCGCATCCAGGCAATCGTCGGCGGTCAGCTTTCCTCGCCCATCGATGCGGGCAAGGCAGATGCCCGGTCGCTGGGGCTGATGATGGCCGGAGAATGGAACAGCAACAACAGGGACGGTCATGCGGTTTGAACGGCGAGAACATCGCCCCCTATACATGATGATCCTCGCCCCCTTGCTCGCGGTCGTTGCCGCGCTGGCACTGGCGGGAATCCTCATCGCCATTGCCGGCGCGCCGGTGCTCGAAGCCTATTGGCGCATTCTGATGGGTGCCTTCGGCTCGCGGCTTTCCGCCACCGAGACACTGACGCGCGCCACGCCACTCATCCTGACGGGGCTTGCGGCGGCAGTCGCCTTTCGCGCCCGGCTTTGGAATATCGGCGCCGAGGGCCAGTTCTATTTCGGCGCGATTGCCGTCGCCGCCTTCGGTTCGAAATGGCTCGCCGGACTGCCCGCACCCATCCTCATTCCGCTGCTTCTGGTGATCGGCGCCCTCGCCGGCATGGTATTGATCCTCGTTCCCCTGTGGTTGAGACTTCGCTTTTCCGTCGATGAGGTCGTGACCAGCCTCATCCTCAACTTCATTGCAGTACTCTTCGTCTCGATGCTGATTGATGGCGTGCTGAAGGATCCGACGGCATTCGGCTGGCCGCAATCCCAGGCCGTCGTCGATCACGCCATGCTGCCGAAACTGATCGCGCGCTCGCGTCTCCATATCGGCTTTGCGATCGCCATCGGGCTTGCTGCGGTCGTCTACTTCATCCAGTCGCGCACGGTGTTCGGCATGCAATCTCGCGCCGCAGGCCTCAATCCGTCCGGCGCCGCCTTTGCCGGCGTCCGGCTTGGATCGACACTGGTCAAGGTTGCCTGCCTTTCCGGCGGACTTGCGGGGCTTGCCGGGGCAATCGAGGTATTGGGCGTCAAGGGCTATGTCACGACGGATCTGTCGCCAGGTTTTGGCTATGCCGGCATCGTCGTTGCCATGCTTGCCAATCTCAATGCGCTCGGCGTGGTACTCGCCGCGATCTTCACCGCAACGATGTTCGTCGGCGCCGATGGAATGAGCCGAAGCCTCGGCATTCCCACCTATATCGCCGACGTCACGGTCGCCTTGTCGCTGTTGACCATGCTGATCGCACTGTTCTTCACGCAATACAGGATACGCCGATGAGCACGCTGATCGACATCATTGCATCAGCCGGACTTTGGGCAGCCGTGCTGCGCATAGCAACGCCGCTGATCTTCGGCACGCTTGGCGCACTCCTCTGCGAACGCGCGGGCGTCCTCAATCTCGGCATCGAGGGCATCATGACCTTCGGCGCGATGATCGGCTGGCTCTCTGTCTATCACGGCGCCGATCTCTGGACCGGGCTCCTTGTCGCGGCGATCGCCGGCGGCATTTTCGGACTGCTCCATTCGGCGCTGACGGTGACGCTCGGCCTGTCGCAACACGTCTCCGGCCTCGGTGTGACGCTCTTTGCCTCCAGTTTCAGCTACTATGTCTTCCGGCTGATCGTGCCGGTCGCGGGGACGCCGCCGACGATCACGCCCTTCCAGCCGATTGCCATTCCCGGGCTGTCCACTCTGCCGTTCATTGGCCCTGCCCTGTTCACACAGACGGCACCCAGCTATCTAGCGATCGTCCTGGCGCTTATCCTCGCCTACATCATCTTCCGCACACCGGTCGGGCTTGCCATTCGCATGACCGGTGAAAACCCGCACGCCGCCGAGGCACAGGGTGTAAACCCGATGAAGGTGCGCTATGGCGCAGTCATTGCCGGCAGCGCCTTGATGGGAATGGGCGGTGCGTTCCTGACGCTTTCAGCCTTCAACAGCTTCTTTCCGACCATGGTGCAGGGCCGTGGCTGGATCTGTATCGCACTCGTGGTCTTCTCGTCCTGGCGACCGGGCCGCGCGCTGTTTGGAGCGCTGCTCTTCGCCTTCTTCGATGCCTTCCAGCTGCGGCTGCAGACAGCGGTGCAAGGCATACCCTACCAGATCTTCCTGATGACACCCTACATCCTGTCCATCGTCGCGCTTGCCGTCATGAGCCGGCACGCCCGCGTGCCGCAGGCGCTGATGCAGCCCTACCGCCGCGGCGAAAGATAATCCGAGGAGCCTTCCATGTTCGACCTGATCATTCGCAACGCCAATCTCCCCGATGGCCGCAAGGGCATCGATATCGCTGTCAAGGACGGCAAGATCGCCGCGATCGAAGCCAAGATCACACCAGAGGCAAAAGAAGAGATCGATGCGACCAACCGGCTGGTGAGCTCGCCCTTCGTCGATCCGCATTTTCATATGGATGCGACCCTCTCGCTCGGCCTGCCACGCATGAATGTGTCAGGCACGCTCCTTGAAGGCATCGCACTCTGGGGGGAGCTGCGCCCGATCGTAACGAAGGAAGAGCTCGTCGACCGTGCGCTACGCTATTGCGACCTCGCAGTCACCCAAGGCCTGCTTTTTATTCGCAGCCATGTCGATACCTCCGACCCCAAGCTGGTGACGGCCGAAGCGCTGCTTGAGGTCAGGGATAGGGTCAAACCCTATATCGACCTGCAGCTCGTCGCCTTCCCGCAGGACGGCTACTACCGCGCCAAGGACGGTGTAGCTTCGCTGAACCGCGCCCTAGACATGGGCGTCGATATCGTCGGCGGCATCCCGCATTTCGAGCGCACCATGGACGAAGGCAAGGCTTCCGTCGAAGCGCTTTGCCGGATCGCGGCCGATCGCGGCCTTCCCGTCGATATGCATTGCGATGAGACCGACGATCCGATGTCGCGCCACATTGAGACACTTGCAGCTGAAACCATTCGCTTCGGACTGCAGGGCCGGGTTGCCGGCTCGCATCTGACCTCGATGCATTCGATGGACAATTACTACGTCTCCAAGCTCATCCCGCTGATGGCGGAAGCGAAGATCAACGTCATTCCCAACCCGCTGATCAACATCATGCTGCAGGGCCGACATGATACCTATCCGAAGCGCCGCGGCATGACGCGCGTGCGCGAACTGATGGACGCCGGCCTCAACGTTTCCTTCGGCCATGATTGCGTGATGGATCCCTGGTATTCGATGGGCTCGGGCGACATGCTCGAAGTCGGTCACATGGCGATCCACGTCGCGCAGATGGCCGGCATCGAGGACAAGAAGAAGATCTTCGATGCACTGACCGTTAATTCCGCCAAAACGCTTGGCCTGGAGGGCTATGGCCTGGCAAAGGGCTGCAACGCCGATTTTGTCATCCTGCAGGCCGTCGACACGGTGGAAGCACTGCGCCTGAAGCCAAACCGCCTGGCCGTCATCAAGAGCGGCAAGGTGATCGCCCGCTCGGCGCCACGCATCGGTGAGCTCTTCCTCGACGGCAGGCCTGCGCGGATCGATGGCGGGCTCGACTACGTGCCGGTTCAAAGCTAGCGGGCGCGCGTTCTCCATTCATCCACAACCAAACACGCACTTGTGATGCACTGATTACCAGTTGCCTTTACAACTAACATGTCAGCATGATACGCCTGATCTCACAAGATCGGGAGGATCGTATGAAAGAGCGTTTTGGCCTGTCGGCTGCCCTGGCAACCCCTTTTGACGCCAATGGCGAGATTGCCGTTTCGGGCGTGATCACCCAGGCCAAGCACTGCCTTTCGAATGGATGCACGAGCGTGACGCTTTTCGGCACCACGGGTGAAGGCGCCTCGATCGGCATGCAGGAACGGCAACAAGTGCTGACCGCGATGATCACGGCAGGCATCGCTCCCTCGCAGATCGTCATGGGTGTGCTTGTTGATGCCGCCGAAGACGCAGCGTCCCAGGCGGGCCAAGCCCTTGCCCAGGGTGTCCGCAGCATTCTTCTGGCGCCTCCCTCCTATTTCAAGAATGTCAGCGACGATGGGCTCTTCAAGTGGTTCGCGGCCGTCTTCACCATGCTTGGAACACATGCACGCGACGTCATCGTCTATAATATTCCATCGGTGACGATGGTGCCTCTCTCCGTTGCTCTGGTCGGTCGGCTGCGCGAGGCCTTTCCGGATGTCGTCGTCGGCGTCAAGGATTCCTCCGGTGACTGGCCCTATACCGAGACGCTGCTGAAGACGCATGGCGATCTCATCATCCTGATCGGTGACGAACGGCATCTGGCGCGCGGCGTGCGCCTCGGCGGACAAGGCGCGATTTCCGGTATGGCCAACCTGCTTCCGAGAGAAGTGCAGGCCATGGCGGAAAAGGGTGTCGACGACGCCAATGTCGAGCGCTTTGTCGAGGAACTGGTGCGCCATCCTGTCATCCCTTCCATCAAGGCCATCCTTGCTCGAGTGACGAATGACGAAAGCTGGCTTGCCGTGCGGCCACCTCTTGTGCCAATCAGCAGGCAAGATTGTGACAAGCTCTTTACTGACTTCGGCGCCTTGTTCCGCGCCAAGGCAGCCTAACCGAACTGTCCGGAGCCGCCGATGGATGGAACAGAACAGCCGACCTTGAGAGAGAAAGCCTATGAGAGCTTCACGCGCCATCTGCTGGCGCGCGACGTTCGGCCTGGCCAGTTCATCTCGCAAAGACGGCTTGTCGAACTGACGGGATTGACGCTCGGAGCCATCCGCGAGCTGATTCCCCGCCTGGAAGCCGAAGGGCTGATCAAGACGGTGCCGCAGCGCGGGCTGCAGATCGCCCATATCGATCTCGACCTGATCCGCGAGGCATTCCAGCTTCGCATCTTCCTGGAGAAGGAAGCCGTCGCGCTTTTTACCTATTCGGCTTCAGACGAGACGATTGCTAAGCTGATGAAAGATCATCGCGATATCGCCGATGCCATCCGTTCCGGCGATACATCGCAGGAACTCGAGCTTCACGCACAATCGGTCGATTGGGGTATGCACGACGCCTTCATTGACGCGCTCGGCAATACCATCATTTCGAATGCCTACCGGGTCAACTCCATCAAGATGCGCCTGATCAGCCAGGACAGGTTCCGCATCAACGGACATGTCGGACCCGTCATGAGCGAGCACCTGAAAGTGCTCGAAGCAATCCAGCGTCGATCGGCAGAGGAAGCCGTTGCCGCACTCGCCTCCCATATCAACGGAGCACGGGACCGCGCATTGAAATTTTGAATAAACAAGGCCGCGAATGAGGAGATTTTCGGCCAAAGGAGGAGGAACAGCATGTCATCGTCATTGTTCAATCCAACGCGTCGCGGCTTCATGGCCGGCACGGCAGCACTCGGCGCCGCAAGCTTGCTGGGCGTCCGCACCGCCGCGGCCGCCGTCGACTGGAAGCGCTTTTCCGGCACGACGCTCGAAGTCAACCTGATCAAGAGCCCGCGCAGCGACACTCTGCTCAAATATCTGAGCGAGTTCGAAGCGCTGACGGGAATCAAGGTCAACGCCGAGGCAACACCGGAACAACAACAGCGCCAGAAGACGACGATCGAGCTCAGCACCGGCAAACCAAGCTTCGACGTCGTCCACCTCAGCTATCACGTCCAGAAGCGCCAGTTCGAAAAGGGTGGCTGGCTTGCCGATATCAGCGGCTTCCTCAAGGACCCGTCCCTGACCGATCCGTCGTTGACGGAAAGCGATTTTGCCGAGGCGGGCCTGAAATTCGCCAAGGATTCCGCCGGCGTCATGCGCTCCCTGCCCTTCTCGGTGGATTACTGGATCGTCTACTGGAACAAGACCCTGTTCGAAAAGAAGGGCCTTGCCTATCCCGAGACCTTCGAGGACATGGCGAAGGCTGCCGAGGCGCTGACGGACAAGTCCACAAACACCTACGGTTTCGTCGCACGCGGCCTCAAGAACGCCAATGCGCCGGTCTGGACGACCTTCATGCTCGGCTACGGCGGCACGCCGCTTTCGCCTGATGGCAAGCTGCAGACGACCTCGCAGGCAGCGGTGGATGCCGCATCTCTCTATCAGCGCCTGATGACCAAATCGGCACCTCCCGGCGTTTCCGGCTTTAACTGGGCAGAGGCACAGTCGGCCTTCCTGCAGGGCAAGATCGGCATGTGGCTTGACGGCGTCGGCTTCGCTCCGCCGATCGAAAATCCGGAAAAGTCCCGCGTCGTCGGCCAGGTCGGTTATGGCGTCATGCCGAAGGGACCGAGTGCACAGGCTGCGGCAACCACCGGCGACGGCATTGGTGTGACAGCCGCCAGCCAGAAGAAGGAAGCCGCCTATCTCTTCTGCCAATGGGCGATCTCCCACGATATGGGCGCGCGCTTGCTGCAGGCCGGCGCCGGCGTTCCGTTCCGCCAGTCCATTCTCGAGGATCAGAAGGTCCGTGAGGGCGTCAAAATGCCTGGGCCGTGGCTGGACGCCGTTGCCGGCTCCGCCAAGGTCTCGCAGCTCGCTCTGCCCGTCATCATCCCGGTCACCGAGTTCCGCGATATCTACGGCGTGGCGCTGACCAACATGATCGGCGGCGCCGACCCGGCAAGCGAACTGAAGACGGCAACGGCGCAGTTCGAGCCGGTATTGGCACGAAGCGAGGGATAATGGCCTCTGTGAGCATCGAAGACACCAGAGCGGCTGCGGCTGAGAAGAGGAGCAAGCCGAAAAGGCTTGTTCCCAACTACTGGCCTTTCGTCATTCCGGCACTGATCGTCATTGCGGCCGTCATCGTCTTCCCCTGGGTCTTCACCCTGTGGATGAGCGTGAACAAATGGACGCTCGGCCAATCGCAGAGCTTCATCGGCTTGGACAACTACGTCCGCCTGGCAACCGATCAGCGCTTCTGGGAGTCGCTCTGGCACACGGTCCTCTATACCGTGCTGTCAGTCGTCGCTCCGCTGATATTCGGAACGCTGGCGGCCCTGATCTTCGATGCGAATTTTCCACTGCGCGGCTTCCTGCGCGGCGTCTTCGTCATGCCGATGATGGCGACACCGGTTGCTGTGGCACTCGTCTGGACTATGATGTTCCATCCTCAACTTGGCGTGCTCAACTACCTGCTGTCGCTTGTGGGCATCGGGCCGCAGGAATGGATCTACAATCAGATGAGCGTCATTCCCTCGCTCGTTCTGGTCGAGGTCTGGCAGTGGACGCCGCTGGTCATGCTGATCGTGCTCGGCGGTCTCGCCTCAGTGCCGCGCGAACCCTATGAGAGCGCCGAAATCGACGGCGCCAATGCCTGGCAGAAGTTCCGCTACCTGACACTGCCGATGATCTCACCTTTCCTGATGATTGCCGTCATCATCCGCGGCATCGACGCGATCAAGAGCTTCGACATCATCTATGCGATGACCCAAGGCGGTCCGGGAACGGCGTCCGAAACCATCAACATCTATCTCTACAACACCGCCTTTGCCTATTACGACATCGGCTATGGCTCGGCCATGGCGGTGGTGTTCTTCATCGTCATCGTCGCGCTGTCCTTCATGCTGCTGATGATGCGCCAGCGGACAAAATGGACCGACGCGGAGGGGCAATGATATGAAGCGCTCGACACTCAACCGCATCGGCCTCTTCTTCGTGGCCCTGGTCATGGTCTCGCCGGTCGTCCTGTTCTTCCTCTGGATGATCTCGCTGTCGCTGAAATACGAGATCGATAATGGCGCCTATCCGCCGATCCTCATTCCGGATCGCTTCGCCTGGTCGAACTACGTCCAGGTATTCCAGGAAAACAACTTCTTCCTCTATTTCTGGAACTCCATATTGGTGACAGGGGCGGCAACCCTGCTCGCGCTCATCATCGGCGTGCCGGCTGGCTATGGCATCGCGCGGCTGAAAGCTGAGAAGTCGGCGATCGTCATCATGATCGCCCGCATGACGCCGGGCCTTTCCTTCCTCATCCCGTTGTTCCTGCTGTTCCAATGGCTCAACCTGTTGGGAACGCTGTGGCCGCAGATCATCATCCATCTCGTCGTCACCGTGCCGATCGTCGTCTGGATCATGATCGGCTATTTCGAGACAACGCCGATGGAGCTGGAAGAGGCCGCAAGCATCGACGGCGCCACCCCCTGGCAGGTTTTTCGCCTCATCGCCTTGCCGATCGCGCGGCCCGGCATCGTCGTTGCCTTCATCCTCTCGGTCATCTTCTCCTGGAACAACTTCGTCTTCGGCATCGTGCTTGCCAGCCGCGAGACCCGCACGCTGCCCGTTGCCGTCTACAACATGCTTTCCTTCGAGCAAGTGAGCTGGGGGCCGCTTGCCGCAGCTGCCCTCATCGTGACGCTGCCGGTGCTCGTGCTGACGATGTTCGCGCAACGGCAGATCATCGCAGGCCTGACCGCCGGCGCCGTCAAATGACTGATCTCCCCTTTCTGACGAGATCGGATCCATGCTATCGGCCGATATAGAGAGCCTGCAGACCTGCCTTGGCGACAGGACCTATGTCGCCATCTGCCAGGTCAGCATGCGTGACTTCGACGAAACGAGTGGAAAGCGGCCTTGACCTTCTCAACTATTTTCGATCCGCCGGCGGGCACGCCGAAGCACGTTCTCTGCGTCGGAGCGGCCGTTCTCGATACGCTGTTTCGCGTCCGTACGCTGCCATCCGGCCAGGGCAAGGTCCTGCCTTATGACATGCTGCAGATCGCCGAGGGCATGGCCTCAAGTGCTGCCTTCGCAGTTGCGCGGCTTGGCGGCAAGGCAAGCCTGTGGGGAGCAGTGGGTAACGACGCGACGGGCGAACGCATCCTCCGCGAACTGAGTGGCGCCGGCATCTCCACCGAAGGCATGCTCCGTTCCGAAGGCGCACAATCTGCCGTGGCGACAATCCTTGTGGACGATGAGGGTGAAAGGCTGATCGTTCCGTTCTACGATCCGAAACTGCATCACACTCTCAAAACCTTCACACCGGAAGAGATCGCCGCTTTCGATGCCGTGCTTGTCGATGTCCGTTGGCCGGCTCTGGCGCTCAGGGTTCTGCGAGCGGCAAGAGGGATCGGAAAGCCGGCCGTCCTCGACGGCGATGTTGCGCCGGACGGCATCATCGATCAGCTGGCACCTGAGGCCACCCACATCGTCTTTTCCGAACCGGCGGCGCAACGCCTCACCGGGATCACCGATTTCATCGAGATGACCCGTCTTTTGAAGCAACGGTTCAGCCAGGCTTTCATCTGCGTTACGGCGGGCGCTGCGGGCAGCTTCTGGTGCGACGACCAAAGCAATGACATCAGACATAGCCCGACAATCGCCATCAAGGCTGTCGACACGCTGGCAGCCGGCGATATCTTCCATGGCGCCTTTGCGCTTGCCATTGCGGAAGGAAAAGCGCCTGCCGAGGCCATCCAACTGTCTTCGGTGGCTGCCGCAATCAAGTGTGAGATATTCGGCGGGCGATCGGGAGCACCGACACGCGCCGATGTTATCGCGCGCCTGGCGAGCATGGTACCGAATCTGTCTTAGATCACAGGCTTCACTTCGAGACATGGAGTGTCGTCATCCCTTGTTTCTGGGGGTGACACCAATGCACGCGTGGATTATAAAAATTCCGCGACTCAAGCAGGAGGATCGCCCGATGAGAAATTTCAGCACCCATTAGCGCTGGACGGCGACGCCGAACCCGGGCTGCTGTTCAGTCCCTTCTTCTCCCATCATATCCTCTTCAGTGTGCCCATGGAGGGCATCCATGCTACGTCGGTTCTTTTCCTATTATGCCCGTTACAAGCGGCTGTTTTTCCTCGACTTCGGCTGCGCCGTGCTCGCGGGCCTGCTCGAACTCGGCTTTCCCCTGGCGGTCAAGCTCTTCATCGATCAGTTGCTGCCGAGCCGCGACTGGGGCCTGATTTTCGGCACTGCCGCTTTGCTGCTCGTCGTCTATGCGATGAACACCGGCCTCTCCGCGATCGTCAACTACTGGGGCCATGCGCTCGGCATCTCGATCGAGTCCGATATGCGCCGCCAGGCCTTCGACCATATCCAGAAGCTGTCCTTCCGTTACTTCGACAACAACCGCACCGGCCACCTGATCACCCACGTCACCAAGGATCTCGAGGAAGTGGGCGAAATCGCCCACCACGGTCCAGAGGACCTGTTTATCGCGATCATGACCTTCATCGGCGCCTTCCTGCTGATGTTCAGCGTGCACTGGAAGCTGGCGCTGCTGACGACGACCATAGTGCCGTTCATGACCTGGCTGGTCAGCCGCTACGGCTCCAAGATGACCGTGAACTCCCGCAGTCTGTTCGGCAAGGTGGGCAACTTCAATACGCGAATGCAGGAAACGGTTGGCGGCATCCGCGTGGTCAAGGCTTTCGCCAATGAGCGATACGAAAGCCAGCTGTTTGCCAGCGACAACGAAGACTACAAGGCAACCAAACTGGATGGCTATGCCTATATGACGGCGAGCATAGCGCTCAGCTATTTCAGCACGCGCCTGGTGCAGCTCGTTGTCATGATGGCAGGAACCTGGTTCGTTATATCCGCCGAGCTGAGCTATGGCGGCTTCGTCAGCTTCCTGTTGCTGATCAACGTCTTCTTCCGCCCGATCGACAAGATTACGTCTGTCATCGAGACTTATCCCAAGGGCATTGCCGGCTTCAAACGCTTCCTCTCCTTGATCGACACCGAACCGGACCTTGCCGACAGGGCAAATGCAGTTACGGTCGAGCATCTGAAGGGTGATATCGCCTATAACAGCGTCGCCTTCGGCTACTCAGATCAGACCACGATCTTCAAGGATCTCAACCTGACAATCGCAGCCGGCGAGACCGTCGCCTTCGTCGGCGCCTCCGGCACTGGCAAGACGACCATCTGCTCGCTGCTGCCGCGCTTTTACGACGTGACATCAGGCAGCATCACCATTGACGGCATCGATATCCGCGACATGACGCAGGCCTCGCTGCGCAGCCAGATCGGCATCGTGCAACAGGACGTCTTCCTGTTCGGCTCGACCATTCGCGAAAACATCGCCTATGGAAGGTTGGGAGCGACCGACGAAGACATCATGAAGGCGCTGCAACGCGCTTCGCTTGACGAATTCGTGCGCTCCCTGCCCGCCGGGCTCGATACACCGACGGGCGAGCGTGGCGTCAAGCTCTCGGGCGGGCAGAAGCAGCGTCTGGCGATTGCCCGCATCTTCCTCAAGGATCCACCGATCCTCATTCTCGATGAGGCCACCTCGGCGCTGGATACGGCAACGGAATATGCCATCCAGCAGGCGCTGTTGGAGCTCGCGAAGGGGCGCACGACACTGGTAGTCGCCCACCGGCTGTCGACCATCCGCAATGCCGACCGCATCATCGTCATGGGCGACAATGGCATTGTCGAGCAAGGATCGCACGACGAGCTGCTTGCCCGGCGCGGAGCCTATGCCCGACTGCATAACGCCCAGTTCGGTCTGTACGCTTGATCTCAGCAAATGACCTGAAGCCGAGGCTTAACACCTCGGCGACCGTCACGCCCAGGCAGGCCGCTTGAGACCAAGATGATCGCGCAGCGTCGTGCCCTCGTAGTCGCGGCGGAAGAGGTCCCGATCCTGCAGGATCGGCACGACCTCACGGGTGAAATCCTCAAGGCCGGCCGGGAAGAAGGGCGGCATGACGTTGAAACCATCAGCAGCGCCATTCTCGAACCATAGCTGCATGCGGTCAGCGATCTCCTCGGCCGTGCCAAGCACGATGTGATGGCCGCGGCCGGCAGCAACGCGCAGGGCAAGCTCTCGGATCGTCAACTTTTCACGGCGGGCAAGTTCGGTCAACAATTCGGCGCGGCTGCGCAACTGATCCGAGATCGGCAGATCGGGCAACGGGCCGTCGAGATCATAATCGGTCAGGCTATGACCAATGCGTTCTTCCAGCAGCGGCATGGCGCTCTTGATATCCGTCCAGCGGTTCAGCACATCGAGCTTCTCGCGCGCTTCGGCGGCCGTCCTGCCGATAACGGGCAGGAAGCCGGGCATGACGGCGACATCGTCCGCACTGCGCCCGAAGCCGACGACGCGGCCCTTCAGGCTCTTGTAGAAGGCCTGCGCCTCGTCGAGGCTCTGCTGGGCGGTAAAGACGATATCGGCGGTACGAGCGGCAAGATCCTGGCCGGGGCCGGAGGAACCGGCCTGAATGAGGATCGGATGGCCCTGCGGCGAGCGCGGGATGTTCAGCGGTCCTTTGACCGAATAATATTTGCCGGCGTGATCGAGCACCCGCACCTTGGCAGGATCGGCATAGACGCCGCTTTCCTTGTCCTTCGGAAAGGCATCGTCGGCCCAGCTGTCCCAGAGGCCGCGCACGACGTCGACGAACTCTTCGGCCACGGCATAGCGCTCGTCATGCTCCGGATGGCTCTTGGAGAAATTGGCGGCGGTGCGCGCGTAGGAGGTCGTGACGATGTTCCAGGCGGCGCGGCCGTGGCTCAGATGGTCGATCGAGGCGAAGGCGCGGGCCAGATGATAGGGTTCGCCATAGGTGGTGGAGGCCGTGGCGGCAAGGCCGATCTTCTCCGTCACCATGGCAAGCGACGCAAGCAGCGTCAGCGGCTCGAAGCGGGCGATCATCGATGGATGCGCATCGAGGCCGCTCGTCAGGCCATCGGCCAGGAACAGCATGTCGAACTTGGCGGCTTCGGCGATCTGCGCGACCCGGCGCAGGAGATCGAAATTCTCGCTGCCGGCCTCCGCCTCCGGATGACGCCAGCCGGACACATGATGACCGGCACCCTGCAGGAAAAGGCCGAGATGGATCTTGCGTGTCGTACTCATGGATAGATGCCTTGCGTTTCTTGGAAGAAGATCAATTCGGACGGTGAGCCAAAAGCGCGATGAGACGATGAAGATCGTCCTCGCTGCGCATGGTCCTCACCAGTTCGGGAATGGCCGATACGGACGGGTGATTGCCCGTCGCATCGTGGAATTTTTCAGTCGGATCGCTCAAACCCGGCAAGCCCTTGAACTCGCGGACCAGCCGGCTTCCGTCCCTGAGCGTCACTTCGGCAATGACGAAGCGCGTCTTCGGATCGTTGGACATGCGCGGGGCCGTCTCATCGTGCCGGCGGCGAACGCGCCGTGCGATTGTCATCAAATCGTCGCGCACCGGCGTCTCGCCAAAATGGCTGATCTTCAGCGCACCATCGACCAACGCGGTGGCGAAGACATATTCGGCGCTGAAGCGAGCGTCGATACCGGTCGTGGGGTTTGTCACGACCAGCGCCGCATCGCCGCCCGGCGGGAAGGTGATGACCACCTCGTCGATCGTTTCGGCATTCAGCCCTTCGCCATGTAGCTGAAGGCCGATCATGCCGACCGGATGGCTGGCCGTGCAGCATGGAAACGCCTTGAGCGTCAGACCCGGAGCAACGATCTGCCAGGGAGTGCCCCAACCTTCCACCGCCGCCTGCGGTCGCTGTTCGCCAAACGCGAAGGCCGAGAAGAAGCCGATCGGATTGTCGAGAAAATCCCTGGCGCCGCCAAAGCCTGCCTTGGCGAGCTTGGCAGACAGCAGACCGGAGCGCGCCGCCATACCGGCGTGATAGGGCTTGGCGTCGTGGCCGAACTGCAGACGCAAGCCGCTCGAATGCGTGGCGGCAAGACCCAGCGCCGTTGCGGTTTCTTCGACCGAGTAGCCGAGCACATGCGCGACAGCCGCAGCGGCAGCGATGGTGCCGAGCGTCGCGGTCGCGTGAAAACCGTTCTCGTAATGGCGCATGCCGATCGCAAGGCCGAGACGCGCCATGGCCTCGAGACCGACGATATAACCGGCGATCAGCTGATCGGCCGACAGCCGCTCTTCCGATGCCAGTGCGAGCAGCACGGGCACGATCACCGTCGTCGGATGACCGCGCACGCTCGCATGCACATCGTCATAATCAAGCACATGGCCGGCATGGGCATTGATCAAGGCGGCGGTCAGCGCATCGGTGCGACGTCCCTGCCCGATAATCACAGCCTCGCCTGCGCCCGCCGGCAGCTGTTCCAGCAGGATGCGCGTCGTGCGATCATCAGCGCCACCGAAGGCACAAGCAAGCCAATCGACGATCGCCTTGCGCGCGGTGGCAACGGCAGCCTCATCCTTCAACGGTTCGGCAGAGACGATAGCCTCGGCAAAGGCGATGGTCAGCGGAAAGGTCTTTTCCATCATCGATCCCTTCAGATGCCTTCGCCGTCTTCAAGCGAGTTGCGGCCGCCGGCAAGTCCGTTGACGAAACGGCGGATACGGGCGTTCGTCGACTTCTGGAAGATATCCTCGGGCGCCCCCTGGTCAACGATAAGGCCATTCTCGGTGAAGACCACGGCATCGCTGATTTCTTCGGCAAAGCGCATTTCGTGCGTCACCAGGATGCTGGTCATGCCTTCCTTGACGAGATCACGAATGACGGCAAGCACCTCGCCGACGGTTTCGGGATCGAGCGCCGAAGTCACCTCGTCGAACAGCACAAGATCGGGTCGCATCGCTAAGGCCCGAGCGATCGCCACACGCTGCTGCTGGCCGCCGGAAAGCTGTCCGGGATAGACGCCCGCCTTCTCGGACAGGCGTACCTGCGCCAGCAGATCGCGGGCGTGACGTTCGGCTTCGGTCTTGCTGACACCGAGAATTCGTGTCGGCGCCAGCGTGATATTGTCGAGCACGGACAGGTGCGGAAAGAGATTATACTGCTGGAAGACGATCCCGATCTTCTGTCTGAGCTTGATACGCTCGGCCTCGCTGCGCATCTGGTCGACGCGCGCGCCGTTGACCGTGATGCGCCCGGTCTGCGGCGCAACCAGCGCATTGATGCAGCGCAGGATCGTCGACTTGCCGGAGCCGGACGGGCCGATGATCGAAACGGTCTGGCCGCGCGCAACCGTCAGATCGATGCCCTTCAGGACCTCGGTCGATCCAAAGGCGAGATGCACGTCGGCCAGTTCGACGATCGGATTGATCTGAGCTTGGCTCATGCCGGCTCCTTTAAGCTTTGAGGCGGCGCTCGAGGCGGCGCGTCAGGCTGGAAATGGGATAGCAAAGGGCAAAGAACGCCGCCATCACGACGAGATAGGCAAGCACGGTGAAATCCAGGCGGCGCACGGCGGTGCTGGCATCGGTCGCCGCATGCAGCAATTCATGGACGCCGACCAGCGAGGCGAGCGCGCTTGCCATGGTGATCGAGGCGAACAGATTCATCCAGGGCGGAAGCGAGCGGCGGGCGCATTGCGGCACGATGATCCAGCGCAGCGCCTGCATCCGGGAAAAGCCGAGCCCCTTCGACGCCTCCCACTGCGTTGTCGGGATCGACTGGATAGCGCCGCGTGTGATCTCGGCAACATACGCGCTGGCCGGAATGGCAAGCCCGATGACAGCCTTCACCCAATCGGGAAACGGCAGATAGTGGCCGAAGACGACGATTTCGAAGGGGAAAATATAGGTCGTCGCGAAGATCAACACGAGATGCGGCGCATTGCGGAAGATCTGGACGTAGGCAACCACCGGATAGCGGACGATCTTCAGCGGCGTCAGCTCGAGAATGCCGAGCGCCACGCCGACCAATGTACCGCCTGCCATTGCGAGCAGGCTGATGAGGATATTCATCAGGAAGCCGCTGCCGAGATAGGGCAGCCATTCGATCAGCACGTGCAGCAGCGAGAGATCGGCGAGAAGCCAGACGACAGCCGCCGCGACCAGAGCGCCAAACGCCCAGGGCAACCAGTTGCTCGAAGGAGCGGGGGAAAGTTTTGCAACGCTCATGTGCCGACCCCGAAGCCCGGCACGGCAAGCCGCTTCTCGACCCAGCGCCCGATCCTCGCCACGGCAAAATTGATGGCGCTGAAGAACAGCAGAATGACGATCATCAGCTCGACGACATTATCGCGCTGCGTCCAGACCATGATCGAGGCATAGGTGATCTCGCTGACCGCGATCGCATTGCCGACGGTAGTCAGCTTCACCAGATTGATCATGTTGTTGACGATCGCCGGCAAAGACGCCCTGATGGCAAGGGGTATTGCGACAAAACGCAGGATTTGCAGGCGGGTAAAACCGATCGCACGGGCCGCCTCGACAGTCTGGTCCGGCACAGCCTCGATGCCGGCGCGAAGCGCATCGGCATGGAGCGCGGCCACATGTAGCCCAACGACGGCAATCACCCAGAAGAACGGCGTCAAAGGATTATGCTGTGCGCCGCCAAGACCATTGGAAACGAGCGTGTTCAGCACCAGAAAGCTGAACATCAGCTGCACCAGTGTCGGCGTATTGCGGGTCACTTCGATGAACGCCCTGACCGGCGCGGACAGGGCCTTGCGGCCGGATGTCAGCATGGCGGCGAACAGCAGGCCGAGAATCAGGCTGACCGGAATGAGGATCGCAATCAAATAAAGCGTGGTGATGAAACCACCACGCCAGATCTGCGATTCATAGCCGCTGGCCAGGAACTCGTAGTGGAGCCCGATCTTGCCAGTCCAGTCGATGAAGGTCTGAAGAATCGAATTCCCCATGCAATCCGCTCCTCAAGCGACCGACAAGGTCACTTGCCCTCGAGCTTCTTGTGTTTCTCTTCCAGGAAGGTCGTGTTGAGCAGGCGGTTCGCCTTGGCGTATTCGAGGAGCTTGCCATTGGCATGCAGATCAAGAATTGCCTTGTCGAGCGCTTCGCGCGTGTCGCCATCGCCCTTGCGTAGCCAGATCACCGAATCCGAGGGAACGAGTTCGGTGGGGAACAGGATCTTGTAATCCTTCCAGTCTTCCGGACGATCTTGAAGAAGGAGACCGACGGTCGCGCCGACATGCACGGCAGCGACGCAATTGCCGCCCTGCAGTGCCAGAAGCGATTCCGGCTGGCTCGGGAGCGCCTTCACTTCGGCACCATATTGTTCGATCAGCGGCTGCGTGTAGTTCGAGCCCTGGGAGACGCAAACCGGCTTGCCCTTGAGGTCGCTCCAGTCGTTCAGGCCGCTATCCTTGCGGCCGACAGCGGCGCCACCGCTGCGGTCATAAGGCGTCGGCACGTAATCGAGGATCTTCGCGCGCTCTTCGGTGTACTGCATGTTGGCGATCAGGATATCGACCTTGCCCTGCTGCAGGAACTGCACCCGGTTCGGCGGCGTTACCGTCACCGTTTCCAGCTTGACGCCGAGCTTCTCGGCAAGCGCCTTGGCGATGTCGAGATTATAGCCCTTCTGCTCCTGGCTTGCTGGATCGATATAGCCGAAAGGCGCACCCGACAGAATGACACCGACCGTCAGCGCCCCGCGACCCTTGATGCGATCGAGCGTCGCATCAGCATGCGCGATCGTGGTAAAAAGCGCGCCGCAGGAAAGCGCGGCAGCAAAAATGGCAGCAGATGTTCGCCTGGCAAAATTCATGGGTGTCGGACTCCTTGTCTGCGCGGAACCTAGAGAGGGCGCGCGCGCCGCGCGAGGAATCCCATGCTATTTACTTCGGTATTGACGCAAGGATTATCCACATAAACGATAGATTTTAACATGCTATATCTGCTGTCAGGCCCGCCTCGTTATCGGCAGCCAATGCGATCATTGAAAATCAAATACACTAAGACCCGTCGCCATTTCGTCGAGACCAAGAGGGCGCGTCACCGGTGGCTCCGCTCTCGCCAGACAGCCCTGACGCTCGCACAGCCGACAGGCCGGACCGATCGCCACCGGTGCTGAACCGGTCACACGTCCGTAGGTGACTTCCTCGCGATGCGCAATATCGCAGCCGATGAGAAGCGCCGTACGGCGCACCCTTTCACCAAAGTCCGCCCGAGGACCTTCGACGCTGCGCGATATCGTCAGAAAACCCACCCCATCCGGCATTTCCGTCGCGTCGGCCAGTATCTGTCCCGGCTGAGCAAAGGCGGCGTGAATATTGAGCTTGGGACAGCCTCCGCCGAAGCGGGCTTGCGGAAAACCCTGTGCTCCCGCCTTTCGCAGACGATGGCCGGCACTGTCGATTTCCATCAGGAAAAAGGCGATGCCGAAGGCGCCGGGACGCTGCAAGGTGGTCAGGCGCGTGGCGGCCTGCTCATAGGAAACGCCGAAGCGGGCGCTGAGCCCGTCAATATCGTAATGCAGGCGTTGGGCGGCTGAAAGGTAGGCGCAATAGGGCATCAGCAGAGCATGCGAAGCATAGCGCGCCAGCTCGAAGCGAGCGATGCGCTTGGCTTCCGGCGTCGACAGGGCAAGAGCCTCCAGTTCAGAAGTAATCTCATCGCGCATCACAAGCAGCGAGACTTCGGTCGCGATCTCCCGAAGCTGATCGAAGGGCGACAAGCGTTCCGAAAGGAAGAGGCGCATGGAATGGCGGTCGTAGCGCCGGCGCAGACCCGGCATGGCACGCACCGGCAGCAGGCGCACGGCAATGCCATGCTCGCTTTTCAGCCATGCTTTAAGGGCGCTCGCCATATCATCGCCGGGTGCGAGGTGGGCGTGAAAGGCCTCTGCGGCATCCTCGATACGAGCAAAGAAATTCGCCCTGCCCTGCAGCCGATCGTGGACCTCGTCCAGAGGTAAGCGCGGGCCGGCCACATCAGCAACCCGCCCCTCGCGGCCAAGAAGTTCGGCGAGATCGGACAGCCGCGCCGCCTGTTCGCGATAGGCTCGGTAAAGCCGGATCATGCCATTCGCGGCATTGGGCGCAATTTCGGCAAGCTCGATCAGCTCCTGATCGGCGGGGATTTCGCCGACCAGTAGCGGATCGGCAAAGATCTCGCGCAACTGCCCGGCATTACCGCTCTGTTCACCCTGCAGTTCATCAAGGTCGATCTTGTAGACCGACGACAGCTTCAACAGCAGCTGAACGGTCAGCGGCCGTTGGTTGCGTTCGATGAGATTGAGATAGGACGGCGAAATCTCAAGGGCTTGCGCCATGGTCGTCTGCGTCAGACCAAGCCCCATACGAACGCGTCGAACCCGAGGGCCTGCAAAGATCTTGCGCTCAGCCATTTGTCATTCCTTTTACAAGAATCGTCCAAAGTTGAGATTTACAATATTTACAAATTTACCGAAGATTGCTGTCAACGATAGCACATCATAACCCTTTTATCTAATGGTCTCCTTTGGTTTTTCTGGCCTTTCGCGCGCATTCTTGTAAATCTAGTCATGTATCCCACAATGATCAAACGGCGGATAGAAGAGCATCAGGAGATTGTCATGACAGATTTTTACAAACTGATCCCAGGCGCGCCAAGCGGGCGTTTCGATGGTGTCGAGCGCCCCTATACCGCCGAGGATGTGAAGCGGCTGCGTGGATCAATCACCATTCGCCACTCGCTCGCCGAGATGGGTGCGAACCGGCTCTGGCAGCTCATTCACGAAGAGGATTTCGTCAACGCGCTCGGCGCGCTCTCAGGCAATCAGGCCATGCAGATGGTCCGTGCCGGGCTGAAGGCGATCTATCTCTCGGGCTGGCAGGTCGCAGCGGACGCCAACACCGCCTCGGCCATGTATCCCGACCAGTCCCTCTACCCCGCCAACGCGGGCCCTGAACTGGCAAAGCGCATCAATCGCACCCTGCAGCGGGCCGATCAGATAGAGACTGCCGAGGGCAAGGGCCTTTCGGTCGACACATGGTTCGCGCCGATCGTTGCCGATGCCGAAGCTGGCTTCGGCGGCCCCCTCAACGCCTTCGAGATCATGAAGGCCTATATCGAGGCCGGTGCCGCGGGCGTCCATTTCGAGGATCAGCTCGCTTCGGAGAAGAAGTGCGGCCATCTCGGCGGCAAGGTTCTCATCCCGACGGCTGCCCATATCCGCAATCTCGACGCCGCGCGTCTCGCGGCCGACGTCATGGGTGTGCCGACATTGGTCGTCGCCCGCACGGACGCGGAGGCTGCCAAGCTTCTGACCTCCGATATCGACGAGCGCGACCAGCCCTTCGTCGATTATGATGCAGGCCGTACGGTCGAGGGCTTCTACCAGGTCCGAAACGGTATCGATCCGTGCATCGCCCGCGCCGTGGCTTACGCGCCGCATTGCGACCTCATCTGGTGCGAGACGTCGAAGCCGGATCTCGAGCAGGCGCGCCGGTTTGCAGAAGGGGTGCATCGCGTTCATCCCGGCAAGCTGCTTGCCTATAATTGCTCGCCGTCCTTCAACTGGAAGAAAAATCTGGATGACGCGACAATCGCCAAGTTCCAACGCGAGCTGGGCGCGATGGGCTACAAGTTCCAGTTCATCACGCTTGCCGGCTTCCATCAGCTGAACTTCGGCATGTTCGAACTTGCTCGCGGCTACAAGGCCCGCCAGATGGCCGCCTATTCCGAATTGCAAGAAGCCGAATTTGCCGCAGAAGCCAACGGCTATACCGCCACCAAGCACCAGCGCGAGGTCGGCACCGGCTATTTCGACGCCGTGTCGCTGGCGATCACCGGCGGCCAGTCTTCCACCACGGCCATGCATGGCTCGACCGAGCACGCGCAGTTCAAGCCGGCAGCAGAGTAACACTCAATTCGACAGGAGGAGAATGACATGCCATCGATAGCACGCGTTCGCGAGAGAGCCGAGGAGCAATCTCTCACCATGAACACCGACCAGCAGGCCGTCATCCGTATGCTGGCGAATGAACTGCACCGCCTCAACCAGGCCGTCATGAATGCGGTCGAAGCTGGCGTCTCCGTCGAGCTCGTCCGCTCTTCCCGCCACCACGGTGGCGACGGCAATTGGGGCGATTTGCTGATCCCCGTCGTTGTCACCAATGCGGCGCGGCCGGCCTGACGATTGCACTCTCCAGTCAAACTTCGGGCCGCGCCGTCAATCGACGAGCGGCCCGCTTTTATGACTTCACGACACGGAGTGAGATCAGGATGGAGTGTCGCTTGAAAAATCGGAGAACGCCTGCGCGATGACCTCGGCACCAGCGCCGGACGCGACGAGGGCTGCCAGCAGGATTCTTGCCTGCCCGGGCCGCAGCGTCGAGGAATGAACTGCGCCGGCATCGGCGAGATCATGTCCGCCGCCGCCGCCGCCATAGCTCGAAACGAGCAGTCCGTCCGGCACCCGGCTCGACACCACGACAGGCACGCCGACACCGGCACAGCGCCTGACCGCTTCGACCAGACGCGGATTGGCATTGCCCGAGCCGAGAGCGGCGAGAACGATGCCATGGGCGTCGGCTCTGATACTGGCATCCACATGCACCGAGTCGCAACCCGGATAGATCGCCACAACGTCGACACGCACGCTATCGAGCGCTGCGGCAAGGCGCGGGCTCTGCGGATTTTCAAGCGGGCGTGATTGCCGGAAGGCATCGGCAACATCCGAAGACTGCTTGTAGAGCCCCCATGCAGGCAAAAGCCGACCGCCAAAACAGACAAGCACGCCGCGACCTGCATTCTCGGGATCGGTTGCGGCAACGACTGCGGCCGCAAGATTGGCAGGCCCGTCAGCCCTGGGGTGATCCGCGGTGAACTGCGCGCCCGTGAACAGCACGGGCTTGGTCAGTTCATACTGCAGATGGACGAGCAGCGCCGTCTCTTCCATCGCATCCGTGCCGTGCAGAACGACAATGCCGCTCACGTCGGCATCCTGCAGAAGCTCGCCAATCTTGTCGCTGATCCGCTGCATATCCGTGAGGGTCATGCTCGCGGAATCCTTTGCCATCAGTTCGATGGGCCGCAATGCGACCGGCATTTCGGGAAGAAGAGACAGCAGGCTCTTCCCCGACAGCGACGGCGTACTCGCGCCGTTATCGGCGCGCTCGCTCGCAATGGTTCCGCCGGTGGCGATGACTGCCACCAGCGGATTGATCTTTCCGGCCGTCAAGATTGGCCTCGCTCGGCGGCCAGCCGATGGATGCGGTCACGCAGCAGATACCAGCCGATCACCAAAGCCGGCACGATCAGGATCAGCGACGCGATCGTCCATGTCCCAACCGGATAATCCAATGCCATCAGCACCAGCACGGCAAACAGGAACAACAGCGTCAAAAGGCCGGTATAGGGCGCGCCGAACATGCGGAAATCCGGCCGCACCATCTCGCCGCGCTTCGACAGCTTCCAGAGTTTCAGCTGGCAGAGCACGATGACGGCCCAGGCCGAAATGATGCCCAGGGCTGAAAGGTTCAGAGCGATCTCGAAGGCCGACGAAGGAACAACGGCATTGAGCGCCACACCGATGACGGTCACTGCGGCGGTAACGGCAATGCCGCCATAGGGCACGCCGGCCTTGTTCATCTTCGCAAGCGCTGCAGGCGCCGAGCCGGAAACTGCCATAGAGTGCAGGATGCGACCGGTGGAGTAGAGGCCGGCATTCAGCGAGGACAGCACGGCGGTCAGCACCACAAGGTTCATGATGATGTCTGCCCCCTTGATGCCGACGGCGCCGAAGAAGGTGACGAAGGGGCTCTCACCGGACTTGTAGGCGGTGTAGGGCAGAAGCAGGGACAAAAGCAGGACAGAGCCGACATAGAAGATCAGCAGGCGGGCAACCACGGTGCGGATCGCGCGCGGCATGACCTTGCGTGGATCTTCGGTCTCGCCCGCTGTCGTGCCGATCAGCTCGATCGATGCATAGGCAAAGACCACGCCCTGTATGATGACGAAGGCCGGCAGGATGCCATTGGGGAAAAAGCCGCCGCTATCGCTGATGATGCTGAAACCAGCCGAATGACCTGCCACCGGGGTGCCGGAGACGACGAAATAGATGCCGATGACCAGGAAGCTGACAAGCGCCAGCACCTTGACCAGGCTGAACCAGAATTCGAGCTCACCAAAGACCTTGACCGACAGAAGATTCATGCCGAGCACGATCACCAAAGCAATCAGCGCGAAGACCCACTGGTCGATGCCGGCAAGCCACGGAACATAGTGCTTGAAGAAATTCATGTAGAGCGCAACGGCCGTGACATCGGCAACCGAGGTCATGGCCCAGTTCAGCCAATACATCCAGCCAACGGCAAATGCCATCTTCTCGCCATAGAACTCACGGGCATAGGAGACGAAGGAGCCGGAGCTTGGGCGATGCATAATCAATTCGCCAAGCGCACGCAGCACCAGAAAGGCGAAGAAGCCGCAGATCGCGTAGACGAAGATGAGGGCCGGGCCTGCCGCTGCGAGCCGACCGCCTGCGCCGAGGAAAAGACCGGTGCCGATAGCGCCGCCAATGGCGATCATCTGGATCTGCCGCGGCTTCAGCGCCTTGTGGTAGCCAAGATCTTCATTGGCCGGCGGCCGGCGGTCCGCCGGGATATTCTCAGTGGTTTCGACTGACATTGCTCCTCCCTTGAGCCGTTGTCTGTGGGCGGGTCCCGGGGTGCTCCATTCGCACCCGCCTGGATGCCTTCCGCTTCGATCGAACCATCGATCAAGACTTATGATCGGCGGCGATCCTGTAATGCTGTATGACAGATTTTTTCCTCTTAGTAATAGAACCACTGCGATGTCAAGCCGGCCATGAGCTTATTGACGCGCTTGGGCGTAGCGGATAACAGATTCATAAATCTGTCTTACAGCTTGACAGATATGGCGAGCCGGACCTTAGGAGGATAATGTGGTCGCGACGCGAAGTGAGTATGATCTGCTGGGCACGAAGGATATTCCGGCCGAGGTTTATTGGGGGGTGCACACCGCACGCGCCGTGGAAAACTTCCAGGTAACGGGCACGCCGATCGGGCGTTACACGCATCTGATCCGCGGCCTCGCCTTCGTCAAGGAAGCCGCCGCCCTTGCCAACCATGAGCTTGGCCTGCTCGACAAGCAAAAGCTCGACGCCATTGTGCGGGCCTGCCGCGAAATTCGCGCCGGCGAGCTTCACGAGCAATTCGTCGTCGATGTCATCCAAGGCGGCGCCGGCACCTCGACCAACATGAACGCCAACGAGGTCATCGCCAATCGGGCGCTTGAGTTGCTCGGCTACACCAAGGGCGACTATGCCCATCTGCACCCGAACGACCATGTCAATCTCAGCCAGTCCACCAATGACGCCTATCCGACAGCCGTCAATGTCGCGCTGATCGAAGCAATCGACGGGCTGGCCTCGGCAATGGAGATCCTGCAATTGGCTTTCGCGCGTAAAGCCAGGGAATTCGATAGCATTCTGAAGGTCGGGCGCACGCAGCTACAGGACGCCGTGCCGATGACCCTCGGCCAGGAATTCCGGACCTTTGCCGTGATGCTCGGCGAAGACCGCTCACGCCTCATCGAATCCACAGCTCTGCTGCATGAAATCAATCTCGGCGCGACCGCCATCGGCACCGGCCTCAATGCGCCGGTCGGCTATGCAGCACTCGCCTGTAGTCATCTCGCACGGCTGACGGGCCGTCCGCTGGTGACAGCCAGCGATCTGATCGAGGCCACGCAGGATCCCGGCGCCTTCGTGCATCTCTCCGGCGTGCTGAAGCGTGTCGCGGTCAAATTGTCGAAGACCTGCAACGACTTGCGCCTGCTGTCTTCCGGCCCCCGCGCTGGCATCGGTGAAATCAACCTGCCGGCGATGCAGGCCGGATCGAGCATCATGCCGGGCAAGGTCAATCCGGTGATCCCGGAAATGGTCAACCAGGTCGCCTTCTCGGTGATCGGCAACGACATCACCGTGACCATGGCCGCAGAAGCAGGACAGCTGCAGCTCAACGCGTTCGAACCGATCATCGTGCGCTCACTGTCGGAAAGCATCACGCATTTGACGGCGGCCTGCCATATCCTTGCCGAACGTTGCGTCGACGGCATCACCGCCAACCCGGCCATCATGGCGCAGCGCCTGCAGGAATCGATCGGCCTTGCGACCGCGCTCAACCCGCTCATCGGCTATCAGGCGGCGACACAGGTCGCTCGCGAGGCGTTGGCAACCGGGCGCACCGTGCCCGAAATCGTGCTGGATCATGGACACCTGACCGCAGAGCAGCTTTTCGAAGCGCTCCGGCCAGAGCGGCTCGCCAACCTGCCCGCAGCCATCAACGGTGCGGCGGATCCTCACCTATAATGGTGGTCACCACCTGCTTGACCTGACCGAGATGGGCCTCCATCGCGGCGATGGCCTCCTGCTCCGAACCCGCCACGATCGCCTCGGCGATCTGGCGGTGCTCGACATTAGAGGCGACACGCCGTTGCGCCATCATGTTGACAAGCTCCGATTGCTGCATCAGCGCGTCGCGGGCATCCGTGACGATCTTGGCGAAGACGGCGTTTCCGGAGGCTTCCGCGATCATGCTGTGGAATTCGGAGTCGAGTTGCACCCACTTGTGAGGGTCTTCCTGGACGTCCATCTCGTCGCATAGTTCCAGCAATCGTGCCAGTTGAGCATCCGTGCGCCGCAACGCTGCCCAGCCGGCGGCCGGCACCTCGATGAAAGGCCGCGCCTCGATGAGATCGCGCGCCGAATAGCGGCCATAGTGCAATTCAGCGCTGGGTGCCGACGTGACCACGAAAGTGCCGCTGCCCGTGCGCGTCTGCGTAAGCCCCAAGGTCTGTAGCGAGCGCAGCGCTTCGCGGACGATGGGGCGGCTCACGCCATAGCGGCTCGCAAGCTGCGCCTCGGAGGGCAGCCGTGTTCCCACAGCCAACCGTCCCGATGTAATTGCCGAACGAATATCTTCGAACACCGCCTCAGCGGCGTTCTTCCGACTGATCGGACTTGTAAAAGATAACCAATCAGTCACTTCACCCATGACACTCAACCTTCATAAACATTCGATGCTTGTCAAGGATCGCGGCCGGAACTGCCGATTCCGTGGCACGCCCAACCTCAATCCGAATGATCGCCGGCATAGACGCGTTTCAGGAAACCGACAAAGGTTTTCAACTCCTTATCCGAGAAACGTTCGGTGAATTTGCGCTCATGCGCCGATATCAGCTGGCGACACGCGGTGAGCATATCCTGCCCGGCGCCTGTCAGGATCAATTGCTGGCGACGTCGATCGACTGGAGACGGCCGACGCTCCACCAGATCGCGATCTTCCAGCCGGTTGACCAGCGCCATCATCGTGGCACGGTCCATGCCGAGCGTTGCGGCGATATCGATCTGGCTCGCGCCCTCGTTCTCTGCGATCAGCTCCAGCACGGCGACCTGCTTCTGCGTCAAACCAAGCTCTTCCATGGCTTTGGAAAAGTCATGATAGAGCGCGACATTGGCCATGCGCAGGTGAAATCCAAGGACATTTTCCAGGCGGCCGAGATCGATCCGGCGCAGGTCGTCCACGCTTTCCGACCGTTGGCTTTTCTCATCGCTTTTTCCGGCCGCCATCATTCCTCCATGGCGGGTGCCGCCCGCGAACGCTGCTAGCCTTACAAGCATAATTTCATGTGCGCAGCAAATTTCCCTTGTGACGGATGGGATTATTATTGTATGTGTTACGTACAAATTTCGCTTGAGGAGAAGCGAAATGGAGGAGCACATGCAAGAGGTACCGCAACGGGTGCAGGCGGAAATCGGTCCGGTCGGATTGGAGACGGACGACCCTCTTGTCTTCCGGGCCAAAATCGCCCCAGACCATCAGGCGCTGATCGAGGCAGCGACAGGCAGAGAGTTGAGCTATGGCGAACTCGATGAGCTGGTGTCGCGCTGCGCGGGCTTCCTTGCAAAAGCCTTCCCTGACCGCGAAGACCATCCGCGCATTGCCTATCTCGGCCGCAACTCGATTGCCGAAATCGTCGCATGTATCGGTTGCCAGCGTCGTGGCGCAATCTTCATACCCCTTAATTGGCGGCTCAGCACAGCGGAGCTTCAGCAGATCCTTGCGGACTGCCGCCCGCATATGCTGATCGTCGATCAGGAATTCGGCGGTGTCGCCGGCGAGATCGGACCGACCTTGCCGCAAGTCCTGACTGTGGAGGGTGCCGAAGGGTTTCTCTCGCGCCTGAAGACTTCGGACCGCCATGCCGGCCCACAAATTCCGGCGGATACGCCCTGCATCATTCTCTACACCTCCGGCACGACAGGCACGCCGAAGGGCGTGATCATCACCCGGCGCAACGCCTTCTCCTCGTCGATCAATTTCGCTCTCGTCGGCGAGGTGACGGCGCGATCCGTGACGCTCTGCGACCTGCCCTTCTTCCACACGATCGGCATCATCGCCATCGCGCGCACGACGCTGCTCATGGGCGGACGGCTTGTGATCTCGGATCGCTTCCAGCCGGAGCGGACACTCTCCCTCCTCGCCGATCCCGCTCTCGGCGTGACGCATTATTTCGCCGTGCCACAGATGGCGTCGGCATTGCGCGCATCGCCCCATTGGAATCCCGCCGCTTTGAAAGCCTTAAGGGCCATCTTCATCGGCGGCGCCCCGCTTTCGCCTGCCCTGATCGAGGGATTTCTCCAGGATGATATTGCCCTCGTCAACGGCTACGGCATGAGCGAAGCGGGTACCGTCTTGCACATGCCGCTCGACAAGGACATGATCGCTGCCCATCGCGGCAGCGTCGGCTTTGCCGCACCACTGACCGATGTGCGCCTCGTGTCGCCGGACGGCACGGATGTTGCCGATGGTGAAGTGGGCGAGATCTGGCTGCGCGGGCCGGCCGTGACACCGGGATACTGGAACAAGCCGAAGGAGACGGCAGCCGCCTTTGTCGATGGATGGTATCGAACCGGCGATCTCGGCAGGCGTGACGAGACAGGCCTGATCTACATACCTGACCGGTTGAAAGACATGTTTATCAGCGGTGGCGAGAATGTCTTTCCGGCCGAAGTGGAAGCTGTCATCGCGACACATCCAGCCGTGCGCGATGTGGCCGTCATTGGCATTCCGGATGCGCGTTGGGGCGAGAGCGGTGTTGCTTTCGTCGTACCCGCCTCCCCCGAAACGATCGCTGAAGACATCCTCAGCCACTGCGCCGCCCGCCTTGCTACCTTCAAACGCCCGTTGCGCGTCGTCTTCGTTGAAACCATTCCGCGCACCGCATCCGGCAAGGCGCAGAAACACATCCTCAGGCAATCGCATGTCGACGCCGATCCGCGGCCGCTCTGACCGCCGGGCAAAATTCCAGAAACAACGAACATGTGCAGGAGAAACAGATGACGGAAACAGAGAAGACAACGGCCGATCCGGTGCTCGTCGAATTCGACGGCGGCATCGCCTTCGTGACACTCAATCGCCCCGATAAGCGCAATGCGATGAACCCCGCACTCAACAGGCGCATGCTCGAGGTGCTGGACGATCTCGAAGGTGACGAGCGTTGCGGTGTTCTCGTTCTGCGAGGTGCCGGCTCATCCTGGTCGGCCGGCATGGATCTGAAGGAATATTTCCGCGACAATGACGGCAAGCCGCGCGATGCGACGCTGAAGAGCCGCAGACAATCCGGCGGCTGGTGGAGCCGGCTGATGTATTTCGAGAAGCCAACGATTGCCATGGTCAACGGCTGGTGCTTCGGCGGCGCCTTCACGCCGCTTGTGGCGTGCGACCTGGCGATCGCGGCCGACGAAGCCACCTTCGGCCTTTCTGAGATCAACTGGGGCATCCTGCCCGGCGGCAACGTCACGCGCGCCGTTGCCGAAGTGATGAACCACCGCGATTCCCTCTACTACATCATGACCGGGGAAACCTTCGGCGGGCAAAAGGCCCGTGACATGGGCCTCATCAATGAATCCGTGCCGCTCGATCAGCTCGAAAGCCGCGTCCGCACCATCTGCTCGACACTTCTGGAAAAGAACCCGGTCGTGCTCAAGGCCGCAAAGGACACATTCAAACGCGTGCGCAACCTGCCCTGGGATCTGGCCGATGACTATATCTACGCCAAGCTCGAACAGATGCTGTTTCTCGACAAGACGAGAGGACGCGACGAGGGCCTCAAGCAGTTTCTCGACGACAAGGCCTATCGGCCGGGCCTTGGCGCCTACAAGCGCTAGCCGGTAGAGGTAGAATTCGCGGCGGCCAATCAGCCATTGGCCGCCGCAATTTCGTTCGCTCAGAATGGATAGTGCTGTGCCGAATCCTCGATGGTGATCCATCTGAGATCGGTGAACTCGGCAATTGCCGCCTTGCCACCGAAGCGGCCGTAGCCGCTGCCCTTGACGCCGCCGAAGGGCATCTGCGCTTCATCGTTCAGAGTCGGGCCGTTGATATGGCAAATGCCGGACTGGATGCGTCCGGCCACAGCAAGAGCCCGCTGCACATCACGGCTGAAGACAGCCGACGACAGGCCATATTCGGTGTCGTTGGCAACGCGCACTGCCTCGTCCTCGTTCGCCACACGGATGATCGGCTTTACCGGCCCGAAGGATTCTTCCGAGTAGACGCGCATGTCGGGCGTGACAAAGTCGAGCAGTGTTGCTTCGACCACGGTGCCCGTGCGCTTGCCGCCGGCCACCAGCTCGGCTCCCTTCGCCTGCGCGTCGGTGATCAGTTCTTCCATCTTCTTGGCTGCATCGAGGCTGATCAGCGAACCCAGCACCACATGGCCGCGCGGATCGCCGGCAGGCAGCGAGCTGGCACGGGCCGCAAGCTTGGCGACGAAGGCGCCGGCGATTGCCTGATGCACGATGATGCGCTCGGTCGACATGCAGATCTGGCCCTGATGCATGAAGGCGCCGAAGATCGCCGCGTTGACGGCGCCGTCAATATCGGCATCCTCAAGCACCACCAGCGGCGCCTTGCCGCCAAGTTCCAGCAGCGCCGGCTTCAGATGCTTGCCGCTGAGTTCGGCGATGATCTTGCCAACCTTGGTCGAGCCGGTGAAATTGACGCGCCGTATTGCCGGATGAGCGATCAGCGCCTCGACGATTTGAGGCGCGTCCTCCGGCGCATTGGTGATGACGTTGATGACGCCCGCCGGCAGGCCGGCTTCCGTCAGGGCCGTCGCGATCAGTCGCTGCGTGCCGGGGCATTGTTCGGAAGCCTTCAGGATCACCGTGTTGCCGCAGGCAATCGGCATGGCGATGGCGCGCGTTGCCAGGATGACAGGCGCATTCCACGGCGCGATCGCCAGGCAGACACCGGCCGCCTGACGAACGCCCATCGCAAGCGTGCCGGGCTTGTCGGACGGAATGATCTCGCCGCCGATCTGCGTCGTCATGGCCGCCGCCTCGCGCAGGATGTTGGCGGCAAGCATGACGTTGAAGCCGGCCCAGGGCGCCGTTGCCCCCGTCTCCTCCATCATCAGCGCCGTGAACTCGCCGACCTTGGCGTCCATGATATCGGCCGCCTTTGCCAAGATGGCGCGACGCTGGCCGGGGCCGGTGCTCGACCAGGCCGGAAAGGCATTGGATGCAGCTTCGATTGCTGCCGCCACATCCTCAAGCCCGGCCGCCGGCGCCCGGCTTGCCAGCTTTTCTGTGAAGGGGTCCAGGCGGTCATAGGTTCGGCCGCTAGCGGCTGGTCTGTCGACGCCATTGATGAGAAGGGAAATATTCATCTCGTGTCTCCTGATGCGAAGGATGTCTAAAAGCCGAGCACGTCGGCATTTATGGAGGCTTCCAGCCCGCCATCGGTGGGAAGATTGGCGCCATTGATCCAACGGGCGCCGTCCGAGCACAGAAACAGGACGGCCGGCGCGATGTCGGTCGACGTCCCTGCCCGACCGACGCGCGTGATGTCGCTATCGACGCGCGCGTCCCCGAGCACGGCGCGGAACTGCTTGAGGATCGGCGTTTCCACTGGCCCCGGGCTGACGGCATTGACGCGAATTCCGCGATCCCTGAAGAGAGGCTGGTGTGCGGCCCGCATGGTCCAGAGAAGCAGAAGCTCCTTGGACAGGGGATAACCCTCCTCATCCTTCAGCCCATGCTCGCTGACGAGAGAAGCGACATCGGGAAAGCCCTCGATTGCCGTCAACGCCTTCGCCCGCTCCAGATTGACCCGCCAGCCATAGCCGGCGATCGAGGCGACGTTGACGATCGCACCACCCTCGCGCAGGTGAGGCACGACGGCTTCCGATAGGGCGCGCAGGCCGTAGAAATTGACCGCGAGCGTTGCTGCCACGCCGGTATTTCCGGAAAGCCCAGCGACATTGGCCAGCGCATCGATGCGGTTGGGCAACTGCCGGGCGATGTCTGTGACGCCGCCGGCGGTCGAGATATCGCCCTTGATGAAGGAGCTGACGCCCGAGGACGGTTCGCGCATGTCTACGCCGATGACGTCGGCGCCCATTTGTCCCGCAAGTTCCGCGGTGCGCGCACCGATGCCCGAGGCGACCCCGGTAACGAGGATGGTCTTGCCGAAAAGCATAATTTCACCTTTCTCATAAAACACGACGACAGATGCCGCCGCTATTGTTTGTCCTTGAACAGATCCGAAAACGTCAGCCGATATCCCACAGGCAGCAGCTGCAGATCGAAGCGTCGCTCGATCGCGCCCCAGAGGCCCTGCGGTAGATAGAGCGAGAACAGCAGCGCTGCGGCGCCAAGGCCGACCAGATACCAGACGCCCGTTCCGCCGAAGACGGTCTCGACGACGAAGAACAGCACGGCGCCCAGGATCGCGCCCTCGAACTTGCCGATGCCGCCGACCAGGACCATGAAGATCATGTAGGCGGTCCATTGCACGCTGAAATAGGTCTTGGGTTGGAAGGTGACCGCGGTTGCCAGCCAGAGCCCGCCCGCAACGGCGATGCCGAAGGCGGCAAGCACGAAGAGCAACCGCTTGGTTGAGGCCACGCGCACGCCGACGGAGGTTGCCGCATCCTCATTGTCGCGGATCGCCTGCATCGCAGCCCCTGCCCGGCTGCGCATGAGGGCAAAGAGCGCGCCGAGCAAGGCAATCATGGCGGCAAGCGCCAGCCAGTAGATCACGACGCGACGCGTGCCGCTCTCATAGGCGTTGAGTGCGATGAGCGAAGTGCCCGTTTCTCCCTGGATGAGCCGGTCGAGATTGACAAGCAGATGGGCAAGCTCGGCGATCACCCACATGCCGATCGCAAACTCTCCGCCCTTCAGCCGCAGCATGAACCATGAAAGCGGAACGGAGAGAATGCCAGTGATAACAGCAGCCACGAAGAGCGACACGAAGGGATCGAGCCCCGCATCCGCCAGCCGGATGGTAAAATAGGCACCAAGGCCGAAGAAGACCTGTTGGCCGACGGAAACGAGGCCGCCGAAGCCTGCGAGCGCATTCCACATGGCAGCCAGGATCACGTAGATGAAGAGCGCCGTCATCCGATCGATAGCGCCGGCTCCCAGGAACGCGGGCGATGCGGCCAGCAGGATCGCCGCAATTGTCATGACAGCCAATGTCAGGCGGGACGATGCCGTCCAGCGTTCGACTGAAATTCCGGGTGCGATCACGGTCATGTCGGGCTCCGAAGAAGAGCACGGATCCTGCCGAGCCCGGGCATGCCGAACCGGTGGAGCCGAACGAAGAGAACGAGGAGAAAGGCGACATGGCCGCCGATCAGGAAGCCTTGCGGATGGATCTGTGCACCGAGGGATTGCGCCAAGCCGAGGACAATGCCGCCGACCAGAGTTCCCCACAGCGATCCCGCGCCGCCGATCACGGCCGCCTCGAAGGCGAACAATAATTGCGGGCCGCCCGAATAGGGATTGAAGGTCGCACGCATCGCCAGGAAGGCGCCGGCAATGCCGACCGTGACCATGGTGATCGCGGTTGCAACCGCCTTGACCTTGCGGGCATCGATACCGACCAGCCCCGCCGTATCCGGGTCCTCCGCCGTGGCGCGGATGGAACGGCCGAGCGCGAAACGGCTCAAGAAGAACTGAAGGCCGCCGAGGATGACGATCGCGGTCACCATCATCAGCACGGCGAGTTTGCCGACGAAGATATGGCCCGGCAATTGCCATGAGGCGTAGGACAGATTGCCAATGAATGGCGCCAGCGAGCGCGTGTCGGCGCCGAACTGCTCGAACAGCAGATTGTCGATGACGATCGACAGGCCAAAGGTCGTCAGGATCGGCAGCAGCGTGCCGCCGCGCGCACTGCGCTCGAGCACGAACCTCTGCAACAGCCAGCCGAGCACGGCCATGCCGGGCAAAACGATCAGTAGGCCGGCAAAGGGCGGGACGCCGAGTTTCGCGGCGAGCAGCCAAAGGCCGTAGGCGGCAACAACGGCAAGGCTGCCATGGGCGAGATTGATGATGCGCATGACCGAGAACATGAAGGACAGTCCACAGGCGATGACGGCATAATAGCCGCCGAGCAGAATGCCTTGAATGAGGGTGTTGATCATGAGGCATTCCTTTCAGCGGCGTGCCTGTGGAGCCCGAAATAGGCCTGAGTGACCTCCTCGCGCGTCACCCCATTGGCCGGCCTGTCGAGCACGATGCGCCCTTCGAGCATGCAGATGACACGGCTTGCGACGCCCATGGCGCGCGCCAGATCCTGCTCGACGAGAATGATCGTCGCGCCCGACGACAACAGGCTTTGCAGCTGCTGATAGACGCGGTCGACCACCAGCGGCGACAGGCCGAGCGACACTTCGTCGAGCAGCAGGATATCAGGATTGCTCATCAGCGCCCGGCCGATGGCGGTCGCCTGCTGCTCGCCGCCGGAGAGATGCCCGGTCTTGGCGTGGCGGCGCGGCTTCAGGTTCGGAAAGGCATGGAAGATCCGCTCGACAGTCCACTCGCCCTTGCGGCCGGCGCTTTTGCCGAGCAGCAGATTTTCCTCGACTGTCATTTGAGAAAACAGCCGCCTTCCCTCCGGCACCAGGGCAATGCCCCTGGCGATCCGCTTGTGCGAGGGAACTGCGGTAACATCCTCGCCATCGAGCATGATCTGGCCGCCGGCCGGAAGGTGAGCGCCGGCAATGGAGCGCAGCAGTGTCGTCTTGCCGGCGCCATTGGCACCGACGAGCGCCAGCACCTCACCCTTGGCCAGATTGAAGCTGACGTCGCGCACGGCCTGCAACAGGCCGTGGCGGACATCCAGATTGCGAATGGAAAGGATGCTCATGCGGGCGCTCCTCCAAGATAGGCGCGCACCACGTCGGCATCAGCCATCACAGCCTTTGGATCACCATCGGCAATGATCTTGCCGGCATCCATGCAGATCAGCCGTTCGACGACCTGCAGCAGAATGTGGACCATATGCTCGATCCAGACGATGCCAATGCCGCGCCGGCGTAGTTCAAGAATTGTCTCCACCAGCTCGCTCGCCTCGCCATCAGTCAACCCACCACCAATCTCGTCGAGCAGCAACAGCCGGGGGCCGGTCGCAAGCGCCCGGGCAAGCTCCAGACGTTTGCGATCGAGCAGGCCAAGCGTATCGGCACGGCGATTGGCAACGCCGAGCATGCCGCAGAGCCGCAGAGAATCGGCAACCCGTTCATAGGCCTCCTCGCGGCTTGATGTTTTGCCATGCGAGGCGGCAACAAAGACATTCTCGAAGGTCGTCATGCCGCTGAAGGGTTTCGGGATCTGATGCGTTCTGACAAGCCCGGAGCGGCAACGGTCCGCCGCCGTCAGCGCCGTGACGTTCTGGCCGCCAAAGGTGATGGTTCCCGCGTTCAGTGGAAATGCACCGGCCAGCGCGCTCAGGAAAGTCGTCTTGCCGGCACCGTTCGGACCGACAATGCCGACGGCATCGCCCTCGCCCATCGAGAAGTCGAGGTTTTCCAGAACCACAAGCGCTCCGAAGCGCTTGTGGATCCCTTTGGCTGACAGGAAATTCCGTCCCGGCCGCTGTTGTTCTCTAGCCTGCACCATGCGTTATCCGTTGTAAGCGATGAGTTTGGCGCCGACCGGCACGTTCGGATCGGTGGCGTGCTCGGTCACGACATAATCGAGCGCGAATTTCGAGCCGGCCGGCGCCTTGACCCATTGCGTGCCGATGATCGGTCCCGGAGAGACGTTGGCGACCGGCCCGCTGGTGAAATCGACCTTGCCGGCGATCGTCGTGGTCTTCAGCGTGCTCATTGCCTTAGCAACGGCCTCCTTGCTCTTGACATCGGAGGCGGCCTTCAGCGCGTCGAAGCCGGCATCAAGCAGCGACAGGCTGGCGCCAAGCTGCTGTGTCCATTGCTTGCCGCTCGCCGCCTCATAGCCGTCGGCCAGTTCGTTGCCGGAAACACCCGTCAGCGACGATTTGTAGGGGAAGGCCTTGTGCCAATAGGCGGCGCTGGCGATGTTCATGCCGAGGTCGCCCAGCGCCTCGATATCCGATGGGAAGAGGCCAGTCTTGGCGACCTGGCAGATCTTGATCTGCTGCGTCAGACCCTGCTGCGCCGCCTGCCGCCAGAAGGCCGCGAAATCCGGCGGGATCGGGAAGCTGTTGAAGATCTCCACGCCCTCCTGCCTAAAAAGCGCGATCTGCGAGGAGAAGTCGGTCGTGCCGGTCTCGTAGGCGCCGGGGTCGACGATGGTGAAGCCGGCCTTGGCAAGCGCCGGCGCCAGATTGGCGCGGATCGCATTGCCATCGGCATCGTTCGGATACATGACACCGACCTTCTTGTTGGTCTCGATCAGGTTCCACTGCGAAATATAGGTCTTGAGGAACTCACCGACGCCGAAGCCGAAATGATAGGTCCACTTGAACGGCGACGGCGCACCGGGCTTGGCGCCGCGGCCGAAGTACCAGGCTTCCCACGGCATGACTGTCGACAGGCAAGGCACGCCCGCCGCCTCGCAGGCATCTGCCACAGGATTGATTGTCTCAGGCGTCGAGACCACCAACATCAAGTCGATGGCCTGATTGTTGATCAGGTCCTTCGCCAGTTGTCCGGCGCGGGACGGATCGGATTGCGTATCGCGGTCGAGGATCTCCACCTTCCATGTCTTGCCGCCGGCCTGCAATCCGCCCGCGAGCGCCTTGCGCGCAAGCTCCAAAACATAGCCATCAGTCTCGCCGAAGCCTCCGAGCGGGCCGGTACGCGGGCTGATGAAGCCGACCTTCAGCGTGTCATCGGCTGCAAAGGCCTGCCGGCCGCCCAGGGCCATGGCGGCAGTGCCTGCTGCTGTGACGGCCATAAAGCCACGCCGTGTCATTCCACCGTTCAATATCGTCCTGTTGAAACTACCAGTCATGAAATAATCCTCCCTTGTTGTCGGAGCCCTCTTACTCCGCATGTCCCAGTCCTTTGCCGATCAGGCGCCCCGGAAGGCTCAGATCGGATATTGCCGTTTGCCCGATGCAAGCGTGATCCAGCGCAGTTCGGTGAATTCGTCGATTGCCCCTTTGCCACCGAAGCGGCCGTATCCGCTCGATTTGACACCGCCGAACGGCATTTGCGGCTCGTCGGCGACTGTGGCTTCGTTGATGTGGCAGATCCCGGTCTCGATGCGCCTTGCGACCGAAAGCGCCTGGTTTATATCGCGGCTGAACACAGCCGAAGACAGGCCGTATTCGTTGTCGTTGGCGACGGTGATCGCCTCGTCGATGCTCTCGACCCGGATGATCGCGGCGAGTGGTCCAAAGCTCTCCTCGCGGTAGATCCGCATCGCCGGCGTCACCTGGTCGATGACAGTAGCGTCGATCAGCGTGCCATGCGCCTGCCCTCCGCAAGCCACAACCGCACCTTTCTGCGTCGCGTCCTCCACCAGGGCACGAACGCGCCTTGCGGCCTCCGCAGTAATCATCGTTCCGAGCGGCGTGTTGCCATCGCGCGGATTGCCGGCAACAAGCGTCATAGCCTTTGCCTTGAACTTCTCGACGAACTCGTCGGCGATCTCTTCCATGAGGATGATACGCTCGGTCGACATGCAGATCTGGCCCTGATTCATGAAGGCGCCGAAAGCGGCGGCCCGCACCGCCTCGTCGATGTCGGCATCGGCAAGCACGATGAACGGCGCCTTGCCGCCAAGCTCCAGCAAACAGCGCTTGAGGTGGCGTGCCGACGCTTCTGCAATCAGCCGCCCGACGCGCGTCGAGCCGGTGAAATTGATCCGGCGCACGGCCGGATGCGCAATCAAGGTCTCGACGATCGCTGCCGCATCCTTGGGCGCATTGGTGATGACATTGACGACGCCCGGCGGAAAGCCGGCCTCGCGCATGACCTCGCCGATCAGGCAATGGGTGCGGGGGCAAAGTTCGGATGCTTTCAGGATAACGGTGTTGCCGCAGGCAAGTGGCAGGGCGATGGCACGTACGCCGAGGATGATCGGTGCATTCCACGGGGCGATGCCGAGGCAGACCCCGGCCGGCTGGCGCACCGCCATGGCGAGGCTGCCCGGCTCATTGGACGGGATGATTTCGCCCGCGACCTGCGTCGTCATAGCGGCTGCCTCGCGCAAGATATCAACGCCGAGATTGCAGTTGATCCCGGCCCAGAGCGCGGTCGCGCCGGTTTCACCGACCATCGCCTCGACAAAATCTGCCGTGCGGGCGGCGAGAATATCAGCAGCCTTGTTCAGAAGCGCCCGCCGTTCGCCCGGCCCTGTCTGCGACCAGGAAGGAAAGGCTGCGGCGGCAGCGCAGGCGGCGCGGGACGCGTCTGCAACGGAAGCGGCCGGCGCGATGGTTGCGACATCGCCGGTTGCCGGATCGAGGGATTCGAAGGTGGCGGCGTCGGACGCATCCAGCGCTTCATCATCGATTAGCAGTTTTGCCACGAACATGGCGCTCGTCCGCTGTTGGCAGGCTCTACCTGCATTGATCTGAATGAGAGAAAGCGCGCACGGTCAAACGCGGCCGGGATGCAGCCTTGCGTGACGAAATCTTTTGTGCGGAGGCCTCCTCCCAAAGGCTCATGGGGGAAGACTACGCCCTTGCTGCGTGCTTTGAATGTGATTTTCTGGGTTAATATTGTAATTACCTGGCAATCATGTCACGTTCTCGTCATGCCATGCAAAGGAGGATGCATTGGTTTCCGACAGCGGCATCCATCTTCATGCACGCGGAGAGTGGCGCGAGCCCTCGTTGACGCCTCGCACGATCCGTTTCCAAAATGGCCTCTACACCCAATTCCATCACCTGTTCCTGCTGCAGGTGGGGACGGCAACACTCATTCTCGAAGGTGAAGACCGAAGGGCCTTGCTTGGGCCGACCATCGCCTATCTGCCGCCTCAGTCACGCTGCGAGCTGCACATGGCGGCCGGTGCCGCCGGTTTCATCATCGGTGCCTCGCCGCAGATCGTGGTCGACGCGATCGGTGATCGGGCGGAATCCTACGCGCTTAGAATCTTCAGCGAAAAGCCCTGGTTCATGGCAGAGCCAGACGCCGCTGCCGTTGGCGAGGTGCAACCGCTCCTGGCCGGCGTCGTCCGCGAACTCGGTGATCCCGCGCGCGCATCATGGATGGCGATTGCAGCCTATATGCGCCTGATCCTGATGGCACTTTGGCGGGCCGGCGGCGCGGAAACCGCCGAGCAACGCGGACGCGGCGGAAGCGCATCGGTGCTGCAGAGATATCGGCAACTGGTGGAGACATGGTTCCGACAGCATCGACCGATGACGGATTATGCCCGCGAACTCGGCGTAACCACCGATCGCCTGCACTCCATCTGCCGCAGCGCGCTTGGCCGCTCGCCGGTGCAACTGCTGCATGAACGGCTCGTGCAGGAAGCGAAATTGCGGCTGGAGCGCTCGGCGCGAACGGTCCAGGAGATTTCCGATGGGCTCGGCTTTCGCGACCCCACCTATTTCAGCCACTTCTTCAAGAAGAAGACGGGTTTTTCGCCGGCCACCTATCGAGACGTCGCCCGTAAGAGCGAGGTCTCGGAAGGCACCCTCTCTTCGGGCTATGCCGACTGGCCGTGACGGCGGCTATCATCAAGCGATCAGCCCCTTCATGGGCAGGACATGGTCGGAGCCGGGGAAGACGTCGCGGGTCAATATCGCCGGCGAGGCACCGAGCAGATCGACGGCGATGCCCTTGATGACCGCGCGCAGATCGGTCGTGGCCGCCAGATCGCGGCCATCGCGCAGTTGCGCCTGCTTGAGGCCGGGCCAGTCGGCGATTACCCGGCCACCCTTGATCGCACCGCCGGCGAGGAATGCCGTCGTTCCCGTCCCGTGATCCGTACCCTCGGTGCCGTTGACCTGTGCGGTACGGCCAAACTCCGTCGCAACGACGATAGCCGTGTCCTTCCAGGCGGGACCGAGTTCCTGCTGGAACGCGGCAAATGAATTGTCGAGACCGACGAGCAGCTTGTTCAGCCGGTCGACCTCGCCGGCATGGGTATCCCATCCTTCAAAGGCAAGCGCTGCCACGCGAGGACCGTCATCCTGCGCCAGCAAGCGTGCGGCCCCCCTTGCCATCTGCTCCATCCCGGTGGGATCGCCGGGGCCGCCTCTTGCCTTGACATCAAGGCCGGCCGCAATTTTGCCGGTGGAAATGCCCTCGGCAAGGATCTTTGCGAACAGGGGGTCGGTGTGGTTATAGAGATCCATCAGGCGCGGCGGCAGATCGTCGCTGACGGGCTGCAGGTTGGACGGCGACCAGCCCAGCACCGGCGCCTTGCCGCGAATGACCAAAGGCGCATTGGCTCCGACAGACAATCCGCGGATGCCGGAAGAGCCGGGCGAGACCTTGTCGCCCTTGGGCAACCCTTCCAGCATCCGGTTCAACCAGCCCGAATCGACGCGACCGGGCATCTCATAACCGGATTCCAGCACATCCTGACCGTCGAAATGCGAGCGGTCGCGGTAGGGAGTGGCGCTGGCGTGAACGACGGCCGCCTGCCCTGCGCGGTAGAGGCCGTTGAAGTTCGGCATCGACGGATGCAGCGCGAAAAAGCTGTCGAGCGGCAGCGCCGCATGAGGGCCACTCGTGGTCATGGCGATTGCCTGACGCAGCGCTTCGTAGTCCGGATCGCCGACGGGTGGCACGGCCGTCAGGCCATCGAGCGCGCCACGCAGGATGATCGTGATGAAACGCGGATCGCGGCCACCGGCGGCATGGGCGAAACGGGGAATGAACGCCCAGGCAAACAAGGCGCCGGAAGCACCAAGAACGGCTCGGCGAGTGGGAGTCATGAGTTCGCAAGTCATGGTCAGCGCCTTTGAAATTCGGGGGAAAGATAGGCGATCGCAAAGCCCTGATTACGGGTCTCAGCGCGCGATACCGCCTGCAGTGTTTCATTGGAGAGAAGCGGGCCGAGACTGTCCGAGACGAAGCGCCTCGGATCGATCTGCGGCGGCACGGCATTGGCGATCATGCTGGCGACATCCATCCGCATGCTGAGGCTTTCGCTGGACGCCCACACATCGGCAGTATCGGCAAAGCCATTCGGACCGGCAGGAGCCCAAAATGGTTGGCCCATAGCAGTGAGGGTGCCGAGGATGACATTCGGCTTCGGAGTTTCACCGCTAGCCCGCAGCAGCGCCGCCATGAATTCCAGCGGCGAGCGGACCTTGACGAGAGCCGGGTTCCAGGCCTCTTCCGAGGCGAGCAAGGCCCGATAGACCGCCGAGAGATCACCGTCCGTCTTGGTGAAAGTTGCCGAAACGGTTTGCACGAGTGCCGGTGGCGGCACGTCGGCGATGAAATGCCGGACAAGCTTGGTCGCAATATGCTGGGCGGTTGCCGGATGACGGGCAAGGTCGCGCAGCGCTTCCCGCCCCTGCCCGACGCCGTTGTCGGCATAGGTCAGGCCGAGCAAAGTCTGGTCGCCTGGCTCGTGAGCCCCTGCATTGAAGACGAAGGTACCGGGCGTGCCGAGCTTTCCTTCCGCGCGTGCCACGGTCCAGCCGGTGATGATTTTCGCAAGCGTCGTCACATCGGTCTGTGTGTAACCGCCATTGACGCCGAGCGTGTGCAGCTCCAGCGTTTCGCGGGCAAGATTCTCGTTAAGGCCGCGCTTCTTGTTGGCGTTGGCTTTCGAGTTTGGACCGATCGACTGTTGATTGTCGAGGTATCCGAGCATGGCCGGATGCGTCTCGACCGCAAGCAGCATGTCGGCAAAGCGCCCGAAGACATATGGCCGGATGGCTTCGCGCTCGAAGGCACCTGCCAGAATGTGACATTCCTCGCTCTTCGATGTCGCGACGGCAAAATGATTTGCCCAGAACATGGCCAATCGTTCGCCGAAGCCGATCAGCGGTTGACGAATGGTGCCGTTGAAGCGCGCATCCGCTTCCGCCATCAAGATCTGCTGGGGAAGATAGGGCACCGAGGGTTTTTCCAGCTTCTCGACCACCTTGGTGATCGCGCCTGCCATCTCCTGAGCGGCAGGTTGTTTGGCGGCGAGCTGGGCGCGCATCGCGGCGGGGAGTTGCGGTCCCTGCTGCGGAGCCTGCCCCGGCTTGTCCGGCAGGGTGGCCGGCGCTGCGCTTTGCTGGCGGGCTTCCTTGCGTTGATCCTGGAAAGCATAGAGCGCAACAAGCAGATCAGAGGTCGACTGCAATTGCGGCCCGACCGGAACCGGGACGAAGCGCTCGGTAATTTCTTCAAGCAACGCACCGCGCGGATCCGATTGGATCGAAGCGATGCCGTTATGGTCCGCTCCTAGTCCAAACCGGGATAGAGCGAGCGCGGCATAAACATCATTCGACTGCTGAGCCATGTTCTTGCCAACTCCTGCATCAAACATGCTCCTTTAACGCAGGCGCCTTGCCGATCCGTCGGTCGGCAAGTGTGATCATTTTGTGGCAGCGGCCTTCGGCATGTTGCGGCGGATCAGGCTCCCGGCAAGCGCACGCCGTTCGTCATAGGATAGCGTTGCGGCGAAATCGACGGCACGCTGCTCTACCTTTGCCCTCAAGGCAACATCAGCATTGCGGGCCCTTGCCAGAGCCGCCGACAACGCTTCCGTATCCAGCACCGGCTGCCCAAGAAGAGACGCGGCATCGATCTTGGCCTGTTGCGCCTCAAGAATGGTTTGGCGCTCATCCCTACGCGCTTCGTTGAGGGCCGCACGCAGCGCCTTTTTCTGGGATGACGGCAGTTGCTCGCCGCCCAGGGGCATGAGGCCGGCTCCCGGCTGCGAATTGCGGATCCATGTCAATCCTCCACCGGCCAGTGCCCCGATCAGGAAGGTATTCAACACCAACAGGGATATGACCAATATTCGGAAGCTGCGGTCTGTCATTGGCTTTCCTGCGTTATGGTCACGTCGGGCCCGATATCGCCGAACATGGTGCTGGTTCCATCCGATACGACTGTTGTCTCCGATGTCAGGCTGGGTGCCAACACGGCGATCGCGACGCTACCCGCAAGAGCGCCGGCTATGCCGATGCCGACGAGGCCGACGCCGGCTGAGCCAAAGCGGAACCAGTTGCGGATCTTCGACCGGCGGGTGATCTGCGCAATTATCCGGGCGTCCAGGCCCTGATGTTTGGTTTTCACGACATAGGTATCGAGCAGCGCATCCAGATCGGCAGCGCGCGATAGCGCGCCGATCGCATCGGAATTTTCCGCATATTCGCGCGCAGCCGCGCGCTCCGTCTGCGGCCATCGGCCGATATCGCCACCATAGGCATCGGCCAATTCGGCAAACCGCTCCGCACTCATAGGACCTGCGACTTGTTCAGTCATCGCTCTGTTCCTTCAACAACAGCACCTGCAAGGAACGCCTTCCACGCGCCAGCAGGCTCTCCAACGCATCCACGCTCACGTCCATGATCGCAGCCGCTTCCGCATTCGACAGCGCCTGATAGTAAACCAGAACGATCGCCTCCCGCTGCCGGGGCGCAATCATCTGCATGGCGCGCTCCACCCGCCGCGACGGATCATCCTCATTCAGCAGCCCTGCATCCGGCGCCGGACCTTCGTATTCGATCTCGGGCGGATGTTCGGCAAGCACATCCTTGCGCCGGCGCAGCCGGTCGTAGCAAAGATTGATCGCCACGCGGTGCACCCAGGTGCTGAAGCGGGCGTTGCGCTGGCGCCAGCCGCCGGCATTTCGCCATACGCGCAGGAACGTCTCCTGGGCGACGTCCTCGGCCTCGGCGGCGTCGCCAAGCATACGGGTCGCCACCGAAAGGATCCTCGGCAATTGCCGTGTCACCATCGTACGCATCGCCGGAACGTCGCCGGCAGCGATGCGACCCAGCAAATCTCCATCCGGGTCGCCATTCTCGGGCGTGCGATCCGTTTTCATCGACAATCGCCACCGTTCCAATTTCGTGCGACATCCGCATTGCACGCCCCTTGGCCGCCGTTGACAAGAGGTCTTTGCCTATTCGTCATTTCCGGCGCATCGTACCAATCTGATCGCAGCGTCTCTTTCCTTCGACATCGAAGCATATGTTGTCGATGATTGAACGGGCCGTCTGCCGAAATCCGTCGCTCTCACATTATCGATTTGTTCATTTTTTCTGCGGCGGGCCAAACGGTTATCCGTGCCATGAGCAACGTCCGCGCGACAACCGGCCTTTTCAACACAATCCCGTGCGAGCGGGGCAACAAAAAGCCGGCACGCTTGGATGTGGAGGCCCCAACGTCTCTCGTCCAAGCTGCCGGCACATTCGCAAGGTCAGATGCGAAAGGTTTTTCGGTCAGAGTGAGAGCAGATCGCTCGTCGTCTGATCCTGTTCATTGAAGGCGTAAAGATTGTTGAAATCGGGCATCTGCGGCTGCTGCGCCTTCATAGCGGATTCGAACTGGCTCTGCGTCAGCGATCCAGAACCGGACGTATCCAGGCTCTTGAACAGGGTCGTCGCCTGATCCTGACTGACATCGGACGGACGGGCCGCCACGAATTCGGCTTCGCTTACACTGCCATCGCCGTTTGTATCCATCGAGGAAAACAGGCTGGAGAGCTGGTCATCGTTCGATTGTCCGCCATGATGTACGTGGTGACCCGACTGCATTGCGCTTGCCAGCTGCGAGTCGGTCAACGAACCAGTACCGTCCTTGTCGAAGCTTTCAAACAGCTTCTGAGCCTGGTCCTCGCTGACATTGGACGGCCGAGCGGCAACGAATTCCGCCTCGCTGATACTGCCATCGCCATTGGTATCCATGGCGCTGATTCTGTCGGTCAGCTTGCTGCTCTGCGTGGCGGTTGCCGAGGACTGCTGGGTGCTGGACGTCGAATCGACCGAATCACCACTGGAACTCGATGCAGAGCTGTCGCCGCTACCGCTGCTGCCGCCACCACTGTTCGCCTGAAGATTTAGGATGATGTTCATCAGCTGGGCAATCAGCTGCTCCGCCGCGGTGATCTGCGACTGGTCGTCCGACGAGGACGAAGAACTCGTGGTGGAAGAACTGCCGGACGAAGTGCCGGACAGTATCGAGGACGCAGAATCGTCTGACGATGACGTCGCCGAACGAGACGTCGGATACTGATAGTAATTGTTTGATAAGACCGAGGTAATGCTCGTCATGGGGCCTCCGGATACGAGCGTTGAGAGGGACTCGGATGGTTTACACATACGCGACTTGAACACATGACCGTCATGCCCGACCGCACGGATGCGGAGCCATGACTTCGATTATCGATATGAGCTGATGGAACTGCCGAACGCCGGAGACCAAATCTCTGCCGCGACCCGTCATGGTGAATGCACCACTCCGAGATGACTGGATTTACGATCGTCCGTAGCGAGCTTTCGCCCTCATGGCGCTATCGGCATCTGCACATTTTCGACTTTGCACTTCCCAACGCGTGAAAATTGCACGAGGAAACTTGCGCGTGGCTTATAGGTGCTTGACGAATACATCGCGTTGCGATTTCCTTTATCGATTTTGAGGAAACATCTAAACGCTGCTATGCTGCTGAATGTAGCCGGTATGGGGATCCCGGCTTTGACGCCGCATAGACGGAGCAAAAATATAAAAAGGGGCACAGCTTGAGAATCTGTTTCTGTGGAGAGCGGAATGAGGCGGACTAAGGAGGAGGCGGCAGAAACGAGGAGCGAGATTTTGCAATCGGCAAAAGCTCTGTTTCTCGACAAGGGCTATGAGAATGTCAGCCTCGAGGAGATAGCTGCATCCGCCGGAGTTACGCGCGGCGCGGTTCACTGGCATTTCAAGAACAAGCAGGGCCTCATGTTCGCGATACGCGATGAAGCCCAGCAGCCGTTTCAGGAATTGGCCGAGCGGATGTCGAAGGAATTGCCGCCCAATCCGCTCGATCTCGTTGCCGACGCGATTGCCGCGATATTCGAGGATGTTCAGCACGATCCGCGCAAGCGCAGCATGCTGAAGGTGATGATGCATCTCGATATGGCGTTCTGCGACGGAACCACAAGCCGCGCGAGCTCCTTCCGGCAGGACATGCACGACAACTTCGAGCGTATATTCACCTTGATGGATGCGAAGACGAAGTTGCCGGCACCCTGGACGCCGGATACGGCCGCCTCGTCGCTCACCGCCGTCATCGGTGGCCTCATCACGGAGTGGACCCTCGACAGGGGCAATTTCCAGCTCGTGCCCTGCGGGCAGATGTTCATCAAAATGGTCTTGAAGACTTGGTTCCCGTCGGCCCAGACGCGCGAAATGGCGACTTCAGCGGCTTAAGATAAAAAGCGGCTCAAAATAAAAAGGATCCGGAGGGAAAGCCGGATCCTTTCTCTTTGATCGGAGGTCAACCGATCACTGAAAGAAGCCTGACGGATTGGAACATCAGGCTTCTCTTACCCGGCACGAGGCCGGGTAATTCTTGATTAGAAGCTGCGCTCGAAGCGCATGATACCAGCCCACTGATCCTGGTTCACAGAATCGAAGTTGGTGTAGGAAACTTCCGGACGGAGCGTCAGGTTCTTAACCGGGTTCCAGGTGAGGTTCGTCGTAGCGGCGAAGATCTTGGAGTCGGTGTAAGCGAGCTGCAGGTTCCACTTCAGCTTGTCGTTGATCGGAACGCTACCGCCGCCCCAGACGGCCCAGTCGCCCCAGCCGCACTTCGAAGCATCGTTAACCGGGCAAGCCGAACGATCGAGGTTGGTGCCGGCGTACTTGTTGAGCTTGCTGCCGTCGGTGTTGTAACCGCCCATCAAGAAGGCCGAGAATACGCCGAAGTCAGCGTCTACACGAACCTTGACAGCGCCTTCTTCAACGATCGAGTCGTAACCGCCAACGACCTTGACGCCCCATGCGCCAGACTTGAAGCCGAGACCGGCGACAACGTCAGGAGCGTAATGGTTGGTCTTGTCGTCCGTCCACCAGCTCGCGCCGTAGGAAGACTTGTCCGAACCGCTGGAGTTCGAGTCTTCGAGCGAGACCATAGCCGTGAAGCCGTTGCCTGCATCGTAGTTGTAGGTCAGCTGGTTGAGTTCGTACGGGCCGTCATAGATCACGTCGTCGTTGATGACGTCGCCAGCGTAGCCGACATACAGGTTGTACTGCGAGTCGAGCTTACCAACGGTGAAGCCGCCGAGGCTGATGTTAGCAAACAGCAGCTTCGTGGAGGTCGCGCCGCCATCGTTCCAGTCCCAACGGAAAACCGTGTTGGTCTTCAGCGGGCCGTATTCGGTGTCGGTTGCGGTGTCGAGGCTCAGCTCAGCACGGGTGTGCCACAGCGTGCCAACCTTGCTGTTCGGGTTGTAAGCGTCGTACCATTCGCCTTCAGAACGGACACGTCCGCCGATCTTGAGGCAGGTCTCGGTACCCGGGATGAAGAAGTAGCCAGCACCATATGCGTCGCAGATGCGAACGTATTCCAACGGCTCCGGCTCAGCAGCAACGATAGCGTCAGCTGCATGGGCACCGGAAGCTGCAGCGAGCGCAGCAGCGGAGCCGAGAAGAAGGCTCTTGATGTTCATTATAAACTCCTGGTTGTAATATGCATTTCTTGTCTGCAGCGAGTACTGAGCTGGAATACCAACTCAGAGATCGGTTCGGCCTCAACACGAGCGGGTAGCCCGGCAAAATACGCACCTAATGTTGGCTTGAGTCCCCCCGAACCTTCATAATCGACCCCACAGCAAGGCCTTGAAATGCCTCTACCGATCCGGCCGATTACCCGACCGTAAGACAACTTATGTCCTGTATTTGACTTACAAACAGCCCGTATGTTTGTCAATTATGTGAAACCGCTTCAAGCGTTAGTCTTGATCTCTGTTGCCTAAATGCAACTGCCCTCAATAGGGCACAGGAGTTTCGCCCGCTGACGGCAGAAACGCGTCGATTCATGCCTTTAAGGAGCGAGATAGCGGCTCCGGCTGATGGCCTTGCCGTCAAAACCGGGTCTGCGCCTTCAAATTCCATGGGCCACTGACAGCCATTGGCATTGGAGCCGACGCCGGCCGACAATCTCTCTCCAGCAACATCCAGCAAACTTTCAGAAACAAAATTCAACAATTCGGTACACACAGAAATAGTGAATCTCCCTAGATTCTGGCGAATCGCACTTCCGGAAAGGAACCAACTGCGAATGACCGAGAATCGGCTGATCTTCATTGCGACTCCCTGTTTCGGCGGTCTCGTCACCAAGGATTATATGCAATCCATCTTCTCGCTCATGCAGCGAGGCGCTCAGGCAGGCATTCAGCTGACACTCGCCCTGCTCGGCAATGACGCGCTGATCACCCGCAGCCGCAACACGCTGGTGTCATCCTTCCTCAACGATACTGCGGCGACTCATCTGCTCTTCGTCGATGCGGACATCAGTTTCGAGCCCGATCAGGTCATGCGCCTGCTGGATGCCGACAAGGACGTCGTTGCCGCCATGTATCCGATCAAGGATTACGATTGGGAGACCGCCGCCCGCATCAATTCGCAGGATGGCTCGTCGCTTGCTGCAGCCGCTCTTCACTATGTCGGCACGCCCCTGGTGGGACAAAATGCGGAACGCGACGGCGATTTCGTCAGCGCCGTCTATGCCGGCACCGGCATGCTTCTCATCAAACGCGCGGTCCTGGAGCAGATGAGCGAATCCTACCCAGGGTTGCGCTACAATGCCATCCATGCCTATCCGAGCACCAAGGCTTCGCCGGGTACGCAATATGCGCTGTTCGAATGCATGATCGAGGAAGAAACCGGCCTTTATCTCAGCGAGGATTTCGCCTTCTGCCGCCGCTGGCGCGCCTTGGGTGGCAAGATCTGGCTCGATACGGCCAGCAAGCTGAACCATACCGGCCCTCATCGCTTCGTCGGCAATACCGCACCCCGCTACTGATCCGGCGCGAGATTACAACCACTCTCGGCTTTGTGCCTGCCGTGTAGCTGAAAAGCCGCTGCGCGCACTCTTGAGTTGTGGGTGGCGAAAGAGGTCGTAAGAACGACAATGGCTGCGGGGTTGACAGCAGCCGAAGAGAGAGCATAGCCTTTCGACATTCACCAGGGGGGTCCCGGCAAGGGGCTGAGATACTGCTGGACAATACGACTCTGTCGATTGTGGCGCAGTGACCCGTTGAACCTGATCCAGTTCATACTGGCGTAGGGACGGTGCAAGCGCTCGATGGCTTCGGATTCACGCGTGGAATCCATGCCGGCGTCTTTTCATCATTCCGGCTGATTGACTGGGTCTCCAACAACCACTTGGAGCCTCAAACCATGACCATTGCCGCAAAAAACCTCACCCCCACCGTTACCACCGGGCCGCTGCCGGCATCGCGGAAAATCTACATTCCGGGGGAGATCCACACCGATATCCGCGTCCCGATGCGCGAGATCAGCGTTCATCCAACCGCGGGCGAGCCGCCTGTCGTCGTCTATGATTCCTCCGGCCCCTATACGATCGAAGGCGCAGATATCCTTATCGAGCAAGGCCTCGCGCAGCTGCGGCGCGACTGGGTGCTCGCCCGCGGCGATGTCGAAGCCTATGAGGGTCGCCACATCCGCCCCGAAGACAATGGCTTCGTCAGCGCCGATCGGCTGACGCCGGAATTTCCCGCCAAACGCCAGCCATTGCGTGCCACGGGTGGCAAGGCCGTCACGCAGCTGGCCTATGCACGGGCCGGCATTATCACGCCGGAGATGGAATTCATCGCTATTCGCGAAAATCTCGGCCGCAAGGCAAAGGCCGAAGCCCTGATTCGCGACGGTGAGAGCTTCGGTGCCCATATTCCAGACCATGTGACGCCGGAATTCGTCCGCCAGGAAGTCGCTGCCGGTCGGTCGATCATCCCTGCCAACATCAACCACCCCGAGGCCGAACCGATGATCATCGGTCGGAACTTTCTGGTGAAGATCAACGCCAATATCGGCAATTCCGCCGTCACGTCGTCGATGGCGGAAGAGGTCGAGAAGATGGTCTGGGCCGCCCGCTGGGGCGCCGATACCGTCATGGACCTCTCAACCGGCCGCAACATCCACAACATCCGCGAATGGATCATCCGCAATTCGCCGCTGCCGATCGGCACCGTGCCGCTCTATCAGGCGCTGGAAAAGGTCAGCGGCATTGCCGAAGACCTGACCTGGGAGGTCTATCGCGACACGTTGATCGAACAGGCCGAACAGGGCGTCGATTATTTCACCATCCATGCCGGCGTGCGGCTGCATTACATCCCGCTAACGGTCAATCGTGTCACCGGCATCGTCTCGCGCGGCGGCTCGATCATGGCCAAGTGGTGTCTCCATCACCACCGCGAGAGCTTCCTTTACGAGCATTTCGAGGAGATCTGCGACATCTGCCGCGCCTACGACGTCTCCTTCTCGCTTGGCGACGGCCTTCGTCCCGGCTCGATCGCTGATGCCAACGACGCCGCGCAATTCGCCGAGCTGGAAACCCTCGGCGAATTGACCAAGATCGCCTGGGCCAAAGATTGCCAGGTGATGATCGAAGGCCCCGGCCATGTGCCGATGCACAAGATCAAGGAAAACATGGACAAGCAGCTGAAGGTCTGCGGCGAGGCACCCTTCTATACGCTCGGGCCGCTGACGACCGATATCGCGCCGGGTTACGATCACATCACCTCCGGCATAGGCGCTGCGATGATCGGCTGGTTCGGCACGGCGATGCTCTGCTATGTCACGCCGAAGGAACATCTCGGCCTGCCCGATCGCAATGACGTCAAGACCGGCGTTATCACCTACAAGATCGCCGCCCATGCCGCCGATCTTGCCAAGGGACATCCGGCCGCCCAGCTCCGTGACGATGCCCTGTCGCGGGCGCGATTCGAATTCCGCTGGGAAGATCAGTTCAACCTCTCGCTCGATCCCGATACGGCCCGTAGCTTCCATGACGAAACCTTGCCGAAGGAAGCGCACAAGGTCGCGCATTTCTGCTCGATGTGCGGTCCGAAATTCTGCTCGATGCGGATTTCGCACGACATTCGCGCCGAGGCCCAGAAGGAGGGCTTGGACGCGATGGCGGCAAAATATCGCGAGGGCGGGGATCTCTATATGCCCATCGAAAACCTTGCTCATCCGGCCGAGTGAGATGCGCGTCCTGATCAAAGGGGCCGGCGTTGCCGGCCTCACTCTCGCACATGAACTGAATGTCCGCGGCGCCGAAGTCACGGTCTTCGACCCGCGTCCGGAGTTCGGCAATGCCGCCTCCTGGCTCGCCGGCGGCATGCTGGCGCCATGGTGCGAACGGGAAAGCGCCGATGCGGCGGTACTCTCGCTCGGAATCGATGCCGCCGACCGGTGGGATACGATGCTGCCGGGAGAAGTCGTGCGCAACGGAACTCTCATTGTCGCGCCGACACGCGATCAGGTGGAGCTGAAACGATTCGCCGGCCGCACGAGCGGCTATCGCCGGGTCGAAGAAAGCGAAATCGCTGCCCTGGAGCCCGCTCTTGCGGGCCGCTTCAGGCATGGGTTGTTCTTTCCCGAGGAGGCCCATCTGGATCCGCGCCGGGCGTTGACCAGACTGAAAGGGGGACTTTTGGCGAAGGGTGTCGCCTTTGCCAGCGGTGATATCGACGAAAGCGGCTTCTCCGAGATCGCCGATTGCACGGGCTCCGCCCAAATCGGGCAAACCCATGATCTGCGCGGGGTGCGCGGCGAAATGCTCTATCTGCGTACGGAAGAAATCGCGCTTGCACGGCCCATCCGCCTGCTGCATCCACGCTTTCCGGTCTATATCGTGCCGCGCGGCAACGGCCTTTTCATGGTCGGTGCCACGATGATCGAAACCGAATTCGACGGGCCGATCACGGCGCGTTCGCTGATGGAACTGCTGAATGCGGCCTACGCGCTACACCCGGCCTTTGCCGACGCCGCTGTCGTCGAAACCGGCGCCGGCATCCGCCCAGCCTTCCCCGATAATCTCCCGAAAGTGACCCGGGAAGGCAACGTCACCATCCTCAACGGTTTTTACCGCCACGGCTTCCTGCTGGCGCCGGCAATGGCGGTGGAAGCTGCCGATCTCATCCTTTCCGAGCAGACGAAACAAGGGAGCTCCCTATGCGCCTGATCATCAACGGCGAAGCCCAGACGATCGCCGTTACCACGCTCACCCAGCTTCTCGTCGCACTCGACTATGAGGGCGACTGGCTGGCCACCGCCGTCAACGGCGAGCTCGTCCACCGCGAAGATCGCGACGACCATTCGCTTGATGACAATGACAGGATCGAGATCCTGACACCGATGCAGGGAGGCTGAGCCATGCTTGATCTTTATGGAAGCCAAGTCGGATCGCGGCTACTTCTTGGTACGGCTCGCTACCCCTCACCAGCCATCCTCGCCGAAGCGGTCAGGCGGTCGGGAACAGAGATCGTTACCGTCTCGCTGCGCCGTGAGACGGCGGGTGGACGCGGTGGCGGCGCGTTCTTCGACATGATCCGCGGCCTCGGCGTACGCGTTCTTCCCAACACGGCTGGCTGCCATGGTGTTTCGGAAGCGGTGCTGACGGCGAAAATGGCCCGCGAAGTGTTTCGAACCAACTGGATCAAGCTCGAGGTGATCGGCAATCACGACACGCTGCAGCCGGATGTCTTCGCGCTGGTGGAGGCGGCACGCATTCTCACCGAAGACGGCTTCGAGGTCTTTCCCTATACGACGGACGATCTTGTAGTCGCCGAACGCCTGATCGAAGCCGGTTGCAAGGTGCTGATGCCCTGGTGCGCGCCGATCGGCACGGCCGCGGGGCCGCTCAATCTCTCGGCCCTTCGCTCGATGCGCGCGCATTTTCCCGAGGTGCCGCTGATCGTGGACGCCGGTATCGGCCGCCCCTCGCATGCGACCACGGTCATGGAGCTGGGTTTCGATGCAGTGCTATTGAACACCGCCGTTGCCGGCGCGGCTGATCCCGCTGCGATGGCCGAAGCCTTCGCCAAGGCGATCGATGCCGGTAGGCAAGCATTCGGCGCGGGCATGCTGGAGCCGCGTGACATGGCGGTACCATCGACACCGGTCATCGGAAAGGCGGTTTTCGCATGAAACTCGACCCTTTCTACCTGATCGTCGATAGCGCCGCATGGATCGAAAGGCTGGTGCCGCTCGGCGTAAAACTGGTGCAGCTGCGTATCAAGGATCGCCCTCTCGCCGAGATACGCACGGACATTCAAGCTGCAAAGGCGATTTGTGCGGCACATGAGTGCCAGTTGATCATCAATGACTATTGGCAGCTTGCGATCGAAGAAGGCTGTGATTTCATTCACCTGGGACAGGAGGATCTGGCGTCGGCCGATGTCGGCGCCATCCGCAAGGCCGGTTTGAAGCTGGGGCTTTCGACACATGACGAGACCGAGCTGGCGACAGCTCTTACGGCAAGTCCCGATTATATCGCGCTCGGGCCGATCTACCCCACCATCCTCAAAGCCATGGCCTGGGCGCCGCAAGGTCTTGAGCGAATCGGCCAATGGAAGGCCGAAATAGGCAACATCCCGCTTGTCGCGATCGGCGGCCTCACGATTGCGCGTATTGCCGGCGTGTTCGAAAATGGCGCCGATATTGCCGCCGTCGTGACCGATATCACCCGCAATTCCGACCCCGAATCACGCACGCAGGAATGGATCAAGGCAACGCGTCCATGGCTTTCCAGCTGATCGATACGGCTGAAAATCATCGCCAGACGGCTGGTTTTCCGGGATTCGGCTGCGATGAACGATACATTCATAAAATATTCAGGTGAACATAATCATGCTTAGAACGTTGAATAAATGACTCGCGCATTCGCTGAGCATGAAGACTGCTTTGGAGGTAGTCATGATAAAGAAAACAGTTCTAACGGTTTTGCTGGCCGCTACGGTCGTAGGTGGCGCATTGGCGCCCGTCAGCAGCGCGCAGGCGCAGTATTACGACGGCCGGCCGCCCTATCGTGGCGACTGGCGCGGCCATGACGATTGGCGTGGCCATCGTCACCATGGCAATGGTGGCGCAATCGCCGGCGGCGTCGCCGCAGGCCTCATCGGCGGCCTGATCGTCGGTGGCGCGCTTGCCAACCGCGGTCCGGTGTATGAAGCACCACCCCCGCCGCCCAGATGCTGGTTGGAGAACCGTCAGGTTGAAAACCAGTATGACGACGGTTGGCACTACGAACGCGTCCGCGTCTGCAACTAAGCAGTCAGCCGAGTGTCGGCGACGAGCCGATGCTTGATTGGACAGTCATTTCAAATCGCCGGCGGCCAAACCGCCGGCGATTTATTTATTTGACCTCACAGATGCGAAGCGCTGCCAAACTTAAAGCCCATGCGTTCTCGGATACAGGCTGCGCTCCGGAAAGGCCCTACCCGCAAGACTTTCCGGATCAGGCCGCAAGATTTCCACCCGCAGCGGATAGCAGGGCGCCGCGTCGCTCGAATGGCCGCTTCCGCAATCGCCGCCTGGGCAGGCCGACAGCGCGCCCAGAAGATCGATCTCCGCGAAAAACTCGATGAAATCGCCTGGCCGCACCGGGCTTGCCTTCATGAAATACTGATGGGTGTCACGCGTGAACCCGGTGCACATGAAGACGTTCAGCACGTCATGAACATGCATTTCCGCTTCCTGGACGGGAATGTTCATTTCGGACGCGAGCGCCCGCGACAGGTTCGAATGGCAGCAATGATGGTAGTCGTCGCCCTTCAGCAGCCGGTTGGTATAGGGATCGCAGCGTGTGCCGATGACGTCGTGGACACCGGCTCCATCAGCGTCCCAGCCATACCAGCCGAGCGTGTCGTGGGTGATCGTCGCCATCGGCCGCAGATATGGCAGGGTACTCCACAGCCGATCGCCGAGGCCGACATGCGTGGCATGAAGAGCACGCGTCTTGCCGCTGAAAAAGCGTTCCGAAAGATCGTCGGCATTCCACAGATTGAGGTCGCCGACCTGCGATCCTTCCACGCTGATGATGCGAAAGAAATGCCCCTTCGGCACACGGAAACTGCCCGCTTCTCGCGGCGGCACGATGATCTCGCTGACCTTGGTCAAGCTTTGCCTTGCGGAATGGAGCACATCCAGATCCGCCGGAGGCAGCGTTTCATTGGGATAGACGACCACCGGCGGCTTGCCGCGCCGCTCCTCGGCATCGGGGGGAACGGGAATATCCATGGTCCTATGCATCACGATCCCTAGTCCTTTGTCAGTTCGTTTGCCGATTTCATTGTACCAATGGGGCCGCACTCTAACGAGATTGGCCTATTGCACAACGCTCATTGTTCTTGCTCTATGGCCAAGTATTACTTAGCCTTGGCCTATGCGCCAGTTTCCCCTCGCCTCCCTTCGCGCCTTTGAGGCAGCCTTCCGCCATCAGAGCTTCGTCAAGGCGGCCGCGGAACTCAATATGACGGCTACCGGTATCAGCCAGCATGTGCGGGCCATGGAAAACTGGCTCTGTGTTTCGCTATTCGTCCGCCATGCCCGCGGCGTAACGCTGACGGCGGCCGGACGCGAATTCGGGACGGCGGTGGCCAATGGGCTCGGGCATATCGAGATCGCCGCCCGGCAATTGAAGCTCGAGAGCCCGGAGCGGCCAGTGAGTGTCGCATGCATCGCTTCCGTCGCCACCCGCTGGCTAATCCCGCAATTGCCGGCATTCAGGCGAGAGCATCCAGATATCCGCATCAACATCGTCTATGCGCTCGATGCAAGAACGCCGGAAACCGCGAGCGTCGATCTGCTGATTCGGCATGGGACACAGCCCGGCACAAATGCCGTCGCTCTTTTGAGCGGCGAGACGCGACCCACCTGCTCGGCGGAATTCGCCCGACGCCACGGCCCGATCACCTCCCCCGCCGATCTGGTCGACGCCGATCTTCTGCACGATGAGACCACCGCCGCCTGGGGCCGCTGGTTCGCACTCACCGGCATCCGCCAGCCTCCAAAATCGGGGCCAATCTTTGCTGATTTCAGCTTGATGATCGGATCCGTCATGGGCGGACAGGGCATCGGCCTCTGCCCGACCGCGCTGATCGGTGACGAACTGGCCAATGGGACATTGGTCACCCTGTTCGACATGCCGCTGGACACGGAGAAATCCTATTGGCTCATCGAAGCCGCCAGGCTTTCCAGTGAGGCGGCGATATTCCGCGACTGGCTTATGACGGCAAGCTCAGCATCCCGAAACGCTCGGGAAAGCTGAGGCTTTTGCTCAGCCGAAGCGAGCCACGAGGAAATCGATCGCGCTGCGCAGCATCGCTGTGGGACGGCGATCCGACGCATAGACCAGATGCATCGGCGTCGGCTTGTAGGACCATTGCGGCAGCACCGGCTCCAGCCGCCCGGCATCAAGATCAGCGGCCAATAGCAGCTCAGGCTGGAGCACGATGCCGGCTCCGTGGAGCGCAGCAACCCGCAAGGCCCCGCCCTGGTTCGTTGTAAACCTGCCCCTTATGGCGATTTCGCGTGTTTCCCCTTCCGGGCCGACAAGATGCCAGCGTCCCTGCAGACGCCAATAGGAGTGGCCAAGGCATACGTGTTTCGTGAGGTCCTCGGGCGTTTCGGGCCTGCCATGGCGGGCAAGATAGTCAGGCGAAGCAGCAAGCATGCGCCGATACGGTTTCAAAGGCCGAGCCACCAGATTTGTATCCGTCAGCTCGCCAATATGGATGCCGAGTTCATAGCCCTCGCCAATCAGATCATGCGGATTGTTGTCGAGCGCCAGATCGACGCTGACATCGAGATTCTCGTGCAGATAATCGACAAGAGCCGGGACCAGGCTCTGGGTTCCGAAGCTGACGGGTGCGACGAGCCGAAGCTTGCCGCGCGGCGCCGATTGCAATTCCGACGCGGACGCCTCGGCCAGATCGACCTCTGTCAGTACGGTCTTGCAGCGCTCATAATAGAGCTTGCCCACCTCGGTCAGCTGATGGCGGCGGGTGGTGCGATGAAGCAATCGCGCGCCGAGGCGCTGTTCGATCGTCCGGATATGTTTGGCAACCATGGTGGCCGATACCTGGCTGATCTCCGCCGCGGCGGCAAAGCTGCCTTCCTCGACGACCCTGACAAACATCGCCATGCCAGCCAACTTGTCCATGATTGCATACCCAATGGTTCGGAATTAAGCAAATGGTAGCCTATTTATCCACCTACGGTTTTGCAAGATAGTCGGAACTGCCTAACATCAGGCTATATTCTCTCAAGGAGTCGTCATGCCCATCTTGCGCTTGGAAATGCATCCCGGACGTACACAGGACCAGAAGCGTGCCTTCATTCGTGAAGCCACCAAGGTCGTCGTCGAAACGCTGGTGTGCCCGCCGGAATCGGTGGAAATCATCATTACCGAGATTTCGAAGGATTCCTGGGCGACGGCGGGCAAACTGAAATCGGATAGCTGAGACGTTCCGATCGAACAAATCGAGCCTGACGGTGGCAGATCGGCCGTCAGGCCGGGCTTGTCGTCAAGCTTTGACGGCCCCAGGCCTCGGCCCAATCCATCAGACGGGTCAATTCCTGCTTGAGGGCGTGGGAGCGGATAATATCGGGGGCGTGATCACTATTGGTGCGCGGATTGTAAAATGCGCCGATCTCCTCGCCGCTTTCCCGCCTCGCCGCCTCAAGCCGGGTCTTTAGATCTTCCACTTCGGCCTTCACCGCAAAGTACCGCTTCATGACCTCAATAAGGTCGCGGTCGCTTGCATTCATTTCCATACATACTCCACCTTACTAAACTTAGCCCTCGGCACTGATCCGATTCGAATGGCGAAATCTAGATCGTTGTTGAGCCGGCAAGGTGGATTGCGATGAGTGTGCGGGAGCACAAAGGTGGTCGCCATCGGAATTGCGATGCGATTTTACGACCAGTTTTCCTTGACCGACTGCATCACTACATTGGTCGACGTGCTTGCCACGAAAGGCAGGCTGGAGATTTTTTCGCCCAGGACGATGCGGTAGCGCCGGATATCCGACGTGCGAACTTTCAGCAGATAATCGAAGCGCCCCGCGATCATATGGCACTCCTCAATTTCCTTGATTTTCTTGATGGCATTGTTGAAGCTGAGCAAGGCCTCCTCGCGGGTATCAGTCAGCTTCACTTCGGCGAAGGCGACATGATCGAGGCCGAGCTTGACCGGATTGAGCACAGCCTTGAAGCCATCGATATAGCCGGAATCGATCAATTTCTTCAGCCGCGCCTGGCACGGCGTCTTTGAAAGACCGACACGCTCGGAGAGCTCCGTGATCGACATGCGGCCGTCTTCGACCAGTGCATCGAGGATCTTTTGATCGAACTGGTCAATTTCACTGGATTTGATCATTTCTGTAGGCATTCCTATTTGAAATGGACGTTATTGAAGTCCAATATGACTGAAAAGCCGCAGTTTCAAGGCGGAACGCCTTTCGGGAATGAAGTATGTTCCGCAGCGAAGCAACGGGAGGGCCGCAGGGAGCGAAATCGCTCGCGCCTATGTGGTTACAGGGACCCTTGCACCTTGAGGTTATCATGACTGCTACTGTCGCACTCGCTACCGAAGAACCGTCCCCGGACGCTGCCCCGTTTTCACATTTCGCCCCTCCCATCCGTGAGCAAAGCCCACTTCGAAAGGCGATTACTGCGGCCTATCGGCGTCCGGAGACCGAATGCCTCCCCATGCTGGTCAAGGCGGCTACTTTGCCGGCACCCGTTCGTGAAGCTGCGAAGAATACGGCCAGGACGCTGATCGAGGCGCTTCGCGCCAAGCACAAGGGCACCGGCGTCGAAGGTCTGGTGCACGAATATTCGCTGTCGAGCCAGGAAGGCGTGGCGCTGATGTGCCTTGCCGAGGCACTGCTGCGCATTCCCGACACGGCAACGCGCGACGCGCTGATCCGCGACAAGATCGCCGGCGGCGACTGGAAGTCGCATCTGGGCGGTGGCCGCTCGATGTTCGTCAATGCCGCAACATGGGGACTGGTGGTTACCGGCAAGCTGACATCAACGGTCAGCGAAAGCGGGCTGTCGGCCTCGCTGACGCGGCTGATCGCGCGTGCTGGCGAGCCGGTGATCCGGCGCGGCGTCGACATGGCGATGCGGATGATGGGCGAGCAATTCGTCACGGGCGAGACGATCGACGAGGCACTGAAGCGTGCCCGCGCGCTCGAGGCCCAAGGCTTTCGCTATTCCTACGATATGCTCGGCGAGGCAGCGACGACACACGCCGATGCAGAACGCTACTATCGCGACTATGAAAACGCGATCCATGCTATCGGCAAGGCCTCGGCCGGCCGCGGCATCTATGAAGGCCCTGGCATCTCCATCAAGCTCTCCGCCCTGCATCCTCGCTATTCGCGCTCGCAGGTCGATCGGGTCATGGGCGAACTGCTGCCGAAGGTGAAAGCGCTCGCCCTTCTCTCCAAGAGTTACAATATCGGCCTGAATATCGACGCCGAGGAAGCTGACCGGCTGGAGCTGTCGCTCGACCTGCTGGAAGCACTTTGCCTCGATCCGGATCTCGACGGCTGGGATGGCATCGGCTTCGTCGTGCAGGCCTATGGCAAGCGTTGCCCCTTCGTCCTCGATTTCATCATCGATCTCGCCCGCCGCTCAGGCCACCGGCTGATGGTACGCCTCGTCAAGGGCGCCTATTGGGACGCCGAGATCAAACGCGCCCAGGTGGACGGCCTCGAAGGCTTCCCGGTCTACACCCGCAAGATCTATACCGATGTCTCCTATATCGCCTGCGCCAAGAAGCTGCTTTCGGCAACCGATGTGGTCTTCCCGCAGTTCGCCACCCACAATGCGCAGTCGCTGGCAACGATCTACCAGATGGCCGGAAGCGATTTTGCCGTTGGGAAATATGAATTCCAATGCCTGCACGGCATGGGCGAACCGCTTTACGAGGAAGTGGTCGGCGCCGAAAACCTGGATCGTCCCTGCCGGATCTATGCGCCCGTCGGTACGCACGAAACGCTGCTCGCCTATCTTGTGCGCCGCCTGCTCGAAAACGGCGCCAACTCTTCCTTCGTCAACAAGATCGCCGATCCGGCCGTTCCCGTCTCCGAACTGATCGCAGATCCTGTCGAGATCGTTAGTGCGATGCCCGTCATGGGCGCACAGCACGACAAGATCGTCCTTCCCGCCGATCTGTTCGAGGGCGCTCGGAAGAATTCAGCCGGCATAGATTTGTCGAATGAAGCGGCGCTCTCCGGGCTCTCCGCCGAACTGCACGCCTCCGCCGCCAGGAATTGGGTCGCAAAGCCGCTGCTCGCCGATGGCTCCGAGCGCGGCGAGGCGCGCCCGATCCTCAATCCCGCCGACCATTCCGACGTTGTCGGTGACGTCACCGAGCTTGGCTTGGATGACGCCGCCGACGTGATGCGCCTTGCGGCCGGCGCTGCTGGATCATGGGCGTCCGTCAGCCCGGATGCGCGCGCAGCGATCCTGGAGCGCGCCGCCGAACTGATGCAAAGCGAGATGCCCCTGCTTGTCGGCCTGACGATCCGCGAAGCGGGCAAGTCTGCAGCAAATGCCGTCGGCGAGGTCCGAGAGGCCATTGATTTCCTGCGCTATTACGCTGCGCAGGCGCGCAAAGTATTGAAGCCCGACAGCGTTCCGCTCGGTCCGGTCGTCTGCATCAGCCCGTGGAACTTCCCGCTGGCGATCTTCACCGGCCAGGTTGCCGCAGCACTGGTTGCCGGCAATCCGGTTGTCGCCAAGCCGGCTGGCAACACGCCGCTGATCGCCGCCCAGGGCATTCGTATCCTGCATGAAGCGGGCATTCCGCTCGACGTTCTCCAATTCGCGCCGGGTAGCGGCCGCATGGGGGCAGCCCTCGTCGGTGCGCCTGAAACCGCCGGCGTCATGTTCACCGGTTCGACGGAAGTCGCCCGCCTCATTCAGGCGCAGCTTGCCGAACGGCTCTCAAAATTCGGCAAGCCGATCCCGCTGATCGCCGAGACCGGCGGCCAGAACGGCATGATCGTCGACTCCTCGGCGCTCGCCGAACAGGTCGTCGCCGACGTCATCGCTTCTGCCTTCGATAGCGCCGGACAGCGCTGCTCGGCACTGCGCGTGCTGTGCCTGCAGGACGAAGTCGCCGATCGTACGCTGACCATGCTGCGCGGTGCGCTTCGCGAGCTCTCTGTCGGCCGTACCGACCGGCTTGCCATCGACATTGGGCCCGTCATCGACGACAACGCCAAGCGCGGCATCGATGAGCACATCGAGCGCATGCGTAAGCTTGGCTGCGCCGTCGAACAGCTCGACCTTCCGACAAGCGCCGCCAAGGGCACCTTCGTCGCCCCGACAATCATCGAGCTGAAGAAGCTCAGCGATCTGAAGCGGGAGGTGTTTGGGCCCGTCCTCCACATCATCCGCTATAAGCGCAAGGGGCTGGACAGGCTGATTGATGATGTCAACGCGTCCGGCTACGGCTTGACCTTCGGCCTGCACACCCGGCTGGATGACACGATCGCCCATGTCACCAGCCGCGTGAAAGCAGGCAATCTTTACGTCAACCGCAACATCATCGGCGCTGTCGTCGGTGTTCAGCCCTTCGGCGGCCGCGGCCTCTCCGGCACCGGCCCGAAGGCAGGCGGCCCGATGTATCTGCGTCGTCTGACCGCCTCATCGACTGAGCCGCTGCGCGACGAAACCGTACAAGTCGATCCGGCCGCTCAGGAGCTTCTTGCCTGGCTCGACAGCAAGGGAGCACCGACTGCAAAGCAGGCTCGCGCCGTTGCCGGCCAATCGTCGCTGAGCTTCAATGCCGAACTGCCCGGCCCGGTCGGTGAGTTGAACCTCTATGCGCTGCATCCGCGCGGCAGGGTCCTGCTCGTTCCAAAGACGGCGCTTGGCCTGCATGTCCAGGTCGCGGCCGCACTTGCGACGGGCAATTCGATCGTCATCGACGCTGCTTCGAGTCTGCAGGACGAACTCCAGAATCTGCCAGCGGTGGTTACGGCCCGCATCTCGTGGTCGAAGGATTGGGCTGCGGATGGCCCATTCGCCGGCGCTCTCATCGAAGGAGATGCCGCGCGTGTCCAGCAGGCCATCAAGACGATATCAGCTCTTCCTGGCCCGCTGCTGCTCACGCAAGCCGCCTCGAGCGAGGAAATCGCCGGGACCGCCGATGCTTACTGCCTGAACTGGCTGCTGGAAGAAGTGACGACATCGATCAACACGGCAGCCGCCGGCGGCAATGCCAGCCTGATGACGATCGGCTAACGCCGCGATATCGAATGAACTCGGCGGCCGGGATAGTCATGTCCCGGCCGCTTTTTTTGTGACTGCATCTGTCGGATCCATTCACGCTGCCTCAAACCTGATCCTTTGGCAGCCATGTGCTCATCCCTCCCGAACGTAATTTGATTGGCCGCTTAAAAAATTTTGAGAAAAGCTTTTCTCTTATTGACTCTGACGTTGAGAAAAGCTTTTCTCAAGAAAATCGAGTGGGAGAAGACATCTGGAAAATCAGCGTGCGAAAAGCGGACGCGCAACGATTCACGACGTTGCGGCGGCTGCAGGTGTGAGCATTTCGACAGCATCGAAAGCCCTCAACAATACCGGCCGCATGGGTGACGACACTCGCGAGCGGGTCAAGCGGGCCGCTGCCGAGATCGGCTTCCGGCCGAATGCTCTCGCCAAGGGGCTGCTCAGCAATCGCACCTTCACGATCGGTCTTCTGACCAACGACACATATGGCCGCTTCACGCTGCCGGTCATGGCCGGCATCACCGAAGCGCTCGTCGATCATGGGGTTTCGGTATTCCTCTGCACCATCGAGGATGATCCGGTGCTCGGAAAGGTTCACGTGGACGCGCTGCTGGACAAGCATGTTGACGGCATCATCGCCTCGGGCAAGCGGATCGACCGCCGCCTGCCGGTGGATCTGTCGAACCTGCCCGTACCCGTGGTCTACGCCTTCACAGAGGGTGCGCCTGATAGCGTCACCTTCTGCGCCGACGACTTTCAGGGAGCGGTGCTTGCCGTCGAATGGCTCCAGGGCCTCGGCCGACGCCGGATAGCCCATGTGACGGGGCCGGACAGCTTCGTCTCGGTGCGCGAGCGCGCCAAGGCCTATCGCGGCCTTGTCGGCGACGCGCTGCCGGTGATGTATGGCACCTGGTCCGAGGCCTGGGGTCACGAAGCAGTGGCTCAGCTATGGAATGCGGCCAGCGCAAAACCAGACGCGATCTTCTGCGGCAACGACCAGATCGCGCGGGCGGTCGTCGATGCGCTGCGCGAGCGCGGCGTGCGGGTGCCGGAGGATGTCTCGGTGGTTGGTTTCGACAATTGGGAGATCGTCGCCGCGCAAACAAGGCCGCCGCTGACGACGGTCGACATGAATCTCAAGGCGCTCGGAAGAGAGGCCGGACTGACGGTTCTGGCGCTCGCGGAAGGACGCAGCGTCGAACCGGGGATCAGGACATTGCCCTGCGAACTCGTCGTGCGGCAGTCGTGCGGGGGAGACCCCGAGCTTTAATCAAGAAAGGGCAATGGGAGTTGCCCCATGGGAGGAGAACATGATGAAGCGATTTCTGGCCGCAACCGGCCTCATATCCCTATGCTTGGCACCTGCCGCATCTGCTGAAAACATCTCCATGTGGGTGCGCAGCGGCATCGGCGATTCCTTCAAGAAGGTCGTCGAGGCCTATAATGCCGGCCATGACGACAAGGTCACGCTGACGGAAGTGCCTTTCGGCGAACTCGTGCAAAAATACGCGACAGCCATCGCAGGCGGTCAGGCGCCGGATGCGCTATCGATGGATCTCATCTATACGCCGGCCTTTGCCGCCGCCGGCCAGCTTGCAGATCTGACCGACTGGGCGAAAAGCCTGCCCTACTTCAACTCGCTCTCGCCATCGCATGTGAAGCTCGGCACCTATGACGGCCATATCTATGGCCTGCCACTCTCGGTCGAGACCTCCGTCTTTGCCTGGAACAAGGATCTCTACAAGAAGGCCGGCCTCGACCCGGAAAAGGCGCCGGCCACCTGGGAAGAGATCGAGCAGAATGCCGAAAAGATTCGCGCCCTCGGCGGCGACACCTACGGCTTCTATTTCTCCGGCGGTGGCTGTGGCGGCTGCATGATCTTCACCTTCACCCCGCTCGTCTGGGGCGCAGGGGCAGACATTCTTTCGGCCGACGGCAAGACAGCGACGCTCGACACGCCACAAATGCGCAAGGCAATCGGTATCTATCGCGACATGGTGAAAAAGGATCTGGTACCGGCAGGGGCGGCAAGCGATACCGGCGCCAATTTCCTGAGCATCAGCAATGGCAAGATCGGCCAGCAGAGCATCGGCGCCTTCTCGATCGGCACGCTGATCACGCAATATCCCGATATCCACTTCGGGGTGACTCTGATCCCCGGCGCTGACGGCAAGCCGTCGTCCTTTGCCGGCGGCGACAATTTCGTCATCTCCAAGGGCACCAAGAAGCTCGATGCAGTGAAGAAATTCCTCGAATACACCTATTCGCTCGAGGGGCAGAAGATCATGGCGAAATATGGCAGCCTGCCGACGCGCGGCGATATCGCTCAGCAGGTGCTTGAGGGCCTCGATCCGCGCATGCAGGTTGGCCTGAAAGCCATATCGATCGCCAAGACGCCCTATACGCTGCAGTTCAACGATCTGATCAACAGCGCCAACGGCCCCTGGGCAGGCTTTACCAATGCCGCGATCTTCGGAAGCGATGTCGACGGCGCCTTTGCCAATGCCCAATCGGAAATGCAGTCGATCATCGACACCGCCCAACAGCAATAAGCGCACGATTGCCGGGAGGCTTCACGCTTCCCGGTCCTTCCATCGCAACATCGGGAGCATTCCATGGCGGGTCCTGGAGCTATCGCAACCGCGCGGCTTCGCAAACGGCGAAGACGTGCCGGCTGGCACGGATTTCTCTACATCGCGCCGGCCATGGCGCTGGTCATCGTCTTCTTCATCCTGCCCGTTGTCTTCACCGTCTGGATGAGCCTGCATAACTGGCCGCTGCTCGGCAATCCGCGCTGGATCGGCTTCGGCAACTATATCCGCATGTTCTCCGACATACGCTTCATGGCGGCGCTACGCTTTACCGCCTATTACACGGTCGTCGTCACCATCGTGATTTTCGCCGTCGCCTTTCCGCTGGCACTCTATGTGGAGAAGCAGCGGCCATTCGTCGGCTTCTATCGGACGATCATCTTCCTTCCCGTCGTCGTCGGGCTTGCCACGGCCTCACTGCTCTGGGTCTGGCTCGCCAATGTCGATAGCGGCTTCTTCGCCCCGGTGGCGCTGGCGCTCGGTCTGGTCGACAAGAGGCCGAACCTACTTGCCGATTTCGACATGGCGTTTGCGACGATCGTCGTCATGGTGGTCTGGAAGATCGCCGGCTTCACCATGATCATCCTGCTGACCGGCCTGCAGGCGATCCCATCGGAACTCACCGAAGCCGCCCGCATCGATGGCGCGAGGCGCTGGCAGCGCTTCCGGCACCTGACCTTGCCGCTAATGCGCCGCACCATCGCGCTGGCGCTGATCATCTCCATCACCGGCTCGGTGCTCGCCTTCGACCAGTTCTACATCATGACATCAGGCGGCCCGCAGAACCGGATGATCTCCGTGGTTTACTACATCTTCAACCAGTCCTTCGTGTCCTTCAATCTCGGCTATGGCGCCGCACTGTCGATCGCGCTGCTCGTTATCCTCGTGCTGATCAGCATCGTCCAGCTCTGGCTGCTGCGCGGCGGGGAGGACCGGCCATGACTCTTGCGAGAGAACGCCGCGCAAGGCGCAAGCTCTGGGGCGGTATCGGCTATCACGGCATCGGCGTCATCATCGTCATTTTCTTCTTCGCGCCCTTTGCGATCGCGCTCCTTTCCTCATTCAGGCACGGTAGCGAAGCCAGCCTTCCGCCGTTGCCGCCCTGGCCCACGACCGGCTTCAGCTTCGATGCCTATCGCTCACTGAACGGATTCGGCGCCGGCGTTCTGCAACACACGCTGAATTCGCTGTTCGTCTCAGTCGGCACGGTAGTACTGACCGTCCTCGTCAGCCTGCTCGCCGGCTACGGCTTCTCGCGCTACCAATTCCCCTTCAAGGGCGCCCTCTTCATTCTCGTCATCGCAACGCTGATGATCCCCTTCCAGTCGATCCTGACGCCGCTTTTCATCATTCTGGCGAAGCTCGGCCTCAACAATTCGCTGATCGGCCTGACGCTGGTCTATGTGACGCTGCAATTGCCCTTCTCGGTCTTCATGATGCGCAACGCCTTCGACGCGGTGCCGAAGGAAATCGAGGAAGCTGCACGCATCGACGGCGCGCGCGATCTGAAACTCCTCTTCCGCGTGCTGTTTCCGCTGGTGCTTCCGGGCGTGGCGACAGTTGCGATCTTCGCCTTCCTGAATGCCTGGAACGAATTCCTGGCGGCGCTGATCCTTCTCTCCAGCAATGAGAAATTCACCCTGCCGGTGCTGATGATCGCTGTCAGGACCGGACGCCTCGGCGCCGTCAACTGGGGAGCGGTCCAGGCCGGCATCGCCGTCATGACCATCCCCTGCGTTATCGTCTTCCTGCTTTTGCAACGCTACTACATGCGCGGGCTGATGGCCGGCGCGGTGAAATGACCCCTTCAAACAAACGGATGAAAGCCATGTCAGACAAGCAAAGCCGCCAGTTCCGCCCCCTGCCCGTTCCAAATGTCGAGCTCGCCGGCCTGTTCGGCGACCGCCAGGATGCTATCTGCAATTCGACGGCCGCCACCCTGCTCGACCGCTGCGTCGAGGCCGGCATGATCCGCGCCATCGATGTCGGCCAGCCGAGCCCCGGCATCGTCATCCCCCTGCAGACATGGTCGGGCTCCACACAGATGTTCTGGGACAGCGATCTCGGCAAATCGATCGAGACCATCGCCTATTCGCTCTATCGCCGGCCCAATCCAGAGCTGGAGGCACGCGCCGACGCCATCATCGACATGTATGAAAAGATGCAGGAGAAGGATGGTTATCTGAACGCCTGGTTCCAGCGCGTCCAGCCCGGCCGCCGCTGGACCAACCTGCGCGACCACCATGAGCTCTATTGCGCCGGCCATCTGATCGAGGCGGCCGTCGCCTATTATCAGGCGACGGGCAAGCGCAAGCTGCTCGACATCATGAGCCGCTTTGCCGACTACATGCTGACCGTCTTCGGCCATGGCGAAGGACAGTTGCGCGGCTATTGCGGCCACGAGGAGGTAGAACTCGCGCTCGTCAAGCTCGCCCGCGTCACGGGTGAGAAGAAGTACCTGGATCTGGCCAAATACTTCATCGACGAGCGCGGCCAGCAGCCGCATTTCTTTACCGAGGAAGCGCTGCGCGATGGCCGCGACCCCAAGAACTTCGTGCAGAAGACCTATGAATACAGCCAGTCGCATCTGCCGGTGCGCGACCAGACCAAGGTGGTGGGGCATGCCGTGCGCGCCATGTACCTCTATTCCGGCATGGCCGACATCGCCACGGAATATAACGACGACACGCTAACTTCAGCGCTGGAGACACTCTGGGACGATCTCACGACCAAGCAGATGTATGTCACCGGCGGTATCGGCCCGGCCGCGTCCAACGAAGGCTTCACCGACTATTACGACCTGCCGAACGAAAGCGCCTATGCCGAGACCTGTGCCTCGGTCGGCCTCGTCTTCTGGGCCAACCGCATGCTCGGGCGCGGCCCGAACCGCCGCTATGCCGACATCATGGAACAGGCGCTCTATAACGGCGCGATGGCGGGATTGTCGCTCGACGGCAAGACCTTCTTCTATGAAAACCCGCTGGAGAGTGCCGGCAAGCATCATCGCTGGACCTGGCATCATTGCCCCTGCTGCCCGCCGAATATCGCCCGCCTGCTCGCCTCGGTCGGCTCCTACATGTATGCCGCAGCGGACAACGAAATCGCCGTGCATCTCTATGGCGAGAGCAAGGTCCGCGTGCCGTTGGCGAGCGGCGTGACCGTGACGCTTGCCCAGGCGACGCGCTATCCTTGGGATGGTGCCATCCATTTCGAGGTCAACCCGGATCGCAATGCCGAATTCGCACTGTCGCTGCGCATACCCGAATGGGCCGAGGGCGCAACGCTTGCGGTCAATGGCAAGACCATCGATCTCCCAGCGGTTACCGTCGACGGCTATGCCCGTATCGACCGCGAGTGGCAGGCCGGCGACAAGGTCGACCTCAACATTCCGCTGATCCCGCGCACCCTTTTCGCCAATCCCAGGGTCCGCCAGGATGCCGGGCGCGCCGCCCTGATGCGCGGCCCTCTCGTCTATTGCGTCGAGACAACGGATAACGGCCAAGACCTCAATGGCATTTCGTTCGCCGGCAACCCGGCATCTGCGAAGACAGCTGACATCGCCGCCCTCGAAGGTGCCGTCGCGCTCGATATTCCAGTCACACGCGACGAGGCGGACTGGGGATCGGATCTTTACCGGACAACGCCGCCGAAGAGCCGAGCCGCCATCGCACGCTTCGTGCCCTATCATCTCTGGGACAACCGCGAGCCGGGCGAAATGCTGGTCTGGATCCGCACCGAGCAAAGCCGCGGAGCCTGACATGACGAAGAACGGCATGAAGCTCACCGGCGTCCGCAAGAGCTTCGGCGGGCTGGAGGTCATTCACGGCATCGATCTCGATGTGCCGGAGGGTGCTTTCGTCGTCTTCGTCGGCCCGTCCGGCTGCGGCAAATCCACCCTGCTGCGGATGATTGCCGGGCTGGAAGAGGTCACGGACGGTGAGATCGCCATCAAGGGCCGCGATGTCACCGATCTCGATCCCTCCGAGCGCGGCATCGCCATGGTCTTTCAGTCCTATGCGCTCTATCCGCATATGAGTGTGCGCGATAATCTCGGTTTCGGGCTTAAAATGGCCCGGACCGATGCGGGCGAAATCGAGCAGCGCGTCGGCTCCGCCGCCGCGATCCTCAAGATCGATCATCTGCTCGATCGCCGGCCGGGCCAGCTCTCGGGCGGTCAGCGCCAGCGCGTCGCCATCGGCCGGGCGATCGTGCGCAAACCGGAGGTCTTCCTGTTCGATGAGCCGCTTTCCAATCTCGATGCCGAACTACGCGTCTCCATGCGCATCGAAATTGCCCGACTGCACCGCGAACTCGGCAATACCATGATCTACGTCACCCATGATCAGACCGAGGCCATGACGCTTGCCGACAAGATCGTCGTGCTGAAGGACGGTCGGATCGAACAGGTGGGCAGTCCGCGGGAGATCTATGAGGATCCGGCCAATAGTTTCGTTGCCGGATTCATCGGCTCGCCGCGCATGAACATGATCGAAGCCATATGGTCCGGCGAAGGGACAGCCAAGGTCGGCAATGGCACTGTCAGGGTCGATCTGGCGCGCCACAAGCCATCAGCCGGCGAAGACTTGCTGCTTGGCATGCGCCCGGAACATTTGATTGTGACGTCAGACCAGGAAGATGCTGTCCGGGTCACGGTCGACGTCACCGAATATCTGGGCGGCACGCGTTATCTCTATTGCCAGACGGAAGATGGCCAATCACTGATCGCCGAGTATCGCGAAGGGCCTGATATCGGGCGCGGCGACACGCTCCATCTGCGCTGCCCGCCCGAGCGGCGGCGCTATTTCGACAAGCAAGGCGAGCGGCTTCGCTAAGCCACGTATTTCCATCGCAACGACGCGCTAATCATTTGACGGACAAGGATGATTTGGAGAAGGTTGCTGATGGAGATTGCATGCCACGCACCCGCCCTATGCGGGACGATGCGCGATATCAAACCGGAGAGACCTTGTGGCGAAGACATATGATTTCATCATCGCCGGCGGCGGTTCGGCTGCCTGCGTTGCGGCCATGCGGCTCGTGCGTGACTTCGGCTTTTCGGTGCTCATCATCGAACGCGGCCCGCGCAACACCGCCAAGCTGATGGCCTTTCCCGCCGGCTACATGAAATATCTCGCCCGCGATGATTTCCTCGAAATGCATCATACGGTCGCCCAACCGCAGCTCGGTGGCCGCGGCCCGATCGTTCCGGTCGCCAAGGCGCTCGGCGGCGGCAGCGCCGTCAACGCCATGGTCTACATGCGCGGCCAGAAGGAGGATTATGATCATTGGGCCGCCCATCTGGGCAACGGCACCGAGTGGTCCTATGAAGACATGCTGCCTCATTTCAAAGGCATCGAAGGCAATACCCGCTTCAACGACGATTATCACGGCATATCAGGCAATCTGCGCGTTTCAGAGCCGCGCCATACCTGCGATACGACACAGGATTTCCTGCTCGCAGCCCAGGGCCTCGGCCACGCCTACAATCCCGATTTCAACGGCATCAGGCAAAACGGTGTCGGCATCATGCAGCACACCTACGGATTATGGGGTGGCAAGACGGAGCGTTCCGACGCGAAGAAAGCCTTTCTTGATCCGCTGGCTGACGACGAGCGACTGGATATCATCACCGACGCCCGCATCGATCGCATCGTCATCGAAAACGGCCGCGCAACCGGCGTCGGCTATGTGCAGAACGGGCAGACCTATACCGTCAGAGCCGCTCGCGAGGTTCTCGTGGCAGCCGGGACCTATAACAGCGCCAAGCTGATGATGCTCTCCGGCATCGGGCCGGCCGATCACCTTCGCGAGCATGGCATCGACGTCGCGCTCGATCTCCCCGGCGTCGGCGCCAATTTGCAGGACCATCACGAAGTCCCAGTCATCGCCACCACCAAGGGCAAATCCGGTTATTTCGGCGAGGACAAGGGCTGGCCGATGCTGCGCAACGGCCTGCAATATATCCTGTTCAACTCAGGTCCGGTAACGACGACGGGCATCGAATCCTGCCTGTTCTACGATCCCGATGGCGGCGAGCGGCCGACGATCCAGCTCTATTGCGCGCCAATCGTCTATCTCGACCGCGACGTCTCCTCGGCAAAACCGACCCACGGCGTTACCTTCACCTCCTGCCTGCTACGGCCGAAGGCGCGCGGTAGCGTCAAGCTACGCTCGGCAAACCCGGCAGACCAGCCCTTGGTCGACTGCAACTTCTTCGGCGATCCCGACGATCTGCGCCTGACGCTTGCCTCACTGAAAGTCGCCCGGCAACTACTCGAAACCGAGCCGTTCAAATCAAAGATCGCGGATGAGATCCTGCCCGGTCGGGCGCTGCAGGACGAGGAGTCGTTGGCCAAATTCGCCGGCCAGACAGTCAAGACCAACTACCATCCCTCCGGCAGCCTGCGTATGGGGCCGGAGAGCGATCCCATGTCCGTGGTCGACGGCAGGCTGCGCGTGCGTGGGATCGAGGGGTTGAGGGTTATCGATTGCTCGATCATTCCCTTCATCCCCTCGGGCAACACCAACGCGCCGGCGATGGCGATCGGCTCCAAGGCGGCGGAGATGATTGCCGGGGATTATTGACGCGCCAGGATTTCCAAGACGGCCACTTGAGTCAGTGGCCGCAGCGTCTAGCGACGTTTACGCAGCCTTGCTGATGCGCACCGGAATGGACTTATAGGAAGGCGTGCCGCTTTCCTTGTCCTGATAGTCGAGCGGGATCAGGCAGTTGGCCTCCGGATAATAGGCGGCGACGGAGCCTTCGGAGATATCATAGGAAATCGCCGTCAGCTGCAGCAGCCGCTTGCCACCGGAAGGGAGTGCCGTCTCGATCTCCACGAGATCGCCATGCTCCAATCCCTTGGCCGTCAGGTCCTTGTCATTCATGAACAGTACATCTCGGCGGCCGAAGACACCGCGATAGCGGTCATCGAGGCCGTAGATCGTCGTGTTGTACTGATCGTGGCTGCGGATCGTCGCGAGCTTGAGGATGCTGGTGTCGGAAAAGGAGATGTCCTCGTTGAGGCCGGAGAAAAGCTTGAACTCGGCTTTGCCGGAGGGCGTCTTCCAGACGCGTTCCGTCGCTGCCAGCGGCAGGCGAAAACCACCTGGCACAGCGATGCGCTCGTTGTAACGAGCAAAATCCGGGTAGACGATTTCGATCTTGTCGCGGATCAGAGCATAATCGTTGATGAGCTCCATCCAGGCGACCCTGCTTGCCGGCAAGGTGGCATGCGCCATGGCGGCAACGATGGCCGGCTCGGAACGCAGCTGGTCGGAGGCCGGTTTCAGCCTGCCTTGTGAGGCATGCACCATCGACATCGAATCCTCGATCGTCACAGCCTGCGGGCCGGTGGCCTGGACATCCACCTCGGTGCGGCCAAGTACCGGCAGCAGGAAGGATTCCTTGCCGATCAGCAGATTCGAGCGATTGAGCTTGGTGTTCATATGAACGGCGAGATCGAGCCTGCGCATGCCCTCGGCGCACAATTGCGGGTCCGGAAGCGCAATTGAAAAATTGCCGCCGAGGCTCAGCAATACCTTTGAGCGCCCCTCGGCCATCGCCTGCATCGCTGCAACCGCGTCATGGCCATGGTGAGCCGGAGACTTGAAACCAAAGGCACGCTCGATGCCCTCGATCAGCGCCGCATTCGGCTTCTCGGTGATCCCGACGGTGCGATTGCCCTGAACGTTGGAGTGACCGCGCAGCGGGCAGATGCCGGCGCCGGGCTTGCCGAAATTGCCGCGCAGCAGCAGAAGATTGGCGATCTGCTGCACATTGGCCGTGCCCTTCGCATGCTGCGTGATGCCCATGCCATAGGCTACGATCGTGGCCTTCGATTTGGCATAGGCGGCGGCGACCCGCTCCAGATCGGCGCGGGCAAGGCCTGAAACCCTCTCGATATCGGCCCATTCCGTCTGATTGAGATCTGCGACGAGAGCATCGAAGCCGCTGGTATGCTCCGCAATGAAGGCATGATCGAGCACGTCTTCCGAAGTCTCGGCAAGCGCCAGAACGCCCTTCATGATGCCCTTGAGTGCTGCCGCATCGCCGCCGATCTTCACCTGATAGTAGGAAGACGCGATGCGAGTCGATCCGAAGGTTCCCATTTCGATCGGGCTCTGCGGGTCGGCGAAGCGTTCGAGCGCCCGCTCCTTCAGCGGATTGAACACGATGATCGGCACGCCGCGGCGCGAACACTCGTGCAGCGTGCCCATCATGCGCGGGTGATTGGTGCCGGGATTATGTCCCATGGAGATAATCAGGTCGCACTCGTCGAAATCGTCGAGCGAGACCGTGCCCTTGCCGATGCCGATCGATTGCGGCAGGCCGACGCTGGTTGCCTCATGGCACATGTTCGAGCAATCGGGGAAATTGTTGGTACCATATTCGCGCGCAAAGATCTGGAAGAGGAAAGCCGCCTCGTTTGAGGCGCGGCCCGAGGTGTAGAACTCGACCATATCCGGATCGGGCATGCTGCGCATGACCTCGCCGATGCGGGCAAACGCATCCTCCCAGGTAATCGGCTTATAAGTGTCGGTTGCGGGATCATAGACCATCGGATGCGTCAGCCGACCGGAATTCTCCAGATCATAGTCGCTCCAGGTCAGGAGTTCGCTGACGGTATGTTCCGCGAAGAAATCCGGCGTCACGCGCTTGTTCGTCGCTTCCCAGGTGACAGCCTTGGCTCCGTTTTCACAAAACTGGAATGTGGACGTATGCTCCTTGTCGGGCCAGGCGCAGCCGGGGCAGTCAAAGCCTGTGGGCTTGTTGGTGCGCAGGAGCAGGCCGGGCGCCTCGGTCACGTCCATCTGGTTACGAACTGCTTTCGCAGTGGCTTTCAGCGCTCCCCAGCCGCCGGCCGGGCTGTTGTAGGGACGGATACCAGGGACTTCACGTTTCTGCACCATCGCATGCTCCTTCGGTTACCCAATGGCTTCCTCCCAAAGGCCGGGCCTTCAAGGAATAAGCGTGAGGCAGGAGGGTGTAAAGCACTACCAATAGGCACTTGACAAAACAATCGATACGCGCGGGTGTCCAAGGACATAGATATTGGGATATTCAAACTCAGTTCTTGAAGACGAGGCAGCTGCCGCCCTGCTGTCGAACCTGGGTGCAAACGGCATCCGCCTCGGCTCGCGTCTGGCGGCCGATACGGGCCGCGAAGCGGATGCGGCGGCCGAAATCGGCATTGCGCTGCCGCACGATCAACGGCTTTTCGGCATTGAGGGGAGATGGCAATTTCTGAACGTTCATTGCAAAGAGGCGACGAGCGGCATCGACTTGAAAGTGTTCAGCCAATTGAACACCCCAAGGCGCCCAGGGCCGCTCCTGTTCGAAGGGAACTTGCTTCAACCGCCGACTTCCAGCGAGTGCCACACAGGACTGAATGAAGGGCTTGCCCTTGTCCAGTGCCGGCGCGGCGACATCGGGCGGCCCATCCCGCCACTCTTCGACCGAGTGCGCGGTTATTGCACTCACATAGCTACGCGTCTCATACGGAAGATCGCCGGAGTTGAGGAAGTTCGCCAGGCCAGCCTCGCCGGCATTATAGGCAGCGGCCGCCAAGCCGAGATTACCGAAGCGGTTGCGCAGCTCATCGAGATAAGCAGCCGCCTTGCCAAGCGCCTCCAGCGCATCATAGCTGTCGCGGACGCCACGAAGCTTTGCCGTTCCCGGCATGAACTGCGCAATACCGCGTGCGCCTTTGGGGCTGATGGCATCCGAGCGAAAGGTGCTCTCACGCCAAACCAGCCGGGCCAGATAATCCGGCGGCAGGTGATTGATACCGGCGAAATAGTCGATGGCGGCGCAGAGATCGCTATTGTAGCTCTCCTTGCGGAGGCACAATGTCTCGCCGGTCTCTGTGATCATCGGGCCGGAGACGCAGACCGGCGGCGGTGCAACGCTCCATTCCGGCTGCGCGCTGGCGGGGCGAAAGGCTGAAATAGTCGCGACGCACAAAATGGCGAAGGCGACCATACCGCCGACAAAGCCTGCTCGCTGCTGCCTGCCTGCCATCCGTGCGATACCCGTCCACGCCAGTTCGATCGCAAAATTGCGATCTCTTCATAGCATCGATGGACTGTAGCGAAAACCTTTGACGGCGTGATGATGTCGCCGGCGGTTACACAGCCAGACGGCCGCCACGCATTGGCTCAGGCGCGCCGGTCGTGCCAGGGAAGCTGATCGGCAAGCCCCGCAGCACGCGCACGGCCAGAAATGCGAAGCATTCCGCTTCGACGGCATCGCCGCGCCACCCCAAATCTTCGGCAAAAATCGGCTCCACGCCGGCGCGGCTTTGCAACATCGACATGATCGTCGGGTTGTGACGCCCGCCGCCGCTGACGACGACTTTCTTTGGTCGGCGCGGCAACAGATCGAGCGCCTTGCCGACAGCACCGGCAGTGAAGGCAGACAGCGTTGCCGCACCATCTTCGGGGCTCAGGCCATCGGCCATCGATGCACCGAAATCGAAGCGGTCCAGCGACTTCGGATAGGAGGCGCTAAGATGAGGATGCTGCAGCAGCTTTTCGAGCCTCGCCTCATCGACCTTGCCGGCTCGTCCGAGCGCACCGTCGCGGTCCATTTCGCCGAGGCCATGCGACTTGATGAAATCATTGAGCGGAGCATTGGCCGGACCGGTGTCAAAGGCGACGAAATTGCCCTCTCCGTCCCACCAGGTGATATTGGCGACGCCACCAAGATTGAGGATTGCGGTCTCGCCAGCTGCGCCCGCGCCGCGCAGCAAGGCAGCGTGATAGGCAGCAGCAAGCGGCGCACCCTGACCGCCGGCGCGCATGTCGGCCGAGCGGAAATCATAGGCAACCTTGGTGCCGAGGATGGAGCGCATCAGCTCGCCATCGCCAAGCTGGCGCGTCTGTCCGAGGCGATCCTTCTGCGGCGCCCGGTGCAGCACGGTCTGGCCGTGAAAGCCGACGATACCGATATCGGCCATGGTCATGCCCTGGCTCTCGACCAGCTGCCTGACAGCCTCCGATTGCGCTCGCGTCAGAGCCTCCTCGGCTTCCTTGAAGATCGCCGGCTCCGAGCCGTCGAAATTCCAGACCCGCGCCTGCCGCAGGGTTTCTTCCAGAAGCGCGCGGATCCAATCGGGATAGGGGGCGAGAACATAGGGGCCGAATTCCTCGATCCGCTCGCCATCCGTCTTCAGCATGGCAACATCGATATTGCCGTCGAGGACGGTTCCGGTCATCAGACCGACTGCCCAGATTGGTTCCATGGTCAGGCTCCTATGCTGCATTGACGAGATCGCTGACGGTCTGACGAAGCGCCAGGATGCCGCTGTCGAAATGGCGTGTCGGATGAATGCGGTTGGTGAGCAGGGTCCAGGCCCTGCCCTTGGCGAAGTCGATCCAGAGAGCCGTGCCGGTGAAGCCGGTATGGCCGATCGTCTCCGGCGAACACAGCGCCCCGCCCGACCAGCCCTCATGGGGCCGCTCCCAGCCATGCGTCCGTGTGGCCGAAAGCGGTGCCCGCATCAGCGCGATCGAATTGGTGGAGGCTCCGCTGCCGTCGAGCAAGCCCTCGGCGAAATCGAGGACGGACGCTGCCGTTCCGAAAAGCCCGGCATGACCGGCGCCCTGAAGTGCGGAACAATTATCGTCATGAACTTCGCCAGACAGGATACGATGACGCCAGGTGCAGTCCTCCGTCGCGGCTGCCTGATCGGGCGCGGCGGAAAAGGCAAAGCCCGGCCCCGGATCCATGGCACGGATCGTCCGGCCCGACAGGCGCTCCAGCGCAAAGCCCAGCAGAATGAAGTTGATGTCGGAATAGACGGGCGGCCCTGCCCGCCATTCGCGCTGCAGGATGAAAGCGCGCAAAAGCTCCGGGTCACGGCCATAGGTGTAGATGGGCTCCACTGCCGGAAAGGGCGTCTGATGACCTAGGCACTGACGGAACGTCACTTTTCGCTCCCAGGCCTCGGCACTGTACTGGCGCAGATCCGGCAGAAGTGTCGTCAGCGGCGCATCGAGATCGATGGTGCCAGCCTCCGCCAGTGCCAGGATGCGCGGCGTCGTGAAAATGACCTTGGTGAGCGAGGCAAGATCGAACCATGTGTCCGTCAGCATCGGCCTGACGCTCGGGATCTTCTGCGCCGAACCGACCGCGCGCACCAGCCGATTGCCATCGAGATCGACCATGCCAAGCACACCGCCTGGAATGCGCGCGGACGCTATCGTCTCTTCGAGGGGCGCAAAGGCCCGATCGAAACGCTCTTCAAACTGCATGCTCCCCCCAGATGCCATGCTTGCCTCTCCACGCCCTTGCTTCAGGCTTCCGCCAGAGCGATGTGATCCGGCGCGAACCGGCGCCATTCAGGGGCGGCAGGCTCGAAACCGAGCGGACGCACCAGCGACGGCACCTGCCGCGTATCGAGCGTGAAATGTTCCTTTCGCCGCGCGACCGTCGGCACCGCCGAGATCAACCGCCTGGTATAGGAATGCTTCGGCTGCGACAAGATTGAGGCCGCGTCGCCGATCTCGACGATCTGCCCGGCATAGAGCACGGCGATGCGGTGGGCGATCCGCTCCACAACAGCCATGTCATGCGAGATGAACAGATAGGCAAGGCCATATTCCCGCTGAAGCTCGATCAGAAGGTTCAGAACCTGCGCCTGAACGGAGACATCGAGTGCGGAAACCGCCTCGTCCAGCACCAGCACGGACGGGTTCAGCATCAGGGCGCGAGCGATGCACAATCTCTGACGCTGGCCGCCCGAAAACTCATGCGGATAGCGCTCAAGGGCGTTTTCCGGCAATCCCACGCGCTTCAGCAGCATGGTCATTCGCTCTCGCGTATCTGCCGACAGACGACCGCCGGCGGCGATCACCGGTTCGGCGAGAATATTGTCGACCCTAAGCCGCGGATTGAGCGAGGCGTAAGGGTTCTGGAAGACCATCTGCACCGCGCTGGTGCGATCCGCGGCCTTGCCGCCACTGGTGGTGAACGTGCCGCGTGTCGATTTGACCAGCCCGAGGATTGCCCGCGCGGTCGTGGATTTGCCCGAGCCGCTCTCGCCGACGATCGCCAGCGTCTCGCCCGACATCAGATCGAATCCGACCCCTTCGACGGCGTGGACAGCGCCTGTCGTGCGGCGCAGGAAACTGCCCGACACCGCAAAACGAACGGTCAAGCCATCCACCTTCAGCGCCGGTTTGGCCTGTGCTTCATCGCGCTGGAAATCCGTGCGCGCGGCACTCCCCGCCGCGAAATGCGGAACGGAATGCAGCAAGTGCTGCGTATAGGGATGGGTGGGATTGTCGAGGATCTGGTTGAGTTCGCCCTGCTCGACCGCCTCCCCGGCCCGCATCACCATCACCTTGTCGGCGATGCCGGCGACAAGGCCGATATCGTGGGTGATGAAGATCATCGACATGCCGGTCTCGCGTTTCAACTCGGCGAGCAGCGCCATGATCTGCGCCTGCACGGTGACATCGAGCGCCGTCGTCGGCTCATCGGCGATCAGCAGGCGCGGATTGCAGGCAAGCGCCGTCGCGATCATCACCCGCTGCAGCATGCCGCCGGAAAGCTGGTTCGGGCAATAGGTCAGCCGTCGCGCCGCATCAGGAATGCGCACGCGATCGAGCGCATCCTTGGCGGCGGCCTTTGCCTGACTGCCGGTCAAGCCGCGATGCAGCCGGAACGATTCCTCGATCTGCGTGCCGATCGTCAGCACCGGATTGAGCGAGGTCATCGGCTCCTGGAAGATCATGCCGATCTCGCCGCCACGGATCTTCGTCAGCTGAGCTTCGCTGGCCTCGGTGAGGTCAAGAATGCTGTTGTCGGCACGTTTGAGCCGGATCGAGCCGCCGACGATGCGGCCGCCGCCGAAATCGACGAGGCGATTGATGGAGAGCGCCGTGACGGATTTGCCTGAACCGCTCTCACCAACGATTGCCAGCGTCTCGCCGGCTTCGACATCGAAGCTGACACCGCGAACGATAGGATTGGCCTGCGGATTGCGCCCGAAACCGACGCGAAGATCAGAGACCGATAGCAAAGGGTTCATGCCGTCGCCCTCCGCATTTTCGGATCGAGAATATCGCGCAGGGCATCGCCCAGCAGGTTGAAACCAAGAATGGAGATCATGATGATCACGCCGGGGAAGATCAGCAGCCAGGGCGCCGTCTCCATGAGGTTGCGGCTGTCGCTCAGCATCAAGCCCAATGAGGAGGCCGGCGGCTGGGTTCCAAGCCCGAGAAAGCTCAAGCCGGCTTCCGTCAAGAGCGACCAGGCAAGCGCCAGCGTCACCTGCACGGTCAGCGGTGCCACGAGATTGAGCAGCAGATGCCGCGTTAGGATATAGGATCGGCTGCTACCGAAGGTGCGGGCAGCGTCGACGAAATCGCGTCCCTTCAACGACAGCGCCGGACCGCGCACGACGCGGGTGAAGATCGGCGTATAGACGATGGCGATCGCCGCAACGCTGGTCCAGGTCCCTGGCCCGACGATGGAGATGATCAGAAGCGCGAGAAGGATGGCGGGGAAGGCCAGAAGCACATCCATCATGCGCATGATCACACCGTCCCACCGCTTGCCCGACCAGGCGGCGGTCAGGCCGAGTACGGTGCCGATCAAGGTCGCGGTGGCCACCGAAAGGAAGGCTACGGTGAAAGATTCGCCGATGCCGCGCATCAGACGGCTCGCCACGTCGCGGCCGAAGAGATCGGTGCCCATCCAATAGGTAAGGCTCGGGGCATGCAGGCGGTCGATGCGGTTCTGCATCAAGGGATCGTGCGGCGTCACGCCCAGCGTGCCGAGAATGGCAAGCACGATGTAGATGAGCACGATAACGCCGCCGATACGGCCGCTCATGTGTCCGAAAATCGCTTTGACGATCCGCATCAGCCTTCTCCCAGCCGCACGCGCGGATCGAGTGCGACATAGGCAAGATCGACGAGCAGATTGACGATCATGAAGTTGAAGGCGATGAACAGCACACTGCCCTGCACCAGGGCATAGTCTCGCTGCAGGATGGCGTCGAGCACCATGCGCCCCAGGCCGGGCAGAGCATAGATCTGCTCCACCAGCACCGCGCCGCCGAGCAGATAGCCGAATTCGACACCGCTCAGCGTCACCACCGGGATCAAAGCATTCGGCAAGGCATGCCGCCAGATGACACCACGCGCCGGCACGCCGCGACTGCGCGCCGTGCGGACATAATCATCGCTCAGAACATCGAGCATGGCCGAACGTACGACGCGCGTGACCGAGGCTGCGAAGGCAAAGCCGAGTGTCAGCGCCGGCAGGATCATCTGGCCGAGATTACCGAGCGGATCCTGCCAGATGGGCGTAAACTCACCCATGGTCGGCAGGACGCCGAAACCGGCCGACAAGGCATAGATCAGCAGGAGCCCGAGAACGAAATTCGGCGTGGACTGCCCGATCATGGCGACGATGCGCACAAGAAGATCGGACAGCTTTTCGTTTCGTGTCGCGGCAAAGACGCCCGCCGGCAGGCCGATGGCAAGCGCTATCACCATGGAGAGCAAGGCAAGCTCGAGCGTCAGCGGAAAACGCTCGAGGATGATATCGAGCACCGGCTTGCCGTAAGTGACGGAGAGGCCGAGATTGCCCTGGAACAGGCCGAGCAGCCAATGCCAGTACTGAACGGGCCAGGACTGATCGATGCCGAAATAGGCGGCTAGGGCCTGCCGCTGCTCTGGCGTCAGCAGGCCCGCATTGGTTCCGAGCATCGCCGTGATCGCATCGCCCGGCACCAGCCGGATGGCGACGAAGACGAAGATGGATACGCCCAGCATGATCAGCGGGAATATCATCAGCCGGCGCGTCAGGTATGCCATGGAACTTCCCTTAAATCTCGACTGCTGTCACTTGATCGAGACTTTGGCGAGGCCGAACAGCGAGCCAGTCGGCGTCGGCACGAAGCCTTCGACGTTTTTCTGCTCTGCCGTGTAGCCATAGGCCGTGTAGAGCCAGATCCAGGGCGAGACTTCGGCGATATGCTTCTCGAATTCGGCAAAGATCGCCTTACGCTTGGCCGGATCGGTTTCGGCGCGGCCCTTCTGCATCAGGCTGTCGAGCGTATCGTCGATGTAGTTGGCGACCTTCTGCAGATTGCCGGTCTTGGTCCAATAACGATTATACATCGAATAGGGATCGGCACTGCCGCCGTTGAGCGCCACTGCCATGTCGAAATTGCCCTTCAGCCAGGTATCGACGTAGACATTGAGTTCCATCACCTTGATGTCGAGCTTGATGCCGATTTCGGCGAGCTGCGATTGGATGACCTGCGCTTCGGCGGTGGCGGTTGGCGGTTCGCCGGTAGCGGCGATCACGGTCGCCGAGAAACCACTGGCAAGGCCGGCATCGGCCATCAGCTTCTTGGCCTTGGCCACATCGCGCGTATAGCAGAACAGTTGGCTAGGGTCGGTCGCATAGAGCGGCATCGTCAGCGGGCCGGTCACCTTGCCTTCGCCGAGTGCTGCGGTATCCATCACGTCTTTGCGGTCGATGGCGCAGGAGATCGCCTGGCGCACGGCAAGCTGATCCATCGGCTTTCGCGAGGGGTTGAGCTGCAGGACGTTATAGGACAGGACCGGCGTGCGGGTAAGCTGCAGCTTTGGCTCCTTGGGCACCAATGTTGCCACGAGCGGATCATTCAGAAGCGCAAAATCGATCTGGCCGGTGCGTAACGAGGCGAGGATTGCGGTTTCGTCCGGCAATACGCTGATGTTGATGCCATCGACGCCGACGGCGCCGCCAGCCCAATCCTTGTTGGCGCTCAGCACTTCCTTGGAGTTCGGAACCCAGCTGTCGAGCTTGAAGGGGCCAGAGCCGATCGCCTTCGTGCCGAGGGTGCCGGCGGTAATTTCGCTTGCCGGAACAATGGCGGCGTTGAGGCTCGTCATCGCCGTCAGCAGCGGAACGTCGGGCTGAGATAGGTTAAAAACTACGGTAGTGGCATCGGGCGTATCGATGTTCGCGATCGACAGGAAGTTGGCACGGGCAACGGCGCCGGTCGCCTGATCGAGAACGCGCTGGAAGGAAGCCTTCACGTCAGCCGACGTGACTGGGGCGCCGTTCTGGAACTTTGCCTTGGCGTTGAGCTTGAAGGTCAGCTGCTTGCCGTCGGCCGAAAACTGCCAGCTGTCGGCGATGCCAGGCACGATCTGCAGATTGCCGTCGAGGCGAACGAGCGGTTCGTAGATCAGTTCCAGCAAGCGGATGGAGGAGAAGGCCGTCTGCTTGTGCGGGTCGAGCCCGGTCGCATCCTGCGACCATGCCATGCGCAACGTCGCTGCTTCCACAGGCATCGCGACCGTCGCCAGGCCAATCCCCACGGCCAGCGCCATTCCCGAAATCAGCGTCTTTCCAAAATTCCCCTTCATTCCAATTCCTCCGAATTTTTTTAAATGTCCCCGGCCGATTTTGGCCCATTGATTGCCATCGCGGCTTGCCGCGACGTTCGTTCAAGCAGTTTTCGCATTGATGGCCTTGCGCAGGAATCCATCAGCGTTTTGCAATGCCGCGCGGGCTTCTTCAATGCCCATTCCGGTTATTTCCATGAGAATGGCAAGCTTGACGTCATTTCCCGTCAGGTCGAGGACGCGACGCGCCTCCTGCTGCGAAGAACCCGTCGCCTGCATGACGATGCGCGCGGCGCGCGCCACCAGCTTCTTGTTGCTGGCGCTGACGTCAACCATCAGATTCTGATAGCTTTTGCCGATGCGGATCATGCTGGCCGTCGTCAGCATATTGAGAATGAGCTTCTGTGCCGTGCCAGACTTCAGGCGCGTCGAACCCGTGAGGATTTCCGGTCCGACAACCGGGGAAATGGCCAGATCGGCAATGCCGGCGATGATGGAATTCGGATTGCAGGACAGGGCGACCGTAAAGGCGCCGATGCTTTTCGCATAATTCAAGCCGCCGATGACATAGGGGGTGCGGCCGCTGACGGCGATGCCGACGACGACATCAGCCTTCGTCAGCTTGATCTCTTCCAGCGTCTGGCGGCCCTGCTCCGGATCGTCCTCTGCCCCTTCGATTGAGCGCCGCAGCGCATCCGGACCGCCGGCAATCAGACCGACAACCATATCCGGAGGCACACTGAAGGTCGGGGGGCATTCGGAGGCATCGAGCACGCCAAGGCGGCCGCTGGTCCCCGCGCCCATATAGATCAACCTGCCGCCCTTCTGAAAGGCGGCGACGATCTGGTTGACGGCAGCGGCGATTGCCGGAATGACCTTTTCGACGGCAATCGGCACCGTCTGGTCCTCGTAATTCATCTCGCGCAGGATGTCGAAGGTCGGCAGCAGATCGATATGCATCGTATTCGGATTGCGGCCTTCGGAAACCAACTGCTCCAGTTCGGATATCAACTTCTGCTCTGTCATGGGACTGCTCTCGAAATGACGCTTCGATACCAATAGGTCAGGGATGGCGAGCTCGACCAATGGGGCGTCGGGCCTGCCGCGGCAAAATTCGGTTCTCAACACATCGGAAGGCTGACATCAGCCATGGCGCAGCAGCCCTTTTCGGCTTTGTTCCGCGCCCATTCCCTGTTTACCTAGGTTAACATTATGGCCATTTATTCCTTTCGTCAATCCAGAAAGGAATAAAATATTCCATATCGGCCGTGCGAAAATTCCAGCCCCGATCGTATCGTTCAATGTTGGCAAATCGCCCTTCTGGCAAGGATGATGGCACCCGATACGGCATCGCCGTCGATCGGCTTGAGACTGCGGCGCACATCCGGCGCAAGCCAAGGCTCCAGTGGGCTTGCAAGCCCGCCAAGCAGGCAGACGCGCGGCGCCCCCTTCTCGAACAGGGTGCGCACCAATGTGTCGATATGCCCAGCCGCATTCTGCACGATGCGCCGCGCCACGGAATCTCCCTGGTCTGCATGACGCAGAACCATGGGTGCGAGCGCGGCGTAATCGGTGGCGGAAGCGCGATCCATCCAGGCGACAGCCTCCGCCGGATCATTCTGGAAACGCTGCATGATCTCGGCCAGCAACGCCGTCTTCTGCTCGCGACCGTCATGAGCGCGCAGGGCAAGCTGCACGGCTTTCAGCCCGAGATAAGCGCCACTGCCTTCGTCCGAAATCGGAAAGCCGTAGCCGCCAACGCGCAATTGCCGACCCTCGACGAGACCGAGCCCGATGGACCCCGTGCCGGCAATGACGATCGCGCCATCGCGGCCGGAATGAGCGCCGAGGCAAGCCCCCTCGCCATCGCTGACAAAATCTATGCTGGCGAAGGGATGTTCTATGGCTCGAAGGGCAGCCAGAGCACCTTTGCGGCTGATCCCAGCCAGGCCGACGCCTGCATGGATATGCCTGATATCCGCTGCACTCAGACCTGCCTCCTCGATTGCCGCATCGAAAGCCCTCGTGATCGAAGCCCACGCCTGCTCAATGCCGAGACGGGTCGTCGCGGGGCCGGACAATCCCTGCCCCAATACCGTGCCGTCAGCATCCTCGATGCGGGCGCGGCAACCGGTGCCGCCGCCATCGACGCCAAGGAAATAATGGGCGCTTTTGGCTACATCGCTCATGACGTCAATCGCTCGATATCGGCGCCGCAAAGGCGAAGCTTGCGATCGAGCTGTTCGTAGCCGCGATCGAGATGATAGACGCGATTGACGATGGTCTCGCCCTCAGAGACGAGCGCCGCCAGCACCAGCGAGACCGAGGCGCGGAGGTCCGTCGCCATCACCTGCGCGCCCTTGAGCGGTGGACCGCCCCGCACGAGAGCCGTCGTGCCCTGCAGCGTGATATTCGCGCCGAGCCGCATCAGCTCCGGCACATGCATGAAGCGGTTTTCGAACACGGTCTCGCGGATCAGCGACGCACCCTCTGCGCAACAGGCAAGAGCCATGAATTGCGCCTGCACATCCGTCGGGAAACCCGGATAGGGTTCGGTGGTGAGGTCAGTGCCCTTGAGCGGCCGGTCGCTTGAGACAACAAGGCCGCGGTCGCTCGGCCAAACGCTGACGCCCATGGCTTCCAGCGCCTGCACGACCGAGGCCAGGTTTTCAAGGCGGGCATGGATAAGCTCCAGCTGTCCGCCGGTAATGGCCGCAGCCACGGCATAGGTGCCGGCCTCGATACGATCGGGGATGCCGTGGTGTTTGGCAGCACGCCAGCTGGTATCGCCGTCAATCAGGATGCGATGCGTGCCCGCCCCCTCGATCCGCGCGCCCATGGCGCTGAGGCAGGCGGCCAGATCCGCAACCTCTGGCTCGCGCGCGGCATTCAGGATTTCCGTCTCGCCCTTGGCGGCGCAAGCGGCCATCATGGCGGTCTCCGTCGCGCCGACCGATGGCGAGCTCAGTACGATGCGGGCGCCCTTGAGCCCATTCGTGGCAGAGGCGACGATCACGCCGCCTTCGATCGCAATATCGGCGCCGAGGGTTGCGAGCGCCTTGATGTGCATATCGACTGGCCGGGCACCGATGGCGCAGCCGCCGGGAAGGGAGACACGCGCCTGACCGAAACGGGCCAGCAGCGGCGCCAGCACCAGAACCGTTGCCCGCATACGCCGAACCGTATCGTAGGAGGTCTCCTTTGAAACGATGGCGCTCGAATCGATCATAGCGCTGTGTCCCGCGCGGGTGATCGTCGCGCCATGAAGCGCGATGACGCCAAGCATGTTCTCGACATCACTGACGACAGGCAGGTTGGTGAGTTCCAGTGGATGCGGGCTTAGAAGTGCAGCCGCGATCTGCGGCAAGGCGGCATTCTTGGCGCCGGAAATCGTTACGGCACCCTGCAACCTTTTGCCGCCAGAGATACGAAGTCTATCCATGATCAGAAACCCGTTGGGGAGAGGTGCGAAATCCCAAAGATAACCGCCGCCTGCTTCCCAACAAAGACTATTCACCCATTCCATCTTGTCAACGAGAATTGGAATTTTTTATTCCAACCCTCTGTGATAAAGTCGATTGCGCAGAGCATGGTTGCCCGGCTTCGCTCAAATGCTATTTTCGCGGTGCTTGTAGAGATGCGTGAATCGGCCTCGGCGGCCCGAAGGAACAGATGTCTATCCTGAAGAAAATCAGCGCGCAGCTCGAGACCATGGCGCCGGCCGACCGCCAGATCGGGCAATTCATCGTCGACAAACCCGACCAGATGCTGCGGCTCTCATCGGCGGCTCTTGCCGTCGAAACCGGCCGCAGCCAATCGAGCGTCGTCAAGTTCAGCCAAAAACTCGGCTATGCCGGCTATCAGGAACTGAAGCTCGCGGTCAGCGAGGCGAAGGCCCAGGAATGGCCGGCGCCCGCGGGCATGATCCACGGCACGATCGAAGTGGACGACGGCTATCTGACCATCCTGCAAAAGCTGCTTGGTAGTAAATTGCAGGCCATGCAACAGACCATCTCGGTCAACAACGAGGCCGATATCGAAAAGGCGCTGGAAGCCCTTCACGATGCCAGGCGCATCCACCTAGCCGGTGTCGGCGCCTCGTCCCTGGTCGCCCGAGACTTTTCTTATAAGCTGATGAAGCTCGGCCGCAATGTCCTGCACGATAGCGACAGCCATGTGCAGATGGCCAATGCGTCGACGCTCGGGCCGGACGATCTGCTCTTTGCCCTTTCCTATTCCGGCGCCAGCATCGAGACACTGCGGATCGCCGAGCTGGCAAGCCAACGCAAGGCGACCGTCATCGCCGTGACCGGACTTCAGGACAATCCGCTCGCCCGTGTCGCCGATATCCGCCTTCATACCGTCGGCGATGAGGACCGCGTTCGCTCTTCGTCGATCACGGCGCGCGATGCTCAGCTGATGCTGACGGATTTGCTGTTCATTCTGCTGGTACAGCGCCAGCCCGATGCCCACGACTACGTCCACAACAGCGAAACGGCCGTCTCCGTGCTGAAGGCCAAGCGCCTTTCATAGAGGCCGGTAAACAAGCTGTGACGGCGGCAAGTCTATACGCCACGGATTTACGGACGTAGCTTGCGAGCCCTTTCGCAATGCACCCGGAGATAGCTCATGGACCTCGGCCTCAAGGATAAAGTCGTTCTGATCACGGGCGGCTCGAAGGGCATCGGCTATGCCTGCGCCGAACTCTTCCTGTCGGAAGGCGCACGCGTTGCCATCTGCTCACGGTCGCAAGCCAATATCGACACGGCGCTTTCGAAACTCTCCGGGGCACGTGGTTATGCCGCCGACCTGATATCCGACGAGCAGGCACTCGCGGTCGTTGACAAGGTCGAGGCCGAAATCGGCCCCATCGATATTCTCGTCAACAGCGCAGGGGCTGCGGCACGCACGCCGGCAGACGAACTGACCCCCGCCATCTGGCGCGCCGCGATGGATGCGAAATACTTCTCTTACATCAACGTAATCGACCCCGTCATCAAGCGCATGGGCACGCGCGGCTCGGGCGCCGTCATCAATATCATCGGCAATGGCGGCAAGATCGCCTCGCCCTTCCATCTGGCCGGCGGCTCGGCCAATGCCGCCTTGATGCTCGCAAGCGTCGGGCTTGCCAATGCCTATGCCGGCAAGGGCGTGCGTGTCGTCGGCCTCAATCCCGGCCTGACGGAAACGGACCGCGTCGCCGAAGGCCTGAAGGCTGCAGCCAAAGCCACCGGCTCGACCGAGACGGAAGCACTCGCGGATGCCTTGAAGCGCATCCCGATCGGCCGCATGGCCGATCCGACCGACATTGCCAATGTCGTTGCCTTCCTGAGTTCGGCCAAGGCAAGCTACGTCACCGGCGTCGTCATCAGCATGGACGGCGCGCAGGTGCCCGTCGTGGTTTAGGAAGCCAGACGGCGGCTCAGGCCACCGCCTTCCAGTCCAGACCGATATCGAGCGTCGGCGCGCTATGCGTCAGCCATCCCGCGGAAATGAGATCGACGCCGGAGGCGGCGATGGCGGCAGCGGTTGCTGGCGTGATGCGGCCTGATGCCTCGGTGATGGCACGGCCGGCGACGATATCGACAGCAGCACGTAACTGATCCGGCGTCATATTGTCGAGCAACACGGCATCCACACCCTCGGCCATCGCTTCGCGAAGCTGTTCCAGCGTATCGACCTCGACTTGGATCTTGACCATATGCCCTACGCCCGCCTTGGCGCGGCGGATCGCCTCGACAACACCGCCGGCAATGGCGACATGATTGTCCTTGATCAGGACCGCATCATAGAGCGCGAAGCGATGGTTCATGCCGCCGCCGGCGCGGATTGCATATTTCTCCAGCGCCCGAAGACCCGGTGTTGTCTTGCGGGTGCAGACGATCGTCGCCTTCGTGCCCGCAATCGCCTCGACGATACCGCCCGTCACGGACGCAATGCCGGAGAGATGGCCGAGGAAGTTGAGCGCCGTGCGTTCCGCCGTCAGCAGACCGCGCGACGGTCCCTCGATCGTTGCGATCACTTCACCGACGTCAACCTTGGTCCCGTCTGGCACATGACGGGTCATGACGATCGCCGGATCGACGAGCTGGAAGGCGAGTTCGGAGGCATCAAGGCCGGCAATCACGCCCGGCTGGCGTGTCACCATCGCTACACGGGACCGATGTGTTGCGGGGATCACGGCTGTCGATGTGACGTCACCAGCAAGGCCGAGATCTTCGAGGAGCGCATTGCGCACCAGCGGCTCGACGATGAGGCGAGGAAGGGGAGCAAGGGTCATGTCAGGCACTCCGGGCAAGGGAATAAGGAGGAACGGATCTGGCGATATCGAGCGTATCGGACAGGCGCATGGTGCGGCGCTGCGCATGCGGCAACTTCAGCGGGAAATCCGTGCGGGCATGGGCCCCGCGCGATTCCGTCCGAAGGCTGGCAAAGACGGCGATCAACAGCGCGACAAGAGCCGGATCGGCTGACGCCCCGTCCGCATCGAACAATGGCAGGAGGGCCGCGATCGCGCCGTGAATGGCGCCAGCATTGCGCAGCACGCCGAGATGGCGCGAGACGATGGGCCGAACGAGCGACAGATCTGGCGCCGCAATGCTCGGATTGTCTCGCGGCAATTTCGCCTGGCTCGCATCGGCTTCGGCAATATCCCGCGCCGCCCGTATGCCCATGACGGCAGCTTCCAGCAAAGAGTTGCTGGCAAGACGGTTCGCGCCATGAAGACCGGTGGAAGCGGCTTCGCCGACAACCCAAAGGCCCGGCACAGAACTGCGACCAGCCTCATCCGTCGCAACGCCGCCCATGTGATAGTGAACGGCAGGGCGCACGGGGATAAGCTCGTGTGAAGGATCGACACCGGCCTCACCGCACAGCGCATCGATGATGGGGAAGCGCTGTGCAAAGTTGTTGCCAAGCGCCTGACGTGCATCGAGGAAAACCCGGCCGCCCCGCGCGATCTCCGCGCTGATGGCGCGCGCGACGACATCGCGGGGTGCAAGTTCCGCACCGTCGACTTCGGCCATGAAGCGCTCGCTCTTTTCATTCAGGAGCAAGGCACCCTCGCCGCGAACCGCCTCGCTGACGAGTGCCAGCGGCCACCGGCGGCTATCGAGCGCCGTCGGGTGGAACTGCACGAACTCCATGTCGGCCAGCAGCGCTCCGGCGCGGGCGGCAAGCGCGATCCCTTGACCGAAATTGCCGACCGGATTGGTCGTGGCGTCGTAAAGGCCGCCTATGCCGCCCGTCGCAAGCACGATGCGGGAGGATGGCAGGATGACCGTGCCCTTCTCCGTTACGCACAGGAGACCGGCAACATGATCGCCATCCAGCAACAGGCGTCTTGCTTCATAGCCTTCGAGCACCGTGATCGATGGCGTGCGGGCAACCGCTTCGACGAGCGCGCGAACGATGGTCGCGCCCGACCCGTCACCCTTGGCATGCACGATGCGGCGCAATGAATGAGCTGCTTCGAGACCCAGGGACAACTCGCCTGCACTATCGCGATCGAACTCGACGCCGGCCCGCTCAAGAGCCGCAATGGCCGAAGGTCCCTCCGCGAGGATTCTGGCCGCGACCTTCGCGTCGCAAAGACCATCGCCTGCGGCAAGTGTATCCGCCAGATGCAGCGCTGCGCTGTCATCTCGGCCGACGCAGGCAGCGATGCCGCCCTGTGCCCAACCGCTCGACGTTTCCGCGCCGACCGCAGCACGCGTTACGATTACAGTCGGCTCCGGCGCCAATGTCAGCGCCGTCATCAGCCCGGCAAGACCGCTGCCGACGATGACGATACGACCGCTTAATTCCTCAAGGATCTCGCTCATATCGCCAGCATCCTCTCCACTGCGCGCCGCGCGTCGACCGCAATGGCCGGATCGACGGTCACTTCATGCTGACCCTGTTCCAGCGCCTTGCGGATATTGCCGAGCGTGATGCGCTTCATGTGCGGGCAGAGATTGCAGGGCCGGATGAATTCCACATCCGGATGATGCACGGCGACATTGTCGCTCATCGAACATTCGGTCAGAAGCACGACGCGTGCCGGGCGCTTGTTGCCGACATAATCGGACATGACGGCGGTCGAGCCGGCGAAGTCTGCCGCTTCGACGACATCGGGCGGGCATTCGGGATGTGCAAGCACCGTCACGCCGGGATAGTTTTCGCGAAGCTGGCGAATATCATCGGCGGTGAAGAGTTCATGGACCTCGCAATGCCCATGCCAGGCAATGAGCTCGACATTGGTTTCGCGCGCGACGTTACGCGCCAGATATTCGTCGGGGAGCATCAGCACTTTCGGCACGCCGAGCGATTCCACCACTTGCTTAGCATTGCCCGAAGTGCAGCAGATATCCGAGGCTGCCTTAACGGCCGCCGACGTATTCACATAGGTGACGACGGGAACACCCGGATGCGCCTGCCGCAGTAGGGCGATATCCGCTGGCGTAATCGATTCCGCCAGCGAGCAACCGGCCTCCATATCCGGGATCAGAACTGTCTTGGTCGGGTTCAAGAGTTTCGCCGTCTCGGCCATGAAGTGCACGCCGGCAAGCACGATGACGTCGGCGTCCACTTCCACAGCCTTGCGGGCAAGAGCCAGACTGTCGCCCACGATATCAGCAACGCCGTGGAAGATTTCCGGCGTCTGGTAGTTGTGCGCGAGAATGACGGCATTGTGCCGTCGCTTCAGCTCGAGGATGGCCTCAACGTCATCCTGAAACGTCAGCCATTCGGCTTTCGGGATAACGCGGCTCACGCGCTCGTACAGGGAAGATGCGGATACGGGAAGATTCATGACCGGCTCCTTATTATACTCATTTTGAGTATATCATGCGCAAATAGATATTCTCGATATGAGCATATGTCAATTGCGGGAGAGCGGTAATTTCGTTCCGGAGAATTCGCGTTCTTCAAGGATGGCGCGGCGGAAGCGGAAGAGCTTGGCCGGACGGCCGCCAGTCTCGCTTTCAGTGCCGCCGGTCTCTTCCACGAGTTCCTGCTGTTCGATCAGCCGACGGAAATTCTGCTTGTGCAGCGTGAGGCCCGCCAATGCCTCGACGGTTTTCTGCAGTTGCAGAAGCGTGAAATTTTCGGGCAGGAGCTCGAACACAACGGGGCGATACTTGATCTTGGCCCGCAGCCGCGCCATGCCGGTGGCAAGGATACGGCGATGATCGGCAAACATCGTCCGGCCGAACGTCCGTGACCCGTCGCAACCCGCCTCTGCAACGAGACGCGCCTCGTAAAGCAGCTCATAGCGCTGCAGAACAAGATCTTCGTTCCATCCAGCCCCATTCATCCCGAAATCGAAGTCGACGCGGCGGCGGCGCTGACCGCTCCTTGCTGTATCCGCGTCGACCCATGCGGCCAGACCGGCAGCGATATCATCGAGAATGGCCGGACGGCCCTTGCGGTGGTCTTCCCAGGGTAGATATTCGTACCAGCCATGCCAACCCGGCAGACCGCCGCCTGGCGCCGCTTGCTCCCGCACGAGACCGAGATAGCTGATCGAAATCGTCCGTCCGCCAAGGATTTCGTTGTTCCGGTCGCGATCGGCGAAGGTGTAGAGCTGTTCGAGATAGCCGACCGGATGGGCCGTCTGCTCCCTGATCCATTCGCGCAGCCCGCTTTGCAGCGTTCGATGCCCAAGCTCGAACGGACCGGACGGCAAGGCTTCGCCCGAACGCACCGTCATCACCCGGGGATCATTCCCCGTAACGGCCGTCAGAACCGCGATCAGTTCGGCATGCGCAAGCCCTATGGTCAAGCGAACTCCATCATTCGTTTCACTATGGATGTTCTCGCATGAAGCGAGGCTCAAGCCAATGCGGGCGTTTGCGCACTCCACATCTGGCGAGAATGGATCGCGCTTAACGGCTCACATAGTCGGGATACTGCTCGCAGATCAGATCGATGATCGACAAGGTGCCGGATAGATGCTGGCGCAGCGCGGCCACGGCCGCCTCAGGATCGCCCAGGCGAACGGCATCGACGACGGCCTGATGATCGACGATGATCTGCTCCAGCTTGCCCGGCATCGGCAGGTTGAGCATGCGCAGCCGGTCGATATGCACGCCCTGGCGCCGGACAGTCGCCCACAGGCCGAGAATGTCCGCCCTCTCGTAAAGCACCCGATGAAAATCCTTGTCGAGCGTGTCGAAGAGATCATAGGTCTCCGGCGACACGACATGCTTCTGGCGAGACAGAACCGTTTCCAGAGCTGCTGCCGTCTCATCGGGCGACTCCAGCGTCAGCCGGCGGACCGCTTCAAGCTCGATCGACAGCCGCAGGAAATGCGCCTCGATCGCATTGCGGACATCGATCCTTGAGACAACCGTCGCATATTGCGGATAGACTTCGACCAGCCCTTCCTCCTCCAACCGGATCAGGGCATCGCGCACGGGCGTCTGACTGACGTTGAATTCGCTTTGCAGCGAGATGCGCGACAGAACAGTCGTTGGCGGCAAGCTCATGGAAAGAATACGGGATCGCAGGATTTCCAGGATCTGCGGCGCAACCTGCCGGGAACGGTCCAGGGCGAATTCTTTCGGGTTGAGCTTCACTGGCGGCCTTTCTGATCGAGAGCGTCGATCCATTAAGCACAGTTTGGGGCTTGATGCACTGATACATTAGTGCTTTAGTCTGATGAAACCAACTTTCTTTCTCAAGAGTTGGATCAATCGGGAGGGATAAATGAGAGGACTTCTTCACTGTCTGACTGCGGCCGGCATCTTCATTGCTGGCGCTTTTTCAGCAAGCGCCGCCGAGAAGACCACCATTTCGATCACGCGCCAGCCGGGCATTCTTTATCTCGCCAGCCACGTCATGGAGACGCAGAAGCTGATCGAGAAGCATGCGGCTGCCGATGGGCTGGCCGGTGTTGCAGTGGAATGGCGCACCTTCAGCGGCGGCGGGGCGCAGACCGATGCGCTACTGTCCGGCAATGTCGACATCGTCAATACCGGCACCGGCAATCTACTGCTGCTCTGGGACCGCACCAGGGGCAAGGTCAAGGGCATCGTTACGAATTCCGCCCAGCCGGTCATCATGGTCTCGCGCGATCCGCGGGTTCAGTCGCTGAAGGACATCCAGCCGGGCGACAAGATCGCGGTGCCGACGGTCGGCGTTTCGACACAGGCGATCCTGTTGCAGATGGCCGCCGCGCAGATGTATGGCAATGATCAGGTTCATAAATTCGATGCCAATACGGTGCAGCTCGGTCATCCCGATGCGATGGCCGCGCTCGCCAACCAGCCCCATGAGGTCAAGAACCACTTTTCCGCCCCGCCTTTCCAGTATCTGGAATTGAAGCAGGCCGGCGTCCACAAGGTCATCGATTCCCGCGACATCATCGGTGGCGAGCTGACCCAGGGCACCTTCTTCACCACGACACAGTTTGCCAGCGCAAATCCGACGATCATCAAGGCAGTGCGCGAGGCGACGGCGGAAGCGATCGATTTCATCAAGAAGGATCCGAAATCGGCGGTGGAGGCCTACAAGACCGTCAGCGGCGACAAAACGAGCGTCGAGAACCTGCTGGCGATCCTCAACGAGCCGCACATGATGGAATTCCGCATGGACCCGCAGGGCACCATGAAGTTCGCTGATCATCTCTACAAGACAGGTGTGTTGAAGACGATGCCCAAGGCCTGGACGGATTATTACCTGCCGGAAGCGGCCGATCTTAACGGCAACTGACGCTCGCGGGCGGCTTCAATGCCGCCTGCAAGCCATCTCTTGGAGGAGCCTTCATGCTTCAGGCAAACATTCCTGTCGATAGGCCGATGACAGAAACGACGATCGCCAAGCCTCTGTTGAATGTCGAGAAGGTGACGCTGCGTTACAAGACGCCGAACCTCCTCATCACTGCGACCGAAGACGTCAGCTTCTCGGTGGCCCAATCCGACCGTTTCGTGCTCCTCGGACCCTCGGGTTGTGGGAAGTCGACGCTGCTGAAGGCCATCGGTGGCTACATGACGCCGACGGCGGGCCGGATCGAGATCAAGGGGCAACAGGTCAGGAAGCCCGGCGCCGACCGCATGATGGTCTTCCAGGAATTCGACCAATTGCTGCCTTGGAAGACAGTGCTCGAAAACGTCATGTTTCCGCTGACGACGGCGCGCCGCCTTCCACGCAAGGAGGCGGAGATCATTGCCCGCGATTACATCGAGAAGGTGAAACTGACGCGCGCGGTGGACACCTATCCGCACATGCTTTCCGGCGGCATGAAGCAGCGCGTCGCGATTGCCCGCGGCATGGCGATGCAGCCCGATATACTCCTGATGGATGAGCCCTTTGCCGCGCTCGATGCCCTCACCCGTCGCCAGATGCAGGACGAATTGCTGCAGCTCTGGGAAGACACCCGTTTCACCGTCATCTTCGTGACCCATTCGATCGCCGAGGCGATCAAGATCTCCAACCGCATCCTGCTGCTGTCGCCACATCCCGGCCGCGTCAAAGCCGAAGTGCGCGATGTGGAATCGGTCCGTGACGATGCCGCGGCTGCCGCAAAGCTCGAGCAGGAAATCCATCACATGCTGTTTGCCGAACAGGGACACAGGGAGTGAGACCATGAGCGCACCGCAGATCATCCTTGCTCCTCAGGCAGCCGAAACGGCTGGCCATATCGCCGCCGTCGAACAGAAGCTCGGCACGCTCGAACTCCTCTGGCAGTCGAGCCTGTTCCGCAAATCCTTGCTGATCGTCGCCCTCGCCATCATCTGGGAAGCCTATGCCAGGCATCTCGACAATCCGCTGCTGTTCCCGACGCTCAGCGACACGCTGACCGCACTCTACGACCGTTTTGCCGATGGCGTCCTGCCGGCACGCATCTGGACGACGCTGAAGGTTCTGGTGACGGGTTACGTCTCGGGAACGGTGCTCGCCGCCGTCCTGACAGTCGTTGCGATCAACACCCGTATCGGCACCGATTTTCTGGAAACCATGACCGCAATGTTCAATCCGCTGCCGGCAATTTCGCTGCTGCCGCTCGCGCTCATCTGGTTCGGCCTCGGCCCGGCAAGCCTCGTTTTCGTGCTTATCCATTCGGTTCTTTGGGCTGTGGCGCTCAACACCCATGCCGGCTTCCTCGGCGTCTCCCGCACCCTGCGCATGGTCGGCGCCAATTATGGACTGACCGGGCTCTCCTATGTCTTCCGCATATTGATCCCCGCCGCCTTCCCCTCGATCCTCACCGGCTTGAAAATCGGCTGGGCCTTTTCCTGGCGCACGCTGATTGCCGCCGAGCTTGTGTTCGGTGTTTCCTCCGGCCAGGGCGGCCTTGGCTGGTTCATCTTCGAAAACCGCAATCTTCTCGACATTCCCTCGGTCTTTGCCGGCCTGCTGACTGTGATCGTCATCGGGCTTATTGTCGAAAACCTGGTCTTCCAGACGATCGAGCGTCGGACACTGCAAAAATGGGGCATGAAGGAATGACGCGGCACATCGATTTCTCGCTTCCACCAACATTCGGATATAAGGCTGGAATATAATGAGCAGCAGGAAAAAGCCCTCGGAACTACGCAGCGCCAGATGGTTCGCACCGGACGATCTTAGAAGCTCTGGCCATCGGTCGCGCACCATGCAGATGGGCTATGCGCCCGAAGAATGGGCAGACAAGCCCGTTATCGCCATCCTCAACACCTGGTCTGATGCCAACCCTTGCCATGCGCATTTCAAGCACCGCGTCGAGGATGTGAAGCGCGGCATCCTGCAGGCCGGCGGCTTCCCGTTGGAACTGCCCGCCCTGTCGCTTTCGGAAAGCTATGTGAAGCCGACGACCATGCTTTATCGCAACATGCTGGCGATGGAGGCGGAAGAGTTGCTGCGCTCACATCCGGTCGACGGCGCCGTGCTGATGGGCGGCTGCGACAAGACCACGCCCGGTCTGGTCATGGGTGCGCTTTCCATGGGTCTGCCGATGATCTATCTGCCGGCCGGCCCGATGCTGCGCGGCAACTATCGCGGCGAATATCTGGGCTCCGGCTCCGACGCCTGGAAGTTTTGGGACGAACGCCGCGCCGGCACCATTTCGGAGAAGGAATGGGTCGATGTCGAGGCCGGCATCGCCCGCTCCTACGGCCACTGCATGACCATGGGCACGGCGAGCACGATGACGGCGATCGCCGAAGCACTCGGCCTCACCCTGCCCGGCGCCAGCTCTATCCCCGCACCGGATGCCAACCATATCCGAATGTCCTCGGCCGTCGGCCGCCGCATCGTCGAGATGGTGTGGGAGGATCTCGTTCCCTCCAAGATTGTCACGGAAGCCGCTGTCAACAATGCCGTTGCTGTCGCGATGGCGACGGGCTGTTCCACCAATGCCGTCGTCCACCTCATCGCCATGGCGCGGCGAGCCGGCACCAATCTCTCGCTCGACGACCTCGACAGGGCCGGCCGCACCACTCCGGTACTCGCCAATATCCGACCAACCGGCAAGACCTATCTGATGGAGGATTTCTACTATGCCGGCGGCCTGCGGGCCTTGATGGCGAAACTTTCCTCCAAGCTCGATCTGTCGGCCCTCACCGTATCGGGCTTCACCCTCGGCGAAACGCTGGAGGGTGCGAAATGCTACAATGACGACGTCATCCGATCGCTCGACAATCCGGTCTATCATGAGGGTTCGCTTGCGGTGCTGAAGGGCAATCTCGCCCCGACAGGCGCCGTCATCAAACCCGCCGCCTGCGATCCGCGCTTCCATAAGCATCAGGGACCGGCGCTGGTCTTCGACACCTATCCAGAGATGAAGGCGGCAGTGGACGATGAAAATCTCGACATCACGCCCGACCACGTCATGGTGTTGCGCGGCGCCGGCCCACAAGGCGGCCCCGGCATGCCGGAATGGGGTATGCTACCGATCCCCAAGGCACTCTTGAAGCAGGGGCACCGCGACATGCTCCGCCTCTCCGACGCCCGCATGAGCGGAACCAGCTACGGCGCCTGCATCCTGCATGTCTCGCCTGAATCCTACGTCGGCGGCCCGCTGGCGCTTCTGCGCAACGGCGATATCATTCGTCTCGATCTCGAAGCACGCCGTATCGACATGCTTGTCGACGAGGATGAGTTGCAATGGCGGCGCGACGCGTGGGTCAAGCCGGCGGAAAAATTCGGCCGCGGCTATGGCTGGATGTTCTCGCGCCATGTGGCGCAGGCCGACACCGGCTGCGACTTCGACTTTCTGGAAGCCAGCTTCGGCCCGACGCCGGGCGAACCCGACATCTACTGATCACAGAGGATACATCGCATGAGCAATTACGTGCTGAGCAACGAGACGCGCGACAAGCTGAAGGGTGTCGCGACGCCGACGATCGCAACCGCCCTCTTCAGGCGCGGTCTGCGCAACCAGTTCATCCAGGATGTCCGGCCGCTTTCGCCGAAGAAGGCGAACATGGTCGGCCAAGCCTTTACGCTGCGCTATATTCCGGCGCGCGAGGACCTGAACACGCTTGAAGTCTTCCGCAACCCGGAACATCCGCAACGCGCCGCCGTCGAACAATGCCCGCCCGGTTTCATTCTGGTCATGGATAGCCGCAAGGATGCGCGAGCAGCCTCGGCGGGCTCGATCCTGATCTCGAGGCTGCAGGTGCGTGGCGTCGCAGGCGTCGTCACCGATGGCGGTTTCCGCGACAGCCCGGAAATTGCCGCCCTCGACATCCCCTCCTATCATCACCGCCCGTCCGCCCCGACAAACCTTACGCTGCATCAGGCAATCGAGATCAACGGCCCAATCGGCTGCGGCGATGTCGCAGTTTTCCCCGGCGACGTTCTGGTCGGCGACAATGAAGGCGTTATCGTCATTCCCGCCCATATCGCCGACGAGATTGCCGACGAGACGGTGGAGATGACGGCCTATGAGGACTTCGTCACCGAAGAGGTCTTGAACGGCGCCACGATCATCGGCCTTTATCCGGCGACCAGCGACGCTCCGAAGCTGAAATTCGCCGAATGGCGGAAAAAGAACGGTCGCTAATCCCTCATCGAACAAACGCAGCCGGCCGCACCGCCGGCTGCGTTCCTCACAGCCTATTCTTCCCTGACCAGTTTCAGAACGAGCTGCTGGAGATTGCCGCCGTCGCTGAATTCGACCTTGTCGAAGTCGACATTGCGCTGCCGCTCCTTTTTGGAAATCTCGCCGAGCCGCTTCGTCAGTTCCACGCGGATCTTGCTGCATTTCGGATCGTCGGGCACGGAAAAACCGACGCTCATGGCCTCGATCTCCTTGACCATGTCCTTGATATATCCGCCATGCACCCGCTCATGCGCCTCGACGCCGGCGATGAATTTCTGCCAGCTTCTGCGGGTCGAGGCAGGCAGCTGCCCGGTGGGTTTCGGTAAGGTGTAGGTGATGATCACCTTGGGAATGTTGGTGGTGATGGTGCAGGCACCATCCGGCTGCGGCTCGTATTTGCGGGTCCAGGTGAGCTTGAAATCCGTGTGGGCGATCGCCCTTATCTTAGGACCAAGCAGCGGACCGCGCTCGCCGATCGAATCATAAAGTTCGGCGCCGGACGTTCCGGTAATCGCATAGGTCTTGATAATCTCGATCGGCTGCCAATCGGCATAGGCAGTCATCGGCAGAAAAGCGATGCATAGCGCCATCGCCGGCAATCGAATAGCTGATCTCACAAACTTCCCCGTGCACGCTGCTCAAGCGCGGCAAGCTAGCTGGTGACCCACGCCATTTCAATGAGTGTCAGGCCTCAGAATGCCGAGGCAGAGTACAGCACCTCTTCTGCGTCCTCTCGCTCCATATCGAAAACCCGTTTGCCGATGGCGAAGCTGAAGCCGTTGCGGGCGAAGGCAGAGAGTTCCTTCGCCTTGCGCTTCTCGTCGAGATCGCCACGGCGAAAAGGCCCGAAACCACGCTTCCTGGCAAAGATGACGGCGGATTGGAGATCATCGACCTCCTCCACTGCCGCGACGACCGTCTCGCCGGCAATGCCTTTGGAGGCGAGCCTGAAGGCAATGGCTTTCTTCGACTTACCGGAGCGAACCGCCGAACGCGTGCTGATCTCGGCAAAGGCGACATCATCGAGCACCTTCAGCTCATAGGCGAATTTGACGGCAAAATCGGCAAGCGCCTTGATCTGGGTTTCGCTGATCTCCTCGAACTTCTGCTTCGCTTTCTTGGCGATCGCATCGAACAGCTGCTTCTCGGTCATCATCCGGCGTTCAAGACGATAGATCGTGGAGTTGCGCGCCCAGGAGAGCATGCGGCTGGTGGGCGGTGTTTCATCCATGAAAGAAGGCATTCGGCGAAAGAGGAATCATCACGGAGAATTTTACGCAAGCCATACCGTTCAGGCAATGAATGCCCTTGGTTATCATGGGATGATTGGTTAAGTTGGCGCTGCGGCGCTCGGCAGGAACATGTCGAGCGCCCAACCCCATCGACGGTGGAGGCCGTCTCAAGCATCACATTGCTATGGATTACGGAGCCTGCGGCTCTCCCGGCCGCGTTGCCGATCAGGCATCGGTGCTCCGTCAGAGGAGACAGAAATGGATTATCGCAAGCTCGGCCCAAGCGGGGCCGTCGTCACCGCCTATTGCCTTGGCACCATGACCTTCGGCGCGGAAGCGGACGAGGCCGCGTCCCACAAGCTGCTGGACGATTATTTCGCCTGGGGCGGCAATTTCATCGATACCGCCGACGTCTACAGCGCCGGCAAATCGGAAGAGATCATCGGGCGCTGGCTGAAGGCACGTCCGACCGAGGCTCGACAAGCCGTGGTCGCCACCAAGGGCCGTTTTCCTATGGGCAAGGGCCCGAACGATATCGGTCTGTCGCGCCGGCATCTGGGCCAAGCCCTGGACGACTCGCTGCGCCGACTCGGCATCGATCACATCGATCTCTACCAGATGCATGCCTGGGATGCCCTGACCCCGATCGAGGAGACGCTGCGCTTTCTCGACGATGCCGTGCGTGCCGGCAAGATCGGCTATTACGGCTTCTCCAACTATGTCGGCTGGCACATTGCCAAGGCGGCCGAGATCGCCAAAGCGCACGGATACACGCGGCCGGTGACGCTGCAGCCGCAATATAATCTGCTCGCCCGCGAGATCGAACTTGAGATCGTCGACGCGTGCCTGGATGCTGGCATGGGCCTTCTGCCGTGGTCGCCGCTCGGCGGTGGCTGGCTGACCGGCAAATACAAGCGCGACGAGACGCCAACAGGCGCCACCCGTCTCGGCGAGAACCCAAATCGCGGCAACGAATCCTATGCCGCCCGCAATGCACAGGAGCGGACCTGGGCGATCATCGATGCCGTTGCAGAGATCGCTAGGGCACGTGACGTCAGCATGGCGCAGGTGGCGCTTGCCTGGACGGCAGCGCGTCCAGCCGTGACCTCTGTCATCCTCGGCGCCCGTACGCGCGAGCAGCTTGCCGACAATCTCGGCTCGGCAGAACTGAAACTGTCGGAAGCGGAGATGGGCAGGCTGAACGACATCAGCGCACCGCAGGCAGCGGCCTACCCCTATGGCGAAGGCGGCAGGAACCAGCGCCACCGCAAGATCGAGGGTGGCCGGTAACACGAACTTGGCGGCGAAGATTGCTCTTCGCCGCCAGTTTTTTCACTCTGATATCGGAGTGGCGCAAGAATCTCCGGTCAGACCAGCGGCGGGTTGAGCCTGGCAAACCCTTCCTGCCGCCGATAGGGAAAATAGGGATAGGGCGCGGTCACGGCGCTCACCTGGTCCAGTTTTTCGATCTGCTCCCTGGAAAGCATCCAGCCGACGGCTCCGAGATTCTGGCGCAACTGCTCTTCATTGCGCGCGCCGATGATGACGCTCGATACCGTCGGGCGGCTCAAGAGCCAATTAATCGATATCTGCGGCACGCTCTTGCCGGTTTCGGCGGCAATCTCATCCAGCACTTCGACAATATCGAACAGCTTTTCGTCATCGACCGGCGGACCGAAGGTTGCGGTCTCGTGCAGGCGGCTTTTCTCCGGCAGCGGCTGACCACGGCGGATCTTGCCCGTCAGCCTGCCCCATGCAAGGGGGCTCCAGACCAGGGCGCCGACATTCTGATCAGCGCCAAGCGGCATTAACTCCCATTCATAATCACGGCCAGCAAGCGAATAATAGACCTGATGGGCGACGTAGCGCGCATAGGAATGCTGGTCGGAAATGGCGAGCGATTTCATCAGCTCCCAGCCAGCAAAGTTCGAAGCGCCGATGTAGCGGATCTTGCCCGCCTTCACGAGGGTGTCGAGCGTCGAGAGCGTCTCCTCGATCGGCGTCGAGGCATCGAAAGCATGTAACTGCAACAGGTCGATATAATCGGTGCCGAGGCGGCGCAGGGCAGCATCGACTGACTTGATCAAGCGGGAACGCGAAGTGCCCCAATCCGCCGGTCCGTCGCCCATCGGCAGAGCGGTCTTGGTCGAGATCAGCACCGCATCGCGCCGACCTTTGATCGCCTCGCCGAGGACTTCTTCCGAGGCACCGGCCGAATAGACATCGGCGGTGTCGAAGAGATTGACGCCGGCCTCGAGGCAGATATCGACGAGGCGCCGCGCCTCCGTCGCATCCGTCGAGCCCCAGGCGCTAAAGAGCGGCCCGCTGCCGGCAAACGTTCCAGCTCCGAAGCTGAGTACGGGGACCCTCAAACCGGAAGCACCAAGATTTCTGTAATCCATCGTCTGTCTCCTTTGCTTTCCCAATAGATAGACGCTCCCGCGCCGTTGATATAGATTGCCGACAAGAAACTGATTTGTGATTTCAATTCATCATGAGCCGTCAAGATATCAATCGCTCCGGTGAGATGGAGGTCTTCGTCCGCGCCGTGGAGCTCGGTGGCTTCACCGCCGCGGCCACAGCCTGCCGCATGACACCCTCAGCCGTCAGCAAACTGGTGGCAAGGCTGGAAAAACGCCTCGGCACGCGCCTCATCAACCGCTCGACGAGACGTCTGCAACTGACGCCCGAGGGGTGCGGCTTCTATGAGCGCAGCGTCGCAATTCTGGCCGACATGGCCGAGGCGGAACGTCATGCTTCGGCAGGTGAACGAGTAGCAGGGCATATCCGCATCAACACCAGCGGTTCCTTCGGTAATCATTTGCTCGCCCCGCTCATTCCCGCCTTCATGGCGCTCTATCCGGATGTCTCGCTTGAGGTCTTTCACACCGATCGTGTCGTGGATCTGATGGAAGAGCGGGCGGATGTCGCAATCCGCGCCGGCCCGCTGAAGAGTTCCAGCCTCACCGCACGCAAGCTCGGCACGACGCGCAGCATGATCGTCGCATCACCGGACTATTTGCAGCGGCATGGCGTCCCCCGCTCGCCGGAAGAGCTGAAAAAACATAGCCGCATCGACTTTTCTTATTCTCGGGCGATTGAAGGCTGGCCCCTGCGGCTCGGCAATGAGATGATGACGCTGCCCGCCCTGCGTGGCCTGCAGGTCGGCGACGGCGAAGCTATGCGCCATCTGGTGCTCGAGGGGGCCGGCATTGCGCGCCTTGCCACCTTCACCATCAAAGCCGATCTCGAAGCTGGACGGCTGCTTCCGATCCTGGAAGAGTTCAATCCGGGTGATGTCGAAGAATTCTACGCCGTTTATATCGGCCAGGGCGGACCGCTACCGGCTCGGGTGCGGGCGCTTCTGGAATTCCTGCGCGACAATGTCAGGCTATGAAAACGCGATGCGGCCCCTTGGGAGCCGCATCGCTCAATTTGAAAGCAATAGCCATCTATTCCTGATCAAGCCGCCGGTTGACGGGTCTTGCGCAGATAGGGCAATACCGTGTCGAACGAGCCGAAACGGGTGATTGCATCTTCGTTGGAGACGGCAGCCGTGATGATGACGTCTTCGCCCTGCTGCCAGTTTGCCGGCGTTGCCACCTGGTGCTTTGCCGTCAGCTGGATCGAGTCGATGGCGCGGAGAATTTCGCCGAAGTTGCGGCCTGTCGTCATCGGATAGGTGAGGATCAACTTGATCTTCTTGTCCGGGCCGATGACGAAGACGGAGCGAACGGTGGCGTTGTCAGCGGGCGTGCGCCCTTCCGAGCTTTCACCGGCACCTGCCGGCAGCATGTCGTAGAGTTTGGCGACCTTGAGATCCTTGTCGCCGATCAGCGGATATTCGACTTCGAAGCCGGTTGCCGTCTTGATGTCGCTCTTCCACTTGCTGTGGCTTTCGACCGGATCGACGGAAATGCCGATAACCTTGACACCGCGCCCGGCGAATTCCTGCTCCAGGCCAGCCATCGCCCCCAGTTCGGTGGTGCAGACGGGCGTGAAGTTCTTCGGGTGAGAGAACAGCACGGCCCAGCCGCCGCCAATCCAGTCATGGAACTGAATCTCGCCCTGCGTCGTCTCAGCGGTGAAATCAGGAGCAATATCGTTGATACGCAAACTCATTATAGTACCTCCAAAATGTGAGCCTCGCCGCATGCCTTGAAAGCTGGGCGAGAAACAGCACGGTCAAAAAAGTCGGCCGCACAATGACGTCGAATGCCTCGCATGAAAAGCCCTCTTTCAGGCGGATGCGGCGATCGCTGTCGAAAATCCGTGCGGCCTGCGATGCCTGGCACGCGCCTTCACCATTTCGAGGAAAGCGTAGCCGCTGGGCCACCGTCCAAAGCCGCTGGCGACATTGATATGGCCGGCCAGGCCAATATTGCGGATATCGGAGTTCCACAGCCGCCCGAACATTGTGAGACGATCCAGCCGCATATAGATGTCGTTCAGGCTGCCGATCGTCATGCTCGGGAAAGGCAGTGTTTCCGTCGGCATCGTTCCGAAGGAAAGATGGCCCGGATGAAGCGTCTCGGTCGCGGGAATATCGCAAGGCGCGACGAGAAGCGCACCCTTGATCCTTCGCGCAGCCGGGCGACCGGCCAACCTGGCCGTCAGCAGGCAACCGAGGCTGTGGGCGACGATATAGGCTTCGCCTGCCTCTTCCAGCGCTGCTTCCAGCCTTTCCCTCCAAATGCCGAGATTGGGAAAATCCCAATCATCCTGCTCGACAAGCCGTGCGTCAGGCTGGTCCTGCAGCCAATGGCGCTGCCAATGGCCTTCGCCCGACCCGAACAATCCCGGCACGATCAGCACTCTGGTCATGATACCCCCGCCGCCGATTTAAGCGAGAACCGTAGCTCGCGACACGAAACCAAAGGCAGCCCCTTCAATACCAGAGCGCCGGCATGGAGCACCAATAGTAGAGTTCATAATCGCGGGCTGAAGGCTCCCGGTCGTGAGAGACCGGCGCCGCCGCTTGCACGGACACGTCCCTCTTTCCATCCAACGGGAAGAAACCGAAAATCGTCTTCAGGCGACTGATGATATTAGATCTCATGCAACCCTCCATCACGTTGAATTCCGGCCCGATGCTCGCAGACCGCATCTCTCCAGGCACTATTCCGCAGCGACCAGCGCCGCTGCCCGATGCGGAAAGAAGGCGGCGAGCTCGCCGACAACCTCGTTGATCCGGTTGGCGAGCGGCTCCGAGGAAACTTTGTAATTGGTGAAATCGCGATCCGAGGCATAGACCGCGGTCGGCAGCGTATGGGCCATGAAGAAACCGAAGAGCGGCCGCAGCTGGTGCTCCACCATCAACGCGTGGCGATCGCCGCCGCCGGTGGCGGTGATGATGATCGGCTTGGCGCGCAGTTCATGCGGATCGATAAGGTCGATGAGATGTTTGAACAGGCCCGGATAAGATCCCTTATAGGTCGGCGAACCGATGATCAGCGCGTCCGACGAGACGATATCGTCGATCACACGCTTCGCCCGATCGTCAAGATCCTGGCGCGATAGCGCAAGGCCGAGCGAAGGGCCGACATCGTGCAGGTCGTGGACCTTGGCTGAGAACCCGTATCGGTCGCTCGCCAGATCGGCGACGGTCTGGACCAGTGCGTAGGTCTTCGATGGCCGGTTGAAGCTGCCGGCAATGCCGACCAGTTTAGGCGCACTCATTCTCATCCCTTTCAGAACGTCGGGCATGTTTTCGATAATGCGAATATTGTCCATAAAAATGGTAGATTAAAAGAAATAGCGATCTCTGAACGCACCGAAAACGAGAAATCTCTTTCCCGCGTCGCGGCGTCTGAAATCAGCGGGCCTTCCGTTCGTCAGGCTCAAAATCCAGAGGAAACCAATCGCAACAGGTCATTTCCTGTGGGAAAACTGCAAACTTCATCCGTCCAACACATGATGCCGGTGCACATGTGGCAGTAGTCCCCACGCATCCCGACCCCGATAGTGGATCGGGTTTACCCGGCGTAGCCTTACGCATCCGGGTATCGCAAAAGCGAATGGAGACAGTCCATTGGGTTCGCCCGTGGCAGCCTTCCAGAACAGCAACATCAGGACCTGGAGGTCTTAAATGAAGAAGCATATCGCTGCCGCCTTATTCGCCGCAGCACTCTATACCTTTGCCGGCGCCGCAAATGCCGATTGCGGCTCGGTATCGATTGCCGAAATGAACTGGGCGTCGGCGGGCGTCGCGGCAAATGTCGACAAGATCATCCTCCAGGAAGGTTATGGCTGCTCGGTAGAACTCGTCACCGGCGATACGTTGCCGACCTTCACCTCGATGAACGAGAAGGGACAGCCCGACATCGCTCCCGAGCTTTGGATCAATGCAGTCCGCACGCCGCTGGATCAGGCCGTCTCCGAAGGGCGTTTGGTCATCGCCGCCGGCATTCTCTCCGACGGCGGCCAGGACGGCTGGTGGATTCCGAAATTCCTCGCCGACGCTCATCCCGATATCAAGACCGTTCAACAGGCCCTGGAACATCCCGAACTCTTCCCCGCATCGGACGACCCGAAAAAGGGCGTCATCTACAATTGCCCGCCCGGCTGGCAGTGCCAGGCATCGCTCGGCAATCTCTTCAAGGCACTCGATGGAGAGAAGAAGGGCTTCGAAATCGTCGAGACCGGCTCCGCCGCGGCCCTTGACGGCACGATCGCCAACGCATTCGAGAGAAAGACCGGCTGGCTTGGCTACTATTGGTCGCCGACATCAATCCTCGGCAAGTACCCGATGGTTCGCCTCTCCTTCGGCGTACCCCACGACAAGGCGGAATGGGATGCCTGCACATCCGTCATCGACTGCGCCAATCCGAAGGTCAACTCCTATCCCGTCTCGGAAGTCTACACCGTCGTCACCAAGAAATTCGCCGAAAAGGCCGGGGTTGCGATGGACTATCTGAAGAAGCGGAAATGGGCCAACGACACGGTGAACAGCCTCCTTGCCTGGCAGACGGACAACCAGGGCACCAACGAAGACGCGGCCAAATATTTCCTGAAGACCCATGAAGACATCTGGACGACATGGGTGAGCCCGGAAATTGCCGCCAAGGTAAAGGCTTCCCTTTAAAAACCTCGAACATTGGCGACGCGATGAACGATCGCGTCGCCAGCCCTCGCCCCATGCTTGCGCACGCCCCAATCCCCTCTCGAATGGTGTGATGAAAAAACTTGTTCCAGGGGGTGGCAAAAAAATAAAGCACGCTATGTAACGCATATAAGTGGAGAGAAATATTAAGTCGGTGGAGGAGACAGCCCGGCACAAAGGAAGAGGTTTGCGATGCCCAATTCAGTTTTGAATGCCCTAGGCCAGCCACTCTACTATAGCGACACCTCGACGGGGTTCTTCTCCGCGACCGGTTCAGGCCCGACGCTCTACGGCACCAGCGGCAATGACTCCATGTGGGGCGACAGCTCCGTCAACGTGACCATGGTGGGTGGCACCGGCGACGATATCTACTACCTCTATTCGAGCCTCAATCACGCCTACGAAGCCCCCAATGCCGGTGTCGACACCATCAACACCTGGATGGACTATACCCTCCCCGAAAACTTCGAAAACCTGACGGTGACCGGCAACAACCGCCATGCCTATGGCAACGATGCCGATAACATCATCACCGGCGGCAGCGGCAGCCAGACCATCGACGGCGGCGCCGGCAACGATGTGCTGACGGGCGGCGGCGGGGCCGATACCTTCATCATCTCCAAGGGCAATGGCAGCGATCTCATCACCGATTTCAGTGATGACGACAAGGTGCGCCTCAACCAGTATGGCCTGACGTCCTTTGATCAAGTCATCAGCCATTCCAGCCAGGAAGGCGCGAATGTCCGTCTTGATCTCGGCAATGGCGAAAGCCTGGTTCTCGCCAACAAGACCGTTGCCGATCTGCACGAGGATCAATTCCAGCTCGGGCTGGACAGGTCTTCGCTGACGCAAACCTTTTCGGACGATTTCAACTCGCTCTCTCTGCATGAGGGAACACAGGGCACCTGGGATGCGAAATATTCCTGGGCGCCCGACAAAGGCAGCAGCCTGAACGACGAGCTGCAATGGTATATCAACCCGTCCTACGCGCCGACCGCATCGGCAAACCCGTTTTCCATATCTTCCGACGGTGTCCTGACCATCACGGCGAAACCGACGCCCGACGCATTGAAGACAATCGTCGAGGGCCATGACTATACATCCGGCATTCTGACGACCTATTCCTCCTTCTCGCAGACCTATGGCTATTTCGAAATGCGGGCCGAGATGCCGCATGACCAGGGCGTCTGGCCGGCCTTCTGGCTGCTGCCGGAGGACGGCTCCTGGCCGCCGGAACTCGATGTCGTGGAAATGCGCGGCCAGAATCCGAACACCGTCAACGTGACTGCCCATTCGAACGCCACCGGCGAACACACGATGACGTCCATTCCAGTCGAAGTGCCAAGCACGGACGGCTTCCACAATTACGGCGTGCTCTGGGAGAAAGATCAGATCACCTGGTATTTCGACGACGTCGCCGTCGCCCATGCCGCGACGCCCGCTGACATGCACAGCCCCATGTACATGATCGTCGATCTCGCCGTCGGCGGTGTGGCGGGCACGCCGTCAAATGGGCTTCCGAACGGGTCGGAGATGAAGATCGACTACATCAAGGCCTATTCGCTGGATGACCACGCGTCACAACTCGCCGCCTCGGCTCAAACAGCCCATACGTCGGACTGGCACATCTGAGATCCGGCAGTCAAATCCACGACGGGGGTGCCTCGCGGAGGCACCCTAATCCTCCTTGAATGCCCGCCGGATCTGATCGGTCATGGGCTTTGTCAGATAGGCCAGAACGCTTCTCTGGCCTGTTTGCATGAAAGCCTCTGCCGGCATGCCGGGCAGCGGCGTCAATTTCCCCAACCGATCCCACTCCTGCTTCGGCACCCTCGCCCGCACGATGTAGTAGCTCTGGCCTGAACGCTGATCCGTCGCCAGATCGGCAGAGACGGTTTCCACACGCCCGTTCAACTCTGGCGTAATCCGCTGATTGAAGGCCGGAAATCGCAGCGAGACCGGCTGTCCGACAGAAATCTGATCGATATCCTGGGGTGAAAGTTTCAGCTCGGCCACGAGCGCATCCTTGTCGGGGACGATCTGCATGACAGCTTCGGCAGGTGAAATCACGGCTCCCTCGGCGTGGATGCCCAGTTGATCAACGACACCGGCCTGCGGCGCCCTGATGTCCACCCGCTTCAAATCATCTTCCGCAGCAACCAGACGTTCCGAATATTGTCCCGTATCACTCTCCGCCTGTCGCAGCTGATCGGAAACCTGCGAACTCTGATCGGCGTCGATCTGGAGGATCTGCAGCTCGGTTTCCGCGATCTTGCCACGGGTCTGGGCGATCGACGAAACGACATTGCCGAGGTCGCCGTTCAGCGAAGCACTCTCCCTTTGCAACGAATAGACCTTGGTCGCCGAAATGATACCCTGGCTGAGCAGCCCTTCAAGACTGCCAAGCTCCTTGCCAATCAGCGCGATCTCGCTGCGTTTGCCCTGCTCCTGCGCCAGAAGTCCCTCGATCTCCTGCTGCAGCTGCTGGATTCGCTCGCGCAGCTGCGATTTCTGGCCATTGCGCGAAGTCTGGCGGTCTTGAAAGAGCCGCCGCTCCCCTGCCAGAATGGCTCCAACGTCTTCGTCGCTGGCGGAACGAAGCAGATCGGCCGGAAAGGCAATATCATCCTTGCCGTCACGCTCGGCGACCAGACGCGCGGTGCGGGCGGAGAGTTCATTTAGGCGCTTGCGAATGATCGCAAGATTTGCCCTGGTCTGCGTGTCGTCGAGCCGCACCAGCACCTGGCCTGCGTAGACATGGTCGCCGTTCTTCACGAAGATCGTCTTTGCGATGCCGCCCTTGAGATGCTTCACCGGCTTTACATAGCTGTCGACAACCAGGCTGCCGGAGGCAATCACCGCGCCGGAAATTTTCGTCGCGGCGGCAAGGCCGCCCATCACGCCGAACAGCAGTAATATCGCGGCTACGATCAGAAGGGACAGGCGGCGTATGGCGCGTTCGGTTGAGGGTGAAGGCCTGTCGTTCATCGTGCTTCTCCCCCGGCGATCGCGAGTGCCGCTGACCCCGCATGCTTGGGCGGCAACCCAAGGATCTCCTTCTTCGGACCGAATGCCTGCACCTGGCCGCCGGCAACGATCATCACCGTATCGGCAGCAGCAAGTGCGCTCGGCCTGTGGGCAATGACGATGGCGATGCCGCCACGCTCCCTCACGCCCGTCAGCGCCGCGCTCAGGCACGCCTCTCCTTCCGCATCGAGGTTGGAATTGGGCTCATCCAGCACCACCAGAAACGGATCGCCATAAAGTGCGCGCGCCAATGCGATGCGCTGCCTCTGGCCGGCCGAAAGCCGTGAGCCGCTTTCACCGATCACCGTATCGAACCCTTCGGGAAGCTTAACGATCATGTCGTAGACGCCGGCAGCCCTGGCGGCCGTTATGATTGGTTCGGGCGCCATATCCCTGGCGAAGCGGGAAATATTATCCGCGATCGACCCTTCGAGCAGACTGACATCCTGCGGCAGATAGCCGATATGCCGGCCGAGTTCATCCGAATCCCATTGCGACAGCGCTGCCTTGTCGAGCCTGACGCTGCCGATCGCAACCGGCCAAAGGCCGGTGATCGCGCGTGCCAGTGACGATTTTCCCGATGCACTCGGGCCGATGACGCCCAGCACCGTTCCCGCCGATATCTTGAACGAGACATTACGCAGGATGAGATCACGGCCACCGGGAGATGCCACACTGATGTTCTCGACGCTGAGCTCCTGCATTGGTGCCGGCAGCGTGAGCACGTGCTGCTCGACGGGTGCGACATCGATGAGTTTCGCAAGCCGCGCCCAGCCCTGACGCGCGGCAATGAAACCCTTCCATTGCCCGATTGCAAGCTCGACGGGCGCCAGCGCCCGCGTCACAAGGATAGAGCTGGCGATGATGATGCCGCCCGTCGCCTCTTGGCGAATGACGAGGATCGCGCCGACGGCCAGCACTGCGGATTGAAGCATCATGCGCGCGATCTTTGCCGTAATCGTCAGCGCGCCCACGATGGAGCCCGCGGCCGCTTGATGCTTCAGATAGTCATCATTCATGGCGACCCATTTCTCGGTCAGCCGGCCGGCAAAACCCATCGAGATCGCCGCCTCCCAGTTTCGCCGAGCAGCCTGGGCAAAACCAAGGCGCTGCGCTGAGGATTTGGCCGCTTCGAGCGCCGGCCGCCGCGACAATATTTCCGCGAGCAGGGTAATGCTGACCAGTAAAACAGCGCCACACAGGGCGGTGACGCCGATCCAGACATGGAACAGCGAGCAGAGGATCAGATAGAACGGCACCCAAGGCAGATCGAAGAGCGCCGTCGCGCCGCTGCCGGATAAAAACGTGCGGATCTGCTCGAGATCGCGGACAGACTGCAGCCCGTCATCCGTTGTCTGTTTCTGGGTCGGCAGAAACAGAAGCGAGCGGAAAACTTTTCTGTTCAAGCGCTCGTCCAGAGACATGCCGATGCGCGCAAGCAACATCGTGCGCAGCAGCTCCAGTGCCCCCTGGAAAAGGAAGAGGGTCGCCACGATGATGACGAGCCCCGACAGCGTGGGCAGGCTGTGGCTCGGAATGACCCGGTCGTAAACCTGCAGCATGAAGAAGGAGCCGGTCAGTGCCAGCACATTGATGGCGGCGCTTGCGAGCGCAATGCTGAAGAAGGCCTTGCGCAGCGACGACAGCATCAGCGAGACGAATGTCTGCGGCGGTTCTTTCGGGACGGCAAGCATCTCGCTTCGTTCCTCAATATTGGCCGTCGCATGCGGCAGGGGTTTGCGTGATGTTCGTCAGCATCGCCTCCCGCTCGACGCCTGGAACCTGCAAGACGATCGGTGGTGCTTTCTCCACCGTTTCCGTCACGCACCTAACCTTCGGCGATCCCACGCAATTTAGGAAGTCGAAATCTGCCCCGATTTCAGTCTCGGTGAACCCAATCTTAGCATCGAGCCCCTCGTCCATTTACGGCACAGTTGTGCCATGAGATGGAGCAGCAGGATTGGCCGGCAAGATCTGCCGGTCTTCACATTGCGATTGGCGGGCGGTTTTTCATATCCGCCCGCCATATCAACGCTTATTCGAACTTTTCTGTCGTATCGGCCTTGCCCTTCACCCAGTAGCCGGATGCCTTGATCCAGCTCAGCGGATAGCCACGCTCTTCGACGAGATAGGCGCGCAGCGCCCGCGTCACCGAGGCCTCGGCGGCAATCCAGACGAAGGTGCCGGGCGCCAGCTCGATTGACCGGAGAACGGCCAGCAGCGCCGACGCGTCGGTCGCTTGCGACAAAGGCCGATACGCCCAATGGGTTTTCAGTTGGGCATCGGTCTGAAAGACCTGATGTTCGGCGCCATCCGCAACCGCGACGATCGCCGTGACGTGTACATCGCCACCCGTCTCCTCGATGCGGCGGCCGATTGCCGGCAAAGCCGTCTCGTCGCCGATGAGCAGCCAGTTCTTGATGTCGCTGGAAATGACTGCGGATCCGCGGGGACCACCGATCTCCAGCCTATCGCCGAGACGAGCATCGAGCGCCCATTGGGTAACGGGTCCTGCTTCATGAATGGCAAAATCGATGATCAGCGTGCGAGCGTCGTTATCGTAACGGCGAGGCGTGTAGTCGCGCCGTTCCATCTCCTCGCCTGCGCCGGCGACGAAGATCTTGATGTGATCGTCAGGCGCCAGGCTGACGAAATCGGCAAGGTCTTCACCAGCAAGCTCGATGCGCAGCATGCCCGGCGTGATCTTTTCAAGACTGGAGACGGTGAGGGAGCGCCGCTTCAACTCATGACGCACGCGCTCGATCTTCGGAGCCGAGCTATTCGGATTTGATGTTTGGGGGTTATCCATCTGTACCCTTTCGAGGCTCTCGAACCTCGATCTGCAGGACACAGCCGCGCAGATCGAAGCCGCAAAGCCGTCCGATCATACGCGTTGAGTGACGTTAACGCTTACGTGGCCGGACATAACCAGGCCAATTGGGGCCTTCTATAGAAGAAGAATTCTCATCTCGCAACAAAAGATGATAATTTGAGACAAGATTTTATTACGGCGAGTTGATCTAACGGCCTGATCATTTCATGGACAGGCCGGCACGGCTCTTTCGAACCGTGCCAACCGCATTGACTACTGAAGAGCCTTTTCCATCACCCGTACCAGACGCTCGGCAAAAGCGCGCGGATCGGCCGGCTTGTCGCCATCGAGCACACGCGCCTGGTCGAGGAGCAGGAATGCCGCATCGTCACGCAGCGACGGTGCATCGATCTTGGCGGCGATCGCCTTGACGACAGGGTGATCCATGTTGACTTCCAGGATCGGCTTGGCACCAGACTGCAAGCGGCCGGCGCCCTGCAGGATCTTTTCGAGTTGGCGGTCGTAACCCTGCTCGGAGGCGACGAGGCAGACGGCGCTTTCGATCAGGCGATCGGATGCGCGCACGTCGGATACTTCATCGGCAAGCTTTTCCTTGGCGAAATCGATGAAGGCCTGCACTTCGGCAGGAGCGCTCGTGCTTTCCGCCTTGTCCTCCTCCAGCTTCTTGAATTGCGCGAGATCGGCGGAACCCTGGGTGATCGACTTGAAGCTCTTGCCTTCGAACTCAGGCGCATTCATCACCCAGAAGCTGTCGACGGAATCCGACAACAGCAGCACTTCGATGCCACGGGCGCGGAAGCCTTCGAGCTGCGGCGAAGCCTTCAGCTGTTCCAGGCTGCCGCCAACGAGATAATAGACCGCCTCCTGACCTTCCTTGCCATCCTTGACGTAATCAGCAAGCGAACGATAGCCCTCGCCGGAGGCCGTCGTGCGGAAGCGTGACAGCGCCAGCAATTGCGAGCGCCGCTCGAAGTCCTCGTGGATGCCTTCCTTGATCAGACTACCGAAGTTTTCCCAGAGCTTCAGGAAAGCATCCTGGTCGCTTTCGGCCAGCTTCTCGATCGCCGTGATGATGCGGTTGGTGACACCCTTGCGGATTGCCGACAGGATCGCGCTTTCCTGGATCATCTCGCGCGAAACGTTGAGCGGCAGGTCGTTCGTATCGACAAGGCCGCGCACGAAACGCAGGTAGCGCGGCAGCAATTCCGCCTCGTCGGTAATGAAGACCCGCTTCACATAAAGCTTCATGCGGCCCTTGCGATCCGGATCGAAGAGATCGAACGGCTGCGAGCCGGGCACGAAGGCAAGCGCCGAATATTCATGGCGGCCTTCGGCGCGGAAATGAACCGTCAGGGCCGGCTCGTCATATTGGCCGGACATACCGCGATAGAAATCGGTATATTCTTCGCTGGTGATGTCGTTCTTCGACTTGGTCCAGAGCGCCGTGCCGTCGGTCAGCTGCGTGGCTTCGTCACCCGGCTTTTCGGCGATCTTGATCGGCACCGGCACATGGCCGGATTGCTCCTTGACGATGCGCTCGACACTCCAGCGCGATGCATAGTTCTTGGCGTCGTCCATCAAATGCAGCGTGATGCGCGTACCACGGGCGGGCGCCTCGGCCGCATCGATCGGAGCGACGCTGTAGCCGCCCTTGCCGTCCGACGACCAGATCCATGCATCGTCGGCACCGGCGCGGCGGGAGACGACATCAACCCGGTCGGCAACCATGAAACAGGAATAGAAGCCGACACCGAACTGGCCGATGAGCTGGGCGCCCTCGCCCTGCTTCTGGGCCTCGATGCGTTCCATGAAGGCGCGCGTGCCCGAGCGGGCGATCGTACCGAGCGCTTCGATCATTTCCTCGCGGCTCATCCCGATGCCGTTATCCTCGACGATGAGCTTGTTGGCATCGGCGTAGAGCGTCAACAGGATGCGGCTTTCGGGGTCCTTGGCCAGCAGCGCCGGTGCGGCGATCGCTTCATAGCGCAGCTTCTCGCAGGCATCGGCCGCATTCGAGATCAACTCGCGCAGGAAGACGTCCTTGTCCGAATAAACCGAGTGAACCATCATGTGCAGAAGGCGGGCAACGTCAGCCTCAAAGACGTGGCTCTCGGCGGTATGTTCTGCGGTGGTGGCTGTCATATGCGTCTAGTCTCCTGGGAATAACAAATGTCGCGCCGGACAGGTGGCGGAAGACGAGGCAAATTTCAAGCGGACGTTGTTGCCTCATTGCATGATGGCGGGAGATTTCCGTCGCATCAGTCCAATTTTTCAGCCGCGAAATCAGTCCATCCGCACAGCCTGCGACCCTTAAACAAGCCATCTTGCCATCCAAAGTCGGGAACTATAAAGCCCGCAATCGCCGGATTGCCAGCGGCACAGCTCTGCTATAATAACTTGAGTTTGATCTGAAGGATTATCGCACGGAGCAACATCGGAAGCTGCAAATGACGTTTCAGCCCAGAATGCAAAACAAGATCGGCGGCTTTTCCGTCATTGGTGGCGTTCATCGCCGCCAATGGAACGGCATCGTCGCCGATATATGGAACGTCAATTGCGCGGCGCAGGCTGGCGGATACTATGTTGCCCAGGATCCAAGGCTGTTTATCCTGCTCGATCAACGCGGTTCCGGAGCGACAAACGTCCGGCTGTCGCCACGCGCACAGGCCCGCCCGCAAGATTATGATCACGGCAGGATCTCCTACATCCCTGGCGGCATGGAGCTCTGGGCCGATCTCACCGGCATCGAATTCGTGCGCCATCTCGACATCCATTTCGACGCCGCGATCATCGGCCAAAGGCTGATGGAAGACATCGATCCCGCACGGATCGACCATCCGCGACTGCACTTCAGCGATCCACGCCTGATCGCGCTTGCCGAGCTGATCGCCGCCGAATGCGAGAACCCCGAGCCGCTCCACGATCTCTATGGCGATGGCCTGACGCTCTCGCTGCTGATCGATGTGCTGCAATTGCGTGCGCCGCAGCCGCGTCGGCGCAGCGCGCTCGCCGCTTGGCAGCTCCGCCGCGCCGTCGATTACATCGAGGAGAATTGCGTTCGCAACATTCGGCTCGAAGAACTGGCCTCGCTCACCGGCCTGTCGCAATCGCACTTCAGCCACGCCTTCAAGGCGTCGACCGGCCTGCCGCCGCATCAATGGCAGACGCAAGCGAGGATCGAGCGGGCCAAGCACCTGTTGTTGAAGAGCGAGATGCCGCTGACCACGGTTGCCGTCGAAACCGGCTTTGCCGATCAGGCGCATTTCACCCGCGTTTTCCGCAAGAATGTCGGCGCGGCTCCGGCCAACTGGAAACGCAGCATGCTTGCCTGAAAACCACAGTTCGCGAGCAATTGCATGCACCGCGGAGAATTGCCCAAAAACGTACAATTTTCCCAGTAACGGACAAGCGCCGCCGTTAAATATGAGTTAACTGCTCATCTTATTGAGGGATCGGCCGCCCTGGTCGAGCAGGCGTAAAATCGGGACAGATGACGGAAATGCTGGGATTGAAGCAAGACGTATCACGGGCGTGGATATTGGCGACGGGCGTAGCCATTACCGCATTGCTGGCTGGTTCGCAGGTAGCGGCACAGGAAAAGGCCACGGAATTGCAGCCGCTGGTCATTCAAGGCGGCGGCGGCTCGCAGCAGAAGGGTGAAGATAGCGGCACTGCTCCGGTCAAGGGCTACGTCGCCAAGAAAACAACCTCCGGTTCGAAATCCGACACGCCGATCACCGAAGTCCCGCAATCCGTCTCCGTCATCGGCCAGCAGGAAATGCAGGATCGCGGCATCACCAACAAGGTCGATGAAGCCCTGCGCTATACGCCGGGCGTCACCACGCAGCCTTTCGGCAATGACGGCGATACCGACTGGTTCTATATTCGCGGCTTCGACGCGACGCAGAGCGGCGTCTTCATGAACGGCTTGACGCTCTACAGCTACGGTTTCGGCGGCTTCCAGATCGATCCTTACATGCTCGAGCGCGTCGAGGTCCTGAAGGGACCTGCCTCCGTGCTTTACGGCGGCGCCAATCCGGGCGGCCTGGTCAACATGGTCCGCAAGGAGCCGACCGACACTCCGCAATATTCCACCGAGATCGGCATCAACAATCTCGGCAACGCTTTCGTCGGCTTCGATTTCTCCGACAAGCTCTCGGCCGATGGCGTCTTTCGCTACCGCGTGACCGGCAAGATCGCCGGCGGCGATACCTATAGCGACGGCACGCACGACCTGCGTGGCTTCATCATGCCGCAGGTGACAATCTCTCCCGACGAATCCACCAAGCTCACCGTTTTCGGCATGCTGAGCGGCCTCGATGAGATCCACAGCGGCAACGGCTTCTTCCCCTATGTCGGCACCGTGGTCGACGCACCTTTCGGCAAGATCAAGCGCGATGCCTTCTATGGCGAACGCAGCATCGACAACCTGAAATACGCCCAGCAGATGCTCGGCTACGAGTTTTCGCATGACTTCGACGGCGGCTGGACCGTGTCGCAGAACGCGCGCTACGGCCATCTCTACAAGCGCGAGGAAGGCCCGTATCTGAACGGCTATGTGGACGGCAATCCACTCAGCCCAGGCTATAACGACCCGAATTACATGCTGAACCGCATCGGATTCTTCGAGCGCTCGAAGGTGGACACCTTCTCCGTCGACACCCGCGCAGAGAACAAGTTCGATACCGGCCCCATCAGCCACGACTTCCTGATCGGCACCGATTATTCGATCTACCGCCTCGACCAGATCCAGTCCTGCTGCGGCTCCAATCCGATCAGCGCCACCAACCCGGTCTATGGCACACCGCAGGGAACCAACTTCGTCTACCTCAATCAGGTCATGACGCAGCAGCAACTCGGCATCTATACCCAGGACCAGATGCGCTTCGGCGACGGCTGGCTGGTAACACTCAACGGCCGTTACGACTTCGTCGATACCGATTCCGACTCCAAGGTCGGCACGAGTTACAAGTCGAACGAAAATGCGCCGAGCGGCCGTGCGGGCCTCGCATACGAGTTCTCCAACGGCATCACGCCCTATGTCAGCGCCGGCACTTTCTTCAATCCGCTGATCGGCACCAGCGTCACCGGCGGCGGGCTGACACCTGAAAAGGGTGAGCAATACGAAGCCGGCGTCAAGTACCAGCCTGACTTTATCGACGGCCTGTTCACCGCCTCCATCTTCCAGATCGACCGAAAGAACATGGCGCTGACCGATCCGACGACCTTCCTGCAGCGCCAGATCGGCGAGGTCCGTTCGCGCGGCGTCGAATTCGAAGGCAAGGTCAATCTCGACGACAACTGGAAGGTGCTTGGTTCCTATTCCTATACGGATTTGGAAGTCATCAAGGATCTGAATACCGCCATCATCGGCAATTCGCCCTACCTCGTGCCAAACTCGACCGCCTCGCTCTGGCTCGACTACGCCTTCACCAGCGAAGCGCTTGACGGCCTCAGCATCGGTGCCGGCGTACGCTACCAGGGCAAGTCGTGGGCAGATCAGGCCAACACGCTGCGCGTACCTTCCGCAACACTGTTCGACGCCGGCATTCGTTACGAGAAGAAGGGCTGGGGCGCGTCGCTCAACGTCGCCAACCTGTTCGACAAGGACTATGTCTCGGGTTGCGCGGGAGAGAACGTCTGCGGCTATGGCGAAGCACGCACGGTCACCTTCAAGCTCACCAAGAAATGGTAAGTTGAGATTAAAAGTATACTTTTGTTCTCGATCATGGCAAAGAGCCGGGGATTGCCAAATGGCAATCCCCTTACCCGTTTGAAACCAAAGGCGTCGTGATGAAGACGGCTGGACAGCTACAGCGAATTTTCCCCGTCGATATGGACGTGCTTTCCCGCCTGCCGCGTTGCGAAACCATCAGCTATCTTCCATGACTGCGCGACGCGAACATACTCTATCACGCCGGCAATTGCTGGCGACGGTTGCAGCCGGCGCGGTTGCCGGTTTTGCGCCGGCGCAGGCAGCAACGAGCCCGCGCGTCGCGACGCTCGATTGGGCGATCCTCGAAACCCTGTTCGCCATTAATGCCAACGTCGTCGCCGGGACCGAGCTTTTGCAGTTCAGGGACGTCGCGGTCACGCCTCAGGTGCCTCCCGGCGTCGCCGATCTTGGCCTGCGCGGCACCCCGAATTTCGAAGTCCTCTACACCACCAAGCCCGACCTGATCTTCAACTCCAATTTCTATGCCTGGGCCGATGAACGCTTGCGCCTGATCGCGCCGGTGGAGAGCCATGCCGTCTATCAGCCGGGCGGTAGCCCCTATCAGCTCTCCGAGCAAATGACCCTCGCGCTGGGTGATCGGCTTGGGCTGACCGCCGGCCGGGCGCTGGTCGATGCCACGCGAGCAAAGCTCGAAACCTATCGCAGCCAGTTCAGCAAAGGCGACCGTCGGCCGATCCTGCTGATCAACCTCGGTGATGCCAGGCACTTCCGCGTCTTCGGCTCCGACAGCATGTTCGGCGAAGTTCTCACCCGCACCGGCCTCACCAATGCCTGGCCTGATCTTACCAGCTATTCGGCGACTGCCCCGGTCGGGATCGAACGTCTGGCCGCTATGCCGGAAGCATGGATCGTGCTGATCCCGCCGCATCCGGTGGATGCCTTTGCCGAGCTGCAGCAAAGCGCCTTCTGGAAGGCGTTGCCACCGGTGCAGGCCGGCCGTGTACTCCTGCTCGGCTCGATCAACCCCTATGGCGCATTGCCGGCAGCCGGACGTTTTGCCGATCTCCTTGCAGGAGGGCTCTCCCATGCATGGAACGGTTGAGCGGCCAGGCATCGTCAGACGCAGACCGCTGGGCCTAAACAGCCTCGTCCTTGGCCTTGCCTGCATCCTCGCCTTCACTCTGCTGGTCGCCCTGCGTCCACAGCTCACTCCGGATTTGACCGGTGCGGCGGTTCTCAATCGCATCCTGCTTGTCGACAGCCTGTTGCCGCGCTCGGCCATCGCGCTCATCGCGGGCGCAGCTCTCGGCCTATCCGGCGCGCTGCTGCAGAGGGTTCTGCGCAACCCCATCGCCGACGCATCGACACTCGGGATCGCCGCCGGCGCGCAACTGGCGATGACGATCACCATCGGCTTTTTCCCGCTTCTGGTCGGCTTGCCACGCGAGATCGCGGCGTTTGCCGGCGGACTAGCGGCTGTCCTGATCGTGCTGGCGCTGAGCTGGCGCCGTGGTCTTGATCCGGTGACAGTAGCGCTTTGCGGCATGATGGTGACATTGGTCGCCTCGGCACTCAGCGTGACCATCATTCTTGCGCGCGGCGAATATGCCATGTCGATCTTCATCTGGGGTGCCGGCGCCCTGAACCAGCAAAGCTGGGATGGCATCATCACACTTGCCCCGCGCCTCGCCATAGGCTTCATCGCCGCTGCCGTGCTGATCCGTCCGCTTGCTATCATGAGCCTAGACGACACGAGCGCGAAGAGCCTCGGGCTCGGCCTCCACAGCACGCGCTTCGCCATTCTGGCGCTTGCAGTCTGGCTCTCGGCCTCGGTGACGGCTGAGGTCGGGATCATCGGCTTTCTCGGGCTTGCCGCACCACATCTCGCCCGGTTTTGCGGCGCACGCCGCACCGGCCAGCTGTTGATCGCCGCACCGTTTGCCGGGGCCGGCCTACTGTTCCTCACGGATTGCGCGGTACAATTGCTCTCGCCCGGCTTTTCCGACCTTGCGCCGACCGGTGCGGCAACGGCGCTCCTCGGCGGCCCGCTGCTGCTTCTGCTTTTGCCACGGCTGCGTTCCGTCAGCGCGCTTCACACCCAAAGCGCGCCGCGGGTAAGGCAAAATCTAGCCAAGCCGCACCGAACACTGGCCCTCCTCGCCGTCGCTTTCATTCTCCTGCTCCTGTGGGCGCTGTCGGTCGGTCGCGGCATGGATGGCTGGCATGTGGCAATTGGCAGCCAATTCTCAGAGCTTCTGCCGTTCCGCCTGCCGAGGACCGTAGTCGCCGGTGCAGCCGGCGCGATGCTCGCGGCCGCCGGCTTCATCATGCAGCGCCTCACGGGCAATCCGCTCGCCAGCCCCGAAGTGCTCGGCGTCAGCGCCGGTGGCGGCGCGGGCCTGACGGTGGCCCTGTTCCTGTTCGCCTTCCCCTCGCCTGCGATCATGATCACCGCCATGACGCTCGGCGCGCTCATTGCCTTCCTCGTGATGTTGACGATCAGCGCGCGTGGCGGCTTCGGGCCGGAACGGCTGCTGCTCTCGGGAATTGCGATCGGCGCGCTATCGATGGCGATCGTTACCGTCGTTCTCGCCCGTGGCGACCTGCGCGGCTATCTGCTGCTGACCTGGCTGTCGGGCTCCACCAATCGCGCCGGGTCTTTTGAAGCCTGGACAGGGGTCATTTCGGCCGCCATCCTCATTCCGCTGCTGCCACTATTGCGGCGATGGTTCGACATTCTGCCGATGGGCGGTGGCGTCGCACGTTCGGTCGGCCTATCGGTTGCGATAAGCCGGTTCGTTCTGGCGGTGCTGGCCGCCCTCTTGACCGCCATTCCCTCTTATCTCGTCGGCCCTCTGAGCCTGACGGGACTGATCGCGCCGCATCTCGCCCGTCTGATCGGGTTTCGCAGCACCCCCCATCAGCTGATCGCCAGCGTAGTGCTCGGTGCGATGCTACTGACCATCGCCGACTGGCTGTCGCGAATGGTGATTTTTCCCTACGAGGTGCCGGTTGGCCTTTTTGCGGCCCTGATCGGCGGCCCGTATCTCATCTGGTTCCTGACCCGCAAGGAGACAAAGCAATGATGCATGCAAGGGACTTCACAGCGTCCGGCGTTGCCACCCCACATCAGGATGCCGGTCAGTTGCTGGAGCAATTCTGCGGGCGTTTTGCCGAGCACGTCAAAGTCACACGAAGCCCATCCGGCGCTTGCCTGGAGACCGTCATCGGCAGTGCCGACATTGCTATCTCCGAAAATCGCCTCGACATCAAACTGCGCTGCCCGACGGCGGCGATGCTTTTCACCGTGCGCAGCATGGTGGCCGAAAACCTTTTCGAACTGTCTGCCGGCAATGCACTCGATCTCACCTGGGCCGATGGACCTCAGCCTTCGGTCATTCCGAACCTTCGCGAGATTACCGTCGTCAACGCCTATAACGTTACCCCGCATATGCGCCGCGTTGTGGTCGCGACCGATGACGTCAGGCATTTCTCCGAAGGTGGCATGCATGCCCGCCTCCTCATTCCGCCGAAGGGCCGCGAGCCGGTCTGGCCGCATACGGAGCCGGACGGCCGCATCCATTGGCCCAAGGGCGATGACGCGCTGACCATCCGCGCCTATACGATCCGCAGCATCGATCTTGTTCGCGGCCAGATGAACATCGACTTCGTCGTGCATGAAGGCGATGACGTCCCCGGCGCAACATGGGCGTTGAAGGCCCAGCCCGGCGACCGCGCGGCTCTTATCGGCCCCGGCGGCGGCGGCGTTCCTGCGGCGCGCAAGCTCATTCTGGCCGGCGACGAAACGGCCCTGCCCGCTATTGCCCGCATCGCCGCCGCCGTGCCCGCCGAAGCTGATCTGCGCATTTTCCTGGAGGTCGCCGACAGGCTTGAGGAGCAGCCTTTGACCTCCAGTGCGCCGATGAACATCACCTGGCTTCACCGCAACGGTGCCGATGCGGGAACGACGGATACGCTCGAGCGCATCCTGAAAGACATCGTGCCATCAGCCGATCCCGAAACCTTTGTCTGGGCTGCCTGCGAGCAGCAGCAAGCCCGCACCATCCGCGCCTTCATGAAAGGCGAGATGGCCAGAGATGCGGGCACCTTCAGCATTGCCGCTTATTGGCAGCGCTGAAAGATGCATACCCTCGAATAGTCATATCGCATAATATTTAGGCATATTACATTTCGCCTAATATTTTAGCGCATGGCTTGCCCGTTTTGCTGCATTGCGTCATAAAGGCGCAATGAGCCGTCTCGATCTGACCATTCTTGTGATCGATGAGAACACCATCCGCGCCTCGATCATCGAAGAGGGCCTGCGGGAGGCTGGGCACGAGCGCGTGACCGTCATCCATGAAGTCCATGGCGTGGCACGCACCATTGATACGCTGCGGCCGGACGTCATCATCATCGATCTCGAAAACCCCAACCGCGACATGATGGAGCATCTTTTCCAGCTGACGCGGACTGTGGGGCGCCCGATCGCCATGTTCGTCGACCGCTCCGACACGGCCTCGATCGAGGCAGCGGTCGATGCCGGTGTCTCCGCCTATATCGTTGATGGCCTCAGAAAAGAGCGGGTGAAGCCGATCCTCGACATGGCTGTCAGCCGCTTCAACGCCTTCAGCCGGCTGCAGCGGGAACTCGCGGATGCCAAGTCGGCCCTTGAGGAGCGTAAGATCGTCGAGCGCGCCAAGGGTATTTTGATGAAGATGCGCGGCCTGTCGGAAGAAGAGGCCTTCGCCCTGCTTCGGCAAACGGCGATGAACGAAAAGAAGAAGATGTCCGACATCGCACAAAGCGTGGTGACGGCAGCGGGGTTGCTGATGTGATCGCGCATTGCCTTATCTCGTCCACCCGTAAAGGGGAGACATCGGAGTGAACATGAGAGCGCAAGACGGCAGTAAGCTGGCCGCACCTTTGCGTACCAATGGCGAAGGCCCGCGCACGCTGCGCGCCGGCTTTATTCCGCTGGTCGACGCATCCGTACTGATCGCCGCGGCAGAATTCGGTTTTGCCCGCAAGGAAGGCATCACGCTCGATCTCGTCAGGGACGTGTCCTGGGCAAATGTCCGCGACCGCCTCGCCTTCCGCCAATTCGACATCGCCCACATGCTCTCGCCGATGCCGGTCGCCGCGATGCTGGGGCTGGGGTCGAACCCGTCACCGACGATTACGCCTTTTTCACTCGGTCGCGGCGGTAGCGCCATCACCCTGTCGACACGGCTGTTCGACCGCATGAGCAACGAGGCCGGCCTTTCCGACCACGCAAGTGCGTTGGAGAATTCAACCGCCTTGGCCAAGGTCGTGGGAGCGATGAAGGAGCGTGGCGCGCAGCCGCCGACGCTCGGCATGACCTATCCGTTCTCGTCGCATAACTACGAATTCCGCTATTGGCTGGCAGCTGGCGGCATCGATCCGGATCGGGACGTGAAGCTCGTCGTCGTGCCGCCGCCACTGACGTCAGACGCGCTAGCGGCAGGTGCCATCGACGGCTTCTGCGTCGGCGCACCATGGAACATGGTCGCATCCGAGCGTGGCGTCGGCCGCATCGTCGCCGCCAAGCAGGATATCTGGCCTTCCGGACCGGAAAAGGTGATCGGCATGCGTCCAGAATGGGCCGAAAGCCACCCCGAGACCGTGTCACGCCTGATCGTGGCACTGGATGCCGCCGCACGCTGGTGCGATCATGCGGAAAACCATACCGCCCTTGCCGAGGCGCTGGCCGATCAGCGCTATATCGCCGCCCCCGTCGAGATCATCCGCCATGTGCTGGCGGGGGAATTCAACCTCGATGCCAAGGGTCACCGCCGCGTGATCGATCGATATTTCAGCTTCCATGGCGGCTTTGCCAATTATCCGCGCCCGAGCCAGGCTCTTTGGATTCTCAGCCAGATGGTGCGCTGGGGCCAGACCGCTCTCTCCGAGCAGAATATGAAGATGGCAGCCTCCGCCTACCGCTCCGATCTCTATCGGCTGGCGCTAGGAAACGAGGCATCGCCTGATGATGCCGATATACGCATCGAAGGTGACAAGGACGGCGATCGATTCATGGACGGCCACGTCTTCGACCCTGTAGACATGGCAGGTTATGTTGCCGGCTTCGCAGTGAAGGCGAAGACTGTCGGGCCAGCTTCCAGCGACGAAATCTGACGCCTCAATACGCTGCGTTGCACAAAATCGACGCAACCAGCAAAGCCCGGCGTCGCCTATTAGCTCAAAATATTTGCATTCGCGCTGACTGCCCACGCAATACGCAGTCGCATGAAATTGCAAAATAACAAAGACATTACAATGCCGTAGCCTCCCCATCGAAAACTGGCACACGGTTTGCTTTGTTAAATTCGCTTCGGTCAATGGCGATCGAAGCACGCAATGCGCGGAAAACGCGCTCGCAAAGACATTGACGTCGCAAGGTTCTTGCCCCCGGGGACTCTCTTCCTGTTCCGGGCCGCATCGACCGATGCGGCGTTTTTTTATGTCCGAATTTCACCCGTCACGAGCAAAACAAGGGGAACTGCAAGTGAAGAAGATCCTGTCCGGTGGCGTTACCCGCCGAAACCTTTTGAAGACGTCCGCTACCGCAGCCCTGATCAGCGCTGTGAGGGCGGCCTTCCCCTCCGGCGCCTTTGCAGCGAGCGCCGGCCCGGAAGTATCGGGGGTAAAGCTCGGCTACATCGCTCTGACGGACGCAGCCCCGCTGGTCATAGCCAAGGAAAAGGGTCTGTTCGAAAAGCATGGCCTTGCCGATGTCGACGTCGCCAAGCAGGCATCCTGGGGCGCAACTCGCGACAATCTCGTGCTCGGCGGCGCCGCCAATGGCATCGATGGCGCGCATATCCTCTCGCCTCTCCCCTACCTCATACACACCGGCAAGGTGACACAGAACAATCAGCCTGTGCCGATGGCGATCCTCGCCCGCCTCAACTACGACAGCCAGGGCATTTCGGTCGCCAAGGAATATGCCGACACCGGCGTCCAGCTCGACGCCTCCAAATTGAAGGCCGCCTTTGACGCGAAAAGAGCCGCGGGCAAGGAAATCAAAGCCGCGATGACCTTCCCTGGCGGCACGCATGATCTGTGGATCCGTTATTGGCTCGCCGCCGGCGACATCGACCCGGACAAGGACGTATCCACAATCGTCGTGCCGCCGCCGCAGATGGTGGCGAACATGAAGGTCGGCAATATGGACGTCTTCTGTGTCGGCGAGCCCTGGAACGAGCAGCTCGTCAATCAGGGCATCGGCTTCACGGCATGTACGACCGGAGAGATCTGGAAAGGCCATCCGGAAAAAGCGCTCGGCATGCGCGCCGACTGGATCGAGAAGAACCCCAATGCCGCCAAGGCCCTGCTGATGGCCGTCATGGAAGCCCAACAATGGTGCGACAGCATGGACAACAAGGAGGAGATGGCGACCATCCTCGGCAAGCGGCAATGGTTTAACGTGCCGCCCAAGGATGTGCTCGGCCGCCTTAAGGGCGACATCAATTACGGCAACGGCCGTGTTGCCAAGGGCACCGATCTCTACATGAAATTCTGGAAGGGCGGCGTTTCCTATCCCTATCAGAGCCATGACGCATGGTTCATCACCGAGAACATGCGCTGGGGCAAATTCGCTCGCAGCACCGACATCAAGACCCTGGTCGGGCAAGTGAACCGTCAGGACATCTGGCGCGATGCCGCCAAGGATCTCGGCGTCGCCGCATCGGACATTCCCGCCTCGACTTCGCGCGGCAAGGAAACATTCTTCGACGGTAAGGTCTTCGATCCGGAAAACCCGTTAGCCTACCTCGAAAGCCTCTCGATCAAGGTGGCGTCGTGATGTCCGCACTCGCTCGCAAACAAACACCCAATCCGGCAGCACCAACTGTGCCCAAGAGCCAGGTTGTCACCCTCTCGGCCCGCCCCGCCCGCCGCATCGACATCCGTCAGATCGCTTTTGCGATCCTGCGGGCCGTCGTGCCGCCGCTGGTGGTTCTCATGATCATGCTCGGCATCTGGCAACTGCTCTGTGAGCAGCCGGGCGCCAGCCTGCCGCCGCCATCGGTGGTCTGGCAGGAGAGCTACGACCTGATCGTCAATCCGTTCTTCAATAACGGGCCACAGGATATCGGGCTTGCCTGGCGTGTGCTCGTCTCGCTGCAGCGCGTCGCCTATGGTTTCGGCCTTGCCGCTGTCACCGGCGTGCTGATCGGCGCACTCATTGGGCAATCCATCTGGGCGATGCGCGGGCTTGATCCGATCTTCCAGGTGCTGCGCACGGTGCCGCCACTCGCCTGGCTGCCGCTGTCGCTTGCCGCCTTCCAGAATTCCAACCCGTCGGCGATCTTCGTGATCTTCATCACCTCGATCTGGCCCGTGATCATCAACACGGCGGTTGGCGTACGTAACATTCCGCAGGATTATCGCAATGTCGCAAGAGTACTACGGCTGAACCAGATCGAATTCTTCTTCCGCATCATGGTGCCTGCCGCCGCGCCTTACATCTTCACCGGCCTACGCATCGGCGCTGGGCTGTCGTGGCTTGCCATCGTCGCCGCCGAAATGCTGACCGGCGGTGTCGGCATCGGCTTCTTCATCTGGGACGCGTGGAACTCGTCGCGCCTGCCCGACATCATCGTGGCGCTGGCCTATATCGGCGTCACCGGCTTTGTCCTCGACCGACTAGTCGCTGGGCTCGGCGCCATCGTCACCCGCGGTATGACCAGCAATTGAGGAGAACAGGATGAGCGCCTATCTGAAGCTCGATCATATCGACAAACATTTCGATCGCGGCGGCCAGCGGGCCGAAGTGTTAAAGGGCATCGAACTCACCATCGACAAGGGCGAATTCGTCTCGATCATCGGCCATTCCGGCTGCGGCAAGTCCACCCTGCTCAACCTCATCGCCGGCCTCACTCGGGTCTCCGCGGGGGCGGTGCTCCTAGAAAACCGCGAGGTCAATGAGCCAGGCCCCGAGCGCGCCGTGGTCTTCCAGAACCATAGCCTGCTGCCGTGGCTCACCGTCTACGAGAACGTCAATCTCGCCGTCTCGAAAGTGTTTCGTGGCAAGAAAACCAAGGCCGAGCGGCATGAATGGGTGATGCGCAATCTCGATCTCGTGCAGATGGCGCACGCCAAGGACAAGCGCCCCTCGGAAATCTCCGGCGGCATGAAGCAGCGCGTCGGCATCGCCCGCGCGCTCGCGATGGAGCCGAAGATCCTGCTGCTCGACGAGCCCTTCGGCGCGCTCGACGCGCTCACCCGCGCCCATCTGCAGGATGCCGTCATGGAAATCCATGCCCGCCTCGGCAGCACGATGGTCATGATCACCCATGATGTCGACGAGGCCGTGCTGCTCTCCGACCGCATCGTGATGATGACCAACGGTCCTGCCGCTCATATCGGCGACGTCCTTGAGGTACCGATGCCCCGGCCGCGAAGTCGCCTCGAGCTCGCCTCCGACCGAACCTACCTCAAATGCCGCGAAGCCGTGCTGAAGTTCCTCTACGAACGCCACCGCTTCGTCGAAGCTGCGGAGTGATCTCCATGACCCACAAACTCGTCATCATCGGCAATGGCATGGCGCCCGGTCGCATGCTGGAGCACCTTCTCGAAAAGGCGCCCGACCTCTATCAGGTCACGATCTTCAACGCCGAGCCGCGCGTCAACTACGACCGCATCATGCTGTCGCCGGTACTGTCAGGCGAAAAGAGCTATGAGGAAATCGTCATTCATGGCGACGGCTGGTACATCAAGAACAACATCACCCTCTACAAGGGCCACAAGATCGTCGCCATCGATCGCGTCGCCAAGACCGTAACCTCGGATCACGGCGTCACCGAGAGCTACGACAAACTGGTCATCGCCACCGGCTCCGTTCCCTTCATCATCCCCGTTCCCGGAGCAAACTTACCTGGCGTCCTGAGTTATCGCGATCTGGATGATGTCAATGCCATGTTGCTGGCAGCGCAATCGCGCGCCAAGGCGGTGGTCATCGGTGGTGGCCTGCTTGGCCTTGAGGCGGCCGCCGGCCTCAATCTGCGCGGCATGGATGTCACCGTGCTGCACGTCAATGCGACCCTTCTCGAGCGTCAACTCGACCCCGCCGCCGGCTATCTCCTGCAGAAGGCGATCGAGGAGCGCGGCATCAAGGTCATCACCAAGGCCAATACCAAGGCCATCGTCGGGCACGGCAAGGTCGAGGGTCTGGAACTCTCCGACGGTACGATCATACCTGCAACGCTGGTGGTCATGGCCGTCGGTATCCGCCCAAGCGCTGGGCTTGCGAAGGAAGCCGGCCTTGCTGTCAACCGAGGCATCGTCGTCGATGCCGGTATGGGCACCTCCGATGGCGATATCCTTGCGCTGGGCGAATGCGCCGAAGTCGGCGGGCAGGTCTATGGCCTTGTCGCACCACTCTACGAGATGGCGCGCGTTGCAGCCGCGCAGCTTGCCGGCGACACCTCCGCCAGCTTCGTGCATTCGGATACACCAACCAAATTGAAGGTCACCGGCATCGACCTGTTTTCGCTTGGCGACTTCGCCGATGGCGACGACCGCGAGGAGATCGTCCTGCGCGATGCGGCAGCCGGCGTCTACAAGCGACTGATACTCAAGGACAACCGCATCATCGGCACCGTGCTTTACGGAGAAACGGCCGATGGCGCCTGGTTCAACGATCTGAAGAAAAAGGCGACCGACATCTCCGAGATGCGCGAGACGCTGATCTTCGGGCAGGCATATCAGGGAGGGTCGCCGCTGGACCCTATGGCGGCCGTTGCAGCCTTGCCGGATGACGCGGAAATCTGCGGCTGCAACGGCGTCTGCAAGGGTAAGATCACCTCGACCATATCGGCCAAGGGCTTGACCTCGCTCGATGACGTCAGAGCCCATACCAAGGCCTCCGCCTCCTGCGGCTCGTGCACCGGTCTCGTCGAGCAACTGATGTCGATTACGCTTGGCGATGCCTATAATCCAAAGGCTGTGCAGCCGATGTGCACCTGCACCGAGCTTGGCCATGACGATGTGCGCCGCCTGATCAAGGCCAAGAAGCTGAAGACCATACCGGCCGTCATGCAGGAGCTGGAATGGAAGACATCCTGCGGCTGCGCCAAGTGCCGGCCGGCACTGAACTATTATCTCGTCTGCGATTGGCCGGACGAGTATGCCGACGACTACCAGTCGCGCTTCATCAACGAACGCGTCCACGCCAACATCCAGAAAGACGGCACCTATTCGGTCGTGCCGCGCATGTGGGGCGGCGTCACCAATTCCGGTGAACTGCGCGCCATCGCCGATGTCGTCGACAAGTTCGAGATCCCGATGGTGAAGGTGACCGGCGGCCAGCGCATCGATCTGCTCGGCATTCATAAGGAGGACCTGCCGGCCGTCTGGGCCGACCTCGGCAAGGCCGGCTTCATCTCCGGCCAGGCCTATGCCAAGGGCCTGCGTACGGTGAAGACCTGCGTCGGTTCCGACTGGTGCCGTTTCGGCACGCAGGATTCCACCGGCCTCGGCATCCGCATCGAGAAATTCATGTGGGGCTCCTGGACGCCGGCAAAGCTCAAGCTGGCTGTGTCAGGGTGTCCGAGAAACTGCGCCGAAGCAACCTGCAAGGACATCGGCGTCATCTGCGTCGACAGCGGCTTCGAGATCCATTTCGCCGGTGCTGCCGGTCTCGACATCAAGGGCACGGAGGTGCTCGGCCTCGTCAAGACGGAAGACGAGGCACTGGAGCATATCGTGGCGTTGACGCAGATGTACCGCGAACAGGGCCGCTATCTCGAACGCATCTATAAATGGGCCAAGCGCATCGGCCTTGACGAGATCCGTCGCCAGATCATGACTGACCAGGAAAAGCGCGAAGCCTATTACCAGCGCTTCGTCTTCAGCCAGAAATTTGCGCAGGTCGATCCCTGGTCCGAGCGCGTCTCAGGCAAGGACAAGCACGAATTCCGGCCGATGGCGACGGTCGGCTTCCATCAGGCGGCCGAGTGAGGAGATGGACATGAACTGGATCGAAATCGGTGATATCTCGGATATTCCCTTGCGTGGCGCGCGGTGTGTGAAAACCCCGCAGGGCAAGATCGCCGTCTTCCGCACCGCCGAAAACCAGATCTTCGCCATCGAGGATCACTGCCCGCACAAGGGCGGCCCGCTGAGCCAGGGCATCGTTCATGGTGCAGCCGTCACCTGCCCTCTGCACAATTGGGTGATTTCGCTCGAAACCGGCGAGGCACTTGGTGCGGACAAGGGCGCGGTCAGGACCATTCCAGTGCGCAACGAGAATGGGGTACTGTCGATCGCGCTCGACAGCCTGATGATGGCGGCGGAGTGAGCGGCGCGACCATGCCCGTTGAGACCAAAACCACCTGCCCTTATTGCGGCGTTGGCTGTGGCGTTGTCGCCAGCGTTGGCGGTGACGGCAAGGTCTCCGTCAAGGGCGATCCCGATCATCCGGCCAATTTCGGCCGGCTGTGTTCCAAGGGATCAGCGCTCGCCGAGACCATCGACCTCGACGGTCGTCTGCTCCATCCGGAGATCAACGGCGAGCGGGCGAGTTGGGACCAGGCACTCGATCTCGTCGCGAAACGCTTCGGCGAGGCGATTGCCGAGCATGGCCCGGATTCCGTTGCCTTCTATGTGTCCGGCCAACTGCTGACGGAAGATTATTACGTCGCCAACAAGCTGATGAAGGGCTTCATCGGCTCGGCCAATATCGACACGAACTCCCGGCTCTGCATGTCATCTTCCGTCGCCGGGCATCGCCGCGCCTTTGGCGCTGATACCGTGCCAGGCACTTATGAAGATATCGAGCTTGCCGATCTGGTGATCCTGACCGGCTCCAATCTCGCCTGGTGCCATCCGGTCATCTACCAGCGGCTGGCCGCAGCCAAAGCGGCGCGACCATCCATGAAGATCGTCGTCATCGACCCGCGCCGGACGATGAGCTGCGATATTGCCGACCTGCATCTGGCGATCCGTCCGGATAGCGACGTCGCACTCTTCCTCGGCCTCTTCGCGCATCTGATCGCAAGCAATGCCGTCGACCAGAATTATGTGGCCGAACATACCAACGGCTTTGCCGAGGCATTTGCCACCGCATGCGCCGTGTCGTTCAACGAAGTACTTGACCTCACTGGCCTGCCCGCGATGCAGCTTCGCGAATTCTACCGACTATTTGCCGCAACGGAGAAAGTCGTCACCTGCTACAGCCAGGGCGTCAACCAATCCTCGTCCGGCACGGACAAGGTCAACGCCATTATCAACTGTCACCTTGCCACCGGCCGCATCGGCCGGCCCGGCATGGGACCCTTCTCCTTGACGGGACAACCGAATGCCATGGGCGGCCGCGAAGTTGGCGGCCTCGCCAACATGCTTGCCGCCCACATGGCGATTGAGAGTGCAGAAGACCGCAACCGGGTACAGCGCTTCTGGCAATCGCCGGGAGTTGCCGCCAAGCCGGGACTGAAGGCTGTCGACATGCTCCGCGCCGTCGGCGATGGCCGCATCAAGGCGCTGTGGATCATGGCCACCAATCCTGTGGTCTCGATGCCGGATGCCGACGCAGTCAAGGCCGCGATCGGGGCCTGCCCCTTCGTCGTCGTCTCCGACATACTGAGAGAGACCGATACGACGCAGCATGGGCATGTGTTGCTACCCTCGCTTGGCTGGGGCGAGAAGGACGGCACCGTCACCAATTCCGAACGGCGGATCTCCCGGCAGCGGCAATTTCTTTCCGCACCCGGTGAAGCCAGGCCTGATTGGTGGCAGATGGCCGAAGTCGGCTGCCGCATGGGTTTTTCTGCGGCATTTTCCTTTCGGACTGCCGCGGACATCTTCGCCGAACATGCCGGCCTCTCCGGCTTCGAGAACGATGGCAGCCGCGACTTCGATATCGGCGTCCATGAGGCGATCGGTGAAGAAGAATATGACGCCCTAGTGCCGTTCCAGTGGCCGCAGCCGGCAGGATCGGCGCAGCAGACGACCCGCTTCTTCGCCAAGGGCGGATTCTATCACACCGATCGCAAGGCGCGTTTTGTTGCCGTCGAGGCGCCGGTGAGTGATCGAACCAACAGCCAGTTTCCGTTGACACTGAATACCGGCCGCATTCGCGACCACTGGCATACGATGACCCGCACCGGCAAGAGCGCCCGCCTGTCGCAGCACATCGCCGAGCCCTTTGCCGAGATCCATCCCCGCGACGCCATGGAGATCGGCGTCGGCGACGCCGGCCTGGTCGAGATCGAAAGCCCGTATGGCGGGGTGATCGTTCGAGCCCTTGTGACGGAGCGGCAGGCACGCGGCAGCCTGTTCGTGCCGATGCACTGGAACGACAATTTTGCGGCAAGAGCACGCATCGATATCGTCGTTGCGCCCGTCACCGACCCCATTTCCGGCCAGCCGGCTTCGAAAAATGTCGCCGTCCGCGCCCGCCCCTTCAAGCCAGCACATTATTGCTTTGCGGTCTCGGCGGCAAAACCGCGTCATCTGGATAGCGCCTACTGGGCGCTTGCCAAGACCGACGGCGGATGGCGCACCGAGCTTGCATTCAATGCGACGCCGGATGATTGGGTCGGCTGGTGTCGCACAACGTTTGACATACCCGACCGGCTGGAGCCGCTCGGCTACGCTGACCGGGCCTCCGGCGACCTACGCCTTGCCTTCTTCGACGGTGAGCGGCTGCTTGCAGCGCTGTTTGTCGCCAGCCAACCTGTCGCCGTCGCCCGAAACTGGGCGATCGCACAGCTATCCGCGTCGCATGGCAATCTGCGCAAACGCTTCGCACTTGTCGCCGGCAGGCCCGGTGCCGATACCGTCGATGCGGGTGCAACGGTCTGCTCCTGCTTCAGCGTCGGCGTCAATCAGATCGTCATCGCCATCCGCGGTGGCTGCCACAGCGTCGAGGCAGTCGGCAAGGCCCTGAACGCCGGCACCAACTGCGGCTCCTGCCGCGCCGAGATCCGGGGGATCATCGATGGATGTCTCACCGCTGCCGCCGAATGAACCACCCCAGAGCTACGTCTTGAGCCACCATCAATCATTCGTCGAAAACCCCTGTTTCGCCTGATTGACCGTAATGTTAGGCTTTTGGAAAGCAGCCTTATGATTTCGATTGCTTTTTGCACTCGTGGGGGATGAGGGCAGATGGAGGCAGCAGGCCAAAAAGTTCAGTTGAGTTATGGGGTCGAACCCGGAATTCGCTTCGCCCTGCTTCTTGACGGCAATGGCGGCTGCCGTGAAATCAGCAGTACAGGCTTGCGGAAGTGGAAGCCTGCAGACGGGATCCTTTGGGTTCATCTCGAGCGCGATCATGACGCGGCAGCGGCATGGGTAGCCGACAATGGCGGTTTCGATCCTCTCGTTGCCGACGCACTGCTTGAGGATGAATCCCGCCCGCGCGTGGAGCCGGTCGACGACGGTTTGCTGATCATCCTGCGCGGGGTCTGCGCTTCGCCTCCCGAGGACGCGGAAGGAGCAGCGGCGGAACTGGATCTCGTGCCGCTTCACGCCTGGGTGGACGAAAACCGCGTCGTGACGCTTCGTGACAGCGGGCATTACATCACAGCGCTTCGCGACATCCGGCTGGTGCTCGAAAAGGGTAAGGGTCCGAAACGCACCGGCGAATTGCTCGCCCTTGTCAGCGACAAGCTCGTGAGGGACCTGGAACCGGTCCTTGACGGGATGGACGAGGAAGTGGACGAACTGGATGAGCTGATCTTCCACGGCGAAGCAGCCGAAGTTCGCGAGCGCCTGAAGCTGCTCCGCAGGCAAGCCGTGCAGCTTCGCCGCTATCTCGCGCCGCAGCGCGATGCGCTTAATCGTATCGAACATGACGATGCGCCCTGGCTTGCCGAACGCGACAAGTTGCGCATGCGTGAGGTCATCGACAAGCTGATGCGCTGCATCGAATATCTGGATGCGATCCGCGACCGGACAAGCATTCTGCACGACGACCTCTCGACCGTGATCAGCGAACGGATCGCGCGCAATTCCAACCGGCTTGCAGCACTTGCCGCCCTCCTCCTGCCGCCAAGCGTCGTCGCCGGCCTTTTCGGCATGAATGTCGGCGGCATTCCGGGTGTCAACGACACCTGGGCTTTCATCATCATCGTCGCCCTTGTCGCTGCAACCTCCGCCGTTACCCTCTACATCATGAAACGCATACACTGGCTCTGACGGCGGCGGAACCGCCGGGGCCGCAACAGCGTTCCCTATCAATTCCGCCCAGGAGATTGAGATGATGCGCCGCCAAGCATGCCTTCTTGCAATCCTCGCCGCACTCTGTGCCGCGGCTCCTGCCTCCGCGGATGAGAGCGGATTTCTGAAGCCATTGAACGGCACTTGGATTGGGACCGGCAATGTACTGCGCAAGATCGGAGGCTCGCCGATCAACGTCTCCTGCAAATTCACTATCAGCGCACCCGGATCTTCTATTGCGATGAAGGGCAATTGCCGCGGGCTTCTGGTCATCAACCGAGCAATTTCGGCGAACCTTACGGCGCGGGGAACCCGCTATTCGGGCACGTACACCGGCCCGTCCGGTGCGTCGTCGCAACTATCCGGGAGCAGACGGGGTGATGTGATCAGTCTGGCTGTGCGCTGGGCACGCTTGGTCAATGGCGACCGGAATGCCAATATGGCCATCCGCAAACAAGGCAGCAACCAACTGACAATCCAGACAATCGACAAGGACCTGTCATCAGGCAAATCTGTCGTTACCAGCGATATCAACCTGCGTCGCCAATGATGGCTCGGGCAAGCCGATGCTGTCAGGCCATTTTGAATGAACCGCCTAACTGACACCACTTCTATGATCGTCGTCGCTCATGGCAAGCCCACCGCGCCAAAAAATGCAGCCTTGCCTTTGCCCTATTTCATCCCTATATTATAAACTGTCGATCTTGCTTGATGATCTTTGTTTGCCCGGAAGCGTGGCGCGAATTTTCTTTCAATTTCGGTTTTGTAATACTGCGGAAATTCTTTTCCACAGAACGAAATTCTATGTCTAATTGAAAGGAATTCCCTATGACTTCAGGGACCGTAAAGTGGTTTAACAGCGCCAAGGGTTTTGGCTTCATTCAGCCTGAAGACGGCGCTACGGATGTGTTCGTTCACATTTCTGCTGTCGAGCGCGCTGGAATGAACTCTCTCGCCGAAGGTCAGAAGCTGAGCTACGAGCTGGTGCGCGATCGCAAGACCGGCAAAAGCTCTGCTGACAATCTGCGAGCAATCTAATTGTCATTCGTCATGCTGACCACGGATGTACTGGCAGCGATGAACTGAGTGACGGGGAAGGTCGGGTTAAAGCCCGGCCTTTTGTATTTCTGCGACCCACCGATAAGGGGATGCCATGAGCAGAATGACGTATTCGACTGGAGACTTGGTGGTCTTGAAAGCGGATCTCACTCGGCTGAAGGCAGCTCCGAGGATGTGTCGCATCATCAGTATGCTGCCTTCCGACACCGTCGAGGCCTACTACCAGGTTCGCTTCACGCACGAGAATTTCGAGCGGCGGATCGCAGCAACGGAAATCGAAACGCTCTGCGAAGATCCACATGCCGACGGAGAAGGATCTCCCTCTCAGCGATCGGAACCTTGGCTAAAGCCTCTCGCCAAGGGAGCCAAAAAGCAGGTCTCCCGATAGGCCGTAGCGCGGCGCGTTGAAAAGCGAAAATGCATGCTCGCAGTTCTCGCAGCCAGCAATGATATTGATCAAGCATGGTGCGCATTCAATAAAGATATGACCCGAAAGGGTATATCCCAAGAGACAAAAATGCGTAGAGCCCGTACAAAACAGTTAAAGCTGTGCGTTAAAGATGAGGCATGAGCCAGTCCACGATAGCACAGCTTGATAAGAACCACAGAGATATGGCTTGCTACCCCAGAGCGACCGAAGCCGGACTCAAAATCGTTAGTCTTCGGACATTCGTCCGTATTTGTCCTTACGCAAAAAGGAGCGATCATGTCAGCTACCAAAGAACAGTTTTTCAAGAAAACCGCATCTCTCGGCAGTGATAAAGCCACGATTACCGACAATGCAGCAAAGAGCATCGTTGCAGCAGAAAACATCGCCCGTGAGAAGAAAACCGAGGCCCTGCGAGCCCTTCGCCTGCAACAGGAAGCCACGGAAGAGCCCAAGGCCGCAAAGCCCGTAAAAGAAAAGAAAAAGACTGTCAAACGCGGCCGGGCATAGGATGGCCGCCTCACCAGGCGTGGCACATACATTCGGACAACAAGTTTAGCGGACAGCTTGCGACATGGCTCTAGAAGCCAAGTCGTTCACGCCTTTCCATGTCCTTGACGTTGAGAATGGCGCAATAGGTCTTTGCTTCCTTCTCCGTCAGAACATTCAAGATCCAATGCGTGGGTTCTGCCGCCCTTCCCGTGAAAATATCATACACGGTCCAGGTACGATCGCATTCCCGGCGAATGGCGTACCTGAATGTGAGCTTCGACATGGGCCACCGCGAAGGATAGCGGCGGAGCAATTTCCGTGTCGCATCGATCGCAAGTACTTTACCAGTCATTCGGTTACCGGAAAAGATGGATTGCTCGGCGAGCCTTTGCAACGTCAAAAAATACTTGCTGTTACGCTGGATAGACGACCGAAAAATGGAAGCAAGATTCTCCACCCCTTGAATTCAACGAATAATGGACTATCTCTTTGTTAGCAGCATTGCTGGTGAGCGCTAAACTGGCGCTCGCAATGTTCTAGTCGCTTTCCTCTTCTGACCACGGATGTACTGGCATTGGTGTGGAGGCGACGTCAGGAAGGTCGGCGCGGTTTCGCTCCGGCCTTTTTTGTTGCCGATGGCTCTAGGCGTCATCCGCAAAGGCTGCACTTCTCTAAAATCGAAAAGCCCCAGCTACCGCGATCTCATTGAGCATCGAAGTTCATGGGAGATTATAGTCGGCGACGCGGTCGGCGCATGCGATTGGCACGGAACTTCAGGCCGTTCGTGACGTTACAATATGAGTATACTGTACAGACCGATTTCAGTACGGCGGCTCAGCGCGTGAGCATAGGAGCGCGACGGGCGCTTATACGTCATGAGCTTGACTTTGAGTTTTCAATATGAGAACATAAAGTGAACAAATGGAGATATCCATGAGCAAAGCAGAGCAAGTCATTGAACGTGCCATGACCTTTGTCGCGGTCTCGAAGGCCCTTCGGGAGCGGGAGCAGGAGCGGCTTGCCAATTGGAAACGCCGCGTCGACATCAGCCGACCGCTACCGCCCTTGCCGCGCGCTGTTCAGCTTTCATTGAAACTGGATAGCTGAGGCGGCGGAGGTGGTAACAGCACTCGGCCGGCTGTGGGCGCTCGCCTGCCGGCGGGCGCCCTGTTCTTTAAATCCTATCAAGCCTTGAAGAAGGCCAGCAGATCGGCATTGATGACGTCTGCATGCGTCGTGGCCATGCCGTGCGGGAAGCCCTTATAGACTTTCAGCGTGCCGTTCTTCAGCAGCTTGATGGAGAGAAGAGCCGCATCTGCGATCGGAACGATCTGGTCGTCATCGCCATGCATGACGAGCGTCGGCACTTCGATCTTCTTCAGATCCTCGGTGAAATCGGTTTCCGAGAAGGCCTTGATGCAATCATAATGCGCCTTGGTGCCACCCATCATGCCCTGGCGCCACCAATTGTCGATGATGCCCTGCGACACCGCCGCACCGGGGCGGTTGAAGCCGTAGAACGGTCCCGACGGAATATCGCGGTAGAATTGGGCGCGATTGGCGGCAAGAGCAGTCCGAAAGCCGTCGAATACTTCCAGCGGCAGGCCGCCCGGATTCTTGTCGGACTTGACCATGACTGGCGGCACGGCACCGATCAGCACTGCTTTCGCAACCCGGCCGTGATGGCCATACTGGCCCACATAGCGGGCGACTTCACCGCCGCCGGTGGAATGGCCGACGTGGATGGCACCTTTCAGATCGAGATGCTCGGCAAGGGCGGCCACGTCAGCGGCGTAAGTATCCATCTCGTTGCCGGTCGCTGTCTGGCTGGAGCGGCCGTGGCCGCGGCGATCATGCGCGATGACGCGGTAGCCTTGATTGAGGAAGAACAACATCTGGGCATCCCAGTCATCGGCGCTCAAGGGCCATCCGTGATGGAAAACGATCGGCTGCCCTGTTCCCCAATCCTTGTAGAAAATCTCGGTTCCGTCCTTGGTGGTGATCGTGCTGCTGCTCATTGTGTCCTTCCCTTTCGAAGATTGCTTTGTAGAGGCTTGCGCAGGTTGAGCGAAAGGCGTGATGGCGGCGGCGGCAAGGCCGAGCCCGGCTGTCATGACGCCCCGGCGGGTAGCTTGATGCATCGACTGGCTCATTTCAATCTCCACTAAAAATATATCGTGCGATTTATTATCGCGACATTCATATCTGTAGAGAACCGTTTCACCCTTGTCCATATAAAAATTTATTTTGCGATTATTTATCGCGATATATAATTCCACCAACGAAGTCGAAGGCCTTGCTTTCGCCAAAACCACGCCCTTCGGAGCCGCCTGCCCCACAGACGACCGGGCGTTCCAACATCATCCGCGTCGATTATTGCGCCGGCTTATCCGCGAAGTGCGAAAGTGCAAACTCGGCCACTCTCGCAACCGACCTCCTGGCATCGTCGAGCCAGAACGGAAAAATCTGCCATTGATGGATCATGCCGGGCCAGATCTCCAGGCTCACATTGCCGCCCGCCTGCTCCACCTTGTCCGCCAGACGCGTACTGTCGTCGAGCAATGTTTCCCGCGAGCCAACTTGTATCAGCAGCGGCGGAAATCCGCCGAAATTGGCATAGAGCGGTGATATATCGGGATCAACCGCGGAGTGACCACGCGCGAAGGCGTCTCGGATGACCGTCAGCTCGGCCTTGCCCATGAACGGATCACTCGCAGCGTTGGTAACCAGCGACGCTCCCGTTGCCGCAAAATCGGTGACAGGGCTCATGGCAATCACGGCTGCGGGAAGCGCACCCCTCAGGCGAAGCTGGTTCAGGACGACCTCGATAGCCAGCGTCGCCCCCACGGACTCGCCGGCGATCACGATATTTCCGGCCTTGTATCCCGACATCAAAAGCCAGCGATAGGCAGCGATCGCATCGTCTGTCTGGGCCGAAAAGCCATAGTCCGGTGCGAGACGATAATCGATGATCAGCACGTCGGCTGACGCCGCCTTGGCGAGCGAGGAAGCGATGTTGCGATGCGTCCTGAGCGAGCCGCTGTAGAAGCCGCCTCCATGCAGATAGAGGATCGCCCGCCTGCCGATTGGATGATGGAGCCTTGCCGGCCACATGAGATCGGCATCGACGCCATTGGCGTCGACACGGCGAATCTGCACCCGCGTCGCATCCGGCGTCGCCGCCATCAATGTTTCGAAATCGGCGCGACGGTGTAGCAGGTCCTTGTCGGACATGGCGCCGTTTTCGCGTATGACACCGATCAACTTCTCGATCTGCTCGCTCGACGCCTTCGTCTGCGGCGGCAAATCAACCACCTCTGCCGCAAATGCCGATGCGAACGGCACAAAGCCAAATACTGTCACAACAACCATCGTCATGGCAAAGAGGATTGTGCAGCGAAGTGACCGGAACTCGTTCATAAGATAAGCCTTTTCCCTCAAGGCCGAACAGGATGTCGCAACGCTACGGTCGCAGAAATGCGCTTTGAGTCAAGCAGAGCAGAGAACGAGATGGATTGATTGGCGGTTGATGGCCAAGCGGCGCGGGCTTGGCCATCAGCTGTAATGTACGCCCTTGTACATCACATAGCCGACCGGATGATGCGTGAAATGAAGAACAGGCAATACCGGATTGCTGTTATCGTCCGTGGGGTAAGCAGAAGCGATCGGGATATATTCGCCCTGCAGCTCGATCGGCTCGCCCGCCTTCAGGTCGGGAATCTCGTGATCCAGCCCCTCGTCGTCGCCAAAGCGAACGGCGACGAAAACGGTCTGCCCATTGATATCCTCGTCGCCACCGTCGAACTTCAGCACTGCGCTGATTGTGACGGTAAAATGCTGATGGTTTGCCCCGTGGTGATTGTCCGGGGCCTCGAACACATGGGCTATGGTGCCCTGGACGCGCGCCAGCGGCGCGCCCAGCGAGTGCGAAAACCGGTGGTGGGGCAGGATCTTGGTCGCGCGATTGCTCATGATCACCTCGATGGGAATGCCGATCGGACCGGCGGTATGATCGACTGATTATCGATCTTCCATTGCAATGAGGTGACAGACGGGATGTGAGAAACCCCGGAAGCTCAATCGGCCTGTCGCGCCGCCGCCAAACGAGCCATGATCGCCTCACGCGCCGTCCGTGAGCCGGCAAGACGTGCCTTCGTCTTTGCCAAGACATCGGCGCTCGCCTCTTCCGGCAGACCGGAATGAAACGGCGGCTCAGGCGCATATTCCAGCGACAGCTGAATTGTTTCCGCCTCTTCTCGATCCCGCAAGGCTGCAACGATGGTCAGTCCGAAATCGATGCCGGCTGTAACGCCGCCCGCGGTGAAGATATTGCCATCCCGCACGACGCGCCCCGGCGTGGCGATGGCGCCGAAGCCCGCGAGAAAATCCTTGGCGTTCCAATGGGTCGTCGCCTTCTTGCCTTTTAGCAGACCGGCAGCGCCGAGCACCAGGGCGCCGGTGCATACCGATGTCACGAAGCGTGCTTGCTCCGCCTGCTTGCGGATGAAAGCCAGAACTGTTTCATCCTCCAGCAGCGCGTTGACACCGCTGCCGCCGGGCACACAGATGACGTCGAGCTGCGGGCAGTCGGCGAAAGTCGTCGTCGGCTGCAGTACCAGCTTCGTTGCCGAAATGACGGGCGATCGATCCTTCCAGACAAGATGAACTTCGGCATCGTCCATCGATGCGAATACCTCATAGGGCGCCGTCAGATCGAGTTGCTGGACGCCTGGGAAGGCGAGCAGGCCGAAGCGAATGGTCATGATACGTCTCCAGTGATTGACTTTGCCAATCTTATGCGAAAACAATTTGGCGCATTTGCCAATCAACCCTCATTTCTTGCCAATCATGCGCCGCATCGAGATACTCGCCTTCGAGAATGCCCAGCTGCTGGATATCACCGGTCCGCTGCAGGTTTTCACCAGCGCCAATGAAACCGCGTCCAACAATGGCCTGCCTCAGCCCTACGAGGCCGTCGCCGTCGCGGCCGGCACACAAACCAGGACCAGCGCGGGTCTTGTGCTGCTGACGGAGCCGCTCGGCGACACCAGTGGCTCGCTCGACACTTTGCTGATCGCCGGCGGCTGGGGCGTCAACAAGGCTTGCGAAGACTTGGAGCTGGTCGAATGGATACGACGGCGATCAGCCAGCGCCCGGCGAACCGCCTCCGTCTGCAGCGGCGCCTTTCTGCTTGCCGAAGCCGGACTTCTCGACGGGCGACGGGCGGCAACCCATTGGAACCGCATCGAGGAATTTTCGAAGCGCTTCCCTCGAGTGAAGCTCGAACCTGATCCGATCTTCGTTCAAGACGGGCAGATCTGGAGCTCGGCCGGTGTCACCGCAGGTATCGATCTTGCCCTTGCGCTCGTCGAGGCGGACCTCGGGCGCAAGCTGGCGCTTTCGGTGGCGCGAGAACTCGTCGTCTTCCTGAAGCGACCGGGTGGCCAGGCGCAATTCAGCTCGGCACTGCGCCTGCAGCAAAGCGACGAACGCTTCGACCGTCTGCATGCCTGGATCATGGACAATCTGCGCGCTGACCTTTCCCTGCCTGCCCTTGCTGAGCAGGCGAATATGAGTGCGCGCAGTTTCTCCCGTCATTACGTGAAAGGCACGGGGCGCACACCGGCCAGAGCCGTGGAAGACATTCGCATCGAAGCTGCGCGCCGCCTTCTCGAAGAAGGGTTAACGGTTCATCAAGCACGGACGCGCTGCGGCTTCGCGTCGGAAGAGACAATGCGGCGCAACTTCATGCGGAAATTCGGGACGACTCCGCAGGCATTTCGCGATCATTTCGGCTAGGCAGCCGCCGTCCGATGATGAACGCAAAATCGCCATCAACCCGGCAATAGTCATCTGACGATCCCGCCGCAAACACCCATCACAGGTCAGGTGTCAAATGTCTCGCTTCGATGCCATCGTCCGAAAGTCTGCAGTCGTGGCCATGTCTCTCCTGTTGGCGGATGTCGCCCAGGCGCAGGCCGCCGACCTGCGAAGCCCGTGGGACACGCCTGTCTCCGCGCAAAAGACCGAGCCATTCACGTGCCCCACGCCACCCAACCTGCCGACGTCTATCAAGGCCGCCGATTATTATAGCGACGCGGCACATTCCATCGTCGATCCCGTGCGCAAGAAGGCCTATGACGAAGCGACCGGCAGTCTGCGTGCGGCAATGCGAACCGTCAATGCCATGGCCGACCGCTATCGAGCCGGAGACGGTGAAGCCAGCGCGACCTGCGCCGCACATTTCCTCGACAGCTTTGCCACCAGCGGCGCGCTGACCGGCGCCACGGCGACGAACCAGGCAGTCTATGTGCAGGGTTGGGTGCTTGGCTCCTTCGCGGTCACCTGGCTCAAAATCCGCTCCGATACCAACATCCCCTCAGATCAACGCTCGCGGATAGCGGGATGGCTCGCCGACGTCGCATCGCACAACATCACCTACTACCAACAGCGAGACGATAAGAGCGACGGACGCAACAATCATCGCTACTGGGCCGGGTTTACCGCCACGGCTGCCGGCATTGCGGCAAATCGAAAGGATCTGTTCGATTGGGGCGTCGGCAGCTTCAAGATCGGCGCGAGCCAGATCCAACCGAATGGAACCTTGCCGCTGGAAATGGTGCGGCGATCCAGAGCGCTCCACTATCATATTTTCGCCGCCGCTCCTCTCGTGACAATAGCGGAATTGGCCTCCGCCAATGGTATCGATCTCTACGCGGCCGATGACAATGCCTTGCCTCGTCTCGTTCGGGCGGTCGTTGCCGGGATTGACGACCCTTCCTCCTTTGCCGCTGCAGCCGGGGCTCAACAGGTAGGAATGCACCTTCAGGCGGACGACATCGCCTGGGCAGTCCCCTTTGAACGCCGCTTTCCAGCCCCTGCGCTTGATGCGCTGCTGAAGAAGCTGCCATCACGCAGCATGCCTTATCTTGGCGGCCTGCCGCCGAACTAATGGTGATGATCGATCGGCACCGACCGTGTTTGACCTTTTCCTCGTCATGCGAGCCACCTAAGGTCAGGCAAATCAAGAATACACAAGAGGCCGCAGACGCAATGACAACACATCGCTTCGTTCCAAACACCTACCACAATGTCATCGGCTCGTTGCCGCCCGCCCTGCACATCGCCGATGGCGATACCGTCATTACCGAAACGCTCGATGCGGCCGGTTATGACAAGCACGATATCAATCGCATCTCGGGCCCCAATCCGATGAACGGCCCGATCTTCGTCGAAGGGGCGGAACCGGGCGATTCTCTCAAGGTCGAAATTCTGACCATGGTGCCGACACGCGATACGGGATTCACCCGCAGCGTCGTTGCCGGCAATGTCGTCGATCCGCGCGATGTGAGAGCCCTGCCGGAGAGCAAGAAGGTGATCTGGCAAATCGATCGTCAGGCCCTGGCGACCAGGCTTGCAGAGCCGGTCGCCGGCCTTGAGGCACTCACGCTGCCACTCGCGCCGATGATCGGCTGCTTTGGGGTGGCGCCTTCGCTCGGCCAGGCGATCTCGACCGCCACCAGCGGCGAGTTCGGCGGCAACATGGATTACCGGCTGCTCGGACCGGGCACGACCGTCTGGTTCCCGGTATCGGCGCCGGGCGCCCTTTTCTTCCTCGGTGATTGCCATGCGGTACAGGGAGACGGCGAGATCGTCGGCACGGGGATCGAGACCACCTTCGAGGTGACGGTGCGGCTGAGCGTGGAGAAGAGGAAGACCATCATCTGGCCGCGCGGCGAAACGGCCGACGACATCTTCACCATCGGCAATGCCCGGCCACTCGACCAAGCGCTACAGCACGCCACGAGCGAGATGCTGCGCTGGCTCGACTCTGATTATGGTCTCGACAAGACCGCTGCCAGCCACCTGCTCGGTCAGGTCGTGCGTTACGATGTCGGCAATGTCTTCGACCCGGCCTACACCATGGCCTGCCGGGTTTCGAAATCCTGGTTGAAGCGGCGCTAACCCTCAGCCCGCATCCTGCGCCTCGTCGCGCCGTTGGCGCGACACGTTGCTTTCCTGCCGTTCCCGCGCCATGCGGCTGACGGCGGCACGCAATTGCGGGTGTCGCGACATGAACAGGTTGAAATCGCGGCGTTCCAGCACGAAGAGCTGACAGAAATCGACGGCGACCACATCGGCGGTGCGGCGCGCGCCCGTCAATAGAGCCATTTCGCCGAAGAAGGCGCCTGCGCCGAGCGGAATCTCGTCCTCCTCGAGTTGCACTTCCACGGCGCCGGAGGCGATGAAGAACATGCTGTCGCCGCGGTCGCCTGTGCGGATAACGCGATCACCCGGAGAGGCCGATCTCGGCCGGAAAAGCAACAGAAGCTCTTCATGCGCATTGTCATCCAGCTCGGCAAACATCGGAAAGGTTTCGATCAGCTGCTCGATCTCGAGATGATGCTGCTGATCCCGTTCTTCACGCTGCTTGCTGATAATGGTCAGCTCGCGGCGCAGCCCATCCTGCTTTGCCATGCCATATTTGTTGGCCAGCGATGGCCACCGCGCAAACGTCCAATTCTCGATTTTCTCGACCGCGAAGAAGGCCAACGGATTGAGCGTGATCGACAGGATCGCACCTGCGAGAATGAGATCCTGCCCCTCTCGCGATAGCAGGCCGAGCGAAACACCAAGTCCAGCCAAGATGAAAGAAAATTCGCCGATCTGCGCCAGACCGGCGGCAACGGCAAATCCCATGCTCGCCGGATAACGCAGCAGCAACACCACACCGAAAGCGATCAACGACTTGCCGAGCATGATGAGCGCGAGCACGCCCCCAACCATCAACGGTTCGCGCACCAGCACCGAGGGATCGAACAGCATGCCGACGGAGACGAAAAACAGCACCGAGAAGGCGTTCTGCAACGGCAGGGAATCGGCCGCCGCCCTATGGCTGAGATGCGATTCACTCATCACGAGCCCGGCAAAGAAAGCCCCGAGCGCGAAGGAAACGCCGAAGATCTCCGCCGCCCCGAAGGCGATGCCAAGCGCGATCGCCAGAACCGACAGCGTGAAGAGCTCACGCGAGCCCGTGCGGGCAACGGATGTCAGCAGCCAGGGGACGATGCGCGGACCTATGAAGATCGCGACAAGAGCAAAGGCGGCAACCTTGACCAGTGTCATGCCGATCGTCAGCCAGATCGAACCGGATGCCGCATGCTCGCCGGCATCCGTGTGGCCGCCCATGACACCGGCAAAGGCCGGCAGCAGCACGAGCGCCAGCACCATGACCAGATCTTCGACGATGAGCCAGCCGACTGCGACGCGGCCATTCGTCGAACTCACCAGATTGCGCTCTTCCAGCGCTTTCAGCAGTACGACCGTACTGGCGACGGCAAGGCTCAGTCCCAGCACTACGCCGGCACCGACGCCCCAGCCCCAGAGGGAGGCCAAGCCGATGCCCAACAGGGTGGCTATCAGGATCTGGCCGATGGCGCCTGGAATGGCGACACCGCGCACCGCGAGCAGATCAGCCGCCGAAAAATGCAAGCCGACCCCGAACATCAGCAGGATGACGCCGATCTCGGCCAATTGCGATGCGAGCGAAACATCGGCGACAAAGCCCGGCGTCGACGAGCCGATGATCACGCCCGCAACCAGATAGCCAACCAATGGCGGCAGGTGCAGCCTGTCGGCCAGATAGCCGAAAACAGCCGCGAATACGAAGCCAGCGGCAATCAATGCGATCAATGCAACGTCGTGCGGCACGGCAGTCCTTCCCGTTTCACGGCGTTAAGCCCGTTTCTCTTTGTTTCAGGCTACCTAAAGCATTTTCGCTCTTCTTCGAATAGCGAAAGGGCTCTGCCGCTTTGTTTTTACGCATTCCGGACGGAAACCGCTGCGCACTTTTCCTGGAAATGCTTGCATCGCTTCTGCCGGGCCGTCTACGGGATCGTGCAAAATGGAAGAAAACGCCGCCTCGTGCCAGCAAGGCGACGTCGATAGATATCTTACTGATCGAGAACGATCTGCAGCTTTACATCCGTGGGCCGTGCTTCGACGGCGCGGTCGAAGGCCTTGACGGACTCCTCGAAGGCGAAGGTCTCCGAGATCAACGGCTTCAGATCGACGCGACCCGAGGCAATCAGCGCGATGGAGCGTTCATACTGGTGGGCATAGCGGAACACCGTCTCTATGCGGATTTCCTTGGTCGATGCCGTCGAAACATCGAAGCCGACCGGATTGACCGGCAGGCCGACGGCAACGACGGCGCCACCTGGACGCGGCAGCGCCATGAGAGTTTCCCAGGCCTTGGGTGAGCCAGAGCATTCGAAGACGACATCCGCACCCCAGCCATCCGTCAGGCGATTGATCTCCTCGACCAAGTTCTTCTCGCGAATATTGACCGGAATGACGCCCTGATATTGGGCGGCGATATCGAGTTTCGGCTGGGCAAGGTCGGCAACGACCGCCCGCGCGCAGCCGCCGGCAAGCGCTGCGATCGCCACCATGATGCCGATCGGGCCGGCGCCGAGGACGACAGCCGTATCGCCTGGGGTGATGCGCGCCTTGGTCGCCGCCTGCATGCCGACAGCAAAGGGCTCGATCATCGCCCCTTCTGCAAAGCTGACATTGTCAGGCAGCTTGAAGGTATAGTTGGCCGGATGAACGACGAAGGGCGTCAGCACACCATGGATCGGCGGCGTGGCCCAGAAGGTGACGGCGGGATCGACATTGTACAGGCCGAGGCGGCTGGCCTTGGAATTCGCATCGGGAATACCCGGCTCCATGCAGACACGATCGCCGACCTTCAGATGCGTGACACCCGCGCCGAGTTCGACCACCGTACCCGCGGCTTCATGCCCGAGCACCATCGGCTCGTTAACGATGAAGGGGCCAATCTTGCCGTGGGTGTAATAATGCACGTCGGAGCCGCAGACACCGACCGTATGGATCTTGATCTTCACCTCGCCCGGCCCGACCTCCTGCGGCAGATCGATATCGCGGATCGCCAGTTCATGCTGACGCTCCAACACCAGGGCACGCACCTTGCTCATCACGTTCTTCCTCTTTTCAAAGCAACCAGTAGTTCCGCCGCCGCGGAAACGAATGTCTCACCCGTTATATCGCCAGGGTGGGTACCGCAAAATAACCTTTGCACGGATGCAAGCTGGATCGCTCAACGGATGTAGCAAAACAATCCAACACCTGAGATTATTAGAAAAATCTAATTATTTAACATCCTATTGCCAATATTGACTGGAGTTCCATTTCTTGCCTTTCTAATAATCGAGGAAAAAAGGGAGGGCTCATTATGGCAGTATACGATTGGAGCGGGCACCGCGTCCGCCGGATGAAAGTGCTGCGCACCGCAAGCTTTGCGATGCTCTTGATCATCCTGATGGCCATACCGGCAATATTGTTGCACTATAATCTTATCCAATACCCACATTGAACGAACCTGCAATACACACCGCTACGCCGCCTTCTTCACGCCGGCCTTCGGTTTGCGTGACACATTATCGCCAGCCTTGCGATCAAGCGGCAGGCAGTCCAGCACGGCGAGCAGCGCAATAATCCCGAGCAGGACAAAGGCGAGGCGAAACTCGATGGCGACGATGCCGCCCATGCCAAGCGGCGCGCTCACGGCCTGACCGATACGGATACCGATCGCGCCCACAGCGATACCCATACCCATCGTCAGCTGAAAAACAGTGCTGAACAGCGTATTGGCGCCCGTCATCTGTCGCGGCGGAATGTCGGCGAAGGCAATTGTGTTCAATGCCGTGAAATGCATCGAGCGGCACATGCCGCCGATGAACAGCACCGGCACGATGAACCAAAGTGGCGTATCGGGCGAAAACAAAGCGCAGGCGGCAATGAAGACGGCATTCAGGATGCCATTGACGATCAGCACCGGTTTGAAGCCGAAGCGGCGCAGGATCGGTGTCGTTGCCGGCTTCATCGCCAGATTCCCGGCAAAAACCGCCAGCGTCAGCATGCCGGCATGAAAGGCGCTGAGCCCGAAGCCGACCTGAAACATCAGCGGCAGCAGGAACGGCACCGCGCCGATGGCCGTGCGAAACAGCGACCCACCGGAGATGGTGACTGCAAAGGTCGGCAGCTTCAATCCGGAGAGATCGATGAGCGGATGCTCTGTCCTTCGGAAATGAAAAACGGATAGGGTCAGAAGGACCAGTCCGACCGCCACATAGGCTCCAGCTTCCAGCCAGACAGGATCGGGGCGACCGATCAATTCCAGTCCATACATCAGGCTTGCCAACCCAACGCCGCTGACGATGAACCCGACCCAGTCAAAAGGTGGTCGCGCCGTGCTCTTGGTTTCGGGAATGAGCATGAGCGAAAAAACGAATGCCAAAATACCGAGCGGCAGATTGAGGAAGAAAATCCAGCGCCAGCTCGCATGGTCGGTAATGAAGCCGCCGAGCGGTGGTCCCAGCACCGGCGCGACCAGCGCCGGCCAGGTGATAGTCGCAATTGCCGAAATCAACTTGTCCTTCGGAGTGTTGTTCAGGACGACAAGCCGGCCCACCGGCACCATCATCGCCCCGCCAATACCCTGCAGGATACGCATGGCGACAAACGAGCCAATGCCGTTGGCAAAGCCGCACAGGACCGAGGCGAGTGTGAAGATGACGACAGCCGTGGTGAACACCAGCCGCGCGCCGAAGCGATCGCTGATCCAGCCGCTGATCGGAATGAAGACCCCAAGCGTCAGAAGATAGGCGCTCATGCCGATATTGAGATCGACCGGACGGGCACCGAAGGACACCGCCATCTGTGGCAGCGCCGTCGCGATGACCGTGCCATCCAGATTTTCCATGAAAAAAGCACCGGCCACGAGCAAGGCGATCAACAGCGGCCGCGAGCTCGCCACTGTCTGCTTTTCCTCCCGCTGTCCGCGCGTGGACATGTCATTCATTCGTCAGCCACTCCGAATCCTCCCGGCATTTCACCGCATTTAAACGCTTCGGCAACGTTTACGATAGATCGAAATCGTCCCATCAATCGCTCTGCCGATCACGTTTCGCCTATTGAAGGGGGCGCAATTTGATCGCTGTTCCACTCAGCCTCACGGTGCGGACAAGTGCGGAGCGTCGTGCGCCCAAGCATTGCATCGGTAAACGGAGTGGTCACAGCGGGCCAGTAGGCATTCACGCACAAGACATGGTAGGGTTTTTCGTCGAAACATGCCGCATGAAGAACGACAGGATCGATATCGGAACACTATGGAACAGCCTCAAACAAGCCGAGACATCAGCATGAAGCCTCTCAAGCAAGTATAGACTGATGATTATTCTCTCGATGGCGCAGCAATAGGAATGAGAGCCCCGCATAATGAAACAAAGCCTTGACGCAATGCCCACTCCGCCCACCCCGGAGTCGAAACTGATCGTAACGCAATCACCATTCGATGCCTTTGTGCGAAAATACGGTACGATCCCTCGGCGCGGCGTCTTCGGCTATTTCGTCCACGAGCTTGGTCGCCGCATCGTCGGCGGGCACTATCCGGTCGGCACGACATTGCCGAACGAGCCAGACCTCGTCGAACAATTCGGCATCAGCCGCACCGTCATCCGCGAGGCGATGAAATGCCTTGCCGGTAAGGGGCTGGTGGAAATCAAGACCCGTGTCGGCACACGCGTCAAGGAACGCTCCAACTGGCATCACCTCGATACCGATGTCATGGTCTGGTATTACGAGACCGGGCCTTCGGTGGAAATCATGCGCGCGATCAAGGATCTCCGGCTTGCACTGGAGCCGGAAGCAACGGCCCGCGCGGCTGCGCGCTGCACCGAGCAGGACATTGCCGCCATTCGCTCCGCTTACGAAGACATGGCTTCCAGCATCGGTGACATCAACACCAATGCCGATGCCGACCTGCGCTTTCATACGGCGATTTTCGCCGCCACCCACAACATGATCTATTCGCAGTTGATCGACCTGATCGCAGTCGGGATCTATGCCAATCGCACGCTTTCAGGTCTCGAGGATATCGCGGAGGGCCAGAAGCGCGCCCTGCCCTTTCACAAGGCCATTCTCGATGCGATCGCCGCGCGCGATTCCGAGGCAGCGCTTCAGGCCTCCCGGCGCCTGCTCGAATCCTGGCTTATGACCTACGACGACACCTGATCCGCTTGCCCCGACGCAGAACAGATACCGGCGCCCGAAGCAAGTGCCGGTATCGTTCCATCAATGCGTCATGGCATCCTGCGCATCCGTCTTGACTGCCGCCCGGCGACCGGCGTCGTGAGCCACCGGAATGAGCCAGATGGTTGCGAAGGTCGTGACGGCGACAACGACGACTGCCCAGAAGCTCCAATGCAGAGCGGCGTCAAAAACACCCCTGATGGCCGGATCGCCGCCGAGATCGGAAAGCCCGGTTGGCTGGTTCAGAAGGTCGTGTAGCCTGGTAGCCAGTTCGCCGCTGCCGTAATGCGCGATGCCGACATTCATGATCGCACCCAGCGCCGTGGCGCCAAGCGTATTGCCGAGGCTGCGCGAGAAGATGATCGACGCGGTCGCGCTGCCGCGCATCGACCACTCGACGCTCTCCTGCACCAGCACGACACTGGTGAGGCTGATGAGGCCCATGCCGAAGCCCATCAGAAACGAGCCGACTCCGGCGATGATCGGGCTGCTTTCCGGGGTGAGGAAGAGGAGAAAGAGAGCACCGAACGGAAACATGAAGCTGCCGGCGCGCAATGTCCTGCGGATGCCGAACATGCGGAAGAACCGGCTGGCTAACATCACCGCCAGCGGCCAGCCGACGATCAGCATGGTCAGGGTGAAGCCGGCCTCAAGTGGCGAACGGCCAAGGACACCCTGAACATAGATCGGCAGAACCGTCGTCAGGCCGATCAAGGCCATGCCGGCAAGTAGGGTCGCGGCATTGCTGGTTGCGATCAATCGCTGGCTCCAGAGCGTGATCGAGATGATCGGCTCAGGCGCCCGCCTTTCCTGCCAGATGAACAGGATGCCGCTGACAATAAAGACGATCGCTAGCGGGCCAAGAACGGCAAAGCCGGAATCGGTCTCCGTCAGAATGATCAGCAGCGATACGATCGAGATCGAAAACAGGAACGTGCCGAGATAGTCGATCTTCGCTTCCCGCGGCGTGATGCGCTCATGCAGGAAGAATATGAAGCCGGCGATGGAAAGGACGCCAACCGGCAGGTTGATCCAGAAGATCCACGCCCAGGAGAGATTGTCGACGATGATGCCGCCGGCGAGCGGACCGATGACGGCCGACACCGCCCAGACACTGGCAAGCGCGCCCTGCACCTTGGCACGCTCTTCCAGCTTGTAGAGATCGCCGACCACCGTCATCGTCACGGGCTGGATGGCGCCGGCGCCCAGGCCCTGCAACAGCCTGAAAGCGATCAGCGATGCCATCGACCAGGCAAAGCCCGCAAGCGTCGAGCCGACGAGAAAGATCAGTATGCCGCCGATCAGCATGGGCTTGCGGCCGAAAATATCGGAAAGCTTGCCATAGATAACCGTCGTGGTGGACTGCGCCAGCAGAAAGGCCGAGAAGACCCAACTGTAATAGGTGAACCCGCCGAGCTGACCGACAATGCGCGGCATGGCGGTCGCGACAATCGTCGCTTCGACGGCAACCATGAAGGTCGCAAGCATGATCGAGACGATGACCAACGGGCGTCTCGAGCGATCGACCGTGCTGGACATGGTATTCCTTTCTGACTGCTGCACCCGGCATCGAATACGCACAGACCGTCGAGGCGGCATGGTTGAGCGTTTGATTTTTGGAATCGGCGCCGGAAGACGAGGCGACTGAGGGGGATTTTGCCTAAATTGTTATGATAAGCATTGCATACTGATATGGGGCGGTGTCAACTGTTTAAACGCAACTGCAGATCGCGTGGATTGACTGAATCCATCGATTGCGATGTACGCAAATAAGCTCTCCGCTAAATTTATTTCCGTTGATTTGTTTATTTTCTGAACTTATTGTCGGAAAAACAGACTAAAATCTGAGGCGGAACGTCGAATTGCTCACCTCTTCCCAGCAGCAGCTTCTGCGCGTGATCAGCCAATCAGGCCCTTTGAGCCGCACTGTTCTCGCAGCATCCATGGGTTTGAGCAAAGCTGCCATGAGCGGAATTGCCCGCGACCTGATCTCCCTTGGCGTCCTGCACGAGACGGAGACAATCTATGGCCAGGGCCGCCCGTCGATCCTGTTGGATCTGCACCCGGAGGGCGCCTTCTTCGTCGGTATTTCATTGCTTGAAGACCCCGCGCCGATGGTGCTCAGCGATTTCAACGGTAACATCGTCGCACGCCAGACCATGCCGCGATCGCGCGATCCGGAGGTTATCGCCGAATCGATAGCCGAGATGCTGCCGAGACTGCTGACGGAACGTGAGGACGCTCTCCGCAAGCTTTACGGCATCGGCATTGCGCTCTCGGGCTTTGTTGACGAGAAACAGGCAAACTGCGTCCAATCAACATTGCTCGGCTGGAAGGACGTGCCGTTCGCGAGCATCGTCAGACAGAAGACTGGCGTCGACACTTTCATCGAGAACGATGCCAAGGCAGTCGCCGTCAGCGAAAAGCTGTTTGGCAGCACGCGCGATGTGCAGAACTTCAGCGTCGTCTCATTCGATGAAGGCATAGGCTGCGCGCATTTCATCGGCGGCAATCTCTATCGCGGCAATCACGGCGGCGCCGGCGAGATTGCCCATTGCACCATCGAACCCAATGGCTCGCCCTGCCGTTGCGGCAAGCGCGGCTGCCTCGACACAGTCGCCTCGATGAAGGCGATCAAGGAAATGGCGAAGGCCGAAGGTCTCGCCTGCAATTCTCTCGACGATCTGGAAGCCGAGGCTTCGCTCGGCAATGCAGCCGCCATCCGCATCCTGCATCGCGCCGGCAATGCGCTTGGCCTGGCAATTGCCCATCTGATCCAGTTCAACGATCCCGGCATGATCCTGATCACCCATGTCGAGGGCCGCTTCGACGGCCTCTTCGGCACCGTCATGCGGCAGGCAGCCGAGGCGAACGTATTGCCGCGCTATGCCGGCCAGACGCCGATCCGCACGCAGCGCGTCGATGGCGATGTCTGGGCGCGCGGCGCCGCCAGCATTGCCGCCCATAATTTTCTGATTGGCCCCACCCCGAATTGAGGTTCCCATGCGCATTGCCGTCGGAGGCATTCACATCGAATGCAGCACCTATAATCCCGTCCTGAACGAGGAGAAGGATTTTCGCGTCCTTCGCGGCGAAGAACTGACAGCCGCGCCCTACTTCGCCTTCCTTCGGGATTATGACGGCGAATTCCTGCCGACCATCCATGCCAGGGCCATCGCCGGCGGTCCGGTCGCCCGTCATACATATGAAGCCTTCAAGGCGGAGTTCCTGGAGCGTCTGAAGCCATTGCTGCCGCTCGACGGGCTCTATCTTGCCATGCACGGCGCTATGTATGTCGAAGGCATGGAAGATGCCGAGGGCGACTGGATCAGCGCCGCACGCGCCCTTGTCGGCGACGATTGCATGGTTTCCGCCAGCTATGACCTGCACGGCAACGTCACCCAGCGCATCATCGATGGGCTCGACATGTATTCCACCTATCGGACCGCACCGCATATCGACGTCGAGGAGACAATGCGCCGCGCCGTCAAGATGCTGACGGAAAGCCTCAAGACCGGCGTGAAGCCGATCCTGCTCTGGGCGCCGATCCCAGTGGTGTTGCCGGGTGAGCGCACCAGCACGGTCGATGAACCGGCCAAAAGTCTCTACGACATGCTCCCCGGGATCGATGCCATTGATGGGGTCTGGGATGCCTCGCTGATGGTCGGCTATGTCTGGGCCGACGAGCCGCGCGCCACGGCCGCCGCCATCATGACCGGCACGGATCGTGCAGTTCTCGAACGGGAAGCGAAACGTCTCGCGCAGGCCTATTGGGATGTGCGCAAGGATTTCGTTTTCGGCTGCGAGACCGGCACCATCGAGGAATGCGTCGCCAAGGCGATCGTCAGCCCGACCGCGCCTGTGGTTCTGGCCGAATCCGGCGATAATCCCACAGGCGGCGGCGTCGGAGATCGCGCCGATGTGCTCGCTGAGCTTATCGCCAACAATGCGAAGGGCGTCATATTCGCCGGTATCGCCGATAAGGCAGCCACGGAAGCCTGCTACGCGGCCGGCATTGGCGCCACCCTCGATCTCTCGGTTGGCGCATCGCTCGATACGAAGGGAAGCAAGCCCGTAAAAGGCAGCTTCACCGTCAAATTCCTGTTTGAAACCTCAGACCCGATCGAGGCACAGGCCGTGGTCTCCATCAGCGGCATCGATCTTGTGCTGTCGGCAAAACGCCGCCCCTACCACAACCTCTCCGATTTCACGCGCCTTGGCCTCGATCCGCACAGTGCAAAGATCATCGTCGTCAAGTCAGGCTATCTCTCGCCGGAGCTGGCGCCGATCGCCAATCCGAACCTGATGGCGCTTTCGCCGGGGGTCGTCGACCAGTTCGTCGAACGCTTGCCACGTCTGCGCAAGACGAAGCCGACCTATCCCTTCGACAAGGACTTCGAGTTCACCCCCGAGACGGCGATCTCGGCGCGGGCCATCGGTCGCTGAACCTCAAGCCCGGCGGCAATACGCCGGGCAAAATCCATCCAGAATTGCACTCAGGCGGCCCTATTTCGCAGGCCGCTTCGATGCATTGCGCACAAACATTGTGCATTGCAGAAATTGCACAAAAAAGAGCTTGACGGCAGAGTTGTGTTGAACTTTTATTGAACCAATTGGAAATTGGTTCACACCCTCAACATGGTGATCAACAGCCTTCCGGAGAATTCGGTCTACGCCCTGGAAAAGCTCCGGGGCCTTTTGAATTCGGATGGACTGCCGGCGGACGGAAAACTTCCGACCGAACGCGCCCTGTCGGAAACCTTCGGCATCAGCCGCCGCGCGATCCGGCGGGCGCTGGAGGTACTGGAGGCCGAGGGTCGCGTCTGGCGGCGCCAGGGTTCTGGAACCTACGCAGGACAACGCCCAGACGGCTGGAGCGAGCATGTGAGCTCGCTGGTCGCCGGCACCGACCTCATGGAAGTCATGGAGGTGCGCCTGCGCATCGAGCCGCAATTGGCCCAGCTAGCAGCCATGCGCGCCAAGCCCGATGACATCGACCGCATGTATGAATTGACGAAGAAAATCACCGCCAGCGATGATGCCGACAGCCGCGAACTTTGGGATGGCGCGCTGCATCGACTGATCGCCGAGAGCGCCGGCAACCAGTTCTTTCTGACCATCTTCGACGTCATCAACCATGTCCGTCAGGACGAGGCATGGCAAACCATTCGTGAATTGGCCCGCAGCATCAATAAGACGCGCCCGGTCTCCTATGCGCAGCATATGGCGATCATCGACGCCATTGCGGCGCGCAACCCGATGCGTGCAGCCGAAGCCATGCGCGAACATCTGCTGATGCTCCAGGAAAGCCTGATCCGCATCACCTCGCTCGATGCGCGCCACCAGCAGGAACCGCTGACTGAAGAGGTAGGCTGACCAAAGGCCTGCTTGCACCAGACCACGGCCGGAGAGGAAACCGGCCGAAACTGCAAAAAACGAAAACTATAATCAGGAGAACAAGATGAAGATCGCCAAATTCCTGACATCGCTTGCCGCCGGTGCCTTGGTTGCATTGCCGGCTTTCGCTGTCGAACTCAAGATCGGCCTGCAGGATGACGCCGATGCGCTGGACCCGGCCCAATCGCGTACATTCGTCGGCCGCATCGTCTATACCGCGCTGTGCGACAAGCTTGTCGATGTCACGCCGGATCTGAAGTTCGTGCCGCAGCTCGCCACCTCGTGGAAGTGGTCGGCTGACGGCAAGCAGCTGATCATGGAACTGCGCCAGGGCGTCAAGTTCCAGGACGAGACGCCGTTCAACGCACAGGCGGTGGTCGATAATATCCAGCGCTACCAGACCTTGCCGGAATCGCGCCGCAAAAGCGAGCTCTCCTCCGTCGCCAAAGTCGAGGCATCGGGCGAATACCAAGTCACCTTCACCTTAAAGGCACCTGACGTCACGCTGCTCGCCCAGCTTTCCGACCGTTCCGGCATGATGGTCTCGCCGACGGCGGCGAAAGCCACCGGAGCGAAGTTCGGCGATCATCCCGTCTGCTCCGGGCCGTTCAAGTTCGTCGAACGCGTACAACAGGACCGCATCGTGCTTGAGAAGTTCCAGGATTACTGGAACAAGGACAATATCTTCATCGACAAGGTCACCTACCTGCCGATCCCCGACACGACGGTTCGCTTGGCAAACCTGCGCTCCGGCGATCTCGACATGATCGAGCGTGTGGCGGCATCCGATGTCGGCACGGTGAAGGCTGACCCCAATCTGGTCTATGCCGATGCGATCGGCACCGGCTGGCTCGGCGTTTATGCCAATGTCGGCAATGGTGCGCGCGCCGACAATCCGCTCGGCAAGGACAAGCGCTTGCGCCAGGCCTTCTCGCTGGCGATCGATCGCGAAGCCGCGATGCAGATCGTCTTTGACGGCACCGGTCTTGCCGGCAATCAGCCATTCGCGCCCAACAGCCCGTGGTTCGACAAGGACGTGCCGGTTCCCGCCCGAGACGTCGACAAGGCCAAGGCCCTCATCAAGGAAGCCGGCTTCGACCGGATCCCCGTCGAGCTTGCGGTCGCCAACAATCCCGTCTCGATGCAGATGATGCAGATCATCCAGTCTATGGTCGCCGAGGCCGGTTTTGACGTAACGCTGAAAACCACCGAATTCGCGACGCTGCTGGACGCGCAGTCGAGCGGCAACTACCAGCTCAGCCGTTCAGACTGGTCCGGCCGCTCCGATCCCGACGGCAATATCCAGCAGTTCGTGACGACGGGCGCCGGCCTCAACGATTCCAAATACAGCAATCCCGAGGTCGACAAGCTGTTGCTCGAGGCTCGCCAGTCGCAGGACAATGCCGTGCGCAAGCAGAAATACGATGCGGCAGAAGCCATCCTCGACAAGGACCTGCCGATCATCTTCCTCGGACATCAGGCCTGGATCTGGGCCTACAACAAGAAGGTATCCGGCTTCACTCCGTCCCCGGACGGGATGATCCGCCTTGTCGGCGTGAAGAAGAGCAACTGAGCCAAGACCGCCATGCGGGCTCTCCCCGCATGGCTCTTCCGGCATTCGACATCGCGGCGAGGATCTGCCCATGTATAGCTATATCGGAAAGAGGCTGCTCGTCGCGATACCGACGCTGCTGATCATTTCGATCTTCGTCTTCTCCCTGCAGAAGCTTCTGCCCGGCGATCCAGTGCTCGCCATGGCAGGCGAAGAACGCGATCCGCAGGTTCTCGAGCTGCTGCGCGAGAAGTATCGGCTCAATGACCCGGTCATCTATCAATATGGCTACTGGCTGCAGGGTGTCGCCAAGGGCGATCTTGGCGTTTCGCTGCGTACCAACCAACCGGTGCTGACGCTGGTCGCCGAAAAGCTGCCGGTCACCATCCAGCTTGCCGTCATGTCGATGATCTTCGCCTTCGTCATCGGCATTCCCATGGGCATATTGGCGGCCGTGAAGAAGAATACCTTCATCGATTTCCTCGCCAATATCGTCGCGCTGTGCGGCCTCTCCGTGCCGAATTTCTGGCTCGGCATCATGCTGATCCTGCTGGTTTCCGTGAAGCTCCGCTGGCTACCGGCCTCGGGATACCTACCCTTCTTCGAGGACCCCTGGCGTTCGATCCAGACCATGCTGATGCCCGCTTTCGTGCTCGGCAATGCACTGGCGGCAACGTTGATGCGTCATACCCGTTCGGCGATGCTGAGCGTGCTCAGTGCCGACTATATCCGTACGGCTCGCGCCAAGGGTCTGCCGGAGGCGGCCGTGGTCCTGCAGCACAGCTTCCGCAATGCCGTCCTGCCCATCGTCACCGTCAGCGCCCTGCTCTTCGGCGAGCTTCTGGCCGGCGCTGTCCTGACCGAGCAGATCTTCACCATCCCAGGCTTCGGCAAGCTGATCGTCGATGCCGTCTTCAACCGGGATTACGCAGTCGTCCAGGGCGTCGTGCTTTGCACGGCCATCGGTTTCATCCTCATGAACCTTATCGCCGACATTCTCTATGTCCTCCTCAATCCGCGCATGAGGGCTGCCCTATGAGCACGATCGTTCAGACGGCCGCGGCGGCCCCTTCGGCCAAGCGCGCTCCCAATCGGGCCTGGCGAAAGCTGAAGGCCAACAAGGGGGCCTTGGTCGGGCTTGGCATCATCCTGTTCTTTACCGTGCTCGCCGCGTTCGCGCCGCTGCTGCCCATCCCGGACCCGGTCGCAACCAGCTGGTCGGCGATCCGCAAGGCGCCATCGGCCGCCCATTGGCTAGGCACCGACGATCTCGGCCGGGATATTCTCTCCCGCATGATCTGGGGCGCCAGGGCATCCTTGATGGCCGGCATCTTCTCGGTCGCCATCGCCGTCGCGATCGGCGTGCCCTTCGGCCTCGTCTCCGGCTATTACGGCGGCTGGATCGACCAAATCATCTCGCGCATCACCGAAGCCTTTCTGGCGATGCCGTTCCTGATCACCGCGATTGCGCTTGCCGCCTTTCTCGGACCGAGCCTCACCAATGCGATGATCGCGATCGGCCTTTCGGCAACACCTGTTTTCGTGCGGCTGACGCGCGGCCAGGTGCTCGCAGTCAAGACGGAGGAGTATGTCGAAGGCGCCCGCTCGATCGGCTTGCGCCATTTCAGTATCATCACCCGCTATATCCTGCCGAACGTGTTTGCGCCGATCCTGGTGCAGGCGACGCTCACCATCGCGACCGCCATCATCGCGGAAGCCAGCCTCTCCTTTCTCGGGCTCGGCCAGCAGCCGCCGGCTCCGAGCTGGGGCTCGATGCTCAATGTCGCCAAGAACTATCTCGAACAGGCGCCCTGGATGGCCATGTGGCCGGGTGCCGCCATCTTTCTCGTCGTGATCGGCTTCAATCTCCTCGGCGACGGCCTGCGCGATGCGCTCGACCCGCGCGAAGCATGAATAAACTGAAAAGGTGCCCCCAATGACCGCATTCACCACACGCCCTGAAATCCTCGGAACCTTCGGCGTTGTCACGTCGACGCACTGGATTGCCTCGGCCGTCGGCATGAGCATTCTCGAAAAGGGCGGCAACGCCTTCGACGCCGCCGTCGCGACCGGCTTCGTGCTGCAGATCGTCGAGCCGCATCTCTGTGGGCCGGGCGGCGATATGCCCGCCATCCTCTATTCGAAGAAAAAGGACAAAGTTGAGGTCATCTGCGCTCAGGCGCCGGCGCCGGCCGGCGCGACGATCGAGCATTATACGAATGAAGGGCTGAAACTGATCCCCGGCGACGGCCTGCTCGCCACCGTCATCCCCGGCGCCTTCGACGGCTGGATGATGATGCTGCGCGATTACGGCAGGCTCACTGTCCGTGACGTTCTGGAACCGGCGATCCATTATGCCGAGAACGGCCACCCCATCCTGCCGCGCGTTTCTGCCACCATTGCGGGGCTTGCCGATTTCTATCGCGAGGAGTGGCCGACCTCCTATGAGACCTGGCTTCCCGGAGGCTCAGCCCCGGAACCCTGGTCCAATTTCAAGAATCCGGTGCTTGCCGAAACCTGGAAGCGTGTAGTCGCCGAGTCGGAGAGCAAGAGCGGCCGCGAAGACCAGATCGAGGCAGCCCGCAACGCTTTTTATCGCGGTTTTGTCGCCGAGGCGATCGAGAGCTACGTCAGCAAGGCCGAAGTGATGGATGCAAGCGGCCAGCGCCACAAGGGCGTGCTGACGGCCGACGATATGGCCAATTGGCACGCCACGATCGAAGAGCCGCAGACCTACGACTATCACGGCTGGACCGTCGCCAAGATCGGTCCGTGGGGCCAAGGGCCAGTCTTTCTGCAAGCTTTGTCGCTGCTCAAGGGCTTCGACATTGGCGGTATGGATCCGGCAGGCGCGGACTTCGTTCACACGGTCACAGAAGCGATGAAACTCGCCTTTGCCGATCGAGAAGTCTATTACGGCGATCCGAATTTCACGGCCGTGCCGCTCGATACCCTGCTGTCGGATGCCTATGCCGATGAGCGTCGCAAGCTCATTTCCCCTGAGGCCTCACTTGCATTGCGCCCGGGCAGGCTGCCGGGCTTCGAGAGCCAGTACGATCTCACCATGAAGATGCTCGAAACTCCCGAAGCCAAGGGCGGCGCGGTCTATGAACCCACAATGTCGCATCTGACCGAGAAGCGCGGCGACACCGTGCATATCGACGTGATCGACCGTGAAGGCAACATGGTCTCCGTCACTCCCTCCGGTGGCTGGCTGCAATCCTCACCGATCATCCCCGGCCTCGGCTTCTGCCTGAATTCGCGTGCGCAAATGTTCTGGCTGAAGCCGGGCCTGCCCTCCTCGCTTGCCCCGGGCAAACGCCCGCGTACGACGCTGACCCCGACGCTGGCGCTGCACGAAGGCCGGCCAACGCTCGCCTTCGGCACACCCGGCGGCGATCAGCAGGAGCAGTGGCAGCTTTCCTTCTTCCTGCGCTATGTCCACCACGGACTGAACCTTCAGGAAGCGATCGACAAGCCGCTGTTCCACAGCACGCATTTCCCGAGCTCCTTCTATCCGCGCACCCGCGAGCCCGGCGGCCTGACGGCGGAGGCGAACTTCAACACCGAAGTGCTCGATGCCCTCCGCAGGAAGGGCCATCAGCTGACGGTCGCGGCCGAATGGACGGTGGGGCGACTTACCGCAGCGCGGCGAGATAGAGATGGCCTCTTGCGCGCTGCAGCAACACCGCGTTTGATGCAAGCCTACGCCATTGGGAGATAGAGCCGATGACCTGGTCGATCGTTGCCCGAGAGCCGGAAACTGGAAATCTCGCCATCGCCGTCACCACGCGCTTCTTTGCCGTCGGCAGCATCGTGCCGCATGTTCGCGGCGGCATAGGCGCTGTCGCGACACAGGCCTTCGCCAACCCGCTTTACGGCATCGATGGACTGGCGATGCTGGCCACCGGTCATACTCCCGGCGAGATTGTCGAAACGCTGAGCGCCCGCGACGAGGGGCGCGAGCAACGGCAGTTCCAGCTGATCGACGGCAAGGGCAACAATGCCGCCTTTACCGGTGCCAAGTGCGTCGACTGGGCAGGCCATCTGGTCGATGACAATGTCTCGGTTGCTGGCAATATGCTGGCGGGTCCGCAGGTGATTGCCGAGACGCTTGCGACCTTCAAGAAGACCGAGGGAAAGCCGCTGGCCGAACGATTGCTCGAAGCCATGCGCGCCGGCGAATATGCCGGCGGCGACAAGCGTGGCAAGCAATCGGCCGCGCTCGTGATTTGCCGCGATCAGGACTATGCCTGGCTGAACATCCGCGTCGATGACAGCGCCGATCCGCTCACCGAACTCGAACGGCTCTATGCTGTCGCGCAGGAACGCTATCTCCATGTCGGCGAAACCATGCCGACACGGCAGAACCCGAGTGGGATGACCGACCGCCGCGAGATCGACGAGAAGATTGCGGCTCTCGACGCCGCAAGGATTGCCGAGGGGCGTCTTTCGGCCTCCTTCGCCACCCCACCGACACCATCATGAACAGCGTCGATTGAAATCTGGCCAGCGCGTAAGATCATAAAAAGGGAACTCTATGCCGACCGTTACAACGCAACAGAACGATCCGAGTGTGCAGCCCGTTCTTTCCGTCGCCAATCTGACGACCTCGTTCCTGGTTGACGGCGAATGGCGTCAGGTGGTCAAGAACATCTCCTTCGACGTCATACCGGGAGAAACGGTTGCCATCGTCGGTGAAAGCGGCTCCGGCAAGAGCGTCACCTCGCTCTCGATCATGCGGCTTCTCGCCAAGGGCAGCAGCCGTATCGAAGGTTCCGTCCGGCTCAATGGCCACGACATCCTTACTCTTCCGGAGGGCGAGATGCGCAAGGTCAGGGGCAAGGACATCGCCATGATCTTTCAGGAGCCGATGACTTCTCTCAATCCGATCTTCACCATCGGCCGGCAGATTTCCGAAGCGCTCACCTGCCATGGCGACATCTCCAAGGCTGAGGCCAGAGCGGAAACCATTCGCCTGCTCGAGAAGGTGCGCATCCCCAACGCATCCTCGCGCTTCGATGAATATCCGCATCAGTTTTCCGGCGGCATGCGCCAGCGCGTGATGATCGCCATGGCGCTTGCCTCGCGCCCGAAACTCTTGATCGCCGACGAGCCGACGACGGCGCTTGACGTCACCATTCAGGGGCAGATCCTCGACCTCATCAAGGTGCTGCAGGAGGAGGAAGGCATGTCCGTTCTCTTCATCACCCACGACATGGGTGTCGTCGCCGAGATTTCCGACCGCACCATCGTCATGTATCGCGGCGAAGCGGTGGAAACAGGCAAGACCGATGACATCTTCCATCGCGGCCAGCATCCCTACACTCGTGCGCTGCTGTCGGCCGTACCGCGGCTCGGCTCGATGAAGGATCAGGCCCAGCCTTTACGTTTTCCCGTCGTGGACGCGCAGACTGGCGAGCGCAGCGAACCCAAGGCACTTGCCGACACGGTCGACCATGGCAAGACGCCGGTTCTCGAAGTCAAGAATCTCGTCACCCGCTTCGAACTTCGCGGCGGCCTGCTCGCCCGCCCCACGGGCGCCATTCATGCGGTCGAGAACGTCTCCTTCGACCTGGCTCAGGGAGAAACCCTGTCTTTGGTGGGCGAATCCGGCTGTGGAAAGTCAACGACGGGGCGCTCCATCATGCGTCTCATCAATCCCAAATCCGGCGAGGTTCGCCTCGACGGTTATGACGTGATGAAGCTCAATACACTTGATCTGCGCCGCATGCGCCGCAGCATCCAGATGATCTTTCAGGACCCCTTCGCCAGCCTCAATCCGCGCATGACGATCGGAGCGGCTGTCGCCGAGCCCTTCATCGAACATCGCCTCGGTACGCGCGCCGAGGCTCGCGAGAAAGCCGCCGACCTTTTGGAGCGTGTCGGCCTGAAAGCTGATATGATGAGCCGTTACCCACATGAATTCTCGGGCGGCCAGCGCCAGCGCATCTGCATTGCCCGCGCGCTTGCCCTCGACCCGAAGGTGATCGTTGCCGACGAAAGTGTGTCGGCGCTAGATGTTTCGATCAAGGCGCAGGTCTGCAATCTGCTGATGGACCTGCAACAGAGCCTCAATCTCTCCTATCTCTTCATCTCGCATGACATGGCCGTGGTGGAGCGTGTCAGCCATCGCGTTGCGGTGATGTATCTCGGCGAGATCGTCGAAATCGGCCCCCGCGCTTCCGTGTTCGAGAACCCGCAGCATGCCTATACGAAGAAGCTCATGGCGGCGGTTCCGGTGCCGGATCCGTCGCGCCGCGGGATCAAGCGCAATCTGGCTGTCGATGAATTGAAGAGCCCGGTGCGGCCGGTGGGATACACGCCGCCGACGCGGCACTACCGCGAAGTCTCAACCGGCCATCTCGTCAGAATGGAAGAGGCCGCCTGAGCCGGTTTCTGACCTTGACGTCCGTCAAATCCAGGCAAATATCAGCATCCTGTTTCCCGTCTTACTTGGAGTGAATGAAATGACCGATAGCGTGCTCGATATTCCGGTAAAGAGGATCGACGGCAGCGATACGACGCTTGCCGACTATCGCGGCAAGGTGATCATGGTCGTCAACGTCGCCTCCAAATGCGGGCTGACGGTCCAATATGAGGGATTGGAAAAGCTTTACGAGGACAAGCGCGATGAAGGTCTCGTCATCGCCGGCTTTCCCGCTAATGATTTCAAGGGCCAGGAACCCGGCACGAACGAGGATATCCTGAGCTTCTGCACACTGACCTATGACGTGCAGTTCCCGATGTTTTCCAAGATCGCTGTCACGGGCGAGGAGCGGCATCCGCTCTATAACAGCCTCATCAACTCCGGCGTCGAAACGACGGGTGACGGGCCGATGCGCGAGCGCCTGGCAAAGCACGGCCTTGAAACCGGACAGGATGGCGGCATCGTGTGGAATTTCGAGAAATTCCTGATCGGCCGCGACGGCAAGGTCGCCGCTCGCTTTGCGCCTGACGTGACAGCGGATGATCCGCGTCTTCTGTCTGCTCTCGACAAGGAACTGGCCCGCTCATAAAGCGCTTCCAGACGGAAGACCTCCGGGAGTTACTTTAGAGTCGCTGCCCATCCTCGCCGAACAACGATGCGAGAGCCGGCTGGAAATAGACCGGCTGCTCGCTGTTCAGCGCGACCTCTTCATCGGCATCGATACGCACCGACACAGTTTCATTGCCAACCTGGCCCCAGATCAGATTGTCCGACCCCATCGGCTCGACGATCGTGAAGGTCGCCGGCAGGCTTGAGGCGCGATCGCTGGCCGCGTTGAACTGCATCTGCTCGGGCCGCACCCCAAGCGTCGCCTTGCGGCCCTCGCCGGGCGTGCCGGAAAACTCATAGCCGTTGAGATCGATCGTCCGGCCATCTGCAAGCCGAAAGCCCGGCACGCCGTTACTGCTCGTGACTTGCCCCGACAAGAAGTTCATCGAGGGCGAGCCGACGAAGCCCGCAACGAAGCGATTGACGGGGCGCCGATAGATCTCCTTCGGCGAGGCGAATTGCTGGATGACGCCGCCGCTCATGACCGCGATGCGGTCGGCCAGCGTCAGCGCCTCGATCTGGTCGTGCGTGACATAGATCATGGTCGAGCCGAGGCCGCTGTGCAGTCGTTTCAGCTCGACGCGCAGTTCGGTTCGAAGCTTGGCGTCGAGGTTGGAGAGCGGCTCGTCGAACAGGAAGACATCGACATCGCGCACCAGGGCCCGGCCGATTGCGACGCGCTGGCGTTGGCCGCCTGAGAGTTCGCCCGGCCGACGCTTGCGCAAGGGATCGATCTGCAGGATCTGCACGGCACGATCGACGCGCTGGGCAATCTCCTCCTTCGCCATACCGGCAATGCGCAGCCCGAAGGAGAGATTTCCTTCGACCGTCATCGTCGGATAGAGCGCATAGGATTGAAACACCATGCCGATGCCGCGATCCTTCGGCTCCTCCCAGGTGACGTTCTTGTCGCCGATCCAGATCTGGCCGTCACTGATATCGGTAAGGCCGGCAATGGCATTAAGCAGGGTCGACTTGCCGCAACCGGAGGGGCCGAGCAGGACGATGAATTCGCCCGAATTCACTTCGAGATTGAGCGATTTCAGCACATTGACAGCGCCGAAATTGATTGCAAGTTCGCGAATGGAAACATTGGCCATGAACTATCCCTTGACTGCGCCCGCGGTGATACCGCGCACGAACCAGCGACCCGAACCGAAATAGACGATCAACGGAATAAGGGCGGTCAGAATGGTTGCCGCCATGTTGACGTTGTAAAGCTTCTCGCCCTGGGTGGAGTTGACGATGTTGTTGAGCTGCACGGTCATGGGGAAGTTTTCCCTGCCGGCGAAGACGACGCCGAAGAGGAAGTCGTTCCAGATGCCGGTCACCTGCAGGATCCCCGCAACGACGAGGATGGGGATCGACATGGGGATCATCAGCCGGAAGAAGATCTGCCACAACCCTGCCCCATCGATGCGCGCCGCCTTGAACAGTTCCATCGGCAGGCTGGAATAGTAGTTGCGAAACAGCAGCGTCAGCACGGGCAGGCCGAAGACCGTGTGGGTGATGATGATGCAGGGCAGCGTCGAATAGATGCCGATGTCGCGGTAGATCAGCACCAGCGGGTAGATGAATACCTGATAGGGAATGAATGCCCCGAGAAGGAGGATGGCGAACAGCACATTTGCGCCCCTCACCCGCCAGAAGGACAAGGCATAGCCGGTCAGCGACGAAATGAAGATCGACAGGATCATGCTCGGGATCAGGATCTTTACCGAATTCCAGAAGCCGACGCTGATACCGCCGCATTCAAGGCCGGTGCAGGCCGTGCTCCATGCCTGCACCCAGGCATCGGCAGACCACGCTTGCGGAAAGGCGAAGATATTGCCCTGCCGGATCTCCGGCATGGATTTGAACGAGGTGACGAGCATTACATAAAGCGGTAGCAGGAAGAACAGTGCCGCCATGACCAGAAAGGCATAGAGGCCGATGCGCCCGGGCGTCAGATGCTGCGGCTTGCGCCCGGTCGGACCCTGCATGGTCGCTGAGACGGAAGATGGTATCGTCATCAGTTGCCCCTCGGTTTTTCACGGAAATATTCGTAGTAGAGCCAGGGCGTCACCACGACGACGACGGTCGCGAACATGACGGTCGATGCCGCGGTCGCCAGCCCGATATTGCCGCGGCCGAACAGGTAATCCATGATGAATTTCCCGGGCACTTCGGTCGAAATCCCAGGCCCGCCGCCGGTTGTCGCCAGCACGAGTTCGTAGACCCTGACCACGGCGATCGCCAGAAGCACGCTGGCGGTGATGATGGTCGGCCTCAAGATCGGGATGACGATGTGGAGATAGACTCGCCAGCTCGGAATGCCGTCGATGCGCGTCGCCTTCCATAGTTCGCGGTCGACGCCGCGCAATCCCGCCAGCATGATCGCCATGACCAGGCCCGTCGATTGCCATATGCCGGCCAGCACGATGACGTAGAGCGCCAGATCGCTCTGGACGATCCAGTCGAAGCGGAACCAGGTGAAGCCGATGCTGTCGGCGACCTTCTGCAGGCCAAGCGTCGGATTCATGATCCACTGCCAGACGAGGCCCGTGACGATGAAGGACATGGCAAAGGGATAGAGGAAGATCGTCCGGAACGTGTTTTCGAAGCGAACCTTCTGGTCGAGAGCAACCGCCAGAAGAAAGCCGAGGATCAGACAGCCGGCGATGAAGAGAATGCCGAAAACCACGACGTTCTGCAGCGATATCTGCCAGCGCGCGGTGTCAAACAGCCGCTCGTACTGCTTGGTTCCTACGAAAATATTGACCGGCAGCACCTTGCTGTCGGTGAAGGATATCCAGATGTTCCAGACGACCGTCACGACATAAGCCAACAGCACGATGACGAAGGCCGGGAACAGGGCGATATAGGGCGAAAAACGCATTTTCCTGCGGGTTGCGCCCGGCTTTACGACGGTCGCACCGACAACGGCAGCGCTTGTTTCAGGTGTGCTCATGGCGCTCCTCCTCAGCATTCATGAAAACCGGCGGCAGGCGAACCTGCCACCGCATGGATGTCGATTGAAGCTTACTTCGCCTGGTCGATGACCTTGGCGAACTGATCGGCGAACTGATCTGCCGTCATGCTGGGGGTCGTCCAATATTGGGCGATCAAGTCGCCTTCCGTCTGGACGATGTCCTGCGGCGTCAGCACGTCAGAGGTCAGGATCTGACGGGTCGGATCCTTGAGGGCGTTCAGGCCCTTCTGCGCGCAGGCATCGAGCTTCGACGTATCAACATCGAGACGAACCGGCACGGAGCCCTTCTTGGAGTTGAAGGCCAGCTGACCTTCCTTGGACATGATGACCGTTGCCAGCAGCGTCTGGGCATCGACCGCCGTCTTGTCCTTCAAGACTGGGAAGACGAAGATGTCGCCACCCATCATGAAGTTGGATTCGCCCGGTCCGAGGATGCAGCCGAAATCCTTGTCGGCGACGAGGCCGGCATGGATGAATTCGCCCTTGGCCCAGTCTCCCATGAACTGGATGCCGGCCTTGCCGTCGATCAGCATGCCGGTCGCGACGTTCCAGTCGCGGTTCGGGCTGCCCGCATCCTGGTAGTTGCGCAGCTTGGCGAAGACTTCAGCGACATGCTTGAACTTGTCGGACTTGACGGCATTGGTATCGAGGTCTTTCCAGACCTTGCCGTAGAGGTCCTTGCCGCCTTCACCGAGAAGGATGGCGTTGAACATCAGCTGTAGCTGCCAGGGCTGGCCACCGACGGCGACCGGGGTCAGGCCTGCAGCCTTGATCTTGTCGAGCGCGGCAAACATTTCATCCCAGGTTTTCGGCTCTTCGGTCACGCCTGCCTTGGCGAAAACGGGCTTGGAGTAGAACAGCCAGTTCTGACCGTGGTCGTTGATCGGCGCGCCGTAGATATGGCCCTGAAACTGGATGGCCTGGTAGAAGGCTGGGGTCAGGACGGATTTCCAATCCTGTTCCTTGGCGAGATCGTCAAGCGGCCGCAGCAGGCCTTGCTGGGCGAGATCGTTCATCTGCGTACCGGTGTTGAACTGCATCGCCGTCGGCGGGTTGCCGCCGATGATGCGGTTGATGCCTATCGGTCTAGCCGTCGAGCCGGAGCCGGCGATCGCGGTATCCACCCAATCGCCGCCGGCAGCGTTGAAGGCCTTGGCCAGTTCCTTCACTGCGGCGGCTTCGCCACCGGACGTCCACCAATGCAGGACTTCGGCTTTCTTGCCTTCGGCCAGAGCGCCGGTCACGCTTGCCGCGACCAACGCCGTGGCGCCGACCAATGCCATCATCAATTTACGCATATGTTCCTCCTCCTTTGAAAACGTTCTCCAAACGCTTGTGCTCAGCGACCGTAGTCCCCCCGGACATCGACCGCCGAATTTTGTAATCCTCCAAAGCTATGCCGCCGGGCCTCCGTTCCCTGCGGCAAGTGGGCAATGCTTCCTCAGGCATTGCCCCTTCGTCAAGTCCACAGTCCAAAAGGACTGCATTTTCCTAAGCTATAGCGCAGCCTATGCGAAACGTCCCTCATTAATTGTACGTTGTATCGGGTCCGGACGGCCGCAGCTACTATGGATTGCAACCACGCTGCGTGATTGAGACGAGCGCTCGAATGCCGTCATGACTTCCAGGGCATGGAAGGCAAGTTCGGACGATACCCGATGCTGGCGCCCGGAGCGAAGGGAATCAACCATTTCCGCCGCGCCCAAACCGCGCAAGCCCAGATGACCGGGCACGCCTTCGGTATAGGGATGGTCGACCGCAATCTCTTCCCAGGCCTCGCCGCCATCGCGGAATATCTCGACCTTGCCGCTAAAGTTGTTCGGGTCCGGGGTCACCATGGTTCCCTCGGAACCATAAAGCTCGATCTGGTTGTGCTTGTGCTTGATGACATCGAAGCTGGTGGCGATGGTCACCGTGGCGCCACTGTGGAACTCCATCACGCCGGTCAGATGCGTCGGCACCAGTACCTTGATCGTTTCGCCGCGATGCGGATCGGTTTTCACCGTCCGCTCGATGCGGGTGATCTTTGCCGTTCCGAAGACTTCGCGCACCGGTCCGAGCAGGGCAATCAGGTTGGTGACATAATAGGGACCGACATCCAGCATCGGCCCCCCGCCGCGACCATAGAAGAAGGCGGGGTTGGGATGCCAATGCTCATGGCCGGGCAAAAGCAGCATGGCGGTAGCCGAGATCGTCTTGCCGATGCGGCCTTCGTCCAGAAGCCTCCGCGTCAGCTGATGGCCGCCGCCAAGGAAAGTGTCGGGAGCGCAGCCGAGCCGCAGGTCGCCTGCCCGTGCGAGCGACATCAGCTCCTCCGCTTCGACCATTGAGACGCCGAGCGGCTTTTCCGAATAGACATGCTTGCCGGCAAGCAGCGCCTTCTTGCTGATGGCATAATGCGACACCGGCGTCGTCAGATTGATGATCAGGCCGATTTCCGGATCAGCCAGCATCGTGTCGAGCGCCACGGCCTCGATACCGAACTGCGCGGCCAGCTTTTGCGCCGATGAACCGTAGAGATCGTAGACGGACTTCACGCGGATGAAATCGAACATGTGCAGGGTTGCGACATAGGTGGCGCTGATATTGCCGGCGCCGACAATGCCGACTTTCATGGGTTCGTTGCTCATTGGGCAGCCTCTAGGAAATGGTGATATCGAGTTCGGCGGCGGCGCCGCGCAGATAGCTCATGCCACGCCGCATTTCCTCATCGAATTCGGGTGTCGCCTCGCGGAAATGCGTCCAGTGCGACGCACCCGGCGCATCCTCCAGCTCCAGCGTGATCGGGCCGGAATAGCTGATCGCCTGCAGCGCCGCGAAAATGGCCTTCCAGTCGATCTTGCCGCGCCCCGGTCGCCAATGGGCGTTGGTATGGCCCTCATTGTCGGAAAAATGCGTGTTGTAGATGCGATCGCCGAGCGCCAGCACGACGTAATGCGGCATGTCGCCGGCGGGAAAGAGGTGGCTCGGATCGAAATTCAGACCGAGGTTGGGAGCGCCGGTACGTTCGATCAGGCGCAGCATGCCCTGGCCGGAACTGACCCAGCGATAGGGATGCGGCTCGATCGCAACCCGCAAATTGACCGCAGCGGCAATCTCGCAGGCCTTGGCAAAGCCGTCGACCACCAGATCATATTCACCCGTCCAGTCCCATTGCGGCTCGACGACTGCACCCCACTCCTGCGAAATCGGGCGCTGGAGGATCGGCTTGACGTCGGATTGAAAGGGATAGGGCGTCATGCTGGTAACGATAGGCGTGCCGATCTCAGCTGCCACATCCATTCCGCGCTTGTAGCCCTCGAGATCGACTGTCGAAACCGGAGCATTCGCGGCGCGGCTGAAGGGCAGATTGAAGAAGAAGTTGGTGAGCACCAGCCCCTCGCCATCGGCGATGTGCTTCAACTCGCGAATGGTCTCCGGCGTATAATAGGCCAGCATGTCGACCGACCATGCCGTCAGCTCGAAGCCTTTACAGCCGGTGCGGGCCAGCCGCCGCAATGGTGCGGCGTAAGGCGGGTTCCAATTGAACGTCCAGATTGGTGATCCGAAAAAAAGCGAGCCCTGGCTCACGTCATCCTCCCTTGGAATATGATTGCCCGCCTGCGGCGAGGCTTTCATCTTCTTGCCGATCGGAGCCTCTATCCCCTCCAAACAGCAATTCGTAACGTTACGAATGATAGATAATAACGCAGCTGTCAAGCCGCCGCTTGCGCCACAAAACAGTCAGCTTACCGACGAAATACGAAAATCGTAACGTTACGAACGGCTTGCCAGGATACATGATCCCCGCTCAGTGCCGCAAAGATCAGACTGATAACTTCTGGCTATTGTGATCGACGAATTCGGCCTGGACGATTTCACGCAATTCGCCGGGATCGTCACCGGCGATTGCCCGGCTTAGAAAGGCCGCCAGTCGCTCACCGATCGCGTGGTTGGAGTAATAAAAAGTGCTGAGCGGCGGATTGAAGAAATCAGGGAGTGCCGTGCCGCCGTAGGTGATCAAGGCGAAATTCTGTCCGGCTTGGCGCCCGATGTCGCGAAGACCGGCAAGAAAACCGAGAGCAGCCTCTTCGCTCGCAACGAAGGCGGCCGTTGCATCCGGATTTCGCGCCGCCACGTGCCTCGCCATCTCGCGACCGCTATCGGGTGTTGCACCTGTGAAATGGATGAGATCATCTGCGACTTCGAGATGGCGTTCGGCAAAGGTTTTTCGCCAGCCCCGGACGAATTGCAGACCATAGGTGAACTGGTTGCTGGGCGCGATCAGCAGCGGCTTGCTATGGCCGGCATCGAGAAGCAGGCGCGCGGCTTGTGCCCCAATCACCTCGTGATCGAGATCGATGCTCGGATGCAAGCTCAACAGTTCGGTACGGCCGAAGGTGACAAAAGGCATGCCGACCTCAAGCAGATACTTCACCCGATCATCCTGCGGTGTCGTATGCGTGATGATGATGCCGTCGACGGACCCCTCCTCGACGATATCGCGCACGGTCGCCAGCGGATCATCGGCCTGCAATTGCGGCACGATGGTCGTGCGGTAACCCCTAGCCTTCATATAGCGCGATGCGCCCTCGATCAGCGAGGCGACGACAATGTTCATCTCGCCTTCGCGGCCAAATGGCAGCACGATTCCAATCGCATGCGTCTTGCCGGTACGAAGATTGATGCCGCCGAGGTTGGGGCGATAGCCGAGTTCACCCGCAACACGCTTGACCAGCTCAATGGTTTCGCGATTGACCTCCGGTCCCTCTTTCAAGGCCCGGCTGACAGTTGTGACCGAGAGGCCGAGCGCCGTCGCAACGGTACGCAAGGTCACCCGCTGGCCCGCTTCGCGGCGCAAGCCACGTCCTACTGCCAATGCATGCACTTTCGCCAAATCGTTTCGCTCCGCCATGTCGACGCGAGAATGCCCGCAGCTGATTGGCGACGCAAGTGCGCTACGGCACTCCTTGACCAGGGAAAGGCGGGAATTCCTTGGCGGGCGCGCTCGCTAACAGAAAGCCGCCAGATGCAACTTTTTGTAATTGACTTTTATAAAAGCAATTTTAAAGTGCATAACATTGCAGCACCACTTTTGAAAGAATGGCTCATGGACAGATATACCAAAACTGTTTTGACAATCATCGCCGTCGCACTCGCGGCAATCGCTATCCAAAACACAATTACACCGGCGCAAGCCGTCGGTGGCGGCTGCGGTACGGAGACCTACCGGCCCTGCTACGTAAAGCTGGTGAACTAGCGCAACCCATCGCTCGCTGCCCGTGGAATACCCCGGGCAGCTTTTATCCCGGCCGATTATCAATCAGCGCTTTTTCGCGCAGCCTGAATGGCCGCGCGGGCACCCGCGCGCAGTTGCGCTGTATCCGTGCCGGCGATCACCAGATCGAGGCCGAGCTTCAGATATTGCCCGGCGCGCTCGCCATCACCAGCGAAGGCGCAGATGACCTTGCCGTGGGCGCGGCAGCGTGCGAGCGCGGTGGCGAGTGCCTGATCAATCGCAGCGCTATCGGGCGCAAGCCGCGCGCCATTCGAAAGCGCGATGGAAAGATCGGACGGACCGACGAAGATGCCATCGATGCCGTCGACGGCAAGGATCTCGTCGATCGCATCCAGAGCCGTGCGGGTTTCGATCATCGCAATGGTAACGGTCAAGCTGTTGGCGCTTTGCAGATAATCTTCCGCCGGCAGGCCAAAATGATTGAGGGCGAGCGAAGGCCCCCAGCTGCGCTCGCCAAGCGGCGGATATTTCGTTGCCTTCACCAAGGCGCGGGCGTCGTCGGCAGAATTAATCATCGGCGCGATGATGCCCGAAGCGCCTGCGTCCAGGAGCCTCGACGCGGAGGCAAAATCGCCGACGGGGATGCGGGCAATGGCCGGCTTGCCGGTCAATCTGACATAGGCAATGCCGTTTGCAGCCGACGTCATGTCCCACATGCCATGCTGCATATCCAGCACGACGCTATCGAAATCTTCCTGGGCAAGGTGATTGACGAACATCGGGTCGGGCGTGCCAACCCAGCCGGAGATCATGCCGCCATTTTCGCGGCGCTTCAGGCGCCCGGCAAAGCCGTTAATGTCAGTCGTCATATTGAATTTCCTCACCTGATCGAGCGCAAGCTCTGTCTTTCGCGATCGCCATCAACGTTCAAATCATGGCCACCATTGCCATCGACAATACTCAATTCCCAGAGTCGGGCCACCCTAAAGTGACCATTCGGAGCACAGGCATCAAAAAAGCAGACGCTGCCACGATCGTCGTGACGACAATGCCAGCTTCATCTCGAATTTGGCAGATGAACATGACAAATATCCGGACATCTTCGCTACTTAGCGACCCGATCACACGCTGCGCAGATGAAAGGCCTCTGAAAAACGCAAGGCCACAAGGCTCAGCACTTCCATGACGATGAAAACCCCTTAAAACACTATCGACACCGCGCCCTGCGCGGATGGGCGCAAGGCAGATAGAGGACGTCGACGACATGCAGCAGCGAGATTTTTTCAAGCCCGGCCGTTCGGTCGCCATTTCGGACAAGGGCATGGCCGCAACCTCGCACCCCCTGGCAACGCTCGCCGCCGTCGACATCCTGCGCGCCGGTGGCAATGCCGTTGATGCCGCGGTTGCCGCAGTCGCGCTACAATCGGTCATCGATCCCCATATGACCGGCATTGGCGGCGACTGCTTTGCCCTTTACAGCGCCGGTGGCGGCATGCCTATTGCGCTCAACGGCTCCGGCCGCGCTCCGCAAAAGGCCAAACTCGATTATTTCCTCGAACAGGGCTTCACTGCGATCCCGGACGACAGCCCGCACGCCGTCACTATTCCCGGCGCGATAGACGCATGGTGCCACCTGATCGGCTCCTATGGCCGGCTCGGCATGGATCGCGTCCTGGCGCCGGCCATCGCCGCCGCCGAGGAGGGCTATTGCATCACGCCGCGCGTCGAACTCGACTGGCATCGCTATAGCGACCGCGTCGCCAAATATCCGGGGGCAGCCGCTTATTTTCTGCCGAATGGCCGCGCGCCCCGAACCGGCGAACGCATCACCAATCCCGCTCTTGCCGCGACGCTGAAAGCCATCGCCAAGGATGGTCGTGACGCCTTTTATCGCGGCCCGGTGGCCGAAGAGATCACGACGCTGCTCAAATCGCTGGGCGGTCTGCACGAGGAAAGCGACCTCGCCGACTTCAGGGCATTCGAGACCAAGCCGATCTCGGGCAAATTTCGCGGCCATGATCTCGTGGAATGCCCGCCAAACGGCCAGGGTCTAGCGGCTCTGCTGATCACCCGCATCCTCGACGGCTTCGATCTTCGCGACCCCAAGCTTTCCGAAGCCGACCGCATCCACCTGCATGCCGAAGCGACCAAGGCCGGCTATGCCATGCGTGACCAGCTGATCTGCGATCCGGACCATGTGACCTTCGACATCGACGCCCTGCTGTCGGATCGCTCGATCGAAGCCATGCGGGCAAAGATCAGCCTCGAGCGCGCCGTTGACACCAGTATCTGGGATGGTCCGGAGCATCGCGACACGGTCTATGTCTCGGTCGTCGATCGCGACGGCAATGCCATTTCGCTGATCAATTCAGTTTTCATGGCTTTCGGCAGCGGCATTTACGCACCGCGCTCGGGCGTGCTCCTGCAGAACCGCGGCGCCGGCTTCGTTGTCAAGCAGGGTCATCCCAACGCCATCGGCCCCGGCAAGCTTCCCTTCCATACGATCATCCCGGCCATGCTGATGGAGAACGGCAAGGTGCGCATGAGCTTCGGCGTCATGGGCGGGCAATATCAGGCAGCCGGCCATGCACATATGCTCACCCAGATCCTCGACCGCGATCTCGATCCGCAACAGGCAAGCGACCAGCCGCGAAGCTTCTCTTTCGGCGGCAAGCTGTCGCTCGAGCCGACGATATCGGAAGAAACGAAGCGAAATCTCGAACGCCGCGGCCATATCGTCGAATGGGCGGACGAGCCGATCGGCGGCGCGCAGGCGATCATGATCGACCACGAACGCGGCATCCTGCTCGGCGGTTCCGACCACCGCAAGGATGGGATCGCGCTGGGTTATTGAGAGCAGAGATTGACGGGATTTCACTAGGCGCCTACATTATGACCATACTAGTCATATAGGTGACCCGTGAGAGAAATTCAGTTGAAGGACGTGAAGGCAACACTTTCCGCCGTTGTCGATGATGCTCTCGATGGCAATGGCGCTGTCATCACTCGCCATGGACAGCGCGCAGCTGTCATCATTTCCTATGACGAATATCAAAAGCTGAAGCAGGTTCCGTCCTTTGGCTGGTTGCTCACCAACGCCCCATTGGAAGACGACGATCTGCCCGCACGCAAGCCGGGCCGATCGCTGCGCGACGCCGACATCTGATGTATCTCCTTGATACGAATATCATTTCGGCAACATCGCCGTTGCGGGCGCAAGATCTATTGTCACAGGCGGTTCGGGCTTGGATCGCGGCGCATGCCGATCAATTTTTTCTGTCCGCCGTCACCGTTGCTGAAATAGAAGCAGGCATCGCGAAGGCCCAACGCACAGGCGCCAGCAAGAAAGCCAGTCTGCTTGGTGAATGGCTCGAACTTACTCTTCATCTCTATGGTGAACGTATCCTGACGCTCGATACGGCGACCGCGCGCATTGCCGGCCGCCTATTCGATCAAGCAGTCGGGCGCGGTGGAGACCCTGGGTTCGAAGATGCAGCCATTGCCGCAGCGGCGCTGCGGCACGACTACACGGTTCTCACCCGGAACCTGAGGCACTTCCAGCTAATGGACGTCCGATCACTCGATCCGTTTGCCAATCCGCCGGAACTATAAGGCTCTCAGATAATCCCCCCGCTGCCACCAACCGAGGCCGGGCGTTCGCCGGCAACCTTCTGGCGATAGCCGCTTGCCCGATAGGTCGCGACCGGGTCGATGGCACCGCCGGCGCGGCGGCGGGCTTCGGCCAGGATCGGCTCGACATCGGCGCGATAGGCGCGCTTCAGCGTTTCGGATGCCATCAGCGCGTCATTGGCATCCTGATAGCCAGAGAGCGCCTTGCGGTCGACAATGAGAGCCTGTGCATAGGCGCGGCGGATCTCGTTGGCGCTGGAAATCAGGCTTTCGATCGGATCGGTGACATTGTGCGACTGGTCGATCATATGTGCCGGATTGAAATCGTTGACCCCGCGCCGTTCGGCGTCGACCAGCTCGTTGAAAACGAGGAACAGGCGGTAGGGCTCGATGGCGCCGGCGTCGAGATCATCGTCGCCATATTTGGAATCGTTGAAGTGGAAGCCGCCGAGCTTGCCGAACTGGATGAGGCGGGCGACGATCATTTCGATATTGGTGTTCGGCGCGTGATGGCCGAGATCGACCAGGCAGTGAGCCTTCGGGCCAAGCGTCTGCGCGATCAGGTAATTGGTGCCCCAATCCTGCACGATCGTGGAATAGAAGGCCGGCTCGTACATCTTGTGTTCGGAAAACAGCCGCCAATCGTCGGGCAACGCCTTGTAGATATCGGCCATGGCGGCAAGATAACGCTCGAACGCCTTGGTGAAATTGCTCTGGCCGGGGAAGTTCGAACCGTCGCCGATCCAGACTGTCAGCGCCTTCGAGCCGAGCGCCTTGCCGATCTCGATGCACTCAATGTTGTGCTCGACGGCTTGGGCGCGGGTTGCAGCGTCGACATGGCTGAGCGAACCGAACTTATAGGAATGTGCTTGGCCGGGCGCGTCGGAGAAAGTGTTGGAATTCATGGCATCGAAGCCGAGGCCGAGTGACTCACCCTTCGCCTTCAGCTCCTTCACGTCTGCCTTGTCCCACGGGATATGCAGCGAGACTTTCGGCGTCGCTCGCGTCAACTGCTGAATGACGGCGCAATCATCGAGCTTGTCGAAAATGCCGCGCGGCTCGCCGGTGCCGGGAAAGCGCGCAAAGCGCGTACCGCCGGTGCCGACCCCCCAGGATGGGACGGCGACGAAGAATTCGGAGACCTTCTTCGTCACGGCTTCGACGTCGACGCCACGGCGGGAAAGCGTGGCGCCAAGCGCCTCATAGTCGGATTTCAGCGCGGCGGCGCGCTTGTCGTTTTCGGCGGCGACCAGATCGGTCGCAATTCTAAACTCGGCCATTCTTTCCTCCCAAATACGTCATTCGAAATCTTATAGTGCGACCACCTGCAAGCCATGACTCGCCCTCGCCCTTCGAAGGCCCTGCGGGCCACCTCAGGGTGAGGGCTGACCTTCCCATCAGTTGGCGCAATCGCTACCCCACCCTCATGGTGAGGTGCGCTGCCGCAAAAGCGAAGCGATGGCGGCAAAGCCTCGAACCACGAGGGTGGCCCTGAGGCTGCCACTTCCCCATCCGTTACCGCGTAAAGCTTTGCGCGTTGCCGGCATCGACATTGATGATATTGCCCGTCGACTTGGCGGAGAGGTCCGAAGCCAGGAAATAGATCGCCTCGGCAATGTCCTCGGGGAACACATTCAGCTTCAGCATCGAGCGCTTGCGGTAATGCTCTTCCAGCTCGTCCACCTCGATCTTCGAGGAGGCGGCCCTCTGCTCGCGCCATTCGCCGTTCCAGATCTTCGATCCCCGCAGGACCGCATCCGGGTTGACCGTGTTGACGCGGATGCCCGCGTCCGCGCCTTCCAATGCCAGGCAACGTGCCAGGTGAATTTCGGCGGCCTTGGCCGTGCAATAGGCCGCTGCATTCGGAGACGAGGCAAGGCCATTTTTCGAGGCGACGAAGACGACGTTGCCGCCGAGGTTCTGGCGGCGGAACAGCCGGAAGGCTTCGCGCGAAACCAGGAAATAGCCGGTCGCGAGAATGTCGATATTGCGGTTCCACATCGAAAGCTCGGTGGTTTCGATCGGCGCCGACGAGGCGATGCCGGCGTTGGACACCAGAATATCGATGCCGCCGAATTCGACACAGGCCTCGGCGAAGGTGAAAATGACCGCGTCTTCCTTGGTGACGTCAAGCTTGACGCTGCGCACCGCATCGGCGCCGAATTTCTTGATGAAATCCTCGTGCGTGCCCTTGAGCGCCGTCTCGTCGATATCCGCCAGCACCACGCAGGCACCCTCGCCCACCAGGCGCGCCGCCGTGGCGCGGCCAATGCCGCCGGCGCCGCCAGTGACGAAGGCGACCTTGCCCGCCAGGCTCTTCGGCTTCGGCATGCGCTGCAGCTTTGCCTCTTCCAGCAGCCAATATTCGATATCAAAGGCCTCCTGCTCCGGCAGGCCCTGATATTCGGAAACGGTGGATGCGCCGCGCATGACGTTGATGGCGTTGACGTAGAATTCGCCGGCGATGCGGGCGGTCGCCTTGTCGCGGGCAAAGGACAGCAAGCCGACGCCCGGCACCAGGAAGATGACAGGATTCGGATCACGCATGGCGGGCGAATTGTCGTGTTTGCAGTCGTTGTAATAGCGGGCGTAGTCGGCGCGGTAATCTTCCAGCGCCTTGTCGAGGCCGGCGATGACAGCATCGACGTCGGGCTTGGCCGGATCGAAATCAACGATCAGCGGGCGGATCTTGGTGCGCAGGAAATGGTCCGGGCAGCTCGTGCCGAGCGCGCCGAGCGGGCGAAGATTGTTCGAATTGACAAATTCGAGCACGGCGGCCTGATCATCGAAGTCGCCAAGCTTACGTTCCGCCTTGCCGATGCGGCCGCGGATCTCGGGCATCAGCCGCGCTGCGATCGCACGGCGCTCCGCCTGTGGCAGGCTCTGAACGGCGGCACCACCGAAAATGGTCTTGCCTTCCGTCTTGGCGGCAAACCATTCAATCGCCTTGTTGATGATGGCAAGCGTCAGCTCGTAGCAGGCCTTGGCATCATTGTCCCAGGTGAACAGGCCATGGCTTTCGAGCACGACGCCCTTGGCATTCGGATGCGTCTTGACGAAGGCTTCGAGATCGAGGCCGAGCTGGAAGCCGGGGCGGCGCCAGGGCAGCCAGCCGATGTCGTCGCCGAAAATCTCCCGCGTCAGTTCGCGCGAATTCTTCGACGCAGCAATGGCGATGATGGCATCGGGGTGCATGTGGTCGACATGGGTGAACGGCACGAAACCATGCAACGGCGTATCGATGGAGGCAGCGCGGGCATTCAGATTGAAGGTGCAATGCGGCAGGAAGCCAACCATGCGGTCTTCGTCGGCGACGCCTTGGTAGATGCTCTTCAGGCTGTCGAGCTTGTCCTGATAGAGCGTGGCGAAGCCGTCGAGCTTGATGGTGCCGACATCGCCGCCGGAACCCTTGACCCACAAAATCCTGACCTTCCCTCCGGTCAGCGGATCGGTTTCCATGACCTTGGCCGACGTATTGCCGCCACCGTAGTTGGTGATACGCTTGTCGGCACCCAGCAGATTCGACCGGTAAAGCAGTTTGCCCGGCTCATCGAGGCCAGCAGCATATGCATCATCCCAACGGTTCTTCAGAAGCTGAACGTCAGCCGCCATGTCATCCTCCCTTGAAAATCAAGTCTTGCGGACGGATCGGATCATGAGTGGAACCGCCCTTTGTGAGCAGGGTATCGCTCACGTATACTCACCTTGTCAATCGAAAACGATCATATTTGACAATGTTGCGATGCAATATGAAAGTTTATGATCGTTTATGATTGACACCTTGTCATATTTACGAAATAACCGCCACCAAGGAGGAACCGATGCACGAACGTGAACGCCACCGCATTATTCTGAGCGCCGTACAGGAAAAGCCTGTCGTGACGATTCAGGATATTTCCGAGCTGACGGAGGCTTCGGAGGCGACGATACGCCGTGACATCGCAGCCCTGCACGTGCAGGGAAAGATCCGGCGCGTGCGCGGCGGGGCGGAATCGATCCATCCTCCGCAGCTTGGCAATCTCGTCGGCCGGCCCTTCCGCGTCTCAGAATCCGTAAATATCAACAAGAAACGCGCAATTGCGCGCAAGGCGGCGGAACTCTGCAGCCCCGGCGATGCCATCATCATCAATGGCGGCACGACGACGTTCCAGCTCGTCCATTACATCTCGGCCTTCCGGCTGCAGGTGATGACCAATTCCTTCGCGATCGCCGAGCATCTGGTCAAGCATTCGAAAAATACGGTGACGGTGCCGGGCGGCGCGATCTATCGCGAGCAGAGCCTCATCCTTTCGCCCTTCGACAACGATACGACCCGCAATTTTTATGCGCGCCGCATGTTCCTCGGCGCGCAGGGTGTCGGCCCGCTCGGCATCATGGAAGCGGATGGACTGCTGATCCAGAGCGAGCAGAAGCTGATGCGGCAGGCGGACGAACTCGTCCTGATGGTCGACTCCAGCAAGTTCCGTCAGCGCTCGAGCCTGATCCTTTGCCCGCTCGAACAGGTAACGACGATCATCACAGATGACGGCATTTCGGCAGACACGGTGCGGATGATCGAGGGAGCCGGCGTGTCGCTGATTATCGCAAATGTTTCGGCTGAGGCCGAGGAGGAAGATTCCCCGTCGGTCGCATAAGGGACGCGGCTCAGATGGGGTGAGCAGAGCCTATCAACTTGGGAGGAAGAGACATGAATATAGCAAAGAAATTGGCGATCGGCGTCGCGCTCGCCGCGACACTGATGGCCGGGACCGCCAGTGCCAAAGACATCAAGATTGGCCTCGTGGTAAAATCGTTGGGCAACGGCTTCTTCGAAGCCGCCAACAAGGGCGCGCAGGAAGCCGCCAAGGATCTCGGCGGCGTGCAGGTGATCTACACCGGCCCGACCTCGACGACGGCCGAAGGCCAGATCGAAGTGATCAACTCGCTGATCGCACAGGGTGTCGATGCCATTGCAATTTCCGCCAACGATCCCGATGCCGTCGTCCCCGCACTCAAGAAGGCGACCCAGCGCGGCATCAAGGTCATCTCCTGGGACTCCGGCGTCGCCAAGGCTGGCCGCATCCTGCAGCTGAACCCATCCTCCAATGAGCTGATCGGCAAGATGTGCCTGACGCTCGCCAAGGATCATCTCGATGGCGGCAAGGGCGATTTCGCCATCCTGTCGGCCACCACCACCTCGACCAACCAGAACATCTGGATCGGCGAGATGAAGAAGCAGCTGAAGGACTTCCCAGGCCTCAATCTGGTCACGACAGTCTATGGCGACGACCTTTCGGACAAGAGCTATCGCGAGGCACAGGGCCTCCTGACCTCACATCCGGAAGTCAAGGTCATCGTCGCTCCGACCACCGTCGGCGTGCTCGCCGCTTCGCAGGCCGTCAAGGATGCCGGCAAGATCGGCAAGGTCTACGTGACAGGCCTCGGACTGCCGTCTGAAATGGCCGGCGCCATCAAGTCCGGCGCGACGAAGGAATTCGCGATCTGGAACCCGATCGACCTCGGCTATTCCGCAACGCAGATCGCCTATCGCCTCGTCAAGGGTGAGACCGACGGCAAGCCGGGCAGCGAGATCAATGCCGGCCGCATGGGCAAGATCAAGGTCGACGCAAACGGCGAAGCCGCCATGGCCGACCCGTTCGTCTACAACGCCACGAATATCGATCAGTTCTCCAAGGTTTTCTGATCGAAAATCGTATCCACAGCTCTCCGGCGGCGTCAGCCGCCGGACCTGGTTTCATTGATCCGGTATATTGCTGATGTCCACTGTCCTTCAACGACCCGTCACGAACGCAGCAGCCGCAAGTGACACGGCCATTCTGGAAATGCGCGGCATTTCGCAGATCTTTCCCGGCGTCAAGGCGCTGGATGGCGTCAGCATTTCTCTCTACCCTGGCAAGGTCACCGCTCTCATCGGTGAAAATGGCGCCGGCAAATCGACGCTCGTCAAGATTCTCACAGGCATCTACCGCCCGAACGAAGGCGAGATCCTGATCGACGGCAAGCCGACGACCTTTGCCAATGCGCAGGCGGCCATCGATGCCGGCGTTACCGCCATCCACCAGGAGACCGTGCTCTTCGACGAGTTGACGGTCGCCGAAAACATCTTCCTTGGACACGCGCCGCGCACGTCCTGGCGCACTATCGACTGGAAGACGATGAACAGCCGCTCGAGGGAGTTGCTGGAATCGCTGGAAAGCGCCATCGACCCCTCGACCCGGCTGAAAGACCTTTCCATCGCGCAGCGCCATCTCGTCGCGATCGCCCGTGCGCTGTCGATCGATGCCCGCATCGTCATCATGGACGAGCCCACCGCCGCCCTCTCACGCAAGGAGATCGACGATCTCTTCCGCATCGTCGAGGGCTTGAAGGCCAAGGGCAAGGCTATCCTGTTCATCAGCCACAAGTTCGACGAGCTTTATGAGATCGCCGACAATTTCGCCGTCTTCCGTGACGGTCGCGCCGTCGGCCAGGGTAAGCTCAAGGAAACGCCGCAGGACGAGATCGTCCGCATGATGGTCGGGCGCGATGTCGGCAACGCATTTCCCAAGGTTGCCGTAGCACTCGGAGAAGCTGTTCTCGAAGTCGATAGATACTGTCATCGCACGGAGTTCCGCGATATCTCCTTCAAGCTCAGGCGCGGCGAGATTCTCGGTGTTTACGGCCTGATCGGGGCTGGGCGTTCGGAGCTTTGCCAATCACTCTTCGGCATCACCAGTCCGCTTTCCGGGCGCCTGACGCTCGACGGTCGTGAAATCCAGGTACGCTCGCCGCAGGACGCCATTCGCGCCGGCATAGTCTACGTGCCGGAAGAGCGCGGCCGTCATGGCCTAGCACTGCCGATGCCGATCTATCAGAACATGTCGCTGCCTTCACTCGGGCGCACCTCGCGCAAGGGTTTCCTGAAGGCGGCCAATGAATTCGCGCTGGCGCGCAAATATGCCGAAAGGCTCGATCTGCGCGCGGCCGCCCTTTCCGTACCGGTCGGCACGCTCTCGGGCGGCAACCAGCAGAAGGTGGTCATCGGCAAATGGCTGGCAACTCAGCCGAAGATCATCATCCTCGACGAGCCCACCAAGGGCATCGACATCGGCTCGAAAGCTGCCGTCCACGGCTTCATCAGCGAGCTGGCGGCGGAAGGCCTCAGCATCATCATGATCTCCTCAGAGCTGCCGGAGATCATCGGCATGGCGGACCGCGTGCTTGTGATGAAAGAGGGGCTTTCGGCCGGTCTGTTCGACCGTGAGGAACTGACACCGGAAACGCTGGTGCGTGCCGCCACAGGAAATGCATAGGGAGAGCCGGATGCCACGCATCCTCAGAAGACGAGAAACATTGCTCTTCGTCATCATCGTCGTGATGATCGCGGGCTTTGCAACGCGTGCCCCCGGCTTTGCCGAGCCCGGCAATCTCGCCAATATCTTCAACGACACCTCGATCCTCATCATCCTCGCCTTGGCGCAGATGACCGTGATCCTGACAAAGTCAATCGATCTTTCGGTCGCAGCCAATCTCGCCTTCACCGGCATGGCCGTCGCTATGCTGAACGCCGCCTATCCCGACCTGCCGCTGATCGTTCTCGTCTTGACGGCGATCGCCATGGGCGCGGTGCTCGGCGCCATCAACGGCTATCTCGTCTGGGCGTTGGAAATCCCGCCGATTGTCGTCACTCTCGGCACGCTCACCATTTACCGCGGCATGGCTTTCGTGCTCTCCGGCGGCGCCTGGGTCAATGCGCATCAGTTCACCCCGAATTTCCTCAGCGTGCCGCGCACGCCGCTGCTTGGCCTGCCGGTGCTCGCCTGGATCGGCATCGCCATCGTGCTGATTATGTATTTCGTGCTGCGCTACACGCGGTTCGGCCGCTCCACCTATGCCAGCGGCGGCAATCCGGTCGCGGCCGTCTATGCCGGCATCGATGTCGGCTGGACCCGCTTCCTCGCCTTCGTCCTATCGGGCGCGCTTGCCGGCCTCAGCGGCTATCTCTGGGTATCGCGCTATGCCGTCGCCTATGTCGATATCGCCAACGGCTTCGAACTGGATAGTGTTGCGGCCTGCGTCATCGGCGGCATTTCGATTGCCGGCGGCGTCGGCTCGGTGGCGGGCGCCGTGCTCGGGGCACTCTTCCTCGGCGTTATCAAGAACGCCCTTCCGGTCATCGGCATCTCACCGTTCACGCAGATGGCGATCTCGGGCACCGTCATCATCCTTGCCGTCGTCTTCAATGCCCGGCGCGAGCGCAACCGCGGCCGCATCATTCTCAGGGATCAGGCGGCGAAGGACACCGCCAGCCATGGAGCAAGCACATGAGCACCGTTTCGCAAGCACCGACGGAAAAGCGCGCCATTCCCGACCGTTTGGGAACACCTTTCAAGCGCATCCTCGCAAGCTGGGAGACGCTGCTGCTTGGCGTCGCAGTCGCGATCTTCATCTTCAATTCGCTGGCCTCGCCCTATTTCCTCGATCCCTTCAATCTCTCCGATGCCACCTTCAATTTCACCGAAAAGGCGATGATCGCCTTTGCCATGGCGCTGCTGGTCATCGCTGGTGAAATCGACCTCTCGGTCGCAGCCATCATCGCGCTCGCCTCGACAGCGATGGGCGCTGCGGCGCAGGTCGGCGTCGACACCGTCGGCCTCGTTGCGATCGGCCTTGGGGTCGGGCTGCTCTGCGGCCTCTTCAACGGCTTCCTCGTCTCCGGCATGAAGCTGCCGTCGATCGTCGTCACCATCGGCACGATGAGCCTCTTTCGCGGCATCTCCTACATCGTGCTCGGCGATCAGGCCTACGGCAATTATCCGGATAGTTTTGCCTATTTCGGCCAGGGCTATGTCTTCTGGGTCTTCTCCTTCGAATTCGTTCTCTTCATCGTGCTGGCGATCGTCTTCGCGATCCTGCTGCATGCGACGAATTTCGGCCGGCAGGTCTATACGATCGGCAATAATGACTTCGCCGCGCGCTTCTCCGGCATTCCTGTGGAGCGGGTCAAATTCATCCTGTTTCTCCTGACCGGCCTGATGAGCGGCATTGCCGCCGTCTGCCTGACCTCGCGGCTCGGCTCCACCCGTCCGTCGATCGCACTCGGCTGGGAACTCGAAGTGGTGACCATGGTGGTGCTTGGCGGCGTCTCGATCCTCGGTGGTTCAGGCACGATCGGCGGCGTGGTCATCGCCGCCTTCGTCATGGGCCTCGTCACCTTCGGCCTCGGCCTGCTCAATGTTCCCGGCATCGTCATGTCGATCTTCATCGGCCTCCTCCTCATCATCACCATCGCCCTGCCGATCGTCGCAAGGCGCATCAGGACCATGAGTTCCAAATGACCCCAACCCTCGAGCGCCACGCCTTCAAGATGAAGCTCAATCCCGGCATGGAGGCGGAATACCGGAAACGCCACGACGAGATCTGGCCCGATCTGGTGGACCTGCTGCATGAGGCCGGCGCCAGCGACTATTCCATCCATCTCGACCGCGAGACGAATACGCTCTTCGGCGTTCTGACGCGCCCGAGGGATCATAGACTGGCGAGCCTGCCAGACCATCCCGTCATGAAGAGATGGTGGGCGCACATGTCAGACATCATGGCCACCAATCCCGACAATTCGCCGGTGCAGAGCGATCTCGTCACGGTCTTCCATCTGCCATGACCGCCGTATCAGCCTATCGCCGCATTGCCGTCATTGACATCGGCAAGACCAACGCCAAGGTCGTGGTACTCGATGCCGAAACCGGTGGCGAAATCGCCGTCGTCAAGACGAGCAATGGCGTGCTGAAGACCAGCCCCTATCCACACTACGATGTCGACAGGCTTTGGGATTTCATCCTCGGTGCTCTGAAGGGCTTTGCAACAGCACCCGGCTTCGACGCCATATCGATCACCACGCATGGCGCTTCGGCGGTGCTGCTCGATGCAGACGGGCACCTTGCCCTGCCGGTGCTCGATTACGAGCATCTCTATCCGCAAGCCATACAGGATGCCTATAGGCAGTTGCGCCCGGCCTTTGCCGAAACCTTTTCACCACGGCTATCCGGCGGGCTGAATGTCGGCGCGCAGATCCACTATCAGAAGAGCACCTTTCCCGAAGAATTCGCCCGCGTCGCGGCGATCCTGACCTATCCGCAATATTGGGCCTTGCGCCTGACCGGCGTCGCCGCCAACGAGGTGACTTCGCTCGGCTGCCACACGGATCTCTGGAATCCGACCACCGGAACCTATTCCTCTCTCGTGGACACTCTAGGCATTCGCACTCTGATGGCGCCGGTTCGCTCCGCTTTCGATACGCTCGGGCCGGTGCTGCCGGCGCTTTCCGCCAATATCGGGCTTGCGGCGCCGGTCCCGGTCTATTGCGGCATCCATGATTCCAATGCCTCGCTGCTGCCGCATCTGGTCGAGAATGAAGCGCCCTTCGCCGTGGTGTCGACGGGAACATGGGTGATCAACTTCGCGGTCGGCGGCGATCTCTTGCATCTAGATCCGCAGCGCGATGCCCTTGCCAATGTCGATGCCTATGGCCGCGCCGTGCCCTCCTCCCGCTTCATGGGTGGTCGCGAATTCGAGATCCTGGCCGCGCAAATCGGGACCGCAACTCCGGAGGCAATCGAGGCCGCTCTTCAAGCCACGATCGAGAAGGGCATCATGCTGTTGCCCAACGTCGTCGAAGGCTCAGGACCCTTCCCGGGCAAAAAAATGCGCTGGATCGGCGATGCCTCGGCGACGGATGCCGAGCTTCTCGCCGCCGTGAACCTCTATCTTGCCCTGATGACGGAAGCCTGCCTCGGCCTGATCGGCGCCAAGGGACCGATCTTCGTCGAAGGGCCCTTTGCGCTCAATCGCCCCTATCTCGTGACCTTGTCCGCACTGACGAATACCGACGTCATCGCTCTGGCGGGCTCGACGGGAACCAGCCAGGGCGCCGCCCTGCTGACCGGCATCCGCCCGCCGATTGCTGCAGGGAATAAGCCGGTCCGTTCCGAGCTGGCCGGATTGATTCGCTATCGGCAGGCATGGCGCGATGGAGTGTAGAGGTGAGCTTCGGCTGCCGTTTCGAGATTTTGCGAGTAGCAAGCCCGGTTCGCAACCCATGCCTGTAATATTATAGCAACCATCCCTCGACGAAAAATCGCGAAAAATCGTCAAAATTGTCTTCACGACGGTTATTTTCTTGCGGAATCGTCGCAATATTCCTACAGAAAATACCCTTATGAACGCTTTCGAGGTCAAAAATGTCCGAAAGCGGGTCATCGGCTTCGATGTCAGTTCTGTCTTCTTTAGGAGAAGCGCCTTACGGCAGTTTGCGCGTCGAGACAGGCGATTGGGCGGGTTCAAAGGGCGCTGCCGCGCCCATCCAAGGAGAGATAATATGAGTCTGAAGACATTGACGGCCGCGACCTTCGTCGCTTCGCTGGCCTTTGCACCTCTCGCACATGCCGACATCACGATCGGCCTTATCGCACCGCTGACCGGTCCGGTCGCCGCCTATGGCGAGCAGGTCAAGAACGGCGCGCAGACCGCCATCGAGGAAATCAACAAGAGCGGCGGCGTTCTCGGCCAGAAGCTGGTTCTGAAGCTCGGCGACGACGCCGGCGATCCGAAGCAGGGCGTATCGGTTGCCAACGGCTTCGTTGGTGACAGCATCCGCTACGTCGTCGGCCCGGTCACCTCGGGTGTTGCCATTCCGGTTTCGGATGCGCTTGCCGAAAACGGCATCCTGATGGTCACGCCAACGGCGACCGCTCCGGACCTGACCAATCGCGGCCTGACGAATGTCTTCCGCACCTGCGGCCGTGACGACCAGCAGGCTGTCGTTGCCGGCGAATACGTGGTGAAGAACTTCAAGGACAAGAAGATCGCCATCCTCAACGACAAGGGCGCCTACGGCAAGGGCCTGGCGGACGCCTTCAAGGCAGCCCTCAACAAGGGCGGCGTGACCGAAGTCCTCAACGACTCCCTGACCCCGGGCGAAAAGGACTACAGCTCGCTGACGGCAAAGCTGAAGCAGGCCGGAGCCGAAGTCATCTATTTCGGTGGCTATCACCCGGAAGCAGGTCTGCTGGCTCGCCAGCTGCATGACATCTCCGTCAAGGCTCAGATCATCGGCGGCGACGGCCTGTCCAACACCGAATACTGGGCAATCGCCAACGACGCCGCGGCCGGCACGATCTTCACCAACGCCGCAGACGCCCTGAAGAACCCGGCGTCGCAGAGCGCCGTTGCAGCCCTGAAGGCTCGCAACATTCCGGCAGAAGCCTTCACGCTCAACGCCTATGCCGCCGTTCAGGTCCTCAAGGCCGGCATCGAAAAGGCTGGCAAGGCGGATGATGCCGAAGCCGTCGGCGCTGCGCTGAAGAAGGGCGAACCTGTCGATACCGCCATCGGCAAGGTCACCTATGGCGAAACCGGCGACCTCACCTCGCAGAGCTTCTCGCTCTACAAGTGGGAAGGCGGCAAGATCGTTTCGGCCGAATAAGCCGCTGCATCTAACACGCTTTAAAAAATTCAGCCGGGCCAGATAATGGCCCGGCTTTTTTGTGCCTGATCGGTGTCAATTGCTTTCGCCTAGCAAACGGTACGAAAACGATCGACACAGGTGGACAGAACCTCCTCGCCGGGCTGCTTCCACCAATTATTCTGAGAGAAGATTTCCACTTCCTGCAGACCGAAAAAGCCTGCCTTCTCGATCTCGGCACGGATCGCTTTCAGGTCGATGACGCCATCGCCCATCATGCCGCGATCGAGCAGCAGATCGGTCGTCGGGACTAGCCAGTCGCAAATGTGATGCGCCAGGATCCGCCCGCCGGCGCCGGCGCGTGCAATCTGCTCATAGAGCTTCGGGTCCCACCAGACGTGGTAGACGTCGATGGCAACGCCGATACCGTCACCCAGCAGATCGCAAATATCCAGCGCCTGTTCCAGCGTGTTCACGCAGGCGCGGTCGGCGGCATACATTGGATGCAGCGGCTCGATCGCCAGCGGAATGCCAGCGCTGCGGGCATGCGGCAATATCGCCGCGATACCGTCGGCCACCATCTCGCGGGCATGCAGGATATCTCTCGATCCTTCAGGCAAACCACCAACGACGAGCACGAGGCAATCCGCATTGAGCGCCGCCGCCTCATCGATCGCGCGCTTGTTGTCGTCGATCGCGGTCGCCCTGCCTTCAACGCTTGCGGCAGGAAACATGCCGCCGCGGCAGAGACCGGTGACCTTGAGCTTGTTGTCAGCGACGATTTTTGCGGCTTCCGAAAGCCCGATCTTGTGCACCTGATCGCGCCAGGGTGCGATCGCGACGATATCCTGCTTCAAGCAGGCTTCCACCGCCTGGCGCATGTCAAATTGCTGGCGCACCGTCGCCAGATTGATGGATAGACCTTCTACGGCCATTATGATGATCCTCCCCGATCCCTCGTCCGTTAATCGATGCCGACCGTGGCAAGGATCGTCTTCATCCGGCGCACCGCTAGGTCCGGGTCACGCAGGACGCGGGCAGCATCCGAGAGCCGGAAGAGCTCCGAGAGATGCTGGATCGAACGCGTACTCTGCTGGCCGCCAAGCATCTGGAAGTGATCCTGAAAGCCGTTGAGATAGGCTAGAAAAACGACACCGGTCTTATAGAAGCGCGTCGGCGCCTTGAAGATATGGCGTGACAGAGGAACGGTCGGCGCCAGGAGCTGATGGAAGGCATCGAGATCGTTCTGGGCGAGCTTCGCCAGGGCGGCGCTTGCTGCCGGTGCGATGGCATCGAAGATGCCGAGCAGTGCGTGCGAATAACCCTGCTCATCGCCGGCGATCAGTTCTGCATAGTTGAAGTCATCGCCCGTATACATCTTCACGGCCGGATCGAGCCGGCGGCGCATGATAATTTCCTTCTCGGCCGAGAGCAGCGAAATCTTCACGCCATCGACCTTGGCAGCGTTCTGGTTGATGATCGCGACGGCTGTGTCCATCGCCCGCAGATCGTCGACCGACCCCCAGTATCCGGCCAGTGCCGGATCGAACATCGAGCCGAGCCAGTGGATCATGACAGGCTCCTTCACCTGTCCGAGAATACGGTCGTAGACGCGGATATAGTCGTCCGGGCTCTTGGCGGCTGCGGCAAGCGCACGGCTCGCCATCAGAATGATCCGGCCGCCCTGCCCTTCCACATAAGCAATCTGCTCTTCATAGGCACGAATGACATCATCGATGGTCACATCCGGCCCGGGTTGCAGATGATCGGTGCCGGCGCCATAGGCGATCAGCGAATCCGACCTGTTGCGGGCAGCCGATTGTGCATGGGCGATCAGTTCCTTCGCGCCGGCCCAGTCGAGGCCCATGCCGCGCTGCGCCGTGTCCATGGCCTCCGCCACGCCGAGACCGAGATCCCAGAGATATTCGCGGAAGGCGATGGTGCGCTCCCAGTCGATATTGCGATCGAGCCAAGGATCGTTATCTGCCAGCGGGTCGACGACAATATGAGCGGCGGCATATGCCACGCGATTGAACCTGTGACCGCTGGCCGGCTTTTCCGGAGCGCTCAGAGGCGCATTGCTGATCGTGAAGTCGGCAAGCGTGCCACCGACGGTTGGCAGGCGAAGGCTTCTTGTCATGATCCTATCTCCCTATCACTGGCTTAGCTTCGGCACATCGACCCATCGGCGTTCTTGCCAGCTCTGTTGGGCGAGTTCTGCAAGCTGCACGCCCTTGGCGCCCTCGCGCAGGCTGAACTTCCACGGCGCATCCTCGGCGACATGGCGCAGGAAACCCTCCCACTGCACCTTGAAGCCATTGTCGAATACCTGCGTGTCGGGAACCTCGTCCCAGGTCTCGAAGAAGTTGATCGGCTGCGGCTGGTCCGGGTTCCATACCGGCTTCGGCGTGTTGACCCGATGCTGCGTCCAGCAGCGCATCAGCCCGCAGACCGCAGACCCATGCGTGCCGTCGACCTGGAAGGTGACGAGATCGTCGCGACGGACGCGAACCGCCCAGGAGGAATTGATATGGGCGATGATCCCGCCCTCGAGCTCGAAGGTGGCATAGGCCGCATCATCGGCATCGGCGGCATAGGTCTTGCCGCTCTCATCGACACGGCTTGGAATATGGGTGGCGCCAAGGCAGCTCACCGACCTGACCTCGCCGAACAGATTGTCGAGCACATAGCGCCAATGCGGCAGCATATCGAGGATCATGCCGCCGCCGTCGGCCTTGCGGTAGTTCCACGACGGACGCTGCGCCTGCACGCCCCAATCGCCCTCGAACACCCAGTAGCCGAACTCGCCGCGCACCGACAGGATTTTTCCGAAGAAGCCGCTGTCGCGCAGCATGGCGATCTTGCGCAGGCCCGGCAGGAATAGCTTGTCCTGCACCACGCCGTTCTTGACGCCGCGCCGCTCGGCGGACGCTGCCACCGACAGCGCTTCTTCCAGCGTCTCGGAGATCGGCTTTTCGCAATAGACATGCTTGCCGGCGGCAATCGCCTTCTCCAGCAACTCGACGCGCATCTGCGTCGAGCCTGCATCGAAGAAGATCGCATTGGCGGGATCGGCCAGAGCGGCATCGAGATCGGTCGTCGTCTTCGACAGGCCGTGCTTGCGGGCAATGGCCTCGATCTTCTCGGCATTGCGGCCGACAAGCACCGGCTCTGGCATCAGCCTGTCGCCATTCGACAGCAACACCCCGCCCTGCTCGCGGATCGCCAGGATGGAGCGCAGCAGGTGCTGATTGTAGCCCATGCGTCCGGTGATGCCGTGCATGATGATCCCGATTGGCCTTGTCGCCATAAGCCATTCCTCCCGTAAATAACCATATAGTTACATAACTGACATGCCAATGCACACCTGTCAACGCCAAGAAGCAAGAGCGCGAAGCAGGGATTACGGAGAGAGTGGCTGAAAGGCGCTTAGGGGCGCAGATAAGCGAAAATGACCTCGACGATATGCTCGCCCCAGGCCTCGATTTCCGCCCTGTCGGAGAGATTGCGCCGGAAGATCGTCGACAGTGTCCAGCGGTTCGTCAGGAAGAACGAGCCAAGCGCGGCGATGCTCATGTATATCTTCACCGGATCGCAGCCGGGACGGAAATCACCGGAGGCCGCGCCTCGATCCAGCAGGCCGGAAATTTCCGCGACCAAGGGGGAATGCAGCTCGAAAATGCGGGCCGACCGCTTCAGGAAGCGGGCCTTGTGCATGTTTTCCGTGCTGAGAATGCCAAGGAATTCAGGGTGATCCAGGAAATATTGCCATGTGAAAACAACAAGCTCGCGCATGCCATCCCTGGGCGAGCGATGCGTGAGATCAAGCCTGGCCTCGGCCGAGCGGATGGCGATGTAGCTGCCTTCGAGAACGGCGACATAGAGCGCATCCTTGCCACCGAAATAATGGTAAAGCATCCGCTTGTTGATCTTGGCACGCTCGGCAATGGCATCAACGCGGGCGCCGCCATAGCCGCGCTCGGCAAACTCCTTCGTCGCTGCAGCCAGGATCGCCTTGCTCGTGCGCTCTGCGTCCCTCAGACGCGGCCGTTCTGCAGTCGCCCGCGATGCCCCTTCATCGGCATTCGCAGCGTCTGCGCTCTTGGCACGGCGTTTCACGGTTCTGGCTTCCGACATCATGGCTCCCGGCGACATCTCACAAGGCTTAAAGGCCCTTCCTGTCGCCGATAAGTAACCGATCATCGCATCAGTTGACAGCCCCCGGCGATTCGCGGGCGGTAGTAACCAGACGGTTATATCGATTTAAATGTGGATATGTCATAATGAAGGCCGTTGCTTGAGGCAGGAGTTTCCTTGAATCTGGATGGAACGATCTTGCTTTCGTGACCGGTCCGGCCCAAGAGAACGAATGGTAATTGGCACCGGATTGGCCCATGGCTGAAAAGCAGATCGCAATCATCGGCGGCGGCCCCGCCGGGCTCATGGCGGCAGAAGTTCTGTCTACTTCGGGCCATCGTGTCACCGTCTATGACAGCATGCCAACGGTTGCGCGCAAATTCCTGCTGGCCGGCAAATCCGGGCTGAACATCACCCATTCGGAAGAGTTCCGTCTCTTCGCCGACCGCTTCGGTACGACCTCACCCCGGCTGCGCGCCGCGCTCGATTGCTTTGGACCGTACGACGTCAGGGCCTGGGCCGAAGGATTGGGCACGGAGACATTTATCGGCTCCTCCGGCCGTGTGTTCCCGAAGGCCATGAAGGCGTCGCCCCTGCTGCGCGCCTGGCTCGCGCGGCTGGAGGCCCAAGGTGTGAGGGTTATGACGCGGCACCGTTGGTCCGGTTTCGCCGATGGCGGCCTGGTTCTGGAGACACCACAGGGACGCGAGATCGTCGACTATGACGCCGCTTTGCTCGCGCTTGGCGGTGCCAGCTATCCTCGATTGGGTTCGGATGCGGCATGGGTCGACTGGCTCGAAGACAAGGGGATCGATATCGCCGCCTTCCAGCCGGCCAATTGCGGCTTCGACGTCGCCTGGAGTGTGCCATTCAAGGAACGCTTCGCCGGCGCGCCGCTGAAAGCGGTCACAGCCACTTCCGAGGCGGGAACGGTTCCCGGTGAGTTCGTCATCTCGCAGACCGGCATCGAAGGCAGCCTGGTCTATGCCCATGCCGCCGCGTTGCGCGACCGGCTGGCACGCGGAGACAAAGCTGTTCTCGTCGTCGATCTTGTACCTGGACGCACAACCGAGCGGCTCGCACGGGACCTCGCCCGGCAGGACGCTAAGATCAGCCTTTCCAACCGCCTGCGCAAGGGCGCGGGGATCGAAGGCGTGAAGGCCGGCCTGATCCGTGAACTGGCAGCGCCGCCTATCCTTTCAGATCCAGAAAGTCTCGCGCGGCTGATCAAGGCCTTGCCGATCCCGCTTTTGCGACCAAGGCCCATTGCCGAGGCCATCTCATCGGCCGGCGGCATCCGCTGGAGCGAGCTCGATGAGGGCTATATGCTGAAGAAGCTCCCCGGCCTGTTCGTCGCCGGGGAAATGATCGATTGGGAAGCGCCGACGGGCGGCTACCTGCTTACGGCCTGCTTTGCCACTGGGCGAGCGGCGGCCGAGGGTATGGAGGCTTGGCTCAGGCGATGAAGGCCCGAAGTCCGGCTCGTCAGCTGATCCGGCCATTCGCCATCAGCCATGCGGCCGATTCCTGAACTGCCTCCAGCGATGTATAGCGCGGCTGATAACCAAGCAATCTCTGCGCCTTGGCGATCGAGCAATTCGGGCTCCGGGCGATGTGCTCCCAGGTGGCCTGCGCATCCTCGGGCGTCTGGTCCTTTGCCCAAGCCTCATAGGGCAGGAACTCAAGCTTCGGTTCATGACCGAACCACCGTGACATCGCCTCGGCATAGCCCCTGAGCGTCAGCGCGCCGCTCGAAACCGCGTGAAACGCCTCCCCGGTCGATACACTCCAGTTGGCGATCGCGCCCATGAACATCTGCGCGACATCATCGGCATGGACATGGTGAACCGTCTCGAGGCCGAAATTCGGTAAAGCAAGCGTTTCGCCGCGCGCCAATGTCGAAAACGCTGAGAGATTGAAATGGCCGGCCGGATTAAGGGGAGACCAGCCTGGGCCGACGATATGGCCCGGGTGGATCAAGGTCGCGGGAAATGCCCGGCGGCGAGCCTCTTCCAGAAGATGCGTCTCGATTGCCGCCTTCTGCGTACCGTAGTCACCAAACGGCCGCTTTGGCGCCTCCTCCGGCGTCGGAACCACGGTCGAGAAGCCGTGCGTCCAGATCGTGCCCGTATGCAGGAAGTGGCTGACATGTCCGGCAAGCGCTTCGGTCAGGTGCCTGGCGCTATCCAGCGTGAAACAGATCATGTCGATGACGATATCTGCCTTCAATGCGCGGATCGCCGGGCCGAAACTGCCGTCTTTCTCCAAACCTGCGCGGTCCATGGTCAGCATTTCGACGTCGTCCCAGGCCCGGTTCGGCGAATAGGGCTTCGCCTGGCCTCGGCTGATTGCCACCACCTGGTGCCCCGCCTCGACCAGCCGAGGGACGAGATATGTCCCGACATGGCCGGTCGCGCCGATAACCACTACACGCGTCATGATGTCCTCCCACCAGCCGCCATCATGATTGGCCGGTCTCAAAATTCAAAAAACTGTGTTGAGAATAGGAGCCCGTGCCGGTTTGTCATCCTTCGATTGAAGGACGCGGCGATTTTCTATGGTCGCGTGCCGATGAGCTGCTTTTGCCCTTCCCGCTCTTGCTCATCCTCCGAGCGAATATAGACCTGCAGCGTGTAGCCGATGTGCTCGGTCATCAGCGCCTTGGCGCGATCGAGATCGCGGTCGAGGGCTGCTTCCATCAGTGCGGTATGGTGCTCGATCGCCATGGCATCCTGCAGGGCCGCTGCCGCCTTTTCATAGCCGATCGTCAGGCCGGCAGCAGCTCGCTGTGTCGGCGCCAAGCCGAGGAAGCGGTGATGGCGGCGAAGCTGGTCGCTGATAGTGGCCTGGAAACGCTGGAGCCAGTTCGATGTTGCCGCGCTGACGAGCGCGGCATGAAAGGCCGTATGCTTCTCGTCCCATTCGTCGGCCATCTCATCGGAGGCATCGTCCGGCACGATCTTGCAGCGCGACAGGCGGTAATGCGCTGTGACGACGGCGGACTCCCAGTCCGGGCCGCCCTTTTCGATCGACTCCAGAAGGAGCGGCACTTCGACGACCATGCGGGCCCGCATCAGGTCTTCCAGTTCCGCACGCGATACGGGTGCTACTGCAAAGCCGCGATTGCTGACGGCCGTCACCAGCTTCTCGGCCTCCAGCCGCGACAGCGCCTCGCGAAGTGGTGTCCAGCCGACACCGTAAATATCCCGGAGAGCGCCGAGCCGCAAAGATGCGCCGGGTCTCAGCCTCGTATTGAGGATATCGCGCCGCAACAGCCAGTAGGCTGCCTCAGTCTTGCTCAACGCATCCTTGTCCTGCATGACCTCTATCCCAGCCCTCTTCCGGCCCGGATTATATATAAAATCGCCGTAACGGGAAATTATATATTAAAGGCGCGTGCGGTGCATATCATATATCGCAAATTGACAGGCTTGCAGCAGTCGCTATGATCCCCGTCAAGAGAGCCGAGGGAACATGGCTCCTTGACACATTCGGGAGGAAAATATGCGTAGCTTTACGTCCAAATGGCTGTCCAGCCTCGTGGTTGCCGGTGCCTTCATGGCAGGCGTCGCCTCGGCATCGGCCGAGCCCATCAAGATCGCAATCGCCAACTTCGGCGAGCATCCGCAGCTCAACGCCTCGATCGCCGGCTTCAAGAAGGCACTCGCCGATAATGGCTTCGTCGAAGGCAAGGATGTCGTCTATTCCGAAAGCAATACGAGCTTCGACGCTTCGCTCGTGCCGCAGATGATCGCCAAGCTGCAATCCGAACATCCGAAGCTGATGTATACGGTCACGACACCGGTATCGCAGATCGCCAAGAAGGCGCTCGCCGGCTCCGGCATTCCGATCGTCTTCACCGCAGTCACCGATCCGGTCGCCGCCAAGCTCGTCCCGTCGTGGGATTCGGGTGACGTCGGCATTACCGGCTCGAGCGACCTGCAGGACATTTCCGCGATCCTGACCTTCACCAAGAAGCTGCTGCCGAATGCCAAGCGTCTCGGCGTGCCCTACAATCCGGGCGAAGCCAATGACGTTGCGCTGATCGACAAGGTCAAGGCTGCCGCTCCGGCTGCCGGCTTCGAGGTCGTGCCGGTCGGTGTCGACAACGTCAACGACATCCAGCAGCGCATTGCATCGCTCGCCGGCAAGGCCGACGTGATCTACACGCCGGCTTCCAACCTGCTGCAGCCGGCAATTCCTGCCGTTGCCGCCGCCGCCCGCCAAGCACAGATCCCGATCGTCAATTCCGACGATGCCGCCGTTCGCAGTGGCGTCGTCCCGGCCAGCTTCGCCGTCAACTACGAGCAGGTCGGCGAAAATGCCGGCAAGATCGCTGCCCAGATCCTCAAGGGTGCCGATCCGGAGACGATCAAGCCGTCCGTTCCGGCTTACAAGGACCATGCGCCGCTGATCAACAAGGCCGTTCTGAAGGCTTTCGGTGCCGAAGTCCCGGCTTCGCTTGCCGATTGCAATTGCTTCACGAAGTAATCGGCGGCATCTTCTAGCGATCATTCGGATCCATGGCGGCGTCATGAACGCCGCCATTTTCTAAGCCTACATTGCAGGGAGGCACGGATGCTGGACATCAAATCCGCGCGCAAGGTTTTCTACAGAGGCCAGCCGGACGAGAAAGTCGCGCTCAACGGCCTGACACTTTCCCTCAAATCCGGTGAGTTCGGCGTCGTCATCGGCTCGAACGGCGCGGGCAAGAGCAGCATGCTCAACGCGATCTCAGGCGCACTCAGCCTCGACTCCGGAGAGATCCTCATCAACGGCAACGACGTGACCAACATGCCGGTGCACAAGCGCGCCGCCCGTCTGGCGCGCGTGTTTCAGGACCCGATGAAGGGAACTGCAGCGAGCATGACCGTCGGCGAGAACATGCTTCTGGCCGAATTGCGCGGCAAAACGCGAGGATTTCGTCCCGGGCTGAACGCTGCGCGCCTTGCCGCTTACAAGGAGCGTCTCGCCGTTCTCGGGCTCGGCCTGGAAAATCGGCTCGATACCAAGGTGGAGCTGCTTTCCGGTGGCCAGCGGCAATCGCTCTCGTTGATCATGGCGGTTGGCGGCTCGCCCGATGTACTTCTGCTTGATGAACACACCGCCGCGCTTGATCCGCGCACCGCCGATATCGTCATGCAGGCAACGGTTCGCACGGTCGAGGCGCTGAAGCTAACGACGCTGATGGTGACGCACAACATGCAGCATGCTGTCGACTTCGGCGACAGCATCATCATGCTCGACGCCGGCCGCCTTCATCTGGAAATCACCGGGGAAGGAAAGCGGCGCATCACCGTGCCCGAACTCATCGGTCATTTCTCCGTCAAGACCGACCGAATGTTGCTGGTGAGCTGATATCATGGATTTCATTCAGACAACCGTTTCGAGTTTCGTCTCGCTCATCCCGGTCACGCTGGCACAGAGCTTCATCCTGAGCTTCGTCGTCCTCGGGATCATGATCCCCTTCCGCATGCTGAATTTTCCGGATCTGACCAGCGAAGGCGCATTTCCGCTCGGGGGCTGCGTCTGCGGCGTCCTGCTCGCCGCCGGCGTCGCTCCACCACTCGCCATTATCGTGGCCTTCGTCATCGGCCTTGCTGCCGGTTGCTGCACGGCATTCATTCACCTGCGCTTCCGCATCCACACGCTGCTCGCCGGCATCCTGATGTCGACGATGCTGTACAGCGTTAATCTCGCCATTATGGGCAAATCCAACCTGTCCGTCTTCGGCTCGCCGACCGTGTTCGACTGGGTGCCGTTTGCAGAACCCGGCTTCCCGGCAAGCAAGATCGTCGTTGCCGGCTTGATCGCCATTATCGTCCTCATCGGCCTCAATCTTTACTTCAAGACGGAAAAGGGCACGGCCATGCGCGCCGTCGGCTCCAATCCCGACATGGCCGAAGCACAGGGCATCAATGTCTGGGCCGCCACCATCGGCGGCGTCGGCATCGCCAGCGCTTTTTCCGCCGCCGGCGGCGCATTGATGGTGCAGTCTCAGGGCTTTGCCGACGTCAATATGGGCATCGGCATCCTGATCAACGGCCTCGCCGCTCTAATGATCGGCGAAGCCTTCACCGGCAAGCAGACCGTATTGCGGCAGTTGCTTGCGCCTTTCGTTGGCTCAATCGTCTACTATCAGCTCGTATCGCTCAGCCTTGCCGCCGGCATGCCGCCGCCGAACCTGAAACTCGCCACGGGCCTCTTCGTGCTCATTATGCTGGCGCTACCGAGCATCCGCCGCAGCCGCGGCGGAGCAGCCACCCGGGAAACCATTCGCGAATAAATCAAGAGGCCATACAATCATGGACAGCCTTCCCGATCTCGCCGCCATTGAGGCTATGGACGAGAACGACCCACTGCGCGCCTTCCGCAGCCGTTTTGCCCTGCCAGCCGGCGTTATCTATCTCGATGGCAATTCGCTGGGCGCGGCCTCCCACGATGTCTTTGCCGAAGTGCGCCAGGCGGCCATGGAGGAATGGGGCAACGGCCTGATCCGCAGCTGGAACAGCGCCGGTTGGTTTCATCTTCCGCTCGAACTCGGTGATCGCATCGGCCGGTTGATCGGCGCGGCTGAGGGCCAGACTGTCGTCACCGACTCCACGTCGATCAATATCTACAAGACGCTGCATGCAGCCCTGACGATGCGGCCGGATCGGAACGTTATCGTCGCCGAAGGCGACAGCTTCCCCACCGATCTCTATATGGCCGAAGGCGTGGCTTCGACCCGTCCCGGCGTTACGCTTCGCCTCGAAGGCCGCGATGCCGATAGCATCGAGGAACTGATCGACGAGAGTGTCGCCGTCGTGCTCGTCAATCACGTCAACTACAAGAACGGCGAACTGCGCAACATGGCAGCGCTGACCAAGCGTATCCAGGCGGCAGGCGCGCTTGTCATCTGGGATCTGTGCCATAGCGCCGGCGCGCTTCCTGTCGATCTCGATGGTTCAAACGCGGATTTCGCCGTCGGGTGCTCCTATAAATATCTGAACGGCGGCCCGGGTGCCCCGGCGTTCATCTATGCCGCGCGCCGCCACCATGCATCGATCGTCCAGCCGCTTAGCGGCTGGTGGAGCCATGCCCGGCCTTTTGCTTTCGAGCGAGGCTTTGATGGCGACGCCGGCATCAAGCGCTTCCTCTGCGGCACGCAGCCCATCCTTTCGCTGAGGGCGCTAAAGGGTGCGCTTTCGCTGTGGGATGAAGTGGACATGAATGCTCTGCGCCAAAAGAGCATCGCCCTCACCGATCTCTTCATCCGGCTCGTCGAAGCGAAATGCGGCCAATATGGCGTCATGTTGGACACCACGCGCGACAGCGAGCGGCGCGGCAGTCAGGTCTCTTTTACCCATAGCAACGGCTATGAGGTCATGCAGGCATTGATCGACAGCGGCGTGATCGGCGATTTCCGCGCGCCCTCGACGCTGCGCTTCGGCTTCACTCCGCTTTATGTCAGTTATCGCGATGTCTGGCGCGCCGCGGCGGTGCTGGAAGAGATCTTGCGCAGCGGCTCATGGAAGGATGCACGCTTTGCCGTGCGCTCGGCTGTAACCTGACCGATCGTCGCCGAGCGCCGAAACGGAGGAGTTGGAAATGAGCTATTTCAAGCTGACCGATTGGGAGAGCGCCTATACCAACGGCGCGTACATCGTTGACGGCAATCGATGGCCGGATGCCTGGGTGGAGCCAGCCAGGTCTTTCCGCGAAAGCCTTTCCGCAGCGGCGCGCGCAAAGCTTGATCTCGTCTATGGTCCCGCTGAGCGCAACCGCTTCGATCTCTTCCTGCCCGAAGGCCACCCAAAGGGATTGGTGGTTTTCGTGCATGGCGGCTACTGGCTGCAGCTGGACAAGAGCTATTGGTCACATCTCGCGGCCGGCTCGATTGCGGCCGGCTATGCGGTGGCAATCCCCTCTTACACGCTTTGCCCGGCAAATCGCATCGGCGGCATCGGCAGGGAGATCGCGGCGGCGATCACCAAGGCAGCGGAGATGGTGGACGGCCCCATCATTCTGACGGGGCATTCGGCCGGCGGTCAGCTCGTCGCCCGCATGATGACGACGACGTCGCCGCTAGACGAGGCGATCCTCAAACGCATACGCCATGTCCTTGCGATCTCCGGCTTGCACGACCTGCGCCCGATCATGAAGCGCAAAATGAACACGGAACTTCGTATCGATGCCGCCGAAGCAATGACCGAAAGCCCGGCATTGCTGGAGCCAGTGACCAATGTCCGCCTCACATGCTGGGTGGGCGGCGCGGAGCGTGCGGAATTCATTCGCCAGAATGCTTTGCTTGCTAATATCTGGACCGGGCTTGGCGCCGCAACGGAAGCGATGATCGAGCCGGACAAGCACCATTACACGGTCTTGGATGGGCTTACCGATGCCTCTCATCCGCTGACGCGGAGCTTGCTCGCTGAATAGGCCAACGGCCTAGGGAGAAGCTCTCGGCGCGCGTATTCCGCGCCGAGAGCTTGCAGACGTTATGCGTTGACGGGCGCATTCATGGCCCAGGTGACGCCGAAGCGGTCGCGAAGCTGGCCCCAGCGATCACCCCAGAACATCACCTGCGGCTCGACGATGACCTCAAGCCCGGCATCGACGGCGCGCTTCCACCACGCATCGAAGTCCTCGACGACGAGCTGCATGACGAAAGACTGCGGCTTTTCCAGCGCATGGCCGTATTCCGGATAGGCATCTCCCAGCATGACGGAGCTGCCGTTGATGTAGAGATGGATGTGCATGGTCCGGCCCTTTTCGTCGACCGGGAACATGAAGGCCTCTTCGGCGCCGAAGGCATGCTTGTAAAACTCGGCTGCCTTCGTCGCGCCATCTACCGTCAGATAGGCCACGACACCACCACGCACCGGCACGCGCGGTTGAGAAGCCTGGGTCTGTTCTGTTGTATCGGTCATGTTCGTCTCTCCTTGGGGACGGGTTTATGGGTCGTGCCCTTGCGATGGGCTGCCCCAAGGACGTCAGCCGGAGAGACATTCCGACAGAGGAGATCGATTTTTTTCAAATATTTTTGGCAGCCCGGTGAGGCGTCATCGTTCAGGCTTTATCCATGCACCGGCTGCCGGGCGCGAATGACCTTTGGGGGATAGATCTCGCTGAAAATACGCGCCTCGGCCTCCGCACGTGGCATCGGTCGTCCGAGCAGGAAGCCCTGCACCTCGTTATAGCCTTCGGCGCGCAGCTTCGCCAATTGCGCCTCCGTTTCGATGCCCTCGGCGAGCGTCACCGCATTGAAGCCGGAGGCGATGCCAACGACGGCGCGCACGATCGCCAGGTTACCCGGATCGGTTTCCATGCCGGCGACGAAGCTGCGATCCAGCTTTATCTTGTCGAAGGAAAAGGAGCGCAGGTAGCTAAGCGACGAATAGCCGGTGCCGAAATCGTCTATGGCGATGCGAATGCCGAGCTCCTTCAGCGCGCGCAGCAGCGACAGGCTCTGTTCGACCTCGGAAAGCAGGACGGATTCGGTGACTTCTATCTCCAGCCGCCCGGGACTGAGGCCGGTTTCATCGAGAACCGCGACGACGCTGGCAAGCAGGCTTGCATGGCGGAACTGATAGACCGACAGGTTGATGGCGATTTTCAGATTGTCCGGCCAATGTGCGGCAGTCCGGCAGGCTTCCCGCAGCACCCAGTCGCCGATCGGCACGATCATGCCGGTCTCTTCGGCAACGGGGATGAACTCGGCCGGCGCGATGAGGCCGCGCCTGGGATGGCGCCAGCGGATCAGAGCCTCGAAACCCGACAGGCCGTCATTGTCCAGCCGGATGATCGGCTGATAGTGGAGTTCGAATTCGCCGTTCTGCAGGGCTTCCCGAAGCTCGAGGGTAAGCTGATGGCGCCGCTCCGCCTCCAGTCGCATGTCGGCCTGGTAGAAGCGATAGGTCGACCGACCGCTGCCCTTGGCGGCATAAAGTGCCAGATCCGCATCCCGCATCAGCACGTCGGCATCGCTGCCATGCTCCGGCGCCATCGCGATGCCGATGCTGCAGGTGACATGCTCGCGCACGCCGTCGAGATCGAAGGGCACGGAAAGCGAGAGCAGCAGCAGATCCGCAAAACGCTGGGCCCGCCCCGCATCGGTCATTTTCAGCACCAGCGCGAACTCATCGCCGCCGAGGCGCGCGACCAGATCGCTCTTCTCGGCAAGCTGCAGGAGGCGTTCGGCGACCTGACGCAACAGCATGTCGCCGGCGGCATGGCCCTTGCTGTCATTGATATGCTTGAAATGATCGACATCGATATAGAGCAGCGCAATAGGCTTTTCCGGCGTCGCGGAGGCTACCTGCCGCACGATGCTCTCTGAAAAGAAGGCCCGGTTCGGCAGGCCTGTCAGGGAATCGTGCATGGCAAGATGCGCAAGCTTCGCCTCGACGCTGCGCTCCTCCGTGACGTCCTGCGAGATGCCGAGAAGATAGCGCGGCGCCTGCCCCTTCGGAGCCGGGAGCACACGCTTTGCTGTCTTGATGATGCGCGGGACGCCATCCAGCGCATGGATAGTCTCTTCGAACCCGACGGTTGAGCCGGTGTCGAAGGCAAGCCTGTCCTGCTCCCGAAAAATCGCGGTCTGCTCGTCCGAAAATACGGCCTCATCCGGCTTGCCGACGACATCTTTCGCGCGTTGCCCAATGATGCCGCCACAGGCTTCGTTGAACAGGATGTAGCGGCCTTCCCTCGCCATATCCTTGACGAAGACGCCGACCGGAAGATTGTCGACGATACTGTCGAGCAGCGACTGCGTGGCATCGACCTGACGACGGGCAGCGTTGACCTCGGTGCGATCCTGGACAATCGCCAGGATCGCGGCCTTGCCGTCGAAGCAGATCTCACGGCCGTAGGTCAAAACCTCGAACGTCTGGCCATCGGCCTTCAGATGCGTCCAGCGCTGAGCCATCTCCATATCGGTGCGCTGATGCACGGCATCGAGCATGCGCTCGCGCTCTTCCTCAGGCCGGATATCAAGCACGGTCATGACGGCGAAAGCAGCGTGGGTGTAGCCATAGAGATCGCGCGCTGCGTCATTGACGATCAGGAATTTCAGCGTCTGCGGATCATAGACCCACATCGGCGAAGGATGCGTCTTGAAAAGCGATCGAAAATCATCGTTCGGGGCGTCCGGCCAGACGGAATTCATGGACAGGTCGACCTTGCCAATTCGAGTTGAAATATTAGCGAATTGCAGATTTATAATCGAAAAAGTTAAATAAAATCAAAATACTAGACTAGCTTAAACTTTAAGCAAAAGCCTATCGAATATGCAACCAGCCGCTTTATTTTCGCGATAACTCGGCAGCGAAACGAGTGTTCTTGCAAACATGCCGTTTGATTGATCAGAACGATGCCGACCTTGCCGATCTCTTGGACATTAGGTGATATGACCTCGATCCGGGCATAAGACAATCGGCGAGGCTTGCCGACAATCATGCGCTGTCACAAGTCTATGGCATTCTGTAGCCATTGTTACGGCCACTGATGGAGGCAGCAAAGCTTCGCAAAAACCGTCGACACCGCCTATGGTGAACAGTGCGACATCATGGAAGCGTTGGAACAACGGGATCGAATCGCCTAAGCTCATCATATGAACCGCCACCTGCGGGCCCGGCCGCAACTCATCGCGCCGAAGGCCATTTGAGACATCCATTTCATCACGGATCCATGACATGAAAAGACAGACGCTCGACACCGGCTGGACCATCTCGCGCCTTCGCGCGCCCTCCAGCGCACCGTCGCTGCCGAACAGCATTGCGGCGGCCGTGCCCGGCAACGTGCATCTCGACCTGATGGCGGCGCAGCTGATCACCGACCCCTATCTCGACGTCAACGAAATCTCGCAGGACTGGATTGGTCGCTCCGCCTGGCGCTATCGGCTCGCCTTCGACTGGGACGGTGAAGAGGCCGATCGCGTCGATCTGTCGTGCCTGGGGCTCGACACTGCGGCGCGCCTGGAGCTGAACGGCAAAGTCCTCGGCGAAACCCGCAACATGCACCGCAGCTACCGTTTCGATATCGGCGACAACCTCAAGAGCGGCCGTAACGAGCTGATCGTCAACTTCCAATCCGCCTATGAACATGGCGAAGAGGTCCGCAAGCAGCTCGGCAGCGCCGCCGATATTCCCCAGAACTATCCCGGCCCGAGCAATCTCATCCGCAAGATGGCCTGCAATTTCGGCTGGGACTGGGGTCCGACCGTCGTCACCTCGGGTATCTGGCAACCGATCGCCGTGGAAAGCTGGTCGAAAGCACGCCTCGGCAGCATTCGACCGGAAATCACGCTGCAGGGAGGCCAGGGCGTCGCGCGCCTGCATGTCGAGATCGAATGGGCGGCGAAGGGTACGGATAGCGTAGCCCTGGTGCTGTCGGTCGACGGCAAGCGATCGGAAGTCCGTGTTGCGCAGGGAGAAACCCACGCGCAGATCGAGTGCCGCATCGACAATCCGCAAGTCTGGTGGCCGCATGGGCTCGGCGACCAGCCGCTCTACGACCTCGAGCTGCAACTGCTCGGCTCCGATGGTGCATCTCTCGACGACTGGACTCGCCGCGTCGGCTTCCGCTCCGTGCGGCTCGACACGACGCCGGATGAGATCGGCTCTGCCTTCACCCTCGTCGTCAACGACGTGCCGGTCTTTGCCCGCGGCGCCAACTGGATTCCGGATGACTGCTTCCTGCCGCGCGTGACGCGAGAGCGTTATCGCGAGCGGATCGCCCAGGCGCGCGATGCCAACATGAATTTGCTGCGCGTCTGGGGCGGTGGCATCTATGAGACCGATACGTTCTATGAAGAATGCGACGCCGCCGGTATCATGGTCTGGCAGGATTTCCTGTTTGCCTGCGCCACCTACCCCGAAGAAGAGCCTGTCTACAGCGAGATCGAGGCGGAGGCGCGCGAAGCCATCACCCGGCTCATGCCCTACGCCTCGCTGGTGATCTGGAACGGCAACAACGAGAATATCTGGGGCTATTTCGACTGGGGCTGGCAGGACGTGCTCGGCAATCGCCCCTGGGGCGCCGGCTATTACCTCGATCTGCTGCCGAAGCTCGTGGCGGAAATCGATCCGACACGGCCCTATTGGGCGGGAAGCCCCTATTCCGGCTCGATGGAGATCGCGCCGAATGCCGACGAACACGGCTGCAAGCACATTTGGGACGTCTGGAACGAGGTGGGATACGAGACCTACCGCAACTATATCCCCCGCTTCTGCTCGGAATTCGGCTGGCAGGCGCCATCGACCTTCGCGACATTGACGCAATCCGTGCGCGAGGCGGATCGCGCACCCGCCTCCCCCGGGGTCCTGCACCATCAAAAGGCAACCGGCGGCAACGACAAGCTGCTGCAGGGGTTGGAAGGCTGGTTCCCTCACCCGCAGAATTTCGATGACTGGCTCTTCGTCACCCAGCTCAATCAGGCGCGCGCCATCGGCTTCGGCATCGATCACATGCGCTCGCACCGGCCGACCTGCATGGGCACGATCGTCTGGCAGCTCAATGATTGCTGGCCGGTGACATCATGGGCGGCCATCGACGGCGCGGGGCGCAAGAAGCCGCTCTGGTACGCGTTGAAGCACAGCTACGCCCCGCATCTCCTGACCATCCAGCCGCGCGGCGATGGGCTTGCCGCTGTCGCCGCCAACGATGCGACCTTGTTCTGGCGCGTGCCTTTCACCATCGAGCGCTTCGATTTCAACGGCAAGCTGCTTGCGCATCATTCCGTCTGGCGCGTCCTCTGCGACCGCTTCGAGAATGCCGACATCGCGATCCCGGACGACGTGGCAACGCCGGGCGATCCCCGACGGGAATTTCTGCGCGCCCGCCTCGGTGATGCCGAAGCCTGGTGGTTCTTCGAGAAGGATATGGAGCTGCGCTATCCAAATCCGCGCTTCGATATTCAGACCGTCGAGACCGGCGATGGAATTGCGGTGACCATCACGGCGCATACGCTGCTGCGGGACCTCTGCCTGTTCGTCGATCGCATCAGCCCGAATGCCGAGGTCGACGACATGCTCGTCAACCTGATGCCCGGTGAAGACAGGACCTTCCGCATCAGCGGCGTCTCGAAAGAGGCCTTTGAGGAAGCCGATTTGTCCGCGGTCATCCGCACGGCCAATCAGGTCGCGGAGACCTCGACGCATCGATAGGCCGGCATTGTTTACGGCTAAAAGATCCGGCGCCCGGCGCCGGGTCGGATCTGATGTTTTCCGTCTTTCTCCGGCAAGCCGTCACAAAAGATTGCGCTCGCGAATGGCGAAATGCCTCCTATATTCAGGCTCTACCTTATGCTTTAGTGCGCCCATCCGATCCATGAATCAGCGAGACCTAGCTTATGTCCTCGGACTTCAATCGCAACTTTCAGACGCCCCGTCGCGAAGAACTCGGTCTTACCACGCTTACCAATAGTGCCGGCCTTTCGGCTTCGGCGCTGCCGAACGGCACGCTGTTTTCGATCGATTTCGCCGATCAGCAGGGCGGCGGCGTCATGATCAACCAGGTGCTGGGATCGCCTATCTATGGCGGTATCGGAAGGCTTTATCTGCGCGTCGGCGGCGCCAAGCCTGAAACGGTCGAGATCGTTGGCCCGAAGGCTGCCGTGCGTTTCGGTCATGCCGAGGGCGGCTTCTCCTGGAGCGGCGAGACGGCTGAGATCAAGCACACGGTCAGCCTTCGGCTGCATCCGAGCGAAACCGCATGGTTCTGGCAGGTATCGCTCGAAAACACGACCGGCGCGACGCTCGCGGCAGATCTCATTCTCCTACAGGATGTCGGCCTTGGCGATCGCGGCTTCCTGATGAACAGCGAGGCCTATGCCTCGCAATATATCGACCATCACATTGCCAGCCATGCCGCCTTCGGACCCGTGGTCATGAACCGGCAGAACCTCCAGCAGGGCGGCAAACGCAACCCGTGGCTGGCACAGGGATGCCTTGAAGGTGCGGCAGCCTTTGCGACCGACGCTATCCAGCTTATCGTGCCGGCGAAAGACAATGATGGCGCCATGGTGCCGGATTTCGGCACCAACCTGCCGAGCCTGCGTCGACAGCACGAGGTTGCCTGCCCGGCGATCCAGTCGAAGCCGCTTTCGCTCGCACCGGCTGCGGCCGCCACGACGACCTTCTTCGGCCTCTTCGTTGCCGATCATCCGGCTGCTTCCAGCGACGCCGATCTTGCCCGCCTCGATGGCCTCTCAACGCTGAAGGGTGAACTCGGCAGGGACGCAATTGCCGCCGAGCCCGCAGCCCGCAGCTTTGTGCAGGATGCGCCTTTTGCCGTCAGCGAAAGCCTCGGTCAGGCGGATATCGATGCGCTTTATCCCAAGCGCATGCTTGACGAGCATGTGGACGGAAAGCTCATTTCCTTCTTCGTGCCGGATGGGCCGCATAACAGGCACATCGTGCTACGCGAAAAGGAGCGCGTTGTGGCGCGCCGCCATGGCGCCATCATCCGCAGCGGGCAAAACATGCTGCTCGACGACAAGACCCTGGCCGCGACCTGCTGGATGCAGGGCATCTTCGCCGCGCAGTTGACCATCGGCAACACCTCCTTCCACAAGCTCTTTTCCGTTTCCCGAGATCCTTACAATCTGACGCGGGCAAGCGGCCTGCGCATACTCGTCGATCTCGGCGACGGCTGGCGCCTGCTGGGCGTGCCCGCCGCCTTCGAAATGGGCCTGAGCGACACCAGCTGGATCTACCGGGTGTCCGACCGCACCATCACCGTCTCGGCAATCGCCGATGGCAACGATCCAGCCATGCAGTGGAGCGTTTCGGTGGAAGGGGATGCCTGCCGCTTCCTCGTCTTCGGCCATATCGTGCTCGGTGAGCGTGATTATGAAGCCGTCGCCAATATTGCGATCGATACGGACGGCAAGCGGATCTCCTTCCGCCCGCAACCCTCTTGGCTGTGGGATCGCTACCCGAACGCGGCCTACCATCTCGTCACCTCGACCCCGGATGCTTTCGAGACCTTTGGTGGCGATGAGCTGCTTTATGATGACGGCAAGTCCCGCAACGGCCCGTTCATCGCGCTGAAGTCGCATTCCACGAAAGGGTTGCGCTTTGCCGTCACGGGCTCGATGGCCGATGCGGCTGCAGGCGAGGCTTTTGCCAAGCGCTATGCCGCGGGTGTGACGAGCGAAGAAATGCTCGTGCCGGCGCAACGCTTCTGGAGCCATGTGACGCGCAACGCGCGCATCGAGGGTGATGACCCGGATGTTTTGGCGCAGGCCGTCATGGTGCCCTGGATTGCCCATGATGCGATCGTGCATCTGAGCGTGCCGCATGGGCTCGAGCAATATACCGGTGCTGCCTGGGGAACGCGCGACGTCTGCCAGGGTCCGGTGGAATTCCTGCTGGCTTATGAGCATGACGAGGAAACCCGAGAAATCCTCAGCACGCTCTTTTCCGAGCAGTATCGCGATCGTGGCGACTGGCCGCAATGGTTCATGCTGGAGCCCTATGCCAATATCCGCGCGGGCGAAGCCCATGGCGATATCGTCGTCTGGCCGCTCAAGGCGCTGTGCGACTATATCGAGGCGACAGGCGACATTGCCTTCCTCGCCGAAACCGTGCCGTGGCGCGCCGACGATACGATGCTGCTGACCTCGGAGCGCGCAACGATCTCCGATCACGTCGAAAAGCTGCTCGACACCGTGCGCAGCCGCTTCGTGCCGGGCACAAGCCTCATCCGCTATGGCGAGGGAGACTGGAACGATAGCCTGCAGCCGGCCGATCCGCACCTGCGCGACTGGATGGTCAGCAGCTGGACCGTCTCTCTGCTGTACGAGCAGCTGGTGCGCTACGCGAGCATCCTCACGCTTGCCAGCCGCAATGAAGAAGCGCAGTCGCTTCAGGCAACCGCGGTCGCCATGCGCGCCGACTTCAACCGGCTGCTGATGCGCGACGGCATCGTCGCCGGCTACGGCGTCTTCGATCCGAGCCATGATGGCGTCGAGCTGCTGCTACATCCTGAGGATACCCGCACCGGCCTGCATTACTCGCTGATCGCGATGACCCAGCCCATGATCGGGGGCCTGTTCACGCCGGATCAGCGCCATGCCCACATGAAGATCATCCGCGACAATCTCCTCTTCCCGGATGGCGTGCGGCTGATGGAAAAGCCGGCGACCTATTCCGGGGGTCCGGAAAAGCTGTTCCGTCGCGCCGAATCTTCCTCCTTCTTCGGCCGCGAGATCGGGCTGATGTATGTGCATGCGCATCTGCGCTACTGCGAAGCCCTTGCGCTCGATGACGACGCAGAAGCGGTCTGGGCCGCCCTGGCGCTCGCCAATCCGATCGCCGTCAGTGGCCGGCTGGACCATGCCTCGCTGCGCCAGCGCAACACCTATTTCAGCAGCAGCGACGCCGCTTTCGACGATCGCTATAAGGCCTCGTCCGATTGGGGCCGCGTCAAGGCGGGCGATATTGCTGTCGACGGTGGCTGGCGCACCTATTCGAGCGGCCCGGGCCTCTATACCAAGAGCCTGATCGGCAATGTCTTCGGCTTCAAGCGGCAATTCGGCCAGCGCATCCGCAAGCCGCTCTTGCCGGCGTCCGTTGGCGCGTGCGAGGTCAAGCTCGACTTCAAGGCTTGACCCCAGGAACGCAGAAAGGGAGCCGTTGATCCGGCTCCCTTTTTATAATTAAGCTGCCTGGTCCCAGACCGGGGCAAGGCCATCAGGGCTGACGATGCGGCCATCCGGCCGGGCAAGTGCATGGATTGCCGCCATTTCGCCCTGCGTCATTACAAAATCGAAGATGGCGGCGTTTTCCATTGCGCGGCTTTCGGACACGGTCTTCGACAGAACAACCAGACCCTGCTGCACGATCCAGCGCAGAACGATCTGCGCAACCGATTTTCCGTGCCGGCCCGCGATCTCCTTCAGCACCGCGTCAGACAGGACCTTCCCGTCAGCCATGGCATAATAGCCAGTCACCGACATGCCGAGATCCCTGGCCGTCCCGATGACAGCGGACTGATCGAGATAGGGGTGGAATTCGACCTGATTGGTGACGAGCGGCAGATCGCTCAACGTCACGGCCTCGCGCATCAGCGCCCGGTTAAAGTTGGAAACGCCGATATGGCGCACCTTCCCTGCCTTGGCCACCTGGTTCAAAGCGCCGATCTGTTCGGCAAGCGGCACGGCATCGTTCGGCCAGTGCAGAAGCAGGAGGTCGACATAGTCGGTCTTCAGCTTTGTCAGGCTTTCGTCGACCGAGGCGATGAAAGCGTCGTGGCGATAGTTCTCGACCCAGACTTTCGTGGTCAGGAAGAGATCGCCGCGGGCAATGCCGGAATGCTTGATGCCATTACCGACTTCTGCTTCGTTGCCGTAGATCTGGGCGGTGTCGATGTGCCGATAGCCGTTGCGAAGTACATGCGCCACCATGCGTTCAGTATCGGGGCCCGGCACGCGGAAAGTGCCGAAGCCGAGAGCGGGAATGGAAGCGCCGTTGGCGTTAACGATTTGCATGGATTGTCCTTTCAATTACAAAATCTGATCAGGCAGCGCAGGAAACGGCTTGCGTTGCGGAGGCCGAGCGGCGGTCAAGCGCGCCGCTCCAGAGAGTGAACACCAGGGCAGCGACGACCAGGATCGCACCGACCCAGGGCGTGGCACCAAGGCCAAGCGAAGATTCCACCACCAGCCCGCCGACCCATGCACCGGCGGCAATGCCGAGATTGAAGGCGGCGATGTTAAGCGCCGAAGCGACATCAACGGCGGCCGGGCGAACTTCGCGGGCAAGCTGCACGACATAGAGCTGCAGTCCAGGCACGGTTGCGAACGACAGGAAGCCAAGGGCTGCGAGCGTCGGAATGGTGAGCCAGGGCGAGACGGCCGTGAAGGTAAAGAGCGCCAGCACAATCGCCTGAGCAACGAAAAGCCATGTCAGCGTGCGGACCGGATTGCCGTTGGCAAGGCGACCACCGACGACATTGCCGATAGCTATGGCGATACCGTAGAGCATCAGGATGAGGCTGACGGCAGAAGCTTCAAAGCCGGTCACTTCCTGCAGGATAGAAGCCAGGAACGTGAAGGTGACGAAAGTACCGCCGTAACCGAGCGCGGTCATGGCAAAGACGATCAGCAATCGGCCGCTTGCAAGCACGCGGACCTGTTCGCCGATAGTGGCCGGCGGGGCCTTCTTCAGGTTCGACGGCAGCAGAAGCGCAATACCGGCAAAGGCGATGACACCGAGAGCTGCGACGGCGGCAAAGGTAGCGCGCCAGCCGAAGGTCTGGCCAATGAAGGTGCCAAGGGGAACACCGGTGACGATGGCAACCGTCAGGCCCATGAACATCATGGCAATTGCCGAGGCACGGCGGTTTTCCGGCACGAGATCGGCAGCGATGGTCGAGCCGACGGAGAAGAAGACACCATGAGCAAAGGCCGAGAGCACGCGGGCGACCAGAAGCGGCGCATAGGACGGGCTCAAGGCGGCCATGCTGTTGCCGATGATGAACAGCGCCATCAGGCCGAGCAGCAGCGGCTTGCGCTCGATGCGACCGGTGAGCGCGGTGAGGATCGGTGCGCCGAAGGTGACGCCGAGCGCATAGACGCTGACGATGAGGCCGGCGAGTGGCAGGTTGATATGAAGGTCGTTCGCCACGGTGGGCAGAAGACCGACGATGACGAATTCGGTTGTTCCGATCGCATAGGCCGCGATCGTCAACGCAAAGAGAGCGAGAGGCATGGGATCACCCAATCGAAAAGGCACCCGGTAAATTCCGGCTGCATTGGTTCTTGTTCGGATGGGAATATGGGGCCAAGACATTCAATCGATAATCGCCTATATAAACTCAACACTTGTGAACTGAATTCAAAGCCGGGAGGAAGAGATGGACAATCGTGCCGGCGAGATGGACGTCTTCGTTCAGGTGGCGACGCTTCGCAGCTTCTCGGCGGCCGGGCGGAAACTGCGCCTGTCCCCGTCCGCCGTCAGCAAGCTCGTGACCCGGCTGGAGGAGCGGCTGGACACCCGTCTTGTCGTGCGCACAACGCGCTCGCTGCAATTGACGCCGGAAGGCGAGATCTACCTCGAAAAAGCGCAGGCGATTCTCGCCGCTATTCAGGAAGCAGAGCGGATCGTGGCAGCGGGCGGAGCGGCCGCCCCACGCGGGCTGTTGCGCGTCAGCTCCTCAGTCGCCTTCGGGGTGAGCTGCATCGTGCCGCTGGTACCAGATTTTCTGGCGCGCTATCCGGAGATCGAGCTCGACCTCTCACTCACCGACAGCATCATCGACATTGTCGGCGAGCGCGCCGACGTCGCCATTCGCTCAGGCGTGTTGCGGGACAGCTCGCTGAAGGCTCGCAAGCTGCTGGAAAGCCGCCGCGTCGTCATCGCATCGCCCTCCTATATCGAAAGGCGCGGCCTTCCAAAGACACCCGAGGATCTGGCGCACCATAATTGCCTGACCTTCAATTTTCGTCCAACCGCCGAAGCTTGGCCCTTTCGCGATCCGGCGACAGGCGCGCATTTCGTCATAACCGTCGAGGGTAATCTCCAGGCCAATAATGGCCCAACAGTGCGCAGCCTCTGCCTGGAAGGCGTGGGGCTTGCCCGTATCGGGCAATTTCACGTGCAGCCGGATCTCGATGCAGGACGGCTGGTGGCCGTGCTGGAGGACTTCAATCCGGAGGATATCGAAAACGTCCATGCCGTCTACGCCGGCCACGAACATCTGGCAGCACGCATCCGGGCGTTTATCGACTTTCTGGTTAACCGAATCGGATAAACTCAAACCGGATATCCCCAGGCCGGACAGCATTATTTGGAAACTGAACTCTATCTCCCGATCAAGACATTTCTCGAAGCTGCCGGCTATGCCGTGAAGGGCGAGATCGGCGGCTGCGATCTTGTCGGGCTCAATGATGACGAGCCTCCCGTTGTCGTCATCTGCGAGCTGAAGCTCTCTTTCAATCTCGAACTGATCCTGCAGGCCGTCGATCGCGCCGCCGCCAGCGATGAAGTATGGATTGCCGCCCGGGTCTCGGCGAAGGGCAAGGGCCGGGAAAGCGACCGGCGCTTCCGCGACCTCTGCCGTCGGCTGGGTTTCGGCATGCTCGCCGTATCTGATAATGGCAGCGTCGACATCGTCGTCAGCCCGATCGCGCCGATGCCGCGCAAGAATGCACGTCGCAGATCACGCCTTGTTGAAGAACATCGCCGGCGAAAGGGTGATCCCGCTCTTGGCGGCAGCACGCGCAAACCGATCATGACCGCCTATCGCCAGCAGGCCCTCGTCTGTGCCGCTGCGCTCGAAAATGGCGTGCAGCGACCCAAGGACATGCGCGCGTCAGCGCCAAAGGCGCCGCAAATTCTGAGAGATAACGTTTATGGCTGGTTCGAGCGCGTCGATCGCGGCATTTACGCTCTGACAGAACTCGGAGCGGAGGCTCTCAAGCGCTGGCCGGTGCAGCAACCTTAAATAAGGAAAAATTCGGGCTAAAAAACATTAAATTCATGTAATATCTTAAAATTTCGCAATATAAACATGATCAATATTTAATTTGTAAAAGTCAATTGGCGGATCATATTAACTATCAGCGCCAGTTCATTTTTATACTTTGCTTCCCGTAGTAAAGACGGGAACAAGGCTCCCGGAACGAATTGACGCAGACCGTTCGACGCCTGTCCCTGAGATGGACAAGACGCCAATTTTCCAACGATCTCGCAAGGGACTTTTGCTATGTCATCTCTTCTCCGCAAGCACCGCACTGCCGCCATTGTTGGTGCCGCCATCATCGTTGGCGCGGGCGCATTGCCTTTTGCCTTCACCTCCGCAACCGTCGCCTCGGCAGCTGAACCCGCCGGCATCATCGCACCCGGCGGCTCCTTCGCCCCGATCGTCGATGCGGACAAGCCCGCCGTCGTCACCGTTACCACCACGATGAAGGCGACCGATACGAGCGCCGACAGCAGCAACTCGACGATGGACGAGCAATTCCGCCAGTTCTTCGAGAACCAGGGCATTCCCTTCCCGAAGCAGGCACCGCGCCAGCAGCAGAGCCAGCGCGCCATGGCGCTCGGCTCGGGTTTCATCATCAGCCCTGATGGCATCATCGTCACCAACAACCACGTCATCCAGAACGCCGTCGACATCAAGGTGACGCTCGACGACGGCACCGAACTGCCTGCCAAGCTGCTGGGCGCCGACGCCAAATCGGACCTTGCCGTCCTGAAGATCCAGGCACCGAAGCCGTTGGCTACCATCGCCTGGGGCGATTCCGACAGGCTGAAGCTCGGCGACCAGATCCTGGCGATCGGCAATCCCTTCGGCATCGGCACGACGGTGACCGCCGGCATCGTCTCGGCCCGCGGCCGCGATCTGCATAGCGGTCCCTATGACGATTTCATCCAGATCGATGCTCCGATCAACCACGGCAATTCCGGCGGCCCGCTCGTCGACCGCGAAGGCAATGTGGTCGGCATCAACACCGCCATCTACTCGCCCAACGGCGGCAGCGTCGGCGTCGGCTTTGCCATCCCCTCTGACGAGGCCAAGACGATCGTCGCCAAGCTGGAAAAGAGCGGTTCGATCGACCACGGCTACCTCGGCGTGGCCATTCAGCCGGTAACCTCGGATGTCGCCAATGCCATGGGTCTGTCGCAGACGCAGGGTGCGCTCGTTGCCAGCGTCAATGACGACACGCCGGCTGCCCGTGCAGGCATCAAGAGTGGCGATATCGTCACTGCTGTCGGCAACGAAACCGTCAAGACGCCGAAGGATCTGTCGCGGCTCGTCGCCGACCTGTCTCCGGGCGACCAGCGCTCGGTCACTCTGTGGCGCAACGGCAAGAGCTTGGACGTCAACGTCACCATCGGCGGCAATGACGACAGCAAGCAGGCTGCAAACGATAGTGGCGACGGTAAGGTGCAGCCTTCCAACCAGCCGAGCATCGGTGTCGGCCTTGCCAACCTCACCCCCGATGTGCGTCAGCAGCTGAACCTGCCACGCAGTGTCGAGGGTGCCGTCGTTGCCAACGTCAACCCGGATAAGCCGGCGGCTGCCGCCGGCATTCAGACCGGCGACATCATCGTCTCGGTCAACGATCGACCGGTCCGCAATGCTCATGAGGTGCAGACCGCCGTCGTGCAGGCAAACAAGGATGGCCGCAAATCCGTCCTGCTCCTGATCGAACGCGACGGTGCCAAGACATTCGTAGCCGTGCCGTTCTCGGCTGCCTGAAGCCTGAACAAGACCAAACAAGCCGGCCCGTCTCTCACTCCGGAGGCGGGCCGGCTGTTTTCATGTCACCAGCAGCCCCTGCCGTTCGGCAAGACCGATGGTCGCCAGCGTTCCGGCGTTGAAGGGGAGAAAATCGGCCTCGATGCCATCGCTGAAGATGACGCCATGCTCGGCCATTTCGGAAACAACGGCCATCGGCGTCTCGGCCGCGATCTGCCCCGATACCAGGGAGACGCCGGTCGTCCGGCTCGGAAAAGGCTCCCGCACGAAATAGTGCAGGAACTCGGCATCCCAGGGAAATGTCGCATCGGCAAGCCCGGCCGGTACCTCCATGCCGAAACTGGCAGCCGCTCCCGTCCAGCCCGCATAGAGGCTCTTCAGCCATCCCGTCGACCCCATGCCTGTGGAAACGATGATCCCACTCGACGATTGCTTTTCGTGCGCCTCGCCGATCCGGAGATCATAGCGGGCGGAGACGTGGCTTCGCGGACCGATGAAGAGGTCGTTGACCGCATAAAGCACCTCACCGGTATTCAATGACGCCTTCGCCATGCTGACGCGCTTGAGTGTTCTGCGCTGCGCCAGAGCCTCCGGCATCACCTTGCGAACGTCGCCCACACGGAACGGCAGCAGCACGCCATCCCAGCGCTTCGGATCGGGATTAACGCCGAGCACATGCTGCCCATCGAGATATTTGAGCGTGTTGGCGACAAGGCCGTCCTGCCCCAGCACGACGACGATATCATCGGCGCCGAAGATGAAATTGCCGAGATAGCGCCGGTTGAGCGTCTGCACCCGCGCGACTGCGCGAAGGCTGACTTCGACCTCCTGCACGGCCGCCCGGTAATGCTGCTGTTCAGCCAGATAATCACCGAAGTCCGCGCCGAGATGCTCGACATAGAACTGCGCCTGCTGGACGGTGTTGAACCGTACGATCAACTCGTCCAGACGCGTGTCACGCACGATCAGGACGATCTTTCTGTCGTCAGCCCGTCTATCCTCTGCGGCCGGCATCACTTAACCCCTTGGCTGCGGCTGCATGATTTCACGCAGGAGATCAGGCGTGACGTTGAGTTGACCGATCTTGGTGGCGTTGTCAGCAAGATCGCGGAAGGCGAGTGCCATCAACTGGGCGGGATCCATGCCGACCGATGCCAGCGCCTGCAGCACTTTCGGATCGGCATCGCCGAACGACTTCATCATCGCGGCCAGACCGTAGGCCTTTGCATCGGCCTCTTCACGCGCATTGGCCGAGGCAAGCGCAACGAACGACTTGTTCTGCTCTTCCAGGGCGATCCTGCCGGTCATCTCCTCGGCCCGGATCTGCAGCTGCCGCTCCTGAACCGAACGTTCCGCATCCATCTGAGCTTCACGGACCTGGCGTTTCTTGTTTTCAACGGCAATTTCAGTGGCGAGCTCATTTTCCTTGATGGTGCGCTCATGCTCGACGGCAGCGTTGCGGCGCGCATAGATCGCCTCGTCGGCGCTGCGCAACAGCGCCTCGCGGGCACTTGCCTCCAGAGCCTTGGCGGTCTCCGGCTTCGGCTTCACAGCCAGGATCGACAGGCTCAGGAGTTCCAGACCCAGCGCCTGCAGCGCCGGGTGACCATGCAGCGTGTTGGCGACGCGACCGACCAGCAATTCGCCGGCGGCCAGCACCTCCTTCAGCGACAAGGCTTGTACCTCGGCTCGCATCGCCACCTGAACCTGGTCGATCAATCGCTGCGACAGTTTCTGCGGATCTTCCGAACCATAGACACCCTTGGCGTTGAGCGAGAAATCAAGCAGTTCTCCGGTTCGCTTCGGATCGGCGATACGGTAGGTGATCTGGCCCTGGACAGTCACTTCCTGAAAGTCCGACGTCACTTCCGGAAAAATGAATGGTTCGTTGACGCTCGCAGTCGGCACCACGACCAGCGAGGTCGACGGCGCGAAGTACCAGAAGGAGAGCCCTGCGCCCTCACGCTGGGGCCGACCATTGCGATACTGGATCACATACTGGGTCGGCTGCGCCTTGATGAAACGAAATCCGAACATGACTGCCTCCTGAGCGAACAAGACGGCCTTGCAAGCCGCCGCAACGCAAAGAAATACCACTTAGTGATTAGTGTCAACTAAGTTAGTTGAAACTTTACACTAAGAGGATGGCGCGCTATGTTCCACAGCATGAGCAGCTTCGAAGACTCCTATCAAAGACCGATCGTCTCGGTCGATCTTGCCATTTTTGCGCTGACGACGGCCGGGCTTGAGGTTTTGCTGGCGCGTCGCGGCGCAGCACCCTTCGCCGGCGATTGGGCGCTACCTGGCGGATGGGTTCATGTCGATGAAGACGATAATCTGGAGGCAGCGGCCCGGCGCGTGCTTCGCGACAAGACCGGCGTCGCCACGCCCTATCTTGAACAGGTCGGCGTCTACGGAAGCGACGCGCGCGATCCTCGCGGCTGGAGCCTGAGCGTGACCTATATGGCGTTGATTTCGCTGGACGCGATCACCCTGCGACAGGGTGGCAATGTCGTTGATGTCACCTGGTCGCCGATCAATGCCGAGGCCGTCGCAGAACCCCTCGCCTTCGATCATGCCGCCATCCTGAAGGCCGCGATCGTAAGGCTGCGAAACAAGGTCGAATATTCGACGCTACCGGTCCATCTGTTGCCGGAAGCCTTCACGCTGGGAGAATTGCAGGCCGTCTATGAGTGCCTTTTGGGCCGAAGCCTTGATAAATCCGCCTTCCGAAAGCGCATGGCGGAGGTGGATTTCATCGAGCCCATCGAGGGAGAAATGCGCCGCGCCAGCAACCGCCCGGCCCAGCTTTATCGGCTGAAACAGGCTCGCACGACCGTCTTCTTCGACAGGACGATCTAGGGCGATCAATTTCCACAGAAGAGACACTTCACCTTTGACACATGATCGTTTTTGTCCAAACTCTGCCGTTGTGATGGTACAAAGACGTCGTGGACGGATAGGAAAGAGCCGACGGCGAGCCTCTTGCCTGCCGGTGAAATAAGCGGCAAGGGGCTTCGACCCCCAACAGGATTAAGCGGCGGCAGGAGTTGGAGTGACTGATCCATACGATATTCTCGGCGTTGAACGCGACGCGAGCGAAGAGCAGATCAAGGCTGCCTATCGCAAACGGGCCAAGGCCGCTCATCCCGACTCCGGCGGCGACACCGAGGCCTTCTCGCGTTTGCAGAAAGCCTACGAGCTGCTTCTGGATCCCGTGCGCCGCAAGGTCTTCGACGATACCGGCTATGATGTCGAATTGACCGACGCCGTCGACCTGCAGGCCCTGGTTGCCATCGAGAAGCTTATTACCGACATGGTTCTCGACGAACGCGAACCAGGTACATTCGATCCGGTTGCCAAGATGCGCGCGGCTCTGCTCGAGGAGATCCGCAAGGCGCATTTCAGCAAAAGCGAGCTGGAACGGCACTCCAGCCGCATCAGCCTTCATCTCGACCGCCTCGGCAAGCCCTCCGGCAAGGATGTCGTTGGCCATATGCTGCGCGCCCGCATCAAGGCGATTGCCACCGCGATCGGTGAAACGGAAGCGAAGATCGGCGCCAATGAGCGCGCCTGTGACATGCTGGACGGCTATCTCTATGTCATGGACGAGCTCTCCGACGAGGTGGAATTGGCGTCCGATATCGAATGGGCCGATGCGCCAAAGGTTCGCTCTGCCGCCCAATGACTTCGAAAGCGCCCGATCTTCCGCGCTTACTTCGATCGCAGCAGCTTTTCAGCAACGTAATGTTGCAATGCAATAATCATCCCTAGACAAATCGAAAGCCTGGCCTAGATCAAGCCTCCAGTGTGCCGCTCGGCTCTATCGAAAGATGACGGCGCGGCAACTGGCCGGCGTCGGGAGACGCCTGCGCCAGTTGAAAATCTAAAAGGCGAGGTATGCGGTTGCTGGCTTCCGAAGCGGATGAAATCGTCTTTGAACATCTGAGCGAAAACCGATCGCGGGCCGCATTGAGAGGTGCATTCTGGTCGGCGCTCGATACGTTGATCCCGACAGCGCTCAACAGTCTCGTCTTTGTCGTCACTTCACGTTTTCTTCTGCCGCAGGATTTCGGCCTGGTGGCGCTCGCCTTCGCTATTGTCAGTTTCACAGCCGGCTTTGGCCCAACCGCTTTCGGCGAAGCGCTGATCCAACAGAAATCCATCCGCCGCAGCCATCTCGATACCGTTTTCTGGCTGTCCTTCTTCTCGGCGGCGATCCTCTATGCCGCACTCTTCCTCCTTTCCCCGACGCTTGCCCATTGGGTCGGCCATGACGAGATCGTCAGCCTGCTGATGATCATCGGATTGAAGATCTTCTTCGACATGATGATCATCGTTCCCAACGCTTTGATCGGGCGGACGATGTCCTTCCATCTCGCCGCCGTGCGCACCGCGATTGCCACCTTCGTATCGGCCACCATCTGCCTGTCGCTGATATTTGCCGGCTTTGGCCTGTGGGCCCTGGCGATCGCCCAGATTGCGGCACCGGCCGCAGCCTGCGTGGCCGCCTTCTGGGGCGCTAGGTGGCTCCCTGGCGTCAGGATCAAGCTCTCGAGCCTGCGCGAGCTACTGCATTACGGCGTCTTCGCGTCCGGCAATCGCTTCCTGCAGACCATGAACCTCGATCAGCTGATCATCGGCACCCTGGTGAGCCCGGCCGCGCTCGGTATCTATAACTTCGCGCGCCGTCTCTACGAAATGCTCAACAACGTCGTCGCCGGCGGCTTGACGTCGGTGAGCCATGTCCTGCTCTCCTCGCTGCAGCACGATCAGAAAAAGGTCCGCGAAGCCTTCCTCATGGCGACCTTCGGCTGCTCGCTGATTTCGTTTCCAGCTTTCATGGGGCTCGCGGCTGTTGCCGATGACGCCATACCGTTGATCTTCGGCCCACACTGGACGGCGGCGATCTGGCCGGTGCGTTTCTTCTGCGTGATAGGCCTGATGGCCGGCATCGGCGTCATCCAGGCCTCGCTGATAACGAGCCAGGGCAAGTCCGACTGGTGGTTCTACTACCAGCTGGTGCGCAACATCGTCGCGATCCTTACCGTCTTTTTTCTTTACGAATACGGCGTGGCGACTGTTGTCTTCGGGCTCATGCTCGGCGTCATCATGCTATGGCCGCTGACGCTATGGATGGTCTCGAAATTGATCGGGCTCAGCATCCCCGAATATTTCGGCCAGTTCCTGAGGCCGATAGCCGCTTATCTCGGAATGCTCGTGGTGGTGCTGGCAACATCGACTGCCCTCAGCGACTCCTCCCTTGCCGTCCGGCTGATCTGCGAAATCCTGGTCGGCGGCCTCACCTATTCAGCTCTCATCTTCCTTCTATGCAGAGAAAGGATCCTCTTCCTGGTGCGCACGACGCTGCAAGGTCGTCGCGCAAAGGCATAATCACTGCCATCGCAAACAATGGATAGAAAGGGCCCGTCCCCCACGGCGCCCCTTCGATCCCAGCGATGAAAATACCAACTGTCAGAAAGGGCGCGTTTATGACACTGGTTACGTTCATTATTCCTGTTCGTCATCAGGCCAATTCCAATGATTGGCCTTCGTTGAAAAGCAGGCTATCGCAAACGATAGCCTCTATCTCCGGGCAATCCAACGGCGACTGGCGCGCCGTGATCGTCGCCAATGAAGGCGCCGATCTGCCCGATCTGCCACCGAAATTCTCGGTCGAGCGGGTGACCTTTCCGCCGAACCTGCTGCACGATATCAATGCTGCCGATCGCGAAAAGGTCTATGACGCCTTCCGCCTGGACAAGGGCCGGCGGGTGCTGGCCGGCATGCTATCTGCCCGCGACACACGCTTCTTCATGATTGTCGACGACGACGATTTCGTCAGCGCCGGTATCGTCGAATTTGCTGGAAAGAACAGCGATGCCAATGGCTGGAAGATCGACCGCGGATATCTCTGGAACGAAGGCGGCCGGCTACTGCTGCACCACAATGACTTCGCCAATTACTGCGGCACGTCGCTGATCATCCGATCGGACCTCTACCGGCTGCCGGCAAGTTTCGAGGAAGCCGATATCGACTACATCAAGTCGATGCTGGGCAGCCATGTGCGCATCGGCAAGATGCTCGCCGAGGCAGGTCATCCGCTAGCATCGCTTCCATTTCGCGGCGCAATCTATCGCGTCGGGCATAGCGGCGCCCATAGCAAGTCCTCCAATCTCCTCCGGACCCATTTCCTGAACCCATCGGTGCTGCGTCATCCCCGCCAGCTGCTGGGCAATCTGTCGCGTGTCCGCCCACTCGATCGCAACCTGCGAAACGAGTTCTTCGGTGCCCGCGCTGCCGGATAGGGCAGCGCGTCATTTTCGCTCAACGAGGTCTCGCCCAATGATGGCTGACGCACCGAAACATAGATATGCCGCACTCGATGCCATGCGTGGCCTCGCGGCACTGGCCGTCGTGGTATACCATCTCGACAGGCCCTATGCGCCGTCGGCCTATGTCGCCGTTGACTTCTTCTTCGTCCTCAGCGGGTTCGTCATCGCCCGGGCCTATGGCGAGAAGCTTGCCGGCGGCATGACCGTGCTGGCCTTCATGAAGGCCCGGTACGCGCGGCTCTATCCGCTCTTCCTGATCGGCAGCGTCTACGGCCTTATCCAGTTGCTGCTGCATTGGCAGGGATCGGGTGTCGGGCGAGCCGATCTTGGCGCAAGCATTCTTTCGACCATATTCATGCTGCCTTCGCCGAGCTTCCTCACGCGATCGGCCGGCGACCTCTGGCCACTCTATCCCTTGAACGGGCCGGCCTGGTCGCTGTTCTGGGAGCTGCTGGCGAACCTGATATTCGCGCTGGTCCTGTTCAGGTTGAAAACCCGGAGCCTGGTGGCTGTCGCCGCTATTTCTTTGGCAGCTTTGATCGCTTCGGTCTTCTTTCACAAGTCGCTCGACCTCGGCTGGGAATGGCACTCGGTGGACGGTGGGCTCTCGCGGGTGCTTTTCTCCTTCACCCTCGGCATGATCATCTACCGGCTGCGGAGCAATTCCACGTTTGGGCGGACCGCTAACACCTATGCGGCCATCCTGCCGATCGCGGCAATCTGCATTCTGCTGTTCCTGCCGACCTATTCGCTGAAATACGCGCTGATATTCTGCGTGATGATCTCGCCGCTCATCGTCCTTGCGGGCACAATGCTTGAGCTCCCGGCGAGGCTGCAGCGGACCGGCATTTTCCTCGGCTATCTCTCCTACCCGATCTACATGTGCCATCGCGGTTTTACCGAGATCTATGGCCATGTCTTCCGCGAGATGCAGTCGCAGCCTCTCGTCTATATTCCCCTCTATCTCGTCCTCATCTCGATCATCGCATTTGTCACGGCGCAGTTGGCGACCGTGCTCGTCCGATATGCGTCATCCTGGAAAAGCGAGAGCAAGACGGTAAGCGCGAACGCGCCCGGCGAATAGCCGCCGGCCGGTCAGGTATGGACGGCGGCCAGCGCGACGGCGTCCGCGACCTCATCGCGACGCTCCGAGAGATTGGCGGTTGCGACGCGCAAGTGGCTGCTGCTCAGAATAGAGAATTTGGCACCCGGATGCACGGCGATACCGCGCGCAGCAAGCGTGACGATCGCGAAAGGTTCTGAGGAAACCGGTATCCAGGCGCATAGGCCGCCTCCATGCTGTGCCATCACACCCCGCTCGCCGAGCGCGTCGATCAGGCCATCGCGACGCTCCCGATATATTTTGCGGGCATGGTCCAGACAAGCCGCCGTCGCGGGATCGCGCAGCAGCCAGGCGGCTGCGGCCTGCAGGATACGGCTGGTCCAGCCGGAACTGAAGCTGCGATAGGACTGGATCTGGTCGATGATCGCGCGCGAGCTCGACAGCACCGCAAGGCGCAGATCCGGGCCGTGCGTCTTCGAAAACGAGAGAATATGGATGACGCGGTCGGGGAAGAGATGTCCCATCGAATGGCGCGGCGCCGTCGAGATATCGGCAACGCCGTCGTCTTCGACGATCAGCGTATCCTTGTCGCGAAGAATCTCGGCAAGCCTTCCCATGCGTGCTGGGCTGACGCTCTGACCGGTGACGGAATGGATGCGCGGCTGAAAGATGAAGGCGACCGGGCGATATTTCAGCGCCTCCTCCAGCGCCGATGGCAGCGGCCCCTCCTCGTCGCATTTTACCGGAATGATGCGGGCGCCGCGATCCTCCAGAATATCCAGTAGTCGCATGCCTGTTGGGTCTTCGATGGCGACGGAAGCGCCCGGCATGACGAGAGCATTGATCAGCGTATAGACGGCATTATAGCCGCCATTGGTTGCAAGGAAGGCTTCAGGCTCATAGGGCCAGCTCTTCCTGACCTCTTCCTCCAGCTCCGGCAGGATACGGCTGCGCTCATAGCTGTTGAGGCTCTCGGCCGAAGCCCCATAGGTCATTGCCGCCTCCAGCTTCGGCAGCAGCCGGACATCGGGAACGGCTGCCGTCAGGTTCAATGCACCGTCGCCATAGTCGCCGACGCTTGCGAGACGGGCCGGCTTGGCAACGAAACGATCACCACTGACCCATGTACCGTTTCTGCCGCGACCGCTGATGATCTTTTGTCGCCGGAGCTCGCTCCACGCCTCGGACAGCGTTGCCGGGCTGATGCCGAGCGCAAAGGCCAGATCGCGGATCGGCGGCAGCTTGGTGCCGACAGGAAGCGCGCCGGCGCGGATCAACGCACTGGTTTCGATCGCGATTCCGCGAATCGTCCGATCGTTCAATTTTTCGGCAAACCACTTCGCGTCCCGATTTTCGCTCATTTCCGCGCCATCTTTTAATGTTCAATAACGTAATAACATTTGATCGACCCATATTGAACATTTAACCATTGTGAAAACAAGTTTTCTCGCGAGTGAATATTCATGCCCCTTACTCTTCGCCTTGCCCTTCGTGACTGGGACTACATGACGCCGCTGGTCCTGGGAGACGTCTCCTCCCCCAAGCTCGACCTGAAGGTGGATCGGGTCGGCACGCTCATCTCACATATCGGCAAGAGCGATGCCTATGACGCCGCCGAAACCTCGTTCAGCCGCTATACGCAATTGCGCATCGACGGCGACGAGAGCGTCGTTGGCATTCCGAATTTCATCATGCGCGGCTTCCGCCACCGCTGCGTCATCACGGCCAAGGACAGCCCGATCACGAGCTTTGCGCAGCTGGCCGGAAAGCGCATCGGCGTCACCGGCTGGCGCGACTCCGGCAATACCTGGACGCGCGCCGCACTCCGCCGCGAAGGTGTCGGCGTCGAGGATGCCATGTGGTATGCCGGTCGCCTCACTGAAGCCCATCCGATCACCGACCGTCTCGACGGCTTCGGCCGCCCCGGCCGCATCGAGGCAGCGCCCGGCGAAAGGCCGATGGTCGATCTCCTGAAGGAAGGCGGCCTCGACGCGATCTTCACGCCCTTCATGCCGGACGGCTATTTCGCCGGCGGCTCTGCCTTCCGCCAGCTCCTTTCCGATTTTCGCAGCGCCGAACGTCGCTATTTCGAGGATGTAGGCTATGTACCGGGTATGCACCTGATCGGATTGAAGGCGGAAATCGTCGCCGAGCATCCCTGGGTCATTGCCGAGCTGAGCGCCCTGATCGATGAATCGCAGCGTGTCTGGCTCAGCAAGCGGCGCAAATATGCCGATACCACGCCCTTCATGCTCGACGAATTGCTGAAATCGGCGGCCGAGCTGCCGGAGGGCTGGGATGCAAGCGGCTTTGCGGCCAATCGCAAGATGATCGCAGACTTCGCCGGCGAGCTGCACATCCAGGGCATCCTGCCGCGGTTGATGACGCCGGAACAACTCTTTCCGTTCGACGTCGATGGCAGCCGGACGAGCGCCAGGTAACCATCGACGGAAACTCAGAAATGCAAAGCAAAAAAAGGGAACACATATGTCACTGAAGAAAATGACCTACGTTGCCGTGGCAGGCCTGATGATCTCGGGCTCGGCCTTCGCGCAAGACGCCGGCCTGCCGAAACTTTCGGTCAACGCCGATCTGCACGCCAAGCTGCCGGAAGCCCTGCGCACCTCCGGCAAGATGATCTCCGTCAACAATGGCTCATTTCCTCCCTATGAGATCGTCACCGGTACCAAGCTCACCGGCGCCAGCGCCGATCTGACCGACGCCATCGGCGAGATCCTTGGCGTGAAGATCGAGCACGAAAGCGTCAGCGGCCTGCCGGCAATCCTCGCAGGCATCAATTCCGGCCGCTACCAGTTCGCCTTCGGCCCGATCGGCGATTTCAAGAGCCGCGAGGAGGCCAATGATTTCGTCGACTGGGTGCAGGAATTCGTCGTCTTCGCCGTCCAGAAGGGCAATCCGAAAGCCATTACCTCGCTCGATAGCGCCTGCGGCCAGCGCATCGCCGTCATGGCCGGCGGCTCGGCGGAAAAGGTGATCCAGGTCCAGGCGGAAAAGTGCAAGACCGACGGCAAGGGTGCGATCGAAGTCCAGTCCTTCACCGATCAGCCAAGCTCGATCCTCGCCGTCCGCTCCAAGCGCTCGGACGCGTTCTTCTCTTCACAGGCGCCGCTCACCTATTTCGTATCGCAGGCAAACGGCCAGCTGGAACTGACCGGCGTCGGCCAGAAGAACGGCTTCGAGGATCTCTATCAAGGCGCCGTCGTGCCGAAGGGCTCGCCGCTCGGACCTATTCTCAAGGACGCCGTCAAGGTTTTGATTGATAATGGAACCTATGCCGCCATCATGAAGAAATGGGGCCTTGAGAACAACATGATCAAGGAACCCGGTATCAACCTTGGCGGGACATTGCCGAAATGAGCACGAATACCGGAGATATCGCATCGCCCTCCGGCGATGCGGCCGAGCGGGATGTGGCGAATGCCCACAAACCGTTCCCGAAGGGTCGCCTGGCAGCCTGGGTCGTGACACTTGCGATTGCGGCCTATTTCGCCTGGTCGGTCGCTAACAACGAGAACTTCGGCTGGCATGTCGTCGGCCAGTATTTCTTCGATCCAGTCGTCATCAGCGGCCTCTATGTCTCGCTTGGCCTGACTGTCGTCGCCATGGCGTTCGGCATCGTGCTCGGCCTGCTCTTGGCGGTCGCCCGCATGTCGAAGGATACGCTGGCAAGCTCGCTTGCCTCGCTATTCATCTGGTTCTTCCGCGGCACCCCGCTGCTCGTGCAGCTGATCTTCTGGTACAATCTCTCGACGCTTTTCCCGACACTTTCGATCGGTATTCCCTTCGGCCCGACCTTCGTCAGCTGGGACACGAATTCCGTCATCAGCCCGATGACAGCAGCCATCGCGGGCCTTGCGCTCAATGAAGCGGCCTACATGGCGGAGATCATCCGCGGCGGCCTGCTTTCGGTCGAAAGGGGTCAGTTTGAAACAGCCGAGGCCTTCGGCATGACGCGAGCCCGCGCGCTCCGCCGCATCATAATCCCGCAGGCGATGCGCTCCATCGTGCCGCCCACGGGCAACCAGCTCATCAGCATGATCAAGGCGACCTCGCTCGTCAGCGTCATCGCCATGGCCGACCTGCTCTATTCCGTGCAGTCGATCTACAATCGCACCTTCGAAGTCGTGCCGATGCTGCTCGTCGCCGTCATCTGGTATCTGCTGATCACCTCGGTTCTGAATATCGGCCAGAGCTATATCGAGCGCCATTATAGCCGCAGCGACCGCCGCACCGGCACAGTAAAAGCCATGAAGGAAGATGCGCCCGCCCTGGTGCCCGCACAGGAGGCAGGCCAATGAACGCCAACGTCAACCTGCCGCCGCTCGTGCGCGCCCGCAATGTCCACAAGTACTTCGAACATCTCGAAGTGCTGAAGGGCATCGATCTCGATGTCGCGCCGGGCGAAGTGGTCGTCATCCTCGGCCCCTCTGGCTCCGGCAAATCCACCTTCCTGCGCTGCATCAACCACCTCGAATCCATCAATCGCGGCTCGATCGAGGTGGATGGCGAGCAGATCGGCTATCGCATGAACAGGGGCCGCCTCGTGCAGCTTTCCGGTCACGCGATCGCCCTGCAACGGCGCAAGATCGGCATGGTGTTCCAGCAGTTCAATCTCTATCCGCATATGACGGCACTACAGAACATCATCGAAGCGCCGGTTGGGATTCACGGCGAAAGCCGCAAACAGGCGACGGATAATGCGCGGGCGCTGCTCGACCGTGTCGGTCTTTCGGCCAAGGCAGACAATTACCCTCGGCAGCTATCCGGCGGCCAGCAGCAGCGCGTGGCAATTGCCCGAGCCTTGGCGATAAAGCCGAAACTGATGCTGTTCGACGAGCCGACCTCGGCGCTCGATCCGGAACTCGTCGGCGAAGTGCTCGCCACCATGCGCGACCTCGCCAAGCAGGGCCTGACGATGATCGTCGTCACCCACGAGATCGGCTTTGCCCGCGAAGCGGCCGACCGGGTCGTCTTCATGGATGGCGGCAAGATCGTCGAAGAGGGCAAGCCGGAGGATGTGATCGGCAACCCGCAGCATCCCCGCACCAGAAGCTTCCTGTCGCGCTTCATCTAGCGCGACAGCATTCGACCTTTTTTGACGCGCCCCCACGCAAGCAAACCACTGGAATGGCCATGACCCTCGACAACGATTTCGCCCGCCTTTCGGATTTCGAACCGATGAAGGCCGAATTGACCGGCATCCGGCAGCATCTGCATGCCAATCCCGAGCTTTCCTATGAGGAGGCGGAGACAGCCCGCTTCGTCGCCGAGAAGCTGGAAGGCTGGGGTTACGAGGTGACGCGCAATGTCGGCGGCCATGGCATCGTCGCGCGCCTTACCGTTGGGGCCGGCAAGAAGAGCATCGCCATCCGCGCCGATATGGACGCCCTGCCGATCGCCGAGCAGACGGGTCGCCCCTATGCCAGCAAAGCACCAGGAAAGATGCATGCCTGCGGCCATGACGGCCACACGACGATGCTGTTGGGGGCGGCCGAATATCTCGCTCGCACCCGCCGCTTCAATGGCACCGTTAACCTGATCTTCCAGCCGGCCGAGGAAGGCGGCGCCCCAAGCGGCGCCCAGGCCATGATCAATGACGGCTTGTTCGAGCGCTTTCCCTTCGACGTCATCTTCGGCCTGCACAATCATCCCGGCGCCGCGGAGGGCTCATGGCTGATGCGGTCCGGCCCGCTGATGGCAGCGGCCGATACCGCCGAGATCACGATCATTGGCAAGGGCGGCCATGCCTCCCGTCCGCACCTGACAGTCGATCCGATCGTCGTCGCCTGCAACCTCGTCATGAGCCTGCAGACGATCGTCTCCCGCAGCATCGACCCGACACAGACAGCCGTCGTCACCGTCGGCTCCATCCATGCCGGCGAGGCGTCAAACGTCATCCCCGAAAGCGCAAAGATGCTGCTCAGCATCCGCTCCTTCGATCCGACGATACGCGGATTGCTCGAAACTCGCATCCGCACACTGGTTCAATCCGTCACAGAAGGTTACGGCGCCAGCGCCGAGATAGATTACATCCGTGGCTATCCAGTCGTCGTCAATTCCGAGGCGGAAACCGCGTTCGCGCGCACGGTCGCGGAAGAGCTTGTCGGCGCCGACAAGGTCACCACATGCAATCTCATCCCCGGCAGCGAAGATTTTTCTTACTTCCTGGAGCACAAGCCCGGCAGCTTCCTGCGCCTCGGCAACGGCGTCAATTCGCCGATACTGCACAGCGCAAAATATGACTTCGCCGACGAGAGCCTCACCGTCGGCGCCGCCATGTGGGCACGTCTGGCCGAACGCTACCTCGACGCCTAGACAGCACCACAGGCGCCTGTCCGAACCCCAACAGCAAGTCGGCAGCCCTGACCACGGTCGGGGCTGTTCCGAATTTCGCTGTGGGAATTGCTAAGGCATGTCGGTGCCAGGCACCGCCCGAAAATCTCGTCGTGTCAGGGCGCGGCGAAAGCCGAGCCCTCAAGGCCCATCACTTATCCTGCGAGCCGAAGCTTTCAGACGCAGCAGGCGCGGTGTTTTCGGGGCGCGCCGTTTGCAGGCCGGCCTTCAGCTGCGGGTCCTGAGGCTGTACCATCCGCCATTCGCTCTCGAGACGATCAATCACATACGTAGGAATTTCATTTCTTACGTTTTCGAACTCTTGCATCACGACCTCCATTGCCATGCGATATTGGCATGACATGGAAGAGATTCTTTGTAAATCAAGGTATTAAAAAATTTAAACGATTAAAATTACTTTAATCGTTTGAAATTCCTTCGTCTGTGGACAAGGTCTCGCTCCCACCCATGGGTCGCGCTATTTCGAAGCGGAATCATTGCCCTTGCCAGCCGCAGAAGCACTGTTGCGGTAACGAGAGGCGGGTGACTGCCTCCGATCGTCGAATTCGAAATCCTGCGCACGCCACATCGAATCGTGTTGCTCGCGCATGACGTCAGCCGATTGGCGAACCACCTCGGAAATGCGCATAAGCTGCTTGGCCAGGGGGCTCGTCTTGCGCCAGATCATGCCGATCGTGCGCGACGGCTGCGGGCTTTGGAAACGGACAGCGGATACCGAGGCGGAACGAGTCTCCACCGCCACCGCCATTTCCGGTATCAAAGTAACACCGATGCCGGCGCTGACCATCTGCACCAGGGTCGATAGCGAGCTGCCGTCCATAAGCTCGCGCGGCAACGCCGACTGAATGCTACAGAACGACAAAGCTTGGTCGCGGAAACAATGCCCCTCTTCCAGCAGCAGCAATCGCATCTCGCGCAGCGCCTCTCGATTGGGTACCGGCTTGCCTTCATCCTCGCTTGGCCGCACCAATACGAAATTTTCCGCAAACAGCGCCACCTCCGTCAGCGAGGGCTCGGATACGGGCAGGGCAACGATGGCCGTGTCAAGCCTTCCTTCCGCCAGCTCCTCCACAAGTTTTGAGGTCAGCGTCTCGCGCACATGAATATCAAGCCCATCATACATGCTGGTGAGATTACCGATGATGGTGGGCAACAGATAAGGCGCGACCGTCGGGATCACGCCGATCCGCAGCCGCCCGACGGGCTGGTTTCGTGAAGCGCGCGCCAGATCTCCCAGTTCATCCACCGAGCGCAGAATCTCGCGGACACGCACGGCAAACGCCTCTCCGAAATTGGTCAGGCGGACCTGCCGCGCGCCCCTTTCGAACAGATCGGTCCCGAGCTGCTCCTCCAGTTCCTTGATCTGCATCGACAGGGCCGGCTGGGAGATCGCGCAGACATCCGCCGCCCGCCCGAAGTGACCGTGCTTTGCCAAGGCCTCGAAATACCGAAGCTGTTTGAGGGTGAGATTTGTCATAAGCTCATCTTATAGCGTCGATCAGGAAATCCAACTTAAATTAATGGAACGGCTTGACTATAGTGCGCAGGCCGGAAATGAAATGCCGCCGCGATGTCACACGACGCTCACATTGAGGGCATTGACTGCGGTGGTTGATTGATGCCCTGGACCGGTTGAAATGCCAGGCGCCAAATATGATTTGCCTCCGGACGGCCCGCTTCGCGGGAGGTCAGAATAGTTAGAGATTCCACGCGCGTGACATGTCGTCATTGCGCCAGACGCGAAACCGAACTGCTTCCCAAGGGGTGACGACACCTTCAGGGCGGCATGCTTCAAGCCATCATAAGGGAGAAAATTATGGACAATAAAGTCGAAGGCGCTGGCAAGTGTCCGTTTCCGCACGGCAACACGACCGTGTCGGCCAGATCGAACCGTGACTGGTGGCCGAACCAGCTGAACCTCAAGATTCTTCACCAGAATTCCGCACTGTCCAGCCCGATGGGCAAGACATTCAACTACGCCGAGGAATTCAAGAAGCTCGACCTCGAGGCCCTGAAGAAGGACCTCACCGCGCTGATGACAGATTCGCAGGAGTGGTGGCCGGCCGACTTCGGTCATTACGGCCCGCTCTTCATCCGTATGGCATGGCATAGCGCCGGCACCTACCGCACAGCCGATGGCCGCGGCGGCGCATCGTCGGGCACGCAGCGCTTTGCGCCGCTCAACAGCTGGCCGGACAACGTCAACCTCGACAAGGCACGCCGCCTGCTCTGGCCGATCAAGCAGAAATACGGCAACAGCATCTCCTGGGCCGACCTGTTGATCCTGACCGGTAACGTCGCGCTGGAATCCATGGGCTTCAAGACCTTTGGCTTCGGCGGCGGCCGTGAGGACGTCTGGGAACCGGAAGAAGACATCTACTGGGGCGCTGAAGACACCTGGCTTGCCGACAAGCGCTACACCGGCGACCGCGATCTGGAAAACCCGCTCGCAGCAGTGCAGATGGGCCTCATCTACGTCAATCCGGAAGGCCCTAACGGCAATCCGGACCCGATCGCTTCGGCCCGCGACATTCGCGAAACCTTCGCCCGCATGGCCATGAACGACGAAGAAACCGTCGCCCTCATCGCCGGTGGCCACACCTTCGGCAAGACGCATGGTGCCGGCGATGCCGCCCATGTCGGCCCGGAGCCGGAAGCAGCCGGCATTGAAGAACAGGGCCTCGGCTGGAAGAACAGCTTCCGCAGCGGCAAAGGCGGCGACACCATCGGCAGCGGCCTGGAAGTGACCTGGACCTCGACGCCAACCAAGTGGAGCAACAATTTCTTCTGGAACCTGTTCGGCTACGATTGGGAACTGACAAAGAGCCCGGCTGGTGCACACCAGTGGACCCCGAAGCATGGCGCAGGCGCCAACTCTGTGCCGGACGCACACGACAGCTCCAAGCGTCACGCACCGGCCATGCTGACGTCCGACCTCGCTCTGCGGCTCGACCCGGCCTATGAGAAGATCTCGCGGCGGTTCTTCGAGAACCCGGATCAGTTCGCGGACGCCTTTGCCCGTGCCTGGTTCAAGCTGACGCACCGTGACATGGGCCCGCACGCCCGCTATCTCGGCCCGGAAGTTCCGACGGAAGAGCTCATCTGGCAGGATCCGATCCCGGCAGCCAATCACGCTCTGATCGACGCCAACGATATCGACGCGCTGAAGGGCGAGATAGCAGCCTCGGGCCTCAACATCCCGCAGCTGGTTTCGACAGCCTGGGCTTCCGCATCGACCTTCCGCGGTTCCGACAAGCGTGGCGGTGCCAATGGCGCTCGCATTCGTCTTGCGCCGCAGAAGGATTGGGAGGCCAACCAGCCGGCCCAGCTCGCTTCCGTGCTCAGCACGCTCGAAGGCATCCAGAAGAAGTTCAACGATGCCCATACCGGCGGCAAGCAGGTTTCTCTGGCCGATCTGATCGTCCTCGGCGGCTCCGTTGCCGTCGAACAGGCTGCGAAGAAGGCCGGCCACGATGTGGTCGTTCCCTTCGCACCGGGCCGTACCGATGCATCGCAGGAACAGACCGACGTAGAAGCCTTTGCCGTTCTTGAGCCGATCGCCGATGGTTTCCGCAACTATCAGAAGCGTGCCTACACGGTCTCGTCCGAAGAGCTGCTGATCGACAAGGCCCAGTTGCTGACGCTAACTGCGCCTGAAATGACGGTGCTGCTCGGCGGCCTGCGTGCGCTGAACGCCAATGTCGGCCAGACCCAGCATGGCGTCTTCACCAAGCGTCCGGAAACACTGACCAACGACTTCTTCGTCAACCTGCTCGACATGGGCACGGAGTGGAAGGCCGTTTCGGATGCAAAGGACGTGTTCGAAGGACGCGACCGCGCAACCGGCGAAGTCAAGTGGACCGCCACGCGCGCCGACCTCGTCTTCGGCTCCAACTCGCAGCTGCGCGCTATCGCCGAAGTCTACGGCCAGGGCGATGCCACCCAGAAGTTCGTACGCGACTTCGTGGCTGCCTGGACCAAGGTGATGAACGCCGACCGCTTCGACATCGCCTGATGTGAAGTAGAAAAACATTCAGACGCGGCCCGTTTCAGGCCGCGTCTGGATCATTCTGTCACGTTACAGGATGCTGCTGCGTAATAGCTTTCTCGTGGCTAATACTGATTGCGGTTGGACGCCGCGGCCCAGGCTGCACCGATCCAGGAAGCGGCGATCGCAAGAACGAGAGAGATGCAGGCGACGAAGGCACCCGTCGAGACGATTTTTGCCGTGACGGAAGCTGCCTGAATAGCCTTTGCCTTGGCTGCATCGACGGCCTGGTGATATTGCTGCTCGTATTGAGCCACTTCATTCTTCGCCTGATCCGCCGGAATATTCTGGGCACGCGCCAAAGCATCCGCGGCACGGGCGCGGGCTTCGTCGGCCTTGGCGGGATCGCCGGTGAGTACGGCCTGGACGGACGAAATCGCTGCCTGACGAAGTGCTTGCGGATCATTGCCGGTGTTGCGGATCTGCTGTTCGATCGCATCCATCGGACTAGGCATATTGCCAATGGCGGGGGCCGCGCTGACTGCGGCGGTTTGAACGGTCTTGCCCGCACCTGACAGCAGTTCCGTGGCGCCGTTGAAGGCGCCGCCTACCACTGCACCGACCGATGTGGTCAAGAGATAGACGACGATCAGGGTCGATACAGCCCAGGCGGCGATCCCATGCAGGACCCCGACGGCGGTCGATATCGTCCCGGAAAGACGGCTCGCGACATAGCCGCCGACGAAAGCCGCCAGCAGGCCCGACACGATGAACCAGGCTGCCCCGGAAATCGAGGCGGCGAGACCGGGCGCGCTCTGGCTGTTGCTTGGGTTGACGATTGCAGCTCCGATACCGACGCCGAGGAGGTTCAGCACGATCTGAACGGCAAGGGCGATGGCGCTCGCCGCAAGGATCGCGCCCCAGGATGTTCGCCGCATGAACGGCATATCTGCGGATGTTGGATAACTGGTGTTATAGCTCATGGATTCACTCACGGGACTAACCTCGCGACACGTTTATGGGAGCGAGCCGCTTGCGCTGGTCCGCTGATTTTGAAGATCACAATGGGCATGCGGGGAACGACAACGGCGCGCATCCGGATGGCGGGCGCCGTTGTCGATCGCTTGTCAGCGAGCCGGGCTCAACTGCAGACGCGAAACACCCGCCGCGACGTTGAGGCCCGTTCCGGCCTCGGCGCTCAGCGGCTGCAGCGCAAAGTTCTTCGAGTTGCCGCCGATCAGGACGTTGGCGCCAAGCCCGAGTCCGACGGAAGCGCCCGCGGAGGCGCCGACATAGGTACCGGCAAGAGCGCCGTCACCGATACGAGCAGGCGCAGTGTTGACGACCACCCAGCTCAGATAGGACTTGCCGGTAATCCCGATATCGATACCGAGCTTGCCGATAGTTCCGGTGTAGCGCTCCAGTTTGCCAGAGCTCTGCTTGAAGGTGCAGCTGACCGTCTTGCTGGAACCGATGAGCATGCCGACGCCGCCGGCAACCTCGCATGAGAGCGTTCCCAGGCGTTCCTTAGGCTCGGACGCGACCTGCGCCGGGTGCTTTTTCGGATGATGATGCGTGCTGGCAGCGGAAGCTGCCGAACCAAAGGCAACGGAAATGGCCGCAGCCGCGATAATGGTTTTGTTCATGATGTCTCCTTGCGGAAATTGAGCGCGGCCGTGAGGTCGGCCTGCGCCCTATGCCTAGGCACCGATCTCGGACTGATCTGACGATCCTTGATCGGCGCTGAGGGCGATATTGTTGATGATGCGAATGCCGGCATATTCGCCGGCAATCCCGAGCGCCCGCTCACGCGCTTCGTCTGATGATGCGATGCCAGAAAGGACAATCGTGCCCTCGACGCTGGCAACCTCGATATGCGAGTCTTCGAGCCCATCGGCATAGGCAATCAGGCACCGGATAGCTGCGCAGGTCGCGCAGCTATCGGACGACGCCGTCAGCGATGAAAGCTTGGCCAGAAAGAGCATCGGGACGCCTCGGGGATCGCAAGAGCGGACGCGCGCTTCTTAGCGAAGCGCATCCTTGATGGCGTCCTTGGCCTTGCCGACCTTGGCCTGGATTTTTCCTTCGACCTTTTCGGCAGCGCCTTCGGCTCTGAGCTGGTCGTTGCCGGTCAGCTTGCCCGCGGCCTCCTTGATGGAGCCGCTTACTTCCTTGGCTGCACCCTTGATACGGTTCTTATCCATGGTCTTGTCTCCTAGCTTGTTCAAAAGCAGCGGCCTCGGTTTTGACCGAAGCCATGAACAAGGAAGTAGGGCGGGGCGGCTTGGGCTTTCAGAGCGGAAAATACTATTGGCGCTAGTACAAATTAGCCTTTTTGAGGCCTGCAATGCCGATTCTTAAGCGGGGCGTTCCGATGGAGCCCGAACGAGGCTGCCTTTGGCCTATTTTCGAACCTTCGCCGATGCCGACATGCCCGTGAAACCGCGTTCTCTTGCCCATATGACAACGGCCGAGCGCCGGTTGACGCCGATCTTCGCGTAGAGCGATGCGACGTGGTTGCGGATCGTATTTCTGGAAAGATGCAGCGTCTCGCTCATCTCGGCATCGCTCTGGCCACGGCAGATCAAAGCAAGCACTTCCCTCTCCCGCTCGCTAAGATCGAGGAGCTGCGCCGTGGAGCCCTTGCCGTTCGAGACCTGCCGCAAGGTTGCAAGCCGGTCGACGATGGAGCGGCTGAACCACGACGTGTCGGTCATCACGCTTTCGATGGCTTCGATCAATTCCGCTTCGCTGCGCCTGCGCTCGGTGACGTCCTGCAACGACCAGATGACACATTGCTGGTCGTTGATCTCCACACGCTCGGCAGACACCAGGCAATCAGCCAGCGAGCCATCCTTCTGCTTCATGCGCAAGGCTTCATCGCGGAGCGGCGCATTGTCGGTCAATTTCTTTTCCATCGCTCGCCGGGCGGCGATGTCATCCCACAGACGCAGCTCGCTCGCAGTTTTCCCGATGACCTCCTCGATCCCGTAGCCCGAAAGCTGAACGAAGGCGTCGTTGACTTCGGTGAAAACAAAATCGTCCAGCCGGGAAATGGCCGCTGGCGCCGGCGAGAGCCTGAAGGATTTCGAAAACCGCTCCTCGCTTTGGCGAAGCGCATTCTGAGCCTTTCTCCGTGCATCGAGATCGGCGAAGGTGAACAGCATGCATGGCTCTTCACCGACGGCGATCGGCTCTCCCGCAACGATGACGAGCCGGTCGCCACCGCCTTGCAGGGGGATCAGCGCCTCGCGCTGACGGATCAGCCGGCCTTCGACAAGTTTCGACAACGCGTCCTCGCCGGTATCGCAATTGGCAAAGAGGCCGATCTCATCAACGGTTTTTCCGATGACATCTTCCTTGGAATAGTCCGTCATCTCGACAAAACCCTGGTTGACGCGGATGAAGCGCAGGTCATCGAGGCGGCAAATCAGGCCCGGCGCAGGGTTGGCATTGAAGGCGCGCTCGAAACGTTCTTCCGCCTCGAACAGCGGCGTCTCGTCACGAATGATGAGTGCCAGCACGTCCGGCCGCGCACCAGCATCGGCAATGATCAGGCTGCGAACGGTATGCACCCAGATGAGATCGAGATCCGCCGCAGGCGATATCTCGACCGTCACTTCGTCGACAGTCTCTCCGTTCAGCAGCCGCTCGATCGGATACTGCCCTTCCTCCAGCAGATGATTGTTGCGGTAGCGCAGCGTAAAAGCCTGCCGATAGCCGGCGGCATCATTGCCAAGCTCCTCAAGCGCGGAGACCCGGTGCATCTGCAATGCAGCACTATTTGCCCAGGAAATCGCGCCCTCGGGATCGAGCAGGATGATGCCGTCACTCAACCCCGCAACGAGCTCGCGCAATACGTTCCGATTCACATTCGGCGGCTGCGGCGCATCGCTCATGCTGTTCCTCTTCCTGACACTTAGAGCTTACATAGGAAGATAAGGCGATAAGAGAAGCCAGAAGGGCGAGTCACTCGGAAATCAGGAGAGCCGCTGATTCATCATGGAATAATCCACGCAGCTGGGCGGCGCCGCATTCTGCAATATGACCGGCAGGACGAGCGAGTGGACCGGAATGGTCAGAGCGTCGAGCGTTGTCGTTTGCTCGGGCGAGAGCTGAACATCGAGCGCACCAAGATCATCATCGAGCTGTGCCAAGGTGTGTACGCCGATAATGGTCGAGGAAACGGCCGGCCGCGCCAATACCCAGGCAAGGGCTACCCGCGCGGTAGTGGTGTCGAGTTCGGCGGCAATGCGGATGAGGGCGTCGACGATTTCGAGACGTTGTTCATCGGGGTGCTGCGCCAATGGCGACGCGCCGTCAGAGGTGAGGTTTCCGATGTTCTTTCGTGTATATTTGCCGCTGATAAGCCCGCCATTTAAGGGCGAATGCGAGACGACGCCAAGCCCCATCCCGCGCGCCATGGGAATGAGCTCGCTCTCGAACAGCCGGGCTGCCAGCGAATATTCGATCTGCAGACCGATGAATGGCGCCCAACCATGAAACTGCGCGATCAGCTGCGCATGCGCGACCTTCCAGGCAGGGGCATCGGAGATGCCGAAATAGCGCAGCTTTCCCGATTGGATGAGATCGTTCAATCCCGCCAGTATCTCGTCGAGAGGGACCTGCATGTCCCAATTATCGAGCCAGAAGAGATCGAGATGGTCCGTGCGCAGCCGCCGCAGGGTTCGCTCGCATTCCGCTATGATGGCTTCGCGACCACGGCCAACATCTTCCTGGCTGACACCGAACTTTGCCGCCATCACGAGGCGGTCGCGCTGGCTCGAGTTCTGTGCGAGGTAATTGCCGACAACCGTCTGGGCACCCGGTTTTTCGTCTCCCCTACCCGTATCGAGATAATTGCCGCCGAGGCCGACATAGCGATCCAGGATCACCGCGGGCTTGTTTACGCGCGCCTGCCAGGCGACGCCCTCGCCGAAGGTCATGGTTCCCAAGCCAAGTGGGCTGACGCTCAGTCCCGATCGGCCGAGCGCAACAAATTCGTCAAGATGCATTCCCCTGTCCCCCGACCGGCCTGAAACTTATATATACATAAATCCTTATGTATATGTAATATCGGCAAAGAAAAGGAATAAGACGCGAATTTATGATTTTACTGTTCGGGAATCCGGATAATGGGTCGGACGTTCGGTCGTTTGCTTGAAAGCGGCTGATTGCCTTCCTTTCAGGTCTTCTCCGCAAGCATTCCACCTTGAGGATATTAAGGACCGGGCGCCGATTGCAACAGCGGTCAGTCATTCATGAATGATCGACATGATTGCTATCGAAGCCAGCCCTATTAACGCCATGCCTAGCCTCGGTTAATCTTCGTCGGATAATCGAGACCTGCAGCACAGCAAGTTTCGAGACAACCAAATAACAGGGATGAGGACATGAGGACCATTGGCTATGCATGCACTTCGGCGGAAACACCACTAGAGCCCTATACTTTCGAACGTCGCGCACCACGAGCGAATGACGTTGTGATGGAAATCGTCTATGCTGGCATCTGCCATTCGGATGTCCATATGGCGCATAATGACTGGGGTTTTACGCTCTATCCGCTGGTTCCGGGCCATGAAATCGTCGGCCGCGTCATCGAGATCGGCAGCGACGTCACCAAGTTCAAGGTGGGTGACCACGGCGCAGTCGGCTGCATGGTCGACAGCTGCCAGCATTGCGATCAGTGCCGCCGCGGCGAGGAACAGTTCTGCCGCGAGGGCAATACCGGCACCTACAGCACCCCCGATCGCATCGACGGTTCGATCACCAAGGGCGGTTATTCCAAGCATATCGTCGTGCGTGAGGAGTTCGTCTGCACCGTGCCCGAGGGCATGGACATCTCCCGCACCGCTCCGATCCTTTGCGCCGGCATCACGACCTACTCGCCGCTGCGCACCTGGAATGTCGGCCCGCATAGCCGCGTCGGCGTCATCGGCATGGGCGGCCTCGGCCACATGGCCGTCAAGCTCGCGGCAGCCATGGGTGCCAAGGTGACGATGATTTCGCGCTCGCCCGACAAGGAGAAGGCGGCCCGCGAAATTGGCGCGGACAATTTCCTTGTCTCGAGCAATACAACGGCAATGCAAGCCGCAGCCAACGCCTTCGACCTGATCATCGATACTGTCCCGGTCAAGCACGATCTCGATGCCTATATGCCGCTGCTCGACGTCGACGGAACGCTTGTCATTGTCGGCCAGGTCGGCCCCTGGGGCGAAGTCAACGGCCTGCCTTTCCTGGTCGGCCGCCGTCGCGTTGCCGGATCGCCGATCGGCGGCATGCGCGAGACTCAGGAAGTGATCGATTTCTGCGCACGAAAGGGCATCCTGCCCGAGTGCCGGATCATCCGCCCAGAACAGATCAACGAGGCATTCGCGGCCTTGCAGCGAGCCGATATTCCCTATCGCTTCGTCATCGACATGGCGTCGCTTTCCGTTCCGGAAGCAGCCTGAGACAATACGCCGATCCCGGTCGCCCAAGGCGACCGGGATGGTGATATGCAGCGATCGGCACGATCAGCCTCGGTAGCGCAATGCCTCGACCAAAAGGGAGAAGGCAGCCGAAGGTTGCCGGCGGCTCGGATAATAAAGGTGGTAGCCGGAAAACGGCGCGCACCAATCCTCGAGAACCCGGACGAGCTGGCCGCTTGCCAGTTCCTCCGCAATATGATCTTCCATCACGAAGCCGAGCCCCAAGCCGGCCTTCGCCGCACGCGTGATCATACCGATATTGTTAAAGACGAGCTGGCCGTCCACCCGGACGCGGACCTCGCGCCCCTCCTTTTCCAGCTCCCAGGCATAAAGGCCACCGGCGCTGAGCAAACGTAGATTGATGCAGTTGTGATCCGATAGATCGTTCGGCGTTCTCGGTTCCGGATGCCTCGCGAAATAGTCCGGAGAGCCAACGATGACCATTCTTACATCGGGGCTGATCTTGACCGCGATCATATCCTTGGCAACCGCCTCGCCGAGCCGGACGCCGGCATCGAAGCGATCTGCGACGATGTCCCGCAGTGCGGAATCCATGCTGAGTTCGACGTGAATGTCTGGATATTGCCGCAACAGCCCTTCGAGTGCGGGCCAGAGGATGGTTATGGCTGCATGCTCCGACGTGGTGATGCGGATGGTGCCGGCCGGCTTCTCGCGCAATTCGCTTAACGAGGCGAGCTCCGTGCCGATGCTTTCGAGCGCCGGCAGAAGCGTGGCCAGAAGCCGCTCTCCCGCTTCCGTCGGCGCCACGTTGCGCGTCGTGCGCGTCAACAGCCGCACGCCGAGCCGCGCCTCCAGACGCCGGATCGTATGGCTGAGAGACGACTGGGAGGTGCCGAGCTTGGCGGCCGCACGGGTAAAGCTCTTCTCCTCGGCGATGACGGCAAAGGCATTCAGATCAACCAATTCCTCCCGCTGCATTCATGAACCCCCGATATGATTGTGTACCAGTTATACCGGGGGTTCTCAGAATGCGGCAAGATGTGCCGGCGGGAGGCCGCCGGCAATCAGCGTTGGGCTCAGCGACCGGTGGTCTTCAGCCATTGTTCCGGATAGCGCTCGCCTTCAATGGCGATCTCTGCGAGGGCACGCTGGATTTCGGCAAGCTCGGACGCGCTGAGTTCGACATCCGCCGCCGCCAGATTTTCCTCCAGCCGATGCAGCTTGGTGGTGCCGGGGATCGGAACGATCCAGGGCTTTTGTGCCAACAGCCAGGCAAGTGCGATCTGCGCGGGTGTGGCATTCTTACTGCCGGCGATCTGCTGCAGCAGGTCGACGAGTGCCTGGTTCTTCTCCATCGCTTCCGGCGTGAAGCGCGGCAGAAGCTTGCGAAAGTCATTCTCGCTGATCTTCGTATCCTTGCCGATCGCGCCGGTCAGGAAACCCTTGCCGAGAGGGCTATAGGCAACGAGGCCGATGCCCAGCTCCTCGCAGGCCTCCAGGATGCCGTTGGTTTCAGGCCCGCGCGTCCACAGCGAATATTCATTCTGCAGTGCCGCTACCGGCTGCACCGCATGGGCGCGGCGCACTGTCTGTGCACCGGGTTCGGAGAGGCCGAAATGTCTGACCTTACCGGCGGCGATCAGATCCTTCACGGTGCCGGCAACATCTTCGATCGGCACTTCGGGATCGACGCGGTGCTGATAGAGGAGATCGATCACTTCAATGCCCAGTCGCTTCAGCGAAGCATCAGCCGCCTCGCGAATATGTTCGGGGCGGCTATTGAGGCCGCTCATCTTGCCGTTCTCGATGTTGAAGCCGAATTTCGTGGCGATTACCACCTGATCGCGGACAGGCCGCAGGGCCTCGCCGACGATTTCCTCGTTGGTGAAGGGGCCATAGACTTCGGCCGTGTCGAAAAAGGTAACACCACGCTCGACAGCATCACGCACCAGCTTGACGCCTTCATCCCTGCTCAACGCATGGCCATAGCTGAAATTCAGGCCCATGCAGCCAAATCCGAGGGCCGAGACCTCAAGGCCGCTATTTCCAAGCATACGCTTCTTCATCGCATTTCTCCTGCTCTTGCGAGCGTTCCGGTTTAGATGGGGAGAAAATATGTGAGGTGACACCTAACGATTAGGCGGCATAATCGGCATGAAGTTATATCCCGATTACATGAGTGAGAGTCCGGAAGAGATCAATGCTGGGGTTGGAAGACCCGCCCTTAGCTTTCTCATGCAACCACAGATGCCGGCCAGGGATTCCGCCCCTCCTGTAGCCATGACAGCGTATTGGTCCAGAAGCCGGCCGTGTGGCTATCGTGGAACAGGCCGAAATGGCCGATTGTATCGCGACCGAAGTCGGATGGGGCCAACAACACGGCCGTGCGTTGCGCGCCAGTATAATAGTCCAGTGTCCGGCGGACCGCCGGCACGGTGCCGAGTTCATCATCGGAAACCGCGACCGCCAGGATCGGCGCTTTGACCGCAGCCATTCGGCGCAACACCTCTTTCCTCTCGCCCTTCGGATGGCTGCGCTCGAACCGGCGTCCGCGAAAGCTCCATTCGTTCGCGACGCCCCTCGGCAAATCCTCCAGCCAGCCAAGCCGGCGGCCCGGAAAATAACCGTAGAAGGCGGTCATCGCAGGCATGGCAATATGCCATTTCACGAACAGGCGGAGACGCCGGCGTGGAGCATAGTTTCCCCACCAGGCATATTGGGCGCCGACAGTCAGCATTCGGTCGATCATCTCGGCACTTGCAGCCAATCCCGGCAGAAAACCGCCGATGCTGTGGCCGACGACCATAAGCGGACCATCGCTGCGATGCTTAGCCATGAATTGGAGCACGGCCTCGAAATCCCGCTCGCCCCACTCTCGCCAGCGATAATGGCAGCCGCGGAGCTGCTGCGGACGCGATTGGCCGATGCCGCGATAATCGCAGGTCAGGACATTGAAGCCGTGCCTCGCCAGAAATTGCGCATAGCGGTGATAGTAGCGTGCGGGGACGCCGGTTGCCGGATTGATAATCACGTCACCAACCGGGGCACTCCTCTCCGCGCGCCAGAGATGACCACCAAGGACAACGCCGTCTTCGCAGTGAATGGAAATCGGCAGACCGCTGATGGTCGATGAAAGGATCGCTTCGTCGCTCATGGCCGGCAGCATGGGATGATTGCCGCGTTGTGTATATTCACTACCCGGTATACTTTGAGGTCATGAAAGATAAAGCCATGCCGACACGCGACCGCATTCTGCAGGCCGCCGCGAAGCTGTTCCAGCAGGACGGCATCCGGGCCGTCAGCGTCGATGCGATCGCGGAAAAAGCCGGGGTGACCAAGCGCACCCTCTACTATCATTTCCGCAGCAAGGATGACCTGATCGCCGCCCATCTGGAGGCGCGCGACCAGCCGAATCTTGCCGTCTTCAAACGCTGGTTTGACGAAGCGGAAGGCAGCATAGCCGAGAAGGTCGCCGGCATTTTTCGCCATCTCGCCCGCTCCGCACAGAGTGGAAAATGGAAAGGCTGCGGCTTCCTGCGCACCTCTGTCGAGCTGGTCAACCTTCCCGGGCACCCCGCCCTGGTTGTTGCGCGCGCTCACAAGAAACGTGTCGAAGACTGGCTTTCGGGAGTTTTTGCAGAGGCCGGAGCTGGCGCTGAAGCCGCTTCCCTTGCCCGGCAGATCATGCTGCTTCTCGATGGCTCGTTTGCCGTCGTGCTGCTGCATCGCGACCCAAGCTATATGGAGACTGCGGCGGAGGCGGCGGCCCGGCTTATCGACGGTCGCTTAGACTTGAACTAGTAGAACGACAGGAGGCCATAGAGGCCGGTTTTATCCAAGCCGATTGCCGTCACCTGACCGGTCTGACCGTCATCCTTTTTGTCTCTGCCCTGGTTGAGTTGCCTTTCGAGGGCTCGTGTCACCTTGTCGTTGTTCTCGCCATCCTTGGCACTGTTGATAACGTCTTCAAGCGACAAACCAAGCTTATCGAGGCCGAGGTCCTTCTCAATCGCGTGAATGGCGCCGGGATCATTCTTGATCTTGTTGAAGGCCTCCTTCATGGCGGCGATGAAGTCATCCATCGAAACGAAGCTATCCTTTTCAACACCGAGCGCCTTACCGGTGCGCTCGATGAGATCCATCTTCAGCTTCGTGATGTTGACCTTACCGTCTGTTCCAAAGAACGCCTCGGAAACTTTCGACTGCGCCTGCGTCGGCTGTCTGGAGACCGCAACCTTGTCCGCCTGACCGTGGGCAACGGCAATGAGATTGTCCGTGCTCGATTGCGGCGGCTGCGGTGCGGACGTGGCAGCATTGATCTGTTGAAGAATGGCGAGCGCTGCCGAAGGTGCGTTGAAGATCGACGTCATTGCAAACTCCCGACGCGCAACAGCTTCTCCCTCATGGAAGCCTGGCGGAAAACACACTATGCGTCATGCGATAGTTGGCAGCTACATCACTACCATAGGTTAGTTAAGCATTGGATAACCTGGGATATACCACCAGATAGAAATTATCCTTTATAGTTGCATTTCGCAGCAAAAAGCCGACCGAACCCGTCATCCTGCCGACACCGAACGTTGGCCCCCAAAAATGGCGATTGCCGCTGATCTTGTTGCATGTATCACTATCCGCCGGCTTCCCCACATAGACACGGATGGCGAAAATGGGCCTTTGGGACTTGTTCACCGGCAAAAAATATCCCGAGAAAGGTGTGGGGCGCCAACCGATCGCCATGCTCCGAACCGCCCTCATCTCGCTCAACCAGGATTCAGTACCCTTTGTTGTTCGGGACGGTAGCGCCGAAGGAGTGGACCTTGTTGCCGAATGGAAGATCGTTGACGCGCAATGGTACGAGTTTTTCGCGAAGGCCGGCATCAAGCGGCTCTTCAAGGTATTGATGCGGTTTGACGAACAAAAGGGAGAGGTTCGGTCGGTCGACCAGGAATGGTCCGTCGAATGGAGTGCGGGCGTTCCGACGATTGCTCTCTCAGCCTCGGCCTTTCGTGGCCAGACGGCAGAAAAGAGCTTCGGAAAATCCTATGGCTTTCGCGAGGACGGATCCTTCGGCGTGATCTACGACTACGCCTTCGACACGACCGCCATCAAGGCGCCCTTGCAGAAGACGGCACTGGAGGCGGGATGGATCTGGAGAAGCGTGGCCTTCGCCAAACTTTAGGCGGCTGGGCAAGGAACCGTGCTCTCCGCCGCGTGGGGCACGGCGGAGAGCACGCCGGAATCAATGATATTTCAGGCGCTCCCGGTCGAGGATCGCCGGGGCATCGAGCCCGGCGATGGGTTCGGAGAGGTCGCTTGAAATATCTCCGGCAAGCTGCAGGTCGAGATAGCGTGAGCAGCAGACCCGGAGGAACGATGTGAAATTGCCGAGATCATGTCCGGCATCGATCGACTCGTGATGTAGCTTCGTGATCAGCTGCACCACATTCATGCCGTCGCGCCGGGCAATTTCCTCAAGCTTAGACCAGAAGAAATTCTCCAGCCTCACGCTGGTCACCATGCCATCGATGCGCAGGGATCTCGTCGTGCTTTCCCAGAGCCTGGCATCGGCCTTGATGAACAATTCGCACATGCATGCCTCCCAGTTTTGCCTCAAGCTGCGTTGGCTTCCAACAGGGCGCTCGCATCGAGAACTGCCATGAACTGGCGCAGCCAGGATGGATGCGCAGGCCAGGCGGGCGCGGTCACTAGGTTGCCATCGGCTACGGCATCGTTGATGGCGATATCGGCATAGATGCCGCCGGCAAGCTCGACTTCCGGGCGGCAAGCGGGATAGGCCGAGCAGGTCCGTCCCTTGAGAACACCGGCAGCCGCCAGCAATTGCGCGCCATGGCAAATGGCGGCGACAGGCTTGCCGGCTTCGAAGAAATGCTGCACTGCCTTGATGACATCGGGGTTCAGGCGAAGATATTCCGGTGCGCGGCCGCCTGGGACCACCAGCGCATCATAGTCCTCGGCACGGATGCTGGCGAAGGTGGCGTTCAACGCGAAATTATGACCGCGCTTCTCTGAGTAGGTCTGATCGCCTTCGAAATCATGGATGGCAGTCGCCACCGTCTCGCCGGCATTCTTGCCGGGGCAGACGGCGTGCACTGTGTAGCCGCAGGCAAGCAGCGTCTGAAACGGCACCATGGTTTCATAGTCCTCGGTGAAATCACCGGTGATCATTAAAATCTTTGCTGCTGGCATCGTGTTCCTCCCTCAAAACCAACAGGCATAGTCTAGCAAAGGAATGTGCTGCGCGGGTATTAGGCAAATACTACAAGCACCATCCGCGCAGTTTATTGCGCGGGCGGGCGGCCGATATCCGGAATTGCACAAGCCTCACCACCGCCGAAAAGCCGCGAGCGGGTGAGGAACCGCTTCTCTCGACCATTGTCGAGGGAGAACATGCCGCCACGGCCGGGCACGACGTCGATGATCAGTTGCGTGTGCTTCCACGCCTCGAACTGGCTGCCGCTGATATAGACAGGCACGCCGCCGATCTCGCCGAGTTTCACATCGTTGTCGCCGATCATGAACTCGTTCACCGGATAGCACATGGGCGACGAGCCGTCGCAACAGCCTCCGGACTGATGGAAAAGGATATCGGGATGATCCTGCTGTATCTCGCGGATGAGGTCGAGCGCCTTGTCCGTCGCCAGCACCCGCGGCTCCGTGCCTATGTCATCCATGATCATCCTCCTTGATTGGCTTACAATGCACGAAGGCCCCCAGCCACAGCTGGGAGCCTCATTGGCTTCGTTGGGAGGTCTCAGAAGAACCCGAGCGCCTTCGGGCTGTAGCTCACCAGCATGTTCTTGGTCTGCTGGTAGTGATCGAGCATCATCTTGTGCGTCTCGCGCCCGATGCCGGATTGCTTGTAGCCGCCAAAGGCCGCATGGGCCGGATAGGCGTGGTAGCAATTCGTCCAGACGCGACCCGCCTGAATCTCGCGGCCGAAGCGATAGGCGCGATTGCCGTCACGCGTCCAGACACCGGCGCCGAGGCCGTAGAGCGTATCATTGGCGATTTCGAGTGCTTCCTTTTCGTCCTTGAAGGTCGTCACCGAAACCACCGGGCCGAAGATCTCTTCCTGGAACACACGCATCTTGTTGTGCCCCCTGAAGATCGTCGGCTTGATGTAGTAGCCGCTCGACAGCTCGCCGCCGAGATCGGCGCGCGCGCCGCCCGTCAGCACTTCCGCGCCTTCCTGCTTGCCGATGTCGAGATAGGAGAGGATCTTCTCCATCTGCTCGCTCGAAGCCTGTGCCCCGATCATCGTTGCGGAATCGAGCGGGTTGCCCTGCTTGATCGCTTCCACACGCTTGATCGCCTTTTCCATGAAGCGGTCGTAAACCGATTCCTGGATCAGCGCGCGGCTGGGGCATGTGCAGACCTCACCCTGGTTAAGGGCGAACATTGCGAAGCCTTCGAGCGCCTTGTCGAGGAAATCATCGTCCTCAGCCGCAACGTCGGCAAAGAAGATGTTCGGCGACTTGCCGCCAAGCTCAAGCGTGACGGGGATCAGGTTCTGGCTGGCATATTGCATGATCAGCCGGCCGGTCGTCGTTTCGCCGGTAAAAGCGATCTTGGCGACACGTGGGCTGGTGGCAAGCGGCTTGCCGGCCTCGAGGCCAAAGCCGTTGACGATGTTGAGAACGCCCGGCGGCAGGAGATCGCCCACCAGTTCGGCCCAGACCAGCAGCGAAGCCGGTGTCTGTTCGGCAGGCTTGATGACAACGCAATTGCCGGCCGCAAGCGCCGGCGCAAGCTTCCAGGCTGCCATCAGGATCGGGAAGTTCCACGGAATGATCTGCCCGACGACGCCGAGCGGCTCATGGAAGTGATAGGCGACCGTGTCATGGTCGATCTCGCCGATCGAACCTTCCTGTGCGCGGATGCAGGAGGCGAAATAGCGGAAGTGATCGATGGCGAGCGGAATGTCGGCGGCCATGGTTTCGCGGATCGGCTTGCCGTTATCCCAGCTTTCCGCCTGCGCCAGCACTTCCAGCTTGTCCTCCATGCGCTGGGCGATCTTCATCAGGATATTGGAGCGCTCGGCGACGGAGGTCCTGCCCCATTTGTCCTTAGCCGCATGGGCGGCATCGAGCGCGGCATTGATATCCTTTTCGTCGGAGCGCGGTATTTCGCAGATCTTGCCACCGGTGATCGGTGTGAGGTTGTCGAAATATTTGCCGCCGATCGGTTCGCGCCAGGCGCCACCGATGTAATTGCCGTATTTCAGCTTGAACGGAGATTCGACGATCTTCTGATGCAGCATGCCATCCTCCCTTGGTCGGCAGGTCCGGGATAGGGACCCAATGGGAGAAATCTGCGTCCATCCTCTTTTACTTGGTAGTGTTGGCGAACAATACCGCAGCGCACAGTGTCGCAACTCTGCGACAGCTGCGCCAGACAAATGCCGGTCATGGGTAAATCAATGCAAATTGAGCCGTTTCATCTTCCGATGCAGCGTCGAGCGGCTCATGCCGAGTGCCGTGGCTGCCTGTGAGACATTGCCGTCTGCGCGCGAAAGCGCACGCAACAACGCGGCGCGCTCGGCCTCCTGCAGGTCTTCGCCCGCCCCTCCTTGCTGCTCGCGCAACACGTCCGAGGCGGGAATCCCAGCGGCAATGCGATGATCGTCCAGCTTCAGCGCAAGACGGGCCGCCTTGGTCGCCCCGAGCACGAGATCATTGCGATCAACGGCCAGAAGCGCCGATGTGGACGCCGTATCCGTGGGAACCATGACAAAGCGGGCACCGGCGAAGGCGCTCCTGAACAGGTTTAGCTCTATGCGCAGCGCCGCATCGCGAACGGTCTGCGAGAGGATCGCCAAAGTCACATCGTTGACGTCATCACGGCAGGTGGAAATGTCGAGCGCTCCGGCCAATTGCCCACGATGATCCCGGATCGGCGCGGTCGTGCAGCTCAGATCGATATTGGCGCAAAGAAAATGCTGATCGCGGAAAATCGCCACGGCCCGATCATCCGCCAAGGCGGTGCCGATGCCGTTGGTGCCCATGCTTGCCTCGGTCCAAATCGTGCCTGTCCATAGGCCGAGGTCATGAAACTCCTTGTCGTCTCCAACAGCGCCACGGCGCTCGAGCGCTATGCCGTCCCGGTCGGTGAGCAGCAGGCAGCATCCAGCTTTGCCGACTGTGAGAAAGAGGCGATCCAACTCGTTGGAAGCTTCCGCAATCAGACGCTCGGAGCGCTCCATGGCGGCCGCGAATTCCTGACCTGTCAGCCGCATTGGCAAACGTTTCTCTTCCGGCGCGAGACGGTGCATCGTCATGCAGCGGCGCCAGGAGGCAACGACCGAAGAACTGGCCGCGGCCGACTGTGCTGACGCGTAGACCTGATCCGCATGCGCGGAATATTCGTGCATCTGGCTCCTCCCACCGAACGCAACATCGATTGTCGCTAAAAAAGCCATGTAACGCAATCCTTCGCTGGCTCTTTTGGCGTCTACCAGCTGTCTTGCTCGCCATCCCCTTGGCAATTCATCCCTTTTCAGCCTCGCCGCAGCCGAGCTCTCAAGCAGGATGACCTCGATATCGAGCATTGCTGCCCGATGGAGGGTGATGTGGCACGCCGCTTACCGGATTCCGGGCACTTCGATCGGCTGCGTCATGCATAGGCAATCTCAATGCCTGTAGAAACGCAAGTGCGGCGCGAACGCCCTTTCAGGCGGTTGTCAGCGTGTTCTTGTAGCAATGATGCGCGAAAAGACGGAGCTTGAGACCCAGTTTGATGAAGGCCAAATCTATCAACGAACATATTGCCCGCGACGGGCAATTGGCCTTCTGCGCGTACGCCTGCATGGTTCTCAGCCCATGAAGGAAACACCAGCAAATATCGCCGGCAACTGCCGCGTACGCCTGGTCAATGGTGTCAAGCGCTTCTTCGAAGCGCCAACGCTCTCGCCCCCGGCAAACCGCGCTCTTCTTGAGCGTCCGATTGCAATCATCCTCATTTTCCTCACCCTGTCGCTGCTGGTGATGGTGACCGCCGACTATCCGCTGGGCGTCTGGATGAAATCATTCCCGCATCAGCTGCGCGGGGCGGCAAAGTGGATCAGCAGCTTCGGCACCGGACTTCTGGTTTTGTCATTCAGCGGCGCCCTGCTGATATTCGCCATCCTCGCCCCGGCGCATAAATTGCGTAAATCCGCACGGACGGGCACCGATCTCATCGCGACTGCCGCCGCCTTCATCTTCCTCTCCGTCGCCGGCGGTGGCCTTGTCGCATCGCTGCTCAAGAACACCATCGGCCGCGCCCGGCCGGAACTCCTGCAGACGAATGGCGCGTTCTATTTCCAGCCTTTCGCATTTCACGCGGACTTTGCATCCTTTCCATCCGGGCACTCAGCGACTGCAGGTGCCATGGCTATGTCGCTGGCACTGGTCTTTCCGCGTCTGCGTCCGGTTTTCATGCCGGCCGGTGTATTGATCTGCCTGTCGCGCCAATGGGTGGGTGCCCACTGGGCAAGCGACACCCTGATGGGCTGGGGCGTTGGAATAGCATTTGCCCTGTGGCTCGCCCATATATTCGCCCGCCGCCAGCTCTTGTTCGCATACGGCTCCGACGGGCATCTATGTCTTGGGGAGCGATACAAGACCGTGCCCATGACCTTGCGCGCATTGCTGCGAGGGAAACTTATCAGAGAGACAAAGCTGGAAGCAGCGGTAGAGAAAGCATGTCCCGCAAAGTCCAACCTTCCATCCCAGACAATGGAAACGCAATCCTGACGCAGGCCGAGGCTTAACACTCCTCCCAGGCGTTTCGTTTGAAGCACCTCCGATGATCCGGCTATGGCATCCAGACGGCACCGACTTTCCGGTCGCGGCCGCGCTCCATCGACAATCGAATGAAAATATCGAAAGGCTGCGACGGATTTGCCGATCGCGGCCGTTCAAGTGCTGAAGGGATAATAATCAAGCTCTTTAGAGGACATCATGAGAAAGATTACCTTGCTGGCCCTGGCGGCCACAGCCTGCTTCGCAACGATCTCACAAGCCGAAGCCGCCGACGGATGCGGCTACGGTTTCCACCGCGGCCCCTATGGCTATTGCCGCCCCAACGGCCGACCTGTCGTCGTCGTGCCCGTTGGCCCAGCCTATGGCGCCTTCTATCCGGGACGCGGCTATTGGGACGGGCATCGCTACTGGGTGCACCGCGAGTGGTGGCACGGCGGCTGGCGTTACCGCTAAGCCCAACATCCGACCCGATCGTCGCGATCGGGTCGGATCTACTCAGCAGATAGGTAGAGCATCGGTCTCTGCGCCCCGTCATGATCCGCATCACACGCTTTTGTGCGCTCGCGAGCGGCCGCTTACGATCCTGCAATTGACGCATAGCTCGTAGCCGGGCAAAGCTGTCGGTAGAACCCGCCGCAGGAACTCCGACGCGCGCATGAGCGACAGCAATACCAGCCAATATCAAGGCCCTATCATCGTTTTCGATGCCATGTGCGTCCTGTGCTCGGCCAATGCCCAGTTCGTGCTGCGCCATGACCATGTCGGCCGCTTTCGCCTCGCCTCCATGCAAGATGAGACCGGGGCGGGGCTCTATCGGCGTTTCGGCATCGACCCCGCCGATCCGGACAGCATGATCGTCGTTGACGGTGCGCAGGTGCTGCGAGACAGCGATGCCGTGCTTGGCATCTATGCCGGCCTCGGCTGGCCCTGGAAAGCATTCTCCCTGCTGCGCCTCGTTCCAAAAGGGCTACGCGATCCCGCCTATCGCTGGCTGGCCCGCAATCGCTACCGCATCTTCGGCAAGCGCGAGACCTGCTGGCTGCCGACAGCAGAGCAGGCGGACCGCATCCTTTGAAGAAAGTCCTCGTTCTTGGCGGCTATGGCGGCTTCGGTTCGCGCCTGTCACGACGGCTGGCGGGCGACGGTTTCGAGGTTCTGGTCGCCGGGCGTAACTATGATGCGGCGGACGCCCTTGCCCGGCAGCTGCCGAATGCTAGCGCATTGCGCGCCGACCGCAATGGCGACATGGCCGCCGTGCTCCGCGCGCACAAACCATTTCTGCTTATCGATGCCGCAGGCCCGTTCCAGCAGAGCGACTACCGGGTTGCCGAAGCCTGCATCAATGCCGGCGTCCACTATATCGACCTCGCCGATGCCCGCGAATTCGTCGGCGCGATTGGCAAGCTCGATGAACAAGCCCGAGCGGCCGCGATCTGCATCATCTCAGGTGCATCGAGCGTTCCTGCCTTGTCCAGCGTCGTCGTCACCGAACTTACCCATGACATGGACGAGGTACGTTCGATCGAGATGTCTATCGGCGCTTCCAACCGCGCAACGGCGGGAGCCTCGGTCGCATCCGCGATCTTGAGCTATGTCGGCAAGCCGGTGCGTGTGTGGCGCGGCCGGCGCTGGCAGGACAAGATCGGCTGGCACATGCTGAAGCGGGAAACCTACGCCATTTCCGGGCGGCCGAGCTTGCAGCGACTGGTCGCGCTCGCCGACGTGCCGGATCATGATCTGCTGGTCAGCGAGGCAAAGGGGCGGCCGAGTGTCATCTTTCGGGCCGGACCGGAATTTGCCTTCCAGACCTTGGCATTGTGGCTGCTATCCTGGCCGGTCGCTTGGGGCTGGATCGCGTCGCTGCGCGGATTTGAGCGTTTGCTTCTGCCGCTTCAGGGTCTCACAGCGCGATTCGGCACCGCGCGTTCGGCCGTTACGATAGAGGCAAAAGGGATTGCGCGAGGTGCGATGAAGGCCAGGCGCTGGACGTTGATTGCCGAGAATGGCGATGGCGTGGAAATCCCGACCCTTCCCGCGCAATTGCTGACGCGCGCCTTGCGAGACGGCCGGCTTTCGCCCGGCGCCCGGCATGCCGGCGGTCTCTCGCAGCTTGCCGAGTTCCGTGAACTGTTTCAGGCACTGACAATCGCCGACGAGACCAGGGAATTGTCCTATACACCGCTTTATCAGCGCGTCATGGGCCAAGCCTTCCCTCTGCTGTCACCGCCGGTGCGTGCCATGCATGAAGTCTTCGGCGACGGCGGGGCGGAGGGTGAAGGAGTCGTCAGTCGCGGAGCCTCCCTTGCCGCCCGCCTGGTCGCCAAACTGTTCGGATTTCCCCCAGAGGGAATTCATCCTCTGCATGTCTCCTTCGAGGAAGAGAGCGGCACCGAGTGTTGGACCCGCGACTTTTCGGGATTGCGTTTTTCCAGTTACTTAAGCGAGGACAAGGGTCATCTCGTCGAGCGCTTCGGTCCGCTTCGCTTCGCATTCGATCTCCTCCTGCGCGGCAACGGGCTTAGCATGGAGATCCGCGGATGGTCATTTCTTGGCGTTCCTCTGCCGCTCTTTCTTGCGCCGCGCAGTACGGCCTATGAATGGTCGGAGAGCGATCGTTTCCACTTCGATGTCTCGATCGCCCTGCCTGTCATCGGCTTGATCGTCCACTATCGCGGCTGGTTACAGCAAGTCGATTGATCCGGCACCTGCTACCGCTGCATGACGATTGCCGCTACCGGCCGGTTTCTCGACCGATAGCGAACGATGCCAAGCGTCGTCACTCGGCCGCGCTTGCTGCGTTGAGGACCGCTTTGACCGTTGCCATTGCAACGTCGTCGTCTATGCCGACGCCGAAGACCTGCCTGCCGTCCGGCCAGGCGCATTGCAGATAGGCGGCTGCCTTTGCGTCCGCTCCGCGACGAAGCGCGTGCTCCTGATAGTCGATGACGCTCAACACCACGCCAAAGGCTTCAGCAAGCGCCGCTAGCACCGCCGAGACGAGACCATTGCCGCGACCCGAGACGCCAATCTCTCGATCCCGATTGTGGATGCGGCCGGTGAAGATGCGTTCCGACCCGGAGCCTCGGCGAAAACCGCCTTCATAGTCGACCAAAGTGAAGCTGCCGGTATCATCGAGGCGATAGGCGCGGACGAATTCCGCCCAGATATCCTCGGCGGTCAGCTCCCGCTTGGTTTCGTCGGCGAGAAGTTGCACGTGCCTGCTGAAATCGACCTGCATGGCGCGCGGCAATTTCAGCCCCTTGTCTTGCTCGATCACCCAGGCGACGCCACCCTTGCCCGACTGGCTGTTGACGCGGATGACCGCCTCGTAGCTCTCGCCGATATCGGCGGGATCGACGGGCAGATAGGGCATTTCCCAAATGCCGTCGTTGCGGCGTTCGTGGGCGGCAAACCCTTTGCGGATGGCATCCTGGTGCGAGCCCGAGAAAGCCGTGTGTACCAATTCGCCCGCATAGGGATGGCGCGGATGAACAGGCAGGCCGTTGCAATATTCCACCGTGCCAACCACCTCGCGAATAGAAGGAAAATAAAGCTCGGGGTCGATGCCCTGCGTGTAGAGGTTCATCGCCAGCGTCACCAGATCGACATTGCCTGTGCGCTCGCCATTGCCGAAAAGGCAGCCCTCCACGCGGTCGGCGCCGGCAAGCAGGGCCTGTTCGGCTGAGGCCACTGCCGTGCCCCGATCATTATGCGGATGAACGCTGATCACGACGGCTTCTCGGCGAGAAATGTTGCGGCAAAACCATTCGATCTGGTCGGCATAAACGTTCGGCATTGCCACCTCGACCGTGGCGGGCAGGTTGAGGATAGCCGGGTGATCCACTGTCGGCTGCCAGACGTCGAGAACGCGCTCGCAAATCTCAAGCGCGAAATCCGGCTCGGTGAAGCAGAAGGTTTCAGGCGAATATTCGAAGGTCCAGTCGGTATCCGGCTGCTTGAGGCTTTCCTCCAGCATCGCTGTCACACCGTTGACGGCGAGATCGACGATCTCGTGCCGCTCCATGCCGAAAACCACGCGGCGGAAGAGCGGCGCGGTGGCGTTGTAGAGATGAACGATGGCTTTGCGGGCGCCAATCAAGGATTCGAAGGTGCTGGCGATGAGATCGCTGCGTGACTGAGTCAGCACCTGGATCGCGACATCCTCGGGAATCCGATCTTCCTCGATCAAGGCGCGGACGAAATCGAACTCGATCTGCGAGGCCGATGGAAAAGCGACTTCGATTTCCTTGAAGCCGGAGGCGAGCAGCATGTCGTAGAAGCGCAGCTTGCGCTCGACATCCATCGGATTGGCAAGTGCCTGATTGCCATCGCGCAGATCCGTGGACAGCCAGCGCGGCGCCTTGGCGAGCCGTCTGCTCGGCCATTGCCGATCAGACAATTCGATGGGCGAGATAAAGGGACGATATTTGGTTTCGGGGTTCTTCAGCATGATCCGCTCCGTTGCGTGCTGGTACTTTGGGAAAAAGCGGACAGCAACCTACGGTCGCCGGGATGCCGTCAGTCCCGACGACCGCCGCTAAGTCGCAGCGCAACGGAAACAAGCAGGTAGACAAGCGCGTCAGTCGAGCCTGCCTGCAGATGCAAGGCTCCGATGGCTGCTGGACGCAGCCTGTCGAAGCCATGCATATTGCGGAAGAAGATAGACACCTGACGAGAGATTCCTGCCTGAACGGACACTAGGTTATCGTTCCCGACCATGATATTCTCACGCGTATGGATCAATTATCGTCGCAAAAGGATCAGGCATATTTGCAGTTCGGCGTCAGCGTCACTGACGACGTTGCCGTCATTGCGCATGATGATCACCGTTTCTCCAGCCCCAGGCACAGCCACCATCAGGCGCAACTCCTCTACGCCGTTAGCGGCGTGATATCCTTGACGACGGGCAGCGGCACCTGGGTCGTCCCGCCAAGCCGCGCGGTCTGGCTGCCGCCAAACCTCGAGCATGTCACCACAAGCCATACGAGCGTTCGATTTCGCTCGCTGCTGATCGAGGCCGAGAGCAATGCGGCCCTGCCGAAAGACTGCATGGTGGTCGAGGTTACGCCGCTGCTGCGCGAGCTTATCCTCCGGCTCGCCGAACTCGTAGACAAGTCCGATAAGCAGGAAATGGCGGACGCCGTTATCCGCTTGCTCCTTCTCGAACTGAGCTTCCTGCCGGCGCAGCCGCTTAACCTGCCGATGCCAACGCATGCGGTACTCACCGAGTTCTGCCATCGGATGCGTAACGAACTTGCTCGCGAACTCTCCGTCGAACAGGCAGCCCAGCAGCTCCATATGAGCCGGGCAACCTTCATGCGGCTATTTCAACGTGAGACGGGATTGAGTTTCGGCAAATGGCGCCAGCAGGCGCGAATGCTGAAGGCCCTGACTTTATTGGCGGAAGGAAGAGGCATTCTCGATGTCGCCCTGGAATGCGGCTACGACAGCCCGAGTGCTTTTTCCGCCATGTTTCGGCGCTCCCTTGGGCGGGCGCCGCGAGACTATTTTCAATCCGCCGTACCGGCCTGACCTGCCAAGCACCGCATTGCAGAAAAGCAACCCCTATCGTTCGCCGGCAAGGCAGCCGAACATCCGGAAATCATGGAATGCCCCTTTGAACCATGCCTTCTGACGAAGCGTTCCCTCATATCGGAAACCTGCCTTTTCGAGCACCCGATCGGATCCGACATTTCCCGGCAGCGTCCAGGCCTCGATACGGTTCAGCGAAAAATCTTCGAAACCACATCGGACGATGGCCCGCGCCGCTTCGCTCATCAGTCCTTTGCCCCAGGATGACGGGTGGAGTTCATACCCAATTTCCGCCACTCTCGAATGACGGTTGATGCTGTTGAAGCGGATGGCGCCAATCAGCCGTCCTGATACGCTTTCTTCCATGATCCACGCGCAGCCCTTCCCCTTGGACAAGGCCGTGCACATCCATTTCAACGATCGCTCTGCCTGAGGCTTCTTCGGTGCATCCGGCCAGTTCGAAAACCGTGTGACTTCGGGGATCGAAAGCAGTTCGTGCCAGCCTTGGCAATCATCAGCGGTCGGCTCGCGCAGCCGCAAGCGATCGGTCGAGAGTGTGGGAAAACCATCTTCAGACAAGGCCATGATACGTCTTCAAACCTCCCGGAAATTGGCAAGAATGATCTCGCGCCAGATCCGGGTGGGTGTAATCCACGCGTCCCATTCATTGTATTTGCCGGAATAGATGACGGCGGCGATGTCCGCATCGGGCATCAGCCAAAGTCGTTGTCCGCCATTTCCAAACCCCGCACACCATCGTCGCGTATCGGGAAATGCCGGGGCCGGCGCATCGCCGCAAAACCAGAGCCTGCCGTAGCCCAGACCATCTCCAGTTGGAATCGCCGGTGTCAGCGACTGTGTGATCCAGTCTTCGGAAATGATCCTTTGGCCGCGCCATATGCCCTTCTGCAGAACAAGCATGCCGATCTTCAGCAGATCAGGGGCAGTCAAACGCAGCCCCGACGCTGCGGAAGCCACGCCGTCATGTCCGGTAGACCAATGAAATGTCGCGATATCAAGCGGCTCGAACAAGGCTTCCCGCGCGAAATCGGGCAGGGATTTGCCGCTGCCTCGCTCGATGATTGCTCCTACAAGCGCGACGCTGCCACCGGAGTAGATCCAGCGCGTTCCCGGCTCGGCAATGATTGGGCGATCGAGGATGAAGCGGTAGCGGTCCGGCGCGTTCTCCATGGCGATTTCGCTGTTCAGGGGATCGGTATAGGGACGGTCCTCGTCCCATTCCATTCCGAGCGTCATCGTGAGTGCGTGTTCAATGGTGATCTTGGAGCGATCGCCATCAGCACCGAGATCGGCATATTCGGGAAATTGCGCGAAAAGCGACGCTTCGGGCGGCGGCACCAACCCCTTGTCCAGTGCGATGCCATAGAGAAGACTGACGACACTCTTGGTGACCGAGCGAAGATCGTGAAGCGTCTCCGCGTCGAATGGGACATCGCCGAGCGCCGCACCCCAGTTTTCATCGCGACCAGTCGTATAATATTCCAGGAACACATGCTCCGAGCGAGCGGCAAGTACGACATGCAGGTCCCGCAGCAGGCCGGCTTCGATCCCGGCCAGAAGCTTGCGCCCAACTTCCGAATCAAGACCCAATGCCTGGGAAGCCGTACCGGCTAGGGATGTTGCTGTGTGAGATGTAGTCACGAAATCTCCACTCCCATTTCGCAATTACCAGCGCAACCGACCGATGCGCCTTTCGAGACACATTTATGCGCCATCGAGAACAACGATATTTGACGCCTGCAGCGCTTCGGGCCGAAGCACGGCAACGCTGTTTCGCATGCTGAATGAAACCCAGGGTTTTGCCAATACCCTACGGCGGGAAATAGAGCAGCCCCTGGAGGATGCGATGGGCTAGCCTCTTTTCAACGCCTCTTGCGCTGCCATCGCAAAGGCCGCGACTGTCTGGTTGCGGCCGCTCAGCTTCGCCTTCAGCAGAGCGCCGTCGGCACGGTTGATCAAGGTCGTCGTCGGCCCGGAAATCGGAGAGGAGGCTACGCCGACTGAGATGGAAAGCGGCCCGACGATACGGCCACGATAGGAAAAGGGCGTGGTGAACACGCCGGTGCGGAGTTTCTCCGCCAACCGGAAGCCCTCCTCATCGGCAATATCGGTCGCAATCACCGTTAGTTCCTCCCCACCGAACCTGTAGGCCGTGCCGGCACCGCCGACCGTGTCGGAGACGATCTGCGCGACATGGCGCAGCACTTCGTCGCCGGCATCATGGCCAAACTCGTCATTGAAACGCTTGAAGTGGTCGATGTCGATCATCATGCAGACGACGGTCCGGGCGGACTGGTCGCGGTGGAGCGTGTTCAAAGCCTCGTCGAGGGACCGGCGGTTGAACAAGCCGGTCAGCGCATCGCGCACCGCGAGGCTGGTCAATTTGTCCCGCAGTTGCAGATTGGCGATGGCAAGGCCGATATTTTCGGCGATCAGCTCGAGGTAAAGCTGCGGCGCATCCACGGCGGTCGCATCTTTCGTGCGATCTTCGAAATAGAGCAGGCCGATCGCCTCGCCGAGCGCGGTCAAGGGAACGCAGAGCCCCGGAACGCCTGATTCATCCAGATGCTGGCACGAAATATCATTGTCTGCGACATGGCTGACATGCGGTCGTCCGCGACGCAGCCCCCAGCAGGCCGAGGCCGGGAAAGACGGCTCTGTGTGAGCCGGATCGAGCCATCGGCTGACCTCGGACAGCGCCGATCTGCTCTCGTTCATTGTATAGAGGCAGCCGGCAATGCCAGGAAAGATCTGCGGCACGAAGAGGGCTACAACCTCAGCCAGCTCATTCTGGGCGTAGCAGGCCTGGAGGCGGTGCATCATCTGCAAGATGAGATCCTTGGTCTGCAGATCCCGCTTGCGCTCGGCATCCAGCCGGTTGCGCTCCAGACCGTTCTCGCGGAAGACCTGTATCGCATCGTTCATCTCGCCGATCTCATCTCCCCGGCGATCGTTGGGAACTTCGACCGTGTAATCCTGGTTTGCCAGCCGATTGACGATCCCCGTCATGCGCACGAGCGGCAGAGCGACCCTCCGCCGCAGGATGAAGTAGAGGACCGCAAGAAATATCGCGGCAGTCAAAGCAAGCATCACCTTGGCGACACCAGCCCAGAGATCGCTGCGTGCCTGCGCGCTGCGCACAGCGGCCTCGGTGCGCGCGGAGGCCAGAGACCGAAACTGGGTGACGGCGTTGAGCAGCGCCGTTTGAGTACGCTCGTGCTCCGGACCGAACAGTGTCTCGCGGGCACCCGCCTGATTGCCGCCGGTATAGCTTGCAACGGCCGTCTCCTCGACCTTGTCGAGCGCCTCCGCATTGGTCGCCACCTGCTCGACGATTTGAAGTTCACCATCCGGGATGCCAAGGTTGCGCAGCGCATTGATCGCGGTATCGCGGCGGCGCTCTTCACCCTCATCGACGGTGAAGGCATCGAGGTGCCTGGCATCGCCGCGCATGACATAGAGACGCGCTTCATCCGTCGTCTCCTCTGCTCCCAAGGCAAGCTCCTCGCCCATGCTGTTCAATAGCAGGTGCTGCTCCACCGCCTGCCTTTCCTGGGTGGCGCTTCGGGCCGACAGAATGAAAGCTGCGGCAGACAGCACGGTCAGAACCACGGTGATCCCGTAGGCCCAATTCGTAATTGTCGTAATTCTCATATGCCGGCTTCCTCTGCGTCTCGTTCATGCGTGTCTGAAGTGTCTGTCTCGCCGATCCCTCAGTTATGACATCTGTCTATCAGGATAAAGCGCTAGTGAACCACGGGGAATGATGTTTCCGGCGCCATGTCGCATGAATCTGCCTGCCCCCTGCAAGGTAAGGGAGGTTGGCGCCACCTCCGCTGACGAGAATCCCGGTCCCGACTGAGGGGCCGACCCCGGGACTCCCGGCTGTCGTCAGGGGTGCGTACGACAGCACGGCCACCAAATCGATTTTCAGATCGGCAATCCATAGGCCGACTGGAAGCTGGAAAACATAAGCTTAAGTTCCACAAGTAACTGCCCCGTTTCGGGACACCTGCCCGGCAGCTGCAATTATTATAAAATTCTTCTGCAGCTAAATCTGCGTTGGTTTGCTTAGCATTACGACCAGACGACCAGCTTGAACCGGGACAATAATTGACGTCTCATGAGCGCGTGGGATCGCAACCAAAAACTTGCAACACGCTCCCACGATGTTGTGCTTTCCTTTAGCCATTTGTCGCGATACAAAACACCGCGTCCCACCGCGCGGATGGATATACATGAAATCGAATATGCATTTCTTGCGGTCGACGCTGTTGGCCTTGATCTTCGGGATCGCTGTCCTTGTCGTCATCGTCGGCTCATCCCTATGGCTGGTGCAGCTCAATAGCGATTACTCATCCCGCACCACCGAACTGCGCAGGTTACGCAGCTTCGGGGCGGATTTGCTGAGCACGATCCAGGATGCGGAGACCGGGCAACGCGGTTACTTGCTGACGACCGATGCCTCGTATCTTGCGCCCTACAACAAAGCCGTCGCCGAACTTCCCGCCCGCCGCACCAGATTGATGGAAGCTGCTTCCGCCGATCCTGACTATGCCGGCAAATTAAAGGGCCTCGATCAAGCCATCGATCTCAAGATGGCCGAGTTGAAGACCGCCATTGATTATGCCCAGCAAGGAGACATGCCTGACGCCGTCGCGTTGGTGAAAACCAACACGGGCGAACTCTACATGCATAATATCAGGAGCATACTCGGCGGCTTCCTGGCCACAATCGACGATCGCTTGCGCACGATCGTCTCCGACCAATTGTCCGCCGCCGGGAACCTTCGCTGGGTTACGATCTGCGGCGCCCTTGCGATCGTCATCGTGCTTGCCGGCGCGATTGCCATTATCTTCCAGCACATACGCGACCTTTCCCGGGCGCGGGAAGCGGTGCTGCGCCTCAACACGGGGCTGGAAGAACGCGTGAACGAGCGAACACAGGACCTGATACGCGCCAACCAGGAGATTCAACGCTTCGCCTATATCGTCACGCACGATCTGCGCGCGCCGCTGGTCAACATCATGGGCTTCCTGAGCGAGTTGGAAAACTCGATGAAATCGCTGCGCGCCTATGTGCTTACCGAAAAAAGCAAACCGGATGAAAACGATATTCGCGAGGCACGCCTGGCCGTCGAGGAGGATTTGCCCGAAGCCGTCAGCTTCATCCGTTCGTCGACACAGAAAATGGATTCGCTAATCAACGCGATATTGAAAATTTCCCGTGACGGGCGGCGCAAGTTGCAGCCGGAACAGATCGACTTGAAAAGCCTACTCGATGCGACCGCAGCGAGTGTCCATCATCAGATCGTGGATGCCGGCGGCAAAGCCGAAATCTCGGTTGGCGTAGGCAATCTGATTACAGATCGCTTCTCGCTCGAGCAGATCGTCGGCAACCTCTTCGACAATGCCGTTAAATATCAGATGAAAGGCCGCCCCCTCGAATTGCGGGTGAACGCCTATCGCGAGGGACGGGACAGGGTGAGGATCGACGTCCGCGACAATGGCCGCGGCATCGCCAAGCAGGATCAGGAGCGTGTGTTCGAGCTGTTTCGACGGGCGGGCGACCAGGATCAGTCCGGCGAAGGGATAGGTCTTGCCTATGTTCGTTCGCTTATCAGAAACCTTGGCGGTGATATCACCGTCGAATCGGATTTGGGAACAGGTAGCATTTTCAGGCTGGTGCTTCCGTCGGATCTCACAAAAATTACAAGGAGCATATCGGCATGAGAGCGACAGGTCAGGAAGTTACGATCGTCATGATCGAGGACGACGAAGGTCATGCAAGGCTGATTGAAAAGAACGTGCGTCGCGCCGGCGTCCACAACGAGATCATTCCGTTCACGCTCGGCAAGAAAGCGCTCGATTTTATCCTCGGCGAAGAGCGCGACGGTCTCGTCAATAAAGACCGACATCTCCTCATTCTTCTCGATCTCAATCTTCCCGACATGTCCGGCATCGATATCCTCGAACAGATCAAGGGGAACGAACACACCAAGTGTCTGCCGGTCGTGGTCCTGACGACCACCGATGACGAACGCGAGATCCAGAAATGCTATGATCTCGGCGCCAACGTCTACATCACCAAGCCTGTGGACTATGACGGCTTTGCGAACGCGATCCGAAATCTCGGAATGTTCTTCTCCGTCATCCAGGTACCTTCGGCTTCCTAATGGCAAACGCGAAAATCCTCTATGTAGATGATGACCCTGCTCTTGCTCGATTGGCGGAGCGCATTTTGTCGCGGCATGGGTATCAGGTGCATCATGCACCTTCGGTCGCCGCCGGCCTCGTGTCATTTGAACAGGAGGAGTTCGATGCCGTTGTGCTGGATCATTATCTGCAGGACAGCACCGGCCTTCATTTCCTCGAGACGATCGGTGAAAAGGCGCTGACGGTCCCCATCCTCTACGTGACGGGCTCCAGCGATGCGCAGATTGCGATCACGGCGCTGCGCAACGGAGCCACCGACTACGTCATGAAATCGTCGGCCGACGACTTCTTTCCGCTTCTTATCAGCACGCTGGATCAGGCGGTGGAGAATCATCGACTGCGCCGGGCAAAGGAAGCCGCCGACCGGCAACTGCTGCTCGCCAAGGAACGCGCCGAGCTTCTGCTTGCCGAAATGAACCATCGCATAGCAAACAGCCTGGCGCTTGTCTCAGCGATGATCCGCATGCAGATGCAGACCGTCAGCACCGAAGACGCAAAAGCGGCGCTGCTGGAAACCCAGAGCCGTATCTCCGCCATCGCCGGCGTCCATCGCAGCCTCTATACATCGGAGAACGATGGCGAGGTCGAATTCGATGCCTATCTGCGCTCGTTGATCAATGAGCTTTTGAGCACGACGCGCAGCAAGGATCAGAACATTGACGTGGTCATGAAGCTCGATGCGATGTTCGTGACGCCCAACAACGCCGTGTCGCTCGGCGTCATCGCGACCGAACTCGTGACGAATGCGATCAAATATGCGTTTCCAGGCAGGTCGGGCCACATCTGGATTACGCTCAAGGCCGAGGCGGAACGGGCTAGCCTGAGCATACGCGATGACGGCATCGGCTTTGACCTATCCGGCCGCGCCCAAGGAACCGGGCTCGGACGCAAGCTCATCAATGCGATGGCAACCCGACTGGAAGGACAGGTCGACTACGATGTCTCGAACGGGACGCATGTGACAACGAGCTGGAGCCGTCAAAGCGTCTGAGCTCGACATCAATCGAGGCCACGCCCGCCATGCCTGCACAATAGAATCGGGCGGCCCTGCGACCGCCCAATATATTCATTCAGCCTATTTGAGGATCATATGCGCCGCAAACTGCGGCGGCATCCCTGAGGCCTACTTCATGATTTTCGAGTAATCGAGTTTCGGAGCCTTCGAAAGATCATCCTTCGTGGTGTCGACATAGGCCTTCCAGGTGCCGTTTTCATTCGCCAGCGCGATGGACGCGGGATCTATGACCACATAGCTTTCGCCGAGGCCGAGAAAGCCGCCGACACTGGCGACAACGCCAATGACGGACTTGCCGTCGCCGATCACCACATCGGAAACCGAGCCGATGGATTCATTCTGCTTGTTGTAGATCTTGGTGCCGATGAGTTTCGAGGCCACAAGATCGGTATTGCGAATCTCGACATACTTCAAAGGCATGGTTGCGGCCGTTCCCATGGTGATGCCCGGTCCCGTCAGGATGGCATCCGCGCCGGTGGCTGCACTCTGCTGCGCCTGGGCGGCACCTGCAATACCGGCGGCAACGATTAGCGCAGTGGTTGCGGAAATGAACGCAAACTTCATGAAGATACTCCTGATTATAATTCTCGGCGACGCAATCAAAATCGACTGCGCACTTCAAAAACGGATTATACTTCAAAAGGTTCCAGCCCCATTTCCTTCAACAAGACATTCACATCGTTCGGAACACCCATCAGTGGCGAAAGAAAGCGTCGCTTTACGACATGCAACCACAGGCTATAGGGTTTCGACCATCGCCGGCGCGCAATTTTCCTGAAAAGCTGCTCGGGCACTGCACAGATTCTGCAAAGGCGCGCGCCATTGTCGCGCCATGAACAAGACACCCAGCAAACCCAGAACCCCACCCGTTTGCCTGCCTTACAGCCTTCTCAAGGAAGGCTGGTGGCTGGTGGATCGTCATCGCACCCAAGCAGATCCGCCCGCTCGAGGCGCAACGATCATACCTTTCACAATCGACGAACGAGATGAGAGAGCCGATATCCATGAGCGCCTCTGACATGCCCGCCATGCCAACCAACCCCGCCAAATATTCCAACCGCAAACTCCTCATCCTGATCGCCCTCGTCGCCCTTGCCGATGTCCTCATCTTCAATAGGGAGCCGGGCCTCAATCTTCTCCTCCTGATCAATGCCATCGCCATCGGCCTGTTGATATGCTCCAGGAGACCATTGTCTCCTTCAAGGATCATCGGGCTTCTGGCTCTTTGCATCGTCCTGTCGGCACCGCTTCTTGAGACCACGTCATGGATGGGCATCACCCTCAGCCTGCTCGGCATCACATGCGTCTCGCTTGCCACGACCGGACTCTTCCCACGGCATTGGAGCCGCCTTCCAGTCGTTCTGCTTCGCTTTTTGCTGGATCTGCCCGTGCGGCCATTTCGCAGAGCTGCCTACGGCCGGATCTGGCATGCTCGGGTGCAAACACCGGAGAAACTCTGGCATCATCTTCGCGGTTGGATCATGCCGCTTACCTTCGCAGCCGGTTTTATTACCCTCTTCGCGATGGCCAATCCACTGATCGACAAAGTGCTGCGCAGCGTCGATCTCACCTATCTGCTGCAATTCCTGGACCCCTGGCGCATTGCCTTCTGGCTCATCGTCGCCACCTTCATGTCCGTGATGCTTCGCCCGCGCCTCAGACGCCTCACCTGGCGCCGCCGCGAGCAGATCATCGATGCCACAAGATTTGAGAGTGAATTCTTCGGGCATGCGGCGCTGCTGCGCTCGCTGGTCGTCTTCAATGCACTGTTTGCCGTGCAGACGCTACTCGATCTCACCTATCTCTGGGGCGGCGTGAATCTGCCTGATGGCATGAACCACGCCGAATACGCCCATCGTGGCGCTTACCCGCTGATGGTAACGGCGCTACTTGCCGCCGCCTTCGTGCTCGCCGCCATGCGCCGTGGCGGACCGGGTGACAAGAGCGCGCTTATTCGCGGCCTCGTGCATCTGTGGATCGGGCAAAACATCCTGCTCTGCCTCTCCTCCATCCTCAGGCTCGATCTCTATGTCGAATCCTATTCGCTGACGGAACTAAGGGTCGCGGCCGGTATCTGGATGGGTCTCGTCGCCATGGGTCTCTTTCTCATCCTGCTGCGCATCCTGTTGCGGCGCTCCAACGAATGGCTGGTGGCGCTCAGCATGACAACGCTGGTCATGACGCTTTACGCCACCGCCCTTATCGACATTCCCGCCTTCATCGCCCGCTTCAATGTTGCCCATAGCCGGGAAGTCTCTGGCCAAGGCATGCCGCTCGACATCTACTATCTCCGGACACTGGGGCCACCCGCCATCCCGGCACTCGATGCCTTCATGGTCGCTCTGCCTGCAGAGGCAATGGAACGGATCGCTTTCGCCGGCAAGGTCCGCAGCGATCTTGCCTTGGCCGAGTGGGAGGGACCGAGCGACTGGAGAAGCTGGACTTTCCGCGCCGCCCGTCTCGATCGTTACCTTTACGACCACCCCGCCCTTGCAAGATGAGGCTGAAACGAAGAAAAACAGGCGGTACAACTCAAATGGGCATGGCATGATCAAGCGCATCCTCGTCGTCGACGACGAACCTAACATCCGCGACGTGATCTGCTTCGCGCTTGACCGCGCCGGCATGGCGACGACGACAGCCCGCAACGGCACGGAGGCCATGATGGCCTTTCACCGGGGCGGTCTCGACCTGATCGTACTCGATATCGGCATGCCCGAGATGGATGGACTGGAGGTCTGCCGACGGATCCGCAAGACATCCAATCTGCCGATCCTGTTTCTCTCGGCACGCGATGAAGAAATAGACCGGATCCTCGGCCTCGAGATCGGCGGCGACGATTACGTCACCAAACCCTTCAGCCCGCGTGAACTGGTGGCCCGGGTCAAGACCATCCTGAAACGGGCCGGGCATGGCGCCGGACCGGATATCAAGGAAGATTCCATATCCGCCGGCCTGCTGCGCCTCAATCGCGGCGGCCGGACCGCCACCTTCGCCGATGTGCCGCTGATTTTGACTGCGCTCGAATTCGCCATCCTCGATACGCTGCTGTCGCGTCCGGAGATCGTTTTCAACCGCGATCAGCTCATGGAAGCAGCCTACGGGGCGGATATGCAGGTTGCCGACCGCACCATAGACAGCCATATCCGCAATATCCGCGCCAAGCTTTCGGCAGCCGGCGGCAAGGGCATTATCGCCACGGTCCATGGCATCGGCTTCAAGCTGACATCCGTCATGGAAGGAGACGCGTGATGCGTACTCCCCGGGTGAGGCCGAAGTGGCGACCGCCGCTCTACCTCATCGTCTATGCGGTGCTGCTGACCGTGATGACGCTTCCGGTGCTGACCGTCATCTGGTTTCGCGCGGTGCGGGTCGCATCCGGCGCGATTGCGCCGGCAGAAATCGCTACCCTGGCCGTCGTCCTGATCCTCACGCTCGTGGTCGCCTACGTACTGACCCGTACCTTGACCGTTCCGATCAATGCCCTGATCGCCCGAACCGACGAAATTGCGCGTGGCGAAAGAGCTGCGATCCGGCCGCTCGACAGCTACGGCACGCGCGAGGTTGCAACCCTCTCGCAGAGCTTCCTCGATCTTGCCGGCAAGCTGGTCGATCATTCCGACTATGTCCGTTCCTTCGCAGCGCATGTCTCGCACGAGCTGAAATCGCCCCTCACCTCTATCAAGGGCGCGGCCGAGCTTCTGCGCGACGATGAAGACGACAATCCGATGAGTCTCGCGCAGCGCAATCACTTCCTCGCCAATATCATCGCGGATACCGAACGCCTGGATATGCTGCTGTCGCGCCTGCGGGATCTGGCGAAGGCCGAACTGCCGTCCGAGCAGGGCCTCAGCAACATGAATGATATCATCGGGCATTTGGCCGCAAGCCTCCGCCAGTTGACCATCATCGGGGACGACGGCACCGACGCGAACATCGCACTGCCCGGCGAAGTCGCCGGCATCGTCTTTGCCAACCTTGCGGAAAATGCCTTTCAAAACGGCGCGACCGCGCTCAGGATCAACATCACGACGGATGGGCGCAAGACCACCATCCAGATCCGCGACAACGGCTCCGGCATTGCCGAAAGCAATCGAGAGCGCATCTTCGAGCCCTTCTTTTCGACACGCCGCGAACAAGGTGGCACCGGCATGGGCCTCGGCATCGTCAGGGCGATGATCGCTTCACATGGTGGGACCATCGAGCTGTCTGACAGCAACACGGACGGCACGACGTTTCAGATCATTCTGCCGCATGTCTCGTAACGCACGAACGGCCTTTATAAAAAAGGGGCTGTGGGTTGATCCTCCCAACCCAAATCTGGAATAGTTCCTGCCGTAAATATCTGTCGCGAGAATCTGACTTTTGCACTTTGTTTTTGCGACCAAACTTCTCAGAAAATCAGTCTAAGCATAGGCTAGGCACCAGCCTAGACCGCGAAGCCAACATTGCTCAGTCGGCAGCTCATCACCGCGGTATAGCCGAGTCACCCTCTTGTGCTCGCCGCTCTCGAATGCTGCCGCAAGCGCTCTTTCCGATTCCGCGTCGCGCATTCCTTCGCAAGGGAAGATAGCCACTGGCGAAATCCATTGCGCGTGGAATTCCTCACCCTTGCGCGTCACCAGGAATACCGCTCCTCGAAGATGCATGTTGCTCCAATTGCTGCTGGTGAATCCAAGATCGGTCGTAAGCGGCAGGACCAGCCTTCCGCCATCATTGAGCCGGTCCAGCCAGATATCTGCCGGTCGCGTTGCTCCAGCGTTCACATAGATCACATCGGCGACATCGAAAGCCACGGAGCTGCCATCCCCCTCAACCACGGAAACGTTCCGATAGGGAGTAAGATTTGTTTTCGCCCACGCAGCAAGCTCCGGCTCGAACTCGATCGCCGTCACCTTGCCAGAGGTGGCAACGAGGTTCGCCATGATCGCAGAATAATAGCCGGTACCAGCCCCAACATGCACGATATGCTCACCTACTCGAGGCGCAGCTTGCGAAAGCAAGAAGGCATGAAGTGACGGCTGCCCGTTGTTGATGTGGCGCTCCGGGACGATGCCAACGATGTCATCCGTGTAAAGGTAGACCGGATCGGCGGTCGGGGTTGGAACATAGGCTTTCCGCATTCGGAAGATCGGCCAGGGACCGGGACCAAGGAAATCTTCTCGCGGAACTTCGGCGAAAGCCGCTTCAATGCGCTCATCGACAGTTCTAACAGCCGCCATGATCTGCTTCGCATAAGCTCGGCGCACGATCTTCAAGTCGTTTGGTGTCATCAGCAAAACCAGCTCTAATGAATAGTTTTCCCGCCGCGAAAACGAGCATTCTGCCACAATATAGTGGGCAGAATGCTTCAGGAAGATATTGCTAGCAGGATAAACCGCCTAAAACTGGCGCGCCGCAGGTGGACTCGGCATTAATACATGCTTGGATTCCACATTTCAGTTAGGGGCTGTGGATTGATCCACCGCCCCCTTTTGTTCAGTCATGAAGCCTCAGGCCGCTTGCGACTCTGTGACACCCTCCAGCGCCATGGCTCGCGCCGTGACGAAATCGATCTTGCCGGAGCCGAGGACAGGCACCTTGCCGACTGTGACTTCGGCCGGGACCATCATTTCGGTTGCACCCTTCGCCTTGGCAAAGGCCAGGAAGTCGCTTCGGGTGGCATTCGGCTGATCGGTGAGCAGAACGATGCGTTCGCCCTTTTTGGCATCGGGTATGGAGGAGACCACGCTGAGCGCGCCGGGCCAGAGCTGGGCGGCGAGCGTCTCGATAGCGGCAAGCGAGATCATTTCACCGCCGATCTTGGCGAAGCGCTTGGCACGGCCGCGGATCTTCACGAAACCGTCCTCATCGATGGTGACGATATCGCCGGTATCGTGCCAGCCGTCCGGCAGCGGCTCGAGAACGCCGGGATTGTCGGCGCGCAGGTAGCCGGCCATCACATTGGCGCCACGGATCAGAAGACGGCCGCCCTCATCAATGCCGGCAACCGGCTCGAGCTTCCATTCCATGCCCGGCATGATCTTGCCGACCGTTCCCGAGAGGTTGTACATCGGCGTATTCAAAGAGATCACAGGAGCTGCCTCGGTGACGCCATAGCCTTCGAGGATGCGCAGGCCGAACTTCTCCATATAGACCTCGCGGGTCGAGGCCTTCACCGGTTCGGCACCGGAGAAGATATAGCGGATCGATCTCAGATCATACGGGTGAGCGCTGCGGGCATAGCCGTTCAGGAACGTATCCGTGCCGAAAACGATGGTCGCGTTCGAGACGTAGATCAGCTCCGGCACGATGCGATAGTGCAGCGGCGACGGATAGAGGAAGATCGGCACGCCCGAGACCAGTGGCAGGATCGTGCCGGCGGTCAGGCCGAAGGAGTGGAACATCGGCAGGATGTTGAACACCTTGTCGCCCGGATGGAAATCGATGCGCGAGGCGGCCTGGGCGGCGTTCGACAGGATGTTGCGGTGCGTGAGCACCACGCCCTTCGGCGCACCTTCCGAACCAGAGGTGAAGAGGATCACCGCCGTATCGTCGGCCTTGCGCTTGACCAGCGGTCGATATTTGCGGAGGAGGCCGAAGATCTTGTCGAACAGGGTAATCTGCGTACGCAGCTCATCCAGCCAGACGAACTTGACCTGCTTTTCAAGCTCTTCGACAACGGGGCCAAGCTTGGCCTGCGTGACGAAGGCGCGCGAGCACAAGACATGTTTGACCTCGGCGGTCTTGCAGGCGGACAGGATATTCGCAGCGCCGGCCGTGAAATTCAGCATGGCCGGCACCTTGCCCGCAGACATGACGCCGAGGACGGTCGCAGCCGTGCCGTTGGCGTTCGGCAGCATGACACCGAGGGTCTTGTCAGCCGGGAACATCCTCTTGAATTTCGCGCCCAGCACCGCCGCACCGGTGAGTAGCTTGGCATAGGAGAGCTTGCCGGAAAGCGGATCTTCCACGGCGAGCTTCTTGCCGCCGTATTCGTGGGCGCTTTCGATGACACGCCCAAGCACGGTGTTGTCGGTATCTGCCGTGCGGAACATCAGCGACGACATGATCTGATAGAGTGCTGCACCAGCTGCGATGCGCCGCTTGCGGCCCTTCAGCTCAGGAGAAACATCCAGCTTCACCGGCTCAAGGATTGTTACCTTGACCTTGGGGAAGAGACGGCGGCGGACATGGCTCGACGTCAGGTACGAGGCGTAGCTCTTTTCCAGCCCGTCGATACGAACAGGCACGATCATGGCGCCGGTCTTGTCGGCAACCATGGCAGCGCCGTCATAGACCTTCATCAGCGTGCCGGTGACCGTCAGGCGTCCCTCGGGGAAGATGCCCACAGGGCTGCCGTCCTGAATGACCTTGATCAACGAACGCGTCGCCATCGGCTTCGTCGGATCGAGCGGCAGGAACTTGCAGCGCTTCAGCAGGGGACGCACCCACCACTTCTTGGCAAAGGCATAGTCGATGGCAAAGACCGGCTCTTCCTCGGTTATGGCCAGCGCCAGAGCGCCGTCGAGCAGGCTGACGTGATTAAGCGCAATGATCGGCGCCGGGCCGGCCTTGCGGATGTTTTCCAGGCCCTCGACTTCCAGCCGCATGAAGGCGCGGAAAATGATGGAGATGAGATCGCGAAAGGCGTTGGTCGGCAACGTCTCCAGCATCAACCAGGCAACTGCGACATTCAGCACGGAGATGCTCAGAATGATGACCGGGATCGACAGGCCGATGGCCTGCAGCACCGCCACCAGCGCCAGACCGACTGCGATGAAGAGAGCCGACAGCACGTTTGCCGCGCCGATGACGCGGGCACGCCGGTCTTCGTTTGCCCAGCTCTGCATGGCGGCAAAGGTCGGGACGGCGAGGAAGGCGCCGCCGATGGCCATGCCGGCGAGATCGATCGCGACGCGGATGGTCTTCGGTCCCTCGAAGAAGGCGAGAATGGATTCGGCATGCGAGATCGACTGTAGGCCCCAGAGGTTCCAGGCCAGATCCAGACCAAATAGCGCGACGATCAACATGCCGATCGGGGCTGGCAGAAGCACGATGCGGCCGGCGGCCATCCAGCCTGCGATGGCCGAGCCGATGGCGACGGAGATCGCGAAGATCGCCAGATAGGCGGGCACGACGATTTCCGAACCGCCGAGAATGTCGGTGACCATGATCGGCAGCATCGACATGATGAAGGCGCCGACGAACCAGAACCAGCAGTTCATCAGCGACGCACGCCAGATGCGGCTGTCGGCGCGGAGTTCGTTGACCAGCCGATAGCTGGAACGAACGACATTCTTATCGACGACAAGATCGGGAGCCTTGGAGCCGGTCGAGGGGATCATGCGGGCGGAGAACCAGCAAAGGATGGAAAGCCCCATCATCATCGGCCCGAAGATCCAGACATTCTCGCCCTCGCGGAAAGCGACGGCGGCGATCATCGTGCCTGTCAGAATGGCGATGAAGGTGCCACCCTCGATCCAGGCATTCGCCTTGGGAAGATCCCTGCTTTCAAGATGGTCCGGCAGGATGCCGTATTTGATCGGCCCGAACAACGAGGAGATGACGCCGAAGCCGAAAAGGGCGAGCATCAAGATCCAGATGGACGAGAAGCCGATACCGACGACCGAGATGGCTGCGACTATGAGCTCGCAGCGCTTCAGAAGCTCGGCCATCTTCGCCTTGTCGTATTTGTCGGCAAGCTCGCCGGCAATCGCCGAAAGCAGCAGGAACGGCACGATGAAGATGCCGCCCGCCAGCGTCACCAGCGCGGCGCCCTGAGCGGCCATCTGCGCGAGAATGACGAAAATCAAAGTCTGCTTGAGAAAATTATCGTTAAAAGCGGTGAGGAACTGCGTCCAGAACAGCGGCGCGAATTTCCTCGATCTCATCAAATGGGTTTGCATGACGTTCCCCTCGTTCCGTGAACAAGACGCCACAGAGTGGTTACGCAAAGGTTGAGCGCGAACACAACTCTGTAGCGTCGTTAATAAAGGTTAGTCCTGACCGTCACGATTGAACTTAACGAGCAGCTTCTCGGTGCGGGCATCCTCGACCTTGCGGATCAGCTTGTCGGCCTCGGAGTTGTCGCGAACCGTCTTGGTCACGTTGACCGTCGTCTGTACCAGCATCAGGATACCCATGGCGAGATATCCTTTACCCCATAGGTCGATCGGCATCATGTAGAGACCGACGAAGAGCATAAAGGCGGCGGCGGCGAAGGAGACGTAGGAAAAGCTGACCCAAGCCTGGGAATGTTTCTGGAAGCTGTCGTTCATGATCGTACCCTCTCTCATATGTTCGGTGTGTTCGGTTTCAGGCTGCTGAATTCATGCGGCTGCGCAGGCGGGCAAGCACGTCGTCGGCCGATGGGCCAAGCGGTGCGCCGAAGCCGGCATTGGCAAGCTTTTCGATGATGACCGTCTGCCGGCTCGCCGCGTCCATTTCCTTCATGGCCGATGCTGCGATCTGGCAACGATCCTGATAGGCGCGAAGGCGAGCCAGCGTTTCCTCTGCATCGTCCAGGGTCGCCAGGCCTGAATTATCTTCGCAGGCAGCGCTCAGCTTCTGTGTCTGTGCGGTGGCGCGCGCCAGCCGCTCGCCACGCTGCAATTCCTGCAGGCGTGCTTCGGATGCGCGAACGGTTGCCTTGAGCTTGTCGATCGTCTGGGTGAATTGCGCCTGCGCCTTCTCCGAGGCATCGCGCTCGGCTTCGAGCTGGGCGATCGTTTCGGCCGCCTGCCGGGCAAGCTCTTCACTGCCCTTCTGAAGCGCGGCAACGGCCCGGGTTTCCAGATCGGCGATGCGCCCGGCAATCGCCGCATGCTGGCTCTTTTCCTGCTCGTTCTGCGCGACTGCGATTGCCACTGCCCGCCGTGCCGACTGAATGGCGCTCGCCGCATCGCGGATCTGCTGCGCAAGCAGCGGCACGGCGTTGCGATCGATAAACGCCTGCTCCGCATCATGAGCCCGGCCGCGGATGAGCGTCAGAATTACATTGAACATTTGTCGTCTCCCGTTTATGAACGTTGTTCACGAAGAGAGATATGCCAGAACCATGAACGTTGTTCAAGATAAATTTTGAACAACGTTCAAAAAAGTGAATTGGAATGATCGATGGCGAAAAACACGCAGGAAAAGCGCGAGGATCTAAAGCTGCGGCTGATCGAGGCGGCGCGCAATCGCATCGCCGCCGACGGCCTGGCAAACCTGCGTGCGCGGGATGTCACGCAGGATGTCGGCTGTGCGCTTGGCGGCCTCTATACCGTCTTTGCCGACCTCGACGAATTGATCATCCACGTCAATTCGGCGACTTTGAAAACACTGGAAGCCTCCCTGGCGCTGGCCGAGGTCAAGAATCGCACGCCGACCGACCGGCTGCGTAACCTTGCACGCGGTTATCTGCTGTTTGCTGTCACCCATCGCAATCTATGGAAGGCGCTTTTCGATCATCGCCCGCCGAATGACCGCCCGAGCCCCGAATGGCATCTGGAGGAGCATATGTTCCTGATGGGCGTCATTGCCGAGCCACTGGCCGAGCTGCAACCGAACATGTCGGAGACGGCACGCGCGATCCGCGCGAGAACGCTGTTCGGCGCCGTGCATGGCGTTGTCAGCATCAGCATTGAGGGGCGGTTTGTCGGCCTGCCGATCGAAAGCCTGGAACAGGAGCTCGACGATTTCATCCTGACGGTCGCGGCAGGAGCCGCGGCAAGACAGGGCTAGTGCCTGTTGGAAAGGAAACAAGCCCCGTCATAAGGTGCCGCTCAGGCTGCCGTTTCAACGAACGGTTTCCTGACTGCCTCGATGTCGTCGTCGGCCCCTTGTATCAGCTTGGAACGTCAATGTGGGAGCACTTGCCCCCGTCGCTCATAGCGACGCTACCCAGGACACGATCGCCGAGTTCACATCGTCCTTGCGGTCCTGCATGATCCAGTGCCCGGCGTTCGTCCAGACGTCGACCTTGGACTTCCCGTTCGAGAACCATGTGCGCATCCGTGCGGCCTGGCCCTCGTCACGGCAGAGATGATAGAAGGGAACTGTGATCGTCTTGCAGAAGGTTTCGCTATTGCTGCCAAGACCGACCTGGTCAGATCCGAAGAATAGCGGTCCGAAGGATTCTCGAACAGGATGCTCCGGCATCCCCTGAAGTCGTCTTGCATGCCAGCGCTTGAGTGCCGGATCGGTTGAGGGATCGTAGACGCTTTCGAACAGGGCCGGACCAACCACGCCAGGATTCTGGGTCTTGAGACCATCGACGGCTTTCTTGAAGACCGGCCCAACGCTGTCCGCAAAGCCGAGAGAACCATCGACGGACACGACCGCGTCGACAAGATCCGGCCGCTTTGCCGCAAAGCGCGCAGCGACCTGCCCACCCATGGAATGCCCTATCAGTATAAATTTCTCACCCTGGAATTTTCTTTCAATCAGGGCTTCGATGTCCCGAACATAGTCGCCAGGCATGTAGCTGCCGGATGGCATGATCTCGGACCGGCCATGGCCGCGCAGATCGACGGCAACCACCCGGTAGCGGCTTTCGAGGGCGGGCAATTGCCAACTCCAGTCGTGGGAATCACATGTCCAGCCATGCAGCAGCATTACGCTCCGGCCCTTTCCGGAGACCGTGTAGAAAAGCTTGGCGGCGCGCGGCGGCGCAGCGAGGACAGGATTGGGGCCTGCGGCGGCGGCGGCCGCCACCGTCATTCCAAGGATGGTCATCAGACCGCGCCGCGATAAGTCGAAATTACTCTCTGCCACCGATAGTCTCCTTTGAAATCTCTGGCATGTCCGCCAGCTTCCCGCTCGGCGGCCCGGCATTGATTGCTCGGTGACTTCTAGATATACGTTGTAAATCTACGATCAATTACGCACCTTAAAGTGCGTAGATATACCGGAGGATATCCAGATGCCCGGAAAGGTGGACAACGTCTTCTTCGCGGACTGTGCGGCGCGCTCGTTCTTCGATCAGGTCGCGAACAAATGGTCCGTCATGATACTGACCGTCCTTGAGGAAAAGCCCACCCGCTTCAATGAGTTCATGCGTAGGCTCGAAGGAATTACTCACAAGGCGCTGACCCAGGCATTGCGACGGCTTGAAAGAAATGGGCTGATCTCGCGCAGAGTGCTGGCGACGTCACCGGTCGCGGTGGAGTATTCGATCACCGATCTTGGCCGGACGCTTCAGGCCCCGTTCGGCGCGGTCTATGAATGGGCGATCAACCATCTGCAGCACATCGAAGAGGCACAGGAAAGCTATGACGCTCGCGCGAATATGTAAGGCAAGCATATTCGAAAACGACGACCGCTTCTGTGCTGAGCCTTCGCCGTATCACGCAAACATGTGCAGCGGTTTCGCGCTATGTGCCAGGGATCACAGACCCAAAGTTGAAGATGCAAGAGTGTTCACGGGTTCGAGGGTGCATAGTTCTTGATATCGCCGAAGGCATAGCCGCGCTCCTTCAGCTTGCGAATGAGAGATTGCAAGTTGTCACGGCCGTTGAACTGATCCTGGAACATCTGATCATGCATGAGCAGGATCATCTTTCCGCGCTGGGTGAAACGGCCGTACTGGAAGAGGTGGTCGATTTCGTTGACCAGGCGGTCCACCGATTGGACCGGCTTGCCATCGTCGCTATGCACCCATTCGAAGTCCCAGCCATAGAGATAGAAGCCGGCCTCGGCGACGAGTTCGTAATCCAGCCACTCGCGCTCCCATTGGGCAACGTTGATCGACAGATCCTCCCTCGACACAGTCGGAAGACGAAAGACGTCCCTGCCCGGCAGGCGTGCGTTCACCATCGGCGTGAGGCCAAGCACCTGGTTGGCATGCAGCATATCGGCAACGACGGACTGGGTATTGGAATAAAACCGCCTGTAACGATTGTTGGCATGGCTGTAGCTGTGATTGCCAACCGTCACCAGCGGCATCGACTTGGCTTGCGCCAGCAGCTCGCGACCGGCGGGGATGGTCTCGACATGCAGGCCGACCATGAACATGGCGGCCGGAACATTCTCCTGGCTCAACACCGAAAGAACGTTTTGCGTTCCCGGCAGAGGACCGTCATCGAATGTCAGATAGATCGTCTTATCCGCAGCCGAGGCACCGAAAGCGCTTGCCGCAACTGCAACGCCCGCAAGGAGCCATCCAAACAACGCTCTCCTGAGACAATTCAACCCGCCCAAGCCTGCCGCCCCCCGCATGATCAAAGCAAACTGGCACATCGCTTCGGACAAGAAAAGCGCTTCGATGCCACCGACAAACGCAAAGGGCGCTCGACCCATTTCTGGGGAGCGCCCTTGCTTTGACCCGGACAGCGAACGCCAGCTCGACACGGAAATGTCAGCACGGCAGGCCATCGTTACAGGTGATGGCGTGCAAATAATAGCGAATCGCACTCTTTGCAAGAGCAAAGATCAAAGAAACACAAAGGATCCCTCAGAAAAGAGAATCCTTTGCTCTTGTCTCGATGTAGCGGCGGTATCAGGCGCCTATCAAGCGGCCTGAAGTGCTGCGTCTCTGGGAATCTCGACGTCGATCTCCAGCATGGAGACATTCTCGTCGCGATCCATCTTCACCTGCACCTTGTCGCGATCGACCTGTACGTGCTTGGCGATGACGGCCAGGATTTCCTCGCGCAGGATGGATACGAGATCCGAATCGACCGAGGCACGCTCATGGGCGAGGAGAATCTGCAGGCGCTCACGCGCCATGGGTGCAGATTGCTGCTTGCGGAACAGTCCAAAGATATTCATGCGGCCCTCCTTGCGAAGATCTTGCCGAAGATGCCCCGCTTTTCGCCGGGGATGGTGATCGGCAGCTGCTCGCCGGCAAGGCGGCGTGCGGCTTCGAAATAGGCGAGAGCAGGTGCACTGCGAACATCCGCGAGGGTGACCGGCGAGCCGATATTGGAAGCGCGAAGCACGTCCATGCTTTCCGGAATGATCCCGAGCAGAGGAATGGAGAGGATCTCCAGCACGTCGTCGACCTTCAGCATGTCGCCGCGTTCGGCGCGAGCGGCATCGTAGCGGGTCAGCAGCAGGTGTTTCTCCATGCGCTCGCCGCGCTCGGCCTTCAGCGTCTTGGAATCCAGCAGGCCGATGATGCGATCGGAATCGCGCACCGAGGAGACCTCAGGATTGGTGACGACGACGGCGACGTCGGCATGACGCATCGCGAGCGTTGCGCCGCGCTCGATGCCCGCCGGGCTGTCGCAGATGACCCAGTCGAAATAGTTCTTGAGCTCGTTGATGACACGCTCGACACCTTCGGGCGTCAGATTGTCCTTGTCACGCGTCTGCGAAGCCGGCAGCAGGAAGAGCGTCTCCAGCCGCTTGTCGCGGATCAGCGCCTGCGGCAGCTTGGCATCGCCATGAATGACGTTGACCAGATCGTAGACCACACGACGTTCCGCGCCCATGACCAGATCGAGATTGCGCAGCCCGACGTCGAAATCGACGACGACGACCTTCTCGTTTCTCTGTGCCAGAGCCGCCCCCAATGCGGCAGTCGACGTCGTCTTGCCAACTCCGCCCTTGCCTGATGTGACGACGATTACCTTGCCCATCTCGCTCTCCTGTTTTGGCCGGCTTCGGCTCAGATTAGTTTTTCTGCCATGATCGTCTCGCCATCCAGCCAGAGCTGGACGGATTGTCCGCGAAGGCCGGGACTGACGTCTTCCGCCATCTTGTAGATGCCATCGATCGCCAGCAGCTCCGCCTCGAGCTTGCGGCAAAAGATCCGCGCCGAGGCATTCCCGATGGATCCGGCCATGGCCCTGCCCCGCAGTGCGCCATAGATATGAATGGACCCGCCTGCGATGACTTCCGCACCGGACGCCACCGACCCGATGACGGTGACGTCACCCTCGGGAAAGATCACCGACTGGCCGGAGCGCACCGGCTCGCGGATGATCAGCGACTGGGTGACCGGGCGAACCTCGACCGGCGCCGGCTTGACTTCGCTATTGCGCCGTTCGACGACCGGTTCGGCTTCGTTCACCTCGAAATCGGCAGCGGGGCGTCCGCCCTTCAGAATCGGCGGCATTCCAGGCCCGGCAAGCGACGGACGGCCGCCCTCGATACCCATGATGCTGACATTGCGAGCCGAAAGCTCCGATATCAGTTCCTTGAGCTGCGCCTTGTCGATCTGCAGATCGGTGATGTCGAGCACCACCGGCCGCCCGAGAAAGAAACCGGCCGAACGGGCCGCCAGGTCGTCGAGCCTGACCAGCCACTGTTCCAGCGGCAGGTCGGGCGAAAGCATGACCGCAAGAAAGGAGCGGCCCTTGATACGGATCGAGCGAGCGTCTGTTAGCACTTTGGTCATCTATGTGAATAAATCGTTGACCTTGTGTACCTTTGGCATGGTTAACAGATGGTTAACGCACCGCGTGATTTAGCCCCGATCCGCCCCACAAAACGGCAATGCTCGCAAGCGCCGAAGGCTCCTTGGAACCGGGGTCGTAAACGCATGGAGCAGCGAAAATCGCAGCTCCTGCAAGGAGAAGAATGATAGGTCTCATGGGATCCTCCAGGCATAAGGCACAGGCGGCCTTGCTCGATATTAGATGCAATAAAAATTAACGATTCCGCGCGCCACGCCTTCCGGTACGGCGCGCAATATCGATGCCTGAGCGATTCTCAGGCGAGCTTCAGCTCGACATTAATGTTGCCGCGGGTCGCCTTCGAATAGGGGCAGGTCTGGTGCGCTTCTTCGATGAGCGTTCTTGCAAGATCCGATTCGATGCCGGGCATGCTGACCGTCAGGCGCGCCTGCAGGAAATAGGCGCCTTCGGTGGTTCCGAGATCCACCTCGGCGTCGACCGAAAGATCGGCCGGCAGCTTGATCTTGCGCTTGCCTGCGGCAAGGCCCATCGCACCGATGAAGCAGGCCGACCAGCCGGCTGCGAAAAGCTGTTCGGGGTTGGTGCCGGCATGGGCGCTGCCGGGAGGCGAAAGCTTGACATCCAGCTGGCTGTCATCGCTGCGGGCAGAGCCGTCGCGGCCGCCGATGGTGTGGGTTCTGGCGGTGTAGAGAACCTTGTCGATCTTGGTCATGGAACACTCCTTTGTTGGGTCGCCCGCTTTGCTGTGTCGTCTGGGGCGACGTCCGTTGACGGAGTGGTTTTGATGGATCGACGTATCCGGCATGTTTCGCAAAACGCGGGATTTGTTACGAAGCGTATGCGCTCACAGGCCGGATACAATTGCTTACAAAGACGCTGAAAATCTTCAGGCGGACGATGCGGCAATGACGACTTCGGCCGCCAGGCCGCCGCCATCGCGATTGTAGAGCCTGACGGAGCCGCCGAGTGTCTGCGCCAGTTGCTGAGCGATCGCAAGGCCAAGCCCCGTGCCGCCGGTATTGCGGTTGCGCGATTGCTCCAGCCGGAAGAAAGGCTGCATGGCCGCCTCGATCTGGTCCTGCGGAATGCCCGGCCCTCGATCGAGAACCGTTATAACGACGTCGCCCGTATCCCTGCGTTCCAAGGCAATTTCCGCCGCGCCTGCGAATTTCAGGGCATTGTCGATGAAGTTGGTGAGGATGCGGCGCAGCGCATGCGGCTTGGTCGCAACCGTCCCATGGATAAGGCCGAGAATCTCGACCGATTTGCCCGTGTCCTGATAGTCGTAGCTGATGCTCTCGATGAAGGAGGCAAGATCGATGCGGGAGCTCTTCTCGCCATTGCCGTGGGCACTACGTGCATAGGCGATCCCATCCTGCACCAGCCGCTCGATCTCGCCGAGATCCTGCAGCAGCTTGGTCTTTTCGGGCGATTCGTCGGCGATATCTGCGCGCAGGCGCATCCGCGTGATCGGCGTCTGCAGGTCATGGGAAATCGCCGCAAGAATCTGGACGCGCTCCTCGAGATAGTGCGCAATCCGATCCCGCATCGCATTGAAGGCCTTGGCGGCATGAGCGACCTCGCTCGGCCCCTCATCGTTCAAAGCCTGCCCCTTCTTGTTGGGATCGAGCGCATCGGCGGCCGCGGCAAGCTCGGCAAGCGGGCGTATCACCAGACGAACGGCAAACCACGTACACAGCACGATGACTAGCATCTGCACCGCGAAGACATAAGGCAGCCAGGAAGCGATCGGCATGATGCCCTTCGGCGTGACGTCGATCGTCAATGGGCTGCCGTCGCTCAAATTCAGATGCGCCTGCAGACGCGAGATTGGGCCAGGTATCGATTCCATTTGTATGGGAAAGCGATGTCCGACGGCATCTTCTATCTTGGCAGCAATTTCTGCGCCATGGCCCGAAGTATCAGGCACACCCGGCAACCCCGGCCCCAACTCGAAGCTATAATTGCCGCGACCGAGCCAATCGACGAAGCCGGCTCTCTCGTCGGCCGGCAGACGGTCGAGCACCGCGATAGACGTCGCGACGTCGCTCTCCAGCGTGCCGAGCATCACGGCCTTTGCCGACATGTAGCGTTCGATGTAGAGCACGCTGAAGGAAAGCCCGTAGGCGATCGCAAGCCCGACCAGCAGGATGATCGATATGCGCGAGCGCAGGGTGCTGGGCCACGACAGCCCGCGATGCAGCAGGGTCGCCGTGCTCATGGACGCAGCTCCGCAATTTCTACCGGAACGGAGAAGACATATCCTTCGCTGCGAACCGTCTTGATATAGGTCGGCTCGCGGGCGTCGTCGCCCAGACGCTGGCGGAGACGGCTAACGAGCAGGTCGATGGAGCGATCGAACAGATCGGCATCGCGGCCCTGAGTGAGGTTCAGCAGCTGATCGCGATTGAGCACCCGCTGCGGGTGATCGATGAAAACGCGCAGCAGGCGGTATTCGGCACCGCTCAAGGCAATTTCCGTTCCGTCGCGATCGAGAAGGTGACGTCCCACAGTATCGAGTCGCCAGTCGCCGAAGACGAGTAACTGCCCGGCCTCACTGATCTGCAGGTTGGGCGGCAGCATCCGCGTTCGTCTCAGCACCGCCTTGATGCGCGCCAGAAGCTCGCGGGCGGCGAATGGCTTGGGCAGATAATCGTCGGCACCCATTTCGAGGCCGAGAATCCGGTCCATCTCGTCGCTGCGCGCCGTCAGCATCAAAACGGGCGTCGCCTTGTGCTTTCCGGAGCGAAGCTCGCGACAAAGCACAAGGCCGTCATCACCCGGCATCATGACGTCGAGGACGATCAGATCGACCGAATTGGCCTCGAGAAAACTGCGCATCTGGCGACCGTCTGCGGCCGTCGTCGTCCTCAGGCCGTTCTTCGTCAGATAGCTCGACACCAGCTCGCGGATTTCCCGATCGTCATCGACAATCAGGATGTGGTCGATATGCTCCATTTGACTTCCCATTCATCATCGTAAGCATCAGGCTACGAATATTCATCCAGTGTCGCGTCGGCAGCAGAGGGCGCCGGCATGAGCCGGCGCTTCCTCGCACACTACCGTCGAACTAGAAACGATCAACATCTATCACGGCCTGCGCAAACGCCTGCGGTGCTTCCTGAGGAAGGTTATGGCCGATCCCGCCGCTGATGGTGCGATGTTCGTACTTGCCGGAAAACTTGCCGCGGTAAGCTGATGGTTCCGGATGCGGAGCGCCATTCGCATCGCCTTCCATGGTGATGGTCGGGATCGAGATCACTGGCCCTGCTGCCAACGTCTTCTCGTAGGCATCGTACTTCGCCTCGCCTTCGACAATCCCAAGGCGCCAGCGGTAATTGTGGATAACGACGTCGACATGATCCGGATTGTCGAAGGCCGCAGCCGACCGATCGTAGGTCGCATCGTCAAAAGCCCATTGCGGCGAGGCGGTGTGCCAGATCAGCTTTGCGAAATCATGCCGGTTTTCCTGATAGCCGAGGCGGCCGCGCTCGGTGGCGAAATAGAACTGGTACCACCAGGCAAGCTCTGCCTTCGGCGGCAGGGGCTTGCGGTTGACCTCCTGGCTACCGATCAGATAGCCGCTGACCGACACCAGCGCCTTGCAACGTTCGGGCCAAAGGGCCGCCATGATGTCGGCGGTGCGAGCGCCCCAATCGTAACCGGCAATAACGGCCTTTTCGATCTTCAAGGCATCGAGAAGCGCGATCATGTCGACAGCCAGAGCGGCCTGCTGTCCGTTGCGCGGTGTATCGGCCGAAAGGAAGCGGGTGGTGCCATAGCCACGCAGATAGGGGACGATGACGCGATAGCCGGCGTCGGCGAGCAGCGGCGCCACGTCGACGAAGCTATAGATGTCGTAGGGCCAACCATGCAGCAGCAACACGGCCGGACCATTCGCCGGGCCGGCCTCGGCATAGCCGATATTGAGCACGCCCGCATCGATCTGCTTCAGAGCCGCGAAAGATGTATGTGTGCCGGCCTTGACCGCGGGAACGGCAACGGAAGGCTTCGACTGCTGTGCACCGGCGATGGCCGGCAAGCCGAATTCGGCGGCGGCAACGGCGATTGCGGCAATGCCGAAAAAGCGGCGGCGATTGTGGTTGATTTCCTCGGACATCTGTCTCTCCTGTGGAATGGATGTTGACGGCAAGAAAGCCAGCCGCATGTATCGCCGGTGTGTCGCAGGCGGCCGAGTTTTGAATGCCCATGTAGCTTCAGGCGGCGCAGATACAGTCTGATACAATCCGCTTCCTTCACCGGATAGTTTCGGCAAATTACTGGCCTCACTGCAGAATCACTCCGGCACCGCTGAGTTTGTATCGCACTGTATCGAAGCCGAAGACACAGACGTTTCGGTACATTCTCCACTTCAACCGGACACACTCGAGATACGTCGCCAACGGCAGATGGCGTCACTGCTGAGCACGGCACGTCGCCGTCCGCAGCCGGTCAATCCGTTCGAAAGGAAAAGACGATGACGCTTCTCATTATTGCCTATCTCGGCGGTGCGCTGACGATCCTCAGTCCGTGCATCCTGCCCATTCTACCCTTCGTCTTCGCTCGTGCCGGGCAGCCTTTCGTCAAGAGCACCCTGCCCATGCTTGCGGGCATGGCACTGACCTTTGCTTTGGTCGCGACGCTTGCTGCCATCGGCGGCGGCTGGGCCGTTCGCGCCAATGAATATGGTCGCCTCGTCGCGATCGTGCTGCTCGCCCTCTTCGGCCTCAGCCTGCTATCGCCGCGCGTGTCGAGCCTGCTTTCCCGGCCGGTCGTCGACCTCGGCAACAATCTCCTGAACGCCGCAGGCAAGGGCCGCGCGACATCGAGTGTTCGGAGCTCCTTCGTGCTTGGGATTGCCACCGGGCTGCTCTGGGCACCCTGCGCCGGGCCGATCCTCGGGCTCGTGCTCACCGGTGCTGCCCTGAAGGGCGCCAACCTGCAGACCACATTCCTTCTGCTCGCCTATGGCGCCGGTGCCGCGACCTCGCTCGCCGTCGCCCTCTTCGCCGGCGGCAAGATCTTTGCCCGGATGAAGCAATCGCTCGGGATCAGCGAGCGCATCCGCCAATTCGCCGGCGTTGCCGTTCTGGCAGGGGTTGCAGCCATCGCCCTCGGTCTCGACACCGGCCTTCTCGCTCGGCTGTCCTACGCAAGCACCGGCTCGTTCGAGCAGGCCCTGCTGGAGAAGCTGCATACGAAGCCCTCCGATGCGGCCGCCACCGAAGTCGCCAGCAACAGTGCAATGGTCGCCGTCAGCGATGCGACCCGACCATTCCACAGCGACCTTCCGGTGGAAGGACAGGCTCCTTCACTCGACGGCGCCGTTAGCTGGCTGAACTCGCCGCCGCTCACCACTGCGCAGCTTCGCGGCAAGGTCGTGCTCGTGGACTTCTGGACCTATTCCTGCATCAACTGCATCCGCACCATCCCCTATGTTCGCGCCTGGGCGGAAAAGTATAAGGATCAGGGCCTCGTCGTGATCGGCGTCCATGCCCCCGAATTCGCTTTCGAGAAGAATGTCGACAACGTCAAGAAGGCGATTGCAGACTTCAAGATCGACTACCCGGTCGCCATCGACAACGACTATCGCATCTGGCGCGCCTTCGAGAACAACTACTGGCCTGCCCATTACCTGATCGATGCCAAGGGGCAGATCCGCTACGAACATTTCGGCGAAGGCAACTATCCCCAGACCGAGCGTGCGATCCAGGATCTTCTGCGCGAAGCAGGCAGCGACATGGCGCAGAGCGCGCCTGTCGTGCCGGATGCAAAGGGCGCAGAGGCAAGTCCCGATCTTGGCCATATCCGCTCCGGCGAAACCTATGTCGGCTACAAGCAGGCGACAGGTTTTGTCTCTCCCGAAAGCCTGAAGGCCGATACCGCCGCCGACTATTCGATTGCCAATCCCGGCCTCAACCAATGGGGATTGGCAGGCACATGGACAGTCGGCGCCGAACAGGCATCGCTCGGCAAAGCAGGCGGCGGCATTAGCTATCGCTTCAGCGCCCGCGACCTGCATCTCGTCCTCGGGCCGGCAGCGGACGGCAAACCCATCCGCTTCCAGGTGACCGTCGATGGAAAGGCGCCGGGTGCCGACCACGGCGCCGACACCGATGCCGCCGGAAACGGAACGGTGACTGCAACCAAGCTCTACCAGCTCGTTCGCCAGTCCGGCGACGTGACGGCACGCAACTTCGAAATCCGTTTCCTCGATCCCGGGGTCCAGGCCTACGCCTTCACCTTCGGATGAACCCTCCCCAACCCCGACATCAACCTTTACCGACAGGAGTCCTACCCATGAACAAGCGCTTTCTTTCCGCCGTCGCACTTGGCCTTGCCGCAAGCACATTGGCCTTTGCAGCCCAGGCTGCCGAGATCAAGAACATCGTCATCGTCCACGGCGCGCTGGCCGATGGATCCGGCTGGCGCAAGACCACCGAAATCCTCGAAAAGCACGGCTTCAAGGTCTCGATCGTACAGGAGCCCATCACCTCGCTTGCCGACGACGTTGCAGCAACGAACCGTGTGCTCGACCTGCAGAGCGGCCCCAGCCTGCTGGTGGGACACAGCTATGGCGGCATGGTCATCACCGAGGCGGGCAACCGGCCCGATGTCGCTGGTCTCGTCTATGTCGCCGCGTTTCAGCCCGACAAGGGAGAGAGCCTGATCAGCCTCGCCAGCTCCAAGCCGGCGGGCAGCATGAATATCCGCGAGACGAAGGACGGCCAGTATCTTTATCTCGACCCCGCAACCTTTGCAGCGGATTTCGCCGCGGACCTGCCGAAGGACGAGGCCGATTTCCTGGCAAAATCGCAGGTCTTCGCCTCCAAGGCAGCCTTCACGGCCAAGATCAGCGATCCGGCCTGGCGGGTAAAAAAGAGCTGGTCGATCGTGGCAACGCAGGATCGCTCCATCAATCCCGAACTTGAGCGGGATATGGCAAAGCGGGCGGGCAGCGACATGACGGAGATCAAGTCGAGCCATGCCGTCTTCGCGTCACAGCCGGAAAAGGTCGCCGCCGTTATCGAAAAGGCGGCCAACGACGCCGGTAAGTAAAACCAAATCGGCGGCGGCCTTCGTCTGAGGCCGCCGTCTGTTCCTATACAAGGTCGTATCGGCTGACTTCGATCCCGGAGCCGACAGGCAGGAGGACGGACGTTATGCCTGGCTTGGCGCGAACGGCCTCGCCATAGCGTTTCACGTCCTCATTGCCGGGCATGAACATATTGTCGGCGACGATGATCGCGCCGGGATTGAGCTTGGGATAGAAGGCTTCCAGGCACGGAATGTAGAGATCTTTCCACAGGTCGACGAGGATGAAGTCGACGCCCGAAGGCAATGCCTTGATCATCTCGACCGCATCGCCGATCTGGAAATCGATATGCTCCGAAAGCCCGGCCTTCCCGGCCATTTCCCTGGCAAACTCAGTCTTGTAAGCGTGCAGCTCCATGGAAATGAGCTTTCCGCCGCTTGCACGCGCGGCTTCGGCCAGCCAGATACCGGAATAGCCAAAGGATGTCCCAAGCTCGAGAATGGTGGGCGCCTTCAGGCTCTTTGCCAGAATATTGATGAAACGGCCCGTCTCCGGTCCGACCGCGCGCAACCGGCGATCCTGACCGCCATCGCGGCCACCAGGCGGCATGTCCCTGGGCTTGCTGTGTTCCTCGCGAATAAGCTCGTGATAGGTTTCGAGAACGGCTTCGATCTTCTGGTCCATAACAGGCTCACCTTCAAAACAATCATCATGATGATGTCAGATGCGATATGGCTACATCTCGATATGCCGCCGCTCAAGCTCTATCGGGGTTCATGTCGGAAACTTAATCTTTCGCCTGGGCTGCGCGAGCGGCATTCTGCTCGCGGATGAGATCGATCAAGGCGCGAAGCCTCGCCGGCATCTGGCGGCGCTGGGCGAAATAGAGGCTGAGTCCCGGATAGGGCGGGCTCCAATCCTCCAATACGGAGATCAGATTGCCTGCCGCGATATGATCGGCGATGGACGCTTCGCTGATATAGGCAAGACCCGCCCCTTCGAGCGCCGCAGTCAACAGCAGGTCGGATGCGTCGAGAGTAAGGCTCCCTGGCGCATCGATCAGCAGGGCCTCGCCACGCCGTTCGAACTCCCAGCGATAGAACCGGCCGCTTGCCATTCGAGCGCGAATGCATCGATGCTGCAGAAGATCACCGGGAACAAGTGGACGCGGCCTATCGCTGAAGTAGCCTGTCGAGCCGACGACGAGCGAACGGACCGTAGGAACGATAGGGATGGCAACCATATCTGTGGGAACAGCATCAGCGAGGCGAATGCCCGCATCAAAACCCTTGCCGATGACATCGACCAAAGCATTGTCGGTGACAATCTCGACGTCCACATTCGGATAGCGCCGCCCATATTCGAGGATAAGAGGAACCAGCAGCATGCGCGCGGCGCCGGGCGCCATGTTGAGCCGGAGTGTGCCGTATACGGTTGCGGAAGAGATGCCGGCATTCTCGATGGCTGTGTCGATCGCCGCAAGCGCTGGCGCAATATCCGCAACGAAACGCTCGCCGGCATCCGACAACGTCACGCTCCGCGTCGTCCTGTTGAAGATCCGCACGGACAGGCGCTCCTCCAGCGTCGCGACAGCATGGCTGAGCGCCGATGAAGACATGCCGAGTTCGCGGGCGGCGGCGCGAAAGCCGCCATGCCGTGCGACGGCTGCAATCGCCTCAAGCTCAGCAAGGCTTGCCTTCATTGCGCGATTCTCCTTATCAGCCTGTTCGTCTTTGTCCTTCTAGACCGAACAAATAGCGCATCCTACCTCTATCGTGAAGATGAAGGAGACGCTCATGCGCACGATAGACACCATCTACATCAACGGCCGCTTCGTTCAGCCCCATGGCACGGAGATAGCCCCTCTTTTCAACCCGACCACCGAAGAGCAGATCGGTACCGTCCGCCTTGGAGACGCACGAGATATCGACGATGCCGTGAGCGCCGCCAAGGCGGCTTTCCCAGGCCAGTTACAAAGCTCCAAGGCCGAACGTATCGCGATGCTGCACAGCCTGCATGAGGCAGTCGCCGCACGCGCCCCGGACCTGACCGACGCCATGCGCGAGGAATATGGCGCGCCGGCCGGCTTCATCGGCTTCTCTGTGCCGCACGCCGCAACGGCTTTCCTCCACATGGCGGAGACACTCAAGGACTATGAGTTTCGCCGTCGCATCGGCCATGCCGACGTGGAGATGCGGCCCGCCGGCGTTGCAGCCGCCATTACGCCCTGGAACAGCAATTACGGCTTCATCTGCAGCAAGCTCGCCACGGCAATCGCCGCCGGCACCACCATGGTCATCAAACCATCGGAGATGAGCGCGATCCAGACGCAGTTGATCACCGAATGCCTTCATGCCGCCGGGCTGCCGAACGGCGTGTTCAACATCGTCAACGGTTATGGCCATGTGGCGGGCGCGGCCCTCAGTGCGCATCGTGATATCGCTAAGATCAGCTTCACCGGCTCAACGGTCACCGGGCGGGCCATCTTTCAGGCTGCTTCAATGACACTGAAACGCGTGACACTCGAACTCGGCGGCAAGAGCCCGAACGTCATCCTGGATGATGCCGATCTTGATCTCGTCATTCCGCAGGTGCTGGCAGCCGGCTTCGCCAATAGCGGCCAGGCCTGCATCGCCGGCACACGCATTCTCGCTCCCGAAAGCCGGCTGGGCGAAATCCATGATCGACTGGCCAAGGCTGTTTCAGCGCTAAGAGTAGGAGATGGCAACGACCCGGCGGTCACGATCGGCCCGATGGTCAGCCGGAGGCAATGGGATCGCGTCCAATCATATATCCGTCTCGGCCAAGAAGAAGGCGCCAGCGTGGTTGTCGGCGGCGAAGGTCGACCCAAGGGAATCGATCACGGCTGGTTCGTTCGCCCGACGGTCTTCTCCAACGTCAACAATGACATGCGGATTGCACGCGAAGAGATCTTCGGGCCTGTGCTCTGCGTCATCCCTTATCGCGACGAGGCGCATGCAATCGAGATCGCCAATGACACGGATTACGGCCTACAGGCCTATGTCTTCTCCTCGGATCTCAGCAGAGCAAAGCGAGTCGCAAACCAGATCGACGCTGGTCGCGTCGTCATCAACGGCGCACCGCACGAGCCGCTTGCGCCCTTTGGCGGGTTCAAACAGTCCGGCATGGGCCGCGAATTCGGCGCCTACGGCCTGGAATCGTTTCTCGAACCGCGTGCCGTTTTAAGCTGATCTGAAGGAGCCCTCGGAACGCCACAGTATTCCGGGGGTTCTTTAAATGATCATGGGTCTGGGCCGCGCATTCAGGTTCTCGTTAGAATCATGTTCTATTTTTAGAACAGTTCCAATCAAGGAGATCCGATGCCGGCCAGATCCGCATACTCCATTCCCCAGCGCCTGCTCCATTGGCTCATGGCTCTGCTTATCTTTTTCAATCTCTTGTTTCCGGATGGCATGAATGCTTGGAAGCACCTGATCCGCAACGGCCAGACACCCTCGCCTGCCGATATCGCCAGTGCCAATATCCACGCCTATGTCGGCATTGCAGTCTTGCTGCTGGCCATCATACGATTGGCCGTCCGCTTCTCGTCCGATACTCCCGAAAGGCCAAACGGTCAGCCGGCATTCCTGCATCATATCGCGCGTGTGACACATGTCTTGCTCTATGCGCTGATCTTCGCGATGCCGCTGTCCGGAATAGCAACCTATTATCTCGGCATCGACGCGGCAGGCTTCGCCCATGGCGGCCCGATCAAAATGCTGCTTTGGATCGTCGTCGTCCTGCACATATTCGGCGCGCTCGTTCAGCACTTCTATTTCAGGTCGGACGTCCTGCGGCGAATGACGATCGGCTAGAGCTTGCCAGTCAGTCAGCTATGCCGCTCGGCCACCAAAGTGCTTGTCAAAGGAAAACAGAGCTGTCGGTAACGCGCTTCCACCTTGAAGCGCCAGATCAGCAAGGATTTCGCCGACAACGCTGGTAAACTTGAACCCATGGCCGGAGCATGCCGAAGAAACCACGACATTCGGCTGCCCCGGCAGGGTATCGATTAGAAAATCCTCGCTCGGCAGCATGGTGTAGCGGCAGGTCGTCGCCCGCACCCGAAATGACGCCGCATCGGGCAGACGCTTGGCAGCGAAGCTGTCGAGCAGCGCCGTATCGGTGTCGTTGACCGGCGGGTTGGGTGCCTCGGGGTCGATGGGCTCCCTGAAATGCGCGTGACGGCCGACCTTGACGCCATCGATGCCGATTGCCGGGAAGCCGAAGAACGAACCGTTCTCCCCCTCATCGCGCAGGAAGCACGGCATGCGTTTTGGCTCGGCAACGAAGCCGTCCTTCGGCTGATACCAGGCGACCACCTGACGGATCGGCTGTGCATGAGATTTCAGCTGCGGCACGAGTTCGGCAATCCAGGCACCTGTCGCGACGATTACCTTGCGCGCACGATAGCGCCCCGTCGTCGAAACAACCGTCACGCCTGCATCATCGGGCTCGATGGCGATGACCCGCTCGCCGAAATGCAGCGCCGCTCCATCTTCCGCGGCAAGCTTCAGATAGCCCATGATCGCAGCTTCCGGCCTGATATAACCGCCCTGCGGATCGAGCAGGCCGACTTCTCCATCCCCAAGCTCGAATGCCGGGAAGCGGCGCTTCATCGCATCCCGGTCGAGCATCTCATGCGGCAGGTCGTGCATCTCGCAGGAAGCGCGCGTGCCGCTGACGATCTTGCTGTCGGGTGCGCCGATCTGCAGGACGCCGGTCACGGTCAGGATCTCGGCGCGCAGCCGCGCCTCGAGCGAGCGCCAGTTTTGATAGGCGCGCTGCAGCAGTGGAACATAGGAGGGATCTTCGAAATAACCGAGTCGGATCAGCCGGCTGTCACCATGCGACGAGCTAAGGGCATGCGCCGGAAAATGCGCTTCGATGCCGATTGCCTTTGCGCCGCGAGCGGCGGCGAAAGACAAGGCCGCACTTCCCATCGCGCCGAGACCGATGACGGCAAGGTCGAATTCCACGGACATTCTATGCTCCAGTTTCACTTTCGGCGGGCGGCGCGGTCTGCGCGATCAGATCCCGCAGGCGCTCGATATCGGCATTCAGCGGGCGGTCGTCGCGGTAGAGAGGGACGTGCGAACGGACGGCGGCGTAGAGGCGGTCCGTTCCCGGTGCTCTGGCACCCTTGGAACCAAGGAAATCATGGGCCTGTGCCGCTGCCATGAGTTCGATCGCCAGGATGTACTCGGCATTGTCAAGGATGGCTAGCAGCTTGCTGGCCGCAGCCGTCGGGTGCGCGAGGAAATCTTCCTGCAGGCCGGACGTCAGGCCGCCATCGAGCGACGCGGGAGCAGCCAGCCGTCGATTGTCGTTTGCCAGGGCCGCAGCCGTATACTGGGCAATCATGAAGCCGGAATGGCTACCAGCATCACTCGCCAGGAACGGCGGCAGGCCGCTGACCAGCGGATTGACGAGGCGATCCATCCGCCGCTCGCTCATGGCGGCGATCTGCGCGATCGCGATCGCCAGGCTATCCGCCGCCTGACCGAGTGCGGGTGCGACGGCATGCGCTTCCGAGGAAACGACGGGTTGCTCGGGCGTGCCGGAGACAGCCGGATTGTCCGTGACCGAGGCCAGTTCCTGATCAACGATGCGGGCGGTTTGTTCGAAGACATCCCAGGCCGCACCATGCGCATGCGGAACGGCCCTCAAGCTCAATGCGTCCTGCGTTCGCCGGCCAAGGGCTGCGGCGACAAGACCACTACCGCGCAGACGGCTGCGTAGTCGGCGACCGACCTTGGCAATACCAGCAGACGGGCGCAGGGCCAGCACGGCCTCATCGAAGGCAGCGATCTGGCAGCCGGCTGCTTCCAACGTCAATGCTGCAATGGCATCGGCCCAGTCGAGCAAGCGCTCGGCACGATAGACCGCCAGAGCCGACAATCCCGTGGCGCAAGCCGAACCATTGACGAGGCTCAACCCTTCCTTGGCGCCCAGCACCAGCGGGCCCAGACCGATCGCGGCAAGCGCCTGCGCTCCGGTCATGGACATGCCCTTCACGACTGCCTGTCCCTCGCCGATCAACACGAGCGCGGTGTGGGCGTTGTGCGTGAGGTAGCCGGCAGAGCCCTTGGAGGGCACCTCGGGAATGCAGTCATGCTCGAGAAATGCCGCGAGATGACGGATGATTTCAGGCCGGACGCCGGAATGGCCGTGGGCGAAATTGGCGATCTGCGCCGCGATAATGCCGCGCACTTCACGCGCCGGCAAAAGGGGGCCGACGCCGCAGGCATGGCTGAGGATGATATTGCGCGAGAGGCGGCTTTGCGAGGGGCGGTCCACCACGGTATCGGACAGGGCACCGACGCCGGTATTCACACCATAGGCGCGTACGCCCGTCTCGACGATGCGCTCAACGATGCGGCTCGCCTGCTCGACACGCTTCCATGCCGCCTCGGACAGGGTCAGCGGTTCGCCGGTGCTGACGCGAGCAACCTCGCGCCAGGATAACGGCTTATCGATGGTGATGGTCATTGTCCGGTTCCGAAATGCCCGATGAACTGGCGGAAGGCCGGCGATGCGCCGCCACCGAACATATCGTCCGGTGTGCCGGTGCTTTCGACAAGCCCTTCCTTCATGAAGACGACGCGATTGGAGACGTTGCGGGCGAAGCTCATCTCGTGGGTGACGACCAGCATGGTCATGCCTTCTTCGGCAAGCGCGCGCATGACGCGCAGCACTTCGCCGACAAGCTCGGGATCGAGCGCCGAGGTCGGCTCGTCGAACAACATGACCTTGGGCTTCATGGCAAGAGCACGGGCAATGGCCGCACGCTGCTGCTGACCACCGGACAGATGCGCGGGGTAGGCGTGCCGTTTGTCGGCGATGCCGACCTTTTCCAGAAGCGCTTCGGCCTCGGCGATGCATTCGGCGCGCGGGCGCTTCAAGACATGGATCGGCCCCTCGATCACATTCTGCAGGATTGTCATATGGGACCAGAGATTGAAGCTCTGGAAAACCATGCCAAGCTCGGAGCGGATATGATCCACCTGCTTGTGGCTTGCCGGACGACTTTGACCGTTCTTGTGGATCATGCGGATCTGCTCGCCATCCACCCAGATCTCGCCATCGCTGGCGATCTCAAGCAGGTTGATGCAGCGAAGGAACGTCGACTTGCCGGAGCCGGAAGCGCCGAGCAGCGAAATGACGTCGCCATCCTGAGCATCAAGGGAAATGCCGCGCAAAACTTCATGGGTGCCGAAGCTCTTGCGGATGTTGCGAACTGAAAGTCGGGTTACATCTGGCATGATTTGCCTGCTCCAATGAAGTCTTTAGGCCTTCAACGCCGGCGGAATGGCGCGGCGATGACGGGACAGCGAATATTCCAGCAGGGCCATGCCCTGCAGAATGATGAAATTCAGCACGAGGTAGATGATCGCCGCACAGAGGAAGACTTCCATCGTGCGGTAGGTGTGCGAGATCAGCCGCTGTGCAACGCCTGTCACTTCCCAAACGGTGACGAGGCTGGCGAGCGCCGTCGACTTCATCATCAGGACGATCTCGGTCGAATAGGCCGGCAGGGCGTGGCGGAAGGCGATGGGCGCGATGATACGGCGCACCAGCAGCAGGCGGGACATGCCGATCGAGCGCGCCGCCTCGATCTCCTTCGGCGAAACGGCGCGAATGCCGCCGCGGAAGATCTCGGCGGTATAGCCGGCCGTGCACAGCGCCAGCGACAGGATCGCGCAGACCACGGGCTCACGCAGGAAGGGCCAGAGGAACGAATAGCGGATGATGGAAAATTGCGCCAAGCCGTAGAAGACCAGGAACATCTGGATCAATAGCGGCGAGCCGCGGAACACGAAGATATAGCCCTTGGCAAAGCCCGACAGGATCGGATTGCCGCTGACGCGCAGGGCGACGACAACAAGCGCCAGGATGCCGCCTGTTACGATCGACAGCGAAAACAGCAGGAGTGTCATCGGCACCGCCTGCAGCAGTGTAATCATGGTGCTCGAGAGGAAGTTAAAATCCATTTGCCGCTCCTCAAGCCTGGCCGATTGTCGCAGCCGGCATGCTGCGATTGGCGCGTCGTTCCGCCCTGTTGAAAACGCGATCCGACAGGCTGGTCAGGATCAGGTACAGAATCCCGCCGACGATGAAGAAGAGGAAATACTGGCGCGTGGAGCCGGCAGCGACCTGGCTGGTGCGCATCAGCTCCGCAAGGCCGGTGACCGAGATCAAGGCTGAATCCTTGAGGCTCAGCTGCCAGACGTTGCCAAGACCCGGGATGGCGTAGCGTATCACCTGCGGGATGATGATGCGGCGCAGGCGAAGGCCACCATGCATGCCAATCGCCGAGGCTGCCTCGAGCTCACCCTTGGAAATGGCGAGATAGGCGCCGCGGAAAACCTCAGCCTGATAGGCGCCGGATATGATGCCGACGGCAAGTGCGCCCGCGGCAAAGGACGGCAGGCCGAGAAAGCCCTCATAGCCGAACCATTTGCCTACCGAGGTGACCGCCGAGGAGCCGCCGAAATAGATGAGATAGATGATCAGAAGCTCCGGCACGCCGCGAAACACTGTCGTGTAGACATTGCCGAGCATTTTCAGCGGCAGGCTGCCCGAGAGCTTTGCCGAGGCGACGATCGCGCCCAACACCGCCCCGATTGCCAATGCCGTCGCCGTGACGGCAAGCGTCATCAAAGCGGCAACGAGCAGCAGCGCGCCCCACCCGTTCGAGCCGAAGCCCAGCAGTTGCAAGCTTGCCATAGCGTCCATTCCCCGTCCGTGGCAGTTTCTGACGTCAGAATAACTGACGGTCTCCGGCTTTGCAGCCGGAGACCCGCGGTAACGGCCCGAAGGCCGCCCCGATTATTCCGGGCTGACGTCGACTTTGAACCACTTCATCGACAGGGTCTTGATGGTGCCGTCGGCAAGCGCTGACTTGATCGCTGCGTTGAACTTGTCGGCAAGATCGGTATCAGCCTGACGGATGCCGAGACCTTCGCCCGCGCCCCAGATGGAGCCGGCGATTTCCGGACCGGTAAAGGCCAGCGAGTCGTTGGCGCTTGCAAAGGCGTTCGCGAAGTAGACGGCGTCGTCGAAGCCGAGATCGATACGACCGTTCTGCAGATCGAGATCGCGGTCGGCACCGGTTTTGTATTCGCGGATCGTGGCGATCGAGCCGAAATTGTCATAGACGAACTTGGCGTAAACAGTTGCGGCCTGGATGCCGATGGTCTTGCCCTTGAAGGCTTCCTTCAGCACGTCGATTTCCTTGACGCCGGTCTGGCCGGGGGTCATCTTGATGGTGGAGCCGGTGCCGGCAGCATTGGCAAGCGGGCTGTCCTTGGCGGTTGCGAAAGCAGCAGGCGTAGCGGCGTAGGGAATAGTGAAGCCGATGACCTGCTTGCGCTCGTCGGTGATCGACAGCGCGTCCATGATCACGTCAAACTTGCCGGCGTTGAGTGCCGGGATCATGCCATCCCAATCGGAGGCAACCAGCTTGCAGTCGATCTTGGCGCGTTCGCACAGGACCTTGGCAAGTTCCGGCTCGAAGCCGCCGAGCGAACCGTCGGCATTCGTCATATTCCACGGCGCGTAGGCACCTTCCAGGGTGATCGTCGCCGTCTTCCAGTCCTTGGCGAGAGCCGGTGCCGCGAAAGCGGCGGCGGCCATGACGCCTGACAAAAGAATTGCACTGAATTTCATCGTGTGGAGCTCCTCTGAGGTTGAAACAGGCCTTGCAGCACTTCCTACCGATCTACGCCGGCTTGCCCGCTTTCCCAATTTATTTTTAGGATTGTTTGCGAGGTTGTATAGGGTACCATATGAGATAATTTGTGATATGCAAGTGGGAAAGTTGTTTTCGAGGCAGATTCAGTTCGTGCAAAGGGAATAGGCAATGAAGCGCTCCGGCGAAATGAAACGCGAACTGGCGGAAAACGACGCATCGCCTCTCTATGCCGGTGTCAAGCAGGTGATCCTCGATCGCATCCACAGCGGCGAGTGGCCGCCCAAGCATCGCGTTCCCTCCGAAAATGAATTGGTCACCGAACTTGGCGTCAGCAAGATGACAGCCAATCGCGCACTGCGTGAACTCGCCAATGAAGGCGAGCTGGTGCGCATCCAGGGCGTCGGCTCCTTCGTCGCCGAACGCAAGGGGGCATCCGCCCTCTTCGAGGTGCGCAATATCGCCGAAGAAATCGCCGAACGCGGCCATTCTCACCAGGCCACCGTGATCGTTCTTGCCCAGGAAGCAGCCTCACCCGACGTCGCCGATGCATTGGGACTGGACATCGGATCGCCCGCCTTCCATTCGCTGATCGTGCATAGCGAGAACGGCGTGCCAGTGCAGATCGAGGACCGCCATGTCCACCCCGACGCCGCCCCGGACTACCTGCAGCAGGACTTCACGGGCATGACGCCAAATGCCTATCTTTCGGAAGTCGCGCCGCTCAGCGGGTCGGAACATGTGGTCGAGGCAGTCATGCCGCAGGCCTGGGAATGCAAGCTGTTGACGATCCTGAAGACCGAGCCTTGCTTGACAATCCGGCGGCGCACATGGTCGGCACGCGGCGTCGTTTCCACAGCGCGCCTCATTTATCCCGGGAACCGTTACCGGCTGGAGAGCCATAGCGGCAAGGCTTCGGATCGCTAGTTGTATATGGAAGTTAGCGCGCCAGCGGCCTGAATATCCCGAGGTAGCGCCAAATGGATGTTTGAGTGTTCATCTGTTGCCTATACGAGGCAAAGCTACGACGCCTGCAGCATGCATTCCATAAACAATGCGCCCAGAAGCAACCCCGAGACGGTGGCAAGCACTTTCAGGATCGCCCGCTCGATGCGCAGACACTTCTCAGGCAGGACCAACGCAATCGATTCGCTAGCTGCGGCGACGGTTATGCATAAAAGCGCAACAATGCGCCGATCGTCGGGGTAAGCTATAACGAACAGAAACCCCATGAGCCCGAATGGGACGACGCTCTCGATGGTTGCCATCGCCATGAATGGATATCTGGTCCCGACCGGGACGACCGTGGTCAATGCCACCAGACCGAGCACGGTCCAGGCGAGTGCGTGGGCGAGCAAAGTAAGTTCCATACGAAATCATAACAACAAGCCGCGAGTTTTCAAGCTACACTGCACAACGTCACCGCACAGTTCTCAAGTCCGTTCACGGGCGGCACGACGTCCACCAAAGAGCGCCCAAGAATGGCCAGCGCAGATCGATGCAGGCAACCACCTCTGCGATTGACAAAGCGCTGCCGCATTGGATGTATCTGTGATGTAATAAGCCGGCGAACGCTATCGCCACGATCTTTCACGGACATGATGGGATCCAGCAATGCCTGATACGAATGCCGCGGCGCAACCAGCCACCTGGCGCATCATTCTCGCCGCCATCCTCGACTTCCTGACCGCATTTTTTATTCTTGGCTATATCGTCGCGTCGATTTTCGGCGGCAGGACGGATGACGGCTTCAAGCTCAACGGACTGCCGGCGCTTCTGCTCTTTGTCCTCATCGTCGCCTATTTCCTCGTATTCAACAGATACCTTGGCGGCACCATCTGGAAGCGCATATTGCGCGCAAGCCGCGGTTAAGCAGGGACGGGTATCGAGCCGTCTTCAGCGATGCGAAAGGTCAGAGGCTGCTGAGCAGTAGACTGGTCTCGCTGTTTGCGACACCGTCGATCATGCGTACCTCGCGCAGGACCCGATCGAAGTCCGAGAGGCTGGTTGCCCGGATATTGGCGACGAGGTCCCAATTGCCGTTCGTCGTGTGCAGCGAATAGATTTCCGGCAGGCCACGCAGCTTGCGGATGACCTGCGTGGTCGACTTTCCCACCACTTCGATCATCATGACCGCATGCACGGTCTGCTCGTCATAGTCTTCCCGCACCCGGACGGTGAAGCCGAGAAGGGTGCCGGTCTCCATAAGACGGTCCAACCGGTTCTGCACCGTGCCCCGTGCAACGCCCAGCGCATCCGACAATTTGGACAGCGAAGCGCGCCCGTCGGCCCGCAAATGGGCGATGATGCGCCGATCGAGATCATCGGGAATATATTTGGCAAGCGTCATCGCAAAATCCTGTTTCTGTCTTTTCTGTCAAAAATACTGAGCAGTTTGTGTAAACTCGTACCAGAACTGGCACAGTTTTGCGATTTCAGTCAATCGATCCGCTTGTTACCCTATTGGGAATTATCTTATCGAGGACATGACAATGCCCGCACCGCTTCCTTCGGAAAAAGCCTTCATTCCCTTCGTCAGCGTCGAGAACATGATGCGGCTTGTCCATCATGTCGGCATCGAGACCGTGCTGGTCGAACTGACGGATGCGGTCGAAGCGGATTTCCGCCGGTGGGACCTTTTCGACAAGACACCACGTGTCGCCTCCCACTCCCATGACGGCGTGATCGAGCTGATGCCGACCTCGGACGGCGCGGTCTACAGCTTCAAATATGTCAACGGGCATCCGAAGAACATGGCGCAGGGGCTGCAGACCGTGACCGCCTTCGGCCTGCTCGCGGAAGTATCGACCGGCTACCCTGTGCTGCTGACCGAAATGACGCTACTGACAGCATTGCGCACGGCCGCCACCTCGGCCATGGCCGCTCGACATCTGGCGCCGCCAAAGGCGCGCTGCGTCGCGTTGATCGGCAACGGGGCACAGGCGGAATTCCAGGCATTGGCGATGAAGGCCGTCCTCGGCATCGAAGAGGTCCGCCTCTACGACATCGATCCGAGGGCCACGGAAAAGACCGTGCGCAACCTCACCGGAAAGGGCCTGCGATTGGTTCCGTGCACATCGGCGCAAGCAGCCATCGAGAGCGCCGATATCATCACGACCTGTACCGCCGACAAGCAGCTTGCCACGATCCTGACCGACAACATGGTCGGCGCCGGCGTTCATATCAACGCCATCGGCGGCGACTGCCCGGGCAAGACAGAGCTACATCGCGATATCCTGCTGCGCGCCGACACTTTCGTCGAATATCCGCCGCAGACCCGCATCGAAGGGGAGATCCAGCAGATGGATCCGGATTATCCGGTCACCGAGCTCTGGCAGGTGGTGAGCGGCCGCACGCAGGGTCGCCGCAGCGAGGGACAGATCACCCTGTTCGACAGCGTCGGCTTTGCCATCGAGGACTTCTCGGCGCTACGTTATGTTCGCGAAAAGCTTGTCGGCACCGATTACTTTCAGAAGCTGGATATCATCGCCGATCCGGACGATCCGCGCGATCTGTTCGGCATGCTGCTGCGGGCGGGCTGAGAAGGCAACGATACCGGCTGACTACGGCCGGCGGCTTTGGGCGAAGTTCACGCGCGGGCCAGCCCTACTCCCGCCGGCATCTACCCCGTACTGCGGACCGAGCGTAGTCCCTAGAGGACAATGGCGGCCAATTTCGTGACCGCCATCGAATTTCCTGGCTTGCTGCCGGAGGCGTTCTCAGCGCTTGCTGCCCGAAACTGTAAGTTCCGGCGCACCCACCCGACCGCTCAAAGAGAAGGCCAGCAGCGCCGATAGCAGCATCAGAGCCCCTACGATAAACATCGGCAATTCGTAGACACCGGTCGCATCCTTGACGAGCCCGGTGATATAGGGTGCGGCAAACCCGGCTATGTTGCCGATCGTATTGATCAGGGCGATGCCGGCCGCAGCAGCGGGCCCTGCTAGGAAGCGGGATGGGATTGCCCAGAAGTTCGGCAAGGCCGCGAAAATCGCGCATGCCGTCAGCGTGATCATGACAATCGTCGCTTCCGGCGAGCCCATGAACAGCGCGGCGGGAATGCTGAACGCTCCAACGAGGGCGGGTATGCCGATATGCCACGGCCTGACGCCGCGCTTCGATGCATCGCGGCTCCAGAAGAACAAGACGACGGCGGCAGGCAGATAAGGGATCGCCGTGATCAGGCCCTTGTCGAAGACGTCGAACTTCGTGCCGAATTTCGTCTCAAAGCCGGCAATAATCGTCGGCAGGAAGAAGGCGAGCGCATAAAGCCCGTAGATCAGGCCGAAATAGATCACCGAGAGCAGCCATACGCGGCTATCGGTCAGCGCAAGGCCGGTCATCTTGCCATGCTCTGCCACCTTCGCCTTTTCTTCGTTGGCAAGCTCGCGGTTCAACCAATCCTTTTCAGCCTGCGTCAGCCACTTGGCATCATCAGGGCGATCGGCGAGATAGAACCAGGTCACGATGCCGATAACGATGGCAGGGACCGCGACGCCGAAAAACATCACGCGCCAGCCCTCAAGGCCAAACAAGCCATGCATCTGGATCAGCATGGCCGCAAACGGAGCGCCGATAACCGTCGTCAACGGTTGGGCGAGGTAAAACAAGGCCAGAATCTTGTTACGATGCCGTGCCGGCACCCACAGGCTGAGGAACAGGATGGCACCGGGAAAAAAGCCGGCTTCGGCGACACCGAGCAGGAAGCGCAGAACGTAAAGCTCCGTCGCGCTCGATACCCAGGTGAACAGCAGCGCGACGATGCCCCAGCTGACCATGATGCGGGCGAGCCAGCGGCGGGCGCCATATTTATGGAGCGCCAGATTGCTCGGGATTTCGAGCACGATATAACCAACGAAGAAGATGCCCGCCGCAAAACCGAACTGCGCCGCCGTCAGAGCCAGATCGGTGGTCATGCCGTTCGGCCCGGCGAAGGAAATCGCGGTGCGGTCGAGGAAGTTGATGAAGAACATCAAGGCGATGAAGGGCACCAGCCGCTTCGACACCTTGGCAATGGCCGACCGTTCGACCTGTGACATTTCCTGGATACCGGGCTGCATTCTGAATCCTCCCCCGTTCTCGATCATTCTAGAGGCGGCGGTCCGTTTGCGCCGATGACGGAATGGAAACTCCCATTTCCCTTCCAAGAACTGTCTCCGGCCCCGCGCCTTTGACTTCGATCTCTAGCGGGATGGACAAGTAGCGGGCAAACGATTTAATCTCCCGGTGATGTGAGGAAAAATCACATCATTAAGTCGTTGGGATCAGAAAATGAGTGGCCCTCTTCCATCGCTGAATGCGCTCAAGGCATTTGAAGCCACCGCGCGGCACAGGTCGATGACGCTTGCCGCGGATGAGCTTTGCGTGACCCACGGCGCGATCAGCCGTCACATTCGCGGTCTTGAGGCTTCGCTGGGCGTCATTCTCGTCACCCGCAGGGCACACTCGACGGAACCGACGCCGGAAGGATCGCGGCTGGCGGAGGGACTTCAGAGCGCCTTCGGCCTGATGCAGGCGAGCGTCGAGCGCGTTCGCCCCAGCCCGCTCACCCTGTCCTGCTCCTCCTCGATCATGATGGGATGGATCATTCCGCGCATCGGCCAATTCCACGAGCGCCATCCGCAGGTCGCACTGCAATTCAACATGAACTACGATCAGGTCGACTTTGTCCGCGACAAGATCGGCCTGGCGATCCGCTCAAGCGTTATCGAACCGCCGAAAGACGCGATCATCCGCGAACTTGGCGGCGAAGCGATCGGTCCGGTCTGTTCGCCGGAATATCTGAGCCGAGCCAGCATCCATGGCCCCGAAAACCTCGAAGGCGGAACCATCCTGTCGACTCGGACCCGACCGGAGGCCTGGAGCGATTGGCAGTCAGCCGCGAAACAAGAGGAACTCAACCTTTCCAGCCATTCGACTTTCGACCATTTTTACCTGCTGATACAGGCCGCAGCCTGCGGGCTCGGCGTCGCGGTGGTTCCCCAAATGCTGGTGCTCGATCAACTGGCTTCGGGGCGCCTGGTGGCGCCGTTCGGCTTCCTGCCTGGGCCGCGCCGCATGGTGCTCTGGATCGCTCCGCACCTGGCAAACCGGCCGGACGCTTTGGCGCTCGAAAGATGGTTGATCGAGGAAATGCATGCGCGGCCAGATACCTGACAGCGAGGTCGGGCGGCCGGCATTCGTCACGCGCGGCGATGCACGCGACCTGTTCGGTCTGCCTTGCGAGCACAAGCGGGCCGTGCGCTCCGCAACCGGGGAAAAGCATACATAGCAAGATTTGCCTATGTTACTTAAAACACATGGAAATCACTGAAACTTCCCTCTGCACTTCCTCGCATGGATTATGCTATGAGTGCTCGCGAACTAGAGGGAGATGAGACAATTCTTGCAGGATTGTTCTCATTCAAGAGGGGGTGTCATCCTGAACGTCATGCCCGAATTGGCAGGCCACACCGGCGAGATGGCGGCGCTCATTTTTGGCTTCGACTGGGCAAAGACTAGTCTTGGCCCCAGATCGGCTTGGCCCGCTTGCCTGACCTCGGCCGTGGATATCATGCTCTCCGCTCAAGCCCAGATCATAATGTTCTGGGGTGAGGATTTTGTCGCGCTTTACAACGACGCCTATGCCCCCACCATAGGCGAGAAGCATCCGCAGGCGTTGGGTTGTCCGGCGCGAGAAAACTGGGCCGAATTGTGGGATGATCTGGAACCGCTTCTGCGAACAGTGCTGAATGAAGGCAAGACCGTCGTCGCCAAGGATCGGCCGTTCTACATCGAACGTTATGACTATCCGGAGACGGTTTATTTCGACATTTCCTACTCGCCTGTGCGTGACAACGACGGCAAGGTGCTTGGGGTGTTCTGCATCGTCAACGAAACCACGGAGCGGGTTCGCTCGGAACAGGCGTTGCGCGAGAGCGAGGAGCGGGTTAGCGCCATCATTTCCCAATCCGCGACCGGGATTGCGCAATATGAACTTGACGGCCGCTTCTCGCTCGTCAACCGGCGTTTCTGCGAGATTGTCGGCTATTCGGAGAGCGAGCTGCTCGACCTGCGAATGCAGGACATCACCTATCCGGACGATCAGCACGACACCATGCAGCTGTTCAAAACGATGCTGGCGACCGGCGAAAGCTTCGAGATCGAGCAGCGTTATGTCCGCAAGGACGGCAACCTCGTCTGGGTGACGAATTCGGCGTCCGGCGTGCGCGACCGTTCCGCCGACAGAATCCGGCGCGCCGTCAGCGTCGTCACCGATATCAGCGAACGCAAGCGGGCACAGGAAGTCGAGCGGCGCCTGGCGGCCATCATCGCATCGTCAGACGATGCCATCCTCAGCACCGATCTCAACATGATGATCACCAGCTGGAATAGCGGCGCGGAGAGGCTTTATGGTCATTCCGCCGAAGAAGCCATCGGCCACTCGGTCATGATGCTCGTTCCCGATGACAGAAGCGAGGAGGAGCCGGCGATCCTCGCGCAAATCCGGGCGGGGCAAAAGGTCGAGCCATATGAGACCAAGCGGCGGCACAGCGATGGCAAGCTCGTCGATGTCCTGCTGAGCGTCTCCCCGATCTACGACACCTATGGCCGGATCGTCGGCGCGTCGAAGATTGCTCATGATATCAGCGCAAAAAAGGAAGCCGAGCATCTTCAAAATGTTTTGGCCGGCGAACTCAATCACCGCGTCAAGAACGTGCTGGCAACTGTCATGGCCATATCGCGCCAGACGTTGGGACGCGACGATGTCGACAAGGCATCCGTCGAGACATTCGATGCGCGACTGGCGTCGATGGCGCGCGCCCATGATCTGCTGATCCATGGCAAATGGGAAGAAGCGGATCTGATGGCCGTCATCAACCAGGCGCTGTCACCCTACCCAAGGGAGAGATTCGAGATTTCCGGCCCGGCGATCAAGCTTGCGCCGCGGACCGTTGTCTCCATTTCGCTAGCGCTGCATGAACTGGCGACGAATGCCGCCAAATACGGGGCTCTTTCTGTGCCCGATGGTCATGTCGCGATCATATGGTCGTCAGAGGCAGGTGACACCGACCGGCTCAAACTGCGTTGGCAGGAAACCGGAGGACCAACCGTCAAGCCGCCCACGCGCAAGGGCTTCGGCTCCAGATTGATTGAAAACCTGCTGGCGGCGGAACTGAACGGCAAGGTGAAAATCAGCTATGAGCCGAGCGGATTGATCTGCGAGGTGGATGCGGCCACAGGCATTGGCTGGGATCAGGCCTGAGACGGGGGCGCGCGCAGCGACCCCATCCATCAGGTCGGCATGGAGTGTTCAACGCGAATTCTTCGGCCGCGTCGCCAGCACGTTTCTGATCGAAAAGCTCGAATGGATGCGCAGGACCCCTGGCAAGGTCGAGAGAATATCCTTGTGGATGCGCTCGAAGTCGCCGGCCGTGGCGACCTCTACGCGCAGGAGATAATCCGACCCACCCGTCATCAGAAAGCACTCGCGGATCTCCGGATGCTTACGCACCGCCGCCTCGAAGCGGTCGAGATGGTCCTCGGTCTGCCGCTCGAGGGTGATGTTGATGATGACGGCGATCGCCGTTTCAGCCTGAGACGTATCGACGAGCGCCGTATAGCCCCGAATAACCCCTGCTTGCTCCATCAGCTTGATGCGCCGGAGGCATGCGGACGGAGACAAGCCGACCTCGCTTGCAAGCCTTGCATTGCTGACACGGGCATCCAGGCGCAGCAGGCGAAGAATATTGCGATCGATCGCGTCGAGTGCCGTCATGTGGATTCTTTCAAAAATTCGCCGATCGTTTCAATATTTCCACAATTACACAATAATCAATCACTATTCGATGGGCAATTTCACGATCGTTTCAATAATCTGTAATTGAAAGAACGAGGGCTGATATGGACGGCGGCATAGTGGATTCCCGGGCGTCAAGACTGACGATCGACAGCGGCGCTTGCGGCTATCTCACCATTGATCTTGCGGCCCTGTGCCGGAACTACGACAGGCTCTCCACCATCGTCGCACCGGCGCGAACGGCCGCTGTCGTCAAGGCCGATGCATACGGGCTTGGCGCAAGTCAGGTCTCCAAGGCACTTTATGAACATGGATGCCGAGACTTCTTCGTCGCCCATTTCATCGAGGCGCTTCGGCTGCGCCCGCAATTGCCGCGCGATGCAGCGATCTTCGTGTTGAACGGCCTGTTGCCGGATAATGAAATTGCCTGCTCCGAAGGCGGCATCATCCCTGTCATCAATTCGCTCGAACAGCTTCGGCAATGGTCGGAGACCGCACGTTCCGTAGGGCGCAGTCTTCCGGCGGTTCTGCAATTCGACACCGGCATGTCGCGACTCGGCATACCGCCTGAAGAAAGAGCTGCCGTCGCGGCTCATCTCGAAACCTCAAGCCACCTCGACATACTGTTCATCATGAGCCATCTCGCCTCTGCGGATGAGCTCGACGGCGCTCAGAACGGTGATCAGCTCGCGGAAATGCGCCGCGTCGCGAAAGAATTCCCGGGCTATGACATCTCCTTCGCCAATTCCGGCGGCATCTTCCTCGGCGGCGATTTTCACGGCGTTATGGCGCGACCCGGCATCGCTCTTTATGGCGGGGCTCCAACCAGCGGCGTCGCCAATCCAATGGAGCCCGTCGTCCGGTTCGATGCAGCCGTCGTGCAGACGCGGACCGTACCTGCCGGTGCTCGCATCGGCTATGGCGGCGTGCATGTAACGAAGACCCAGACCCGGCTTGCGACAATTGCGGCCGGCTATGCCGATGGCCTTCCCCGCAGCCTTAGCGATCGCGGTGCGGTTTATTACAACGGCATTCGCCTGCCGATCGTCGGACGCGTCTCGATGGACAGCGCGACAATCGATATCAGCGCCCTGCCCGAAGGCACGCTCTCGTTCGGCAGCCTGGTGGAGATCCTCGGAGATCATCAGACTTTGCAGGATCTCGCCAGCGATGCCGGCTTGATTTCCTACGAGATCCTGACCAGTCTCGGACATCGCCACAACAGGCGATACGTCTGACCTTCCTATTGCTCAATTCACTGGGGACATCATGAAAGTCGTCGTTCTGGGTGCCGGCATCATCGGCGTGACATCCGCCTATCAGCTCGCCAAGGCGGGACACGAGGTCACGGTCATCGACCGGCAGCAGGGCCCGGCGCTGGAAACGAGCTTTGCCAATGCCGGTGAAGTTTCCTTCGGCTATTGCTCGCCCTGGGCCGCGCCCGGCATTCCCATGAAGGCGATCAAGTGGCTGTTCATGCACCACGCCCCGCTGATCCTGCGCCCGAAGGTCGATGCCGCCATGCTGTCATGGCTGGTCAAGATGCTGTCGAACTGCACGTCCGAACGCTATGCGATCAACAAGAGCCGGATGCTGCGTCTCGCCGATTATAGCCGCATCTCGCTCGCCCAGGTGCGCGAGGAAACCGGCATTGCCTATGACGAGCGCATGCAGGGCACGCTGCAGCTTTTCCGCACTCATCACCAGCTCGATGCCTCCGCTAAGGACGTCAAGGCTCTGGCGGCCGACGGCATCCCCTATGAAGTGCTTGATCCCGACGGCTGCATCCGCGTCGAGCCGGCACTCCGGCATGTTCGCGAGAAGATCGTCGGCGGCCTGCTGACGCCGAAGGACGAGACGGGCGATTGCTTCAAGTTCACCAATGCGTTGGCCGCCAAGGCAATCGAATTGGGAGTCCAGTTCCAGTATGGAACGACGATCAAGGGCCTCGACGTACAAGGTGGCCAGGCGCGTGGCGTCCTGACGGATCGCGGGCGCGTCGACGCCGATGCGGTCGTCGTTGCGCTCGGCAGCTATTCGCCGCTGCTGCTGAAGCCGCTTGGAATCCGGCTCTCGGTCTATCCGGTCAAGGGCTATTCGCTGACCATCCCGATCACCGATGCCTCGCGCGCTCCGGAATCCACAGTGATGGACGAGACCTACAAGATCGCCATCACCCGTCTCGGCGATCGCATCCGCGTTGGCGGCATGGCCGAGATTTCCGGTTATACCAATGATCTCGGCCTTCCCCGCCGGCAGACGCTCGAGCATTCGGTCACCGATCTCTTCCCCGGCGGCGATGTCGCCAAAGCATCCTTCTGGTCGGGATTACGGCCGATGACCCCGGACGGAACGCCGGTGATCGGACCGACGAAGGTCAAGGGACTGTTCCTCAACACCGGACACGGCACGCTCGGATGGACCATGAGTTCCGGCTCGGCGCGCGTCATCAGCGACCTCGTCAGCGGCCGTAAGCCGGATATCGACGCGACCGATCTTGCCATCAGCCGCTACGCCTGAGGCCTGCCTCGCGACGCAGCTATTATCGCCTGATCAGCCTCCAGCTCCTGACCTCGAAGGGCAGGATGTCGGAGCCGGCATCACGGACCTGCGGCTCTTCCATCAGCGTGACGGCATCGCCAACCCGCCAGCCGTTCGCCGCTTGAACAGACAAGCTGCCCCGACGGCCGGCCGGCTCATAGAGGCGAAGGATCAGCCCGTCGCCGTCTTCCGCCGGCTTGATGGCCGAAAGCGCGACAGGCACTCCCGCCACATCAAGTGCGGTGAACGACGTCTCGGCCAGGTTCGCAGCCGGGGCAACGATCAAGGGCTGGTTCAGGTCCTCCGCTTCCTCGCGCACGCCGCCGCTGTGCCATTCGCCGGCATGCGGCATGAGCGCATAGGTAAAGCTCTGCTCGCCTTCATCCGCCAGCGGATCGGGATAGATCGGCCCGCGCACCAGGCTGATGCCGAGCACATTATCGCGGACGCTATGGCCGTATTTGGCATCATTGAGCAAGGCGACGCCGAAATCCGGCTCACTCAGATCGACAAAGCGATGAGCAACCGCCTCGAACATCGCCGCATCCCAGCTGGTATTGGTGTGTGTCGGGCGGCTGACGACACCATAGGCGCATTCGAATGTCGCCGTTCGCGAGCGGATCGCCACCGGGCTCAACGAACGCAGTAGCGTGCGACGATCGTGCCAGTCGATGCTGGTCTCGATGTCGAGCCTTCGCGAATTGGCGGTCAATGCATAGTGCTGCACGATGCTGGAATCGCGATAGCGATGAACTACCTTGATGGAAGCTCTGTGAGGCCCTTCTTCAACCAGCTCGATGCTCTCGGGCTTATCGAGCCGAACGCCGGCCTCGGCATAGTCGGCATCGATATCCCAGGCGTCCCAATTACGCGGCTTGTCGACTGGATAGACCCAGAGTTGGTTGGCCGGTTCTGCCAGCGCCTCACGCCCGCTCGCCTTGTGGATGAGGCTCTGGACGGCTCCATCGGCCCCGATGACAACGACAAGATGCTCGTTCTCCAGCTGATCCGCTGAAGCCTTTAATCCCACCGCCGGCTTCAAAGCTGCGCGGTCGAATACGCGGATCGACAGAGGCTCTATGCTATCGCCGGTCGACACGATCGAGCCATCGGCGAGCACGGCATTGAACGGCCGAGCGTCGAGCGAGGGATTGACGACAACGACGGCATCCGCGACGTCGCCCTTCGGCAAGACCGAAACAATCGCTTCCATAGCCTGCCGCTGAACTTCCTTGGCATGGTCTATGACCCCGGAAAGCTCCCGCTCCGCATCCTGATAGACCTCGCGGATGCTCGATCCCGGCAGTATGTCGTGGAACTCGTTCTTCAACGTCACGCGCCAGTTGGCCTCGAGACTGGCCGGTGATGCTGCTCCGGCCATATGCGCGATGGACGACACGGTCTCGGCCGTGATAAGGGCACGTTCCGCCCTGCGATGCAGCCGTTTCACCCCGCTCTGGCTCGTGAGCGTCGCGCGGTGCAGTTCCAGATAGATCTCGCCGGACCAGGTCGGCAGCCGCTTTTCGCCAGCGGTCACATGGGCGCTGGTGAAGAAATCCGCCACCTTGCCCCATCGCGCTTTGGGGATTGCCGGGAATGCGCGCAATTGCTCCTCCCGCTCCACCATTTCCGGTGTGACACCACCGCCACCGTCGCCATAGCCGACAGCCAGGAGCGAGGTATCGTGCAGCGTCTTGCCGCGAAAATTCTTCCAGGTCGGCAGGAAGCAATCCGGCCGGACGAAGCCATTATAGCCTTCCATCGGATTGTCGAAGACATGCGCGAGGACACGGCTGCCATCCAGCCCCTCCCACCAGAAAAAGTCATAGGGAAACTTGTTGGTTTCGCTCCAATTGACCTTGATGGTGAAGAAGCTCTCGATGCCGCCCTGGCGCAACAATTGCGGCAGAGCACCGGAGAAGCCGAAGCAATCCGGCAACCAGCAGATGGTATGGCGCGCGCCGAATGTCTTCTCGAAATAACGCTGGCCGTAGAGGATCTGCCGAACCAGGCTTTCGCCTGTCGGCATGTTCGTATCCGGCTCGACCCACATGCCGCCGATCACTTCCCAGGAGCCCGCCGCAACCTTCTCCTTGATCCGGGCAAACAGCTCGGGATCGTCGGCTTCGATCTGGGCATAGTAATGCGCCGTCGACTGGTTGAAGCGGAAATCCGGAGAACGCTCCATCAATGACAGAGCGGTATGAAACGTGCGGCGCATCTTCCGACGCGTCTCGTCGTAAGGCCAAAGCCAGGCAAGATCGATATGGGCATGGCCGGTCAGCAGCAACTCACCGTTTTGAGGGTAGCGCTCTTGGAGTGTGCTCAAGCGGGCCAGCAATTGCTGATAAGCCTCTGCCACGCTTCGGCGTTCGCGGTCGGAGAGGGCTTGAGGGCTCTCGATGAGTTCCGGCAATTCCCAGATCTTCCGCTGACCCTCGGCAGCGGCCGTGCGCACGATATAGGGCTCGGTGGCGGACGGCCAATCGAGGCTGCGCAGCGCCACCTCTGCGGCATCCAGCATATGCGGCACCACCTCGTGCTCACCGAGCGCACCGATTGCTTCCGCAATCTGCCGCAGCAGGAGATGCAGCCGATGGACCGGCAGATCCAGCCAGGCGAGGCGGGCACGGTTCAGTTTCGGCTGTCGGTTCGGCTCACCGAAGGGAAAGCGGGCAACGCTGTCGGTGCTGATCGCCAGATTGCGACCCTTCAACGGAAATTCCTGATGATAGGGATCGAGACCAAAGCTCTCCCGCTGCCCCTCTCCAAAGTCGAGCGTTATCAGGCTCTCCCCGCCGAGATCGAGCTGCAGACGTGTCTCCTCAAGAGGCCAATCGGCCGGTACGCTGGCTTGCGCGGCAAAATGCACGACGCCATTGCGATGCGGCCAGACCTGGCCGATGGCAATCTCCTCGCAGTCGAACGTCCAGCCTTCAATGGCTAACGTGCTGCGTTCCCGCCAATGATCAAGCTCTGCGGTACGTACCTTCAGGCGATCCAAACGCTGGGCGAGGCTGAGAAACATGGCTGTCCTACCGGGTTCGATGTCAACGCAAATCGGGATGAGCTATCACGGGCATATGTGTCGCGGTCGGAAGGAAACCAGAGCGGCAGGCGCATACTCGGCGCAGACTTTATGTCCACGTGCACTCAATGGCCTCCCACCCGCGACGCATGCGCAATTTAGGATGAAGACATATCAGATAGCCAGTGCCGATCGGAGAAATTACCGGCGGGCAGAGAATTTTATCCTGAATAAACAAGGAAGCCGGCAGAACCATCAGCTCTGCCGGCCTGGATTAGTGCCGAGGTATGCGCGGCAGGAAAATCGTGAACAGGCCTAGCAACGGCAGATAGGAGCAGATCGTATAGACGAAGGAAATGCCATGTGTGTCGGCAAAATCCCCGAGGGCCGCTGCGCCGAGGCCGCCAGCACCGAAGGCGAAGCCGAAGAAAATGCCGCCGATCAGCCCCACGCGGCCGGGGATCAGTTCCTGCGCGAAGACCACGATCGCCGGGAAAGCCGAAGCGAAGATGAGCCCGATCACGACGGTGAGGACGCAGGTCCAGAACAGATCCGCATAGGGCATCAACAGCGCAAAGGGGATGACGCCGAGGATCGAGAACCAGATGACGAAACGCGCGCCGAGACGGTCACCCACGGGGCCGCCCATGATCGTTCCGACGGCCACGGAGCCGAGGAAGAGGAACAGCATCAGCTGGGCGTCGCGGACATCAAGGTGGAACTTCTCGATGACGTAGAAGGTGAAGTAGCTCGATATGCTCGCCATGTAGACGTTCTTCGTCGCCGTCAGCAGGATGAGGATTGCAAGCGCCCACATCGCCTTGTTACGGGCGATCGGCAAGGTGCGGCTCGGCGCAGGGCGCGCCGATTGCTGGCGGCGATGGTTGACAAACCAGTTGCCGACCCAGCTCAGAACGATGAAGCCGATAACGGCCAGCACCGAAAGCCAGGCGACGCTCGTCTGGCCATGCTGAAGAACGAAGAAGGCCGCAATCAGCGGGCCGATGGCCGAGCCGGCATTGCCGCCGAGCTGGAACAGTGATTGCGCCAGACCATGACGGCCGCCGGAGGCCAGACGCGCCACACGCGAGGCTTCGGGATGAAAGACGGCCGAGCCGAAGCCGATCAGGCTGGCGGCGACCAGCAACATTCCGAAGCTCCCGGCATAGCCCAGTAACACGAGGCCAAAGAATGTGCTGACCATGCCCACTGGCAGCGAATAGGGCATCGGCCACTTGTCCGTCACGATGCCGACCACCGGCTGCAGCAGCGACGCGGTGATCTGGAACATCATCGTCAGCAGGCCGATCTGGACGAAATCGAGTGAGTAATTCTCTCTGAACATCGGATAGAGCGACGTCAGCAGCGATTGCATGATGTCGTTCAGCAAGTGGCAGGTGCTGACCGCCACCACGATCGAGATCGTTGTCTTCTCGAATCGGGTTTGCGTACCCGAAAACGCCGCAACCATTGGGATTTCCTTCCAGCGTCGGCGACGTCCGCCGACCATAGTGTTTGATCCGCCTTTTACACGGCTTGCCGTTGTCCTTCTTTCGTGTTTTGGTCCAATAGTTTCGCGATTGGGCCAATATGGAAAAGCTATCGAAGCAGTTGCTGGCGACCCTCGACAAAGACCATGTGCAGAACATGCGCTGGATGGAGGAATCACCTGCGGATGTGCTCGTTCACAGCGCCGAGCCACCACAGGGCTACACTGTTCCGTGGCACCATCATCGCCGCACGCAATTGCTCTGCATCTTCGCCGGTGTTGCCCTGATCATGACGGCGCGGGGCCGCTGGATGGTGCCGCCCGGCCATGCACTGTTCATTCCAGTCGGCCTTGAACATTCGATCGAGATCCTGAGCGATGTCAGCATGAAATCCGTCTATGTGACGCCGCGCGGCCAGCCCGCGAAGGAGGAGGCACCGCGTGTCGTCGAAGTCACGGATCTCGCCCGCAGCCTGCTGCTGGAGGCCATTCGCCTGGGGGAAGCGCCGGCCAGCCATCGAAAGGCCAAGCTGGTCCTGTCGCTGCTCGTCGAGGAAATCGCGACGCTGCCCGAACGGCCGCTCGGCCTCCCCTTCCCCTCCGATCGACGGCTGACCGCGCTCTGCCGCGACTATCTCGCCAATCCATCGCCAAACGCTAGACTGGACGACTGGGCCGAGAAGCTTGCCATGAGTCGGCGGACGTTCACGCGGCAGTTCCGCAAGGAAACCGGTATCAGCTTCACGACCTGGCGCCAGCAGGCAAGCGTCTTTGCCTGCCTGCCGCGACTGGCCGAGGGCCAGCCCGTTACCAACGTGGCGCTTGAAGCTGGCTACGAAAGCGTGGCCGCCTTTACCACCATGTTCCGGCGCGTGCTCGGCACGCCGCCGAGGGCCTACATGGTCAACCGATGGACCTTCGACCGACAGTCGACCTGAAGGCTTCCTCTTGAAATGATCAGGCGCTTCCGGCAAACAGCGCTCGAGCGAGGAAAAACATATGCGGCATATTCACATCGTCGGTATCGGCACGGGAAATCCCGAACATCTGACCGTGCAGGCGATCAATGCACTGAATGCCGCCGATGTCATCCTCATCCCCAGCAAAGGGGCCGCCAAAACGGAACTTGCCGACGTTCGCCGGGAGATCTGCCATCGCTATGTCACCAATCAAGCCACGCGCTTCGTTGACTACGACGTGCCCTCACGCCAGACGGCCGAGCGCAGCTATGTTGAAAGTGTCGATGAGTGGCACGAGGCAATTTCGGCGACGTATGAACGGCTGTTTCTGCAGCATCTGACGGACAGCGAAAGCGCTGCCTTCCTCGTCTGGGGCGATCCTGGCCTCTACGACAGCACGCTGCGCATCATCGACCGCGTCAGCGGGCGTGGAAACGTTGCGGTCGATTACACCGTCATTCCCGGCATCACCAGTATCCAGGCGCTGACGGCAAGCCACCGCATTCCGCTCAACCTTGTCGGCAAGCCGGTGCAGATCACCACGGGCCGGCGGCTGGCCGAGAGCTTTCCGGACGTAGCCGAAACCGCCGTCGTCATGCTCGATGGCGAGCAGGCCTTCAGCAAGATCGACGACCCCGATGCCTATATCTATTGGGGAGCCTATCTCGGAACGAAAGACGAGATCATCATCGCCGGCAGGCTGGTGGATGTTTCCGAGCGCATCCTTTCGACACGCAAGCAGGCGCGCGCCAGACACGGATGGATCATGGACATCTATCTCATGCGCAAGGGACACGATTTCGACGATCGGGAATGAGCGACAAGAGGCCAATTCATTTGCTCGCCGATCGCCTTTGTGCAAGGAAATGTCCTTTATGAAGGACAGTCTCATGGTTGCGACCAAAGGGCAGAGGATGGAAGGGCAAGCGTGCGTCTCGCAAGAGAACGCCGAACCGCGTGCCGCTGCATCGCCCCGGCCCTCCATGGTCCGTGGCGCCTGCCCATCTCTAAGCGCGCCGATGCAAACGGGCGATGGCTTGCTCGTGCGGCTTCGCCCGGCAACGCCGGGATTGACCGTTACGCAATTTCGCGCACTGGCCAATGCCGCGGAAGCGCACGGCAACGGATTGATCGAGATCACCGCGCGCGGCAATCTCCAGCTACGCGGCATGACCCCGCAGAGCATGGAAGGGCTGGCTGCCGATATCGACCGCGCCGATATCGTTCCGGAAAGTGGTGTTGCCATAGAGGTGCCGCCGCTTAGCGGATTGGACCCGATCGAGATCGCCAACGCCCGTGATTTAGCCGCCCGCCTCCGAGAGGCGATTGAGGCGCTTCGTCCAAAGCCGCTCCTCGCAGCCAAACTGACTGTTATCATCGATGGCGGCGGACGGCTGACACTGGACGGGCTCTCGGCTGATATCCGGCTGCGGGCGGAAATCTCTGCCGATGGCCCGCCTCTTTGGACCCTCGCAATATCAGGCACGGCCGCAGCGGCAAAGCCGATTGCGGCGGTCCTCCCGGACGGACAGGCGATCGCAGCCGTGATCTTGCTGCTGCAAACCCTTGGAAACATCGGCCCTGGCGCTCGTGGCCGCGACCTCGATACAGAGGCCCTGCGCGCCCTGTTTCAGTTCGACGGCTGCCGTACACGCGATGTGCGAGACCCATCCGTCTCGCCCGTCGGCGTCATCTCCCTCGATGAAGAGCGCGGCGTCCTCGGACTGCGCCCGTCCTTCGGCCAGATCCATGCGGCGCAGCTTCGCCGCTTTCTCGCCGTTGCGGAGATGGCTGGTGTCCATGAGATCCGCACAGCGCCGGAACATGCGATGCTGTTGCTGGGGCTGTCATCAAATGCAGCGGAACAATTGCGCAAGGCAGCAGCTGACTGTGGCTTTCGAACCCGCGCTGATGACTCGGCGAATTATGCCATCCCCTGTTCCGGCGCGGGCGCTTGTGCTTCCGCTCATTATGCCACAAGACATGCCGCGACCGATCTTCTTGGCATCGCCCCGGAATTGTTCGACGGTTCGCTCGACGTGCATCTGTCGGGCTGCGAAAAGGGCTGCGCCCATCCGGGTCAGGCGATGCTTACGATCGTCGGGGCTACAACGGGCTATGGTATTGTCGTAAATGGGTCAGCATCGAGCGAGCCGGTGACCTACATCGGCAGGGACAAGCTAAAATCAGCACTGGCCGAACTCGGTGATCTGGTGCGAAACAACAAAGCTGCTGGCGAATCGGCCGGGCAGTGTCTTAAACGGCTCGGCCGGGACGCAATCGCGACGGCTTTACGACAGGGATAGAAATGCCTGACTATGACTATATCCGCGAGGGGGATGCGATCTATGAACGCTCCTTCGCGATCATCCGCAGCGAAGCAGACTTGTCGCGTTTTCCCGAAGCCGAGGCCGATGTCGCTGTCCGCATGATCCATGCCTGCGGATTGGTGGAAGCGGCTGAACACTTTCTTTTCTCCCCCAATTTTGTCTCGTCAGCCCGCAAAGCGCTTTCTGCCGGCGCGCCGATCTTCTGCGATGCGGAAATGGTCGCCCGCGGCGTTACCCGCGCTCGCCTGCCGACCGCCAACGAGGTGATCTGCACGCTGCAGGATCCGCGCACCGCCGACATCGCAAAGTCCATCGGCAACACGCGCTCGGCTGCCGCCATGCATCTGTGGGCCGAACGCCTTGGTGGCTCCGTCGTCGCCATCGGCAATGCGCCGACTGCCCTCTTTCACCTTCTGGAAATGCTGCGGGACGGCGCTCCGAAGCCTGCCGCCATCATCGGCATGCCCGTGGGCTTTGTCGGCGCGGCGGAATCCAAGGATGCCCTTGCGGAAAATTCCTACGGCGTTCCCTTCGCTATCGTCCGCGGCCGCCTCGGCGGCAGCGCCATGACGGCCGCCGCCCTCAACGCTTTGGCGAGGCCGGGCCTATGAGCATGTCATCCAGCGGACAGTTGATCGGCGTCGGCACCGGTCCGGGCGATCCGGAACTGTTGACGATCAAGGCTGTCAGAGCCTTGGAGCGCGCCGACGTGGTCGCCTACTTCGCCAAGCAGGGCAGAGGCGGCAACGGAAAGGCGATCGTCGGCGAATTTCTGAAGGCAGATGTGACGCTGCTGCCGCTCTACTATCCTGTCACCACGGAGATCGACAAGGACGCACCGGAATATGGAAGGCAGATCACTGCCTTCTACGATGCCTCCGCCGAGATGGTGGCGGCACATCTGCGCGAGGGCAAGACGGTTGCCGTGCTCAGCGAAGGCGACCCGCTCTTCTATGGCTCCTACATGCATCTGCATGTGCGCCTTGCCGATCGCTTCCCGACAGAGGTCATACCCGGCGTGACCGCCATGTCCGGCTGCTGGTCGCTCGCCGGCCTGCCGATGGTGCAGGGAGACGACGTTCTCTCGGTTTTGCCGGGAACGATGAAGGAGACCGAACTGACCCGACGCCTCGGCGATACGCAGGCCGCCGTGATCATGAAGGTGGGCCGCAACCTGCCGAAGATCCGCCGCGCGCTGGAACTGGCCGGCCGGCTGAACGAGGCCATCTATGTCGAGCGCGGCACGATGGCGAACGGGGCTATGACGCCGCTAGCAAGCCGCGACGATGCCGAGGCGCCGTACTTCTCGCTGGTGCTGGTCCCAGGATGGGAAAGCAGGCCATGAGCGGGCGCCTCTATGTCATCGGCACGGGACCCGGCAACCCAGAGCAGACCACGCCGGAAGCGTTAGCAGCTGTCGCGGATGCTACCGAGTTCTTCGGCTATGGCCCCTATCTGGATCGCCTGACACTTCGCGCCGATCAGATCCGCCACGCTTCGGACAATCGCGAAGAGCTGGACCGCGCCAAGGCGGCTCTGGAGCGCGCTGGTGCGGGAGCCAATGTCTGCGTCGTCTCCGGCGGGGATCCCGGCGTCTTTGCCATGGCGGCCGCAGTCTGTGAAGCGATCGATCACGGGCCGGAAGAATGGCACTCCATCGATCTCGTCGTGGTGCCGGGAATTACCGCCATGCTCGCTGTTGCCGCCCGCATTGGTGCGCCGCTCGGCCATGATTTCTGCGCGATCTCGCTGTCGGACAATCTGAAGCCCTGGCCCATTATCGAAAGCCGGCTCCGCGCCGTCTCCGAGGCCGGTCTCGTCATTGCGCTCTATAATCCCATCAGCAAGGCGCGGCCCTGGCAGCTCGGCACAGCCTTCGAAATCCTGCGCACCACCTTGCCTGCAGACACGCCCGTCATCTTCGGCCGCGCCGCCGGGCGCCCGGATGAGCGCCTGACGATTGCGCGGCTGGCGGATGCTGAGGCGTCGCAGGCCGATATGGCGACTTGCGTCATCATCGGCTCGGCCGAGACGCGCGTCATTGCCCGCGAAGGACGCCCGGATCTGGTCTACACGCCGCGTTTCATCAGGGAAGAGACGAGATGATCGATCCGATCGAGCGCAGCTTCGAGTGTTTCGACCGCCGGCAGGCCGGTCGCCTCGGCGCGTTCGATCATGATCACCCTGATGCCAAGCTGCCGCGCAGCCTCGATCTTCGCATAGGTGGCATCGCCGCCGCTGTTCTTGGCGACGATCACCTCGATGCCATGCCCGCGCAGCATCTCCAGCTCATCCTCCAGCCGGAACGGCCCCCTGCTATGGATATAGCAGACATCGGGAGCCGTCAGCGGCGGCTCTACCGGATCGACGCTGCGAACCCAATAGTGATGATGGGGAGCGGCATCAACATAGTGAGCCTCCTGCCGGCCGGTTGCCAGGAACACTCGCCGCGGCGCCGCACCGAGCGCGGCGATGGCCTGCGGGACGCTATGAACGAAAAGCCAGTCATCTCCTTCGACAGGCATCCAGGCCGAGCGGCGCAGCGCAAAGGCCGGAATATCGCTTTGAACAGCCGCTTGTGCGGCATTGGCGGAGATGCGAGCCGCGAAAGGATGGGTTGCATCGATCATCAGATTGATCCCTTCGTCCTGGAGATAACGAGCAAGACCTTCAACACCGCCGAAGCCGCCGCTGCGCACCGGAACCGGCTGTGGAGCCGGATCGGCGGTTCGGCCGGCCAGCGACAGGACAACGTCAAGATCGGCGCGGGGGGCAAGTGCTGCCGCCAGCGCACGGGCTTCCGTTGTGCCGCCCAGGATCAGAATGCGAGCCTTGCCCATGGCTGAGACACCTTCAGTTCAACGTTGGCTCACTCTTATCGGCATCGGCGAAGACGGTCCAGCCGGCCTTGGTGACGAGGCCAAACGGTTGATTGCTTCCGCACCGATGGTCTTCGGCGGCGTGCGCCATATCGAATTGATGCAGCCGCTGATCACCGGCGAGGCCCGGCCATGGCTGAGCCCGTTCGAGAAATCGGTGGATGCGGTCCTCACCCTTCGTGGCAAGCCGACCGTTGTGCTCGCATCCGGTGATCCCTTCTTCTACGGCGTCGGCGCGACCCTCTCGCGGCAGATCCCCGCCGTCGAAATGATGGTCATTCCCGCACCCTCTTCCTTCAGTCTCGCGGTGTCACGGCTTGGATGGCCCTTGCAGGACGTGACCACCCTTTCGCTGCACGGACGCCCTATCGATCTCATCCGTCCGCATCTGCATCCAGGCCGCAAGATTCTGGCGCTGACATCCGATGGCGAGGGCCCGGCCGCTCTAGCCGCTTTGCTGCTCACCACCGGCTTTGGTCAGTCGACGCTAACGGTTCTCGAGGCGCTCGGTGGGCAGCAGGAGAAGGTTTCGCAGCAAAAAGCGGTCGACTTTGCGCTCGGCGATATCAACGACCTCAATATCTGCGGCATTGAGGTCAAGGCTGACGAAAGCGCCCGCATCCTGCCGGTCATCGCCGGCCTTGCCGATGAGCTTTTCGAGCATGACGGCCAGATCACCAAACGCGAGATACGCGCGATGACGCTGTCTGCTCTGGCGCCACGTCGTGGCGAGCTGCTTTGGGATATCGGTGCAGGCTCGGGCTCCATCGGCATCGAATGGATGCTTGCCGATACCTCGTTGCGCGCCATCGCCATCGAAGCTTCGGGCGAGCGCGCCGCCCGTATCCGGCGCAATGTCGGCAACTTCGGCGTTCCAGGCCTCACTATCGTCGAGGGAGAGGCACCGGATGCGCTTGCGGGCCTGCCAACGCCAGATGCCATTTTCATCGGTGGCGGCGGCAGCGACGCAGGTGTGCTCGACGCCGCCATCAGCCAGTTGCGAGGTGGTGGCAGACTGGTCGCCAATGCGGTCACGACCGAAATGGAAGCCATTCTGCTCATCGAGCACGCGCGGCGTGGCGGCTCCCTGATCCGCATCGATATCACCCGGGCCGCTCCCGTCGGCCGCATGACCGGCTGGCGGCCGGCCATGCCGGTGACGCAATGGTCCTGGATCAAGCCATGAAGAGAGACGAGGTAAAGCAATGACGGTGCATTTCATCGGCGCAGGCCCAGGGGCTGCGGACCTGATCACGGTGCGCGGCCGCGACCTGATCGGCAAATGCCCGATCTGCCTCTATGCCGGCTCGATCGTTTCGCCGGAATTGCTGCAATATTGCCCGCCCGGCGCACGTATCGTCGACACGGCCCCGATGTCGCTGGACGAGATCGAAGCGGAGTATGTGAAGGCTACAGCTGCGGGCGAGGATATCGCGCGCCTGCATTCCGGTGACCTTTCCGTCTGGAGCGCTGTCGCCGAACAGATCCGCAGGCTCGAGCAGCACGGCATCGACTATACGCTGACCCCCGGCGTTCCCGCCTTTGCGGCCGCCGCTTCGGCACTCGGACGCGAACTCACCATCCCCGCCGTTGCGCAGAGCCTCGTTCTCACTCGCGTTTCCGGTCGCGCCTCACCGATGCCGAACAATGAAACATTGGAGAAATTCGGCGCCACCGGCGCGACGCTTGCCATCCATCTGGCGATCCATGCGCTCGCAAAAGTCGTCGAGGATCTGACACCGCTTTATGGTGCGGATTGCCCGGTTGCGATCGTCGTCAAGGCCTCCTGGCCGGACGAGCGGATCCTTCGCGGCACGCTTGCCACGATCGAGGCGCAAGTGGCGGCGGAACCGATCGAACGGACCGCGCTGATTTTCGTCGGTCGATCGCTCGGTGCCAGCGATTTCCGCGAAAGCTCGCTCTACGATCCGACCTATCAGCGCCGTTTCCGTGGCCGGCAATAGCCGCGCTCCCGGTTGCAAAAGCTGCCGAAATTTCCTCTAGTCGATTCCGACAGGCCGAGATGCAAAAGAGGATCACGACATGCAGCGCATTACCATCACCATCGATGATGATCTTCTGGAGACGATCGACAAGATCAGTACACAGCGCGGCTATGCCAGCCGCTCGGAAACGCTGCGCGACCTCGTTCGCGATGCCGTCACGCGCGCGCAACCGGCCATCGATGGCGAAGCCAATTGTTTTGCGGCGCTCACCTATGTCTATGAGCACGAGACCCGCGACCTGTCGCGCCGGCTGACGACGGCGCAGCATGACCACCATGATCTTTCGGTCTCAACCCTTCACGTCCACATCGACGGACATGATTGTCTTGAGGTCTCGGTGCTAAAGGGCAAGGCGGATGAGATACAGAGCTTTGCCGACAGCGTGATCACCCAGCGCGGCGTCCGCTTCGGAAACCTCCATCTCATTCCATCGGAACATGGCCCGCATCACTCGGGCACGCACTCGCACGACTGAGCGCCGCTCAGTTGCCCGCGGACAACTGCGCCTTCAGAGTTTGCCCGTCACATAGTCCATGCTTTCCTTGATCGCCACGGCCGGCTCCGTCAAAGCATGGACTGTCGGGGCAAAGGGCTCGAAGGATGCAGGGCCGGCATAGCCGGCAGACAGCAGTGCTCGCAACTGCCCGACATTATCAAGGCGATCGCTGGCATCGACCAGAACCCGATGGGGATCGCGCATGTCGGCGACCGATACGTCGGGATCGCTGACGCCGGAAATATGGACCAGGCCCGTCAAGTCAGGGAAGATCGCGGTCTCGCCCGCCAGATGATGGTGGAAGGTATCGTGAACCAGGCAAAAGGTCGGCTTTGCGCCGAGTTCCTCGATCGCCTCCGCCGCTTCGCTCTTCAGGCGCAGGGAGCAGATTTCGAAGCCGAGCGGCTCGACAAGGCCGATGATGCCGGCGGCCTCCAGCATCGGCTTCAGCGCCGATAGCGCCTTGCGGATATTGGCACGGCGCACGTCCGGCTCGCGACCGCTGCCGTCGTTGACCGGAACAAGCACCAAGGCGCGGGCACCGCAATCTCGCGCATAGGCGATCAGCTCGGCCGCCTCGTTCGCGCGCTCGTCGGTCCATTCGTTGAAGCGCTGCAGCGCGTTGATCGAGATGATGGCAAGCCCATGGCGCGCTGCAAGCTCCTTGACGGCTGATGCCGGCGTGCCGTCCAGGATGGCATTTCCGGCCAGATCATTGCGGATCTCGACGCTCTCGATGCCGAGCTGCTTTGCAGCGGCAAAGAATGTCTCCAGGGGAAGCGACGGCGCGCACATATGATTAAGCGCGAAACGAATGGAACTCATGATGGGCACTCCTCCTCAAGACCGATGGCCGGGAAAGATATCTCGACCCCTTGCGCCAGCCAGCGAAGGACTAGCGAGATTCATGATCGCAATCCATCGGCCATCACCATCATTTTTGATAGAATTATCCCAGAAATGATAGAATTCCATCATTCGCGCTAGATGTTTTCCGAGACGAAGATTTCGAAGGGCAAGACGCTTTGTCCGGGGATGACCGTTGCATCGCTTTCGATCGACTTCATCATCAGGCTCATCAGTTCCTTGCACAGAGCCGGGAGCGGCGTGCCGATCGCCATGGTAACGACATCGTCGGCAAGCGCCGCCTTCGATTCTGGTGTCAGTTCGTTGACGACCGCGATCAGCTTGCCCGCCAGATGCTCTTCACGGATCGCTGAAATCGCGCCCTCCATGCCGCCACCGCAGACATAGAAACCGATGAGATCAGGATGCTTTTGCAGGAGATCGAGCGTCGCTTCATGGGTGATCTCCGGTGTGTCGAGATTGATCAGCGTATCGAGCACCTCGAATTCCGGTGCGTTCTCACGAAAATAGCTTCGAAAGCCGATTTCGCGCAGCTCGTGGCCAAGAAAGCGATGACTGCCGACGAAGCAGGCGACTTTGCCGGGCCGACGCGCCGAACGCGCGATAACCCAGGCCGCGGTGCGTCCCACCTTGCGATTGTCGACGCCGATGTAGCCCTGCCGCGCGGTGGTGGAAAAATCGGACAGCAGGGAAAAGACCGCAATGCCCTTCTCCTTCAGCTCCTCGATTGCAGCCGTGACGGCTGGATAATCCGGCGCAACAAGCGCGATCGCCTGGCTGCGCGCAGCCATCGCCTTCAGTCTCTCGACGATAGCCGTTGGCGTCGAAGCCGGCACGAAATCCACAAGAGCGTTGATCCGGGCTGCCGTGACCGCCTGCGCCGCCACGACGACCTCCTTGGCGAAAGCCTGGTAGAAGGCTTGAACCGGCTTCTGCAGGACGAAAGCCAGTCGATATTGCGGCAGGTCCTCGAAAACGCGCTGACGCAGGAGACCGACAGCATGATAGCCGATTTCCTGCGCCGCCTCATAAACCCGTCTTGCCGTCTCCTCCCTCACGCGATGACGTCCGTTCAGGACGCGATCAATGGTGGCGACGCTAACGCCAGATGCCTGGGCGAGATCCGATATGGTGGGGCGACGCATGGGTGCTCCTGAGATATGCCATCATCGATGACATCAGAATCTGATAGATTTTGATAGATTCCATCATTCCCGCATTGAGGCAAGCGAAAACTCGATCTATCGTTTTCGACATGAGGGCGGCGTGCTGTTGCGTGCCGCGGGAGATGGCGATGACTGAGATAATCAAACGGGATTACAGCCTGCTTGGCACCAGCGGCAAAAGGGCGGTGGAAACCGGACTTGCCGCCGCCGAATGGTATCACACAGATATTCCACGCAAGGACATGAAGGCGCTGATGCAGCGTTCCGACGCACCGGCGATCCGCGACACCATCATCTGGCTCGGCAGCATGGTGCTGTTTGCAACTCTCGGGATCACCTTCTGGGGTTCATGGATCTGCATCCCGTTTTTTCTGGCCTATGGCGTGCTTTATGGCTCCGCCTCGGACAGCCGCTGGCACGAATGCGGCCACGGCACGGCGTTCAAGACCCGCTGGATGAACGATGTGGTCTATCAGATCGCTTGCTTCATGATCATGCGCAATCCGGTGACATGGCGCTGGAGCCATGCCCGCCACCACACCGATACGGTCATCGTCGGCCGCGATCCGGAGATTGCTGTCATGCGGCCGCCTGATCTCTTCCGCCTTGTCCTGAACTTCGTCGGCATCCTCGATGCCTGGTACGCCATGGTCGACATGCTGCGCAATTCAGCCGGCGTCGTCAGCGCCGCGGAAAAGACCTTCATTCCCGAGATGGAGCAGCCAAAGGCCATCCGCATCGCCCGTATCTGGCTCGCCATCTATGTCGTGACCATTGCGACGGCGATTGCCATGGGCTCGATCCTGCCGCTGATGCTGATCGGCCTGCCCAGACTCTACGGTGCCTGGCATCATGTTCTGACGGGCCTGCTGCAGCATGGCGGCCTTGCCGACAATGTCATCGACCACAGGCTGAACAGCCGCAGCGTCATGATGAACCCGGTAAGCCGCTTCATCTATTGGAACATGAACTATCATGTCGAACATCACATGTTCCCGATGGTGCCGTATCACGCCCTGCCGAAGCTGCACGCGATGATCAAGCATGATCTGCCGGCCGCCAACGCATCCATGTGGTCCGGCTATCGCGAGATGGTCCCGGCCTTCCTGCGGCAGCTACGCAACGAGGACTACTTCCTGAAGCGTGAACTGCCGCCGATGGCACGGCCTTATCGCGAGGAATTCCACAGTGAACTACCGGCAGCAGCCCAATAATAACGGCACTCAAAGGGAGGAAAACATGAGCAACAACTGGATCGAAGTCTGTGCCGCCGACGCGATCGACGAAGAGGATGTCATCCGCTTCGACCATGACGGGCGAACCTTTGCCGTCTATCGCAGCCCCGAGGACGACTACTTTGCCACCGACGGCCTGTGCACACATGAAAAGATCCATCTTGCCGATGGTCTGGTCATGGACAACATCATCGAATGTCCCAAGCACAATGGCCGCTTCGACTACAGGACCGGCGAGGCCAAGGGCGCGCCGGTCTGCGTCAACCTGCAGACCTATCCGGTCAAGGTCGAGGACGGCACAGTTTTCATCGGACTCTGAGGAGGCAATCGTGGCTCATTTCGTCATCGTCGGGGCCGGAGAATGCGGTGCTCGCGCAGCCTTCGCGCTCAGAGAAAAAGGCTTTGACGGCGACGTCACCCTGATCGGTGCCGAGGCCATCGCCCCATATGAACGCCCGCCGCTTTCGAAAGGCGGGGCGGGTCAGGCACCTGACCCCAAATTCGTCACGGCATCGGAACGTTACCAGGAGCAATCGATCCACCTCAGGCTCGACATGACGGTGACAGCGATCGATCCCGTCGCAAAAGCAATCAGGCTCGCAGACGGACACATGCTTGGCTACGACAAGCTTTTGCTCGCAACCGGATCCACCGCGCGCGGCTTACCTGGCGCTGATGGCACTTCCGACCGCATCCGCGTGCTGCGGACCCACGCGGATGCGGTGGCTTTGCATGCCGCTCTCCACCCGGGTCGGCACATCGCCATTATCGGCGGTGGCTTCATTGGGCTCGAGCTGGCGGCAACAGCGCGCATGCGGGGTGCCGACGTTACTGTCATCGAGGGTCTGCCCCGCGTGCTGAAGCGCGGCGTGCCGGAAGAAATCGCCGAGGCGATTACAGAACGCCACCGACTGGAGGGCGTGGATGTTCGTTGCGGCGAAACGATCGGGAGCGTGCGAGAAGAGACGGACAAGGTCATCATAGGGCTGGCCAATGGTGAAATGATCCCTGCCGACCTGCTGCTTGTCGGCATCGGCGCCTCGCCGAATATTGGGCTTGCCGAGGCAGCCGGGCTGACGATCGACAATGGTATCGCCATCAACGAACGGCTGGAGACTTCAGCCTCCGATATCTATGCCGCCGGCGATTGCTGCTCCTTCCCGCTGGCGCTCTATGGCGGACGACGCGTTCGCCTCGAATCCTGGCGTAATGCGCAGGAGCAGGCAAACCTGGCCGCCGCCAACATGCTGGGAGAAGGCGCGGAAATCTCAGCCGTGCCATGGTTCTGGTCCGACCAGTATGACCTGACATTGCAGATCGCCGGGCTCGCCGACGGAGCGGCCACGCATATCCGCCGCGATCTTGGCGACGGCGCATTCATTCTCTTTCATCTCGACGAAAGCGGCAGGCTTCTTGCCGCGAGCGGCATTGGCCGCGGCAATGCCGTCGCGCGCGATATCCGTCTCGCAGAAATGCTGATCGCCGCTCGCGCGCATCCCGATCCCGGTGCCTTGGAGGCAAGCAGCATCAAGCTGAAGTCCCTGCTTGCAGCATGATGCCAGGCAAGATCGCCGCCACCCCTTGACGAACGGCCCCGAACCATAAATGTCTCGCTCAAACGGACACAGGGGGATGCGATGAAGATTCTCGGCATATCAGGCAGCCTGCGCAAAGGCTCCTTCAACACTGCCCTGCTTCATGCCGCCGTCGAACTGGCGCCGAGCGGCGTCGAGCTCGTCGCGCGCACCATTCATGGCGTACCGCTTTATGATGCCGATCTTGAAGCCGCAGAAGGCATTCCCGATAAGGTGCAGGAACTCAAGGACCTCGCCATATCGGCGGATGGTCTGATCCTGTTAACGCCGGAATATAACAACTCGCTCCCGGGCGTGTTCAAGAACGCCATCGACTGGATGAGCCGACCTTCCAACGATATTGCTCTTGTTTTTGGGGCGAAACCGATTGCTGTTCTCGGCGCCTCTCCCGGCAATTTCGGCACGATCCTCAGCCAGAACGCCTGGCTAACGGTGCTGCGCACGCTCGGCGCCGATCCATGGTTCGGCGGCCGGCTGATGGTATCGCGCGCCGGCAGCGTCTTCGACGCGGAAGGCGGGATCGTCGACGACAAGGTGAAGCAGAACCTCACCAAATTCATCGAAGGGTTCACCGCTTTTGTCGCGGATCGCAAGAAGAGCTGATCCTGTCGGCAGTGCATGGGCAAAAGACGAAGGCAAAGCCTATGATTGCGAAGGCGAATGGCCTAGTGTGAGCGCTGCGTCGGGCGACCGGCGTCTCCGGGGTCCGCACATCTTCTTCGAAACGAAATGAAATCCAACACAGCCGGTTATGTCTTCACGCTGTTGGCGATCAGCATATTCGCCATACAGGACGGCATCTCGAAACATCTGGTCAGCGCCTATCCGCCGCTTCTGGTGGCGATGATCCGTTATTGGGCCTTCATGCTCTTTGCCATCGCATTGGCCTCGCGCTCGCCGGGTGGTCTTCGCACGGCCGTCAGGACTAGGCGGCCTGTGCTGCAAATCGCGCGCGGCCTGTTGCTTGCAGCGCAGATCGTCGTCGTCATTTCGTCCTTCGTCATGGTCGGCCTGGCCCGTTCGCAAGCGATCCTGTCGTCCGGGCCGTTGATAGTCGCCATGCTGTCCATACCCATCCTCGGCGAGAAGGTCGGCTGGCGGCGATGGCTGGCAATCTGCGGCGGCTTCGTTGGTGTCCTGCTGATCCTGAAGCCTGAAAGCGGCCTCTTCGACACACGCTTCCTGATGCCGCTTGCCGGTGCGCTGCTCTTCTCGCTTTACGTGGTCCTCACCCGCTATGTCAGCCGCGAGGACAGCGCCAAGACCAGCTTCTTCTACACAGGCGTCGTCGGCGGCATCGTGATGAGCTGCATAGGCCCGTTTTTCTGGACGACGCTGGCGCCGCAGGACTGGGCTTTCATGGGCATACTTTGCCTGACAGGCATCTCGAGCCACTATTTCCTGATCCGCGCCTACGATCTGCTGGATGCGGTGGTGATCCAACCGCTCACTTATCTGCAACTCGTCTTTTCCGCCATCATCGGCGTTGCGATATTCGGCGAAAGCCTGAGCGCCACGATGATCGCGGGCGCGATCATCGTGGTGGCGGCGGGCATATTCACGATCTGGCGTGAACATGCCCTGGCCAGAACCCGCCTCAAGGCCGGCAGGGCGTAGGGTAACTACGCATCCACCTGCGCGCGCGGCTGTGCTTCGGTGTAGTAGCTCACATACTTCTGCCGGTAGCGTTCGGTTCCGCCGAAATCGCTATAGCGCGGCAATTCAGACATGTCGGTCTTGTTGAGGATGACGCCGAGAATGCGCGAGTTGATCTGGGGCTCCTGCTCCAGAACATCACGCACGAGGTTCGTTGGCGTCGCACCCCATTCCGTCACCAGCAGGAAGGCATCAACCTGCGGCGCAAAAGCCTTGGCATCGATGACGGGTCCCAGCGGTGCCAGATCGACGACGATGTAGTCGAACATCTTGCGCGCATTTTCCATGAGATGATGCATGCCTTGCGACGACAGCAGCTCGCTGGTGTGCAGGAGATGATCGCGTACGACGACGGGCAGGATGGCAAGCTTGGTGCGCGGGTCGACCTTGACGACATTCGTCCAAGGTACCTCGCCGAGCACGGCCTCGATCAACCCGGCCTGCGGCGGTGACTTCAGCGTGCGGCTCAAGCCCGGATTGCGCAAGTCGGCGTCGATCAGCAGCGTACGCTTGCCACTGCTGGCCAGGAGAGCGGCGAAATTGGCGGCCGTCGTCGACTTGCCTTCGCCCGGCAGCGCCGAGACGACGCCGATCACGCGATCGGTGCGGCCCTGCAGCATGACGTCGCTGGCAAGCTTGGCATTTCTCAGCGTCTCGGCAAAGATCGAGCGCGGCGCCTCGACAGAGATGCGCATCATCCGTTCGAAGGTGACACCGTGCTCCGCCTCTTCGGCGGTTACCGGCTCCTGACCGATATTGGTCTTTCGGCGCTTCCTCTTGCCGTTGCTCTGCTGACCAAGCAATGGCAGATAGCCGAGGAACTTCAATCCAAGCGCAGAGCGCACATCCGCTTCGACGCGGAAGAAGCGGTCGCGGAACTCCTGGAATGCGGCCACGCCGCAACCGGCCATCAGACCGAGGATCACCGAGAGTGCCATGACAAGCGTCTTCTTCGGGCTTGACGGCGATGTCGGCACGCCTGCAACGGAGATGACGCGTGCCTTGGCGATCGGGAAGGATCGCTGCTGTGTCGCCTCTTCGAAGCGGCCGAGATAGGATTCATACAGCGTCTTCAGCGCCGTCGCTTTCTGGTTCAGCTCATTCAGATGCACGAGCGACTTGTTGGCTTCCGAATTCTTGCCGACGACACCCTCGATGCTTTCGCGAAGCGAAGCGGAACGGGACTGCGCGACATCAAGCTCGTTCTTGTAGCTGGCGGTCAGTTGCTGAAGTACCTGATAGATCTGCCGGGTAATGTCCTGCCGCTCGGCCTTGAGCGCGACGGCTTGCGGATGGTTGGCGCCGAAATTCTGCGTGACATCCTGCTCTCGCTTCTCGACGGCGAGATAGCGTGTCTTCAGGTCCTGCAAGACTGACGTATCGGTCTGGCTCGAGGAGATGGTTGCATTCTTGACGGCGTTGTCCGGACCCTGGTCGATGATCGACTTATACTGATTGTAGCGTGCTGCCGCGCTGGCGGTATCGGCCTGGGCGATGATCAGCTGCTTGTTGAGATCGGAAATCTGCTGCTCCGACATCAGCTCGCCACCGGTCGACGTCAGGCCATTGTCGGCCTTGTATTTCTCGACTTCGAGCGAGGCTTCCTGCGCACGCTGGCGCAGGTCGTTCAAGCGTTCCTGAAGCCAAACGGAGGCGCGTTCCGTTGCGTCGAAATTGGCGTTCAGCTGATCCGTCAGGTAGGCCTCGGCATAGGCGCTCGTTACCTTGGCGGCCAATAGCCTGTCTGTCGAACTGAAGGAGACGGCGACAACCGAGCTTCGTGTAACGCGCTCGACCTTGAGACCATCCTGCAGCACGGCAGCGACCTTCTGGCGCTGCGCTTCGCGCATCTCTTCCGGGGTCATGGGCGTACGCCCCACCTTGAAGATACTGGCAATCAGCCCCGCGCCCGACTTGAGCAGGGCCGCCGGCGACTGTGGTGGATTGAGCAGCGTATTGTTGTCGGCAAGCCCCGCGGTATCGACGACGCGCAAGGCCATCTCGTTCGATTTCAGGATTTCGACGGCGCTGGCGATCTCCATGTCCGCCTGCTGGCTGCTGGCGACGGGCGGCTGGCTCTCGGCATATTTCGTCATGCTCTCATCGAGCAGGATTTGCGTCATCGACGTGTAGCTCGGCGTGGCGGTCAGCAAATAAGCCACGGCCAGTATGACAAAGGCAGCCACTGCGAAGATGATGGTGCGGATGCGGCGCGTCACGATCGCCATCAGCCGATCGAGATCGATGAAGCCGTCATGCTGCTCAGCCTGGGAGTGAGCGCTGTGGAAAGTAAAGTTCTTCTGATGCATGGCGACCACCTTAGTCGGAGAAGCCTGAATGGATAATAAGCTGTGACCCGCGGCCTCGACGGCCGCGGGTCAGAACGTGAACAGGCTTATGCAGCGGTCATCTGCGCTTCGTGCGAGACGACCAGGTTGCGGATCGAGTCATAAACCAGGCCGCCGATATCGGAGCGAGCGAGCGCAAAGGCGACGTTCGCTTCGATGAAGCCGTGTTTGGACCCGCAGTCGAATGTCCGTCCGTTATAGACCTGGGCATGGAAAGATTGCGTCTCGGAGAGGCGCAACATGCCGTCGGTCAGCTGGATTTCATTGCCGGCTCCGCGCTCCTGGCGGGCCAGAATATCGAAGATCTCGGGCTGGAGGATATAACGACCATTAAGGTAAAAGTTTGAAGGCGCTTCCGACGGATGCGGCTTCTCGACCATCTTGGTCACGGCGAAGCCGTGACGGACGGCAGCTCCCTTGCCGATGATGCCGTATTTCGAGGTCTCTTCGGGGGCGCATTCCTCAACAGCTACGATATTGCCGCCGACTTCGCTGTAGAGGTCCATCAGGCCGGCCATACAGCCGCGCATGCCATAGCAGAGCATATCCGGCAGCAGCAGCGCAAAAGGTTCGTTGCCGATCAGGTCACGGGCACACCAGACGGCATGGCCAAGGCCAAGCGGCGCCTGCTGGCGGGTAAAGCTGACGGAGCCCGGCCGCGGCAGGAGACGCTCCAGCTCGCTGACCTGATGGCTCTTGCCGGCCAGCCGCAGCGAGGAAATCAATTCCGGCGTATCGTCGAAGTGATCTTCGATCGCCGACTTGTTGCGGCTGGTGACGAAGACGATGTGCTCGATGCCGGCTTCGATAGCCTCGTCGACGGCATATTGAACGACTGGACGATCGACGATCGTCAGCATCTCCTTCGGCATTGCCTTGGTGGCAGGCAGGAACCGGGTTCCGTTGCCGGCAACCGGAATGACTGCTTTTCTCACACGGTGCTTGGGGTCCATGGCTCTATCATCCTTTGTTAGAGTGAGGGCCTGCGCCCATATTGGGCAGGGGCGAGGAGAGTTGAGAGGCGGGTGTCTGCTGACGGCCGCCGCGCAGGGACGCGGCAAGACGGCGCAGGCGGGCGGCAACGGGCATGCTCAGATGACGCATCGCGCGCGGGTTGAGGAGTGCAATCTTGAGAGTGCTCGGCAATTCGCGCTCCTTGATGCTGGCGACCAGCATCAGGAAGGCTTTGACCTCTTTCAGATTGCGCGTTCGCCGCCTTTGTGCGGCAAGTGCCGCAGCGCCGAAGGGATGTTCGGCAAAGAACCTGGCGTCGGCGGAAAGCATGGCCTCGACATGTTCTCTTTTGAGAACACGCGATATCGATCCATCGCGAATGTAATAGAGATAACCGACCATCGGCTCGACGACGCAGACGCCGCCTCTGGCAAGTGCAGAGGCCAGGAAAATATAATCCTCGCCGATCCGTAACCGCTCGTCGAAACGCAGGCGATGCTTTTCCAGGAATTCCCGCTCGAAGACCGGCTTCATGTAGCCGAAATTGTGCTCGGAACGGAAAATCATGTTCGAGGCGATGAATTTCGCCAGCGTCAGCACCGGTAGGCGGGTGAGTACCGCTTCGGGAAACATCGGAACGATCGTTCCGACATCTTCGCGAATGACGTCGAGATTATCGACCGCGATCTGGGCCTCGGCCTTTTCCGCCCGGGCAATCAGACGCGCCATTCGATCCGGTCGCAAAGCGTCGTCGGAATCGAGCACGGCTACCCAGCGGCCACGGGCCGCATCGAGACCGGCGTTGCGGGCAGCACCCGGACCACCGTTACGCGCCAGTGCGACAAGACGAACACGGGGATCGGGATGATTGCCGGCAATATCTCGCGTACTGTCGGTCGAGCAATCGTCGACGACGATCACCTCCATGCTGACGGCGCCCTGGGCGAGCGCACTGTCGATGGCACGCGCGAGCGTCTCCTCGGCATTATAGGCAGCGATGACGAAGCTGACATCGGGGATGAAATCCGTCATTGCGGCGCCTTCTCCATAGTTCCGTATTGCTCGATCTCGCGAACGCCAAAGAGGCCGCTGACGACGCCGGCATGCATAATGCCGCGCAAGCCGTAACGATGCCGCTTGACGGGCGAGGCAAAGAGGAGTGCCGCAACGACAAAGCAATAGGCTGACTTCGTGCCGGCAAGCACGATTGCGCGCAACGGCCACGCGCCCGACCCATCTTCCAGCAACATGCGACCATGGGTCTGGCCCATGCGGAACCGACGCTTGGCAAGCCACGAAACGGTAGCGCGTTTGCCGGGAACCGGCTCATGGATCAAGGCATCCGCCGCGAAAGCGATGCGGCCGCCGGCATTGTGCATATGGGTGAAGAACTCGGTATCCTCGCCGCCGGTGCGACCGAGCGCGATGTTGAAGCGGCGCCCGACGAGCGACGGTGCGCTGCGACGCAATAGAACATTGCAGGTGTAGCCGGTGCGGATCTCCCCCGCGACCCAGACAGGCAATGTCGAATGGAAATCGCCATTCCGCATCCAGGCGGGCGCGGTGCTCGCATAGCTAGCCTGCACAGGCCCGAGAACGGCATCGGCACCGGTCGTCTCCGCCATGACGAGCAATTCCGCCAGCCAATCTTCCGAGGCCGTCTCATCGTCATCGATAAAGGCGACGAAATCGCCGTCCGCATTGTCCAGGCAGGCATTGCGGGCGATCGAGATATTCGAGGCCGGGCAATGCACATAGGCGATCTCGAACGGAACGGCAGAGCGCATGGCATCGACGCGATCGCGGGCGCTCGGCGTCACATCATTGTCGGCAACGATGATGCGCACGATGATGCCGGCGGGGATAGTCAGTACCGCGAGCGACAGCAGCGTCTGATCCAGCTCGACGCGACGGTAGGTGCAGACGGCAATATCAATCCTGATCGGACGGCGGAGGGTTTGCGTCATGAAGCCACCCTTCTGTTCCGAAAGCTCAGCACTTCCATCCAAAAACCCATTGACCAGGCAAAATGCATGACCATGGCGGAAATGGCGGCAAGCGGGCCATAGGGGTTCTTCTGGCCAACTGCGATCCAGAAGCCATAGGCGATGCAGGCAACAGCCCAGAGGCTGAGCGGAATGACTGCGATCCAGTTGAGGATCGCCAGGAAAGCACCGATAAAGATTGGCACGACGGCAAGCGGCAGCATCTGACGCACGCTCGGCATGCTGCGATGCTTGAGAATATTGCGGGCGCGGCCCCGGCCATAGCCGAGATATTGCCGGAACAGCGTCGGGACGCTGGAACGCGGGTAGTAGGTCATCGCCGTCTTGTCGGTCAGCCAGATGCGGAAGCCGGCCTTGTGCAGCCGGTAATCGAGCTCGGCATCCTCGTTGTGGCTGAAGGTTTCGTCATAGCCGCCGACGGAACGGAAGGTTGCGACACGCATCAGCGCATGATGGCCATGCTCGGCCCAATGCCCCTTGGCGCCCTCGCGATGCTTGGAACCGCCATTGCCAAGCTTGGAATTCTGCGCAACTGCCGTTGCCTTCTGAAAGGCGCTGAAGCCCATAGTGCGCATGGCGACGACGACGGAATCCGCTCCGGTCACGTCGGCCTCCCGAACCAGCGTCTGGCAGTAATCGTCCGGATAATCGCCATGAGCGTCAATGCGGATGAAATAATCATATCCGTCACCGAAGGTTTCAATCGCAAGGTTGATTGCGGCACTCTGCAAGCGCTTCGGATTGTCGATCAGAAGAACGCGCGGATCGTTGGCCGTGATCTCCCTGACAATCTCGCGCGTCCGGTCAGTGCTGCCGCCATCGGCAACCACGATCCGCGCATCGAGGTCATCCAGCGCCTGCCCGAGTTTGCCGATCAGCGGCTCGATGTGCTTTTCCTCGTTGAGGCAAGGAATAACGATTACGCAACGCATATCCCTTGAGCTTCCAGTCATCATTGCAATCCACCTCTATTGCGATGCAGTTGTGGGAGGGCCTGTATTTCGGCGATCTGCTCGTTGGCGCGCGTGAGGGCGGCCAGCCGCTGCACCAGCCCCTGGCAGTCGGCACGATCGATCATCCATTGCTTGCGATCCTGCGCCGCCACGGCGCCGAAGGCCGCGAGATAGCGCTGCTCGTCCATACCGTCGAAAAGGGCGACGAGATGCGAAGCGTCGGCGTTGTCGAGCGTGAGCCCGATTTTTCGGGAAGCAAGAAACCGTCCCGTCTCGGTGCCATCCATGGCAATCGGCACGGTGCCATAAAGCCCGCCCTCATAGAGGCGGTTCGGTAGCAGCCAGCTGGAATTCAGCCCCTCTTCGAAGAAGTCGATGGCCCAGGAGAACTGAACTTCACTATAGATCGCGGAGAGATCCTCCGGGTTCTTGTAGGCGCCGGCGAACTGCATGAAGGGCGCATCGCGCACGAAGCTGTCGAAATCGTCGAATTCCGAGCGAGCCGGCCGGCCACGCAGGACGATTTCGAAGCGGCCCTCCATCCGTCGTGAGAAGTCATCGAGCAGAGCCAGGGACTTGCGGCAGCGCAACGCGCCGAACCAGCCGATCTTCCATGGCTTGCCGGCAATCGGCGGCCGCGCCGCCGAGACGATGTCATTTGTTGTTGCGGCCTCGATCGCCAGAACCTTGTTCTCGAGCAGCATGATCGGCAGGTGCAGGCCGGAACGCGGCCGGAAATAACGTTCGACAAAGGCCGGCGAGCTGGTGATGAGCAATGCCGCCTGTGCACCAAAATGGCGCTCGGCGCTGCGAAGCGCTCCCCCCAGCATCCCGTCGCCAAGCAGCAGCCGATGGATATCCAGGCATTCATAGACCACAGGCATGTCGCCGCCGAAAACGGACCTGGCGCGATTGGCGAGAGCCAGCATTTCGAGGTTGCGACCGATAATGACATCCGGCCGCGCCACTGAGCGCAGAGCATTGCGCAATTTCACCGCCGATTTGGCGACCGCGGTGACCCGCTGCGCAAATTGAGCGTCTTTCGTCCTGCCGAGCTCGATCGGCTCGATGCCGTTGATGGCAGCAAGCACGTTGTCGTCACGCCGGAAGCCTGCCAGCGTCACCAGCGCCCCACCGGCCTGCAGCATCAACACCCGCCTGCGTACGGCAGGATCGGCGAGATCGTGGACGAAATAAAGAATATGCAGCATCAAGATTTCCGCTTTCGCGACCGGTCGAGACCAGACGCATGGTGTGGTTGGTGTTGCATCATGGCATTGGACCGGCCGCCCATTCCTTGGACAGCCGGCATGGCTCAGTCGAGTTTGCAGGTGATCGATTCCGGAAAGAGGCACTTCTCTCCCGCTTTCGTGAAGGCAACGCGCTTGATCTGCATGGTCGCAGGCTCGCCGGTATAGGCAAACTTGCCCATCCAGCCACTCAGCGTGTCCGTGCCCCAAAGGCTGAAAAAGATCTTCTGAGCATTGCTCGGTATCTTGGAAGGATCGGTAACGTCCTGAACGAGCTTGCCGTTCACATAATAGCGCAGACGGTCCTTCTCCCAGACGAACGCGTAGTCGTTAAAGCCCTGGTCTGCACCGCCGGCGACCGGCGCCAATTTCTCGTTGCCACCCTTGGCCGAGATATATTGGTTGACCTGCACCTGGCCGGCATTCTTGCCGAGCACTTCGAAATCGATCTCATCATGCGGCTTCTTGTCGGTCGGGCCGATATAGGTGAAGAAGGCCGAATTCAGGCCCGACCCGGTCGCGGTGCGATAACGCGCTTCATAGGTGCCGTAACCATAACGCTGGGTGGTCTGGATTTCGCCGCAGGCATAGTTGCGCTGACCGATCTTGCCCTCGGTAAGCTGCAGCTGCAGCGATCCATCCTTGATGCTCACCTGCTTTCGCGACCAGGTACAATTCTGATGCGGCCCATTGTTCCAGCCATCGGAAATATACCAGCGGCTGGTATCGAGACGCTGGAAGTTGTCAACGAAAGATCCGCCAGTCGGTTGATCATCCTGTGCCGAAGCGACCTGCGGAATGAAGCAGGCGCCCAGAAGAGCGAGGGAAACGAGACCCAGTTTTCGCGCGTGGCTTGTCGATGTCATCATAGCATCACCTTTGCTCGGAGCGCACGCGCCGGTCGTCGGCGGTGCGGTTCCCGGCAGCAAGAGGTTCGGCCTGTGGCCGAGCCCGGCTGCCGGTCAGCAGATTGTAGAAGGACGGCAGGGCGTGACGCGCCATGCCATTGCTCAAAGGCAGCAGCAGCAGGGTGCTTGCCGCCGCCAGGAGATAGAAAATCGGATAGTGCTCACTGCCGCTGCGGTTCCAGAGGACCCAGAGACAGAACAGCAGGGGATAATGGGCGCAGAAGATCCAGAAGCTCAATCCGCCGGTTCCGGCCAATCCCTGCCCGAGGCGGCTTCTGATCAGGATTGCCGAGAGCGCCCAAAAACCGGGTATGCCAACAAGGATCATCAGATTGCGGCTGACTTCAAGCCACAATGGCAGGCCAGGCCCCGCCATATAGGCAACCGTCGCGAGAATGGCAGCAAGCGCAATGAAAGCAGGAGCAATCAAGGCAGCATAGCGGTCCATCATCGTGACATCGACACGGTAGATGCCAAGATAAATGCCGAAGCTGAAGCTGAATAGAATAGAGTTGCGCAGAACAATACCGATCGATATCGGCCATGCCGCGAGCAGAAGAAGAAACAATAGCGTCGGCAACGGTGCGCGGCGAATGAGAAATGCGAGAATAGGCGACAGAAGGATACAGACGAACAGATCGCGCAGGAAATAAAGCGGAAGATTAATCGGCGCACCATCTATTGCGAAAAGAAGCGTTGAGAGAGTCCGTGGACTGGATTCCGACAGATCCGGCAGATAGCCATCGCCAATACCGTAGTACTGAAGAGCAAAGACGAAGGCGAAGAAAGCACAGTTCCATAGAAAGAACGGAAGCATGACCGTCTTTGTCTTGCGAGCGATCGTCTTTCCATAATTCAGCGACGCTGGTCCATTGCGAAACAACAGATAGCCGGAAATTGCACTCAAGCAAGGCACACCGACCCTAAACAGGCTGTCACGCAAGAACACTCGCAGCCAGTCGAAAATACCATAAGCACCGTTGAACGGGCTCGTATGCGTATCGAACGGTATATGGACAAAGATGATGCCGGATATGAGCACGATACGCATGAGATTTATCCGCGAAGACACGTTGGCAGTCACATTCACGATGTCTGTCACCCCTTCTTCGGGCCGCATCCCCCACGCGGCCGTTTCAATGAGAGCAGATCAAAGCTCGCAGACGATAACCTAGGGCGCTCTTGGGAAAGGGAATATGGCAGCGCAGCAAAAATGAGCGGAAACCAATCTTTGACGACGGGCAAAAGACGTCGTTTGAGGTCGTCTCAAACGTGAAACAACCGATTTAAATGCAAAAAAACATCTGTAGGCAGAAGCATTTAAGCATCTTCCGATATTTTGGCGACGGCTTCAGACGGCGTATTCGTGCCGCCTCGATTTTTTTGACAGAAGGTGAAGATTTTTTGCAGCGCAGCAGAATTTGAGAGACGAACCATGACCAAAATGCGACAATCTTACAATCCTGATGGGAAAGCCTTGCGGGAGCGCTCCCCTTATGGCTGCAAATTCCGCATGTGCGTCGGCAATGAGGGCTTGCCGTATTCAGCTGCCGCCCGTGAAACCGAATTTCGATCCTGCTCGTATGTCCATCAGAGTGATCCCGAGACGTGAATTCGAGGCCTAATGTCCACCCTTCCCTTTCCAAAGACTGCTGCCGTGTTCTGGCTTTTCTTTTCGTTCGCAGCACTGGCCAATGCCGGTAACGCGGAGACTTTCGCAGGCCAGCAGCAACGCATCGATGTCGGTGGCTTCAAGCTGAACAGCATCCTGATCGAGGCCGGTGCGGCGCCGGACCTGCCGCCGATCGTCTTCATTCATGGTGCGAGCACCAGCCTTTACGACCCGCTTCTATCTTTCCACAGCAAGCTTGAGGGCAGAGCCAGATTGCTTTTCGTTGATCGTCCGGGTCATGGCGGCTCCGATGCGGGCGGTGCGGAGACTATCCTGCCCGATGCTCAGGCGGATGCGATCGCGCGCCTGATGGAGGCTCGCGGCATCGGCAAGGCCATTATTGTCGGGCATTCCTTCGGCGGCGCTGTCGTCGCCGCCTTTGCCCTTCGTCATCCGGATAAGGTTGCGGGCCTCGTTTTCCTGTCGCCGGTTGTCTATCCCTGGCCAGGCGGCATCGCCTGGTACTATGGCGCTGCCCGACCACCGCTGACCGGCCTGCTCTTCAGCGCGCTCATCGTGCCCCCTATCGGCGTCCTGACGATCGACGGCGCAACGAAAGCCGTTTTTGCCCCCAATCAACGCCCCGCCGGGTACATCAAGGCGACCAGGGCACTACAGGCTCTTCGGCCGGATGCCTTTCAACACAATGCCAGGGAAATTGCCGCCTTGAGCGATTGGGCGAAAGGTGCCTCGCCACGCTATCGCAAGATCAAGGCACCGACTGTTATCATCGCGGGTGATGCCGACAAGACCGTTTCTACAGACATCCACGCCAGACACCTCGCCCGCGATATCAGCGGCTCGACACTGATCGTCATCCATAATCTCGGGCATAAATCGGACTATGTGGCGGCCAACCTTGTCGTCGCCGCGATCGAGAAACTCTCGGGCAAAAGATCCGACCTGCGAGCGGCTTCGAAAGCGCTCGAACGGCGCATCGCGCATGACGGCAAGGACTGATCGATCTCGGCAGACAGGCAAGCCCTTCATTGACAATCTTCGATAAAACGCTGCCTCTGACATTGCTCCGCATCAAATCGACGCTACCTGTTGGCGTCACGGCAGTATCCACCACCGGCCAAACGACCCCCGAAACCGTTGTGGATGTTGCCGAAAGCCGATGGTTGCGTCCCCAGGGGATGAGGCCGCAAACTCTTGGATTTGAAACCGTAAAGGCGGGAAGATGGCGTCAATCACGATTGTTATTCCGTTCTATCAGAAGCAGACAGGCGTTCTGCAGCGCGCTTTAAGATCGATCTCTCAGCAGACGTTTCAGGACTTCGATGTCCTCATCGTCGATGATGCATCGCCACTTCCGGCAGAAAATGAGCTACAGTCGCTGAGCAGCGAACAGCGGGCACGCATCAAGGTGATCCGTCAGGTGAATGGCGGTCCGGGCGGCGCGCGCAACACCGGCCTCGACAATGTGCCGGCCGAGAGCCGGTTCGTGGCGTTTCTCGACTCAGACGATGAATGGGCGCCGGATCACCTCGGCAATGCGTTCGAAGCACTGACGCGCCACGACGCCGATTGTTACTGGGATTCCATCGAGGGAGGCGATGAATTTTCCTATCATTTCGGTATCGCGGAACTCGGCAAATCGGCTGGGAATGTGCAGCTTTCCGAGAAGCCTTCGGTCATCGAGATCCCCGATATCGCCAGCGTCATGCTGCAGGACTGGAGCTTTCTTCACATGTCCTGCATGGTGATCGGCCGGCCGCTCTTCGAGAAAATTCGCTTCGAACCGACATTGCGACTGGCAGCCGAAGACATCCTGTTTTTCTGCGACTGCATCCTCGCGGCCAAGCGGGTCATACTGTGTGAAAACACTGGTGCATTGCGCGGCGAAGGCGTCAATATCTTTCACAGCATCGACAATGACTCCCCGCAATTCCTGCGTCAGCAGTTCAACACGTGGACGGCGCTGAATACGCTGGAACAGAGATTTTCACGCCGGCCGCAGGATGTCGCCGCTATCAGGCAGTACAAGAATCGTGCCCGCCGCCAGGCGCTCTGGAGCCAGGCGCGACAGGTGAAACAGCGGCAAATGCCGCAATTCGGGTTGCTGGCCAAATGGGCCCTGCGCGATCCGGCAATTTTACAAAGTGCCGTGCGCCTTGCCGTGGGCAAACTAGCGCCCTAGATTTTGCAGCGCAGCATTGGCTGCGCATGCCGCATCGAAGAGCCACGGCGTGCCCCGCTATCATCTGGATCAGCAAGGAGTACTGCATGAAGCCGTTCCACTGGGAATCCACCCATGGCAATTTCGGTGACGACCTCAATCTCTGGCTCTGGGATTTCCTGCTTCCCGGCCTTCGCAATGCTCATGAAGAGACGTTGCTGGTCGGTGTAGGCACTGTCCTCAACACCGAGATATTGCCGGCCGAGGGCCATAAGCTCGTCATCGGCAGCGGTTTCGGCTATGGCTCGCTCCCCGATACGAACGACAAATCGAAATGGGACGTGCGCTGTGTCCGCGGCCCGCTGACGGCGAAGAAAGTGGGACTGCCCGTCGAAATGGGCATCGTCGACCCAGCCGTGCTCGTCACCGAGATGCCGGAGTTTCAGAATCTGCCAAAATCAGGCAGGCGCACGTTCATTCCCCATTGGGAGTCGGCCGCCGCCGGTCTCTGGCCCGAAATCTGCAAGACGGTCGGTCTTTCCTATCTCGATCCTCGCGGCGAGGCCAAGGCCGTCATCCGTGAGCTCGCGGCATCCGAGCTCATCGTTGCCGAATCCATGCATGGCGCGATCCTTGCCGATGCCTTCCGCGTGCCGTGGATTGCCGTCAGCTCGTCGCGCTCCATCAACAGCTTCAAATGGAACGACTGGGCGCAATCGCTCGGGGTCACCTATGCACCGAAGCACATTCCCGTCTCCACCCGCGCCGAGGCGATCGCCAAGGGCGCCCGCTTCTGGGGCCTTGGTTTTGAGCGCAATCAGCAGGCCGCGAAAGAATTGGAAAAGCAACGGCACGGCGAAACCGTGCTGCTTGCCGATCCCCAGCAGACCCCGCTTCGGGTGATGGCGAAGCAGGCGCTTGCCATGCCTTCGGCGCTCGCTCTCTGGCAGGCGAGCAAGGCAAAGCCGCAGCTGAGCAAGGATGGCGCGCTTGCGGCTTGCAAGGAGCGGCTGCTGACCGTGATCGAAGGCGTGCGCCGCGATTACCTTTAGACCCGGCGAGACCTACTCCGGAGCGGCCTGCAGAAGATACCGCAGGCCGTTCGCTCCGGAATGGGCGATCGGTGCGCCTCCTCCGCGGAACCGTTCTGTTTTGTCGGCAAGGATCCCACCCGCTATGGCCGGAACGGCAAAGGGATGGCGAAGGGCATAGGTGGCAGCCGCAGCCATGCCCGATTGCGATTTGACGTCGAGGAAATGCCTTAACTCGTAGCGGTCGCGAATATGCCGCTCATGGCGGCGGATCACAGCGGCATCTGCCGGCGAAAGACCGCCTTTTGCCAGGATCGCCCGGTCGGCTTCGTAAAGGCGCCGCAAATCTTCAGTTTTGTGGCTGCCGCTCAGGGAATTGCCGCGCACCACGGCACCGTAGCCGCAGCTATGGATGACCTTGTAACGCGCGGCCTTGGCCAGGGCACGCACATAGAGATCGTAATCCTCGCCCAGCCGCAGCGCCTCATTGTAGCGCAAGCCATGTGCATCCAGGAAGGAGCGGCGCATCAGAGGCTTCAGGAAACCAATCTCGCCGCGACGGACGCCGCGTTTGGAAATATTGCCCTCCACGAAGGCAACGAGATCGAGAAAGCGTGGCTTGGCGTCGAAATGATCAAGCCTGGCATGGGCGTCGGGAACAGTATCGGCAGTAACGAAAGCAATATTGTCGGCGACAAAATCCCAATCATCGCGGGCAAGCAGCGAGCTGAAGCGTCCGGGGAAAAAGAAATCGTCGGCATCGAGAATGCCAATCAGCGGAGCCTTGGAGATCTCGATCGCATGATTGCGTGCTGCCGCAGGACCGCGATTTTTCTCGAATTCGTGGATCAGCAGCCGACCGCTGCCGTCATTCGCTTTCGCGGCAACCGCCGCCGTGCCATCATTCGACCCATCGTCGATGACGACCACTTCTGCAACCTCGGGCTCTCGAAGGGCTGAGGCTATGGCAAGCCCGATGGTATCGCTGGCATTCTTTGCCGCGATGATTACGCAGACGCTCTTTTCCGCACTGTCAGCCACGTCGGTCTCCATTGGTTCTGCCGGAGACTTAGGACATGGCTTAAATCCGACAACCTGTCGGCGGTCAAAAGATGCGCCTGACTGCAGCGTCAGGGATTGAACGGCTCTGAGCGATTTAGGCTGGGGGCGGGCAACCCACCAACCTTCGTGTCTTCCCCGATCGGAATGGTCGCCTTGTCTTCACTTCGCGCCGCATCGAGCGCCTTGCGCTCTTTCCAGACGAGATAAAGCACACCGATGAAATATCCGATCTGCAGGAGGACGGCGCAAATGGCCGTTTCGATTAGGGTCGTCGAGAGGGAGTTCGTCAGGAAGTAAGTCGCGATGGCAAAGACGACCAGCGTGCCCAGCATGCTCACGAAAACGCGCGGCGCATACATAGTGCTACCTCGCCCGCTCATACGTTAGAAAAAAAGCGATCAAGGTCTTTCCTCCCTTATCAGACCTGAAGTCTAAATATATTTTATGATTCATTGAGATTCAACCAAGTCACGATGATCCGTTACGAATTGATACGATCCTAACGCCGGGCTCGTTAAAACTACGCCGCGATTATAATTACAATTGAATTTATTGGTTTTCTTGTCTGCACCCACAAGATGATCTGCCAAAATCATGCAATCCTTGGGACATATAGCGGCCTTGCGGCTGCCCTAATTCCCCAGCAATCCAATCAACTTTTATTACAAAGTCCGGGTGTCGCAGCTGCGCAGTATGTGCAGCGCAATATATTGCTGCATCGCACTAGAGCGAACGTGAAATCAAGTTTTCGTACGCCGGATCAAAAGTGACCTGAGGCAAAGGAAGACGATGATAATGAATAGCTTGTCCTCTCTCACCTATAACATCGTCCAAAAGCATTATCGACGATGCGGGAGAGCTATCAGCGCAGCCATTATACGCAGCCTGATACAGTAGAACTCATACATAGCAAATCACTGATTTGATTCAATCCACCACAAGTGCGGTAATTATATACCGCGATATCATATCGCTACAAAAGTTTGGCTTAAAAAGTCAAAATCACCACCTACACTCCTGCCATCACAGCTCTAACTACGCGTCCGAGAATTCCCGACCAATTTCGCCAACATGAATGGAGCTTTCTCTATGAAGTCTGCGACGAGATCGGCCACATCGGCTTTTTTCAGCGCCGTGGAAAGCGACGTCTTTCCGCCAACTGGTGGAGTATTGAAACGCGTTTTCGACGTCTCTGCCGCCCTGACCGCTCTGCTGCTCATCAGCCCTCTCTTCCTGATGCTGATGTTGCTGGTAAAGCTTTCTGATCGCGGTCCTGCCTTCTACGGCCATCGCCGTGTCGGCCACAGCGGCAAAAGCTTCCGCTGCCTTAAATTTCGCACCATGGTCGTCGATGGCGACAAGGTGCTGCAGGCCTATCTGCACGCCAATCCAAAAGCGTTGGAAGAGTGGCGCGCCACACGCAAACTGCAGAATGACCCTCGCGTCACCCTTGTCGGCGCCGTGCTTCGCAAGCTAAGCCTCGACGAACTGCCGCAGCTGATCAACATCATCCGCGGCGAGATGAGCGTTGTCGGCCCACGCCCGGTCGTGGAAGACGAGCTCGAGCTCTACGAGACTGCGGCGATCTATTATCTGCAGTCGCGCCCCGGTTTGACCGGCCTTTGGCAGGTCAGCGGCCGTAACGATGTCTCCTATGCCAGCCGTGTCGCCTTCGACACGCATTACGTCAAGAACTGGTCGCTCAGCAGCGACATGATGATCATCGCCAAGACCATTCCGGCAGTGTGCCTGTCGCGTGGCAGCTATTGACGAAGACCAGCAGCGACCGCGGGAGACATCCTGCGGTTTCCCGTGTCTGCGGGACTGCGATCTAGTAACAGGGAATATCCTGCATGATTGAATTTCAGCCTTCCAAGAGGCTCGCTCGCGTCTACACATCAGTCCGATATTCGGCTCTCCTTGTCCTCGGCGTCTGTGCAATATCGGGCGCCGCACAGGCCGATAACCTTCCCGGATATCATCTGGGTGTGATGGACAAGCTGCATGTGCGCGTCGCCGAATGGCAGACTGCCGAGGGTACCATCCGCGACTGGTCGGTGGTCTCGGGCGATTATACGGTCGGCCCTTCCGGTTCCGTTTCCATCCCTTTCATCGGCGATCTGCCCGCCACGGGCAAGACGACGGATGAGATCGCCGAAGCTATCGGCATCGGCCTGCAGAAGCAGTTCGGTCTGCGCGATCGCCCCTCAGCCTCCGTCGAAATGTCCCAGTTCCGGCCGATCTATCTTTCCGGAGAGGTTCAGAACCCGGGCGAATTTCCTTTCGCGCCAAACCTGACCGTGCTCAAGGCTGTGAGCCTTGCCGGCGGCATGCGCCGCGCCGACGCCGGCCAGCGTTTTGCGCGCGATTTCATCAACGCCAAGGGTGATGCTGTCGTCTACATGGCCGAGCGCGGTCGCCTGCTGATGCGCAAGGCCCGTCTCCTGGCCGAATTGAGCGGCAAGAACGATATCGAAGTCCCCATGGAACTCAAGCAATTGCCGCAAACGACAGCCTTGCTCGCAAGCGAGAAGGCGCTGATGCAGACACGCAGCCAGCGTATGACGACCCAACTGAAATCCCTGGAAGATCTGAAGACTCTTCTGCAGAATGAAGTGGAAACTCTCGCGAAGAAGACCGATACGCAGAGCCGTCAGCTGGAACTGGCCAAGGCCGACCGCGACAAGGTCGAAAGCCTCACCGAAAGGGGGCTGGAACTTGCCTCCCGCCGGATTTCGGCCGAGCAGCGTGCCTCAGATCTGGAAGCCACCCTTCTCGATACCGAGACGACATCCCTGAAAGCCAAGCAGGACATCAACAAGGCCAATCAGGACGAGATTACCTTGCACAACGACTGGCAGGGATCCCTGGCCCAGGACATGCAGGATACCGATACGCAACTGGAAACCCTCCAGCTGAAGCTTTCCACCAGCCAATCTCTCATGCAGGAAGCGGTCGCTCAGTCGGCCGATGCCAGCAACCTCGATTCCAGCGGGCAAGGCGTGAACGTCGTCTACACCATCATCCGCGGCGATAGCGGCCAGACGAAGGAAATCCCGGCCCAGGAGAACACCCAGGTGCTGCCCGGTGACTTGATCAAGGTCAGCACCGGTCTTGCCATGCGATAAGGAAAATCGATGCGGATAGCCAAATCGGTTTTCGTTCGTCAAGGCAGCAATACCACCTATGGCACAGTGGCGATTGCTCTGTCGTTCTTCGTCTTCGCCTATTCGTCTCGTTTCGGGCAGGCCTCGATCCTGCTTTACTATGCCCTGTGGTTCCCGCTGGTCCTGATCGACTATCGCAGCTCGCTCGGCAGCTACCAGAAGCAGCTCTGGCTCTATGCTTTCGGCGTCTTCACGTGCCTGTCGATCTTCTGGTCGGCCGTGCCTTCGGTGACTGCCCGTGCGGCGATCCAATATACGACGCATATCTTCTGTGCCTTGGTCGCCATGCGCACACTCGACATCCGCACTCTGACGCGCGGCGCGATTGCCGGCACGGCGATCGTGCTCCTCTATTCGATCCTCTTCGGATACTACGCGTATGATCCGATCGATGGCACCTATAGCTTCGTCGGCGCGTTCGATTCGAAGAACCAGCTCGGCTTCTACGCCTCTCTCGGCATCTACTTTGCCTTTGCCGCCGTCTTCGTTCTCGGCGAGCGCCGGATCTGGCTGGTTGGCGGCGGCATTGCCGGCCTGTTGTCAGCCTATTGCCTGCTCGCCTCGGCATCGGCGACCTCTGTGCTGACGACCGCGCTAATCGTGATGCTCTGCGTCAGCCTGCGCGTCATTCTTTTTCTGTCGCCACGGCAACGCAAGAGGCTGTTTGCGGCCGTCGCCATTTCCGGCGTCATCCTTGCGGTTGCCGGCGTCTATCTCGGCGCGGTCGACCTGATACTCGGCCTGTTCGGCAAGGATTCGACACTGACCGGCCGCACCTATCTCTGGCAGCAGGGCATAGCGGCCGCGCAGCTCAATCCCTTCTTCGGGGTGGGATACCAGGCCTATTGGGTCCAGGGTTTTTCTGAGCCGGAGCGCCTTTGGGAGGAGTTCTACATCGCCTCGCGCGCGGGCTTCCATTTCCACAACACCTATATCGAGACGACAGTCGAAACCGGTCTTGTTGGCGTCTTCCTGCTGGCCTCGATACTGCTGACGGCCTTTGTCGGCCATATCACCCGCTTCCTGAGTGATGACAGGAACGACGAATCCTATGTGCTGTTGGGCGTGGCGACGCTGCTTCTGATCCGTTCCTTCGTCGAAATCGACATTCTGAACCCGTATCACGTCGGCTCTTTCCTGTTCTATTTCACCGCAGGGAAGCTGTCTATGCGAGCGCGTGTGCCAAAGGCCGATCCGCTCGTTTCCTACGACCGGATGGAATTTGCGCCGCCGGCGAATTGGGAGCCTCGGACCGGTCGATGAAAACGCTCTATGGCATACAATATCTTCGCGCTCTTGCAGCACTTGCCGTCGTGTTGTTTCACGCGGCCGAGCGCAGCGGCGGTCATTTCCGTATCGGAGCAGCCGGCGTAGACGTCTTTTTCGTCATCAGCGGCTTCATCATGTGGACCATGAGCGAGCGCCGGCCAGTGACTCCGCTGCGCTTTGTCGTCGACCGCCTGCAGCGTATCGCGCCATCCTACTGGATCGTCACCGCCATCATGATCGGTGGCGCTGTTGCCGGCCTGTTTCCGAACATGCGCCTGACGGCCGGCCATATTCTCGGGTCTCTGCTATTCATCCCGGTCCGCTCGCCGAGCAATGGCGAGATCTGGCCCGTGCTGGTGCAGGGATGGACATTGAATTTCGAGATGTTCTTCTACGTCCTGTTTGCCGCAAGCCTGTTTCTGCCGCAACGCTTCCGCCTTGCCGGCATGGTCGGCGTCTTTGCCGCCTTCGTTATTGCCGGCGCCATCTTCCATCCGCAATCGCCGATGCTCGCCACCTATACGAGGCCGATCATTCTGGAATTCGTGGCTGGCGCCATTCTCGGTCGGTTGTGGCTAAGCGGAAGTATACCAGGCGCCGGCCTCGGCCTTGCCCTCGTCATCGCGTCGCTCTCGGGCTTCGCGGCCATTGAGATATTCGGCCTCGAATTCAACGAGATCACCTGCGGTCCGCTCGCAATCGCACTGGTGCTTGGCATGGTTTCGATCGAACGCGGCGGCAAGCTGCCGGAAATTCCGCCCCTCACCTATCTCGGCAACAGCTCCTATTCGATCTATCTCTGGCATACGCTCGCAATCTCCGTCATCGCGAAACTCGTGGCCTCCACGCCGATCCCATCCGATGTCGCTGCCTTCATCGGCGCGATAGCAGGAACGCTCCTCGGTATCATTGCCTATGAGCTGGTCGAAAAGCCGTTGCGCAATCTGCTCAGAAACGTCAGCTGGCGAAGAGTACGGCCCTCGCCAGCCTGAGTTTTTGGACCGGATGTTTCCGGCCAAGGCAAAGCGGATCACGGGCTGCGCCGGCGGCGCAGCTGGTCGAAATAGACGATGACGATGATCAGCACGCCGGTGATGATGCGCTGCCAGAAAGAGTTCAGGTTTAGGAGATTGGCGCCGTTGTTGATGGTCGCCAGGATGAAGGCGCCGATCAGCGGGCCATAGACGGAGCCGATCGCGCCAAACAGACTGGTGCCGCCGATAACTGACGATGCGATCGCCTGCAGCTCCCAGCCATCGCCCTGGGTCGCGTTGCCGATGGCGATACGCGAGGCAAGCAGAACACCGACCAATGCGGCGCAGGTTCCAGACAATATATAGGCGAGATAGATCATGCGGTTGACGTTGACGCCGGACAGGCGCGCCGCCTCGCGGTTGGAGCCAACAGCGAAAAGGTAACGGCCCCAGCGGCTCAAATGCAGGAACACGACGGCGGGAACCGCCACCACGATCACCATCCAGAACAGGCTCGGAATACCGAGGAAGTCGGCGACCGAGAAATTTGTGAAGGCGTCATTGACGATGTTGATGCTCGAACCATTGGTGATCAGCAGGCCGATGCCGCGCAGAGACGTCAGTGTTGCCAGCGTGATAATGAAGGGTGGCAGCCCCATGCGTACGATGCCGAAGCCATGGAAAGCGCCGATAAGCACACCGAATAGCAGGGTAATGAGGATAGCGGCCCAGACCGGAACGCCGGCTTGCAGCAGCCAGGCGACGACGACGGTGCAGAAGCCGACGATGGCGCCGACGGAAAGATCGATGCCTCCGGTAATGATGACGAAGGTCTGCCCCAGCGCAAGGATCGCCGTCATCGACCCCTGACGTGCCAGGTTGGTGATGTTAAGCTGCGTCCAGAACACGTCCGTCGAGAAGCCGAGCACGATCCATAGCGCAATCAGGAGCAGGATCAGCGTCAGGCTGAAGAGGATGTTCATCTTACGCCGCGGTGCAACGGCGGGGCCTTCTGTGGTGTTCGCGGCCATTCTTGCTCTCCCTCTTTCGATCTTATCGTTCAGACGCCAATGGCCTCGCCGAGGACTTCCTCGTGCGTGGCAGCGTGAAAATCATGACTGGCGACCAGCTGGCCGTGGCGGAATACATGCAGGCGATCGGCGAGCTCGTAAACCTCGGGCAGGTAGGAGGATATGACGATGATCCCCGCCCCCTCGCGAAGCAGCTTGGCAAACAACCGATAGATTTCCGCCTTGGTGCCGACATCGACACCCACCGTCGGCTCGTCGAAGATGAAAAGCTTGGCGCCGTGGCTCAGCCATTTGCCGATGACGACCTTCTGCTGATTGCCGCCGGACATGGCCGAAACCAGGACCCGGCGGCTCGGCGTCTTGATGCTGAGATCTCGGATCTGCTTGTCGGCATTCGCGGCTTCGCTCTTGTTGTTGATGATCGGACCACGGCTCAACCGCCCGAACACAGGCAAATTGATGTTGAGGCCGATCGGCAGGTTGAGGCAGAGCCCCTGATCGCGGCGGCTCTCCGGCGCAAGCGCTATGCCGAGATCCATCGCGTCCCGTTCATTACGGATCTGGACCTTGCGCCCCTCCCAGTGGATTTCACCCGCCGTGACCGGCTGACGGCCATAGAGGCCGAGCGCGAATTCGCTACGGCCAGCGCCGATCAGCCCGTAAAGCCCGACGATTTCGCCAGCCCGTACGGTCAGCGAGACATCCTCGAAACCGGGACCGGAAAGGCCGCGCGTCTCCAGAATGGGCTTGCCGATCGGAATCTCTTCCTTGTGGTAGATCTGTTCGATCGAGCGATTGATCATCAGCTTGATCAGCTCGTCCTCGTTGGTCTCGCCGATCGCGCGCGTGCCCACATGGGTGCCGTCGCGAAGTACGGAAACCCGATCGGCCAGCTCGAAGACTTCCTCCATGCGATGGCTGATATAGACGATCGTCACGCCTTCGCTCTGCAGGCGGCGGATCAGCTTGAACAGCTGCGCCGATTCCTTGCGCGTCAGATACGCGGTCGGCTCGTCGAAGATAAGGAACTGTGTGCCGCGCATGGCGGCTCTTGCCGTTGCGACCAGCTGCTGCTGACCAATGGTCAGAGAGCTCAGCAGTTCGGCGGCCGGCAGTCCGAAGCCGAGATCATCCAGCACCGTCTGGGCCATCGCAACCATCTGCTTCTTACGCATCAGGCCAAAGCGATTGACTTCGTCGCCGAGAAAGAGATTGGCGGCGACCGTCAGATGCGGGCAGAGGACGACCTCCTGATGCACGGCATTGATGCCACGCGCGATGGCTTCATTGGGATTGGCAAGGGCGACCGGATGGCCACACCAGAATATGTCGCCAGCCGTCCTGGTGATGACGCCGGTCAGGAGCTTGATGAGCGTCGACTTGCCGGCACCGTTTTCGCCGACAATGGCGTGGATTTCACCCGCCAGGAATGTGATCGTTGCAGGCTTCAGCGCCTCGACATAGCCATAGCGCTTCTGCAATCCCTTGAGTTCGAGAATAGGCGAGCCGGCCGGAACGCGACTTGCTTCCGTCTTGACCTTGTCATCGTGCCGATGGCTGATTTCTTCGAGGCTCGTCATGGGCTCTCCTCCCTCTCGCATTTCCGCGCGGCCGCCCGAAAGACGGACAGACAGAAGGGCTGCGGCCGACAAGTCGGCCGCAGCCTCTGAGCTTTACTTGACCTTCGGGTTGATCAAGGCTTCGATCTTCGGTTCGCTCATGTTGGCCTTGGTCACGAGGTTCGCGCCAGTGTCGACATTGGCTTCAACCTTTTCGCCCTTGGAGACGGCAAGAGCGGTCTTGATGCCGTCGTAACCCATGCGGTACGGGTCCTGCACGACGAGGCCGGCAATGGCGCCGCTCTTGAGGAAGCCGAGCGTCTTGTCGTCGCTGTCGAAGCCGATGACCTTGACCTTGTCGCTGAGCTTGTTTTCAGCAATCGCCTGGCCGACACCCTGCGCCATGATCAGATTGGAGGCAAAGACGCCCACGATCTTCGGATTTGCCGTGATCAGGTCGGTCATGATGTTGAGGCCGGTCGTTGCCTGACCGTCAGCATACTTGTCGGCGACGACCTTCAGGCCCGGATACTTGGTCTTGACCTGATCCAGGAAGCCGGTGCGGCGCTGTTCGAGAGAGCCGGCACCGGGCGTGTTGGTGATGATGACGACATCGCCTTCCTCCTTGCCGGTCATTTGCTTGATCGCAGCGGCAAGGCCATCAGCAGCAATACGGCCGCCCTGGACGTTGTCGGTGGTCAGGAACGACTTGAAAGCCTTGGAGTCGGCGCCGGAGTCGATACCGATAATCGGAACGGACTTCGCAGCTTCGTCCACCGGCTTGCCGAGCGCCTTGAATTCGGTCGGCGAGATGACGATGGCGGCCGGCTTGCCGGCGACAGCGTTTTCAAGAATGCTGATCTGGCCGTTGACGTCGGTTTCAGCCTGAGCACCCAGCTCCGGCACCTTGACGCCGAGATCCTTGCCGGCCTTGCGTGCACCGGCAAGAACGATCTGCCAGTAGAAGGACGTCGTGTCCTTGACGATGATCGGAATGGTCACGTCGGCCGCAAAGGACTGCACGGGCATGGCCGTTGCGATCAAGGCGGCGCCGGCAAGAGCGGTAAAACCGCGGCGGGATAGAAGTGACTTGGCAATATTCATCTGCTTCTCCTCTCAACGCGCTCTGTTCTCCTGCACACCGGCCGTTGAACGCTTACGGCTCGGCATCGCAATGCCCGAGGGCATCACACATCGCGCAGGGGCATTTGCCACCGACGCCAAAACAGGCTTTCTCCTCCTCGAAGCCGCCTCTCCCGACGGCCCGATAGCTCCCATTTACTGCTTACACCCGGACAGCCTCGTCTCCCAACGGAGGTGCAACCAGGGTCAATCCTTCAAATTCCGCATAGATGCTGTCGGGAAGCCGTGGCTCAACGAGTTGCATGTTGCGGACAAGACTTGCAGCCTTTGCCGTACCGATCAGGACGGACGCTACGCACTGATTGCGCAGCGCGAACTGAATTGCCGGCTGTGCAAGTGGCAGGCCATGCTTGCGGGCGATTTCCTCCATCGCTCCAACCTTGGCCAAGACATCCGGCGTCGCCGGCAGATAGTCGAAATGCGCGCCGGGCACCGGACCCGTTGCCAGAATGCCGGAATTGAATATGCCGCCCACGACGAGGGAAGTGCCTTTCTTCTCGCAAAGCGGCAACAGCTCCGCGACCGCCGAGCGGTCCAGCAGCGTATAGCGGCCAGCCAGCAGAATACAGTCGATATCGGCCGCATGCATGACATCGAGACAGACCGGTATCTCGTTGACGCCGAGACCATAGGCCTTGATCGTCCCGGATGATTTCAACTCCTCGAGCGCCTTCAATCCGGAGCCAAGGAGCTGGCCGATATAATGCTCGTTCAGCGCCTTGCCGTGGGTATAGCCGCCGATATCGTGGACATAGAGAATATCGATGCGGTTTAGCCCCAGACGGGCATAACTGAACTCCACCGACCGCATGATGCCGTCATAGGAATAGTCATAGTCTGCATCGAACGGCAGCGGATCGACATAGCCGTAATTTGGCACCTTGTCGGTCGGCACCGGACGCATCAACCGTCCGACCTTGGTCGAAAGCACGTAGCTGTTTTCCGGTTGAGCACGCAGGAAGTCGCCGACATACCGTTCGCCTAGGCCGAAACCATACCAGGGAGCGACATCGAAATAGCGAATGCCGCTATCCCAGGCAGCCTGCAAGGTCTCCATCGCCTGGTCACGCGGGCAAGCACGATAAAGCCCGCCCAATGCGGCGGCACCGAAACTGATCTCGGTGACCTCAAGGCCTGTCGTGCCGATTGTCCTTGTCTGCATCACCTCTCCCTTGTGATGACTTCTATTCTATCTTGCCAGGTCGGCAGCCGGGCGATCCAACCGGTCGCCCGCATCCCTTTCCGGCTATTGACGTGATGGGCAACTCCCTTCCATCCGCCAATTGATTTTGTTTTTTATCTACAATAAACATTTTGGTGTCAACGAGGAAATCGCCTGACGTCTTGGAGGAAGGCGGTTGGGACGGCCTCGATAAACTCCTGCAATTGACTGCCATTCGAACATGGTCCAGACAGCGCCGCCAACAAAGAGCGGCGACGATACGCGAGGGGGAAATGGCAAGACAAAACACGCTCTTCAAGGAGGCGTATAATCGCTACACGGCGCGCCTGAAGCCCGATACCGAGCTTCCGAGCGAGCCCGATATCGCCGCCGAACTCGGCGTCAGCCGCAGTACCGCGCGGGCGATCCTCATGCGTCTAAGTGACGCCGGCATCATTCTCTGGAACAAACGCCAGAAGACGGTTCTCCGTCAGCCGACACAGGCCGATCTCTTCCCCAAGGAAGAAACCGATTCACTGCACGATATCATCGAGCGCAGCTTCATGATGCGCATCATGTCCGACGAGGCCCAGCCGGGCATGCAGATCAACGAGCTGGAGCTGGCGCGCGAGATCGGCACCGGCACCTCCGTCGTTCGCGAATTCCTCATTCGCTTCAGCCGCTTCGGCCTGATCGAGAAGCGGCCCAACAGCCATTGGACCCTGAAGGGTTTCACCAGCGAATTCGCCCTGGAACTGGCCGACGTCCGCGAAATGTTCGAACTGCATTCCGCCGCCGAATTCGGCCGCCTGCCTCCCGGCCATCAGGCATGGGAAGACCTGAAAGCCATCGAACGAGAGCATCACAAGCTGTTGAAGGATTTCGACACGCACTATCGCGATTTCTCACGCCTCGACGAGAAGTTTCACCTGCTCATCCATCGCGCCTCGAATAATCGCTTCATTGCCGATTTCTACGATGTCATCGCCATCGTGTTTCATTATCATTTCCAGTGGAACAAGGCGTTTGCCCGCGAACGCAACGCCCGCGCCATAGCCGAGCATCTCGACTATATCGAAGCGCTCCAATCGCGCGATCCGCAACGGATCGATGCTGCATGCCGCGTTCACCTTGCCTCGGCAAGACAGACGCTAATGCAATCGATCCCGCTGAGCGCAGGCGAAATCCCAGGATAGGCCGCTCAGACGCGGCCGATCCCGGAGCCCGGCATTCATTCAGCCGTCAATTTGAGGCTTTGTCCGGCAAAGCGTGAGGAGGATGCCTCGATAGTGATCGGCCCGGCCTCACCCGTTGCCTGAAGCCAGAAACCGGTGGTGCCGCCCTGGAAAGGCAGAGTCTCAGGCCCGATGATCTTCGCCGGGCCATCAACCCTGATCGTGACGACATCATTGAGGAAGGCCAGGCGCGAACCGGCCTGATCCAGCGCGCGCACGATGAAGCGCACGGTATCCCGCTCGGCGGCCCGCAAGGTATCGGCATCGGCTTCGACCTGCAGCGTGGTCGGAAGCGGATTTGCAACCATCGTCAAGGCCGCCACCTGCTTGCCGCCGATATAGCCGGTGAACTGCACATCCTCCCATTCCATCCCCCATACACCGAGTTCATCCTGCGTGAAGGAGCGGTGATCGAAGATGACAGGAGGATGCGGCAGATGCGGGAAGCTTTCGCGATCCGGCCCGAGGCGCTTGGTAAGCGAACCGTAACGAAGCTCGACCTCGTCGCAATTGGTCAGAACGATCAGCGGCAGGGCGCCGCCGATGTTGCGTTCACCGCGCGCCCAGATCGTCACCGGCTTCATGACGATCTCTTCGGAAGGCTCGCACTGGCTGGCATAGACGTAGGCGGCAAATTTCGGCTCGCGGAACATGTCCATGACGCCGTGATAGCAGATGCGGTCGCCCGAGCCGAAATCGCTATGGGTATTGTAGTCGAACATGCACCAGCCGATGGCGCCAGAGATCGACGGATCGCCATAGGCGGCGTTCAGCACCTCCAGATGCCGGCGCACATGCTCGGCCTGGCGCTGCTCCTGATCGTAGATCTTCGTCGGATACATATGACCGCCAAACTCGGTGATCATGTACGGCACATCCGTGGACAGGCCGGTGTTTTCCTGCTGTGGCCTCAACGGCGTGCGCGGCCGGTTGGCGCCGGGCAGTTCCTCGTTGCCGAGGATGAAGTCGTTCATCGTGTAGACGTCTTCGAGAAGCTCGCTCTCGGTAATGTAGCGAACGCCGCCCGTCTGGCGCGTCGGATCGAGTTCGCGCGCTAGCCGGTTCGTCTCGGCGTAGAAATCGTGGGAATCCTGGGATTCATTGATGCGCACGCCCCAGATGATGATCGAGGGGTGGTTCCAGTCGCGCTCGATCATGCGGCGCACGTTGCGGATCGATTCCTGCTGCCATTCCTCGCCGCCAATATGCTGCCAGCCGGGGATTTCCTCGAAGACCAGAAGACCGATGCGATCGCAATGATCGAGGAACCATTTCGACTGCGGATAATGCGAGGTGCGCACGATATTGCATTTCAGCACCCGCTTCATGATTTCGGCATCGCGCTCCTGCGCCGAACGGCCCATGGCATAGCCGACATAGGGGAAAGCCTGGTGCCGGTTCAGCCCACGCAGCTTCAGCCTCCTGCCGTTCAGCAGAAAGCCTTCGGCGGTAAAGGTGGCAGTGCGGTAACCGAAGGTGGTGGTGAGATTGTCAGTGCCATGCTCGGTAGCAAGCTCGACTTCAGCTGTGTAGACAACTGGATTGTCGAGATCCCAAAGCGAAATATCCGCCAGACGATCGAACGTAACAGTCACGCTTTCGCCGGAGGTTTCGCCCCGTGCAGAGGCGAGGACCGCGCCGGCGGGGCCGCGCAATGTAATAGTTGCCGTGCCCTTGAAAGCGAGATTTTGCGGGTTGGCGAAATCGCAGCGCACGGTCGCGGATTTGAGGTCGGCGAGGACATTGCCGGTTTCGACCTTGATGTTGGCAATCGATACGGGAGCGGCAACTTTCAGCCAGACGTCGCGATAGATGCCGGCATAGGTCAGATAGTCGATACGGCCGCCGAAGGGCGGGATTTCCGGGTTTTCACTGCCATCAATCTTGACCGTGAGAAGGTTTTCACCCTGTCGCAGTCGGCCGGTCAAACGTGCTTCAAACGGTGTATAGCCATCCTTGTGAGCAATGATTTCCTCGCCATTCAGATAGACGACGGCATCGGCCATGGCCGCATCGAAAACCAGTGATACTTCACGCTCAGCGAACCGCTCCTCCCAAACCAGTATCTTCTGATAGGTAAAAGCGCGCTGATAGGACTTTTCGTCGAAATAGTTGAAGGGCAACTCGACAGCCGTATGCGGCAAAGTGACAGCCTCGCCTTCCTGCGGGCGACCGGCATCGGCGGAAGAGAACCCCTGGCGAAACGTCCAGGATTCGTTGAAGGCAACAACTAAGCGCATATTCAGTCCTATCGATTAAGCCCGTCGCATCGGGGACGAACACATGTTGCTTGGAAAATCAGGCGCGCGGCGAGGCAGGCATGGTGCCGCGGGGCGATATCTATACAGGCTCGCCGCAGTCGCGCAATGCGACCGGTTGACGGATTTCGAATTTCCGGGAGATCGAGGATACTAAGCCCACTATCGGCCTCGCCCGTTCCTCGATTCCTCATTGGGGCTGCGCACGGCGGCATACATGCCTGTCGTGCGAAACTCCGTGGGGTTAATGCCGTAGATGCGGCGGAACACCTTGGAAAAATAATTGGCATCGTCGAAACCTGTCATGATCGCCACTTCCTTGACGGGGATGAAGGCGGCTTTGGTCAGCAGTTTCGCGGCGCGCTGCATGCGCTGCTGCAGCACGAATTCCGCCGGCGGCACGCCTTCGCTTTCGGCAAAGACGCGCGAGAAATGGGCGCGGCTGAGACCGCTTGCCTTGGCAAGCTCGCTGACGGGCAGCGGCTTGTCGAGATTGGCGTCGATATAGTCGATGACGATCTGCATGGCGGAGCGATCCGCGGTAAAGGCGTGCGAGCCGAAGACGTCGTCATAGAGCGCCATGGCCGCCTCATAGGCCAGCGCCGAGGCCGCGGCCGGCGTTTTGGCGCCGTGGACGAGCCGCAGGCTGCAATCGGCAAGATGGTCGATGGTCGCCGGCTGCAATTTCAGAACGGGGCCGGCTGCCGCAAGGATGAGGCGATGAATGCGCAGCGCCTCTTCGCCGTTCATCGATATCCAGAAATATTCCCAGCGTTCGCCCTTTTCCAGCCAGTAGCGATGGTTGTGAGGGACAAGCACCAGCAGCGTGTCGCCTGTGCCCACACGATAATTGCGGTTTTCATAGCGCAGCCGGCCGGTGCCGCTGATCGTGTATTGCAGCACCGTGAATGGCGTCTGGCCGCGACGGCGCCCATCCCAATCGTAAGTCTCGTTGTCTCTCACCTCATATCCGGCACTGGTCGGCATGGCGTGCAGCCGGTGGCGCCCGCGCGGCAGCGAAACCGTCCGCATGACCTGTCCGTTGTCGATCAATTTTTGCAGCACAAAATTACCCTTGAAAGCATAATTGTTCTCTGGTCGGCCCGGTGATTATAGGCATAATCCCGCCAGAAAACAGCACTTACCCGCCAAAGAGGATCGGCGGTCGGAGGAAAATCACGATTTCGTCCCTATCTCGCAACCGCCGCGATCATAGGACGAAAATGCTGTAATAATCCCTGTTGCTGCTTGTTCGATCGACTTGAAGGTGAGGATCATGAGTTTCAAAATCGCCATTATCGGTGCCGGCAGCGTCGGCTTCACGAAAAAGCTGTTTACCGACATTCTCTGCGTGCCGGAGTTTCGCGATGTCGAGTTCGCGCTGACTGATATGAGTGAGCACAATCTGACGATGATCAAGGCGATCCTCGATCGCATCGTCGAAGCCAACAAGCTGCCGACACGCGTGACCGCGACCACGGATCGCCGTGCTGCACTTACAGGCGCGCGCTATATCATCAGCTGCGTGCGCGTCGGTGGCCTGGAAGCCTATGCCGAGGATATCCGCATCCCGCTGAAATACGGTATCGACCAGTGCGTGGGCGATACGATCTGCGCCGGCGGCATTCTCTACGGCCAGCGCAACATCCCGGTCATTCTCGATTTCTGCAAGGACATCCGTGAAGTCGCCGAGACGGGCGCCAAGTTCCTCAACTACGCCAACCCGATGGCGATGAATACCTGGGCAGCCATTGAATACGGCAAGGTCGACACGATCGGTCTTTGCCACGGCGTCCAGCATGGTGCCGAACAGATCGCCGAAGTGCTCGGGGCGAAGGACAAGAGCGAACTCGACTATATCTGCTCGGGCATCAACCACCAGACCTGGTTCGTCGATTTGCGCCTCAACGGCCGCAAGATCGGCAAGGATGAATTGATCGCTGCCTTCGAGGCGCATCCGGTGTTCTCGCAGCAGGAGAAATTGCGCATCGACGTGCTCAAGCGCTTCGGCGTCTATTCCACCGAAAGCAACGGACATCTGTCCGAATACCTGCCCTGGTATCGCAAGCGGCCGGACGAGATCAACAAGTGGATCGACATGTCCGACTGGATCCATGGTGAGACCGGCGGCTATCTGCGCCACTCCACCGAGACGCGCAACTGGTTCGAAACGGAATTCCAGCAGATCCTCGACAGCGCCTCCCAGCTGATCGATCCCGCCCGCCGGTCGAACGAGCATGCCAGCCATATCCTCGAAGCGCTTGAAACCAACCGCGTCTATCGCGGCCATTTCAACGTCAAGAACAATGGCGTCATCACCAACCTGCCAGCCGACGCCATCATTGAATCCCCCGGCTTCGTTGATCGCTTCGGCATCAACATGGTAGCGGGCATCACATTGCCGGAGGCATGTGCAGCCACCTGTATCTCGTCGATCAATGTCCAGCGCATGTCGGTGCATGCCGCCATCAGCGGCGATATCGACCTTCTGAAGCTTGCCGTCCTGCACGATCCTCTGGTCGGTGCCATCGCCACTCCGGAGGAGGTTTGGCAGATGGTCGACGAAATGGTCGTCGCCCAGGCACGCTGGCTGCCGCAATATGCGCATGCGGTTGATGGAGCCAAGGAGCGGTTGTCACGCAGCACGATCAAGACGCGCGACTGGAAGGGGGCCGCAAGCCGCAACGTTCGCTCGATCGAGGAATTGCGGGTCGAGAAAGCCGCGCTGAAACAGGCCGGCTGACGCAGGCAGAGTTCGGGAAATGAGCATGCGGCGGGGGATCTCAGATGAGATCGACCGCCGCGTCTCAATCATTTCCCCTCGTACTGGAGGAGTGCGGCGTCTCGAACAGAGCGCACGCAAAAGAGGGAGAGAGAACAAGATGAGACATTTTCGACCGATCGGCCTTCTAGCCGCGTTGACGATTGCCACATCCGCAATCGCCATCAGTGCCTACGCAGCCGAGCCGACAGTGCCACCCGTTCCACCGGTCTTCCCGGCGGAAGGAAAGATCAAATATGTCGAGCGCAGCTCCATCCTGGAGTTCAAGGCGCTGCCCGAATATCACGAGCCCGCCTGGGTCACCGACAATTTCGTCAAAACCGGCAAGCTGCCACCCGTCAAGGATCGCCTGCCGAAAGAGCCATTGGTCTACAAGACCGGCAACATGCCTGACGGTATTGGCGTTTACGGCGACACGCTGCGCCACGTCATCGGCGGCCGGCCGGAAGGCTGGAACTATGGCGCCGGCCAGACGCAGGGCTGGGGTGGCATCGATATCGGCCTTTCCGAGTGCCTGACGCGCACCGCGCCGCTCTTCCAGGTCGAGGCGAAGGATACCGAACCGTTGCCGAACCTGGCCAAGGGTTGGGAATGGTCTCCGGATGGGCACAAGCTCACCATGCACCTGATCGAGGGTGCGAAATGGTCCGACGGCGTCCCCTTCAATGCCGACGACATCATGTTCTACTGGGAAGACGAGGTTGTCGATCCGAACGTCTCGCCCCTCGGCGGCGGCGCTTCCCCGGAAGCTTTCGGCGAAGGAACGACCCTCAGGAAGGTCGACGACTACACGGTCGAGTGGACTTTCAAGGACGCCTTCCCGAAGCAATATCTCTACACGATGGCCTACCCCAATTTCTGCCCAGGCCCGTCGCATATCCTGAAGCCACAGCATCCGAAATATTCCAAGAACACCTACGATCAGTTCAAGAATGCCTTCCCGCCGGAATTCATGAACATGCCCGTCATGGGCGCCTGGGTGCCGGTCGAATATCGTTCCGACGATATCATCGTTATGCGCCGCAACCCTTACTACTGGAAGGTCGACGAGAAGGGCAATCAGCTGCCTTACCTCAACGAGCTGCACTACAAGCTCTCGACCTGGGCTGACCGCGACGTACAGGCAGTGGCTGGTTCGGGTGACCTGTCGAACCTCGAGCAGCCGGAAAACTTCGTCGCATCGCTGAAGCGAGCCGCCCAGCCCGATGCGCCTGCGCGTCTGGCCTTCGGTCCCCGCCTCATCGGCTATAACCTTCAGATGAATTTCTCCGCCAATGGCTGGGGCGCGCCGGATGCGCGCGGTCAGGCCGTCCGCGAGCTGAACCGCAATGAGGATTTCCGCAAGGCCGTCACGATGGCGCTCGACCGGAAGGCGCTTGGCGAGTCTCTCGTAAAGGGACCGTTCACGGCGATCTATCCGGGTGGCCTGTCCTCCGGCAGCAGCTTCTATGATCGCAATTCCACCGTCTATTATCCGTTCGATCTTGCTGCGGCAAAGGCCGAGCTGGCAAAGGCCGGTCTCAAAGACACGGACGGGGACGGCATCGTCAACTTCCCGGCGGGCGTCAATGGCGGCAAGGATGTCGAAGTCACCCTTCTGGTCAGCAACGACTACACCACCGACAAGAGTCTTGCTGAAGGTATCGTTGCCCAGATGGAGAAGCTCGGGATCCGGGTGATCATCAACGCGCTCGATGGCCCCAAGCGCGACGACGCCAACTACGGCGGCCGTTTCGACTGGATGGTCCGGCGCAACAGCACGGAGCTCGCTTCGGTCGTGCAGAACACCGAACAGCTTGCTCCGGTCGGCCCACGCACCAGCTGGAACCATCGTGCAGCCGAAGGTGGCCAAGTGGACCTGATGCCGTTCGAAAAGGACATGGTCGATATCGTCAACAAGTTCACGACGTCGAAAGACAATGACGAACGTGTTGCATTGATGAAGCAGTTCCAGAAGATCTCTACCGGCCACCTCTACAATATCGGCCTGACCGAGTATCCGGGCGCGCTCATCATCAACAAGCGCTTCTCCAACGTTCCTCCGGGCACGCCGATCTTCCTGTTCAATTGGGCGGAAGATTCCATCATCCGCGAGCGCCTTTGGGTAGCGGCTGACAAGCAGGGCAAGTACGAACTGTTCCCGCAGCAGCTTCCAGGTGCGCCGGGCAGCGCCGGTCCGATCAAATAAGGTCGATCAGGCAATCATCTGCGGCAGCCGGCCATCCGCCGGCTGCCGATCAGACATCCCGCATTCCGATGGCTCGACCATTGGCCGAATTGAACACAGCCGGCGCCGGCCGATCCCAACAGATCGAGGCTGCCGCCAGCATCAAGAGAAGCGAACCGTCCCATGTTACGATTCCTGCTCATGCGAATAGCGTCTGCCATACCTGTGCTCTTCATCCTGAGCGTGGTGACCTTTGCCATCATCAAGGCACCGCCGGGCGACTATGCCGATTACATCCGCTCGCAATTGATGAACCAGGGCGGCGCATCCTTCGCGCAAGCCGATGAGCAGGCGCAGATCTACCGCCGAGAACATGGCCTCGACAAGCCGCTGGTCGTTCAATACGTCAACTGGGTTGGCGGCATCGTCACGAGAGGCGATTTCGGCTACAGCATGTTCTACAACAAGCCCGTCGCCGATGTTGTCGGCGAGCGGCTGCCACGAACGCTCGCCTTGGCGCTCGTGTGCCACATATTGGCATCCATTCTTGGTATCGGCTTCGGCATATGGGCAGCGACGCGGCAATATAGCTGGATCGACAGCCTGCTTTCGGGCATCTCCTTCCTCGGCATGACGGTGCCGCGCTTCCTTATGGCGCTGATCATCGTCTATATCCTCGTTTTCCAACTGAATGTCTCGGAAATCGGCAGCTTCTTCTCGCCGCAATATGGCGGCGCACCCTGGTCCTGGGCCAAGTTCGTCGATCTCGTCAAACATGTCTGGCCGGTCGTTGCCATCGCCACCTTCGGCGGCCTCGCCTACAATATGCGCGTCATGCGCGGCAACCTGCTCGACACGCTGAATGCGCAATATGTCGAGACCGCACGCGCCAAGGGTCTTTCCGGCGGCGCCGTCGTCATGCGCCATGCCGTGCCGAACGCGTTGCACCCGCTGGTCATGTATCAGGGCGTCGTTCTGCCCTACATGCTCACAGGCGAAATCGAGACCGCGATCATCTTTACCCTCCCCACGGTGGGGCCGGCCATCGTCGGCTCAATGGCGGTCGGCGACGTCTATGTCACAGCCACTTTCATGATGGTGCTTTCTGCAACCTTGATCATCGGCAATATCATCGCCGACATGCTGCTCGCCCTGCTCGATCCGCGCGTACGCCAACAGGGAGGGATCCACTAATGCTCGCCTTCAGCAACTCCCCGCCCCCACCGAATGAAACGATCAAGCACAAGGGCGGCAGCGAAAGCTACGTCGCGCTGGTACGGCGGCGCCTGAAGCGCTCGTGGACCGGCATGAGTGGCCTTGTTCTCGTCATCCTGCTGCTTTTGATGGCGCTTTTCGCCGAATTCGTCGCTCCCATGGATCCAAAGGCAACTGATACCGGCTTCGCACCGCCGCAGGTCATCAGCTTCCATGACAAGAACGGCAATTTCGTCTTTCATCCTCGCGTCTATGCGCTGGTCGAGACCAGCGACCTCGATCCCGTGACCTTCCAGCCGATTGTCGGACCGGACTATGACAATCCGCGTCTGCTAGGCCTCTTCGTCAAGGGTGCCCCCTATTATCTATTCGGCCTGATCCCTGGCGACCGGCATCTGTTCGGCACGACCGACGGCGGCCCTGTGCATTTCCTCGGCACCGACAAATTCGGCCGTGATGTGCTGTCACGCGCCATTTACGGCTCACGGATCTCGCTGATGATCGCCTTGACCGTGGTTGCGATCGTCACCATTGTCGGCACGACAGTCGGCATGATCTCTGGTTATTTCGGCGGCGCGACAGATGCCTGGATCCAGCGCTTCGTCGAAGTGGTATTGGCCTTCCCGCAATTGCCGCTCTATCTGGCACTGACCTCACTGATCCCGGTGACGGCGCCGACCAACGTCTTCCTCGGCTTCGTTATCATCGTCATGTCGGCACTCGGTTGGGCGCAGATGTCGCGCGAGGTACGTGGCAAGACGCTGGCGCTTGCAAGGATCGAATATGTGCGGGCGGCAATGGCAATTGGCGCGACCGACCGGCGCATTATTCTGCAGCACATTTTCCCCAACGTCATGAGCCACGTCATCGTCGCGGTGACGCTCGCAATCCCGAGCGTGGTTCTGCTTGAATCCTTCCTCGGTTTCCTCGGCTTTGCCGTCAAGCCGCCGCTGATCTCATGGGGTCTGATGCTGCAGGACACCTCGACCTATTCGGTCATTGGCTCCTACCCCTGGATCCTCTCGCCCGTCGCCTTCGTTCTCGTCACCGTCTTCGCCTTCAATGCGCTCGGCGACGGACTGCGCGACGCAATTGACCCCTATTGAGAGGAGAACGAATATGGCTCTCGCACTCGTCAACTCCTTCGCTCCCGATGTCAGGCTCGACGCTGCCGAAAAGGCCGTCGCTCCGGTCATCGACGCCCGCAATATCGCCGTCAAATTCAAGGTCGAGGACGGCATCGTCGATGCCGTCAAGGATATCTCCTTTCAGCTCTATCGCGGTGAAACCATCGCCATCGTCGGAGAATCCGGCTCCGGAAAATCAGTGACGGCCCGCACCGTGATGGGCCTGCTAACCAAGCGTGCCGTCGTCTCCGACAAATCCACCATCCATTACGACGGCAAGAATGTGCTGAAGTTCTCGGAACGTGCGCGCCGGCAGCTTCGCGGCGATCGCATCTCGATGATTTTCCAGGAGCCGATGAGCTCGCTCAATCCGATCTATACGATCGGCGGCCAGATCGTCGAAGCCATCCGCGTTCATCGCAAGGTCAGCCGCCGCGAAGCCGAGAAGAAGGCGCTGGACCTTTTGAAACAGGTGCAGATCCCCGATCCCGAGGCGCGGCTGAAGCAGTATCCGCATCAACTTTCGGGCGGTCAGCGTCAGCGCGTCATGATCGCCATGGCGCTGGCCAACAATCCGGACGTGCTGATCGCCGACGAGCCGACGACCGCGCTCGACGTCACCGTGCAGGCGCAGATCCTGAACCTGATCCGCGATCTGCAAAAGCAGCTCGGCATGGCGGTGATCCTGATCACCCATGACCTGACGGTGGTGCGCCAGTTTTCGGACTATGTTTATGTGATGCAGCATGGCGAGATGCGCGAGCACAACACGACCGAAGCCCTATTCGCAAACCCGCAACATGCCTACACCCAGCATCTTCTCTCCTCGGAACCACGCGGACAGGCAAAGCCACTGCCGCCGGACTGTGGCACGGTGCTCGAAGGCAAAGCCGTCAAGGTCGCCTTCATGCTGCGGCATGGCAGCTTCTTCAAGCCTGACATGCGCGAGCTTGTCGCCGTTGGCGGCCTGAACTTGGAACTGCGCCGCCACGAAACGCTCGGACTGGTCGGTGAATCCGGCTCGGGCAAAACCACATTCGGCCAGGCGCTACTGCGCCTCATCGATGCCGATAGCGGCGAAATCTTCTTCGACGGGCAACCGATCCATGGCCGCTCGCGCGCTGAAATGCGGCCGCTGCGTTCGCGCATGCAGATCGTCTTTCAGGACCCGTTCTCGTCGCTCAATCCGCGCATGACCATTGGCCAGATCATTGGCGAAGGGCTGGTGGTCAACAATATCGGCGCGAACAGAGCCGAGCGGCTGGAGCGGGTGAAGGACGCGCTCGTCAGCGCCGGCATGCCGGCCAATATCCTGTCGCGCTTCCCGCACGAGTTTTCCGGCGGCCAGCGCCAGCGCATCGCCATTGCCCGCGCCATCGCGCTCGAGCCGGAATTCATCCTTCTCGACGAGCCCACTTCTGCGCTCGACCTTTCCGTCCAGGCACAGATCATCGACCTCCTGCGCAAGCTGCAGGATGAGCGGGGCCTGAGCTACCTGTTCATCTCACACGACCTTAAGGTCGTCCGCGCCCTTTGCCACCGCGTCATCGTCATGCAGCACGGCAAGATCATGGAGGAAGGGCCGGTTGAAGAGGTTCTGTCCCATCCCAAGACCGCTTACACCGAACGCCTCGTCAGAGCGGCGTTCGAGGTAGCTTCATAGCATCAGGAGATTTTGAAATGACCGCAACTCCCAAGATCACCTTCATCGGCGCCGGCTCGACCGTCTTCATGAAAAACATCATCGGCGACGTCCTGCAGCGTCCGGCCCTCGCGGGCGCAAGGATCGCGCTGATGGACATCAATCCGCAGCGACTGGACGAAAGCGCCATCGTTGCCCGCAAGCTCGCTTCGACGCTCGGCGCCCCGGCCACGGTCGAGACCTTCACGGATCAGCGCAAGGCGCTCGACGGCGCTCATTTCGTTGTCGTCGCCTTCCAGATCGGCGGTTATGAACCCTGTACCGTCACCGATTTCGAGGTGCCGAAGAAATATGGCCTGCGCCAGACGATCGCCGATACGCTCGGCGTCGGCGGCATCATGCGCGGCCTGCGCACGGTTCCGCATCTGTGGAAGATCTGCGAGGACATGCTCGCCGTCTGCCCGAATGCGGTCATGCTGCAATATGTGAACCCGATGGCGATCAACACCTGGGCGATCGGCGAGAAATACCCCACGATCAAGCAGGTCGGCCTTTGCCACTCCGTGCAGGGCACGGCGATGGAGCTGGCTCACGATCTCGACATTCCCTATGACGAGATCCGCTATCGCTCGGCCGGCATCAACCACATGGCCTTCTACCTCGCATTCGAGCATCGCCAGCCTGATGGCTCCTACCGCAACCTCTATCCCGATCTTGTCCGCGCCTATCGCGAGGGCCGCGCTCCCAAACCCGGCTGGAACCCGCGCTGCCCGAACAAGGTGCGCTACGAGATGTTGACGCGCCTCGGATATTTCGTCACCGAAAGCTCCGAGCACTTCGCCGAATACACGCCCTACTTCATCAAGGAAGGCCGCGAGGATCTGATCGAGAAATTCGGCATTCCCCTTGACGAATACCCGAAGCGCTGCATCGAACAGGTGGCACGCTGGAAGAACCAGGCCGATGAATACCGCTCGGCCGAGAAGATTGAGGTCAAGCAATCGAAGGAATATGCCTCCTCTATCATCAATTCGGTCTGGACTGGCGAACCCTCCGTGATCTATGGCAACGTCCGCAACAATGGCTGCATCACTTCGCTGCCGAACAATTGCGCCGCCGAGGTTCCCTGCCTGGTCGATGCCTCCGGCATTCAGCCAACCTATATCGGCGACTTGCCGCCGCAGCTGACGGCGCTCATCCGCACCAATATCAACGTGCAGGAGCTGACGGTTAAAGCCCTGATGACCGAGAATCGCGAGCACATCTACCATGCTGCGATGATGGATCCGCACACGGCCGCCGAGCTCGATCTCGACCAGATCTGGTCGCTGGTCGACGAGCTGCTGGTTACACATGGCGATTGGCTGCCCGAATGGGCACGCGGCAATCGCAAGGTACAGGCCGCATAAAGCCACTCTCTCCCGGCTGGCGGCCCAAAGGGCCTCGCGGCGCTGCCGCGGGGCCTTACATTTTTGGCCGGCCGGGAAAAGGTGAATGTCCAAAACGCGCTGAATTCAAGGCCTGTGCCGGATGGCAAAGCCGGAGCGACTGCGCTAGAAACGGGTCGAGGTTTTAAGGGAGATCAAAGACATGGCCAGCTCAGACATTTTCAGCACCGGCACGTTCGTCGGACGCATCTGGCGCCCCGATGTCGAAGGTCCTGCCCTCGTCACTGTTCGCGATGGTGCCGTCTATGACATCACCTCGAAGGAAGTGCCGACCATGCGCGACCTGCTTGAGCGCGATGATGCGGTTGCTTTCGTCCGCGCACAGAAGGGCGAGGCCGTCGCCAAACTTGATGCTCTCCTGGCTGCCAAAGCCAATCTCTCGACCATCCATCTTCTCGCTCCCATCGATCTGCAAGCGATCAAGGCCTGCGGCGTCACTTTCGCCCGCTCGATGCTCGAACGCGTCATCGAGGAGCGCGCTGCCGGCAACCCGGATCTTGCAGAGGCGATCCGTGGCAAGGTCACGGCTCTGATCGGCGACAGCTTGCGTAACCTCAAAGCCGGCTCGCCCGAGGCCGCGAAGGTCAAGGCCGCGCTGATCGAGGAAGGCGTCTGGTCGCAATATCTCGAAGTCGGGATCGGCCCGGATGCGGAAGTGTTCTCCAAGTCACAAGTCATGTCCTCGGTCGGACCCGGTGCCGATGTCGGTCTGCATCCGATTTCCAAGTGGAATAACCCCGAGCCGGAAATCGTCCTTGCCGTCGACAGCCAGGGCCGGGTCAGAGGCGCGACGCTCGGCAACGACGTCAACCTGCGCGACGTCGAGGGCCGCTCCGCCCTGCTGCTCGGCAAGGCCAAGGACAACAACGCTTCCTGCTCAATCGGTCCGTTCATCCGTCTGTTCGACGAGACTTACGGTCTGGACGACGTGCGCAATGCCGATCTCGACCTCAAGGTCGAGGGCGAAGACGGCTATGTGCTGCACGGCCGCTCGTCGATGAAGGAAATCAGCCGAGATCCGCTCGACCTCGTTTCCCAGACCATCGGCCGCCATCATCAGTATCCGGATGGCTTCGTGCTGTTCATGGGCACGCTTTTCGCGCCGGTCGAAGACCGTGATACGCCCGGCCAGGGCTTCACCCACAAAGTCGGCGATATCGTCACCATCTCCAATGAAAAGCTGGGCGCGCTGCAGAACCGCGTGCTGCTATCGACGGAATGCCGGCCCTGGACCTTCGGCGCATCGCATCTGATGCGCAATCTGGCCCGGCGTGGGCTGATCTAGGACCTAAAAGAAATCGGGATTTGGAGCAGTTCAGCGCGCTGGACAAGCCATGACGGAGCCTCCTCAGTTTGAGTGATATTCCGCATTTGACGCCATGCGTGTGCCTCTGCCTCCGATTGCGTAATTGATCGTCTTCAGGCGGCAGAACATCGTATGTTCCTGAGAAATATCCAGGCGAGCACTGGGATACTCCCATCACCCAAGGCCCCTGATGAAAGCTGGTTGAAAGCTTCATCTGTTAGTTTGCTGCGTCCGGGGGGAACGGCAAACTTATCAGGAGGAATAGGATGATAAGGTCGAGCTTGGCAATTTCTACGACTGCGCTCGCGTTGATTATGACGACGCCAGCATTTGCATTCGATGGTTGGCACCAGCAACATGCCACGACAATCGAGGGCAAGGGCTCCGGTTACGACTATGTTTCGGTCGATTCAGCCACGCATCACGTCTTCCTGGGACATCGCAAGGAAGGTTTGCAGGTCTTCGATCCTGCTGCCGATAAAGTCATCAAGGTGATTGACAAGACAGCGACCGATAGCTCGGATGGTGCCGTGCTGATCCCCGAATTCGATCTCGGCATTTCCAACAATGAAGATGGCACCATCACGCCGTTCAAAATTTCGACGCTGGAGGCCCAGGCACCGATCAAGGTTGGTGAGGATCTCGACACCAGCCACTATGATCCCGTCAGCAAACGTCTGGTGCTCAATATGGGCGCCGGGCAAGACGGTACCGAGCTGATTATGCTGGATGTCCCTTCACTCAAGGAAGCCGGTCGCCTGAAAGTGCCGAGCAAAAAGGTCGAAGGTGCCGATAGTGACGGCAAAACCGCCTTTTTTCTCGCCGCGCAGGATCTCGATAAGGTCTACAAGATCGACACCAAAGCCGGAAAGATTGTTGCAACCTATGACACCGCTCCGGCTTGCGGTCATCCTACCGCAGTGACCGTCAATGCCGCGGACGAGCGCGTCTACATCAGCTGTCGCGGACACGACACCATCAAGCCCTCTCTCGTCGTGCTTGATGGGAATAGCGGCAAGATAGTTTACAGTGCCGAAATTGGCGGGGGAACCGACAGCATCGTCTACGATGGTGATCTAAAGCGCATCTTCACTGCAAATGGCGTGAGCGCCAATCTCAACGTTTTTGAGGTCGATGGCCCAGACAGCTACAAGCCGCTGGAAACGCTGGGCACCCGCTCGGGCGTTCGTACGATGGCGATGGATCGTCAAACCAAGGCGATCTATGCCATTACGGCCGAGGGTAGCGCCGATGCCTCCAAGAAGATCCTGACGGCAGTCTCTCCCTTCTATGCCAACACGTTCTTCCCGAATACGTTCACGGTCCTGACTTACGGAAAATAACGAAACGCACGATCAAGGCGTCGGCTTTGCCATTGAGGCAGGGCCGACGCTTTGATGTAAAAGCCAGGAAAATCAGTATTAATCGCCATCGGCGACGCGGCGTCCGAAATACCGCCGTGCCCACATCCGAATACCAAGTGGTTTAACTGTTCACAGCCCCACTCGGTCTCTTCGTTTGTTTCTCAATGCGTCGACATGGGCTGTGGATGGGTCAACCGGCTGCGAACGGCTGTTAGTTCCGAGGTCGTATGGTTCAGACGATCTGCCAGAACGCGCATGATCTCGACCGCCATTTCCGGAAAATCGCTCAGCAGCTTCAGGAAGTGTTCCTTGCTGATCTTCAGCGCCTCCAAGCGGGAGGTGGCTTTTACGGTCGCGGTGCGCGAGACATCGCACAGGATGGCGATTTCACCCACGATGGAATTGAGGTCGACTTCAGCGACCTTGATCTCGCCGGTGGGGCTATCGACGAGAATATCAGCAGTTCCGGAAAGAACAACATAGGCCGCATCGCCCTGATCGCCCTGATGAAACAGAGTTTGGCCAGCATTGTAGCTGACGCGATCTGACGTGAACGCCAAAAGTTTCAACTTCGCCGGTGCGATGCGCGAAAAAATCGGCACCCGCTTCAGCATTTCAACTTCATCCTTCAGAAGCATGAACTTCAAAACCCCCAGTGTTCGGCCCCAGTCGCCACTGTCGAGATAGGATATTACGATAACAGTTCTTTGAACATACCATTTTTTTCTAAAAGATCGGTCGTCGAGCCACTTTCGACAAGACTACCATGATCGAAGACCAGAACACGATCGAACAATTCGGCAAAGCCTGGGTTGGACAAGACCCAGATGATCGCCGGAGCATAACCGTCGCTGCCGAGCTCACCCAAGACAGCACGAGCAATCTGATCCTGGACCCGGTGATCGAGCGCCGGCAGCGGACGATTGCAGATAATGTAATCCGCACGTTTCAAAAGCGCGCGGCTGAGATTGAGCTTCTGGCGCTGCACATTCGTCAGGCGCTTGCCGCCGGAGCCGACATCGAAATCCAAGCCGATCGACAAGACGCTGTCATGCATGCCGAGACGCTCGAAGACCTCGTACATGATCTGATGAACGCGCTCCGGTGCATTTGCCTGTTGATGGGCAATGCGACCGAACAGAACATTGTCCATCAACGTTGCAGAAGCCGTGAAGCGCTCGGGATCGTAACGTTCGATCACGCCGGCAAGATCGGCGGGAATGTTCTCATAGAACTTCGCCCGCGCCTGGACGATCTTCTCCATGAGCATCTGCGTCAAGAGACCGAAACGATGGCGTGGCTCGATGTAGGAGAAGCTCAGGCGGATGATCGCAGAGCGTTCATCGGCTGTCGCCGCCTCATAACCCTTGCCATTCAGCTTCTGCAGTAGCGCCTCGTAGGTTGGAATGTCTTCCGCCGTCATGAAGGTGAGCTGCTGGAAGAAGGGATGGTCAGGCGGCAGGTCGGTGAAGAGTTCGACGGCGTTTTCAGCAATCTCCAGGCCCATGTCGTAAAGGTCGGAAATCAAGCCGGTCTCTTCGAACAATTGCCGGAAATACGGATGTGCAGCAAGCTTACGGTTGGTCATCTGCGGCCGCTTCAACGTGCCGAACAACAGATTTTCACCGACAGTCGCCTGCAGGTTATAGGCATCGAACTGGAAAGGTACGACGAGCTCTTCGAGCTTCTCTTCCTGAAGCCTCAGCCGCAGGGCCTGCCGAAGTTCGACGATGCGCGACGTCAGATCCAGATGCGTCGCGGTGTCGACACTCGAACGGAGCGCCATGTCGAAGATGTCCTGTGACATGGCGACGGCATCAAGTACCGGGCGGATAACTGAATAGATATCGTCCGGCCCGGTCGCACCGGCTGCGGCATAATCCACCCAATCACCATCGAGATCCAGTTCGGGATTGGCGGCGCGGCGCGCCTCATTCATCCGCCATTTGGCCTTGGTCGCTTCCTCGTCGGTATAGACCGGCGGGATGAGCGGCGCGTGCTTCAGGGCATAGAGAAGATTGCTGCGCAAAGTACCGTGAAAGAAGAAGGTCTCGGAGGACGCATAGGCAATGCGCCGCCCGGTCAAGGATTCCGGCAATTCCAGCAGATCGCGGCCGTCAATGGAGACACGACCGCTGTCCGGCCAGACCAGCCGGCCGAAAGCCTCGGCGAGATATTCGCCACCTGCGCCGCTGTCGCCGACGATCGCGACCCGCTCTCCGGGGTGAATCTCGACTGAAACATGATCGAGCACACGGGCACCGCTGTCATCGAGAACCGTCAGGTTGGTCGCAACCAGAGCATGGGTGATGCGGCCCGCAGGTGCCGGCGACAGGACCTGGATTTTCGGATCGATCAGGTTCTCGACGCTGAACTGCTCGACGACCTGATTGTACTTCACCTGAACATCTTGGCGCGACTGGTCCCAGTCGATCAATTCCTTGAGGGGGCCAGGCAGATCCTTGTAGGCATTGATGACGGCGACCAGCTGACCGATGTCCAACCGGCCCTGAAGGGCGAGAAAGCCGCCAACCAGATAGAACAGAAAGGGCGTGACCTGCGCGAGGAAGTTGTTGATGAACTTTACCATGAACTTCCACTGGTAAAGATCATAGCGGATCGAGAAGATCAGGCCGAGCCGATGCGCGATATCGGCGCGCTCCAGATTGGTCGTGTCGTTGGCATGGATGGTGCCGATACCGTCAACGATTTCGCCGACACGGCCGGAAAGTTCGCGCGCAGTCAGCTGCCGCTGGCGGCCGAGTTCCAACAGCCGCTTCCGCATGCGTGGAATGACGATCGCCTGCACCGCGACGATACCCGCGGCGATCATGCCCAGCCAGAAATTCTGCATGATGATGAAGATGAGAGCGGTCACCGCCTGGCCACCCAACAGCGCCGGCTGCACGAACGCGTCGCCGGTGAAGCCGCCCATAGGCTCCACCTCATCCTTGATCATGGTCGCGATTTCGGCAGGCTTCACCCGCTTGAAATGGGAGGGCGGGAATCGCAGCACGCGATCGATCAGCTCGAAACGGATGCGGCGCAGCATGCGCTCGCCCAGCCGGCCCTTGTAGGTGTTGATATAGAGCTTGAAGAGACCGTTGAGCACGACGAGCGCCAGGAAGACCAGGCTCAGCGCGATCAGCATCCATATGCGGGTGAGCTGCACACCCTGAAACACCTCGATGTGGCCGATCAACGGCACGTCGAAGGCGATGTGCATGAAAGTCTGCGTGTCGCCCGGATGCTCGAAACCCTTACCCTGGATCGGTCCGTTGACGATCTGCTTGGGCAGATCGAACGACAGGAAGTAAGGGATCATCGAAGCAGCAACGACCAGCAGTATCCAAATCTGCTCCAGCCGGGTATTCGACCAAATATAACGCGCTAGGCTTTTTTCCATCGCTTATAGCAGGCTTTCAAATTCAAAGGCCCAGCGCCGGCCTAATGCCGGCACTGCTGTTGCAGAAATGCGGGATTGTTTGTTGCGGATGCGTGGCCCCATTGTGAAAAGAGACGCCGCCCGGTCTTTCGTCCACGCTCCCCCCGATTCATCATTTCTTCATTTATATCACAAGATTGCAGGAATCTAGGAGCATAAAACGACAGGATAACCCGACCGTCGCGTCACGTCATCTTTCGGCAGGCTTCGCCAATGACGGCCGAAGTTCTGGCTGCACCATCAAGGTCGATATCGGGGTTGTATGGCTTGGGCCGTGACAATGCCGTCTCCACGGCGGCAACAAGCAGATCCGTCGTCAATCCCGCTTCGGGCAGGGTGAGCGCCAAGCCCAACTTTTCCAGCCGCTCGGCCCGAACCGACTGTTCCGTCTCGCCGCCGGCCGTGAAGGGCACCAGAATGGCGCGGCAGCCGGTGACGAGGAGATCGCCGACGGTGTTGTAGCCGGCTTGGGAAATCGACAGGTCCGCTCCCCTCAGCAAAGACGGAAAATCCTTGCGAAAACGGACGAGCTCGACATTCCCAGGCGCATCCTTGGCAAGATCGGCGAAATCCTGCTCCGGCAGGTTCGGCCCGGTCACCAATAGCCAGCGGCGGTCGACCGCCACGCGGCTTGCTGCCTCAAGCGAGGTGCGAATAAGGTCACGTCCGACAGCCCCGCCGCCAGCCGAAACGATAATGTCGAAGCTCTCGTCAGGCTCCGGCGGCAGGCTCGGAGCAACGAGGCCGGTGTAGACGATCTTGTCGGCAATGGCTTCGGTCAAAGGAAAGGTCTCTTCCAGCCGAACGAAATGGGGGTCTCCATGAACGAGAACGCCATCGAAATGATCGCGAAGCAGCCCGACTGTCTCTTCATCGCGCCCCGGTTTCTTCTGCTGCTGCAGAATATCGCGCACCGAGCTGTAGAGCCTTGGCTTCGGATCAGCCTTGGCGATGGCATCGAGCAGTGGCAGCAGCTCGAAGCGCATCTGTCGCCGCCCGAAGGGAAACGCTTCGATGATAACGACATCAGGCGCCGCGTGCCGAAATGCCTCTAGTAAAAGGGCAGAACGATGCGCGAGAAATGCCTCATCGACCGGGTTTCCCGATTGATCGGCAAGCCCGGAGAAGCCGGCGCTGCTGGCAACGACCGGCGGCAGCGTGATCGAGGTCACGTCATTACCGGGAAAGCCGTTCACCGGAAGGCCGCCGGTGACAACAGTCACCTGGCCGCCGTCCCTGGCAATGGCACTGGCGATACGGCTGGCTCGGGCCAGATGACCAATGCCGAGCAGATGCTGGACATAGAAGAAAACGCGCAAGGAAGGCGACTTTGCCTCTGTCATGCGGATTTCCGCCATTGATCTTCCTTCTGCCACTGCTCCTCGAACAGGCCCGTCAACTGCCGAATGCTGGCATGGTAGTCGAAATGCTCGCGCACCCGCCTTTCGGCTGCCTCTCCCAGCCTGTGGCGCAGCGCCGGATTGCGGATGGCGAGTTCCAATGCAGCGGCGAGAGCCTGCGGATCTTCCGATGGAACGACGAACCCATTCTCACCGTCTTCCAGCAATTCGGGAACACCGGAGATATTGGTGGAGACGCAGACGAGGCGCTGGCTCGATGCTTCCACAAGCACATTCGGCAGACCATCGCGATCGCCATCGGCGGCGACGCGGCATGCCAGTGCGAAGATATCCGACTGCCGATAGTGCGCAAGCACGTCTTCCTGTGCCAACGCCCCCTTCCAGGTGATGCGATCGGTAATCCCGAGCGTTTCGGCGAGTGCCTTGAGCTTGGTCAGTCCATCGCCACCGCCGATATGGGTGAAGCGCCAGTTGAGATCACCGGGCAATAGCGCCAACGCCCTCAGCAGCACGTCATAGCCCTTTTTCTCCACCGCGCGACCGACGCTGAGGATAAGTGCGGGATCGGAGATCTCCGAACCATTTCGCGCGGAATGCTCACCCGCAAAGGAGCCAAAACGATCGAGATCGAGGCCGTGATAGCTCAGATGCACGTTATCGCGCATCTCAGTCAGGTCACGCATATGATCGAAACCGGTGCGCGTGCAGGTCACTGTCCAGCGGGCTCGGTCAAGCTTTTCGGAAAGCTCCCAGTCCGGCGAAGTCCAGATATCCTTGGCGTGGGCCGAACAGGTCCATGGAATGCCCGTCATGATGCTGGCATAGGCGGTGACGGAAGCCGGCGTGTGGATGAAATGCGCATGCAGCCACTCGCCATTGTCTGGCCATTCATGTGCCAGCACCAATGCCTGACCGAAACGACGCACGCGGTTCGGCGTTAGGTCCCGTTTCAGATCGGCCCAGAATTGCTTGAACAGCGGTTTGAAGCCGGGCTTGCCGATGCCGGCAAGGAAAGCGCGCAGCACCCTCAACGGCTCATCGTGCAGATATTCCGGCAGATAGACCACGCGCGCCTTGATCTCGTCGTGAACCGGATGGCGCTTCTTGTCCGTCGGCTTGCGCATCGAAATCAAGGTCAGGTCAAAGCCGGCTTTTTCCAGCCCGAGCAATTCCTGCGCGATGAAGGTTTCCGACAGGCGGGGATAGCCCTTGAGGACCACCAGTATTTTCTTTCGCATCAATACGTTCCGATAACCTATTCGGCAACGATCGATAGCGGCGGATAGCGCTCACGATCATCAAACCACTCGCCGATCGTGTGCGAAATATGCACCAACCCTTCGAGGCGCATGTTGCTGCTGCTTGCCGAGGGTGGCGCGCGGGTTGGCAGGCGTTTCAGGGCAGCCGCAAGCTGCTTCGGATCCGCGGATTCTTCCGGCAACAGCATATCGACCAGACCCAGTTCGCTTGCCCGCTGCGCACGGATCAACTGCTCTTCGCGCGGCCGCGTACGCGGGATGATCAAGGCAGGCTTGTCGAAGGACAGGATCTCGCAATAGGTATTGTAGCCACCCATGGCGACGACGGCCTTGGCGCCGGCGATCAGCTCTTCCATCTTGTTGTCGAACTCGATCACCTGAAGACAGGCAATCTTGCCGGCGCGCTCCAGCAGCTGATTGCGCTCCCTGGCCGGCATGTAAGGCCCGAGGACAATCAGCGTCCTGTGCGTGAGCGAACTGTCCTGCTCGAAAGCGCTGATGACGTCATCGACCAGATCGGCACCATCGCCGCCACCGCCGGTCGTCACCAGAATGTAGTCCTCGTCGGGCACATGCTCCGACTTCGTTCCCAGCGAGGAAACGCTACGCTGCAGAAAGCCGACGAACTCCATCTTCCGACGGACGCCGGGTGGCACGTCGAGACCGACAAGCGGATCGTGAAAATCCGGTGGGCCGTAAACCCATACACGATCGTAGTACTGATCGATCTTCTGCAGGACGTTGTTCTTCTTCCACTCTGCCTCAAGCAGGTGCGGCGCGTCCATGACATCGCGCATGCCCAGGACCAGCGTCGTGCCGCGCGACTTCAAATAGGTCAGCGTTTCCTCGACCTCGCCCTTGAGCCCCAGGGGTTCCTTGTCGACGATGAATACGTCGGGCTGAAACGTTTCCGCCGTATGACGGATGATCGACTGCCGCATCTTCAGCGTTTCCTGAAGGGCGACATGGCTTGCCATCGACGTATATTCGCCGTCGCGCAGCTTGATGACGCTCGGCACTTTGACGAAATCAACGCGCGACCGGTAGTCGAAGGCGCCGGCGATGGTTGCGCCGGAGATAATCAGCACGTTCAGCCCGCGATAATCCTCGACAAGCGCATGCGCGATCGTGCGGCATCGCCTAAGATGGCCGAGACCGAACGTATCGTGGCTGTACATGAGGATTCGAGCATCTTCTAAGCGCCGCTTCATGGGCAAAACCTCTGGGGGATGAAAGTCATGTACGTGGTATGTCGGCACACGACATCCACGTCCGCTCCTCGAATTGCAATCCTGTCTTTGCCGTTCACCCTGCTATTTGTAGGGATCGGCGGCATCGCGCAAGCCATCTCCTAAAAAGTTGAACGCCAGAATGACCAAAATCACTGGGATCATCGGAAAAAGCAGCCATGGATAAAAGGCGATTACGCTGACGTTCTTGGCCTCGGTCAACAGAATACCCCAGCTTGTGATCGGCGGACGCAGGCCTAATCCGAGGAAACTTAGAGCTGTTTCGCCGAGAATCATGCTTGGAACCGAGATCGTTGCCGTAGCGATCAGATGCGACATGAACCCCGGCACGAGATGACGGCCGATGATGCGCCGCGTCGGCGCACCCATCAACTGTGCCGCAAGCACATAGTCTTCCTCACGCAAGGATAGAAGCTTGGAGCGCACCGCGCGCGCGAGCCCTGTCCAGTCGAGAATGCCGAGAATGATGGTGATGCCGAAATAGACGAGGATCGGGCTCCAACTCACCGGCATGATCGCCGCCAGCGCCATCCAAAGCGGCAGGCTAGGCAAGGACTGTAGCACCTCGATTACCCGCTGCACCAGAAGATCGAAGATCCCGCCGTGATAGCCGGCCAGCCCCCCGATGACGATACCGAGCACGAAGCTGATGGCGATGCCGATCAAACCGATCGTCAGGGAGATGCGCGCGCCATAGATGATGCGCGACAGCACGTCCCGACCCAGTCGGTCCGTTCCAAGCAGATACATCTGGCCGCCAACGGCGGGGCAGACGACATGAACGTTTGAATCCACCAGCCCCCAGAAACGATAGGCATCGCCGCGGCAGAAGAAGCGGATCGGCTGCACGTCGGAAGGGTTTTCCGTATAGACCCTGCGCAGCGTATCGATATCGAGCGTCATCTTGCGGCCATAAACGAACGGCCCGACGAACTCACCATTGTTGAAGAGGTGAATTGCCTGCGGTGGCGAGTGAATATAATCGACATTGCGGGTGTGCAGCCCGTAAGGCGCCAGGAATTCCGCAATCAGGATCGTGCCGTAGCACAGCAGCAGGAAAATGCCGGATGCAAGCGCCAGCCTGTGCTTCTTGAACTTCCACCACATCAGCTTCTTTTGCGAGGCCATGTAGTAGCGCGTCTGGCCGGCAGACATGGTCTCGAACTGATCCGGATCGAAATCCGCGCTCGAGACATAGTGCTCCATGGGTGCGCCGGGGCTTGGCAGGGGTACGTTCACTTTGTGCTCCTGCCTTGCAAGCGGATACGGGGATCGAGAAAGCCGAGGGCAATATCGGAGATCAGCACTCCGATAACGTTGAGGAAGGCCAGGAACATCAGGAAGGAGCCGGCAAGGTACATGTCCTGGCTCTGCAAAGCCCTGATCAGCATCGGGCCTGTCGTTTCAAGCGACAGCACGATGGCGGTGATTTCGGCGCCCGATATGATCGACGGAAGGATCGACCCGATATCGGCCACGAAAAAGTTCAGCGCCATGCGCAACGGATATTTCACCAGCGCTCTCAAGGGATGCAGCCCCTTGGCACGCGCGGTGATGACATATTGTTTCTGCATCTCATCGAGCAAATTGGCGCGAAGGCGGCGGATCATGCCGGCCGTACCCGCCGTGCCGACGATAATGACAGGGATCCAGAGATGCGAGAGGATCGAGCGCGCCTTTTCCCAACTCATCGGCTGCGACAGATATTGCTGATCCATCAGATGGCCGATGGACACGCCAAACCAGACCTGGGCGAAATACATCAGGATCAGCGCCAGCATGAAGTTCGGGATGGCGATGCCGAGCAGCCCGAGGAAGGTCAGGCTGTAGTCGCTCCAGCTATATTGATGGGTGGCGGAATAGATGCCGATCGGGAACGCGATCAGCCACGTCAAAAGGATCGTCGTCATCGACACCAGGATGGTCAGCCACAAGCGGTCACCGACCACATCCGATACCGGCAACTGATATTCGAAGGAATAGCCGAAATCGCCATGCAGCATGCCGGCGACCCACCGCACATACTGCACCGCGACGGGCTGATCGAGCCCGTATTCGTGACGAAGGTCCTGTATCTCCTGAAGGTTTGCCGTCTCACCCTGGGCGCGCAGCTCGGCAATCTGACTTTCGAAGAAATCGCCCGGCGGCAACTGGATGATGGTGAAGACCAGCATCGAGATGATGAGCAATGTCGGGATCATCACCGCAATGCGCCAGAGAATATATTTAAGCATTGGGTCGATCCTCCTTCATCCAGAAGGTATCCGGCATGTAGACGCCGAGAAAACAGGTGGGATCGAACCCATAAAGCGCCTTCTCAGGCACGTTCTGCATGCGCGCCGAATGCACGATCGGCTGGAACGTGGCATTGATCAGGCCGATGGAGAAAACCTGATCGGTATAGGTCGCCAGCATCTCATGCCAGATCTCCGCGCGCTCGAAGGAAGATGCTGCCGTTTCCCATTCGCGAAGCAATTTGACCAGTTTCGCAGCTTCCGGAACATCCGGCGCAACCCCCTGGGTCTCGCGCGAAAGATAATACATGCCCCAGAGCGGCCACTGCATCTGGTCGTCCATTGTCGGTGCGAGTTCACCGGGGTTCATATCCGCTGTCGCTACGCCGTTGTCGAGGCCATACCACAGCGACATCAAAATCCGGCCGCCCATGGCGCGGCTGCGGAAGATGTCACGCTGCGAAACACGTACGAAAAGCGCGATGCCGACCTTGCGCCAATGATCGGTGACAAGCTCCAGCACATCCGAATCCAGCGTGCTTTCACCCGGCGTCTCCACGGTAATCTCCATGCGGCGACCATCAGGCAGAAAGCGCGTGCCATCTTCGTCGCGCTTGTCGAGGCCAGCCGCATCCAGCAGCGCATTGGCCTGATCGGGGTCATGGGAGATCCAGGCCGCGGCATATTCCGGCTTGTAAAGCGGGCTGTCCGGCAAAACAGTATCCGCACTTTCCGTTCCAAGACCATAAAAGACGGCCATGTTGATCTCGTGCCGATCGATCGCCAGAGACAATGCGCGCCGCACCCGTACGTCACGCAGGACGTCCCGCCATACCGCATCGGCGCTGTTCAGGTTCGGGAAGAGCGCAACGCGCGAACCGCGCGCCGCCTTCCAGAGATTGACCTTGATGGGATAAAGCTTCTCCCGTTCCTTCAGGAAGGTGTAATCGTTGAAATCGATCCCGGTCGCCTGCAGGTCGCTTTCCCCGGCGCCGGTCTTGGCGGCGATGATCGCCGACGAGCTGATGTTCAGGATGAACCGATCGATATAAGGCAGCTGCCGCCCGTTCTCGTCGACGCGATGGAAATACGGGTTGCGCTCGAAGACGAACTGTTCGGCGGGCGGTGCGGTCGTGTTCTTCCAGGGGTCGAGCACCGGCAGGTTTGGGTTTTCCGGTCGATAGGATCGCGCCATCTTGATATGGAGATCCTGCCATTTCTTCACCCGCTTTTCCTGCATCAGCGCGGAAAGACGAATGCTATCCTGATATTTGTCGTGGAACTGCTTCAGATAATGGCTGGGCCCGAGAATGACGAGCGGTTGTGGTGCGGCGAGGCTCGGCAGGAAATCCGGGTTGGGATCATCCCAGGAATAGCGCACCGTCAGCTCATCAAGCACTTCGAAGCGCGGCAAGCTGCCGTGCGGGCGCAATTCGAGCGCGCCGCCGCCGGGTGTCAGCTTCTTGTTGAGGATGACGTCTTCCCACCAATAGCGGAAATCATTCGCCGTCAGGGAATGTCCGTCGGACCACTTATGCCCGTCACGCAGCTTGAAAGTGAAGACTGTATCATTAACCGCGGAATAGGATTCCAGGATATCCGGCTGCAACGTCAGCGTCCGATCATATCCGACGAGACGGGCATAGCCATAGACCGTCATGAAACGGAGATCGTTCTGGCTGCCGATGATGGTGCGCACCGAGCCGCCATAATGGCCCGGGGTTCGCCCCATCGCAGCGACGTTGACGATGCGTGGAAATTTCGGCAGGCGCTTGGCAAGATGCGGCATCTGGCCTGCCCTGAGCCAATCGGCCAGATAATCAGGCTCGTTATCGACATCCGCCGCGATAACAGGCGCCGGAAGTACGGTCGAGGCCAGCAGACCGAGAAAGGTTCGGCGGGTTACCATGTGCGCAGCTCCTCGATATCGGCGCCTCGGCGGGCACGAACGAAATGCCCTCCGCCCAGATCCGCATAGGCCAGGTCCGCATCCCTTCCTTCGGAAAATTGCGGTCCCCATTTTTGTCGGGCTGCCGGCCCTTCGCTGTTCACCGCAGAGAAATCCAACGGACGATCGAGATCGGGGAACGGGACGGCTGCAAGCAGCGAGCGCGTATAGGGATGGACCGGGTCGCGCAGGATGATCTCGCGCGGCGCGATTTCGACGATACGGCCACGCGCCATCACAGCAATCCGATCGGCCATGTAATCGACAACCGCCAGATTGTGGGAAATGAACAGATAGGTCAGGCCGAGCTCCTTCTGCAAATCCTTGAGAAGATTGAGGATCTGCGCCTGCACCGAAACATCGAGCGCGGAGACCGGCTCATCCAAGATCAGAAGCTTCGGCCCGAGTGCAAGGGCACGCGCGATGCCGATGCGCTGGCGCTGGCCACCGGAAAAGCTGTGCGGATAGCGGCTCAGATAATGCTTATCGAGCCCGATCGCCTGCATCAGCGCCTTGACCTTTTCCTTGCGCTCGGCGCTATCGCCATGCCCATGGATCTCCAGGGGCTCGCTCAGGATATTGCGAATCGTCATGCGAGGAGAGAGGGACGAGACGGGATCCTGGAAAACCATCTGTATCTTGGTGCGCAGATCCATCAGTTCCCCGCGCTTGACGGAGAGGACATCGATCTTGCCGCTGCCATCGTCAAAGCTCACCGAGCCGGTGTCGGCGGTGATCGCCCGCATCAGGATCTTGCTGACCGTCGTCTTGCCGCAGCCGCTTTCGCCGACCAACCCAAGACATTCGCCGCGGCGGATGTCGAAGCTGACATCGTCGACGGCGCGAAACTTCGTGCCATCCCGCCGCCCGAACAGACCGCCGGCCTTGGAGCTGAAGGTTTTCGTCAGGTTGCGCACGCTGAGCAGCACCTCGGGCGCCGTGCCGATGGTACTCGTATCGCCAACGATAAGCTTCTTCTTGCCGGAAAATGTTCCGAGATTGACCGGAACATCGCGCAGGGATTTCAACCGCTCTCCCGGCTTCATGTCGAAATGCGGCACCGCGGTCATCAGCGCCTTGAGGTAGCGATGCTGCGGTCGACGGAAGATCTCCTCGACGGGGCCCGCTTCCATGATCTCGCCGTGATAAATGACGACGACCTCATCGGCCATGTTGGCGACAACGCCGAGATCATGGGTGATCAAGAGCATCGCCATGTTGAGCGTCTTCTGGAGATTGCGCAGCAGACCCAGAATCTGCGCCTGAATGGTAACATCCAACGCTGTGGTCGGCTCGTCGGCGATCAACAGCGCCGGGTTGCAGATCAGCGCCATCGCGATCATCGCGCGCTGGCGCATCCCGCCCGAGAGCTGAAAGGGATACATGTCGAAGGTGTGGTAGGGATCCTGAAAGCCGACGAGGCTCAGCATCTCTTCGGTCTTCTCACGCTGCTCCGCCCTGCTGATGCCTGGGCTATGGATGCGGAGCGCCTCGCTGATCTGATTGCCAACCGTATGCAGCGGCGACAGCGAGGTCATCGGCTCCTGGAAAATCTTGGCCATGCGAGCGCCACGCAGCTTGCGCATTTCCGCGCCATCCCGTGGCAGTTGGAGAAGATCGGTCGTCTTGCCGTTAAGCGGATCGGTGAACAGAATGCGGCCCGACGCCTTCGCGGGAGTCGGGAGGATTCCCATGATCGACTGGCTGATGATCGACTTTCCGGAACCGGATTCGCCGACCAATGCCGTGACCTTGCCTGGAAGTACTCTCAAGCTGGCGCTCTTCACGACGTCCAGCTTGTCCCCATACAGCGAGAACGAAACGTCGAGGTTCTCAATACGCAGTAGATCAGTCCCTGACGCCATACATATTACTTCCCGCTCACATGACCTTTGTGGCCTTATACGGCACACTAACGTAGGCCATAACGGGTGTCTAGCTGGTCAAAGTGGTGGGGAGACTGTTAAAAAACTGTCGTCTTTCCAGTGATATATCGGCTTATGCTGAACCGGCGGGCAGCGAAGGTTACGAAGCGAAGTTTTCGACTTGAAGACGGCTCTCGAACTTCTTGGCATCCCTGTGCAACAGAATGACCTGTTCGGCCTCTGACAGACCGTCCGGTGCCGCTTCGTCGAAAATCGCTGCCGGACCGGCGCCAACGGAGGCGGCCTTCGGATAGACGACGGTAAAGCGCTGGCGCACACCTCTCAGCTTCTCTTCGCCGAGTGTTCCCCATTCGCAGTCGGTGTAGCCGGAAAATGCCTGACTCGCGACGACTTCCGTCGCGTATTTCTTCGTCAATGTTTGCAGCCGCTCCACCTCGTTGACGGCAGCGCCAAAGGCCGAGAACGTCAGGCGATCCTTCAATCCCACATTGCCGAACATGACGTTGCCGACATGCAGGCCGATGCCGTAGCGCACTTCGCTCAGGCTGCGCGCCTGCCGGTCCTTGTTCAACGCGATGACGCGGCGTTGAGCCTCAAAAACGGCCGAGAGGGCCGCCTCGCACGCAACCCTGGATGGGTCCTTGTGTCGGCCGCAGGGATAGACGGCGAGAAATCCGTCGCCGAGAAAGCTCATGATCTCGCCGCCATTGCGGTTGAATGGCGCGGCGATCGCGTCGAAGAATTCGTTCAGCGTATCGATATAGGCTTGCCGCCCCTCTTTTTCGGCATAGACAGTGGATTGCCGCATGTCGCCCATGACCAACGCGGCACGGATCGTCTCGCCGTCACCACGGCGGATCTGGCCGTTCAAGACGCGCTTGCCGGCATCGCCGCCCAGATAAGTCGTCAGCATGTTGTTGGCGAGCCTGCCGAGAACCGCCATCTTGGCGGCCATGGCAAGATGGTTTTGCATGCGCATCAGCGCGCCGATCATCTCTTCGCTGAAGCCTCCGATGCTGTCGGTAGACCAGGAGCCCATCATGCCCTGCACCGAGCCGGCGCCGAAGGTTTGCACGAAGGCCAGGTAATCGGTGACCTTTTCCTTGCGCAGATCGTCGAAAATCGGAAACTCCACAGCGCCGTCTACGTCTATCCGGCGACGTAGATGCTGAAGATTGTTGGACAGAAGGTAGAAATAGGGGCTCTGCACGAAGCGCTCCGGCTTCTCGTTGACATGCCGGTAGCCCTCGATCGTCAACCCGCCGGCCCGCCGCCAGGTGAAACCGAGCGCGTCGTAGAGCGGATGCAGCATCGAAAAGGTCAGGTGCACGCGCGCAACCGGAAGTCCAGACGCTGCCATGCGCTCGCAGAAGCCGCGAACGATGTTTTCGAGGTTTTCACCCGTCAACGCCGCCTGCGTGAGCCACTCTGCAACCTTATCGAGAAGAATGTCGGAAACAGTCGAATGAATAGTCATTATTCCCCGCGGCCTATCTTGCTACAATCAATGCTCCGCCCCAGCAACGCAGCCGGCGCCAATCCCCGGAATGACCGCTCGGACGCCTTCCGGCCTATCGGCTCAGGTCGGATGAAACAATGATATGAGGCGGCGGCACTCTTGTTCGGGCAACCCGATTTGTGCCGACACCAAAAAGGATTTTGCCATACTTCCCCGCGCCCGGCGCCCAGGAAGTCCAGCAGAACACAGCCGCGAAAATCGCCGACTCTCGTTTTGTTCTCTTTCAGATAAGGCGAACATACCGCTGAAATAATGGGAAAAAAGCGAGTTCAGACGATAAAATTGCCTCGACGATGAAATAGCCGGCAAAATGCCGCACCGCTCCAGCAATGAAAACATCATTCGCTGGCGGCCAGCTCGGATACGCCCTTGCCGCGCAACGCCATGGCGGCCATGGCATAACCGCCGCTTGCCCCGTCGATGAAATGCATGTGGTCGCGCATCAGCGGCGTCGGCACGAAACAGGTCATCAAAGCGCTGTCCTGCCGATGCAACCCATAGCGACAGACACCCTCCGCCTCGGCCTGACGCAGCAGCGCTTCGATATGCGAGAGCTGCACCGCATCGACATCGATGGTCATCTTCAGACCATCGTCGAATTTACGAAAATCGGAGTTCATGGCGATATCGCTCCTGTAGACCTTGGGGTCGAACGCCGCCATACGGAGCCTGAACTTATCGAGGATGCAGACGAGAGCGATCTGGGCGGCAATGGCGAGCTTGCGCCGCCAGCGATTGGCGACAGATGCCAGCGCGCGCGCCTCCATGTCGATACCGCCGAAAATCAGCGCCGTCGTTGGACCTTCAGCCGGTACAGGATGGCCATCACGGCTCTGTTCTCTGGAAATGGCGATGATATCGGCGACGAGCTGCTGGAATTTCGCGCTGTTGCCGCTCTCGCCGGGAACCGCGATGATCGAAACGATCTCGCCATTGTGTGCCTTGATCGGATTCCAGCGGCAGGATAGGCCCGTCAGATCCGGCCGTACCTCCGGCGCTGCCGCCTCGACGATGAAATTGCCGGCCTTCATTTGCTTTTCCGCCCAGCTCGTGCCGCCGCCCAGGAACATGGCATAGGAGACATATTCGCTGGGGCCGAAGCGAGCGACCATCACATCCAGACCTTCGCCGCGAACCGCCGACATGGGCACGAGCGCGGTGCGCAGATCCAGCTGCAATTCTTCCTTGACCCAGCTCCGCACCGCCGCCAGCGCCTGCCGAACCTGCGCCTCTCCTGACGGAGGAATGGCGACCAGGGCACCGTCGCCGCCGAAGACGAAGGGATAATCGCCTTTGTCCAATGCGTTGAGCACGGCGGAAATCACGCTGGCGCCGGCCATGTTCACGGATTTATAGTGACCGGAGGCAATGGCCTTTGTCGAGCTGACGATATCGGCGACAGCCAGCAGCCAGCCGTCCGGAAGAGGCCTGTAATTGTTGCTGTCGGTAACGCCCTCGAAACGCGTGAAAACCGCCAATTTATGGAAGAAATCATCGTTGGATGGCTCGACCATGACAGTTCCTCCTTTCACTAGCGCCGCGACAATCTATCCCTACAGCAAATGTGCCGAAAAACCAGCCGACGGTCGACGCGACGATGTGGCCCGTGCTAGGTCGACTGGGCAAGAGGCATCAGAACGCCAAGGATAAGACAGATACGATGAGCCGCCTGGATAGTTTCATTCGCCGCCTGAGCGCACAGCGCGACATCCTCAATGCCGTAGCCGACGATGTCCGGACGCTTGATGGCCCCGTGCTGGAACTCGGCCTCGGCAATGGCCGCACCTTCGACCATCTGCGCGAACTTTTCACCGATCGCCGCATCATAGCCTTCGATCGTGCCGTCAACGCCTATGGCCCGTCGATGCCTGCGGCTGACGACCTCGTTCTCGGTGAAATCAAGGATACGGCGAGCGAATTCATCGGTTCAGGTGCCTCGCTTGCCCATGCCGATATCGGCACCGGCTACGAAGACAAGGATGCCGTGACACTGACGTGGCTTCCACAGACCATGGCCGGCGTGCTGGCATCAGGTGGCTTTGCGGTTAGCGGCCTGCCTCTCGAACACCCCGATCTCCAGGCGTTGCCCCTACCCGATAGCGTCAAGGAAGGGCGCTATTTCATCTATCGGCGCAAATAGGTTCAGCGCAGAAACAGCACATCGAACTGCTCGCCTTCGGTCGGAAGATCCACGACCTTCATGGCCTGTTCCCGGTCCTCGAAGAAGGCAACGCATTCGCCGTAGTGGCTGGCAAGATCGCTGACGAATGCTTCGGCTTGATCCTTGCCGTAGAAGGCCGGCGTGAATTCCATGTAGAGCGGCACCCTGCGGGCCATCAGCGCCTGCATCGACCGGCATGCGACCGGCTCATAGCCCTCGATATCCATCCAGATCAGCCCGACATTGGCCGGATCTGCGCCAGCCTCGAGGAGAATGTCGGTAACGGGCCTGACCGGAACCGAGATCCTTTCGTCGCTCGCGCTCTGGCGCAAGGCGCTGCTCTTGCCGTGATTCTTGTGGTTGAGGTAGAAATCGAGCTGCCCGCCACGATCGCCGGCGGCGCAGTTGACCGCCGTGACCATCTCTTGCAGCCGATTATCGGCTATGTTCACCGACAGCAGCCGAAAATTACGAGGATCCGGTTCCACGGTAACAATGTGGCTATAGACCCCACTGAGCGCAAAATAACAGGTCTGCGTGCCGATATTGCCGCCGAGCTCCAGCAGTGTCGTGCCCTTGCGCAACAGGCCACGTTCGCGCAGCACACTCAGCAGCCGGTCGACATGATCGCGCTCGAAATGCCCTTTGCGAAAGACCTTGCGGCCAATGTAGTCGGCCGGCGAAAAGCTCAGGAGATGATCGCCGCAATCGACCGTCATGCTCTTGACCCGTGGTCCAAGCGCGCTGACGAGAATATCGCGGCCGAGGCGTGTGTCGAACAGACGGGTGGCAATCGCATCCCGCTTGTTGCGAAAGGCGCGCCGCCAATATTTTCTGGTGAGGATCTTGCGGTCGAACATGCGCCTTCCCTACACCAGCGCTCTTGCGTTGCAAACGGGTGATATCATGCGGTGCGGCCAAGCCCGCAACCTCAGGCGAAGCGGGTGCTTGCCTCTTTCGAGACGATGTAGACCCGCAGGGGCTCGCCACGACCTCGAACGGCAATCTCGCGGCTCTCGACACCGTCGACGTCGATTTCCGAAAGCCGTGCCACCGGCTCCGAAAAGACAAGGGCGGTGTTATACTCCTTGGCGACGCTTTCCAGACGGCTGGCAACATTGACGGTATCGCCTATCGCCGTCACGTTCTTGACGCTGCCGTATCCCATCGAACCGACCACGGCCAAACCGGTGTGAAGACCGATGGCGATTTCGAGAGGTGCCGCCAGTTCGTCCGCCAATTCGGCACTGAGCTTGTCGATTTCCCGCAGGATCGCCGCCGCTGCCTTCAGCGCCTGACGGTTTGCCTCTTTGGGAGTGGTGCGAAGACCGAAGAGTGCCATGGCACCGTCGCCGATGAACTTGTCCATGCGGCCGCCATTCTCTTCGATGATGCGACCGACGATCGCGAAATACCGATTGAGCAGGAAGACGATGTCGAAGGGCAGACGCTCTTCCGTCAACGCGGTGAAATGTCGAAGATCGCAGAAGAACACGACGATATCACGTTCGCGACCGGGGCTTGCGGCCTGCGTGTAAACCGGGATCGTCGCCTCGGCCATGGGCGTCAACAGCGGCACAACGCTGATATTTCCCGTCGGCCGCAGCTGGCAGGCAAGCCTGACATCCGGCGTGGCGCCAATGCGGTTCAGCGTCTTTTGCTCAAGCGGCTCGGGAGGAGGCAGGTTTTCGGCGCCCTCGATGACCTGAACGCGACAGGTGGAGCATTGGCCCTTGCCGCCGCAGACCGAATAATGCGGGATCCCGCCAAGACGGCTCGCCTCCAGCACGCTGAAGCCGCGGGGCGCTTGCACGACCTCGCCACCCGCATAGCGAATGGCGACCTGAAACTGGCGCTCGCGCACCCTGCGATGTGCGCGAAAGGCGAAGAGACCGACGATCGACAGGCTGAATGCCCCGTAAAATCCGGCACGATAGGGCCAGAGGGCATCGGCAATCTGACCGCCGGGAACGGAGCCCCTCTCGCCAAGGCTGCGCACGTCGCTGTAATAGCCGCCAGGATAGCCGCGCTCGTCCTCCTGCGCCGCCTCATGAGTGACGACCTTGCCCATAGCGGCAAAGCCGAGCAACGCTAGAATCGGCAGAACGATGGCGCAGGACAGCAATACGGGGGAGATCGCCATGTACCAGGGGCGAAAACGCAGCCAGAAGTGAACGCCGATGCAGCCGTGAACCCAGATGATAACAAGCAGAAACGCCTGGCGTACGCCGCTCGCCGGCGATGTGAGCCACAGCGTGCGGACGATCGCCTTGTAAGTATCGTGATAGCCGTAAACATCATGCACGATACGCGTGGCCACGATGTGATCGATGAGGAGAAGAGGCACGAGCAGGCCGGTGACGATCTGAAAAGCTTCGCCTGGGGGCATGACCAGTGTGCGGCGCCTGTAGAGAAGCCGCAGGACCAGCATGATATGGACGATCAGCGCGCCGTAAAGGAGAACCGTGCCGACGGGATTGCGCCACACGGCCATGAACCAATGCTGTGCACGCTCGGCCATGTTGAGGGAAATGAGGCCTAGAGAGTGATTGGCCAGATGCATGATCACAAAGCTGAAAACGATCAAGCCGGAGCCAAGGCGGAACTTCCGCACGAGACGATCGGAAATGATTGGCTTTCTTGCCTCGATGGTCATCAAACCCAATGTATATTGTCCGTTCACAACAGAAGCGAAAACGGTTATCGCCTATTCATCTAGCCGCAACGCCGCACGCTGTCGAGAATGCGGCTTTTTGAAGCAGGGACCTTATTGTCACGCAACCGGTCGAAATTCGGGCAATCCTCTCACAATCCGGGCTCCTGCCATCACTTAATTGTCAACCATGTGACAACAGCATGAAGATCGCCTTCTACGCTCCGCTCAAACCTCCCACTCATCCAGTGCCTTCCGGCGACCGGCTAATGGCGCGGCAGATCATAGCGGCGCTTGGAATGGCCGGGCACGAGGTCGAAGTCGCATCGGAGCTGCGCAGCTTTACGGCAACCCCGGACGCAGGACCTCGTGGCGAGGTCGCCCGGCAGGCAGAGGGTGAGGTGAGTCGGCTGCTCCACGGCTGGCAAAGCCAGTCATCGCCCGACCTTTGGTTCACCTACCACCCCTACTACAAGACACCGGATCTCATCGGCCCACCCATCGCCGGACAACTCGGCATACCTTATGTCACTGCCGAAGCCTCTTACTCGAGGCGCCATGACGACAATGGCTGGAGCGAAAACCAGCGGCTGATCGCCGATGCGGTGCGTCTGGCCGCCGTCAATCTCTGCTTCACCGAGCGAGACCGGATCGGCCTCATGGATACTATTCCAGACGGTCGCTACGAACGATTTCTACCTTTCATAGATACATCGCTGTTTGCACAGCCACCCTCATCCCCAGACCCGCGGCGACTGATCAGCGTCGCCATGCTGCGCAAGGGTGACAAGTTCGACAGCTATGTCATGCTGGCAAAGGCGCTCGACCTCATCCGCGATGAGGACTGGACCCTGACCGTCATCGGCGACGGGCCGATGCGCGCCGACGTAAGGGCATTGTTTTCAACTTTCGATGACGACCGGATCATCTGGCGCGGAGAGTGCACAGCTTCTGAGATTGCAACGGAGCTTGCGACCGCCGGGATCTATGTCTGGCCGGGCAATAACGAGGCCTATGGCCTTGCCTATCTTGAGGCGCAGGCTGCAGGTCTGCCCGTAGTGGCGCAGGCGACGGCAGGCGTGCCGGAAGTGGTCACGGCCGGCGTAACGGGACTGCTGACACCAGCCGGCGACGTCGAAGCCTACTCCAATGCCATCGCGCGGCTTTTGAACGACGATGCACAGCGGCGGAGCATGGCCAAGGCAGCGCACCGCTTCGTGCATGAGGAGCGCTCCCTGGGCGCGGCATCGAAGCAGCTTGAAACCATTCTTCGGAAACATCTGGGAGACACCTATTATGAGCGATAGAGCCGACTGGCAGCCCTTGCGCGATGAGTTGCGCCGTTGGACCGAGGCGGGACGCAAGGCGAAGTTCTGGTTCCGGGACGACGACGCCATCGAACCCACCTCTGCCCTCGACCGGCTGCTGTCACTATCCGATCGCTTCGATGTGCCGATGGCTTTGGCCGTCATTCCCGGACCGACCGGCGAGCCGCTGGCGGAACGCCTGGCAGGCCAAAGCCGCGTCACAGTCACCGTTCATGGCTGGATGCATCAGAACTATGCGCCGGATGAGACGAAAAAGCAGGAACTCGGCCTGCATCGGCCACAGGCTGCTGTGCTTGATGAGCTGCATCGCGGCTTCGACAAGTTGAAGGCGCTTTATCCCGCGCAGTTTCTGGCCATGCTGGTGCCGCCGTGGAACCGCATCGACGATGCATTGCTGCCTCACCTGGCGCCCTTCGGATACCGCGCCGTCTCCGTCTTCGGCTTGGCGAAGGAGGCGCAGATCACGCTGGTCAACACCCATATCGACATCATGAGGTGGCACGGCGTGCGCGGCGGCCTTCCGCATGAAGGATTGATCGCGCGGCTGGTGGAAGAACTCCAGAACCGCTTCGACGGCAATGACGAGCCGATCGGCGTGATGACGCACCATCTGGTGCATGACACCGTCGCATGGTCTTTCGTCGAGGCGTTGTTTGAGGAAACGGCCGGCCATGCCGCCATAGAATGGCGGCCGGTCGGCAATTTCGTGCGTTAGCCGCCATTTACGGATCCGGGCGTCGCACGGAAGCATTCAGAGCTGTAGCGATTGCCCGTCAAAGGCCATGAACGCGCCGGGAAAACTCTTCTGCGCGTCCCGCTGCAACTCGTCCAGTTCGGCGTCGGTGCGAGCCGGCGCATGGTGAAAGAGGGCAAGGCGCTTGACGCCGGCCTTCTTGGCAAGCTTGACGCCTTCCTGCCAGGTGGAATGTCCGAAGCCCAGATGCTTCGGCATTTCCCCTTCGGTATAGGTCGCATCATAGATGGCGAGATCGGCATCGGCCATCAGCGCAAGCGCGGTCTCATCGAGTTTGCCGGCCACATGCTCGGTATCGTAGATCATGGCGATCACCCGGCCAGACCATTCGATGCGATAGCCGATGCAACCACCGGGATGGTTCAGCCGGGCCGTATGCATGACGATGCCTGGATGCGGCTTTAGCGTGTCCTCGGCGGTGAAATCGCGAAAGTTCATCGTCGCGCGACAGATATCGGGTTCGACAGGAAACCATGGCGGCCGCATGAACTGGCCGATCATCTGCCGTGTCGTCGTCTTGCCGGCCAGATGGCCCGACCAGAGATCGACGCTGACCCTAGGATCATAGATGGCACTGAAGAACGGCAAACCGATGATATGGTCGTAGTGCGAGTGCGTGAAGAAGAGATCGATGTTGCGAACCCCTTCCTTTGCAAGCGATACGGCCGCCTCGCGCAGCCCTGTTCCGGCGTCGAATAGAATGTGCCTGCCGTCATGTCTTAACTCTATGCACGACGTATTGCCGCCGTACCGCTCAAATTCCGGTCCCGATACAGGTATGCTTCCCCGCACGCCCCAAAATTTCAGCTCAAAACTATCGTTGTTCATGGAAGTTTTTACACCATTCCCCTTTCGGTCAAAAAAAGCACACTTTTGCCACCATGCGAAGCCAGCATTTTCCAAAAGTTGTACCGTGGTAAAAACAGGATCATATCGTTTGCCCGATGCAGATCTCTGGTCGGACGCCCGACAGTGGATCGCATAAGCCTAATATAGGTACGAGATGGCGAAATAGATAAGCCCCCGTGACTTGCGTCCCGGTCAGGTCTCGCTTCAGGCCTCAGCTCATCGGGGAAAAATAAACTTTAGCAATACGTGATGAAGGTTTTCGAGGGACTTTCGTCCTTGCCATCAGCCTACAGCGTCGCAGCCGAACGCGCGGCCTGCTCGTAGTATCCCGAGAGCGCCCTCAGATGCGAGGCGATATCGGAAAGACCGTCCTGCGAAAGCCCGGAAACCTTGGTCGCCTCCACCAGCAAGCGCTCGCGAATTTCGGTGTAGCGCTTTAACGCATCCAAGCCCTTGTCGGTGACGCGGATGGTTTTTTCCTTGCCGGCCTTGCCGCTTTTGACGAGACCGGCCGCTTCCAGCTTCTTGATGGCATAGTTGGCGACGTGGGTGTCTTCGATATCGAGCACGAGGCACAGGTCGGCAAGCGTCTTCGGCCTGTCACGATGGCGGACGGAGTGGATGATCAGAATCTCGGTCGGCGAAAGACCGGGCACGCCGGCAGCGGCCATGCAACGCACCAACCACCGATTGAAAGCATGGGAAAACAGGATCGACCCGTATTCAAGCTCGGACAAGGCCGGCGAACTGCCGTCCGCAAGATGTGCGGACGAGACGATCAGTTCGCGCGGTCTACTCTTTTCCTCAGAAGTCACCCGAAAACTCCTTCGATCCGGATCAATGCATCTGCAAACGCAGCAACGCCTCTATTCGTCTCTCTTGCCATAGCCGCCACCCGTGGGAGTAACCACGGTGAAGGCTTCACCGGCATCGAGCACCGTATGGGCAGAGCCGATCAGCTCATCGATCGTGCCGTCATTGCGCCGGACATAGTTGCGCCCGGTCTGGCCCGGTTCGCCGCCCTTGACGCCGAAGGGCGCGACGCGGCGATGACCCGAAAGCACGGCGAATTCCAGCTTCTCGCGGGTGCGAATGGTGCGCTGCGTGCCGTTGCCGGCATTCCATTTGCCCTGGCCGCCCGAGTTGGGACGAATGTGGAAATCCTCGAGCACCACCGGAAAGCGGGTTTCCAGGATTTCCGGGTCGGTCAGACGCGAGTTGGTCATATGCGTATGCACGGCATCCGCACCATGGAAACCAGGGCCGGCCGGCGCGCCCGAGCAGATTGTCTCGTAGTACTGATAGGCATCATTGCCGAAGGTGAGATTGTTCATCGTGCCCTGTGCTGCCGCAAGCGTTTCGACCGCTCCGAACAGGCAGTTTGTCACGGCCTGGCTGACCTCGACATTGCCGGCAACGACGGCAGCCGGATATTTCGGCGTCAGCATGGTGCCTTCGGGGATGACGATGCGGATCGGCCTGAGGCAACCGGCATTCATCGGAATATCGGCCTCGACCAGAACACGGAAGACATAGAGCACGGCAGCGCGCGTCACCGGTTGCGGCGCGTTGAAATTGTCGGCACGCTGCGGCGAGGTGCCGGTGAAATCGACCGTTGCCTCGCGCTTGTCCTTGTCGATCGAGATCTTGACGACGATCTTGCAGCCCTGATCCATCTCATAGCTGAATTCGCCATCCGGCAGGCGGTCGAGAACGCGGCGCACGCTTTCGGCGGCATTGTCCTGAACGTGGCCCATATAGGCGTCGACAACCTCTTCGCCGAAATGGACGATCATCTTCTTGAGCTCGGCCACACCCTTCTCGTTGGCGGCGACCTGCGCTTTCAGATCGTTGACGTTCTGCGCAAGCGTGCGCACCGGATAACGCGCACCCGTCAGCAGCTTCGCCAGCTCATCCTCACAGAACCGTCCGCGATCGAGCAGCTTGAAATTGTCGATATAGACGCCTTCTTCCTCGATATGGGTCGCAAGCGGCGACATCGAACCCGGCGAAATGCCGCCGATATCGGCATGATGGCCGCGGCTGGCGACCCAGAAGCGGATGCGCTTGCCAGCATCATCGAAGACCGGCGTGCAGACCGTAAGGTCCGGCAGATGCGTGCCGCCATTATAAGGCGCGTTGATCAGGAAGACGTCACCCGGATGGATGACGGGATTTTCACGGATTGCGGTTGCGACCGACGCATCCATGGAGCCCAGATGCACGGGCATATGCGGCGCGTTGGCGACGAGATTCCCTTCCGCATCGAAGACGGCGCAGGAGAAATCCAGCCGCTCCTTGATGTTGACCGAATAGGCGGTGTTCTGCAGCGTCATGCCCATCTGCTCGGCAATCGACATGAAGAGATTGTTGAAGATCTCCAGCATGACAGGATCGGCCTTGGTGCCGATGGCGCTGCGCTCCGGCAGGGCCTTGATACGCTTGAGAACGATATGATCCCTGGCGGTCAGCTGCGCCTGCCAGCCATCCTCGATGACGATGGTCTGGTTCGGCTCGATGATGATGGCAGGGCCCGTGACGGTCTGGCCGGGTACGATTGCCTGGCGCAAAACGACCGCGGCGTCATGGCTTGCGCCACCGGAATAGAAAGAGGCACGCCGTGCTGCGTCCGCCTCGCCCTCGCCCACTTCATCGCGCTGAACGGCGATATCGGCGGCGGCACCACCGATGGTCTCGATCTCGACCGCCTCGACGACCAGCGGCTTGTCCTCGGCGACAAAACCGAAGCGCCGCTTGTGCAGCGTCTCGAACTCGCCGCGCAGGCGCGCGGGGTCATCGATCTCAGGGAATGTTGTCTCGACAGCCAGGACGGTGTCGGTACCGGCATAACGGATATGGGCGCGCTGAACTGTCTTGATTTCGTTTGCGGGAACACCCTGCGCTTCAAGCTCGGGCACGCATTCCCCGCGCAGTTCGCCACCCAGCGCAGCAACGGCAGACGGTGCGGCCTCATCAAGGGCAACGCCGAGCGCCTTCTGGCGCGTCGCTCTGATGTCGGCAAGCCCCATGCCGTAGGCCGAAAGAAGGCCGGACATCGGATGCAGCAGGATGCTCTTCATGCCGAGCGCATCGGCGACCAGGCACGCATGCTGCCCGCCGGCGCCACCGAAGCAGTTGAGGGCATAGCGCGTCACGTCATAGCCGCGCTGGACCGAGATCTTCTTGATCGCTTCAACCATATTGGCAACGGCGATGCGAATGAAGCCGTCGGCGACATCTTCCGGGCTGCGGCCATCGCCGATCCGGGCGGCGAGTTCGGCGAACTTGCCGCGCACCGTCTCGACATCGAGCGGCTGGTCCTGATTGGTGCCAAAGATCGACGGGAAGAATTCAGGCAAGAGCTTGCCGGCCATGACATTGGCGTCGGTCACCGCCAGCGGGCCGCCGTTGCGATAGCAGGCAGGCCCCGGAAAGGCGCCTGCCGAATCCGGGCCGACACGGAAACGGTCGCCATCGAAATGCAGGATGGAGCCGCCACCGGCGGCAACCGTATGGATCAGCATCATCGGCGCTCGTACGCGCACGCCGGCCACTTCCGTTTCGAAGGCGCGCTCATATTCGCCGTCGAAATGGGCCACATCCGTGGACGTGCCGCCCATGTCGAAACCGATGACATTGGTGAATCCGGCCTGTTCGCCCGTTTTCGCAAGGCCGACGACACCGCCGGCCGGGCCGGACAGGATGGCATCCTTCCCCTGGAACATGTCGGCTGCGGTCAATCCACCTGACGACATCATGAACATGACGCGCGCGCCGGTGCGCTCGACATCGAGTTCGTCGCAGACCTGGCCGATATAGCGTCCGAGCACGGGCGACAGATAGGCGTCAATGACAGCCGTATCGCCACGGCCGACAAGCTTGATCAGCGGCGACACTTCATGGCTGACGGAAACCTGCTCGAAACCGAGGGACCGGGCGATGCGGGCGACCGCCGCTTCATGGGCCGGGAACTTGTAGGCGTGCATGAAGACGATGGCGACAGAGCGGTAGCCTTTGGCGAGAAGCTCACGTAATGCGGCTTCCGCTGCCTTCTCATCTAGAGCAAGCTCGAGCGTGCCATCGGCCAGCACGCGCTCCTCGATCTCGACGACATCCTCGTAAAGCGCCTCCGGCTTGACGATCTCCGTCGCGAAAATCTTCTTGCGCTCCTGATAGCCGATGCGCAGCGCGTCGCGGAAGCCCTTGGTGGTCACCAGAGCCAGACGCTCACCCTTGCGTTCGAGCAGTGCATTGGTGGCGACCGTTGTACCCATGCGCACTTCACCGATCGTATCGGCGGGGATTGGATCGCCCTTGCCCAGGCCGAGGTGCAGGCGAATACCGTGCACTGCGGCGTCGCGATAGGCATCGGGATTTTCCGACAGGACCTTGCGGGCATGGAGGACACCAGACGGGCCCCGCCCGACGACATCGGTAAAGGTGCCGCCGCGATCGATCCAGAAATCCCAACGACCCGAAATCTTCTCCGACAAATCCGCCTCCAGCAGCACTGCGCCTATAACGATGAGAATATATCGATAAATTATCGACGTTTTGTCGTCAACATGAATTGCTGGATGCGGCTGCTATCGACGAGGCTTGTCAGGGTAGCGCCTGCTGCGAGCCCAACCTATTCCTCCGAGCGGCTCGTTGCCTCACGATCGCAATCGTATCGTCTTGTACGCGGAAACGGCGGCAACCAGGATTCGCGCCGGATAGTCCAGAGCTCATAGGTCGGCGTCAGCTGATCAGGAGCATCCAGAGACCCCAGATTGACTTCGATCTCGTCTGCGCTTCGCGAGAAGACGGACGAGCCACAATGAGGACAGAAAAACCGGCCGGCATAGTCGCGTGTTTCGCCATCGATCACCACCGCATCCTGAGGGAAGATCGCAGAAGCGTGAAAAAGCGCGCCATGATGCTTGCGGCAGTCGAGGCAATGACAAATGCCAACCCGATATGGGCGTCCTGACGCCACTATTCGAACCTTACCGCAGAGGCAACCGCCGGTGAATCGGTCCATGCCGCACCTCTCTTTAAAAGCAATCAGACGGTAAGTTTACGACAAATGGAGCGATCATCGCAATTGCGCGATCCGGAAGGGTGCGCGCTAGTGCAAACCACCCACGCCGAGCAGGCGCTCGACCACATCATGATCCTGCGCGAGCGCCGCGGGTATCCCCTTCCAGGCAACCCGCCCGCGCTCCAGAATGATAACGTCGCTCGCAAAGTCGAGCGCGCTCTGAATGCGTTGCTCCACTAGGAGAATGGTCATATCGCCTGTTTTGGCGAGCTCGGCGAAGGCCGCCATCAGTTCCTCGCAGATGACGGGCGCCAGCCCTTCCAACGGCTCATCCAGAAGCAGCACAGAGGGGCGGCCGAGGATTGTGCGGGCGGTCGACAGCATCTGCTGCTCGCCGCCGGACAGCTGGCCACCGAGATTCTTTCGCCGCTCCTTCAGGCGCGGAAACATGTCGTAGGCTTCCTGTATCGCGCTTTTGGGTCGCCCCTTCAGCCCGACAGAGAGGTTTTCCTCGACAGTCAGCGTCGGGAAGACATCGCGCGTCTGCGGCACATAGCCTAGTCCCTGATGGGCTCGTCTGGCGCTTGGCAGTCCGGCAATTTCGGCCGAACCAAGCCGGATGCGGCCGCCATAACGCCGCGTCTGGCCGGCAAGGGTCGCCAGCAGCGTGCTCTTGCCCATGCCGTTGCGGCCGAGAACGGCAAGCCGACCACCGGCAGGTACGGAGAAGGAAACGCCTTCGAGCACCCGCGTCGGGCCATAGCCGGCCGACAGATTTTCCACTTCAAGCGGCGTGGCCGGCATTGGCGTAGCTCCCAAGATAGGCTTCGCGCACACGCGCATCCTGCGTCACGTCTTTCGGCGAACCGTCGAAGATGATGGTGCCGGCGGCCAGCACGACCACGCGCTTGGCAAACCGGAAGACGAGATCCATGTCGTGCTCGATCATCAGTACGGCGAGATCGGGCGGCAGATCGGCAAGCGCCTGCTCGATGCGGCCGGTATCGCTCTGCGGCACGCCGGCCGCAGGCTCATCCAGCAGCAGCACCTTGGGCTTCAGGGCCATCGCGACGGCGATCTCGAGGAGCCGCTGCTGGCCATAGGCAATTTCGCTGACCTTGCGATGCGCCAGTCCGGCCAGACCGAGCGTGCCGAGCAGTTCTTCCGCCTCAGCCATGACGTCGGGCATGGTGAGGAAGTTGCCGAACATGCGGCCGGAGCGGCCCGTTCGCTGCAAGACCGCCATGCCGATATGTTCAGCCGGGGTCATATCCTGAAACAGCCGCGTCACCTGGAACGAGCGCACCAGCCCGCGCCGGACCCGGCCGATGGCATCAACACGGTTCACATTGTGACCGGCGATATGGACCTCACCGGCGTCGGGCCGCAGATTGCCGGTGACGAGATTGACGAAGCTGGTCTTGCCGGCGCCGTTCGGGCCGATCAGCGCCACACGATCCCCCGGTGCCATCGACAGGCTGACGTCGTTGGTCACTGTCAAGCCGCCGAACGCCTTCCTCAGATTCTTGACCTCGAAGATCGCGCTCATGACCGCGCCTCCCTGCGGCGGGCGACATAGGCGGCGGCAGTGCCGTAAATGCCCTTCGGCGCAAACAGGACGACGAGGATCAGCAGTGCGCCGACGATCGTCAGCCAGTGGAAGGGATTGGCAGCGGAGACATAGTCCTCGAACAGCATGAAGATCAGTGTGCCGACGAGCGCGCCGAACAGCGACCCGGTGCCGCCGAGCACGAGCATGACCAGCGCCTCGGCCGACTGGGTGAACGACAGGCTGTCCAGCCCGACAACCTGGGTCGAGATCGCGGTCAATGCACCGCCGACGCCGGCAACGGCACCGGAAATCACATACATCTTGATCAGCGCCACCTTCGGCGAAGCGCCCATGGCGCGGATACGCAAGGGATCCTGCCGGATGCCGCGGCAGAGCATGCCGAACGGCGAGCGCACGAGGACGCGCAGCAACACGAGCACGATGAGCAAGAGCGCGACGCCGTAGAGATAGGCCGTATGGCCGTAGAGATCGAATTCGAAACTTCCGAACAGCGGGTCCGGGGAAATGCCTGACAGCCCGTCGCTGCCGCCGGTCCAGCTCGAGGCCTTGTTGGCGAATTCATGGAAGAGATAGATCAGCGCAATCGACAGCACGAGCTGCGGCAGGCCATGAGCCCGCAGAATGACGACCGAACAGACCAGCCCCGCGATCGCACCGCCGACAATGCCGGCAAGCGTCATCAAGAGGGGATCGTTGATGCCGTAATGCGCCGAGGCGATCCCAGCTGCGTAGGCGCCGGCCCCGAAGAGCGCGGCATGTCCGAGGGTTGCCACGCCGCAATAGCCGGTGACAAGATCGAGCGACAGAACCAGCAAGGCAATGGCGATCAAACGCGTCAGAAGCGCCAGATTGTCCGGAAACAGGATATAGCCCGCGGCGGCCAAGACCACGATAACGGCGACCGCAATCCCATCCTGTCCAAGAGTACGGTGTCTCGTCACGGCCGGGATTGCCTCTCTTTGCAGGGTCGTCAGCGCCATATTACTTCAACCTCCCGGCAAAGCCGCGCGGGAAAACGCAGATGATGGCAATGACGGCGAGATAGAAGAAGAACTCGCCATATTCGGGCATGAGGTAACGGCCTGTTGTATCGATGCAGCCGAGGATCAGGCAGGCGAAGAGCGCGCCGGAAATGGAGCCTGCGCCACCGACCGAGACGACGACGAGGAAAGTCACCATGTAACGCAGGGCATAGTAGGGTTCGACCGGCAGCAGTTCGGCACCCACGACGCCGCCGAAGGCGGCAAGCCCGACGGCAACCGCGAAGCTGACGGCGTAGACGATCTCTGTGCGCACGCCGAGGGCGGCCGCCATCGAGGCATTGTCGACAGAGGCGCGCAGCTTGACGCCGAACGAGGTCTTCTCGATCGTGTACCAAAGCGCCAGTGCGACGATGAGACCACAGACGATCGCGAAGATGCGATGTATGCCGATGGTGCGGAAGCCGAGGTCGACGGACCCTTGCAGGTTGCCCGGCAGGGGTATGGTCTTCAAGGTCGGGCCGAAGACATAGTTTGCAATGCCGATGATGCAGAAGGTGATGCCGATGGTCATCAGCACCTGCGTCAGTTCCGGGGCGCCGTAGATGCGCCTGTAGAGCAGCCGCTCGATCGGGATAGAAATGATGACGGTGCCGACTACGGCCAGCAACACCGCCACACCATAGCCAAGCCCGAGATCCCGCGTCGCATAGGAGGCGATATAGCCGCCGATCATGGCGAAGGCGCCGTGGGCGAGATTGACGACGCGCATCAACCCCATCGTCACTGAAAGGCCGATGGAAATCACGAACAGCACCATGCCGTAAGCGAGGGCATCGACTGCTATGCTGAGCACGGTTTGCATTGATATGACTGGTCCGGTTGTTGTGGCGCCGACCTTCGGGCTCCATCTGAGCAGAAGCAAATTCCGCTCAGATGGGAGCTAGCGGTGAGAGCGTCCTACTTCGCTGCCGCAAGGCCGGGATCGCCCTGCTTTTCGAAGGTCTGGATCTCCTTGTTGTAGTATTTGCCGTCATCGCCCTTGGCGACTTCGCGCAGATAGATGTTCTGCGTGATATGGCGGCTTTCGGCGTCGATGGTGACCGGACCGCGCGGGCTGACCCAGGAGAGGCCCTTCACGGCATCGACGGCCTTCTGCGCATCCTGCTTGCCACCGGTCGCCTCGATCATCTTGTAGATGACGTGCATGCCATCAAAAGCACCGACCGCCGGGAATGTCAGCTCGGCCGGATTTCCGATCGCCTTGTCGGCGGCAGCAACGAAAGCCTTGTTTTCAGGCGAGTCGTGCGAAATCGCATAGTGGAACGTGGTCTGCATGCCGGGGGCCGCGTCACCTAGCGCCGGCAGGTCGGATTCCTGCGTCAGATCGCCGGGCGCAAACAGCTTGATGCCGCCAGCTTTCAGGCCGTTTTCATTATAGGCCTTGACGAAGCCAAGCGTCGTCGGGCCGGACGGCAGGAAGGCGAAGACGCCCTGCGCGCCGGAATCCTTGATGCGCTGCATGATCGGGCTGAAGTCATTGGTCGACAGCGGCATGCGGATCGCCTGCACCACTTCGCCGCCCTGCTTCTCGAAACCGGCCTTGAAGGCATTTTCGGCATCGACGCCCGGACCGTAGTCGCTGACGACCGAGATGACTTTCTTCACACCGCCGTCATAGGCGACCTTGGCGATCGGGGTCGAGGTCTGCCAGGTCGTGAAGGAGGTGCGGACGACCAGCGGGCTCTTAGTGACGATTGCCGAGGTCGCGGCATTGAAGATCACCATCGGCACATTGGCCTGCTTGAGGATCGGCGTTACCGCCATCGCATCCGGCGTGAAGTAGAAACCAGCAAGATACTGAACCTTCTCCTTGACCACCAGTTCCTGCGCCAGTGCCTTCGACTGTGCGGGGTCAGCCTGCGGCACGTCGCGGTAGATCACCTCCACCTCGTCATTGCCGACCTTCTTGCCGTTGACAGCCATATAGGCATCGATGCCGGCCTTGAAATTCTTTCCCTGCAGGGCAAACGGCCCCGAGAAAGGTCCGATGACGCCGACCTTGATGGTGTCAGCATAGGCAGCGCCGCCAAGGGCAACGGCCGCGATAGCGGCCAAGATAAATCGCTTCATTCTTTTCTCCTCCCGGCAGCGCGGATTCCCGGCCGCATCCAATCTTCAAACCTCGACCATCGCCAATTTCTCATACGAAATGGTGATGTAAAATGAAATAAATGCTTCAATCCATAATTTAGAGGTTATGATTTCAGTCTAAGACGTCATTCAGGATGCCGTCCCCAAGCGTTTGATCGTCCCGAGCATCTGCAGCGCCTGACGCAACGATGCGGCTGTCGCCACCACCATCTGCGGCAATAGAAGCCATTCCAGCGTCCAGGCAGCCCCCGAACGTTCCTGCTCGTGAACGAGCGACTGATGGATGCCGGAGAGTTGGACGGCGTTGAAGCGCGCCAGCGTCACCAATATCTCCGCCGCAACCGGATTCTGCTTGTGCGGCATGGCGGAAGAACCGCCGCCGCCGGCAAGCTCGATTTCATCCCCGGCCTGTGCCAGAAGCGCTACGTCCTGACCGATTTTGCCGAGACTGCCCGAGATCATCGACAGCAGTCCCACAAATTCGGCGATCCGCCCGCGCTGGCTCTGCCATTGCGGCTCATCGGTCAAGCCGAGCGCCTGCGCCAGCGCGGCACGAATGTCTTCCGCCTTCGGCCCGAACTTTTCGAGCGTACCGGCGGCACCGCCGAACTGCAGGGGAAAACTCTCCTGCGTCAGCCGATCCCGATATTGCTCGAGCGGATGCCGCCAGGCGCGCAGCCGGTCGGACACGGTAATCGGGATTGCGGCCTGCATGCGGGTTCGACCCATGAGCCTGTTCGGGCCAAACTGATCGTCGAGCTTTTGAAGTCCCGCCGAGACGGCAAAAAGACGACCGCTCAACAGGAAAGCCACCGCCTTCAGTCTCATCATCAGGCTGGTGTCGATGACATCCTGACTGGTGGCGCCGAAATGGACATGGCTGCCGGCATCGTCGCCAACAACCTTGCGCAGTTGCCTGACGAGATCCGGAATGACGACCCCGTCCGTTGCCGTTCCCGCCTTCAGGCTCGAGAGATCGGGTTCGAAACTGGCGCAGACCTCGCCAATGCGCTGCGCGGCGGCCTGTGGGATCACCCCATGCTGCGCCTCGACCTTGGCGAGAGCCGCCTCGAAGTCGAGCATGGCGCGGATCTCGGCTTTCACCGAAAAATAGCCCGAGACCTCCGCGTCACCGAGGAGGCCGGACAGAAAAGGGTGATCGAAAGGGGAAATGCTCATGGCCTATATATCGAGGAAAACAGTTTCCCTGTCTCCCTGCAAATGCACATCGAAGGTATAGGCGGAGCCTTCCTTCGTGGCGATCAGCGTTGCCAGACGGTCCTTATGCTCGATGCGGGCAAGCAATGGATCTTCGGCATTGGCGCTCGTCTCCTCGGGAAAGTACATGCGCGTATGCAGCCCAATATTGATGCCGCGCGCCACGATCCAAAGAGTGATATGCGGCGCCATCTTGCGGCCGTCCTTGAAGGGAACGCGGCCGGGCTTGATCGTTTCGAAGCGAAAGGTCCCGTCTTCCGAACTTGTCGGGCAACGACCCCAGCCGGTGAAATTGGGATCGGCCGTGCCGCGCAGCTCCGAGGGACTGTTGTAAAGCCCGGCGCTGTCGGCCTGCCAGATCTCGATGACCGCATCCCTGACCAGCCCGCCAGCGCCATCGAGGATGCGTCCAACAACGGTGATGCGCTCGCCATGCGTCTTCTCATTGACCATGGAGGTGCCGAGATCCGCGTCATAGACGCCGCCGATTTCGCTGTAGTTGGGGGTAAGGCCGATATGAACGTAAGGACCTGCCGTTTGCGACGGCGTTTCCTTCAGATAGCCGAGTTGCTGTACCATCAGTTGCCCTCCAGCCGGTTTTCGAACAGGGTCGAGCGACGACCGCGCAGCACGATATCGAATTTATAGGCGCGCGCATCCATCGGGATCGTATTGCCCCAGTCAAGCGGCGCGATCAGCTGCTCGATGGCCTGCTTGTCGGGAATGGTCCCGACGATCGGACATTTCCAGATCATCGGATCGCCCTCGAAATACATCTGCGTGATCAGCCGCTGCGCAAAGCCATGGCCGAAGACGGAGAAATGGATGTGTGCCGGGCGCCAGTCATTGACGCCATTCGGCCAGGGATAGGCCCCGGGACGGACCGTGCGAAAGGCGTAGTGGCCGTCATCATCGGTAATCGCGCGGCCGCAGCCTCCGAAATTTGGGTCGATCGCTGCGAGATAGCTTTCCTTCTTGTGGCGATAGCGCCCGCCGGCATTGGCCTGCCAGAATTCGAGCAGCACGCCGGGTACCGGCCGGCCACGCTCGTCGAGCACGCGGCCATGCACGATGATGCGTTCGCCGATGGCGCTTTCGCCGGGTCTGGCAAAATTATGGATCAGATCGTTGTCGAGCTCGTTCAATATGGAATGGCCGAAGACCGGTCCGGTGATTTCGGAAATGGTGCCGTCGAGCGACAGCAATGCGCGCTGCGGCGAACGCAAGACCGAGGTCTTGTATCCCGGCGCAAAGGCCGGCGGATGCCAGGCACGGTCCCGGGCAAAGAAGGCGCCCGTTTCGGGCTTGCTGTTGGTTCTGTCGGACATGTCTGCCTCGCTTCAAGCCGCCCTTTCGGCGTCCATCTGTTCAAAAACCTGCTTGGCGATCTTGATCGCATGGTTTGCCGCCGGCACGCCGGCATAAATCGCCACATGCAGAAGCGCCTCGCAAATGTCATCGCGTGTCGCACCGGTGTTGCGCGTGGCGCGCACATGCATGGCCACCTCATCGTCCTGACCAAGCGCGGCCAAAAGCGCTATTGTCACGATGGAACGCTCACGCCGGCTCAGCGTCGGGCGCGACCAGACATGCCCCCAGGCTGCTTCGGTGATCAGCTCCTGAAAGGGCTGGTCGAACTCCGTTACTCCCTGCTGCGCACGATCGACATGGTCGTCGCCGAGCACGGCCCGTCTGGTCGCCATGCCTTGCTGATAGCGCTGGGATGGCGTGGTGGGGTCATTCATGGGGCTTGTTCTCCACGCAGGACGACGTCGATGAAGGCACGGATGACTTCGGTCAACGCCTCGGGTTGCTCGACGCAGGGAATGTGACCGGCGTCCTTGATCACTTCATAGCGCGCATTCGGAATGAGCCTGGCCATCGACAGCACGAGATCAGGCGGCGTCGAGCCATCCTGATCGCCGACGATGCAGATCGTCGGTACGGCAATCTTGCTGGCCGCCTCCGTCAGATCGGCGTCGCGAAGCGCAGCACAGGTCGCGGCATAGCCCGCTGCCGGCTGGCGGATCAGCATGTTGCAATAGCCGGCAAAGGCGATGTTTTCCGGACGACGGAACGCCGGCGTGAACCAGCGCTCCATGACGGCATCGACAATCGACTCGATGCCTGCGGCCTCGACCTGCGCGATGCGGGCGTTCCAGCTGTCGGCCGTGCCGATCTTGTGGGCTGTGTCGCAGAGCACGAGCGCCCGCACCAGATCCGTGCGCCGCTGATAGAGCGACTGGGCGATCAGCCCGCCGACGGAGAGGCCGCAAATCACGGCATCCTTGACCGAGAGGAAATCGAGCAGACCGGCAAGATCGGTGGCATGGTCCTCGATCGAATAGGGCATCTGGCCGAGATCGGAGAGACCATGGCCGCGCTTGTCGTACAGCACGATGGGAAAATCACCGGCCAGGCGCACGATCACATCACGCCAGATCCGGAAATCGGTGCCGAGCGAATTGGCAAAAACAAGAACAGGCTTGTCGGCGGGGCCACCGATGATCTGATAGTGGATCGTGACGTCATTGATGCGGGCAAACTGCACTGGAAATCTCCTCGGCGGCGAGATTGGATGTATAATCTGGTTAGGTAAAATGATATTTCTTCGCTCTACGATAACTCCAAGGTTATGAATGAGCATGCTCGACGCGCGCATTAAATTCCGCCATCTGCAGACCTTTGTCGAGGTTGCGCGCCAGAAAAGCGTGATCAAGGCGGCCGGCCTGCTCAATATCAGCCAGCCAGCGGTAACAAAAACGATCCGCGAGTTGGAGGAAGCGCTTGGTGTCGCCGTTTTCGAGCGCGACGGGCGCGGCATCCGCATCACCCGCTATGGCGAAGTGTTTCTTCGCCACGCCGGCGCGGCACTCTCGGCCCTCAGACAGGGGCTGGATTCCGTATCGCAGGAGCGGTCCGGCGAGGCGCCGCCAATCCGCATCGGCGCGCTGCCGACGGTTTCGACGCGCATCATGCCGCGAGCGATGGAATTGTTTCTCCGCGAGGAGACCTGGAGCCGCATCAAGATCGTCACTGGCGAAAACGCCGTGCTTTTGGAGCAACTGCGTATCGGCGATCTCGATCTCGTGGTCGGCCGCCTGGCAAGCCCGGACAACATGACCGGCTTCTCCTTCGAACATCTCTACTCCGAGCAGGTGGTCTTTGCCGTTCGGGCCGGTCATCCCCTGCTTTCGGCAAAGCAATCGCTGTTTTCCGATCTCAGCCTTTATACGCTCCTGATGCCGACGCGCGGCTCGATCATCCGTCCCTTCGTCGAGAGTTTTCTGATCGCCAACGGCGCCGGCGGACTGCCCAATCAGATCGAAACCGTGTCCGACTCCTTCGGCCGCGCCTTCGTTCGCGCCAGCGACGCCATCTGGATCATCTCAGCCGGCGTCGTGGCCGGCGATGTCGATGACGGCCTGCTGGCCCTGCTGCCGATCGACACCAGCGAGACGAAAGGACCGGTCGGGTTGACAGTGCGCACCGACGCAATCCCCACCCTGCCAATGTCGATCCTGATGCAGACGATCCGCGAGGCGGCAAGTGAAGTCGCCAAGAAGCTCTAGAATCGACTCAGAACGGTAGGCCGACATAGTTTTCGGCAAGCGCCGTCGATGCGGCGCGGGAATGGGTGAGGTAATCGAGCTCCGCTTCCTGGATCTTCTGATCGAAATCGCTGGTGTCGGGAAAACGATGCAGCATCGTCGTCATCCACCAGGAAAAGCGCACGGCTTTCCAGACCCGGGCGAGCGCGCGGGCGGAATAGGCCTCAAGCCCGGCATTCGAACGATCCTGATAATGCTCGGCAAGCCCCGAAAACAGATAGTGCACGTCGCTTGCCGCCAGATTGAGCCCCTTGGCGCCGGTCGGCGGGACGATATGGGCGGCATCGCCGACGAGGAAAAGCCGGCCGAAGCGCATGGGTTCCGCCACGAAGGAGCGCAGGGGCGCGATCGACTTCTCGAAGGATGGCGCGGTGATCAGGGCCTCGGCGTGATGGGCCGGCAGGCGTCGGCGTAATTCGTCCCAGAAGCGGTCATCGGTCCAATCCTCGATCTTCTCGTCGAGCGGACACTGAATGTAATAGCGGCTGCGGGTCATCGAGCGCATCGAACACAAAGCAAAGCCACTGGGATGATTGGCATAGATCAATTCGTGATTGACAGGCGCCACTTCAGCCAGCACGCCGAGCCAGCCGAAGGGATAGACCTTTTCGAAATTGCGGATCGATTTTTCCGGAACGGACTTGCGGCTGACACCGTGAAACCCGTCACAGCCGGCGATGAAATCGCAATCGATGCGATGGGAGATGCCATCCTTGTCATAGGTCAGATAGGGCTTGTCGCCATCGAAACCGTGTGGCTGGACATTGGCGGCATTGTAGATGGTTTGCGCGCCGCTTTCCTCGCGATGGGCCATCAGATCGCGGGTCATCTCCGTCTGGCCGTAGATGAGAACCCGCTTGCCGCCTGTGAGACCATGAAGATCGATGCGATGATCCCGGCCATCGAAGGCGAGCGAGAAGCCGTCATGCGGCAGGCCCTCGGCATGCAGGCGCGCGCTGGATTTCGCCTTGTCCATCAGCGAAACGGTGCCTTCCTCCAGAACGCCGGCGCGGACGCGACCGAGGATATAATCCTTGCCGACACGGTCGAGAACGACGTTATCGATGCCGGCTTCCGTCAATAGTTGGCCGAGCAGCAGCCCGGACGGACCTGAACCGATAATGGCGACTTGGGTGCGCATCGTTTCCTCCCATGCGTGTCTTTCACCTAAGTCTGTCCGGCGCACGACACGCCCGCAATGGACAATTCGTTCAGGAAATTGCACAAACCGAACATGGCGGAGGAGAAGAGCCATGACGAGGAACGTGCCGACCTATGAGCTCTATGGTGAAAATACCGGCCGAAAGCCGGATTTCTGGCTGCATTGCGAGACTATACCGTCGCGCAGCAGTCTTCATCACTGGGAGATCCGCCCGCACCGGCACGAGAGCTTCTTTCAGATCTTGTACATAGATGCCGGATCGGGCGACGCGGTCTTCGATGGCGTCAGCCACATGATTTCGCCGCCCGCCGTCATCACCGTGCCACCTCATCTCAATCACGGCTTCCGATTTTCCAGGGACATCGACGGCTTCGTCATCACGGTGCTGATCTCGCATTTGAAGACCTCCCCGGGTGACCGGAGCCGACTGGGCACATGGCTCGCCGATCCGCATCTGACCTTGCTCGATACAAGCGATGCCGATGCCGCCTACGTCGCAAGCACCCTGCGGCGGCTGGGCGAAGAATTTGCCAGCCATCGCAACGGCCGCAACGATCTGCTCGAAGCCTATCTGACGTCTGCATTGCTGCTGACGGCGCGCATTGCCCAAAGGGCCGACGAGGGATCAAATGCCGGCGACGAGAGCGAGCGGCGGATGGAGATGCTGCAAGGCCTCATCCAGCATCATTTCCGCTCGCACAAACCAGCCGCCTTCTATGCGGAGGCGCTCGGCATTTCGCCCGCCCATCTCAGCCGTATAGTCCGCAGCAAGACCGGGCATGGCGCCCACGAGCTGATCACCCGCAAGCTGCTGGATGAGGCCAAACGCGAACTGGTCTTCACCTTCGCGACCGTCCAGGAAATCAGCTTTCGCCTCGGCTTCGCCGACCCAGCCTATTTTTCCCGGTTCTTCGTCAAGCAAACCGGCGAAACGCCGCGCGCCTGGCGTATCGAGGAGCGGGAAAAGCTGGGGATGTGAGCTGGGTGATCGCCTATAGCAATGGGCGGAAAATAGAGGCCAACATCCGCCCTCGCCCTTCGAGACGGCCCTTTGGGCCTCCTCAGGGTGAGGGCTAATCCTCCGGTGTGGCTGCCAGGTAACCACAAGCCGTCATCAAAGGCGCTGCTCGCTCCATCCTCATCCTGAGCCTGTCGAAGGACAAGGATGGCCCCGTCGGCCCTAAAGATTACGGCAGCACCAGCCGCAGCGCCTTCTGCGTTTCCTGCAGCAGCGGCAGAAAGCGCTCCACCATCTCGGCCGCCGCCACATAGGCAGCCGGCGCGCCGATATTGATCGCCGCGACGATCTTGCCGTGGTCGTTTTCGATCGGAACGGCGATAGAGCAAAGGCCGATTTCCAGCTCCTGGTCGATGAGAGCATAGCCCTGCGCCCTCACCCGCTGGAATTCCGCCATCAGTTCATCCGGATCCGTCTTGGTTTTCGGCGTATTCGCCTTGAGATCAGTCTGCGCAAGGACGGCGCGTGCTTCACTCTCCGGCAGGGACGCAAGCAGGACGCGCCCCATCGAGGCGCAGAAGGCTGGAAGGCGGCTACCCGGCGTCAGATTGATCGACATCACCCGGCGTTGCGAAGCGCGTGCGATATAGACAACCTCGGTTCCATCGAGCACCGATGCGGAAGCATTCTGGCCAGCCCGTTCGGAAAGCAGATCGAGATGGGGCTGGATGATGATCGGCAGCGGTGTCGCCGCCAGATAGGCATGACCGAGCCGCAAGACCTTCGGCGTCAGGGTGAAGAATTTTCCATCATAGACCGCATAGCCAAGCTCGGAGAGCGTCAGCAAAGAGCGGCGCACGGTGGCGCGGTCAAGCCCCGTCAGCTTCGACGCCTCAGCGATCGTCAGGCGCTGCCGCGTCTCGCCGAAGGCTTCGATGACTTTCAGACCCTTGGCAAAGCCGCTGACGAAATCCGTTTCACGCATCTCGCATCTCCCATTCTGCAAGTCACTTTGTGCGATATATGAACAAAAGTCAAATATCGCACAAATTAATTGACGATCACCGTCCAAAGGCGCTTATTGGCGGCAACAGAACAGCATTTGTTGAGGAGGCCTTATGGCGAAGATCCTATCGCTTTCGCAGGCGGTGGCGGAGAATGTGCATGATGGCGACACGGTCGCCATGGAGGGGTTCACCCATCTCATTCCCTATGCCGCGGGCCACGAAGTCATCCGCCAGGGTAAGAAGGACCTCTACCTGATCCGCATGACGCCGGACATTCTCTACGATCAGCTCATCGGCGTCGGCGCGGCTCGGGGCATGAAATTCTCCTGGGGCGGCAATCCCGGCGTCGGTTCGCTCCATCGCTTCCGCGATGCCGTTGAGAACCAGTGGCCGCGACCGCTTGAGATCGAAGAGCATTCGCATGCCGCCATGGCCAACGCCTACGAGGCCGGTGCGGCGAACCTGCCCTTCGCCATGCTGCGCGGCTATATCGGCGCCGATCTGCCCAAGGTAAACCCGAACATCAAGAGCGTTACCTGCCCCTTTACCGGCGAGGTGCTGGCTGCCGTTCCGGCGATCCGCCCCGACGTTTCCATCATTCATGCGCTGCGGGCCGACAGGAAGGGCAACGTGCTGCTCGAAGGCATCGTCGGCGTGCAGAAGGAGGCGGTGCTTGCCGCCAAGCGCTCGATCGTCACGGTCGAGGAAATCGTCGACGAGCTGAAACCGGCCTCGCCCAATTCCGTCGTGTTGCCGACCTGGGCTGTCACGGCAGTCGCGGAGGTACCGGGCGGCGCATTCCCGTCCTATGCGCAGGGCTACTACAAGCGTTCCAACGCCTTCTATATCGCCTGGGACGAAATCGCCCGCGACCGCGACAGTTTTCTTGCCTGGATCGACGAGCATGTGATGAAGGCCAGCCCCGAAGACTTTGCCAAATATGCCGGCAACGCGCCGGCCAAGTCGGCGTAAGGAGGTCAAGATGAGTGATTTTACGCCTACGGAAATGATGACCATTGCCGCCGCCCGCGCGCTGACCAACGACGATGTCTGCTTCGTCGGCATCGGCGCGCCATCGGCCGCCTGCAACGTCGCGCGGCTGACGCACGCCCCCGACATCACCCTAATCTATGAGAGCGGCACTGTCGGCACCAAGCCGGATGTGCTGCCTCTGTCGATCGGCGATGGCGAGCTTTGCGATACCGCGCTCTTCACCGTCGCGGTGCCTGAGATGTTCCGCTATTGGCTGCAGGGCGGCCACATCACGACAGGCTTTCTCGGCGGGGCGCAGATCGACAAGTTCGCCAATCTGAACACCACGGTCGTCGGCCCTTACGACCATCCGAAGGTCCGCCTGCCGGGCGGCGGCGGCGCACCGGAAATCGCCAGCAATTGCGGCCAGATCTTCATCACCATGGCACTATCCAATCGCGGCTTCGTTGAAAAGCTGCCCTTCATCACCTCGATGGGTCATGGCGAAGGCGGCAATCACCGTGAGCGCCTGGGCATGAAGACGAAAGGCCCGACGCGCGTTATCACCGATCTCTGCATTCTCGAGCCTGATCCGGTGACCAAGGAATTGACCGTGGTGTCGATCCACAAGGGTGTTACCCGAGAGAAGATATCCGAGAATTGCGGCTGGGCGATCAAGTTTGCTAATGAGGTGATCGAGACACCGCCGCCAACCGAGACCGAACTTTCCGTCCTGCGCGACATCAACGCGCGAACCAAGAAAGCCCATGAGGCCGCCTGATGACCGAAGCTTTTATTTGCGACTATATCCGCACCCCGATCGGCCGCTTTGGCGGATCACTTTCCTCCGTTCGCGCCGATGACCTCGGCGCCGTGCCGCTAAAGGCGTTGGCCGAGCGCAACAGCTCTGTCGATTGGGAAGCCGTCGACGACGTGATCTTCGGCTGCGCCAATCAGGCCGGCGCAGACAATCGCAACGTCGCGCGCATGGTGACGCTACTTGCCGGCCTGCCGATTGCGGCCCCAGGCACGACGATCAACCGCCTTTGCGGCTCGGGCATGGATGCCGTCATTGCAGCCGCCCGCGCCATCCGCGCCGGCGAGGCGGAACTGATGATCGCCGGCGGCGTCGAGAGCATGTCGCGCGCGCCCTTCGTCATTCCGAAGGCCGAAAGCGCCTTTTCGCGCAACGCCGAGATCTATGACACCACCATCGGCTGGCGCTTCATCAACCCGCTGATGAAGAAGCAATATGGCGTCGATTCCATGCCGGAAACCGGCGAGAACGTCGCCGAGGACTATAAGGTCAGCCGCGAAGACCAGGACGCCTTTGCCGTTCGCTCGCAGGCAAAGGCCGCCGCAGCCCAGGAAAATGGCCGTCTCGCCAAGGAGATCACACCGGTCACGATCCCACAGCGCAAGGGCGATCCGATCGTCGTCGGCAAGGACGAGCATCCGCGCGCCACGACGGTAGAAACGCTTGCCAAGCTCGGCACGCCCTTCAAGAAGGAAGGCGGCACGGTGACGGCCGGTAACGCCTCCGGCGTCAACGATGGTGCTGCCACACTCATCATTGCTTCCGAAGCGGCCGCAAGGAAATATGGCCTGACGCCGATCGCCCGTATCCTCGGGGGTGCTGCCGCCGGCGTTCCCCCACGCATCATGGGTATCGGCCCGGTTCCAGCTTCGCGCAAGCTGATGGCGCGGCTCGGCATGCGGCAGGAACAGTTCGACGTCATCGAACTCAACGAGGCCTTCGCCTCGCAGGGACTTGCCGTGCTGCGCGAACTCGGCATCGCCGATGACGACGCCCGCGTCAATCGCAATGGTGGCGCCATCGCCCTTGGCCATCCCCTCGGCATGTCCGGCGCACGCATCACCGGCACCGCCGCTCTTGAGCTGAAAGAAACCGGCGGCCGCTATTCGCTGTCGACCATGTGCATCGGCGTCGGCCAAGGCATTGCCATCGCGCTGGAACGCGTCTGATTGTTCCGGTGAGCTTTGGTCCGTCGCAACAGATGCTTGGCGGACCATGCTTGCGGCGCGCACCGAACGCCGTGCAAATGAAAGGCGGCAATTACCGACCTCATCGGGAACGGCAACAGCTTTGGCGCGTTTTCCTGCTACTCAGTGGGACCAGTCCATGCCGGCACGCCAGAATTTCCTGAAATCATTTCCGTCAAACGCCCTTATCATTCTCATTGTCACCATCCTGTCGCTGTCGATCGCGCAGTCGGCCTTTGCGGCCGAGGGCCAAAAGGCCAGCCACCCCTCTGAAGGGTTGTTTCTGGTTCAGATCGTCATCCTGGTGGTCTTCGGCCGATTGCTCGGCGAATTGATGGTGCGCATCGGCCAGCCGTCGATCATGGGCCAGATCATCGCGGGCATTATTCTCGGCCCTTCTCTCCTTGGCTTGGCCTTTCCGCATCTGCAGGCGAGCCTCTTTCCCACCGATGGCGCCCAGAAGAGCATGGCCGATGCCGTCGGGCAGCTCGGCATCCTGTTTCTGCTGTTGCTCGCCGGCATGGAGACCGACCTTGGCCTGGCAAAGCGCCTGCGCAGATCCGCAGCCGGCGTCTCGCTGACCGGGATCGTCATCCCCTTTGCAGCCGGTTTCGCACTCGGCGAATTCATTCCGGACGCCCTACTTCCCGATCCTGAGAAACGGCTCGTCACGTCGCTCTTCCTTGGAACCGCGCTTTCCATCTCCTCGGTGAAAATCGTCGCCACCGTCGTTCGAGAGATGGATTTCATGCGCCGTAACATCGGCCAGCTCATCGTCGCCTCCGCCATCATCGATGACACTATCGGCTGGATGATCATCGCGGTGACCTTCGGCATAGCGGAAAAGGGCACGGTCGATCTCACGACGCTGGCGACCAGCATTATCGGCACGCTGGCATTCATGGCCGTCAGCTTCACCATCGGCAGGCGGATCGTTTTCGAAATCATCCGCTGGACGAACGACAATTTTCGCAGCGACCTGCCCGTGCTCAGCGCCATCATCGCGATTATGGGCGGGATGGCCATCATCACCAATCTCATCGGCGTTCATACGGTGCTCGGCGCTTTTGTCGCCGGCATTCTTGTCGGCGAATCCCCGATCCTTACACGCCAGATCGATGTGCAGCTTCGTGGATTGACGACGGCGCTGTTCATGCCGGTCTTCTTCGGATTGACGGGTCTGCAGACCGATCTCACCGTGCTCGCCGATCCCTCCATCCTGCTGCTGACCGCCGCCGTGGTGGTGATTGCCAGCATCGGCAAATTCGGCGGGGCGTTCGCCGCCGCCAAAATTGGCGGCTATTCGGCGTCCGAAGCCCTGGCGCTCGGCTGTGGCATGAATGCCCGCGGATCGACGGAAGTGATCGTCGCGACCATCGGCCTCTCGGTCGGCGTGCTGGATGAAAAGCTCTTCTCCGTCATCGTCGCCATGGCCGTCATCACCACCATGGCCATGCCGCCGACGCTGCGTTGGGCGCTCGCGCGTTTACCCTTGCGTGAGGAGGAGCGCGACCGGCTTGAACGCGAGCAATTCGAAAGCGAAAGCTTCCTCGGCAATTTCGAACGTATCCTGCTTGCTGTCGATGGCTCACAAAGTGGTCGTCTGGCAACATGGCTCGCTGCCTTCTTCGCGGTGACACGCAAGATGCCGGTCACCGTTCTCGATGTGCGCGCAGCGGATGAAACCCGGGACGGCAATGAGACTAAGGCCGACGCCGCAAAAACCTCGCAGGCGAAGTCGTTTGCAGAAGATCTGCGCCAATGCGCCATCGATCTCATTTCTTCGGGGCCTGCAGACAAGGATGCAGCATCCGCCGGCGATATTCACATCACCGTCCGGGAGAAGGATGGCGAACTTGAGACCGTGCTCGGTGACACCTCGGATACAGGCCACGATCTTCTCTTCACCGGCATTGAGCCATCCACGGGCGAGGACGGCCGCTTCAATGATGCGCTGCAAGTCATGGCTTCGGCCTTCAGGGGAACACCCGCCATCGTCACGGCGCGCGGGACGCTTCCCGAACGGCCCCAAGACCTGCGAATCCTGCTGCCGGTCAGCGGGACGGAGCGCTCCATCAGGGCGGCCGAATTCGGACTTGCGATCGCCAAGGCGGCAAACGCCCATTGTGCCATTCTGCTGATCGTGGAGCCACGGCAAGCCCGCGCGATTCCACGCATCAGCGATCGTGGCGATGACCAGCGAGACGTGCTGAAGAAGGTCGGCGCGATTGCCAACTACTATGGCATTGATGTCGAGACGGTTGTTCAGGAGGGACCTTCGCCCGAATTGTCGATCCTGCGCCATGCGCGCAGCGGCAAATATAATCTAATCGTGCTTGGCGTCAGCAAGCGGGCAAGCGGCGGCCTCTCCTACGGAAGCGTCGCCGACACGCTGCTGCAGACGGCGGACCGCTCATGCATCTTCATCGAAACGGATATGGCTTCCTCACAGACAATTCGCGAATAGGCAGGTCTCACGACACGCGGATAGATCAACGAAATCAATGAACAGCATCAACGCTATTCATTTTTCCGGCACAGTGTCGTGCGCCATACTGAGCCGCAGCCAATTTTACCGAGCTCGATGATGTCCGAACTTGCCGTCTTGTGTGACCATGATGAGGCCGATACCCGGGATGGATGGAAGGTCGTTGCTGCCACGCATGTCTTGACCGCCGTGACGTTCGGGGCAGCCTACTCCTTCTCCGCCGTCTTCCCGGGGCTAGCGGCCGAATTCAATGCCTCTCGCGGCGAGACCGCCCTTGTCTTTTCGATATCGGCTTTCCTGTTCTATTCGCTGGGAGCGATAGCCGGGCCGCTTGCCGACAGGTGGTCACCGCGCGGACTTGTCCTGTTGGGGTTGGTGGCAATGATCTTTGGCTACATCGGTGCCAGCTGTGCCGGATCTCTTTTGTCGCTCTATATTTGGTATGGCTTTGGCGTCGGGTTTGGGATCGGGCTATCCTACGTCCCAGCCCTTGGCGCTGTGCAATCCTGGTTCGTCCGCAAGCGAAGCCAGGCCTCGGGCATCGCAACCGCCGGGATCGGCCTCGGCACTCTGATCCTGCCCTTTGCCATTGCTCTGGCTCTTCCATCGATCGGCTGGCGGGGATGCTTCATCGCGCTTGCATGCCTCTTTGCCGCTTGTGGACTGCCGGCCGCAATGGTCATCCGCAGGAGACGGGACAATGCAAACCCATCCCCGCCCCTCGGCAGCACCTACGCAAATGCTCCGGTAATATGGCGAGACAGCCGGTTCTACCTATTCTATCTCGTGCTTGTTCTGTCGTCGTTTTGCACCTTCATCCCCTATGTCCATATCGTCGCAGCGGCCCAGGACATGGGTCTTTCCATTCAAGACGGCACCACTCTTGTTGGTCTTATCGGCGTCGGCAACATCGTTGGGCGCTTTTTCCTGGCGGGTCTGGGCGATCGCCTCGGGCGCCGCCAGCTTCTCGCAGCACTGACATTCGCAGTCGCCGCCTCCTTCGCCTTGTGGGCATCGGCATCAGGCATGATCCAGCTGGCGCTGTTTGCAGTAACTTTCGGCATGAGCTATGGCGGCTGTGTCGGGCTTTATCCCGCTGTCGCGGCCGATCTGTTCGGCACCCGCAATATCGGCGCCGTCATCGGATATCTCTATACGGCGGTGGGGATCGCGGCCTTGATCGGCCCCACTGCTGCAGGCTTCATTTTCGATCACACCGGCAGCTATTTCGGCCCCATCGTCGCAAGCGGCATCGCCGCCTTCCTCGCGGGTTTCATGGCTCTTCGCCTTGAGCGGAGGTAATTCGTTGCCGCTTGCCTATGTCGAAACTGGCCTTTGGCCTAAAGCTGGGCAGCGATAGCGGCCTTATCGATGATAGACCAGACGTTCCGAATGCGCCCGTCGAGAAACTCGTAGAAGACGTTTTCCGAAAACTGAACTCTGCGGCCGTTGACCGACAAGCCGAACAGCATCCCTTTCGGCGTGCAATCAAAATGCAGTCGGCTGGCGACGCATGGCGGCTCGCAAACCAGCTGGAGGATTTCGAAACGAAGGTCGGGAATGGCACTGAAATCGCCCACGAGCATTTCGCGATAGCCCGACAGCCCGATGCGCGTGCCGTTATAGTGCACTTCGCCATGGACGAAGTTCCCCAAATTCGGCCAATCCTGCTGGTTCAGGCAGGCGATATAACCTCGATAGATCTCGGAGAGGTCGATGCTCATCGTGCGCGTTACCCTTTCGGTCGCCCCGGCACGAACCAGACGTTCAAGCCGATGCCTGCAAGCGCCGGCGCTCAGTCTGCCTTACGGCCATCGGATGCTTGAGCGGCGGCGCGGGTCGGCCGATATGGTAACCCTGAACGGCATCGATCCCAAAGGATTTGACGAGATCGAGCTGTTCTTCGTTCTCGACCCCTTCGACGAGGATACGATGGCCGCGATTGCGCACGAGGCCGATAATGTCTTCGAGAAGAATTTTGGCGCCCGGGCTGTTGGCAGCATCGTGCAGGAATGATTTGTCGATCTTGACCGTTTCGAATTCCATCAGGCGAAGCCAGGACAGCCCTGCAAAACCTGTCCCGAAATCATCCAGCCAGAATTTGATGCCGAGCTTCTTGAGATCCTGAATGCTGTCGAGAACGTCGGAGCGTATTTCCAGGTCGACACCTTCGGTAATCTCGAATGCAACCCTGTGCCCGGAAACACCGGTCTCCGCGAGAATGCCGGCCACTTGCGCAGCAAAGCCTGGAGCCCGCAACTGGATCGGAGAGACATTGATGCTCACCGTATCGACGATGTCGCGGGTCAACAGCTCGCAGCACGCCCTTCTGATCGCCCAGTAGCCAAGGTCTATGATGGCGCCGGTGCGCTCGGCTATCGGAATGAAGATCGCGGGAGACGAGCTCGACCCATCAAGCAATTGCAGACGCATCAATGATTCATAGGCGCCGATCTCTCCGGTCTCCAGAGAAAGGATCGGCTGGTATACCAGCGAGACGAGGTTCTGCTGGATGGCGATCTTCAATATCGCCGCAATATTTTCGCTCGCATCGCCACCCGGCAGTTCGTTCGGGTCGAAGACCCTCGCGCAGTTTCTGCCGCTCGCCTTTGCCGAATAAAGCGCCCGGTCGGCTTCGTTGATGACATTCTCGAGCTTTGCTCCGGCCAGATCCCGCGTAACGGTCGCCCCGACGCTGACGGTCACATGCCTGAAGCCGTCGAGCCGCTGAGCATGAACTATATCAAGCGCCTCAATCCCCCGGCATATCGCTTCCGCGAGGCCCAGCGCCTCGGCGCTGCGTTCCACATCGAGAATGACGATGAATTCCTCACCGCCGTATCGCCCGACCGTTGCTCCCAGTGGTGCGACGATATCCGCCAAGGCATTGGCAACCGTGACAAGGCAATGGTCACCTTCCTGGTGACCGTAATAATCATTGTATTTTTTGAAGAAATCGACGTCGACAAGGAGAACGGCAAAAGCGGCGCCATCCTGGCGCCAACGCTCCCAAAACTGCTTCAGACGGATATCGGCAGCCCTTCGATTTTCCATGCCCGTCAGCGAATCCGTGATCGACAGACGCAAAAGAGCTTCGCCGCGCTCAGTCGCCTGGCGCTGCTGCAGTTCCGCCTCCCTGGCATTCAGGAAGACGTTGAAGCGCTCTTTGTTCAGCTTCCAGTTCACATAGGAGGTGAAAACAAAGCAGCAGAGATAGAAGGTCGTGAAGGCCAGACTGTAGGCCGGGCTATAATGAAATTCGACAAGCGACAGCAAAAAAGTGACGCAGATCAGCCCCGATGACGCGATCGCCAGCCCGAATTCGAGACTGAAGAACAGATTGACGCCCATCATGAAGATGGCGCCGAAGGCGGCATAATAGGAAAAGGCCTCGGCATTGGCGGTCTGCAATGTCGGAACGAGCCACACCACATATCCAAGCACCACGGCGGCCGCACATGTGGCCTCAAGCTCTCCGGCGCGACGCTGCCGCGCGAACTGAATTTCCAGAATGAGAAGCGCAGTCCCGCCAATGAAAAAACGCGCCGGGATCGTCACATGTGCGACGTCGGGAGTGAAGATCAGGTCGGTTATCAGAAAAAGAACATAAACAGGCACCGCGAGCCACAGGCCGCTGCGAGCCAGGCTGCGGCGCGCCTCGTTGCTATAGTCTTTGTAAAGGGTGCGAAGTCCGGCCGGACCGCTCGTCGGGCGTGTCTTTCCCCGGCCAAGATCGCTTCCTCCCGACAATAGACGCATGTTCCCCATAATCCGAGTTAGCTGAGACTTCATGTCCACCGCGGCAAGCCCTGCGTCGTTCCACCGAACAAATCGCGCGCTTTACCGGGCAGCTAATTTGGTCCGTTTGATAGCGACAGCGTTGCAGCAGTCCCATTAACAAAACCATAGCGCTCACATTTTTAGTGCGATATGGTTTGTATAGTATTCACGGGATTATTTAAAATTGACACAATTTCAAACAGCTCTCGATGGTTATAGCCTTGTGACGGCGCAATCGATCTCCGAACACACGAGATCGAAGGTTAATAATTTTACAACCGAACAGATGAAGGAGGGCGAGGCCGAACTTGCCCTTATTCTTTCTTTGGCACAGCAGGCATTCGAGGCGAATGCGCCCGTTCAGGGTACCATGAAGGCCCTGGTCGAACGCCTGCAGACGTTGAAGACCAGATCGACGCCCCTGATCTGGGATCACCTTGCATCCCTGGCCCAGGCGCATCCCGTCTCGTCGTTTCTGCTTCAGGATCCCTTAACCAGATGGTCCTTCGAGAAGCCCCGCGGCTATAGCGGTGACGCGCAGTTGCTGGACTTCATTTACGAGCATCCGGCCGTCGCCGCCCAGGTGACAGAGGCTTCGCCTCTCGGTACGGAAGTTTACAATTTCACCCGAATGGCGCCATCCGCAGTCGCGGTGCGCGAGCGGCGTGAGCTTCTTGCCGCGCATGTCGATGCCGTGGCCGGCGAAAAGGAGAATGCGGAAATCCTGGCGATTGCCGCCGGACATCTTCGCGAGGCAGAACTTTCCAATGCCCTGAAGGGTGACAGGCTCAAGCGCTGGGTTGCGCTCGACCAGGATCCCATCAGCGTCGGAACCGTGACCTCGACCTACCATGGAAGCTGCATCGAAGCGGTCAACGGGTCTGTTCGCACCATTCTCGGGCGCGCGCAAAAGCTCGGGACATTCGATTTCATCTATGCAGCCGGCCTCTATGACTATCTCGCCGAAAACGTCGCCGTGAAGCTGACGGAACGCTGCCTGCAGATGCTGAAGCCCGGCGGCAAGTTCCTTCTCGCGAACTTCGCACAGGACATCGGCGTCGAAGGCTATATGGAAACCTTCATGAACTGGCCGCTGATCTGGCGGACAGACAGAGAAGTCCAATCGATCATCGACAAAGTCCGGCACCCGATTGCCGACAGCGTCATCATGCGCGGCGAAAACAGAGGCGTTATTTACGCGATCCTGACCGTATAGTGGTTGGATCTTCGCTATAGGCTGAGCCGCTTGGCGGCTCGGCCAGCAACAATGCTATAATAGACCGTATATGCTGTGCGCCTTGAGGGCGAGGCGCGTGTTCGCGCAGAAACCAATATCTCTTCGGCCCACATCACAGCCACGAAGACGGCAATCCGATTGTGATCAGGCCTGCCGATGTCAGCAAAGTTCATTGCAGCAAAAGGCAAGGGAGAGCATCGATTGCCCTCCCCTGCCTTTTGCGACAGCAATGGTTCATTGGTAATCCACGGCGCACGGGATCTATCGATCCGGCGACGCAAATCATAAAGTTCCACGCCTTCGAACCTTCGAGCCCGAGACTATTTCCAGCTCTCCGGTCAGACGTTGAATGCAGGGAAACAAGCCGCGCCATCCGCCCGAACTCAAGCAAAATGGCGTAGATGCAGCGGCAGGAACTTGGGCTGGCCCAGAGTATCCTCCCGCTCGGGAAGACCGATATCACGAAGCTGGTAGTTCGATAGCTCGGATACGCATTTGCGCGTCTGGTGCTGCCTCCAGATGACAAGCAGCAGGGCGCGCGCGGTCTTCCACGCACCGAATTCCTGGCATAGTTCATCGACCGTTGCCGTTAAGTTGTCGGCAACTAAAAATTGTGAATGAGTCATCGTCTTTTCCTGGCGCAATCACGCAACCAGGTCCTCTTGAAGCGCGACTGGCTTCAGGAGCTGATACGTCGACGACGCACCAAATCATTCCCTGAGCAAGTCATATAGGTTTAACGGGAAAACGCCTAAGCGGCGGCAGATAAAGCTTTTTAAGCTTTAGATGAAAGCTCGTCGTGCAGCTGGCATGACACATACCAGAGCAGTCGAGATCATTCCGCCAGAGACGTATGTAAACATTTGGGTAGAATGCATGTCACGCCTCCTTGTTTGATTTGCGGATGAGCGTATCATACGCAAGATCTTAAAATCGGCAACCCCCACAATTTCGAATTGCAGATATATCGGCCAATGTGTTGCACTGGCGCAACAATAAAACCGCAGTCGCCGTCCGGCAAACAGCAGCTCATGTCACCGCCTCAAGGCAAGTCGCCTCTGCCAACAAGACCCGCTCAATCGCAAAGCATCGCTAGAACGAATTGACGATGCCGCCGCCCGAGCGCATCTGCTGGACCATGATATGAGCGTGATAATGCATGGCGCATTTGATCGCGTAGATCTGCATGACCACGGGCGAGCGGCGGCGAAGCAGTAGTTTGAGAAAGCGTCGACGGTAGACGGCTCGCAGTTCGGCCTCCTTCACCCGGCGCATCAATCGAACAAAGATGCCGAGCGCTTCCAGCGCCCATGTCGCGTTAAGAGCGATCAGCCGCAGCGGATGGCGACGCAGGTATCGTAAGCGCGTACTTTCGGGTTCGATGCGGGCGTCGATATAAAGCGCATCCAGACGGTCGAAATAGGCCGAGGGCTGATGCAGGTCGCTGAGGACGGAGAGATATCCATCCCGCAGCGTTTCGCGGGAAAGATTAAGGGGAATGACGTTCGTGCCGAAGGCTGGCGGATCATCGTGGTCGAGCCGGCCTTCCTTCGCAAGGCGGGTATAGAGCGGCGTCTTCGGAATGGCGGCGAGCATGCCGATCATCGCGTTGACGATGCGTGCATCTTTGATGAAGACGCGCTGCGCATCGAAAATCGTCGCATCGTCGCTGTCGAAGCCAAGGATCATGCCGCACCAGACCTCCATGCCGGTCTGCTGGATCGTGTGGATCTTCTCCAGCATCGTTCCACCCTTGCGCAGGTTTTGAAGCTTCTTGGTTTCGCGCAGCGCCTCCTCGTTCGGGGTCTCGATGCCGACGAAAACGACGCGGATATTGGCATCGACCATCAGCTGCATCAGCTCGGCGTCGTCAGCCAGGTCGATCGACGCTTCGGTCAGAAACGTCATCGGGTAATGATGCTTCTCCTGCCAGGCAACAACCTCTCGCAACACCTCCTTGATTGCCTTCTTGTTGCCGATCAAATTGTCGTCGACGATAAAGGCCGTGTCCATGCCAGAGGCCAGCAAGGCCTCCATCTCGGCGATGACCTGCGCGCTTTCCTTGATGCGGGGCTTGCGTCCGAAAACGACGATGATATCGCAGAAATCGCAGGTGAAGGGACAGCCCCGCGAGAACTGGACGCTGCCGACTGCATACTCATCCATCTTCAACAGGTCGAAGCGCGGCACAGGCACCTTGCTCATATCCGTCTTGTCGGATTGCTCGTAGCGCCGTGCGTGCTGACCTTGCTCCCATTCATCCAGGAATCTCGGCCAAGTCTCCTCCGCCTCACCGATGAAGCAGACATCGACGAGATTGCCGAAATAATCTTCCTTGACGGTCACCCAAGGTCCGCCGACGACTGTGAAGCAATTGCGTCGTTTGAGTTCGGTCAGGATTTCGGTCATCCGGAAACGCTGGACGATCATCCCCGTCAGCGCGACGATGTCGGCCTTCTCACATAGGCCGAAGTCGATTGCCTCGACATTCTCGTCCACCAGGGTGACGGTATGATCCGCAGGTGTCAGAGCCGCCAACAGCGGCAGACAGGCCACGGGAAGGTTTGCCTTCGCATCGAAGAGCGGCAGAGCGTGTTCCATGCCCCAATAGGAGGTTTCGAAACGCGGATTGATGATGACGATATGAGCCATTGAATATTCCGCTCCACGACTTTGAAGATCTGGTTCGGTATTGCAGTAGGGCTGTGTCATTCGCATCTGCCACTGGCCGCTTTGGCACAGGAACAGGTTCTTTCGGCATTGCTGCGGCACTCTTAGCAGCCCTATATGAGCTCAAGATTAAATTCTTCGCTCGATACATCGTCTGCCTTGACCGGAGGTCTCGCCGCAACTGCACAAATATTGCTCTGCAGATCGACCGGAAAATTTCCGAAGCAACAATGTCGAAATCGACCGATCTCAGTCGTCTTTATTCCAGAGATGAGGCAAGGCATGATCGCGAGATCCTTCAGGTCGCAGGTCGAGCCGGTTGAAAGGGAGTGCGAGAGATGAGTTCCTCCTATCGTTGGGTGATCGTCGGCGCCGGAGCATTGATGACCTGCGTTGCGCTCGGCGCGATGTTTTCCTTGGCGATCTTCCAGGTACCGATCGCCGCCGATACCGGTTGGTCGCGTGCCGGCATTGCCGCGGCAATGACGCTGAACTTTCTCGTCATGGGCTTGGGCGCCTTCGCCTGGGGTGCAGCAAGCGATCGTTTTGGCGTGCGTGTCGTCGTAATCGCCGGTGCGCTGCTGCTTGGGCTTGCGCTGGTATTGGCGAGCAGAGCCGGCTCCCTTCTTCAATTCCAACTGACCTACGGCATTCTGGTCGGTCTTGCTGCCAGCGCCTTTTTCGCGCCGATGATCGCGGCAACGACTGCTTGGTTCGAGAAGGGCAGAAGCCTTGCCGTGTCTCTGGTGTCGGCCGGCATGGGGGTCGCGCCCATGACGATATCGCCCTTCGCCCGCTACCTTATTTCCGCCTATGACTGGCGCTTCGCCATGCTGGTGATCGGCATCATGGCCTGGCTTCTGCTCATACCGGCAGCACTCCTGGTACGGCGGGCACCGGTTGCCGACGAAGCCTCGAAAGTCGACGGGCAGATGGAAGAAAAGAGCGCGCCTCTCGGCCAGATCTTCCGCTCGCCGCAATTCCTTGTTCTTGGCGCCACCTTCTTTGCCTGCTGCGCGGCCCACTCCGGTCCGATCTTTCACATGGTGAGCTATGCCACCATCTGCGGCGTAGGCCCGATGGCCGCCGTTAGCATCTATAGTGTCGAAGGCCTGGCGGGTCTCGGCGGCCGTCTTCTTTACGGCACGCTTGCCGATCGGCTCGGCGTCAAACCGGTGCTGATAGCCGGTCTTCTGGTGCAGGCGGCGGCACTCGCCACCTATCTTCTGGTGAGCGAACTCGACCAGTTCTATGCACTGGCCGTGGTCTTCGGCAGCGCCTATGGCGGCGTCATGCCGCTTTATGCCGTGCTGGCGCGCGAATATTTCGGGCCGCGTGTCATTGGCACGGTTTTCGGCGCCGTCTCGATGCTGTCGAGCATCGGCATGGCAGCCGGCCCCCTCATCGGCGGCTGGATATTCGATACCTTTGCCAACTATTCCTGGCTCTTCATCGGATCGTCGATGGTGGGTCTGGGCGCAGCGGCGATCGCCGTGGCCTTTCCGCCCATGCGCCGCCTGCAACTGCAGCCGGCGTGAGGCGGAATATATTCGTATTTCTTGATAGTTTACGCACAGTTTTCCATAAGCGACGGAAGTTGCAGGCATTGCAATTTTCAATTTTTAGCCAACACTCACAAATGCATCAGGTGCGTGATCTCCTGGGGGAGGAAATCCGGAGAGCACCCACTGGCGCGACCTTCTGCGGCAAGTCCGCGGACAGGTCCTGCGTAATGTCATCATGGGGGACATGAGACGGGTCTTTTGACGATGTCCCTGGTGCAATTGGGAGGATCTAGTAATGGCAACCACGTCCGTGGCCGAGACGACGAGTCGAGGCATGACCAGGGAAGAGAAGAAGGTCATCTTCGCCTCTTCGCTCGGTACAGTGTTCGAATGGTACGACTTCTATCTCTACGGGTCCCTGGCCGCATTCATCGGCGCAGCCTTCTTCAGTGACTACCCGGAGGCAACCCGCAACATCTTTGCCTTGCTTGCATTTGCCGCAGGCTTCCTCGTCCGGCCCTTCGGCGCGCTGGTCTTCGGACGGATCGGCGATCTCGTCGGCCGCAAATACACCTTCCTGGTCACGATCCTGATCATGGGTCTGTCGACCTTCCTGGTTGGTATCCTGCCCGGCTCGGCGAGCTGGGGCTTCGCGGCCCCGGTCATCCTGATCGTACTGCGCATGCTACAGGGCCTGGCGCTCGGCGGCGAATATGGCGGCGCGGCAACCTATGTTGCCGAACATGCGCCGAATGACCGACGCGGTTTCTACACGTCGTGGATCCAGACCACGGCAACGCTCGGGCTGTTCCTGTCGCTCATCGTGATCCTCGTGGTGCAGAATTGGCTCGGCAAGGACGCCTTTGCCGCCTGGGGATGGCGCATCCCATTCATTCTGTCCTTCGTTCTTCTCGGCATTTCCGTCTGGATCCGGCTGTCTCTGAGTGAATCACCGGCTTTCAAGAAGATGAAGGAAGAGGGCAAGGGCTCCAAGGCGCCGCTGTCTGAAGCCTTCGGACAATGGAAGAACGCTCGGATCGCACTGCTCGCCCTTCTCGGCCTCACCGCCGGCCAGGCCGTCGTCTGGTATGCGGGCCAGTTTTATTCGTTGTTCTTCCTGCAGAACGTCCTGAAGGTCGATGGCCAGTCGGTCAACATCATGATCGCGATCGCGCTCCTGATCGGCAGCGGCTTCTTCGTGTTCTTCGGCTGGCTGTCCGACAAGATCGGCCGCAAGCCAATCATCATGGCAGGCCTTGCCCTGGCGATCCTTACCTATTTCCCGCTGTTCAAGGCATTGACCGGCGCGGCAAATCCGGCCCTTGCCCAGGCGGAACAAACCGTCCGCGCCACGGTAACGGCGGCACCGGGCGATTGCACCTTCCAGTTCAATCCCGTGGGAACGGCGAAATTCAACAATTCCTGCGATATTGCGACATCATTCCTCTCCAAGAGTTCGGTTCCATACACGGTGGTTGACGGCCCGGCTGGGCAGCCAGCAACCGTCAAGGTGGGCGACGCAACCATAGCTTCCTACGACGCCGTCGCCGCAGGAGCCGCCGCTGCGGCCAAGAGCGCAGCCTTCACGCATGACATGAACCTCGCCCTGCAGAAGGCCGGCTTCCCGCTGGCGCGCGATCCCGCCAAGGTGCCGGATGCCAAGCTTGATGGCTTCATTGCCGCAAACCCGGAACTCGGGCTCAACGCGGCAACGGTTCGAGCCGGGGACAAGACCGTCACGCCGGTCGCCGACCTCGTCAAGGCGAAGCTCTTGACAGCGGACCAGGCCGGCGGCGCAACCGACATGCCGGTCTATACGATAGCCAATGGCGGCGCCTTCAAGATGGTCGCCGATCCCTCGGCGATCAATTGGCCGCTGACGATCGCCATCCTCACCATCCTCGTCATCTACGTGACCATGGTCTATGGCCCGATCGCGGCAATCCTGGTGGAGATGTTCCCGACCCGCATCCGCTATACCGGCATGTCCTTGCCCTATCATATCGGCAATGGCTGGTTCGGCGGCCTGCTTCCGGCAACCGTGTTTGCGATGAGCGCGGCCAAGGGCGATATCTATTACGGGCTATGGTATCCGATTGCAGTCGCGGCGATGACGCTGGTCATCGGCCTCATCTTCATTCGCGAGACCAAGGGCATCGATCTCAACACCATCAAGTAACGCAACGAGGAAGCCCGGCGCGCATACCGCGCCGGGCGCCCCTTCATGCCTCTCTCCATGCGCCGGCAGGCTACGTCCGCGCAAAAAGAAATTTTTTCTATAGAATGAGTGATGAAAGCAAGGCCGCTTCTTGTGATCGAGGAGCAGAAGCCTACTGCTGTCGCGGATCATCAACGACACTGCCTTCATGACCTTGCTGACTATCCAAAACCTGTCCCTTGCCTTTGGCTCGACCCAAGCCCTTGCGGACGCATCCCTGACCCTTGACCGCGGCGAAGTCGTTGCCCTGATGGGAGCCAATGGTGCCGGCAAGTCGACGCTGGTGAAGATCCTCTCCGGCCTTCATCAGGCAGATTCGGGTACCATTCTATGGAACGGCGAACCCTATCGTGCCGATAATCCCGCCGATGCGGCGGCTCAAGGCATCATCACCGTGCACCAGTCGACCGATGTTGTGGGTGTCGCAGGCCTATCGGTTGCCGATGCCCTTCTGCTCAATCAGTTCGTTGACGGACGCCAACCATTCTTCCTGTCAAAGCGCTCCGTGCGGCGAAAGGCAGCGGCCATTCTCGAAGAGGCCGGTTTCGACCTGCCGCTTGACCGGGATTTCGGCGATCTTGGCACCGCAGATCGGCAGATGGTCGCGATCGCCCGCGCTTTGTCGAACAAGGCGCAACTGCTTATTTTGGACGAGCCGACAGCAAGCCTCTCCGCGCGAGAAACGGCGCGGCTCTATGATATCATCCGCCAATTGAAAGCCCGCGGATTGGGCATTCTCTATATCTCCCACCGCACCGCCGACCTTGATGCCCTTGCCGATCGGATCGTGGTGCTGCGTGGCGGCCGTAATGTCGGTGCCTTTGCAAGGCCGATCGATTTCGACGTTGCCATCGAGACCATGATCGGTCGATCCATGAAAACGGCCCGCCCGCATCGCCGCGAACAGTTCGACCGCATAGCGCTGGAACTTCGGGGCGTACGGCTTCTTGCCGACAGCACTCCCTTCGATCTCAAGCTGCATGCAGGCGAAGTCGTCGCCATTACCGGCGTTCTGGGGGCGGGCAAGAGCCGGCTTCTCTCGACGCTTTTCGGCTTAGAGCGCTTCGCAGCGGGCGCCGCACTCCTCGATGGGGCGCCGTATGGACCGACATCGCCCACCGAGGCGATTGCCCGTGGCGTCGTCATGGCGGCGGAAGATCGTCATCGCTCCTCGCTGATGCCCGCCGACTGGCCGGGAGAAAGCATCGCCGCCACGATCAGCCTGCCGCATCTGAGCCAATGGTACCGATCCGGCTTCCTCTTCTCCGGGCGAGAGACCCGCGAAGCGGAAAAGGCAATCAGGCGACTTGGCATAAAGGCGGCAGGCCCGGACGCATCGGTCTGGTCGCTTTCGGGCGGCAACCAGCAGAAGGTCGTACTGGCGCGCTGGGAGGCCGAGCCGAGCCGGCTGCTGCTCCTCGACGAGCCCTTCCAGGGCGTCGATGTCGGCGCACGTCAGGACATCATCGCGGCCATACGCGCCCATAGCGACCGCGCCACATTGATCGCTACTTCCGATCCGGAGGAAGCACTTGAGGTCGCCGACCGCGTGCTGGTGATGGAACATCATCGCCTGAAGGACGTCGCTTCCGCGACCGCCGGCGGCCGGCAGAATGAGGAATACGCCTGATGAGTGAAGGTACCGTCCAGATCGAGGAAAAAGGCAAATCTGCAAGCGCCCCGATTTCGCTGAGAGAAATCGTGCGCAAAGGCGCGGTGTTTTTCCTGCTCTTTGCCCTTTTCCTCATCTTCAGCGTCGCCCAACCGGCCTTCATCAATATCAACAATCTGATGAGCGTCCTGCAGGCGGTTTCCGTCGTTGCCATCATTGGCGCGGGTGTCACGGTGACGCTCGCTATCGGCGGTTTCGACCTATCCGTCGGAGCAGTGGCAGCTTCAAGTGTCATGGCCGCCAGCTACGCCATGATCGTGCTCGATCTCAATGCCTATCAGACCGTGCTGCTGGTGCTCACTTTCGGCGCATTGGTCGGGCTTACGAACGCCCTGCTGATCGTCAAGTTGAAGGTGCCGGATCTGCTCGCCACGCTTGCGACCATGTTCCTGTTGACCGGTCTCCAGCTCATCCCGACGGCGGGGCGCTCGATTTCCGTAGGGTTGATCCTCCCCAATGGCACAGTGGCAACGGGCAAGGTCGATCCGGCCTTCCTGACTATCGGCCGCTCGAGTCTGTTCGGCACTATTCCCGTGCCTGTCATCCTGATGCTCGTCGTCGCGATCGTCCTTTATGTCCTGACCGAGCGCACCCGGCTTGGGCGTCTGCTCTACGCAACAGGCGGCAATGAAGCCGCGACGCGGCTGGCGGGAGCCAACATTGCTCGCCTGAAGACCTTCGCCTATGTGCTCTCAGGCGTTCTTGCCTCGCTCGGCGGCATTGTCATCGCCGCCCGCGTCGGCCGTGGCGATGTGTCGTCCGGTGGCTCGCTGCTGATGGATTCCGTGGCAGCCTCTCTCATCGGCTTTGCGGTGCTTGGCCTGCGTCGGCCAAACGTTCTCGGGACGACGATCGGCGCCGTCTTCGTCGGCGTGCTCCTCAACGGGCTGACGATGCTGAACGCGCCCTACTACACGCAGGACTTCATCAAGGGTGCCGTTCTCGTTGGTGCGCTGGCGCTTACCTATGGCATCAGCCGCGCCAGGAATTGATACCAGTCCGATCGTCTATTCCAAGTCTAACGACTTACCCGCAACATGATGCGAGCAACTGGCCGCGATTGATGATCCATCGCCACCACTGCCCGAGACATCCGCCTCGGGCAGGCTTTTGCGGATCAGATCACACAATCTCGTCGTGCGCTGGTTTTTCCCAGAGATTGATACCGCCTTCCACGGCATGGCGATCGATCTCGGCCAGCTCTTCCGGACTGAATGTCAGGTCGTTGAGTGCCGCCACATTCTCCTCCACCTGACGCGCCGAGCTTGCGCCGATGAGCGCCGAGGTGACGCGCGGATCTCTCAGGACCCAGGCAATGGCAAGCTGGGCAAGCGATTGGCCGCGGCGCTTGGCGATCTCGTTGAGCGCCCGTGCGCGGTCGATATTTTCTTCCTTCAAATGCTCCGGCCGCAGGAAATCGCCGCCGGGACGATTGACGCGCGCATCCTCTGGAATGCCGTTCAGATACTTGTTCGTCAGCAATCCCTGAGCAAGCGGCGTAAAGGCAATGATACCTGCGCCAACTTCGTCGGAAGCCGCAATCAGGTCCTTCTCGATCCAGCGATTGAACAGATTATAGGCCGGCTGGTTGATCAGCAGCGGCACCTGCCGCTCCTTGAGTAGGCCGGCAATTTCGCGCGTCTTGTTGCCGGAATAGGAGGAGACGCCGACATAGAGCGCCTTGCCTTGCCGGACAGCCTGCGCCAAGGCATCGGCGGTTTCTTCCAGCGGCGTCTCGGCATCGAAGCGGTGGGAATAGAAGATATCGACATAGTCGAGGCCAAGGCGGCTGAGGCTCTGGTCGAGACTGGAGAGCAGTGCCTTCTTCGAGCCGCCGCCGCGGCCATAGGGACCCGGCCACATATCCCAACCTGCCTTGGTCGAGATGATCAGCTCATCGCGATAGGCGGCGAGGTCCTGTTTCAGGATATGGCCGAAGTTGATCTCGGCGCTTCCGGCGGGCGGACCATAATTGTTGGCAAGATCGAAATGCGTGATGCCGAGATCGAACGCCTTGAAGAGGATCGACCTTTGCGCGTCGAGCGGCGTCGTATCGCCGAAATTGTGCCAGAGGCCAAAGGAAATTGCCGGCAGCTTCAGGCCGCTCCGGCCAACCCGCCGGAAATGGGCGGAGTCATAGCGTTCCGGATCGGGATGATATGTCATGAATTGTCTTCCTGTTGGTCACACCGTGCGGACGCCGGTTCGTTTGGACGAGGTCTGCGCTTGGGAACACCTGACCCCAGTTTTTGATCGTTATCGCGATCTCGCGACGCAGGGAGAATGGCAGAGTCCAAATCGATAAGAAGCCATCCCATATTTTTTATCCGCGAAATCAGAGAAGTTTTTTCCAGTGTGGCCTGCATGGGCTACGATAGTCTCGCATCGAGGCTCAAAGCCCCCATCGCGTGCGATCATCGGTCTCTCTTGTCGGTCGCCGTTGCCTTTTTGGCAATCGATAGTGCGCATAATTGTTCTTTATTAGAACGCTGAATTCCCCCATCATCCCGGCATCGGTGGATAACGAGACGAAAAGTCCGATCGCCCGATCAACAGGGGAACTATCAGAATGTCTCAATTCATGATGAATCGCCGTCGTTTCCTGTCCAATGCTGCCCTGGTCGGAGGGCTCGCCGCGACGCAGACTTTCGTCGGTATCCGCGCCGGCAAGGCGGCCGATGTCGCCGAAGTTCGCATGCAGCTCGGCTGGCTTGCCTCGAACGGTCTGATTGGTGAAGTTGCCGCGCAGAAGAAGGGCTTCTTTACGGAACAGGGCATCAATCTGACCATCGTGCCGGGAGGCCCGAATGTCGATGGTGTTGCGGGCGTCGCGGCCGGACAATCCACCATCGGCCAGATTTCCTCCAGCCCGTCCGTGATGCTCGCCCGCTCCGCCGGCATGCCCGTCAAGGCATTCCTGTCCGGATACCGTAAGCATCCATTTACATATTTTTCGCTGAAGAAAGCGCCGATCCGCGAGCCGAAGGACATGATCGGCAAGACGATCGCCACCCAGCCCACAGCCTTCATCCTGCTGCGCGCCCTCCTCGCCCAGAACGGCATTCCCGAAGACAAGGTGAAGATGGTCAACATGGGTTCCGACATGAACCAGCTGCTCACGGGACAAGCCGATGCCGTGACCGGCTGGGTGACCAATACCAATGCGCTGAAGGTGCTGGGCGACGAGCGCGTCGACATGATGCTCTGGGATGCCGGCTTGCAGCTCTACGCCAACGTCTACTACACGACCGACGAACAGCTCGACAAGCATTCCGACGTGTTGGTGCGCTTCACGACGGCCGCTGCCAAGGGCTGGGGTTACGTCCGCGACCATCCGGAAGAAGCCGTGGACATGCTGGTCGACGCCTATCCCAATCTCGACAAGGCGAGCGAGCTCGAAGCAGTCCGCCCCGTCATCGACTTCTCCTTTGGCGACAGCACCAAGCAGACCGGCTGGGGCGCCATGAACAAGGACAACTGGGCAGCCCAGATCAAGGCCTATGCCGATTTGAAGCAATTTGCCGGCACGGTTCCGACTGTCGACGACGTCGCCACCATGGCGATCCTCGACGCGACAACCGACATCCGCAAACAGATCGGGTGAACGCCATGATGAGCGCCGCCACCATCAAACAGCCGCTGCCGGTTGCCGAAACAGCAAGGTTTGCCGTCTCCATCCGTAACCTCGACATCCGCTTCGGCGATAGGGGCAACGAGTTCACCGCGCTGTCGAATGTCTCAGTCGATATTGCCGAAGGCTCGTTCGTCACCATGCTCGGGCCGTCGGGCTGTGGGAAATCGACCCTGCTGCGCTGTATTGCCGACCTTGTCGATATCAGCGATGGCTCGGTCTCCGTGTTCGGTCGGCCGCCGCGCCAAGCGCGAGAAGGCCGCGATTTCGCCTTCGTCTTCCAGGAGGCGACGCTGCTGCCCTGGCGCAGCGTCATCGACAATGTCCGCCTGCCGCTCGAAGTCGGCAAGCATGACAAGAGCTCCTATGCCGATCCCATGGAACTGCTCGCTCTCGTCGGCCTGAAGGGGCGCGAAAACGCCCTGCCGCATGAGCTATCCGGCGGCATGCGCCAGCGTGTGGCGATTGCCCGCGCACTGGTGACCAAGCCACGCATCCTGCTGATGGACGAGCCCTTCGGCGCGCTGGACGAAATCACCCGCGACAAGCTCAACGAGGAACTGCTGCGCATCTGGCGGGAAACGGGCACGACCATCGTCTTTGTAACCCATTCCATTCCCGAAGCGGTTTTCCTCGGCCAGCATGTGCTGATGCTGCAGGCCCATCCCGGCCGGGTGAAGGAATTCATGAAGGTCGACCTACCCTATCCCCGCGCGCTTTCCATGCGCGACACGGTCGATTTCATCAAGGTGACAGCGCATCTGCGCAAGCTGCTGGAGGAATGCATATGAGCAATGCCGTGCACTCCGAAATCCAAGGGATCGCCAAGGCACCGCGCAAGGTGGCGATCCTCGATGCGACCGTTGGCGTTCTCTCCTCGAACATGCCGGCGATCCTGGCTGCCCTCGGCTGTATCGTGCTTTGGCAGGCGGTCATCTGGATCTTCAAGATCCCGACCTTCATGGCGCCGGCCCCGGTCGACGTCCTCTATGCTTTTCGCGACAATGCCGCGACACTCATGCGCAATCTCCTGCCGACACTGCTCGAAGCCGTTCTCGGTTTCATCTTCGGCAATCTCGTCGCGATCCTGCTGGCTATCTGGTTTGTTCACAGCGCCACTGCGGAAAGGGCCTTCTATCCGATCGCCGTCTTCGTCAAGGCAATCCCGATCATCGCGCTAGCACCGATCCTCGTCCTGATCTTCGGCAACGGCGTCGCCCCGAAAATCATCATTGCCGGCCTCATCTGTTTCTTTCCGACGCTGGTCAACATGGTTCAGGGACTTCGCGCGGCGAGCCCCGCAATGCTCGATCTCATGCGGGTGCTTTCGGCCAGCAATTCCGAAATCCTCTGGAAGGTCCGCCTTCCAAGCTCCCTGCCCTTCCTCTTCGCGGCCTTGAAGATCGCGGCGACCAGCAGCGTCATGGGGGCGATCGTCGCCGAATGGATCGGCTCCAGCTTCGGGCTCGGCGCGCTGATCATCGAGGCGACCTACAATTTCCGCTCGCCGCTCCTCTATGCGACGGTAGTGATTGCCGCTCTGCTCGCCGTAATCCTCTTCTTCATCGTGTCGATTGCCGAGGCGAAGATGGTCCGCTGGAAGCCGGCCGGCCAGCACTAAACACTCAAGAACAACATCAAGGAAACACCAATGACACAGGTTATTCATCAGCCTGCACGGGATATCTCTGTCGTCGATCGCTCCGATGTGGTGGTGGTCGGCGGCGGCCCGGCCGGGATCGCAGCAGCCGTATCAGCCGCAAGGAACGGCGCCAGCGTCACGCTTCTCGAACGCTATCCCTATGTCGGCGGACTTGCCGCCGGTGGCATGGTGCTGGTGCTCGACGACATGATCAACGAACTCGAAATCACCGTGCGCGGCATCTGCATGGAAATGATCGAGCGGATGAAGGTCTGGGGCCTTTGCGTGACGCCCACCGACCGTGATCGCCTGATCGAATTCAGAGAAACGCCGGAGGCCTGGCAGCGCTGGGCGCGCTGGGGTCTTTTCGATTTCCACACCCATGCGATGCCGCACCCGATCTGCTTTTCAGCCGCCTTCGATCCCGACGCCTTCAAGCGCGCCGCCTACGACATGATTGGCGAGGCCAAGATCAAGCTCAGGACCCATAGCTGGTTCTCCTCGGCCATCGTCGAGGATGGGACGATCAAGGGCGTGATCTGCCAGACGAAGGAAGGCATGCAGGCCATTCTCGGCGATGTTGTCATCGACACGACAGGCGATCTGGACGTAGCGGCCAGCGCCGGAGCCGCGCACATCGAATCCAATTTCATCCTGACCACGGTTTCGCGCTGGGGCGGCGTCGACACGGAGGCGGCCGAGCGCTTCGAACGGGAGGAGCCCGAGGCCTTCAAGCTGCTCGATCACGAGGCCAAGCGGCTGATCGGCGGTTGCTGGTCCTTCTGGTGGCTGAAGACGCCGCTGCCGGGCGTTGTCTGGCTGAATTGCCCGCATATGCCGACGCTGAGCGGCCTGAAAGTTGCCGACCTGACCAAGGCCGAAATCGAGGGTCGCTCACGCATTGCGAAATTGCTTGAATTTGCCCGTCAGAAGATGCCGGGTTTCGAGAATGCCTATGTCGTCGACTTCGCACCGCAGACCGGCGTGCGCCAGACACGGCAGCTGGAAGGCGCCTATGTCGTGACCAAGGATGACGTCATGTCACGCCGTCACTTCGCCGATACGGTCTGCCGCGGCCGCGATTATTACACGCCCTATCGGTCAATGCTGCCGAAGGAAATCGATCAGCTGATCGTCGCCGGCCGGCACTATTCGGCAACCCCGCAAGCACAGAAGGCCAGCCGCGAGATACCGCCCTGCATGGCGATGGGCGAGGCTGCGGGCGTTGCGGCAACCGTTGCCCTCAATGCCGGGACGACCGTTCGCAAGGCCGATATCAGCGCAATACAGAAGCAGATGCGAGCCCAAGGAGCCGATCCCGGCGATATCCCCTCGGAGAACGCAACATATTTGGAGGCTGCAGAATGACGACCTTACCACTCGACGGAATCCGCGTGATCGACTTCACGCAGGTCATGCTAGGCCCATCCTGCACGCAGGTTCTGGCGGATTACGGCGCCGAGGTCATCAAGATCGAGAAGGTCAAGATCGGCGATCTCTCGCGCTGGTCGCTTGGCTCCGATCCAGACGGCCTCAACAATCCCGTCTTCTGCTCGCTGAACCGCAACAAGAAGAGCCTGGCGCTGGATCTTAAAGAGCCTGGCGCCCGCAAAACCGTCCATACGCTGCTTGAGACGGCCGATGTCGTCGTCAACAATTTCCGGCCCGGCGTCATGGAGCGCATGGGCTTTGGCTACGAGGACCTGAAGAAGATCAATCCGCGCCTGATCTACGCCGTCGGCACCGGCTTCGGACTGACAGGCCCCTACCAGCACAAGGGCGGGCAGGACGTGCTGGCCCAGGCCGTCTCCGGCGTCATGCGCCGCAAGTCCGACAACAATCATCCGACATCGATCTACGCCACGCCGCTCGCCGATTATTCCGCCGGCATGCATCTCGTCCAGGGCATCCTGCTCGCCCTCCTGCAGCGCGACAAGACAGGCGAAGGCCAGCAGGTGGCCGTCAGCCTCTACAATTCCATGATCGCCATGCAGATGCAGGAAGGCACGACGCATCTGATGCGACAGAGGGATCTGAACTGGGGCGCATTCCCGCTGACCGGCGTTTTCGAAACCACGGATGGCGCCATCGTCATGGTCGGCGCTTTCAAGCCAAATCCGCTGCGTGATATCTGCGAGGCGCTTGGTATCGAGGACCTCTCGCAATATCCGCACTATAAGGATTTCGACGCCCAGATGGCGCGACGGCCGGAATTGCAGGCGATCTTCCGGGACAATTTCGCCAAAAACAGTACGGCGCACTGGATCGAGCGGCTGGAAGGCGTCGATATTCTCTGCGCGCCCGTGCGCTCGCTGCCGGAGGCACTGAAGGACGAACAGACCATCATCAACAAGATGATCCTCGAGGCGGGCGAGACAGCAGCTGGCCCGATCCGGCTGATCGGCTCGCCGATCGACATGTCCGCCGCCCAGGTTACCGTGCGTATTTCGCCGCCGCAGCTTGGCCAGCACAATGACGAAATTCTGGCTTCGCTGTCCGGGCTCCAGGGGGATGCGGCATGAGCGTTTCCTTCTCCGTAGAGGATCGCGTTGCCCGCGTCACGCTCGACCGGCCGGACCGGATGAACGCTGTCGATGCCGGGACCGAGAGAGAACTTGAGGCGATCTGGTCGGAGATCGAACGGCGCGACGACGTCAGCTGCGTCGTCCTGACCGGCGCGGGTGAAAAAGCCTTCTGCGCCGGCGCCGACCTCAAGGGCGGCAGCGGCAGTTCCGGGGTCGACTATTGGGCTGTCGGTCGCGAGAACGGCTTTGGCGGTCTCGCCTTCCGTCGCTCGCTCGACGTGCCGGTCATTGCCCGCGTCAACGGCTATGCGCTTGGCGGCGGCTTCGAAATGGTGCTCGGCTGCGATATCGTCGTGGCGGTGGAAACGGCCCGCTTCGGCCTACCTGAGGCGAGGGTCGGCCGCATGCCGCTCGATGGCGGCATGATCCTGCTGCAGCGCAAGATCGCCTTCAACCGCGCCATGGCCGTCATGCTGACCGGACGTCAATTCAGCGCACGCGAAATGGCGGACTACGGCATTGTCAACGAGGTGGTGCCGGCTGCGGAGCTGGACGCTGCAGTCGACCGCTGGGTCTCGGATATCGTCGCCTGCGCACCGCTGTCGCTCCGCGCCATCAAGCAGACAGTGAACCGCACCGCGCATCTAGGCCCCGCCGAAGCGCAGGCGCTGCGCACACCGGCCCTGATCAAGGCGCTAAAAAGCGAGGATGCCATGGAGGGGGTCGCAGCCTTCCAGGAAAAGCGTGCTCCCGTTTGGCGCGGCAGATAGGCATGTTATAGCTTCGAGATTGCCGAGGGCCATCCATGCATGCCAGCATTCTGAAGTATTTCGCCGAGGTCGCGCGTTCCGGATCAATCCGCAAGGCATCCGAGGAGCTACATGTCGCGACCTCCGCCGTCAGCCGCCAGATCAAGAAACTGGAGGACGAACTAGGCACGCCGCTGTTCGAGCGCTTCTCCGATGGCTTGCGTTTAACATCAGCCGGCGAGATCGTGCTGCGGCATGCCAAGGACACCCTGCACGAATACGAGATCATGAAATCCAATCTCGGCGATCTTCATGGCAAGAGCACGGGCCGTGTGCACATCGCCGCGCTGGACAGCCTCGCCATTCAGTTCTTGCCGGAATTCGTGTCAGGCTTCCACAAGAAGCACCCGGCCGTGGACTTTCGCATTCGCACCGACAATTACAACAATATCTTCCGCTTCCTCGCGGAGGGCGACGTCGATATCGGCGTGACCTTCGACCTTGCCCGGCCGCACGACATGAAGCTGATCCATGGCGTACGCATGCCGCTGATGGCGATCGTCGCCAAGACCCATCCGCTTGCACGGCAGAAATCCGTGACGCTGCAGGAATGCGCGCAGTTCAACATGCTGCTGCAGCTCGACAACGAAGTCATGAGCTCGATGATCGCAGTCGAGCTCGGTGCGCTCAACCGCGTCGGCCGCACCCTTGTCGCGACGAACAATCAGATGATGCTGAAACCAATGATTCTTTCAGGCGAAGGTGTGGCCTTCTTCACGCCGCTCGGCCTGCTGCGCGAACTGGAAGCTGGCGATGCCGTGGCTCTACCGATCGCCGGATCGAAGCTCCAGAATCTCGAAGTCGGCATCGTCGTCTCGCGCCGCCGCCAGCTCACCCACGCGACCGAGGTCGTCGCCCAGTCGATGGGCGAGGAACTGGCGAAATTCGGCGAGAAGATCAACGCGGTGGTCTCAAGGTAGGGGAAGCGGATTTGCCACATCCCGCCGGCATATCTCTCACCGCACGAAGGCCTATTCGAAATCGACTAATTGCCGGACCGCATGAGTAACCGTCTCGGTGGGAAAGCCGTTGCCGCAGTAAAGTCGATCCTAAAGCAGGACAGCAGTGTCATCAACGGTGCGACTATGCAGCGGCAAGCCTGCCGTTCCGCTTGTCCGCATACATAGCCTCGTCGGCAGCTCCAAGAAGAGCTTGGGCTGTCGGCCCATCGTCAGGGAATTTAGCGATCCCTACACTGGCCGAAATGGAGATAGTCAGATCTTCAAAATGATACGGAGCAGAGACAAGATGAATGATCTTGTCGGCCACCTCCCGCGCCTCGGCGGCGTTACTTTCGGTCAGCAGTATCACGAATTCGTCGCCTCCCATTCTGGCGGCAAGATCTGAGGATGCAACAATAGTACCAAGGCGCGACGCTACGGAACATAACAACCTGTCCCCGACCTCATGGCCATGACTGTCATTGACGGCCTTAAATCCATCCAGGTCGATGTACAGAACCGCCATGCTGAGTTGCTTTTGCTTGCACCAGACCAATTGCTGCTGAAGTCTTTCGTCGAGCAGCGTTCGGTTCGCCAAGCCGGTCAGTCTATCGTGCTGCGCCTCATGCCGTGCCGCGCGCAAAATTGAGGACGCCTCCACAAGCGCCTTGCCAACTTCGTCCGCCTCCCGCAGGTAGAGGGGCCGAAGCTCGATCTTTTGACCGTAGCCAAGGGCCAAGGCCGGGGTTATCAAATCGGTAATCGACTTCGCGATCGCGCCACCGACAATCCAGACGTAGATCAGCGCTATTACAGCAAAAAGCAACGGGATGAGGATCACCCATTTTAATGAGTCCCAAAGCTTTTGTGTAAAGAACGGCTGAGGAATAGTTAGATATGTAATCCAATGTGTGGCGGGTGATCGGCTGAACAACAAGATCGCCGGCGTTCCGTCGGCCATTATCGTTGGGAAATACCCCTCGTCTCGATGCGAAACCTGATCGAGAATCTCCGAAGGAACTGTTTTTCCGACGTATTGATCCTGGCCTTTCGAGCGTGCGACGATGACGCCGCTGCTGTCGAGGATGCCGGAAACTTGACCGGGGTACGTGTTCTGCCTCGGCAGGATTTCGGCGATACGCTTTGGGAATATCCCGATTGTCAGCGTATAGACAACCCGACCGCTACGGCGAACGGGCATCTGTATGGAGAAGTGAGGCTCCTTGCTGACCGCTCCGATAAATAGATCCGTGATTATGGGGCGGTCGGCCTCAAGCAATTTATCGAATCGCGGCGAGCGGCTCATAGGCAGTGCTGTTCCGTAGGGAACAAGCGTATTAATAATCTGCTGCCCAGACGGTTCGCTCAAAACCACATTGTCAGCCTGTTGCTGATCCTGCACCTCTTTGGCTTGATCGTAAAAGGTGCGATGATCGCCGGAAGTCAGAGCCGGCGAAGTTGCGAGTGCTACAAGCGCTCCCTGGGCAGCGAGCATTTGGCGATCGAGGGCTCCAGTCAGCGCGCGCGCCGTAGCCAGAGTATCGTCAAGCAGTTGTTGTTGCTCCACTCTGAAAGAATGATAAGCAAGCCCTGCTTCAGCCAATCCCGCGGGAATGATGCACGCCATTACCAAGCTGATTAAGCTGGAGCGAATGGTAGGCTTCTTGCTAAAGAACATCATCAGCTTGGATTTCATACCGTTTGTCGATAGGCAGCTACTGGATATATGCCTTTTGCACCTGGCGAGGTTGGATGGTTGCGGGCAGATCTGCAATGGTCAACATCGATCACACAGATCAGAACCCTAAGCTATCTCACAAGTGTAAATGAAATTGTGCGCTCCCAGAGACCATCAAGCACCTCGACACCTTGGATGCCAATGGAGATGCCTTTAAGACGCCGCCATCCGCGTCGGCACTCATGTCATCAACAGTAGTGCTTTTGACGCGCATGAGCGCCAGATATTTCAAGGGGCTGATCGTTTCGGGTTGTGAGGTCATGCGCGACGGCAAACTGACCGGTATCGATTTCGACGTTGCCTTGCGTGAATTGCAGGTACAGGCAAAAGCCGACCTGCCGCGACTGGAGAAGCAACGGCCTCTTGCACGCGTTTTGTCGGAAGCGACGCGCGCCTATTATGCCACGTGGCCCGGCATCTACTGATACCGGGCCACGGCCACATCACGCTTCAGTCAGCACGCCGATCCGCAAGTCATCGAGGCTCTCCAGCCTCGCCTCGTCGGTAATCTCCAATTGCGGCGGCAGCACTCTCCTCCATCCGGCATTTCCGGTGCGCTTGCCGACAAGATATTTGACCGCAGGAATAAGGGGATGAGCGGCAATGGCCTGCCGCAGGCCGCGAACCTGCTCCAGCAGCGCGACATTCTCCTGATCACGCCATAGCTGTTGCGACGAGCGAGGATCGATGTTGACGGTGGCGGAGATGCATCCGGCATAACCATCGCGGCTGGCATCGGCGAGCGCGGCCTCGGTGCTTGGGAAGACCGCGAAGCCGGTAATCTTGGCAAGTTCGCGCGCATAGGCGAGATTGCCGGAACTGTCCTTCATCCCGTCGATCCTCTCGGGAAAGGTCTCCGCAAGCCGGGCAGACAGCGCTGGCGAAAACTCGATTCCAGTCAATTGCGGGAAATTATAGAGATAGATCGCAATCGGCGTCTCGGCCGTCAGGCGGATAAGCTCTGCAAACCAGACGAATAGCCCATGCTGATCAACCGGCTTATAGTAGTAGGGCGGCAGGACGAGCGCGGCTGAGAAACCGAGATCGAAGGCCCTGCGCGTCAGCGCGACCGTGGTTTCCAGATCCGGCGTGCCCGTGCCGACCATCATTCTGGCGCCATCCAGTCCGCGAGCTGCTGTCGTCATCAGCGCGCTGCGTTGCGAGGCCGGGAGCGAATTGGCCTCGCCGGTCGTTCCCAGCACATTCAGGAAATCGCAGCCGTTTTCGAGGCACCAGCGGGCATGTTCGATGAAGGCATCGCCGTCGATGTCGCCACGATAATCAAAGGGTGTCGGCACGGCGGCAATCACGCCGGCAATCCGGGTTTTCGTCACGAGAAGGCTCCTCACATTGTCTCACAGGCGGTTTTCAGATGGCGCGCGATAGGCGGCGACGAAGGGGTGATCCTGGGTGGTTGTTCGGCTCTTGTCCCAGCCGCCGGGAGCGCCCCAGCCTGTGACCTCATCGGCAAAGAAATCGCGGTTGACGTCGCGGAGGATCAGCCGCTCCGCCGGCATCTCCTGATCCCACAGGATCGCATCGACCGGACAAACGGAAAGGCAGAGCCCACAGTTGATGCACTCTTCCGGGTGAATGTAGAACATCCGGCCGCCTTCGTAGATGCAGTCCACCGGGCAGGCGACCGTGCAATCGCCATCCTTGATATCGATGCAGGGCTCGGTAATGACGTAAGCCATGGAGTTCGCCTCACAGCGCTCTCAGGGGCGCTTTCGACAAACTATGGCAAACAATAGCGTTCTGAAGAAGCGCCGATTTTCGGCTCTTTCATTGCCAAAACGGCAACGGTATGGGCATGACATCTCTTCATGAAAAGGCGCCTGGACCGCACGCTTTCGCAATGCGGCCCAAGTCAATTCACCTCTAGAGCAGCTTTTCCAGCGTGATCGGCAGGTCCCGAATGCGCTTGCCCGTTGCATGGAACACGGCATTGGCAATCGCCGGCGCGACGCCGACGATACCGACCTCGCCGACACCCTTGCCGCCCAATGCCGAGGCATTATGGTCAGGCACGCCGACGGAGATCACCTGCAGATCCGGTATGTCCGAATTCGTCGGCACGAGGTAGTCGCCGACATTGTTGTTGACGGTCCGCCCGTTGCGCACGTCAACCAGCCCTTCCTCGAGCAATGCCTGGCCGATGCCCATGATGATGCCGCCCCGCCACTGGCTCTCGACCAGCCGCGGATTGTAGAGGCGACCGCAATCGAAGGCGGACACCATGCGGGAGACGCGCACCGTGCCGAAATCTTCATCGATCCGCACCTCGGCGAAATGGGCGCACCAGCTGTGCATGGAATAATCGCCCATCGTCGGCCCCTGCACCTTAGCCATGGTCGTCCATGCCTGCACCTGTTCCTGGGCGCTCGCGCCTTCCGGCAAGGTATTGCGCCGAACTTCGATCTCCTCGCGCTTGAGCGCAGACATCAGCGCCGCCAACGTCAACGAAGGCGTTTCGCCACGAGGTGAGGCAATGCGCCCGTCCGCGAAGTTCAGCGTGTTTGCCCCGCTATCGCGGAACGGCGAATTGGCATCGCTGAGGGCAAGGCCGATGAGTTCGTCACGCGCGGCAATTGCCGCCTTGTGTACCGCGCCCATGATCGACCCGGCCAGCATCGAACCGCCGGCAATCGCCGAACCCGGCAGCCGTGAATCGCCGAGATAGACCTCGACCTGATCCACCGGAATGCCGAAGACATCTGCGGCACTCTGGGCAAGGATCGTATAGGTCCCCTGCCCCATGTCGATGGCGCCGCTGACGACCTCGACCCTGCCGCTCGAAAGAATGCGGATCATCGCCTCGCTCGGCGCCCGAATGACCGGGAAGGTGCCGCAGCCGATGCCCCAGCCGATCAGAGTCTTGCCATCGCGCATGGAGCGCGGCGCATGGCTTCGCCGCGACCAGCCGAAGGCTTCCGCCCCTTCGGTCAATGCTTCACGCAGCCGCCGCGTCGACCAGGGTTTACCGGACTGGTAATCGTGATCGGCGTAGTTCTTCAGCCGGAGTTCGAGCGGGTCCATGCCGAGCTTGTAGGCAAGCTCTTCCATGGCGCATTCGATGCCATAGGCGCTCGGATTCTTGCCCGGCCCGCGCAGGGCTCCCGGCGTTACGCTGTTGACCGGCACGACACGATGCTGCGAGGAGAAATTCTCGACCTTGTAGAGAACGGCCGTTGCCGCCCCCGTCTGCTCCGGCCAGTCCGCGGACATGGACGTCTCGCTGGCGCCGCGATGAACGATCGCCTGCAGGATGCCATCTTCGGTCGCGCCGAGCGCGATCTTCTGCCTGGTTCCGGCGCGGCCGCCATAGCTGGTGAAATTCTGCGGGCGCGTGACCGCAAGCTTCACCGGCCGACCGAGCTTCCTCGCGGCTGCGATTGCGACCGCACCATAGGCCAGCGGCTGCCCCTTCGATCCGAAACCGCCGCCAATGAAGGGCGAGATGATACGGACGTTTTCATAGGGCATATCAAACCATTCGGAATACATTCGCGCCATGCCGTGCGACCATTGGCTCGGCTCCCAGATGGTCAGTTGGTCTCCGTCCCATTTCGCCGTCAGCCCATGCGGTTCCATCGCAACATGGTATTCCCGCGGCGTGGAGTATTCGGCTTCGATCTTGACCGGTGAGGTTGCGAATGCCGCCTCGGCATCTCCCCAGGCCGAAGAAAGGGCGTCCACAAGCTTGCCCTCGCCGGCATTTGGGTCGTTAAGATCGGCGACGTGCTGGCTCTGTTCGTAGGTGATGCGCACCAGCCTGGCCGCTTCCGCGGCCTGTTCGCGGCTTTCGGCGACGACAGCGGCAATCGACTGGCCGTTGAACTGGACTTCGCGTGGCAACGGATAATAAGGCCCCTCTGCAGGCTTGTTACCGCCCCAGTCTGCGCCGAGTTTGAGACCCAGATCATCCTCCGGTGTCAGCACCAGGAGGACGCCCGGCATTGCCAGCGCTGCCGATGTATCGACCTTCACGACACGACCGGCCGGAATCGTGCTTTGGACAAGGACGGCATAGACAAGGTTTTCGACCGGATATTCCAGCGCGTAGGTCGCAGTTCCCGTCACCTTCATGCGGCCTTCGAAGCGGGATTGACGGCCGCCGACGGTACCGTCGGATGCATCGCCGTGTTTGCGCGGTTCCATCGTGGTCATGCGAGACCTCCCATTTTCAGAATGGCGCGCGCGACGACGCGTCGCGCAAGCTCGATCTTGTAGTGGTTGCCGCCATGGGCAACCGCTCCCTCCACGGCGAAGCGGCTGGCTTTCTCCACGCTTTCGAGATTAAGAGCCTTACCGATCAGCGCCTGCTCCACGGCGCGAGCGCGCCATGGCTTGGTGGCGACACCCCCAATTGCCACGCGGATGTCGCGGACCGTCTTGCCATCGGCTTCGAGCTCGAGGCCAACGGCAGCACTTGCCGCGGCGAATTCATAGGACTGCCGGTCGCGGACCTTGATATAGGTCGAGTTGCGAGCAGCGGCGGAAGCAGGAATGGTGATGCCGGTGATCATTTCGCCCCGCTGTAACAGCGTCTCCCGATCCGGCGTATCACCGGGCGCCAGGAAGAAGTCGTCGACAGTCACCGTGCGACCTGCAAGCTCCACCACCGCATCGAATGCGACCAGGGCGACGGCAAGATCGCCGGGATAGGAGGCGATGCAGGCATCGCTTGTGCCGAGCACGGCGTGATTGCGCGTGACGCCGCCGATCGCTGCACAGCCGGAACCCGGATTGCGCTTGTTGCAGGCCGGAAAGGTCCCCGGATCGCGGAAATAGGAACAACGGGTCCGCTGCAGGAGATTGCCGCCGATCGTCGCCATGTTGCGAAGCTGGGCGGAAGCGGCAAGAGACAGCGATTCCGACACGGCAGGAAACGCCGCCTGGATATCCCTGTGGTCGGCCACCTCGCTCATCTTGGCGAGCGCACCGATCCTGGCACCCGCTGCATCGACGGCAATGCCACTCATACCGGAGAGATGGGTGATATCGATGACGGTGTCAGGCTCGCTCACCCCGCATTTGGCAAGATCAAGCAAGGTGGTGCCGCCGGCAAGCAGCATGGCGCCAGCCTGTTGCGCGGCCTGGCCGGCTTCGGCGGCCGATGTGGCGCGGAAATAGGAAAAATCTCGCATCACGCTGCCTCCGCGGCTTCGCGCACCGCCGCAACGATGCTGTTATAGGCCCCGCACCGACAGAGATTGCCGGACATATATTCGCGGATCTCCGTGTCGGAGCCGGCATGACCCTCGCGAATGCAGGCAACTGCAGACATGATCTGGCCCGGCGTGCAGTAGCCGCACTGGAAGGCATCGTGTTCGATGAAAGCGGCCTGGACAGGATGCAGATCGCCGCCTTCGCCGATGAGACCCTCGATCGTCGTTATCTCGCGTCCTTCAGCCTGTGCGGCCAGCGTCAGACAGGAAAGCACGCGCTTGCCGTCGATATGACAGGTGCAAGCGCCGCACTGTCCCTGGTCGCAGCCCTTCTTGGTGCCAGTGAGCGAGAGATGCTCGCGTAGCGCATCAAGCAGCGTGACGCGCGGTTCGAGATCGAGCTCGAACCGCTGCCCGTTGATATCGAGTGCGATGTGGATGGTTCGTGTCATGATAAGCTCCTGCTATCGTCACGAAGGTAAGACCTCCGAAATCTGGAAGAATCTGTTCGACGGCCTACCGGTTGCTATATGATTTTTCAGGAAGACGAGGCCGAAGGCTTTTCGATATAATAGCGGGCGCTCATCTGAATTAAGGCGTGGACAGCGCCTCACATAAACGGAGGAGCCTCCGTTTAAACTAATGCCTGGTTTATTTTCGTCAAGCCCGGATGCTTGAGCAAAACCGCTCTTGGCAGCGGCAACCTCATGAAAAAAGCCGGGACGATCCCGGCTTTCAAATTCGTTACGGATATGAGGACAACAGCCCAGCAGTTAGCCGTTCTGGTCGCCGCTATTTTCGGCGCTCGGCTCCTGTTCTTTTTCTTTCAGCACGTCGGTCAGTTTATTGACGCCCTCAAAGCCCGCGACCGCAGCCGCTGCTTTCGTCAGGAAACCCGCATTCGGGTCGACAGCATCAACGGCATCTTCCGCTGCGACGGCACCCGCTACTTCTTCAATCAGTTTTCCGATACCCATTTTAAGCTCCTGATGATTTTGCTCCGCGGCAGGATTGCGGCGATCGAGCATTGCGAACACCTCGTCGCAGGCATCTGAAGGATCACGGGACTGGATACGGTCGCGACCTTTCAATCCCGGAGCGAGGCATGGTTTCCCCGGCCCCTGCCATTTAGGCAACCAAACTGAAGGCGGCATTAGGCGACGATGAAGCGAAACTGATATCCGCATCTTTGCGGCGCCGATCCCGGCATTGGCTTGGGCTTTCGCCATCATGCCGTCATAACGACCTCACACGCTGACGTTATGTTTCAGCTAATTTCGAGGAATGCCCAAGCTGTTCGAACAAGGGAATTTCGTGCATGACATTGCCCCGCCGCGTCACGGCTCTTGCCGTATCCTTTCTTCCCCTTCTCTTTGCCCCTGCCTTTGCCGATTCCGATGTCCTGTGGAAAATCGTGCATGACAAGTGCGTCGTGCAAACCGCTCCATGCCTCTCGGTCAACACCACAGAACATTATGCCATATTGAAGGACCTGAGAGGCATCGCCCAAACTCTCCTCATCCCCACAGACAAGATCACCGGCATGGAAAGCCCGGCCCTCCTCGACCCCGCGACACACAACTTTTTCGCCGATGCCTGGGCTGAGCATGGCGATGTCGACGCCCGATTGCCGCATGCCGTCCCGCGCGACGGGATGAGCCTTGCCGTCAATGCAGAACAAGCCCGCTCACAGAACCAGCTACACATCCACATGGACTGCCTGAGCGCCGATGCTCGCGCGGCCTTGAAGGCAGATGCCGATCATATCGGAACCGAATGGGCGCCCCTTCCCGATACCGTCGCCGGCCATCAGTTTGCAGCTCTGCGCGTCAAGGGCGAGACATTGGGCGATTTCAATCCCTTCACGGCACTTGCCAAGACGCTGAAGGACCCGGCAAAGGAAATGGGCGACCATAATCTCGTCGTTGTCGGCGCCGACTTCACCGATGGCCCCGGCTTCATCGTGCTGACAGACGTCGCCCGGCCCGGCATGGGTGGAGAGGATGTGCAGGATCACAGCTGCACGATCATGCGTTAAACCGGTCAAATATTGACCTTGTCACAGCGGCTAGTCGCCGTTCTCGGTCATTGCGGGTTCGGCCAGGCCGGACCCGCAATGACCGATGAAACGGAGCCGAGCCCCCGACTTATGAATCAGACAGCTAAATCCTATCGAGATTCACACTCTAGTGTTTCTGACGAAGCCGCTTCAGTGTTATAGTCCCGGCTTGTGAGCCTGAGCCTAGCGTCATCCGCTTGTTGAGCATTCAGATCATCGAACAGCGCCTGACATTGAGGGTTCGCAATCAAAAAGCCTCAGGAGACGCTTGATGAATCTTCAGATCAACAGCCATTCCTACCAAGTCACGTCCGACGGCGACACGCCGCTTCTCTGGATCATTCGCGACGAACTCGGCCTGACCGGAACCAAATATGGTTGCGGGCTGGCGCAATGCGGCGCCTGTTCGGTCCTGGTCGACGGAGAAGTGGTGCGCTCATGCGTGACGCCACTCGATAGCGTCGTCGGGCGCCAGATCACCACGATCGAGGCGCTTGAGAACGACCCGATCGGCAAGCGGGTGGTCACTGCCTGGGTGAAGCACCAGGTTCCCCAATGCGGGTACTGTCAATCGGGGCAGGTCGTCGCCGCGACCGCGCTCCTGAAGCAAAGCCCCAATCCATCCGACGAAGAGATCGCCGCGGCGATGATCAACCTCTGTCGATGCGGGACTTACAATGCGATCAAGGCGGCCGTCAAAGACCTTTCCTCCAAAGAAGGAGAGACGCTATGACCGAGCCCAGCCCGAATTTTGTTCCTGAGGATGAATTCCCGACCGGGTCTCCGATCAACATCTCACGCCGTGGCTTTCTTCTCGCTTCCGCTGGAGCTGCCGTAGGTGCCTTCGTGCTCGGCTTCGGCGTCCCGGTCGGTACCGCGAGAGCACAGCAGGCCGCGGCCACGATGCCGCCGGGCACGCGCGTCCCCGCATTTCTGGAAATCCGCCCCGACAATACGGTGCGTTTCATGAGCCCCTTCGTCGAAGGCGGCCAGGGCGTTTTCACGGCGATGGCCCAGATCGTCGGTGAAGAGCTCGATGTCGATCCGAAAATGTTCGTCGTCGAAAACGCGCCGACGGGCAACGATTATCTGGTGGTGTATGGCAAGATGCGCATCACCGGCGGCAGCATGTCGGTGCGCACGAGCTACCAGACCATGCGCAAGCTCGGCGCGCTGGCGCGCAACATGATCCTGCAGGCAGCCGCCAAGCGCCTGGATGCGCCGATCGGCGAACTGACGACGGAGCCGGGCCGCGTAATCCATGCTGCTTCCGGACGCTCCCTTGCCTATGGCGATGTTGCAGCGGAGGCGTTAGATCTTCCCGTGCCGGACCCCGCCAGCGTTACCCTCAGGGATCCGAGCCAGTTCCGCTGGATCGGCAAGCCGGTCGAACGCCTGGATGTCTACGACAAGTCAACTGGCAAGGCGATCTACGCGATTGATTGCAAGGTCGACGGCATGCTGCATGCCGCGGTCCAGCATGCTCCGCGCCTCGGCCTGATCGTGGGACGGATCCGCAATGAGGACCAGCTCCGCGCAATGCCTGGCGTTCATTCCGTCCATAATCTGCAAGGCGCTGTTGGCGTGGTTGCCGAGCGGTGGTGGAATGCGAAGCGCGCGGCCGAAGCGGCCCAGGTCGATTGGAAAGAGCCTGGCCCGGATGCCAATCCGGCGTTTCGCCAGATGCCGGCGGACTTCTCGACTACGGCCTTCAGCGATCGGCTGGCAAACGAGCCGGGTCCCGGCAAGGATGCGGAGAATGTCGGCGATACCGCCGGGGTTCTCTCGGGCGCAAAGACCGTCGTCTCGGCCACCTACAAGAGCCAGTATGTGCATCACGCACAATTGGAGCCACCCTCCACCTTGGCACGCTTCAACCCGGACGGCTCTCTGGAAGTCTGGATGCCCAATCAGGCGCCGGAGCAATTCCAGGCTGATATTGCCAAGCTGACCGGCCTCGACGGATCGAAAGTCACGGTCCACAGCCCGCTTCTCGGTGGCTTTTTCGGGCGGCATTTTCTCTACCCTTCCGCCAATCCCTATCCGCAGGCCATCCAGCTTGCCAAGGCGGTCGGGCGTCCGGTCAAGCTCATCTGGAGCCGCGAGGAGGAGTTCCTGCGCGATCCGCTGCGCCCGATGGCCGCTGTCCGCTTCCGGGGCGCGCTCGACGCCTCCGGCATGCCAATTGCTCTTGAAGCCATCAGCGCCTGCGAAGGTCCGACCGAGGGCGTTTTCGGCCATAAAGAAGATTCGCTGGATCCGACGGCGCTGGAGGGATTGACCGGCAAATCCTATGCCATCCCGAACTACCGCATCGCGCAGATCTATGTGAAAAACCCGACGATGCTTGCCTATTGGCGTTCGGTCGGCAATTCCATGAATGACTTCTTTTATGAGACATTCCTGGATGAACTGGCTGACAAGGGCGGGCAGGACCCCTACGAACTGCGCGCCAAGCTGCTGGCGAAAAATGAGCGGCTGAGCAAGCTGCTGAAAGCGGTCGGCGATCTCTCCGGCGGCTGGAAGCGAGGGCCGTTCACCGCCGAAGACGGCACGCGTCGTGCGCGCGGCGTCGCCATGGCATCTCCCTTCGGCAGCCACACGGCGGCGATTACCGAAGTCTCCATCCACAACGGACAGGTCGTCGTGCACGATGTCTGGGAGGCCATCGACCCCGGCAGCATCGTCAATCCGGCGATCATCGAAGCGCAGATCAATTCGGCCTCGGCCCTTGGATTGTCGCAGGTGCTGATGGAGGAAGCGGTCTACAAGAACGGCGAGCCTGTGGCGCGAAACTACGATCTCTATCCGATCCTGCCACCCGACCGCATGGCGCGCGTGCATGTTCGCATCGTCGAAAGCGGAGCAGAGATGGGCGGCATCGGCGAACCGGGGCTTCCCGCCATTCCCCCGGCGGTGGCAAACGCGGTTTCCACGCTGACCGGCAAGCGAATACGCAGCATGCCGCTCTCCAACTACACCTTTGAAAGCTAAGGCGCGGCTAACGCTGCGCCTGGCACAGTTTCGGCTCCCGGTCCTCTCTTGGCCCGAGAGCCGGCGTGCTTGGCTCCCTTTATGGCCGAATACGAAATCCTGAAGCAAAGACATGAGGGCACACCCTTGAGGAAATTTCTTCTGGTCCTTCTCTTGATCGTCGTACTTGTCGCTGGCGGCCTTACCTGGTTCGTCACCCGCAAGCCGGCATCTCCCTTCGACAACATCGCCGAGGCGCAAGCTCCATCGGAGCAGTTGCTTCAACAAGGCGAATATGTCGCTCGCCTGGGTGACTGCGTTGCCTGCCACAGCACGCCGAAAAGCGCTCCCTTTTCCGGAGGCCTGGAGATGGGGACGCCGCTCGGCTCCATCTTCACCACGAACATAACGCCGGACAAGGAAACCGGCATCGGCAACTATACGCTCGCCGATTTCGACCGAGCCGTTCGCCACGGCGTGGCGCGTGATGGGCAGCGCCTTTATCCGGCGATGCCCTATCCCTCCTACGTGAAGATGAGCGACGACGACATTCGCGCGCTCTATGCCTATTTCATGAACCGGGTCGAGCCGGTGCATCAGGCGAGCAAGCCCTCGGACATCAAATGGCCGCTCAACATGCGCTGGCCGCTCGCACTCTGGAACGCTGTTTTCACCGAGCCAGGAACCTATCAGCCCAAGACTGCCGGCGATGAGCGCTGGAATCGCGGCGCCTATCTCGTCCAGGGACCGGGACACTGCGGCAGCTGTCATACGCCGCGCGCCATAACCATGGCGGAAAAGGCGCTTGATGAGAGCAGCCCGCTCTACCTTTCCGGCGCTCTTCTCGACGGCTGGTACGCTCCGAGCCTACGCGCCGATCCGAATACCGGCCTCGGACGGTGGAGCGAAGAGGATATCTACGCCTTCCTCAAGAACGGCAGGAACGAGCATGGTGTCGTCTTCGGCTCCATGGCAGATGCCTTCAACAATTCGACGCAGTTCATGAGCGATGACGACTTGAGGGCGATCAGCCACTATCTGAAGTCATTGCCCGGCGACCCCGCCCGCGACGGGACGCCCTGGCAATATGTCGAGGTCGCGGCAAACAGCGCGGCCATGCCTGCCGGGCAACAGAACTCCGGCGCGCAGACATTCATGGCCAAATGCAGCTTCTGTCATGGCATTGACGGTCGCGGAAAGGCGCCATGGATTCCGCCGCTCGCCGGTTCGACCTCATCGCTTGCGAAGGAAAACGCCTCGCAGATCAACGTGACCCTGAATGGGTCTGGCCGTGTCGTGGCGAGTGGCATTCCGGACGCCTACCGCATGCCTCCGTTCAGGCAGCAGCTTTCCGATCAGCAGGTCGCCGATGTCCTGACTTTCGTGCGGTCGTCTTGGGGCAATCACGGCGGACCAGTCGTCGCCGACGATGTGAAAGCCTTGCGAGCACACACCGATCCGGCAAGCAGCAGCCCCATCGTACTGCAGATGCGATAGACGATGTTGGACCGAAAGGATCGTGCGGACGTTCGGCCTGGAGCATTTCCAGGAAAAACGCGCAGCGATTTTGCGTCCGGAAGTGCGTAACAACAAAGAGCTAGAGCGCTTTCGCGATTCGAAGAAAAGCGAAAATGCTCTAGCTTTCCTGTTCCGCCAGCTTGGGCGATCGCCTTTTTCTTCGGCTCGCCCGCGAGGAGGCCTGCACATGGCCTTCCTGTGGCAGCGAGATGATGGCCTTGAGGCCTGGATTGTTCGGCTGCAGGAGAATATCGCCGCCATGCTGGCGCGCAACTGCCCGGGCGATCGAAAGACCAAGGCCGACACCACCCGTGTCCCGGTTCCTCGATGTTTCAAGCCGAAAGAACGGCACGAAGACCTTTTCCTTCATATCCTCGGGGATTCCAGGCCCATTGTCTTCGATAATGATGTCGATGGCAGCGCTCGAATGGCAGATATAGATCTTCGCATGGCCGCCGTAGCGCACGGCATTTTCTGCAAGATTGCGAACGGCGCGGCGCAGCCCGTCGGGCCGGCACCGATAGGTCGTCTTCGGTCCTTCGATGTATTCCACGGGCAAGCCAAGATCCGCAAGGTCGTCACAGATACTGCCGACAAGTGCCTCCAGCTCGATGGCGCGCGTCTCCTCGGTGGTGGATTCACCGCGCGCAAAGGAGATAGCCGCCTCGGTCATGCCTTGAAGCTCGTCGATGGTCGCCAGCATCTTCTGCTGCACATCGGCGTCCTTAACGAATTCGGCCCGCAACCTCAGCGAGGTAAGCGGCGTCCTGAGATCGTGGCCGATCGCGGCCAGCATTCTGGTGCGATCATCAACGAAGCGATGAAGACGCTGCTGCATCTTGTTGAACGCCTCGGCGGTGCGCCTGATGTCGTCTGGCCCCTCTTCAGGCAGTGGCGGAAGGTTTTCGCCCCGCCCCAAGGCTTCCGCGGAGACCGCGAGACGCCGCAATGGACGTGCAATGCGACTGGCAATGAAGACACCGATAAGCGACAGGATCAGCGCGGTGATAGCCAGGGACGTCAGCGACTTCGAATCCCACCATCCGTCCCCGATATTCTTATAGAAAGCCGTGTTCAGCCATACGCCGTCGTTGAGCCTGATGGCCAAGCCGTAGCCGTTGTGATCGTCAAAGTAGACGAACTTGGCCGGCCGCGGCAGGCTCCATAGAACCAGCGGCGGAGTGACCCAGTTCTCGGATGCGTTTGCCGTCGTCACCTCTGAGAAGCTCAGACGCTCCGTAACGGAATTCGAGCGCAGACCGTATTTCCTGCCGAGATCGATAAAATTCTCGATCGGACGCGTAAGCTCCGTTGCCGCGCGCCCGCGCCATGCATTCGCATCGATCGGCTCTTCCTTGGAGAGCCAGAACCGGGAATAACTGGTTTCACTCGCCAGAAGAGCCTGCTCGCGCAGTGGTACCGGCATGGATTCCATCAGCCGTGTCATCGAGGCACACCTGCTGAAGAACTCCCCCTTCATGGCAGCATGTAGCGCCTTGGTGCGTTCATCCCAGGAAATCATGAATGTCAGAGCCTGCGAGACCACAAGGGCAAGCAGGGTAAATCCGATCAGCTGAGCCGCAAGGCTCCTCCTCCACCAATAGATCATTCGAACCCCACATCCACCGACAGGCTGTAGCCGCCGCCCCAATGCGTTTTGATGACCGAGGGGTTCTTCGGATCGGGTTCGATTTTCTTGCGCAACCGGCTCACTTGATTGTCGATGCTTCTATCGAAAATATCAGCCGTCCTCCCGACGGTCAGATCGAGAAGCTGCTCGCGGCTGAGGACCATGCCGGGACGTTCGAGGAAGACCTTCAGAAGCCGGAATTCCGCTGTGCTCAACGGTACGCCGACGCCATCGTCCCCGGAAAGCTCCTGCCGCCCCATATTGATGCGCCAATGACCGACGCGCACGACCTTCGCCTTCTTCAATGTTTCCCGCTGCTGCTGCGGCAGGCTGTTTGCCCGGCGCAGGACGGCCCTGATCCTGGCCAGAAGCTCACGCGGATTGAACGGCTTCACCAGATAATCGTCGGCGCCGAGTTCAAGGCCGATGATGCGGTCGGTATCCTCTGTCATGGCAGTGAGAAAGATGATCGGAATCTCCGTCGTCGCGCGCAGATGGCGACAGACGGAAAGCCCATCCTCGCCGGGCATCATGATATCCAGAACAACAAGGTCCACGCCGTTGCGCTCGAGGATTCGCCGCAGGGCGGCGCCGCTGTCTGCCACGCTTATCCTGTAACCATGCTGCTCAAGATATTGGCCGACAAGGTCTCTTATGTCCGCATGGTCATCGACGACTGCGATATGTGCTGCTTTTTGCATGGGCCATTTCCAGGGTATTGATTCACCTTACAGAAGCCCAATCCGGCTCGCATCGAAAAAAGTGTATCAAAGTTTCACAACGACCGAGCAGTTGTAACCGGTGGATACCGAGCTCCGTCGGACCACCAGATTGCGCCTCAGTTGTCGTAAAAATATGCCGCGCACCACCAAATACATATCATGCTGTCGCAGCTTTGTCGCAGCCGGCAAACCTTCGCATGAGGCGGCGTAGCAGGGGCGATCCACCGATATGAGGATGACGGAAGTCGCGCGGTCCCTTGCAGAGCAGGTTGCCCCATCTCCACGGAAGACTGGCGCTGCTATCACAGGCCTGGCTGCATGCTGATGGCGCATACAACCGCCGCGCGGCGACACGCGCTTACATCTTCGGCACAAAGCTGAGACATGCTCCGCCTATCCTGCTTTTCGAGATTCACTCGCTTGGTCGACAATGTCGAACCCAACTGGAGGATATGGAATTGGCTATGGAGCTATCGCAAATCGCAACGTTACGTCGGGTGCTGGAAGCCTTCTGCTCTCACCATGAGCTGACATTTTCCGATCCACCAGCGATCTCCGCCGCACGGGAGCTGATGAGATTTGCTGACGAGGGTGAAAACGACCCCGTTGTTCTGGCACGGCGTCTCGAAGAGGTCATGCGCGCTGCGCATCACCGCCGGCCACCGGCGCAAAGGACGATGCCATTCAGCAGCGCCTCGGCCCCAAGGCAATAGATTGCGCGTGACGGATACGGATCAAACGCACTTGTCTCATCGAAGCCACTTGAGAAAAGAGAGCAAGCCGATGCAACTTTCTCGCCGCACCATGCTCACCTCGATTGTGGCAGTCGCCACTGCCCCCAAATGGAGCTTTGCCGCCGAGGCGCCAAGGACACTGGTCGTCTATTACTCCTATATGGGCCACACGAAATCCGTTGCCGAAAAGATACGGACGCTCGTCGGCGGCGGCCTTTTCGAGATCCCGATGGCACATCCTTACCCTCTCGACCTGCAGCGCATGGCGGCGCAGTCGAAATACGAACTCGAAACCGGCGAGCTTCCGCCATTGCTGGGTGATCTCCCCAGCGCATCGGACTATGATCTGATCCTGGTCGGTGGGCCGGTCTGGTGGAACACCGTCGCTCCACCGGTGATGAGCTTTCTTGAGAAAACGGACTTCATGGGACGGAAGGTCGGCCTCTTCGGCACATATGCACTCGCTCCCGCCCGCTACGAGAGAAGTTTCGCAGCGCAAACGCGCAATGCGGTCATCCTGTCGAGCCTGATGATCAGCGAATTCGATGTCGAGGAGCGGCGCGCCGACAGCGCCATATCCTCCTGGGCCTCCCAGGGCATGTCGAAAGAAGGCCCACAGGCTCTGTAAGTCCTTGGAGGCACCCCAGCACTTGGGCTGGTAAGAGCGATTTCCCATCTCACCTCCTGCGCGTCCACCGATAAAACGCACTCTCCCGCCGTTGGGTCACTACCAGCGGGACGCCGGTCGCTAGAATATCGGCCAGAGGCCGCTTGCCTCTATCGCGTCCCAGCCATCCGATTTTCCCACCACTTTGCCGAAAGCCGGCGGATTAGAAATGGTTTTCAGACACGTACCGCATGGTTGATTTCGAACCCGCGCGACATAAGGATCGCGTGTGGAGCGATGCTCCGCTGCCGCGGCGGCGCCCAGCAGATCTGCAGCCATGCCCCTAATTTACGGGCACTCCGATCCATGAAAATCCGTGTGTAAAACTGGTGATTTACGAAAATAATTTACATAGAAATGGGCGCGAGAATGAAAAACCGTTGACAAGACCGGTTGTCATGTCGTTATTAAGAAAAAAAATTACATTACTAAATATGAACGGGTGAACACGCAGTAGCGGACCTTCCGAAAATCAACCGGGTCTGAATGCTGCCCATATTCGATCACCATGAGCCGACGGAACATCGCGGCGACATGCGAGCAGCGGCCAACGCCTTAGCGAACCGCCATGCCTTGAACCTGACATCCGACCGGATGAAAGCCGGCTGGATGCATGCTGATTGACAAGAGCGACGGCCCTGAAGGGGCGGCTGACAATAAAAGGGGATGATGATGAAAAGCGCATTGGTTCTGATCACATTGGCGATGCTCGCCGGTACCAGTAATCTGGCGATCGCCCAGACCTCGGACGGCGTTCTGACCGTCGCCACCATCGGTGAATTGCCCACCCTCGATGCCATGCAGACCCCGACCGATATCGTGCTTACGGTCGACCAGCACATTTTCGAGACGCTTTACACATATGATGCGCAATGGAAGTCCGTTCCACTACTTGCGGCTGCCCAGCCGACGATTTCCGAAGATGGCCTCACCTACCGCATTCCGCTTCGCGAAGGCGTCAAGTTCCATGACGGCAGCAATTTCGGCTCCAAGGATGTCGTTGCCTCGCTGAAGCGCTGGATGAACGTCAACTCCAAGGGCAAGCAGGTCGCCACCATCGTTGACAGCCTGACGGCGGATGGTGATCACGCCGTGGTCTTCAAGTTGAAGTCGCGCTATGCGCCGCTGCTCGCTACCCTTTCGCAGTCCTCGATTATCATGCCCGCCGCCAAGGTTGCCGATACACTTACCGATTTCATCGGCACCGGCCCCTACATGCTCAAGGAACGCAAGCCGGACCAATATACGCAGCTGGTACGCTTCGATGGCTACAAGTCGCCAGAGGGTGAGCCGAACAACTATGCCGGCAAGCGCGAAGCTGTCGCCAAGGAAATCCGCTTCGTGCCGGTGCCGGACGCCAATACCCGCGTCGAAGGCCTGATTTCCGGGCAGTTCGATTTTGCCGACTCCCTGCCCGTCAGCGCCTATGACCGCATCGAAAAGAGCGGCAATGCCAAGCCCGTTATCTTCGAGAATACCGGCTGGGTGTCGCTCAACATGAACATGAAGCAGGGCCTGCTGACCAAGAAGCCGCTGCGCCAGGCCGTGCAGGCAGCGCTGAACTCTTCCGACATGATGCTCGCCGCCTTCAACGACCAGCGCTTCTTCAGCGTCGATGGCGCCTTCTTCCCGAAGGGATCCTTCTGGCACACCGATGCCGGCATCGTCCGTTACGGCGATGGCGATCCCGACACGGCGGCGAAGCTGCTGAAGGATGCCGGATATGACGGCACGCCGATCCGGCTTCTGACCAGCCGCCAGTATGAATTCCACTACAAGATCGGCGAGGTCGCCAAGGCCTATCTGGAGGCTGCCGGCTTCAAGGTCGACATGCAGGTCGTCGATTGGGCAACGCTGACGACCCGCCGCGCAGATCCGAAGGAATGGGATATCTTCATTACCCACTCCAACTTCCCCGGCGATCCGACAACGATCAACACGATCACGGACAGCTATCCCGGCTGGTATGTCTCTGACCAGAAGGCCAAGGCTGTCTCGACCTACATGGACGCGACGAGCGACGACGCGAAGCAGAAGGCGTGGGCAGGCATCCAGACCGTCATTTACGATGATGCGCCTCTCTACAAGGTCGGCAACTTCAACGCTCTTTCGGGTATTTCCGCATCGGTCACCGGCTATACGCCGACCTATTGGCCGCATTTCTGGAACGTCACCCCGAAGAAGTAAGGCTAAGGCACATGGCAAAGATCGCCCAGGCGCTTTTGCGACGTCTTGGAGGCATGGTGATCGTGCTCGCGCTTGTCGTGACGGTCGTCTTCATCATCGTCCGGGTCACCCCGGGCGATCCGGCTGCCGTCATGCTGGGCGCTGACGCCACGCCGCAGGACATCGCACAATTGCGAGCCAAGATGGGGCTCGATGCACCGCTGCTCGTTCAATACGGTCAGTTCGTGCTTGGCCTGTTCAAGGGCGACCTCGGGCAATCGATCTTTCTCAACCAGCCCGTCACGCAGGCGCTGGCGGCCCGCGCCGAGCCGACCTTCTTCCTGACGCTGTTTTCCATTCTGATCGCCACGGCGATTGCGCTTCCCGTCGGGATCATCTCGGCGGTGAAGCGGGGAACGATCTTCGATCAGATCGTCGTCGTCCTCACCATGGTCGCGGCGAGCGTTCCGAGCTTCTGGCTCGGCCTGATGCTGATCCAGATCCTGGCCGTTGGCCAGGGCTGGTTTCCGGCTTCAGGCTATGGCGGCCCGGATACCGACTTCCTCGAGCGTCTGCACCATCTCGTCCTGCCGGCGATCACTCTGGGCGTCGTCAATTCGGCGATGATCACGCGCTTCACCCGCGCTGCCATGCTCGACGTACTCGGCGACGACTATGTGCGCACAGCCCGCGCCAAGGGAGCGAGCGAAGGCCGCGTCATCCTGAAGCATGCCCTCAAAAATGCGATGATCCCGATCATCACCGTCATCGGCCTCTCCGTCGCCATGCTTGTCGCAGGCGCTGTCGTGACCGAGACCGTCTTCGGTCTGCCCGGCGTCGGCAATCTCGTCGTCTCCGCCGTTCTGCGGCGCGACTATCCGGTGATTCAGGGCGCGCTTCTGGTGGTCGCGGCCATCTATGTGCTCATCAATTTCATTGTCGACATGCTCTACATTCTCGTCGATCCGAGGGTGCGCCTATGACGCTCGGCTCCTTCACACTTCCCTTCGCTTCGAGCCTGCGGCGCCTGTTCGGCAACCGCGCGATGCTGTTCGGTGCGATCATTCTGCTCATCGTCATCGTAGCGGCCATCCTGGCGCCCTGGATCGCCCCTTACGCGCCGAACAAGCTTTCGATCATCAACAAGCTGAAGGCCCCGTCGGCAGCCCATATCTTCGGCACCGACGAATTTGGGCGTGATATCTTCTCCCGCGCGATCTTCGCGGGCCGCATCTCGCTGCTGGTCAGCCTCGGTGTCGTCTGCATCTCCACCCTGCTCGGCGTATTCCTCGGCGTCATCGCCGGATATTTCCGCAGGCTGGACGCGCCGATCTCGCGGCTGCTCGATGCGATGATGTCCTTCCCGGACATTCTCCTCGCCATCGCGCTCGTGGCGGCGCTCGGGCCATCGCTTGTCACGGTCATCCTGGCGCTCGGCATTACCTATGCACCACGTCTTGCCCGCATCGTTCGAGGCTCGACCCTGGTTCTCAGAGAACTGCCCTATATCGAAGCCGCTATCTCGATGGGCCTGCCGACCTGGCAGATCCTCGGCCGCCATGTCCTGCTCAACCTCGCATCACCCATTCTGGTGCAGGCAACCTTCGTCTTCGCCTCGGCGATGCTTGCGGAAGCGAGCCTTTCCTTCCTCGGCGTCGGCGTCTCCTCCGACATGCCGACCTGGGGAACCATGCTCGCTTCCGGCCGTGAATTCATGAACAACGCACCCTGGCTCATGGTCTTCCCCGGCCTCGCCATCGTCTTCTCGGTGCTGTCGCTGCAATTGCTCGGCGATGGCCTGCGCGATCTGGTCGATCCGCGCCTGGCAAAGGAGAGCTGATCATGGCTGACACGATCCAACCGGTTCTCTCGATCGAAAATCTGACGACCTCCTTCAAGACGGCCGAAGGCTGGCGCGCGGTCATCCGCAACATCAACCTGCAGGTCTCCGCCGGAGAAACCGTCGCCATCGTCGGTGAGTCCGGCTCGGGCAAAAGCGTGACGGCGCTGTCGACCATGCGCCTACTGCCTCCGGGCAAGGCGCGCTGCGACGGCAAGATCCTGCTTTTGGGCAAGGATCTTCTCGCTGTTTCGGAAGCCGAGATGCGTTCGGTTCGCGGCGGCTCCATCGGCATGATCTTCCAGGAGCCGATGACTTCGCTCAATCCGGTCTTCACGATAGGCAACCAGATCGCCGAAGCGCTGGTGCTGCACCAGAACCTCTCCTGGAAGGCGGCCGAGGCCGAAGCCTTGCGGCTGATGGAGCGCGTGCGCATTCCGGCGGCAAAGTCGCGGCTCAACGAATATCCGCATAAATTCTCCGGCGGCATGCGCCAGCGCGTGATGATCGCCATGGCGCTCGCCTGCCGACCAAAACTCCTGATCGCCGACGAGCCGACGACGGCGCTCGACGTCACCATCCAAGCCGAAATCCTCCACCTCATCCGCGAGCTGCAGCGCGAAGAGAATATGGCCGTCCTCTTCATCACCCATGACATGGGCGTGGTGGCGGAAGTGGCCGACGGCACAGTCGTCATGTTCCGCGGCGACATGGTCGAGACCGGTATCACGACGGATATTTTTGCGGCACCGAAGGAAATCTACACGAAGTCGCTTCTGGCCTCGATCCCGCGCCTCGGCACCATGGGCGAGACGGAATCTCCAAGGCGCTTTCCGGAGGTCGACGCCAAGACCGGCGAGGCCACGGAAGGCCGCGAGATGAAGCCGGTGGCGCAGAGCATCGCGCCGATCCTAAAAGTGGACAATCTCGCCGTGCGCTTCGATCTGCCGAACGGCCGCGTTCACGCCGTCGAAGACGTTTCCTTCGATCTTCGCCCTGGCGAAACACTCTCGCTCGTCGGCGAATCCGGCTGCGGAAAATCCACGACCGGGCGCACGATCATGCGCCTCATCGAGGCGACGGCCGGCTCCGTTGCCATCGACGGCAAGGACGTGACCAAGGCGGGAGCCAAGGAACTGCGGACCATGCGCCGCATGGCGCAGATCATTTTCCAGGATCCTTTCGCCTCGCTCAATCCACGCATGACGGTCGGCGCCGCCATCATCGAGCCCATGCTGTCGCATAAGCTCATGGGCCGGCGAGAAGCCAAGGATCGTGTCGCCGAACTGCTCGATCAGGTCGGCCTGTCGGCCACTGTCGCCAGCCGTTACCCGCATGAATTTTCCGGTGGCCAACGGCAGCGCATCTCCATCGCCCGGGCGCTGGCCCTCAACCCGAGATTCATCATCGCCGACGAGGCCGTCTCGGCCCTCGACGTTTCCGTCAAGGCGCAGGTCTCGAACCTGCTGCTCGACCTGCAGGACAAGCACGGTCTGGCCTATCTCTTCATCTCGCACGACATGGCTGTCGTCGAACGCATGAGCCATCGCGTCGCCGTGATGTATCTGGGCGAGATCGTCGAGATCGGCCCGCGTGCCGCCATTTTCGACAATCCGCAGCATCCCTATACCCGCCGCCTGATTTCGGCCGTGCCGATCCCCGACCCCACGCGGCGCGGCATGCAACCGCAAGCCCAGCGCGAAGAAATCAAAAGCGCGATCCGGCCCCACGACTATGTGCCGCCGAAGCGAAGCTATCAGGAAGTATCATCAGGCCATTTTGTACAGGATACGGCTGCGACCTGGACTGGTTGAGCCTCGACAAAGGACTGCCCTGCAGACATCTCTACCCGCATCTCATTGATGATCAGCCCTCCGGATACAACGCAGGGTCTGCAAATCTAGCCTCGTGCAAGCCAGAGAAGATATGGCTTGCACCGGGATGGCGCATGCGTCCTCTCGGGATTTGGGGGCCTACGCCAAACGAGCACTGATGTGCCATTGGCGCAGATCAGGAGATATCGGCATGGTGAACAGCATCAATTCGCTGCGGCTTTACAACACGCAGCTCGCTTTACGGACGCTGCGCGTTGGGAACGCCGTTGACGACGACACATCGCAAATAACGAGATCGACGAGCCTGCTCTCAGGCGGTTCTTCCAGTTCGGTCCATTCCAACAGCAAACTCAACACCCTCCTGGAGGGTTTGCAGCGACACAATGGCACGACGAAAACCACGACGACGCCGACCGCTGCGAAGGTAACCAACGACATCACATCGAGCGATTTCATGAAGGCCCTCACTGCGAAGCTGAAGGCCTCTGTCAACGATCCCGTCAACGGCAAACAGGCACAGGCGATGCTGACCGCCCTCAAGAACGGTACCCTGTCCGTGTCCGACCCGACCAAGGGCGTCGAGATCGATGCCTGGAACCCGGATGACAAGACCAGCAAGGCCGCCAAACCTGAAAAGATCGCAACCGATAACTGGAACGAGTTTCTGAAGGACCATCTGAAGCGAAGCGACAAGGGAAGCTTCACACGGACGGGCGACGGAAGCTACGTCGACAAGCCGACCGGGCAAAATGCCTTCTTCGGCAATCTCAACGGCAAATATTATTACGTAACCTGGCCAGCCGAGGTCACTATCAGCGTAAAGCCAGTATCAGCATGAGGTGAACCGGATGGCCCCCGGCCAGGCGGCGGGGACCATGTTTTCACTCAACTGAACGCCGTCGCCCGCGCTCGCAGCAGGGAGAGGGCGATCAGCAGGCCAGCCGATGCGGCAACCGTGCCGATCAGGAAGACGCTGTCATATCCGGCCCGGTCGGCCAGCAATCCCACCAAGGGGCCAGTCAGTCCGTAGGCAAGATCCTGGAAAGCCGAGAAACCGCCCAGAGCCGTGCCGCGCAGATTTGGCTCGACAAGACGCACGACCTCGCGCCCCATCGACGGATAGACCAGCGAGCATCCGAGACCCGTCAAAAACGCGCCGACCAGGGCAAGCATCGGATCTGTCGCGTTCCAGATCAGGAATTGCCCGACGATCTCGACAGCAAGCGATCCGGCTGCGACTGGAAGCCCGCCAATGCGATCCGGCAAATGTCCAAAGAGCAACCGCACCAGAACGAAACCGCAGCCGAAGGCCGTTAGCCCCAGCCCGGCATAGTTCCAGCCACGGTCGATAAAGTAGAGCGTGAAGAAGGCCCCGATCGCGGCAAAGCCTATGCCCTGAAGGCATACGATCGACCCGTGCAGCCAGATCTTGCCGACCACGCTCCAGAATGGCGGGCGCTCGGCGCCTGGATGGGCAGCAACGCCTGGAAGCCGCCAGATCGCCAATAGCCCGAGGCAGGGCAGGACGGCACCGATTGCCATGGAGCCGGCAAATCCAAACCGGTCGAGCAATACCAGCCCGACCGGAGCGCCAACGGCAAGGGCGCCGTAGATGGCCGCGCCGACCAAGGCCAGCACCTTACCCGAGCGCGCAGGCCCGACGAAGCCTATCCCCCAGGCAATAACCCCGACGGCAACCAGGCTTTCGCCCAGCCCCAGAAGCAGCCGGCCGGCAATAAGAAGCAGATAGGATGTCAACGGTGTTGGGATCAGCAGGCCGGCGCCCAGTGAGGTCAGCCCTCCTGCTGCATAGAAGGCCAGCCCGCGCACCACCGCCACCTTGGCGCCGTGCTGGTCCGACAGGCTGCCGGCATAGCCCCGCGTCACGATGGTCGCAAGAAAGGCGATGCCGACCCCGAGCCCGGCCCAGCCATTGCCGAGCCCAAGTTTCCCGGTGACATAGATCGGCACGATCGGAAGCGACATGCCGACACAAAGATAGGAAATGAAGAGAATGGCGCTCAGCAGCAGCAGGCGGCCGTGCGCCGGATCACGTATCGATTGGAAAGCCATGATGATCTCCAGGCTTTACTCGATCGGCGGAGGCACAAAAAAACGCACTCCGACCGACGAGGGTCGTTGAGTGCGTTGCTTGACGTCAAACGCTTACGGCCAGAATGACTGGCTGGTTTTTCCCATAGGCGCTTGCCGAGCGGGTGTCAACATGACCGCTGTCGCCGCAACGAAGGGCCATGCCTGGAACATAGCCCTATTCGCGTTTGAGGCTTTCGAGATAGGCGCAAAACATATCCGCCATCGCATCCGCATAGGCGTCGATCTCGGCTTGAGTTCGCGGCGTCTCCGAAAATTGCTTTCCGACGGTAGCAAGCGTCGTCGTGATCAAATCCGCCGCCAGAGCACGGGTTTCCCCGGACACGTCAGGCAAAGCCTCCTGCATGAAACGCAGGACGGTAACGTCACCCGATGCCTTCGCCTCATGGGCCTCCGGCGCATCGCGATAAAGGGGGGCCGCGTCGCTCAAAGCTACGCGCATTGCAGCCTCGTCGCATTCGGAGCGGATGAAGGAATGAACAAGGGCGCGCAGCCGTTCGAGCGGCGGCCTTCCGTGATCCTCAAGGATATCGCGCAGCAGGTCCGTCGTCTGCCGCCATTCATCGCTTTGCAGTCGGAAGAGGATTGCCGCCTTGTTCGGGAAATATTGATAGACCGAGCCAACGCTGACGCCGGCCTTCTCCGCTACACGCGCCGTCGTGAAACGTTGAGCCCCCTCTTTCGCCAGAACCTGAGCCGCCGCCTGCAAGATCGCGGCAACGAGTTCCGTCGAGCGTGCCTGCTTCGGCAGCTTTCGCGAAGAAATCTGGGCTCTTGGGCGATCGGTCATGTCGGCAACTGGCGATGCGAGTGGTGAAATTGACGAATTAGTCGCATTCTGAGTGCAACACAAGCATGCAGCCAGGCACGAAGCGACAAAGAGGTCTATCGTTACGACCGAGGTGGAGTACCCTGCATGCCAATCATCCAGGAAGGCTCCGGGCCGTCGGGATCGAGACCGTGAATACCGAAGAATGCAACAACCAGGAAGTGCGATCGGCCATCGAATCCGGCTCCCTGGTCAGCACGCTGCCATGAGTGACGACGATCTTGCCTTTCTTCTAAAATGACAATTTGAAGGGCTTCGAAACCTTGGGAGAACGGAAAGCAGTGGCGGCAACCCCGATCGCAGGCCATGCCGAGACGGACGTCAGCTGTAGATTGGTTCGACGGGCTATGCGGCCACGGTTGCTTCGACTATGGCCGCTTTAACCTTGGCGTAGCTCTTCTGAAACGGGGGGGCCGCAACAATGGAGCCTGGAGGGTGCTCAGCATAAGCCGCGAAACTCAATTCTATGAATTTCTCCAGCGATATCAGGCGATATTCTCCTGCAACCTTGAAAAGGTAGGAACCATTGACGCCCAGAGCTTCGCCGATTTCCGGATAAATTGGATAACAGGGGCCGTTCACCAGGTTATCGAGCGGCAACACTCTACCCTCCCGAGTGTCGACGCCGAGATGCTGCATAAACATACGGGCTAAATCGTAGAGGCATTGGATTTTTGGATGGTTCAGCGAGTACATGAACGATTCAGTGCGCGACCATCGCCGAAAGGCCGAGGAGATATCCAGACCAAACTCAGAAAAGTCCTTCAATAGACGCGTGCGGCTCGCTTCCCATCTGTCGAAGAATCCGCATTTCTCGAAAACGTCTCTTCGAAATAGCTTGCGCGTTGCTTCGATGGACAGCCCGATATGATAAGCGGCCAACACGATCGTAGAGTGGTACACGCTCATTGGGCCGTCTACTTCAGCGCCTGAATGAGCGTAGCAGAGATCGGGGTGATAAGCGTCAAAACTGATAGACGGAAGAAGACTGAGATTTTGCGCGAGCGAGAAGTCGAAGTCCAAGCCTTTGAAGTATGGATGTATGATCATCCTGGAGTATGTCGGCAACGATTCCGCGAACTTGTCGACGTTGTGCATGAATATGTAATTGTCGACGGCGTCGATCGTAATGTCCGGATTAAGCAGCTGCATCGAATTGCCGACACCATATGTTTGGCAATTATAGACGAGGAGCCATTTCTCCATTTTTTCATTCCCGCCGGTTTGATCACGCGCGTTGGATGCCTTGATAAAGAGGGCTGCCTTGTAGTGGCAATCCATTTGGCGACAACGCTACCCAATTAACGACGGTTGACGGAGTCGCTCCAAATTGCTGTGAAACAGCCGAAACACGCCATGCCGTTCAGTCGCAAGGCGTTCCCTCTCTACCAATTCTCGATGCTGTACATGAAAATGGCCCGGCCGCGCTCATCCAGTATGGAATCGACATCACGGTTTTTCTAGTTGTCGCACTTCGGGCAGTGAAAGCACGTTATCTCTTCTTTGTGGGAGGAGAGCCGCTCGATACCGTCCGGCCATTTGGACCATACTTCCATGCGAACACACACTCGGCAAAAGGTTCTCGTGTTTCGCATGCCTCACCGGCCACCCGTCCAGCTATGAGAAGGTGACACTTCTATCCTCACCTTGACCACCTACATCGCCTTCGACCAAACCTGTTTCTGTTGCCATCTGATCTTGCGCGCTACAGATGGACCCTCTCCGAAATGCGAACGCTTTCCTCAAAACCCAGAGGAACGAGCTTCGTACCGCAATTCATAACGCGAAATTTTCCCATATATTTCAATCTCATACCCGACCGCTCGCGACACTTTTCAGCAACGCGAATAGAAAATGCGACGATTTATTCGTATTTTCGCTCCGAACCAAAAACCTTTTGGAAACGGAGACATTCATGACCACCCTGACGACTGCGCCGCTTGCATCATTGCTCGATCGCCTGTTCGAGGAAGCCGACGCAGCATCACCCGCAACAACGCCTTCGGTTGCCGCCTACTGGACCGGGCTTTCCTCCGAGGAGCGCGCGCGTCTTGTGCAGAGCAAGACCGACTACCTCGATTTCTACGCCCACATGAGGGACATCCCGCTCGCCATTTCGCGAGAGACCGGCGCATTGCTCTATATGCTGGCGCGAAGCACCCAAGCCCGGACGATCGTTGAATTCGGAACCTCTTTCGGCATCTCGACGCTCTACCTCGCGGCCGCGCTGCGGGATAATGGCGGCGGCCACTTGATCACCACGGAGTTCGAGCCCTCCAAGGTAGTGCGGGCACGCAACAATCTGACGGCCGGCGGCCTCATCGATCTGGTGGAAATCCGCGAAGGGGACGCACTGCAAACGTTGAGTGCTGACCTCCCCGAGGCTATCGACCTGCTGCTGCTCGATGGCGCCAAGGCGCTCTATCCAGACATCTTAAGCCTGGTCGAAAACCGCCTCAGGCCAGGTGCGCTGATCGTTGCTGATAATGCAGACTTCTGCCCGGAATATCTCGCACGGGTGCGCTCGTCCGAGAACGGTTACACCTCGACACCTTTCGCCGAGGACATCGAACTGTCCATGTGGCTCGGCTAACCGAGCATCCGCCTGTCGCGATTTATGAGATCGCCAAATTGCCTCCGCGTTTGGGCGAGAACGCGGGGCAGACAAGATTATTCTGGAACCGTACCGCACCAACCAGGCAGGTAATCCGCATCCCTGCTTTTGGCAAGCTTGAGCGCTTTTGCCAGCGATGCATCGAAATCCCGTTCAAGATCTTTCGGCTTCACACGGCGGCGCAGGAAATCCGCCCAGAGAAATTCGCTGAACGGCGTCGTATCTTTGGCGTAGCCGCCGACGTGCCGCAATTCGCCGGCCAAAGAACGGTAGGGATCGTCGACCAAACCCTTGATGCTTTTCGGAATATCCTCATAGCCACGCCGCTTTCCTTCCGCATCGAAGGGATGCATCCAGTCATGGCAATCCATGACGAACCAGAAGGAATCGCGATCAAGCCGGGAGAGATCGGCAACAGTCGTCACCAGCACGTCCTTCACGCCCTCCTCGTGGAGCGCGAGCGAAAGGTGATGGTGATCGATGACATAGTACCGGCCGCGTGGACCGCGTACGGCGGGTATCATGTGATTCCCGAGGAATTCACCCGCCTTGTCGCCGTCGGCCTCGGCCTTGGTGCGCCAAGCCTTTCGCTTGGCCCTGACCTCGCGCATGCCGACGGTGATCTGGGTGGGTCTTAGTTCTTCGATCGGAACGGGATGCAGGATCGGTTCGCGCACCGCAATCATCTGGAAATTCTCCGCGCAGGAAATCTCCCGGCAGACTAGCACAGCGGCCGAACGCGGCAAGGCCGCCAAGGGACATTATTTAGCGATAACAGATATATGCCTGATCTGCGCACTCAGGCGGCGGTCTTGTGAACAATCTTGAACTGCGAGCGCCGGTAAAAAGCCAGCATTTCCCGCTCGAAGCCTTCCATGGCAAGCACGATCCATGGTTCGTAATGGCTTCTGCGTGTGCGCCCTCGACTTTCAATGTCGGCGAAGCCGCCCAGCGCCCAATCTACCAACCCCATCCCGTCACTCTCACCCGAAAGACCCTACCCAAGCCCATGTATCGTCAGCCCACACCGAGCCTCGGTCCTACTTGGCGGGTGGGCCAGCGATAAATAGGTAACTCCTAAACGAAGAAAAGGTGAACAAACGTTGTATTAAGGCCTGTAATATGCGTTCGGTTGGCGGCGCCCTGTGTCCTGCCGGACACAATCTGCAAGTTCGATCGCCGACTACGGAGGGGGCTATGCGGGGGCGAACCTCTGCCCCGCATATGTCTATCAAGCTTGCCCGAACACCAGCCGAGCAAAGAAGCGGTCGATCGCCCTCGCATTGCCATCCACCCACCGCCAGATCCAGATCATGGCAAACATCGTCAGCAGCCAGCCAAGCATCACATCCGACAAGAAGTGGGCGCCGAAGATGACGCGGTTGAACGCAATGAACAGAAGGCAGGGTGTCAATATCGCCGCCGCAATCCATCTATGTTTTGCGGGCACGAAAACGAGCAGCGAAAAAGCGGCCGCAGCGGCGGCGGCTTCACCCGAAGGGAAGGAGCAATTACGCGCACATGCGGCGGAAAACTGCCATACCGGCGTGAAGTCCGCCGTGCCGCCGAATTCCACAAGCTCGCGAGGACGCACGCGTCCGATAACCACTTTCAATATTTGCACGATGACCAGCGGCCCCGCAGCAAAACTCAGGAGCACGAACAGGGGCTTGTGCGGAGGGCAAATGCGAAATCGCCCCGGCAGGAAGGCACGCAGCGCGATCAGAAGTGCCATGCCGGGAAGGAGATAGGTCTGGCTCTGGCGGCTGATGTCCCTCACTCCCTTCAGAAAAGGGTTCTCCATCAGCCAGAATACCCGTCCGTGGGCGAACAGGCGTGTCACCGCGAGATCGAGCATGGGGAAGACCACGAAAATGAAACTGGTCCACACGATCAACATACCGATGACGGCGAGACCTCCATCGGTATTTGCGTATGATTGAGACTGACGCAGGCGCGCTTCATTGGAGGTGGAACTCCAAGGATGCAATGCAAATTTCCACATGCCGTATCTCCCGAGGCTGGAATGGCGGCAAGGTGAGGCTCGATTGTCAAGAATTGGCGGAGATCGGATCAAGGCCGTGTTCAGATCCGGTCTCTAGACGGTCGGGAGGCTGTTTGGAAATTGCGGAAGTCGGTTTTGTTCGCGATAGTGCGATTCCAGCGGCAAGGCCGAAAACAGAAGAAACACAGGGCACTAAGGTGGACAACAGTCTCGTTCTCATTGTGGAGGATGAACCGGCAATCGCACAGATACTGGAGGGCTATCTGAAGCGGGATGGCTTTCGAACCGTGCGTGCCGCCGATGGCGAAACCGCGCTTCAGCATCATGCTCTTCTGAAACCGGATATCGTGCTCCTCGACGTGCGCTTGCCGAAGCTGGATGGCTTCGGGGTGCTCGGACGATTGCGCCAGGCCGGCTCCACGCCGGTCATCATGGTCACCGCCATTGCCGACGACATCGACCGCCTGAGCGGCCTGAGGCTCGGTGCCGATGACTATGTTGTCAAACCTTTCAACCCGCAGGAAGTCGTCGCCCGTGTCAGGGCGGTCCTGCGCCGGACACAGGGAAACCGCTCGGAAACAGTTCGCCGCTTCGGCGACATGGAAGTCGATTTCAGCAGCTACACCGTTTTCGTCAACAAGGACGGGTCCCGCATCCCGCTATCCCTGACACTCAGCGAATTCCGGATCCTTGCCTATATGATCCGGCATCCGACCCAGGCCTTCGCCCGCGCAGACATCCTCGATGCCTGTCTGCCGGAAAGCGATGCCCTGGTGCGCACCGTCGACACGCATATCTCCAATCTCAGGCGCAAGTTCGAGGATATGGGGCAGCAGGGCTTTTTCCCTGCCGTGCGCGGCATTGGCTATCGTTTTTCGGATCCGAGATGAAGAAACTGAGATTTCCCTGCCTGCCGCTTGCCACCCTCACCGCCATCGTCACAGCCATCATGCTGCTTCTGAGCGTCGGCCTGACATATTTGGGGGTCAACTGGTATGCGAACTATCTGGAGAAGACCATCACCGACGGCCTGCCGCCCAGGGCCGCAGCCGCTTACAAGATGCTGGGCGAGAACAAGGTTCCTGACGGCGATTCTCTCAAGATCCTCTTCGATCATCTCAATACACTGGCCGAACCGACGGATTTCAAGGTTCTGATGTCCGTTCTGATCTGCGGTTTGCTTTCGGCATTGATCTGCGCGCTCATCGGTGTCTATCTGGCGCGCCGGCTCGCAAGCCCGCTTGCCGAGCTCACTTCCGCCGCCGAGGGCCTCAAATCCGGTGATTTCTCTGTCCGCGTGGCCGCATCTCATCACAGCACGCGCGAGGTCTCGAGCCTTGTCGAGACCTTCAACGCACTCGCGACAAGCCTCGACACCATGGAAAAGAGGTTGCGCTTCAACAACATGGCGGTTGCGCACGAGTTGCGGACACCGCTGACGATCCTTCAGGGGTCGTTGCAGAGCATGATTGACGGCATCTTTCCGATGGACCGCAAGATCATATCCGATCTCCTTCTTCAGGTCGAAGGCCTGGGTCGGATCGTCGAGGATCTGCGCACCCTGTCCCTGGCCATTGGCCAGAAGCTCGTCATGGAGCGTCAGCGGATCGACATATCTCAGCTCGTCGAAGGTGTCCTTGCTTCCGCCAAGCCGATGCTGGATACGAGCAAGATTCAGGTCGAGACCGACCTGCAACCTGCCTGGACATCGGCAGATTCACCGCGGATCCGTCAAGCCATTCTGGCGCTGCTAGAGAATGCCTGCCGTTATGCCGCAGGCGGCGGTTGGCTGCGATGCGAGACAAGGCAATTGCCCGATGAAAGTGTCGTCATCCGCATTCTCGATCGTGGCCCCGGATTTCCGGAGGGTATGGATGCCGTCGCCGTCAACACGTTCTGGCGCGGCGATCCCTCCCGCTCCCGCGCGACAGGCGGTACGGGACTGGGCCTCTCGGTGGTGCAGGCGATCGTCGTTGCCCATGGCGGGCGCCTCGAATTCGCCAACCGACCGGAAGGCGGAGCGATGGTCACGATCCATCTGACGAAGAAGAGCGCCTAGCGCTCGCCCAGCCTTTGATGTCGAGGCCCGCTCATCCCCTAATGGAAGAGTTCGCCGATATTGTAGAACCACAGCTTGCTACGGCTGCGCTTGTCCGCTCCGTAGATTTTGGAATGCGGAACGGTGAAGCCGTAAGTGCCTTCCGGTTGACCGCAGCGCTCCGCCCAGAAGGCATCGACATTCGAGACCATCATCGACCGACGGCTTCCGCGGCGATAGTGGATCGGATGCCTGTCCTGCGAGACCGCGAGGAAGTGCGGTGCACCGCCCTCGATCGTCAGCCCCTGCAGCACGATCAGCATCGCTTCTTTCGGACGCAGGCCTGACAGATCGCGTGTCACATCGACGATCTGCTGCTTCGCATTGCGCGGACCCTGCATGCTGCCGACGACGAATGTGTAGCGACCTTCCGTGCCCTCCCGGAGAAACATGAACCGCGCCGTGCAAAGAACGGCCTGGTCCCGCAGGCGCAGGAGCTTGATGGCAAATGCACCCTCATGGCGACCGCCGCTGCGATCGGCGAGCGCAATGAAACATGCATATGTTTCGCAGCGACCCGGGACCGTACCCATCTCCAGCCATTCGCCACGCCAAAGGCTTATCATGCTCTCGCGCGACAGGATCCGTTCGGCAATCAAGAAATGGTCCATCAGAAGCGCAAGTCGTCTCGAACTGCTCATGCCGAAGACAAGAAACTTCGACAACGGCTTCTGCAGCAATTCATCATGCGGAGGAGGAAATCCTCGCGCGGCTGTAAACGCCGCGATGAAGCGCCACCATCGAATGGTCAAAAGCGGATTGGCCGCAAAGCGAAGCCAAAGCAGAAGCGCACGCTTCCAACGCACCCGCAGACCGAACGTCAATAGTCTCCACAACAGGAAATATCGGGATTGCTGCGGTTCGCCGATAATTGGCGGCGCCGTGCCGCGAAGCTGGATGCTGGATATTGCGCCTTCTGGCGCGACTGCGATCGAGGTGTTCTGATTCATGCAAATGCCCGGCAACTATGGTTGTGCCGAACCGTCTGCACGGGAATTGTCAAGGGAGTGTCAGGACAAGGTCAGCCTATCATGGGCAGCGCCGGAAACGGGAAGTAACAGCTTACGAAGTTGGCGCACAGATGACATTTCACCCACGAGATCCGTCGATGACAGGAGTGAGCTGGACCGCGACTAGAAGAGAGCGTCTGCGAACAACTCGTCGTCATTTGCCAAAGCCGGCGCGCTTTCGGCGATCGGCGTTACCGCCCCAAAAACACCCGCATGTATCTCGCGTTCGGCAGCCATGGTGTAGATCTTGAAAATGCTCTCGGAAAGGGCCGCCAAAGGCGTTTCCAGCCCCTTCAGATCCTTGACCGCGCGGCGCGCCTGGCCGGCCTCCTGCGCGCAGGAGGCCAGTGTTTCGCCAATTCCCGCCCGGAAATCCAGGCTGTTGACGATTTCGGCGACCTGCGATGTCATGTCCTCGCCGCAGCGACGAAGCTCCCTGACATTCGTGTCCATAGAGGCCCCAGCCTCAGTGATATGCAGCAGTGCCGCGTCGATATGTGCGCCAGGGCCGGATGTCTCTTCCCGCTCCGTGGCCTGCCGCCAGTCTTTCAAACCGCTCGCCTGGGCCTCGAGCGTGCCCAGCCCGGTCAGGATTTTCTCCGCATCCTCGTCAAGCAGCGATGCAAAGGAACGCAACTCGCCGGCGACAACGTTGATGGCGCGCCCTTCCTCGCCAAGCTTGCCGCAGCGCAGATTTGTGTTGAGAGCCATATATTGAATATCGCGGCGCACGAGCTGGATGGTGAGGATGCTGGTGGTCAATTCCTTGACCATCTCCGAGGTCTTTTCGCTCAACCGGTTTGCGCCGGTCGCCGCGGCATCGATGCGATCGACCACGCCCCGGGCTGCGGAAAGATCGCCACGCAGCGCGTTGATCGGGCTTCTGCCGTCATCTCCGCTCTGCGCCATCATGGTCTGGTAGAGATCGAGCAGGGTTCGAATGTCGCCGCTGAAGCTGCGGATATTCTCGACGATCTTGACCGTCTCCCGATCGAAGCCCTTGGTCGTCTCATTGAGCAATTCGAAATTGAGCGTCATGGCCAGTTCAAAAAGGCGTTGCCGATCTGCAGCAACAAGGCCCGATGCTTCCGAGGCGAGATAGGCCTCCGTGATCGAGTGAACGGCCTGGCAATGCTCAACCCTTTGCCGCGTGATGTCGCCGATCTGCATGGCGGAGAGCGTGTGGGCGACCTTGTTCTGAATTTTCCGCGCAAGGCTGGAAACGCTATCGGCCAGTTCGGACAGATTGCGGCGCTGGACCTGAATTTCATCGGCGTTCGACATGAGGCGCTTGGCAATGGATGGAATGCCATCCAGATATTGTCCCAGCGAGCTGTCTTCGCTGGCGGCGGCGGATTCGATCTGCGCCTCCAGCGAGCGGATCTGCAGCGATAGAGCCCGAACCTCCTTGGAGGCGAATTCGATACGCTCGACGATTTCGCTCGCGAAGCTGGAGAAATCCGGAATTCTCGCGCCGGCGATTTTTGCGGTCGCGGCAAAGGTCCTCAGGTAACGCAGGGTTTCCTCCATCGAGAGGACATGCTCTGCGAGGAGCCGGCCGGTTCGACCGATGGATGCGACGCAATCCTGACGGCGCACTTCCGCGGGCGGCAATTCATGCAGCAGCTCAACCGTCTGAAGCAGACGACCGGTGGCTTCCGCGGCATTCTCTTCTTTTAGCGAATTGCCGATGTGCTCAAGCAGGCCGACCAATTTGGCCAGGGCTTCCGTCACCGTGATCAGAACCGCGCCGCCATCCAGGAAACGCTGTTCGATTTGCAATCGGGCGCCTTCCAGGCGGTCGACAAAACTATCCGCAGAAGTTGCAAATTTTCGGCTCGTCGCTGCATACGCCATACTATTTTGGACCCCACTAAGACCTTATTGGGGAAACTAAGGCGAACTAAGAAACATGGAGTTAATATCGAAGCCGAAAGAAAACCTATTCGGAAAAGACTGCTTCCGGTGCATTGCCGGCTAAAGCTCTGGGCAAGACCGGCATTCTATAGCTGACACCGGGCGCATTAACGCTGCCTGCCGAACGGCGCTCTACCTGTAATTTTATTCCCGCAATAACGCGCAAAAGTTGATTTAACAAAGATGAACATTGCCGTCGACAAATTTGGGTGGTCGTCTCGCGATCCAGTCGAGCTGCAGGAAAGGCTGACTGCTGCCGATCTCTCCGTCGAACTGGATCGCGCACCGGAGAGCCCGCATTTCCATATCGAGGTCACACTGTCGACAATCCGGGACATGGTTGCCTGGAAGACGTTTTCGGAAACGGGTTATGAAATCAATTACCTGTTTCAGCCTTCCGACCGCATCGAATTGCACTTCGTCGAGAGTGGTGTCTTTCACATCGAAACGGAGGAAGAGGAGGTCAAGGCGGCGGCAGGAACAACCTTCATGCTGCAATCTTCCAGCCGTACAAGGCTCAAGGCCTCCAGAGGCGCCCGCAAGATTGCGGTCGCCATACCCCGCATTCTTTGCCTGCCGCTGATCGACGTCGGAAACGATGATCCCGAGTCATTTTTCAAGCGCCTCGACGCAGCCGCCGATATCTCCGCAAAAGGTGTGCGCACGATCCACCGCATGACAGCCTTGCTACTGGAGCCGGGAGACCATCCCTTTGCCGCTTCCCCTCTGGGGGCATCTCTCTTTCAGGAAGCCCTGATCGCGGCCTTTATGCAATTGTGGCCACGCGCGACGCAGAAGACTGTGATCCGGACAGCTCGCCCGCGCAGCTTGAAACGGGCGCTGGACTGGATCCAAAACCATCTGGGCGACGAGTTTACGGTGCTGGATATAGCGCGGAATGCCGGACAGAGCGTGCGTAGCCTGCAGCTGTCCTTCCAGCAGAACGTTGGCATGAAGCCTCTGAATTACGTTCAGCGGCTGCGGCTTCAGCAGATCCATCACGAACTGCTTCATGGCGATCTTGACGAGAATATATCCGACATAGCCGCACGCTGGGGTTTCAGCCATATGGGATATTTCGCGGCCCGCTATCGCGCCCTTTATGGCGTTCCACCATCATCGACGCGCATCGGCCGGCGCCACCTCTCCCCCGAGAATATTTAGTATCAGAAAAACGCAGTCTTATCATTTTAGCGCAATTAATTATAGAAATAACCCTCGGTTGAGGGTGGGTTTAACGCACCGTTAGCCATTTAACGATTTCGTTACTTCAGCCAAGATTCACAATCATTGTGACGCGGCCCTTTCCTTCGAAAGGTCTCCAAAACATCCAAGCCGATAAATCGTGAGTAGATCCGCGCCTGTGCCGCGGACGCTCCGCGGGGTAGCTATGCGCGTCTTCGTACTAGATGACAGTCCTTCCGTTGTGGCCACGCTTTGCCGGGCGGTCGAAGCCATCAAAGGCAGCGAGGTACTGTCGTTCCTCCGTCCCGCCGATGCCCTCGAACAATTCGCGGACAGGACGCCGGATCTCATTCTTGTCGACTATATGATGCCCGGCATGAACGGCATCGAAGTCATTGCGCATCTGCGTAAGAATCCACTTACCACACATGTCCCCGCCATCATGATCACCTCCCGCAAGGAGGCTGATATCAAGCTGGCTGCGATGAAGGCGGGTGCTACCGAATTCCTGAACAAGCCGATCGACGAGACGGAGCTGACGATCCGCGTCCGCAACATTCTCAGCATCGGCGAGGAACGGTTGGCAATTGCAGCCAAGGCGACCGCATTGCAGCATGATTTCGACACCGCAATGAAGCGGGTCGAACGGCGCGAGGAAGAGATCATCTGGCGCCTTTCAAAGGCGATCGCCTGCCGGCACGGCGAGACGGCAGATCATCTGGACCGCGTTGCGATCATCGCCCGCATGATCGCAGAGGAAGTCGGCCTCGACGAGCGCCAATGCCGCACGATCTTTCTCGCCAGCGCCCTGCACGATGTCGGCAAGATCGGCCTCCCGGACGCCATTCTCTCGAAGCCCGGCCCCTTGAGCGCCGAAGAGCGCCGGGAGATGCAGAAACACACGGGCTTCGGCGGCGAAATCCTCGGCGACAGTTCCAGCAAACTCATTCAAACAGCCCAGAGGATCGCTGAAAGCCATCACGAGAAATGGGATGGCACCGGCTATCCGAAAGGTCTTTCGGCCGCTTCCATCCCGATCGAGGCGCGTATCGTCGCGATAGCCGACGTCTTCGACGCCCTTTGCTCGAAACGATCCTACAAGGCGGCATGGCCGATGGCAGACGCATTCCGCGAGATCGTCAACAGCAGCGGGACGCATTTCGACCCCGCCTGCGTCGCGGCCTTCTGCCGCCGCTGGACGGATATCAAGAGCCTCTTCGAACCGCAGCACGACGACAATGCATCCGTGACGGCGGCGGCCACACTTCAGCTATCGCGAGGAACAGCATGAGCGGACAGGCGGAAATTCTGCATCTTCATGGCCCCTTGACCATCAAGACCATCGCCAATGTGAGAGACATTATCCAGGTCTACCTCCAGGAGGCCGCCTCACTCAGCCGTTCGCTCACCATCGACGTCGACGGCAATGAGGACATCGATCTTACCCTACCGCAATTGCTTCTGTCCGCACGGCAAACGGCCGACCACGCGGGCGTGGCACTTGCATTGAGCAAACCCGCAGACGGCAATTTTCTCACCGTCCTGCAACGCGCGGGCCTCCTCTGCGGAGACCGGCAAAAAGACAGTTTCTGGCTAGAAGGAAAAGCAGCATGAGCGCAAATATTCTCACCGTCGATGACTCCGCCAGCATTCGGCTGACCACGCGCATTGCCCTTACCAACGCCGGATATGCCGTGACCGAAGCAGTCGACGGCGCCGATGGCCTCGGCAAGATGAAGACCGGCAATTTCGACCTGATCGTCACCGATCTCAACATGCCGAACATGGATGGCCTGACGATGATCCGCGGTCTGCGGCAGCTGCCGGCCTATATGGGAACGCCCGTGATCTTCCTGACCACGGAATCGGACGGCGATCTCAAGCAGCAGGCAAAGGCCGCCGGTGCCACCGGTTGGCTGACGAAGCCTTTCGATCCTGAAACGCTGATCAAGATCGTACGCAAGGTTCTGGGCAGATGAACGATCTCGATCCGATCGCCGTTTTCAGGACGGAGGCCGCCGAGCAGCTCGAACTGATCGAGGCCGGCCTCCTCGATCTGATGCGCGATCTGGGCGACAGGGCTCAGATCGATACCGTCTTCAGGGGTCTTCACACCCTCAAGGGGTCGGGCTCCATGTTCGGATTCGACCAGCTGGCTGCCTTCACCCATCATTGCGAGACGGCCTTCGACCGCGTCCGCAAGGGCGAGGCGCCCGCCACGAAAGAGCTGGTTGGCGCGGTTCTCGATGCACAAGGCCACATGCAGGCGTTGCTGGAAAACCCGAATGGCGATCACGAGGCCATGAGCTCCGTTCTCCTGGAAAAGCTGCGTCTTGCCGTTGGCGCCAATGGCGGCTCCACATCGTCCGTTCCGGCGCCCGCAGCGGCAGCCCCTGCCAACTCAGCCGCCGCCGTTAGTGGCGCCAAGACATGGCACCTGAAGTTCAGCTTGCCCGCCAATTCCATGGCCAACGGCACCAATCCGCTCGGGCTTCTCGATGAACTGCGCGAACTCGGCGAATGCCGCATCGAAGCCAACATCGAGAACATTCCAGCACTTCAGGATCTCGATCCGCGTGACCTTCACATCGGCTGGACGGTTCAACTGACTACCGACAAACCGCGCTCCGAGATCGAGGATGTCTTCATCTTCGTCATGGACGACATGACGATGGAGCTTCGCGAACTCCAGCCTCTGCAGCAGCAAAGCCTTGCGCCTGCGACCTCAAGCCCGCAGAAGGCAGTCACCGAGGTGCCGCCGAAGGTGGCCAGCCAGCCGAGCGATACAGGCAAGCCTCAGCCTGCAGATACGAAGGGGCAGAAGCAGGCCGACAATGTCCGCATTCCGGCCTTGCGTCTCGACGAGATGATGGATCGGGTCGGCGAGCTGGTGATTGCCCAGTCGCGTCTCAGCCAGATGGCAAATTCGGCTGCTGATCTTGGCCTGCGCTCGGTCTCGGAAGAAATAGAGCGGCTCGCAGGAGAGTTGCGCGACACGATGATGGTCCTGCGCATGATGCCGGTTACCAGCCTCTTCAGCCGCTTCCGGCGGCTGGTCCATGACCTGGCCAGGGAAACCGGCAAGGATATCGAGCTGATCACTGAAGGCGAAAGCACCGAGGTCGACAAAACCGTCATCGATCGCCTCGCCGATCCCCTCGTTCACCTCGTGCGCAATTCCATCGACCATGGGCTGGAAAGCCCGGAAGACCGTATTGCGGCCGGCAAACCCGTCAGTGGGCGCGTCACCCTCTCGGCACACCAGACCGGCAGCGAAGTGGTCATCTCCATCAAGGACGACGGACGCGGCATCGACAGGCAGAAGGTCCGCGCCAAGGCGGAAGCCAATGGCCTCATCCAGCCCGGCGCGTCGCTGTCGGACAAGGAACTATTGCAGCTGATCTTTCAGCCCGGTTTCTCGACCGCAGAGAAAGTCACCAACCTCTCCGGCCGCGGCGTCGGCATGGATGTGGTGAAGAAGACGATCGAGACTTTGCGCGGGTCGATCGATATCGCGAGCGAGTTCGGCAAGGGCTCCGATATTGCCCTGAGGATCCCGCTGACCCTTGCCATCATCGATGGCCTCCTCGTTCGCGTCGGCAACGGCCGCTACGTCATCCCGCTGACCGCCGTCGAGGAATGCCTGGAGCTTTCGGTCGAGCAGGACCTGCGCTCGCGCGGCCGCAGCTTCATCTCGTTGCGCGATGACCTCGTGCCTTTCCTTCGGCTGCGCGAGCTGTTCCGTACCGGCACCGAGCCCGACCCCTATCAGAAGGTCGTGGTCATCTCGACGGGCAGCCAGCGGGTCGGCCTCGTCGTCGATCAGATTATCGGCGACCATCAGACCGTCATCAAATCGATGTCGAAACTCCACGACCACGTCTCAACCTTTTCAGGCGCGACCATTCTTGGCGACGGCAACGTGGCCCTGATCCTCGACGTCGTCCACCTGATCGCCGCCGGACAACATCAGGAGGCGCAATTGCGGGCAGCAGGATGATCGAAACAGATGTAAAATCCGACTATCGCGCCTTTTGGAAAGACGCCGAGGAACTCTCGGTCCTGACATTCAGCCTCAATGGCGAAACCTTTGCCATCGACGCGGTTGTCGTTCAGGAAATCCTCGACCTGCTGCCTGAAACCAATGTTCCCGGCAGCCTGCCCTTTGTCGGCAGCGTCATCAATTTCCGCGGCAAGGTTATCCCGCTTGCCGATATTCGGGTGGCCTTCGGCATGGAAGCGGCCAACGTCACGATCGACAGTCGCATCGTCGTGACCGGATTGGAAATCGACGGCGAGAGAACGCTGATCGGCATTCGCACCGACAAGGTTCACGAGGTCACGCAGCTTGCACGGTCAGCGAGCGAACCGCCCCCCATCGTCGGCATGCGCTGGCGTCCCGACTACGTCCACGCCCTCGTCAAACGCGGTGGCGAATTCATCATCATCCCAAACCTGCAGGCGATCTTCTCTTCGCAACGAGCAGGCGCGGTTAGAGCAACCGCATAATTTTTCAGAACAAGAAGAGGCTACCGGATGCGTTTTACGATCAAGCTCAAGCTGCTTTTAACGTTTGCTGTCGTGATCGCCATGCTTCTTGGCACGGCCATCTACAGCATCACCACTCTCGGCCAGGTCAACGACAATTGGTCCGATACATTGACGGGGCCGGCCGAACGGCTGCGCCTGGCGCAGAACCTCGACATCTCTGTCCTGCAACAGCTGCGGCAGCAGAAAAACATCCTGTTGGCCGCATCGCTCGATGAGACCAAGGGCTATATTGCAAAGAGCGATGCCGCACGCGCGGAATTCGACGCCGATCTTGCAAAGATCCTGGCCAACACTGCCGCTCAAGACATGGCCTACTGGTCACAGATCAAGGACCTGTCCGTCAATTGGCGTACAGCGGACGACCATATTCGAAGCATGATGCTTGGCGGCAATAGCGCCGGCGCGCTTCAGATCTCGTCAAACGAGGCACGCGACATCAGCACGAAAATCGATGGCATCCTGGCGCAGGTCTTCGATGCCGAGCGCGCACGCTTGAAGCAGGCCGATCAGGATGCTGCGAATACCTATGCGAACGCACGCTCCATCCTGATCATCATTGCCGCGGCAGCATCGATCCTTGCGCTTGTTTCGGCGATCTGGATCATCGTCTCGATCAACAAGGGCATCAACCGTGCCGTCAGGACGGTCCAGACGGTCGCCGAAGGCGATCTGACGGAATTTGCCGTCATCAGCACGAAGGACGAAATCGGCGATCTGCTCGGTCACGTCAACTCGATGATCGAGCGTCTGCGTGGGGTCGTTGCGGATGCGCTGTCAGCCTCCGACAACGTCTCGTCGGGCAGCCAGCAGCTGTCGGCAGGCTCGGAGCAGCTCTCGCAAGGCGCCACCGAACAGGCCTCCTCTGCAGAAGAAGCTTCGGCCTCGATGGAGGAGATGGCGGCCAACATCAAGCAGAATGCCGACAATGCCGCCCAGACGGAAAAGATCGCCCGTCAGTCCGCCAAGGACGCGGAAGTCAGCGGCCAGGCCGTCGACCGTGCCGTCAACGCCATGCGCACCATTGCCGAGAAGATCTCCATCGTTCAGGAAATTGCACGCCAGACCGATCTGCTGGCGCTCAACGCCGCCGTCGAAGCAGCCCGCGCCGGCGAACACGGCCGTGGCTTTGCCGTCGTTGCTTCGGAAGTGCGCAAGCTTGCCGAGCGCAGCCAGGCGGCAGCAGCCGAGATCTCCAGCCTCTCGGGCGAGACCGTCACGGTCGCGACCGAAGCCGGCGACATGCTCTCGCGGCTCGTGCCCGATATCCGCAAGACTGCCGAACTGGTGGCCGAGATCTCGGCTGCCTGCCGCGAGCAGGATATCGGCGCCTCGCAGATCAACGAAGCGATCCAGCAGCTCGACAAGGTGACGCAGCAGAATGCCGGCGCATCCGAAGAGATGTCGGCGACCTCGGAAGAACTCGCCGCGCAGGCCGAGGAGCTGCAGGCCTCGATCGCCTTCTTCAAGGTCGAGCAGGCCAATGCCCGCAGGGTTCAGCCCGTCCACGCACCCGTCCATCATGCGATCAGCCCTGCCAAGTCAAAGCCCATCGCCAAGGCAGCTCCGGTCCGCGCACCGGCCGCCCGTCCCGACAACAGCCTTGCCGCACAGCAGGCCCGCCTCAAGGGTTTCTCACTCGACATGTCCATGGGTGGGCCAGACGCCGATGACAGCGACTTTCGTCAGAGCGCCTGAACGGCTGCCTGATACCAACAGGATCTGGCGCTGAAGGGCGCCAGATCAAAGGCCGGCGAATGCTACCGCAGGCCTCAAGAACCGGTTCCGGTTCGCGGAAGGGTGAATGTATCGGTCTTCGCGCATCAAGACGGCTCCCCGTCTGACTTTTCGACCTTCAAACCTCTCCATTTTCAGGAGCACTTCAGAGATGCGCTTTACTATCAAACTTAAACTGGCCCTCGCCTTCGGCTTTCTTATCCTGCTGTCGACCGGCATGTCCGTTCTTGCGATCACCAGCCTGTCCTCCCTCAATGCGGCCATTACCGATATCGTTCAGGGACCGGCCACCAACCTTCGCAATTCCGGCGATCTTTCCAGCGCCGTGCTGGATGCGATCCGCAATGAAAAGAACGCCATCCTCAATACCGATCCGCAGGCGATCGGGGGTTACATCGATGCCGTTCACGAGAAGGAAGCGGCGATCGAGCAGCTCGTGCGCACGCTGTCCCAGGACCCGGCAATCGCAGACAAGGTCGCGGAGTTCTCCAAGCAGTATCCGGCCTGGAAGCAGATCGACGATCAGATCCTGAAGCTGGCGACGGAAAATACCGATGAAAGCAACCGAAAGGCTGCGGCCCTCTCCATGGGCGATGGACGCAAGGCAAGCGACCTGCTCCAGGATGCCCTCGAGACCGTCAACAAGGCAATTCTTGAAGACCTGCACCAAACCGATCTGTCGACCAACGACCAGTATGCCTTCGCGCGAAATCTCCTGCTGACCTCGCTGGCCGTCATGTTCGTGCTCTCGACTATCATCGCCACATGGATCGCGCTCGGCATCAACCGTGGCCTGAAGAAGATCCAGACAGTCGCCGAAGCCGTAGCCGTCGGCGATCTCAATCAGAATGTCGAAATCAAGACCAACGATGAGATCAAGGATCTCGTCAACACCATCAATGTCATGACCGGAAACCTGCGCAACACCGCAACGATCGCAGATCAGATCGCCAATGGCGATTTGACGGTCAAGCCGAAGCCGATGTCGGACAAGGATACGCTCGGCCTTTCGCTGCAGTCGATGGTCGAACGCTTGCGCGGCGTTGTGACGGACGCGCTGTCTGCATCCGACAACGTCTCGTCGGGCAGCCAGCAGCTGTCGGCAGGCTCGGAGCAGCTGTCCCAGGGCGCCACCGAGCAGGCCTCTTCCGCCGAAGAAGCCTCCGCCTCAATGGAAGAGATGGCCGCCAACATCAAGCAGAATGCAGATAACGCCGCCCAGACGGAAAAGATCGCCCGTCAGTCCGCCAAGGACGCGGAGGTCAGCGGCCAGGCCGTCGACCGCGCCGTCAACGCCATGCGTACCATTGCCGAGAAGATTTCCATCGTTCAGGAGATCGCTCGACAGACCGACCTGCTCGCGCTGAACGCCGCAGTGGAAGCAGCCCGTGCCGGTGAGCATGGCAGGGGCTTTGCCGTCGTTGCTTCGGAAGTCCGCAAGCTCGCCGAGCGCAGCCAGGCGGCGGCCGCGGAAATCTCCAGCCTCTCGGGCGAGACCGTCACGGTCGCGACGGAAGCCGGCGACATGCTCTCGCGGCTGGTGCCCGATATCCGCAAGACTGCCGAACTGGTGGCCGAGATCTCGGCTGCCTGCCGCGAGCAGGATATCGGCGCCTCGCAGATCAACGAAGCGATCCAGCAGCTCGACAAGGTGACGCAGCAGAATGCCGGCGCATCCGAAGAGATGTCGGCGACCTCGGAAGAACTCGCCGCGCAGGCCGAGGAGCTACAGGCCTCGATCGCCTTCTTCAAGGTCGAGCAGGCCAATGCCCGCAGGGTCCAGCCTGTACACGCACCCGTCCATCATGCGATCAGCCCGGCCAAGGCAAAGCCTGTTGCCAAGGCAGCACCTGCCCGCGCACCGGCCGCCCGCACTGACAACAGCGTTGCCGCACAGCAGGCCCGCCTCAAGGGCTTCTCACTCGACATGTCCATGGGCGGTCCTGACGCCGATGACAATGATTTCAAGGAGAGCGCATAAATGGTTGCAACCAGCGCCGAAGCTCAATATGTGACGTTCGGCCTCGGCGATGAATGCTTCGCCGTGCCGGTCGAGGTGGTCCGGGAGATCCTGGATCACCAGGATGCCTTCCGTATCCCACATGGGCCTGACTATCTGCTCGGGCTGCGCGACGTGCGCGGCCAGGGCGTGCCGGTTATCGACCTGCGCCTGCGCCTCGGCATGTCCGGAACGACAAAGACCCCGCATACCCGCATCCTCGTCATCGATGTACCGATCGCCGACAAGATGCTGACGCTCGGGTTGGTTGCCGATCGGGTCTTCGAGGTCACCTCATTCCAGCATCAATCGGTCGAAAGCGCCCCCGATATCGGGGTGCGCTGGCCGTCCGAATACATTGCTGGCGTGGTGCGCCGGGAAAGCGGATTCGTCGTCATCATCGACCTCGCCAAGCTCTTCTCGTCGTCCGACAAAGTATCGTTGATGGGTGTTGGCGTCGGTCGAAACGCTTCAGAATTCGCGGCTGTTTGAGTGAGACATAACGTGCCAGCACAAGATGCGAGACACTACGGGGACAACGGGCTAAGCCGGCGGAACTTCGACCAGCTTGCCCGCTATATCTACGACTATAGCGGCATCAAGATGCCGCCGGGCAAGCGCACCATGCTCGAGGGACGATTGCGGCGCCGGCTGAGAGCGACTGGCATCGTCGACCTCGATGATTACTGCGACTTTCTATTCAAGCGCGGCGGCATCGATCGGGAAGCCATTCACCTCATCGACGCCGTCACGACCAACAAGACGGACTTCTTCCGCGAGCCGAAGCATTTCGAGCACATGGAACAATCCGCTCTGCCGGAACTGATCGCAGCCGGTCATAGCCGCCTGCGCGTCTGGAGCGCCGCCTGCTCGATCGGTGCCGAGCCCTATACCATCGCCATGGTCCTTGAGGATTATCGCGAAGCCCGTGGCGCACCGGATTACAGCATTCTTGCCACCGATCTTTCAACCGATGTCCTCAAAGCCGCGCGCCGGGGCGTCTATCCGAGCGGCATGATCGACCCGGTCGACCGGCAGAAACGCTCGCGCTATGTCATGGAAGCCCGTGATCCCGAACGCGACGAGGTTCGCATCCATCCGAGGCTGCGCGCCAAGATCGGTTTCGGCCGTCTCAACCTGATGGACCGTGCCTATGACATCGGCGACAAAGTCCATATCGTCTTCTGCCGCAACGTGCTGATCTATTTCGACAAGCCGACCCAGGAAAAGGTGCTGTCGAGGCTTTGCGAGAAACTGGTCACGGGCGGCTTCCTCTATGTCGGTCATTCCGAGACGATCAGCGGGCTCAATCTGCCGGTAAAGCAGGTGGCCAACACCGTTTTCAGAAAGGCCTGAAGCGTATGGTCAGGAAGATCCGCGTGCTCATCGTCGATGATTCCGCCAGTGTCCGCCAGGTCATGACGCAGGTGCTGTCGGCGGATCCGGATATCGAGATCATGGGGGTCGCCTCCGATCCCTTCATGGCGGCAAAGAAGATCCAGGAGGAAATTCCTGACGTCATCACGCTCGATGTCGAGATGCCGCGCATGGATGGCATCACCTTCCTGCGCAAACTGATGGCGCAGCGACCGATCCCTGTGGTCATGTGCTCTTCCCTGACCGAGGCCGGTTCGGAGACATTGATGCAGGCGTTGGAAGCCGGCGCCGTCGACATCATCCTGAAACCCAAGATCGCCGCTGCCGACCATCTAGCTGAGGCCGCCGCAGCGATCCGGGAAACGGTGAAGGGTGCGGCGGCAGCCCGGCTCGGCACATCCCGCCGAAGGGTAATCGTCCCGAGTGAGCCGGCAGCCAAGCTGACGGCCGATGTCGTACTTCCCCCGCCCACCGGCCGCGCCATGGCCAAGACCACTGAGATGGTCGTCTGTGTCGGCGCATCCACGGGCGGGACGGAGGCGCTACGCGAATTGCTCGTGGCGCTGCCGGCCAACACACCCGGCATGGTCATCGTCCAGCACATGCCGGAAAAATTTACCGCCGCCTTCGCCAAGCGCCTGAACAGCCTCTGCGAAGTCGAGGTCAAGGAAGCCGAACACGGCGATCCCGTCTTGCGCGGCCATGTGCTGATCGCTCCCGGAGGCAAGCACATGCTGCTGGAGCGGCAGGGCGCGCGCTATATCGTCGCCATCAAGGAAGGCCTGCTCGTTTCCCGACACCGGCCCTCCGTCGACGTTCTCTTCCGCTCGGCCGCGCGGTCAGCGGCAGGCAATGCCATGGGCGTCATCATGACCGGCATGGGAGACGACGGCGCCCGCGGCATGAAGGAGATGCATGAGGTGGGGGCCTTCACGGTTGCCCAGGACGAGGAGACATCCGTCGTCTTCGGCATGCCCAAGGAAGCCATCGCCCATGGCGGCGTCGACCGCACCGTGGCGCTGGATCAGATCGCCCGCGAAATCTTGGCCGCCGACAAGCGGCACTGATGAGTGCCCAAAGCAGCGTCGGCCTGGTTGCGGCCGCATTCAAAATGGTTTGTTAACCATAAATGCGTAACGATCTCGGCAAGCCATGACAGCCCGTCGCCCACCGCATTGCGTTGCCAAACCGATCAGCCCAGGGAGCCCTCATGGCCGTTCTGACCTTCGCCAATACCAAAGGCGGCGCCGGCAAGACCACCGCCGTCGTCATCGTTGCCTGCGAGCTTGCCAGAATGGGCTTTTCCGTCGCTGTTCTGGACGCCGATCCACAGCTCTGGATTTCCAAATGGTATGAACGGCTGGGCGACAGGGCGCCATCCGCTCTGTCGGTCATTCCCTATGTGACGGCCGGCAATCTCGGCCAGCATGCACGCAAGCTGCGCGACGAGGTCGATTTCCTGCTGATCGATCTGCCCGGTGCGCGCAGCCCGCTTCTCGCGCAGGCGCTCGGCTATTCGAACTATGTGCTCATCCCCGTACAGGGCTCCGCCATGGATGCGGAGGGCGCCACCAACGTCATCGAGCTTCTGCAATATCTGGATGATCGCGCCGAGATCCGCATTCCTCACTCGGTGGTGCTGACCCGCGTCAATCCGATGGTGACGACGCGCGCGCTGCAATCCGTGAAGGAGCTGCTATCCAGCCGGCGCGTGCATGTGCTGTCCACGCCCATCATCGAACGCGCAGCCTATCGCGAAGTCTTCGGCTACGGCCAGACCCTCTATTCGATCGACCCGGAAAGCGTCAGCAATCTCGACAGGGCGCAGCAGAATGCCCAGGCTCTCGCCCAGGAGGTCCTGCGCCGCATCCTGCCGTATAGCGGACGTGCCGATCAGACAAAGTCAGAGGACCGGAAGCTATCCGCCTGATACTCACTTCCCGGCCTCGCACAGCATAAAAATTTACGCGAGCAAACATTTTTATTGACGGGCAGAAGAGGCCTTCCTAGGCTGCCCTTCATCGGGGATTTTCCAAGATCCCGCGATGGAGGAGGACATCTTGGGGCAGAAACTTGAAGGCAAGGTGGCACTGGTCACAGGCGCGAGCTCGGGTATTGGGCGTGCTACCGCGCTGGCGCTTGGCGAGCAGGGCGTAAAACTCGCACTCGTCGGACGCTCCTCCGAAAAGCTGGCGGCAGTAGCAAACAAAGTGGGCAGCGATGCGCTTGTCGTGCCGGCAGACCTCAGCGAACCAGAAGCCGTCAAGCAGATCGTGGATGCGACGATCGCGCGCTTCGGCCGGATCGACATCGTGCTTCCCAATGCTGGCCTCTACATTCCCGGCGACGTCGCCGAAGGCGACCCGGATGCCTGGGACGAACTCATTGCCATCAATGTGAATTCGGTCTTCCGGTTGGCCCGGGCCGTGCTGCCCGGCATGATCGCCCAGGGTGGCGGCCAGATTGTCGTCACCTCCTCGGTGGCCGGACATCAGGCGATCCATTGGGAGCCGATCTATTCGGCCTCGAAACATGCAATTCAGGCCTTCGTGCATGGCCTGCGGCGGCAAACGATGAAGCACAATATCCGCGTCGGTTCCGTAGCGCCCGGCATCGTACTGAACGAACTCTGGGGCTATACGGATCCGGCCGCCATAGACGCAAAAGTCGAGGCGCGCGAAGGCTTGCGCTCAGAAGACGTCGCCGATGCTGTGCTCTACATGCTGACGCGGCCGGCCAACGTCACCATTCGCGATCTCGTCATACTCCCGCAGACACAGGACATCTGAGCCTTGGCCGCATTCGACTACATCATTGTCGGCGGCGGAGCCGCAGGCTGCGTGCTCGCCAACCGGCTGAGCGAGGATGCGGCCACGCGCGTCTGCCTTGTCGAGGCTGGATCGGACCGCAATGCGCGCAAGGCCATCGTGCGCATTCCGCTCGCCATGGTCACCTTCATGGCCCCGGCGCTCGCCTTTCTCGGCGGCCCGAAACTCATGTCCTGGTTCGAGACCGAACCCGAGCCAGGCCTGCAGGGCCGCTCCATGGCCCTACCCCGCGGCAAAGGCACGGGCGGTTCCACAAACGTCAACGGACAGATATTCATCCGCGGCCAGCGCGAGGATTTCGACCATTGGCGCGATCTCGGCAATCCCGGCTGGGGATACGACGACCTGCTGCCCTATTTCCGCAAGCTGGAGCGTTTCGAGATCCTGGCCCAGCCGGGTTCAGCCAAGCACATCCGCTTCGGTGACAGGCCGCTCGAAAGCCAGATCGATCCCGCCTATCACGGCACAAGCGGCCCGCTGAACATCGCACCGCTGCGCAGCGTCAATCCGATGGCAGAGGTGTTCCTGGAAGCTGCTCAGCAGGCAGGCCATCCCCTGAACGCCGATTTCAACGGCGCACGGCAGAACGGCGTCGGGCTTTATACCTTCACGCAGAAAGGCGGCGAGCGGGTCACCGCCGAAGGCGCCTATCTCGACCCCGTGCGCCACCGTCCAAATCTCACCGTCATGAGCGAGGCCGAGGTGACCCGTGTGATGTTCGACGGCCGGAAGGCCACCGGCATCGCCTTCCGGCGTGGCGGCCAGCAAGGTACGCTCGACGCTCGCGAAGTCATCCTCTCGGCCGGCTCCTTCGTCTCGCCGCACCTACTGATGCTGTCGGGGATCGGCAACGCCAGGGACCTCGCGCGTCATGGCATCCCGGTGATTGCGGATCTGCCAGGCGTGGGGGAGAACCTGCAGGACCATCTCGACGTCACGATCGAATATCGCGCCAAATCCATCGCGCCCTATGGCATCTCCTGGCGGGCACTGCCGCGCAACATCGGTCATGTGCTGAACTGGCTCTTCAAAAAGCGAGGTCTGTTTTCCTCGACGACGGGCGAAGGCGGCGGCTTCATCTGTACCGATCCGGCAAGCGACCGGCCCGATATCCAGCTTTTCTTCTGCACCGGCAGGGCCAACACGCAAGCCGCATCCGGCTTCACCGGCCACGGCTTTCTCCTGCATGTCTGCCAACTTCGTCCGGGCAGCATCGGCCGCCTGGCGCTGAGAAGCGGCGACCCCGCCGAGAAGCCGTCGATCCTCTACAACTTCTTTCGCGGTGATAGCACGATGGAGGTGCTTCGCAAGGGCATCAGGCTCGCTCGGAAGATCACTGCGCAAGCACCCTTTGCGCCCCACCTCGATGCCGAGATCGACCCTGGCCTGGACATTGAAAGCGACGGCGCGCTGGATGCCTTCATCCGCGAGCGCGTCGGCACGCTGTTCCACCCCGTTGGCACCTGCGCCATGGGGCGCGGCGAGCGGGCGGTGATCGATCCGGCCACCATGCGGGTGCACGGCGTAGAGGGCCTGCGCGTCGTCGATGCCTCGATCATGCCGAGCATCGTCTCGGCCAATACGGTCGCGGCGACCTATTGCCTGGCGGAAAAGGCGGCCGATCTCATCCGCGCGACAGACAAGGGACAAACGACGGCCTAGGCGACGCGGTGCCAATCCGCGGGCAAGGCCAATTATTGGGGCATCGTGACTTGACATGCGCGGCCCAGCCGCAAACATGGCGCGGCTTCGTATTTGCCCATCTTCTAAAACGGATAGACAAGAAAATGCGCCCTTTCCTCCTGTTTCCTCTCCTTCTTTCGCTCGCCCCTCTTTCCGCGATGGCGGCCGAGACGCCATGTGCCGACCTCATCGAGGGCAGCGGCGTCATCCAGCACGGGGATGGCTTTGCCGTCTCCGAATTGCGCGATGGCTGTGCGGTGACGAATGGGGTCTTCAAAACCGGCAGCAGGATCGGTTGGTCTTTCGACCGGGCAGAATTCAAGGGCGACGGCCTTGTCGATTTCGCCAAAAGCATGGGAGCCAAGCCAGCGCATGTGCCGGGCTGGGGCCGGTTTTCCATCGAGGGCGCACGTTTTACCCCACTGACGGACAACGCCTTTGCCAACTACATCAGTTCGGTTCAGCAATGGCCGATGGATGCATCCGGCTCCTTCCGCTTCGACCCAAAGGATGGCTACCTCGACATTCAGAATCTGGAACTCGTCAATCTGCGCACCGGAAAGGCGGCGCTGTCCGCCGAACTTACACTGCCGAAAGACGCCGATGCGCAAACCTTGATCCAGAATGGTTCGGCAGGGCTGACGCATCTGCGTTTCCGGCTCGACAATCAGGGCCTGTTCGAGGGCATGGCCATTCCGTCACTTGCTGCATTCCTGCAGCAGATGGCGGGATCTGAGGATCCTCAGCAAGGTATCGAGCAATTGCGCGGCACTGCCACGATTGCATTACAGGCCCTTCCGGACAGCAAGATCGATGCGGAATCGAAGAAGGCTCTGCTTCGTTTCGTGCAGGACCTGCCGCATCCGACGGGCTTCTTCACCCTCGATCTCGCTTTCGACAAGCCCTTGCAAATCGGCTCGCTCGGTCTCGACGCCACGCAGCTGGCGCAAACCGCTTTGGCAAATGCCAAGATTTCGGTCAGCTACAAGGCGCGCTGAGGTCAGTTCAACCGCTCCTCAGATCGACTTCACCTCGCCGCCATCCATGCGCAGGGTCGAGCCGGTCATCCAGCGGGCAGCCGGAGAGACGAGAAAGGCCATCAGTTCGGCAATCTCTTCCGGTTCGCCATAGCGGGCAATGCCTGCTTCCTGCGGAAAGCGGGCCGTCGCCTCCTCGACGGTCATATCATGCAGAGGCGCCCAATGGTCGAGATAGGATCGGCGGCGACCGGTCATGACGGGACCAGGCAGGACGCTGTTGACCTGAACACCATCGGTGATGCCGCGATCGGAAAAGGCCTTTGCCAAGGCGATGATGGCAGCGTTGATGGTGCCGACTGCCGCATAGGGTGCCTTCGGAAAGATCGCCGAATTTCCGGACATCAACACGACTGAACCCTTGGCCTCCTTCAAGGCGGGCCAGGCGGCGATAGTGAGCCTGCGCGCTCCATGCAGCTTCAGCGCCATACCGTTATCCCATTGCTCATCCGTCATGTCGAAGAGGTCGATCTGCGGCACGGCGCCGGCAATATTGAGCAGCGCATCAATGCGGCCGAAGGCGGCAAGCGTCTTGTCGACTACCGCCTGCGCGGCCGCTGGCTCAGCCAAATCCGCATCGATGACAAGCGTCCTGGCGCCGGCCGCCTCGGCGGCCTTGGCCGTGTCAAACAGATTGGCCTTGTTGCGCGCAACGAGCACCAGTGCCGAAAAATCTTTGGCAAGACGGATGGCGGTGGCCTGCCCGATACCTTGGCTGGCGCCGGTAATGATAGCGACTGAACTGGACATGGGGTGCCTCCTGCATCTGAAAGAGCAACGGTCTGCCCATACCCCGCCGACGGAAGCGCCGGCGGGGTAGGAGGCCGACATCAGCCAAGGAAATCGCGGATTTCAGCGGCAATTTCTGCCGCATGCGTCTCTAGCGCGAAGTGGCCGGTATCAAAGAATTTTACGACGGCATCCGGGATATCCCGCCGAAAAGCCTCTGCGCCCGGCGGCAGGAAGAACGGATCATGGTTGCCCCAGACCGCCAGGAAGCGCGGCTTGTGGGTACGGAAGTAGCTTTGGAACGTCGGATAGAGCGCTACGTTGCTCTTGTAGTCCCCAAAGAGATCGAGCTGCACCGCCTCCGAGCCCGGCTGGGCCAGATAGAAACTATCCAGCGAATAGCCGTCCGGGGAGACCTTGGATGTATCAGGAACACCGTGCGTATATTGCCACGCCGTTGCTTCCGGCGTGAAAGCCGCCTTCAGTGCATTGCGGTTTTCTTCCGAAGCTTCGCGCCAGTAAGCCTGGATCGGATTCCATTCCTCGCTGAGGCCTTCTTCATAGGCATTGCCGTTTTGCGAGATGATCGCCGTAATCCGTTCGGGATGCTTGACTGCCAGACGGAAGCCGGTCGGCGCGCCGTAGTCGAAGACGTAGACGGCATAGCGATCGAAACCGACGATCTCGGTGAAGCGGTCGATCGTTGCTGCGATGCTGTCGAATGTGTTGCTGCCCTTCGGCGCATCGGATTGTCCGAAGCCCGGCAGGTCCGGCGCGATGATATGATAGCGATCGGCCAACAGGGGGATGAGATCGCGGAACATGTGGCCGGAACTCGGGAAGCCGTGCAGCAGCAGAAGCTTTGGCGCGCCCGGCGAGCCTGCCTCACGATAGAAGACTTTGACGCCATCGACATTGATGGTGCGGTAGCTGACATTGGTCATCATAAGGTCCTTTCATTAACCTGTTAATTCGACTATTAGTGGTTACTTTATCTTCAGTCACACGCTGATCGCAGCAGCCGCTGCTTCGCGAATGAGCTCGACAACGGCCTGCGGTGCCGTCGTCATCGGCGTGTGATCGACTAGCAGCGAACGCTGCTTTGCCCGCATGCGCTCGGCCATGAAATGCTGGTTGGCAGCGCTGATCATCCGGTCCTCTTCAGCGATCAGGTACCAGGAGGGGCGATCCTTCCAGAGCGGACGCGCCAGAGGATTGGTGATGCAGGCCGATGATATCGGACGCTGGGCAGCCGCGAGAATGGCCAGATCTTCGTCCTCGGCGTTCTGCGCGTAGGCGGTCGCAAAAGCATCATGAGGCAGATAGATCAGCCCGTGGCTGTCGGGCGCCAACTTCGGCGCCTGTGGGTGTGGTTCGCCGCGATAGAACACGTCTGCGACCGTCTCACCCTCATCCGGCGCAAGCGCGGCGATGTAGACTAATGCCTTGATCTTCTCGCTTGCCACGCTGGCGATAACTGCCCCGGCATAGGCATGGCCGACCAGAACCACCGCGCCTGTCACCCGCTCCAAGGCGCGCTCCAGGGCCGCAACATCATTGGCCAGGGAAGTTAACGGCAGCGGAGCGGCCGTCACCGAGAACCCATCAGCCACTAGCGGTGCGATGACCTTCGCCCAGCCCGAGCCGTCTCCCCATGCACCGTGGACGAGGACAATATCGACATTCTCGGAGGACGCCTTCTGTTGTGACATCTGCCTTCTCCCTTTCGTTTGAATGCTGGTAACCTCTCTAAGTGTTTTTATAGGGTTACGTCCAGCACACATAACTTGTCAAGAACCTTTTGATAGGTTATGTATCGTTCATGATTTTGAGAGACAGCGCGGCGTCTGCATTCGCCCGCCGGAACAGGAGCCAGGATGGACAACCACTCTCCCGCCATTTTCGTCGGCGACACGATGGGGCTGGATTTCCTGAATTCGGTGGCGACACCCTTCGATGAGCCGATCGACTGGATCGACGGTGGTGAAGGATTGCTTCGCTGGCTGGAGCAGGCGGGATTGGTGCCGCCGGAAACGCTGAAGGCCATGCGCAAGCAGGCGCTACCGGGAGAAATCGACAAGGTCGCCGATCAGGCCCGCAGCCTGCGTGAATGGTTCAGGAATTTCGTGCGTGAGCGCAAAGGCCGGCCGCTGACGCCGGAGGCTCTGGATGAACTGGAGCCCCTGAATCGCCTGCTGGAACGGGATGAAAGCTTCAACCGCGTTCTGGCCAGAAAGGACGGCGGGGGTCTCGACTTTCAGTCCAGGCGCAAATGGCGCTCGCCCGAGGCCCTGCTGCTGCCGATCGGTGAAGCGCTGGGACGTTTCGTCTGTACCGAAGATTTCTCGGACGTGAAAGCCTGCGAAGGCCATGCCTGCACGCTGCTGTTTGTCGACCATACGCGCGGCCATCGCAGGCGCTGGTGCAGCATGGCCATGTGCGGCAACCGCGCAAAGCAGGCAGCCCATCGGCACCGGCTCAAGAAGGGATAGCTTACCGAGGCAAGTGAGCTGGCGTCTTGGAAACGCTGTTAACAATCGTGCCGGCGGAGCAGATGCGCGGCTGGCACGATTGTTATTCTAGTCGATCGCTTCAGACTGGATCTTCGCGATGCAGGTCGTGGATGGCGACGGCGTCGTCGCTGAACGGCGGCAGCAGCCATTCGGTGTGACGCAGCGTGCGCTTGGTGTCTTCCAGGCCCATGTCCCAATGCTCGCGCATCGAGGTACCGGAGAACTCATAGTCCTTGGCATGACCCTCGTAATTCTTGTGCTGATAGATCAGGTGGACGATATTGACGACGCCGGCATTGGAATAATCGGCAATCATCTCTTCCTCTTCCGGCGACAGCTGGTCTTTCGGGACACGCTTCAGCGCGCCGAGCAGCTTCATCTTCAGCCCGTGGATGCGCTTGAAATTGTCGGTATTCTGCCGGGTGCGGCTCGAATACATGATGTCCTTATGGCGTGACAGCACGTCCGGCATGCTGCGGGGCAGGACACCGCGGGCGCTGAACAGATCGACCTGGAACACCAGGGAGCTGCGATCCTCCTCCTGATCGAGCAGATATTGCAGCGGAGTGTTGGAGACAATGCCGCCATCCCAGTAATATTCGCCTTCGATGCGGATCGCCGGCAAGGCGGGCGGCAGCGCGCCGCTTGCCATGATGTGCTCCGGTTCGATACGGATATTGTCGGTATCGAAATAGACGAAATTGCCGGTCCTGACATTGACCGCGCCGACGCTGAAGCGCTTCTTGCCGTCGTTCAGAACGTCGAAATCGATCACCATCTCCAGCGTCTTCTTCAGCTCGGCGGAATCGTAGAAGCTGGTAGCGCCCTCCGCGCCAGCCAGTTCCAGCCAGGGATTGGGGAAGCGCGGCTTGAAGAAGCCGGGCTGACCCATCGTCATGGTCATCCATGAGCTGGTGCGATTGCGGATGTCGCGGAAGACGTCGCCTTCCGGCGTGTAGGCCCAGATCTTGCGACCGGAAATGATCTGCCAGAACTGTTCGAGACGCTGCAGGCGGCGGCTCGGCTCATTGCCGGCGATGATGGCTGCATTGATGGCACCGATGGAAACGCCTGAGAGCCATGTGGGCTCGCATCCCGCATCGGCCAGCGCCTGATAGACACCGGCCTGATAGGCACCAAGCGCGCCACCGCCCTGAAATACCAGGGCGACACGGTCGTATTGCGTAGCGATTTCCTGGATTGTCGGCACTGCGGCTTTGGCTTTTCGTTCGAGCACGGGTTCGTCTCCAGCAAAAGGAAAATAGGGCGCGGTTACCTGCGCTCGGCGAGGTAGTCGTGAACGACTTCGCCAAGCCCAAGCGTCAGATTGGCGGTGAAATGAACAGCCGAAACCACGTCCAGAACCGGCAGCCGCGCGACGTCAGCCATCACATGCGGTCTGAGGTCGAGGGCAGCGGGCGAGGTCCAGGCTTCCTTGATGGTGATATCAGTCAGATAGTAGCGCACCAGCTCGCAGATGCGCGGCGTGGCGTCGACATGCGGTACGATCTTGATCAGGAAATTCGGTTCGGAGAGAGCAGCCATCAGCGGCGCCTGGTCGATCTGCCTGTGCTTGTAGCCCATCGTTGCCGTCGCGCAGAGAACGCTGCCATAATGCAGCGTGCCGACGATGACCTCGCCTTCGTTGACGATCTTCGGATTGGCGAGCTTCTTCGGAAAGCCCCAGATTTCGCGGCCGCCGGTGATCGGCGCATCGTCGTCGAGATACATGGAATGGACATAGCCACCAGCCTCGCCGCGATACTTCACCGGGATGACCTGCCCCGTCTCGGTGTAATCGCCGAAGCCGGTGGAATCGGGCATGCGGATGAATTCGTATTTCACCAGCGGCTCGTCGATTTCGAGCGGCTCGGGCACGACGGCCTCCAGGGCTTCGCGCGTCGTGCGGTAGGTGATGATGATATATTCGCGATCGAAGAACCGATAGGGTCCCGGAGGATAGGAAGGATTGGTCAGCGGCATTGCATAGGCATGCTTGAGAATGTCTTCGACCTTCATCGTATTTTCCGTCTTTGGAGGAAATAGTCCGGCGCCCGCGGCGAAACTTGCACGGTTGCGTGACAGTGAAGTGTCAACCCGCCAGCCGGCTGCACCTGAGACTGGCCAACCGCTGTTATCAAAGCGACATATGACGCTGGCAGTGTGCGCCCATCTCGGCATTTTTCCATTTACTCAACCATGTCATAGAGATTGCGGGAGTAGCATTATGGGTTCGTTGACTTCGAAGAATGCGCTGGTCACCGGTTCGACGAGCGGTATCGGGCTTGCGATCGCGCGCGCTTTTGCCGCCGAAGGCGCGAATGTGACGATCAACGGCCTCGGCGATGCCGATGCGATCGAAAAAGAGCGCGCAGCAATCGAGGCCGATTTCGGTGTGAAATGCCGTTATTCCGGTGCCAATATGATGAATGGCGAGGAAGTAACGTCGATGGTACGCGAAGCCGAGGAAGCCTTCGGCAGCCTCGACGTCCTCGTCAACAATGCCGGCATCCAGTTCGTCGCTCCGATCGAGGAGTTCCCCGACGACAAATGGGAAGCGATCATCCGCATCAACCTGCTTGCAGCTTTCTACGCGATCAAGGCCGCCATCCCCGGCATGAAGGCCCGCAAATGGGGCCGCATCATCAACACGTCCTCGGCACATGCGCTGGTGGCTTCGCCGTTCAAGTCGGCCTATGTCTCGGCCAAGCACGGCATCACCGGCCTCACCAAGACGATCGCGCTTGAAGCGGCGCGGGATGGCGTCACTGTCAATTCCATCGCACCGGGCTATGTCTGGACGCCGCTCGTCGAAAAGCAGATCCCGGAGACGATGAAGGCACGCAACATGACGGAAGAGCAGGTCAAGCACGACGTACTGCTCGCCGCCCAGCCGACGAAGGAATTCGTGACCGTAGACGAAGTGGCGGCCATCGCCGTGTTTCTATGCGGCGATGCCGCCAAGCAGATCACCGGCACGACGCTTTCCGTCGACGGCGGCTGGACTGCCGAGTAGGATCGCCACTTGAGCCGGCCCACGCCCACATGGCTGTGCCGGCTCCTTGCGGTCGAAATATCTCAGCACCAACATGAAAACAGAGCAGGAGCGCGCAATGACCGACGACACCCAGGACCGGCTGAGCCGCATCAAGGACGAGATTGTCGACAGCTTCGACGAAGAACTCGAGATGCAGCTCGAGGAAGATCGGTTGGATGAACTGGTCGCCGAGGGATTGGGCGACGAAACCGACGCATCGCTCGACCGCAGGGTCTATTTCCGCGAGCTCTTTCGTCTCCAGCATGAACTCGTGCGTCTTCAGGACTGGGTGCAGTACAAGAAGCTCAAGGTCGTCGTGCTGTTTGAGGGCCGCGATTCCGCCGGCAAGGGCGGCGCCATCAAGCGCGTCACCCAGCGCCTCAATCCGCGTGTTTGCCGCGTCGTCGCACTGCCGGCGCCGACGGAGCGCGAGCGTCATCAGTGGTATTTCCAGCGTTATACGGCTCACCTGCCGACCGCAGGTGAAATGGTGCTGTTCGACCGCAGCTGGTACAACCGCGCCGGCGTCGAGCGGGTGATGGGTTTCTGCAGCTCGGAAGAGCTGGAAGAATTCTTCCGCTCCGTACCCGACTTCGAACGCATGCTGGTGCGCTCGGGCATCATTCTCATCAAATACTGGTTCTCGATCACCGACGAAGAGCAGGAATTCCGCTTCAGCATGCGCATTCAGGATCCGCTGAAGCAGTGGAAACTCTCGCCGATGGACCTTCAGAGCCGCGTTCACTGGGAAGAGTACACCAAGGCCAAGGAAGAGATGCTGGAACGCACTCATATTCCGGAAGCGCCGTGGTGGGTCGTGCATGCCGTCGACAAGAAGAGGGCGCGCCTGAACTGCATCGCGCATCTCCTGACCCAGATCCCCTATGAGAACGTGCCGAAGCCGGAAATCATCCTGCCGGAGCGCATGCGTAACGCCGACTACCACCGCACGCCGGTGCCGCCGGAAATGTACGTGCCGGAAATCTACTGACGAGGAACGATGACGGGTCCGTCTCCGGCGGACCCGTCAAAGCCCGAGGGTCGGCTCACAGTCAGCCCGGGCGGTAGGCCCATTCGGACAGGGCGCCCATGCCCAGCCGCTGCATGACCTCATAGGCGACCCTTCGGTTGAGCGGATTGTGCAGCCTGATCACCTTTGAGCCGAGAAAATCCAACTCGGCATGCTCGAACGGCTTGAGATGCAGCGCATCGCTGACCGCCGCCCGATAGACCTCATGAAAATCTCGCCGGCAGACATAGGTCTTGTACTTCGTCATGCAGAAGGCGGCGAAGGTGTCATTGTTCCTGCGCAGGAAATCCGCAACGCCGATCGTCACCTCCGGCCACGCGGGATTGAACGTATCGTCGAAAGCGATGATGCCGTGATCGGCCAGCACGCTCTTGGCCAGGCGGCTATCGGCAACGATATGACGAAGCAGATGCCCTCCATCGATGCTGAAAAAGCGAACCTGCCCAACCTTGTCGATGATCGCCTGCGGGTCGAGCATGGTACTGTCGCCGGCTATGACAAGCTCCTCGTCGACGGGAATGCCAAGCGACCGGCCATTATCGAGGAAGCGTTGATATTGTGCGCCGTCCGCTTCGATGTCGAAGAGGTCGATCGCAAGCACATTGTCGTCGGGAGCACTGATCTTGCGCAGCAGAAAATAAGATCGCCCATAATAGACCCCGATCTCGACGAGACCGCCATATAGTTTCTGTTGCCTCTGCTTCTCGATTAACGACAGGAAGACAAGCGCATCCGGCGGATCGATGTAACCGTCGATTTTCTGGAGATCGCTAAACATGAATTTTCGAACGCTTGATTTCAAAATGCAAACCTCACTGGTTTTCATTGCGCATTTCGCCGCCGGACGCCCTCGTCGATAGACGTCCGCCGGGTGAGAAATGCACCGCTCTGCTGCCCAGACTGCGCGCGCCGAAAGGTGGCGAGCTCTCGGAACCTGGGGTGAGACTGTGCCAAGACGAGCAGTGGCAGCTAATATTGCGACCTTTCTGTCGTGTTTCGGATAGCCATGCGCAGAGTGGATAATTTCAGCATCCTTCGCCCTTCATATCGACGCCGCTTCATAGACAGTGGCAGGTAGCAGGCCTGTACCCTAAGTGATGTATAATGCGATTCTAAAATTCAATATCATCGGCTGAGGAGACCGTCATGACTGCGCCGCACCCGTCGAAAACCCATATCGGCAATCACGCGCTGCATCCCGAAACGCAAATGCTGAATTACGGCTATGATCCCGAACTCTCGGAGGGTGCGGTCAAGCCTCCTGTTTTCCTGACTTCCACCTTCGTTTTCAAATCGGCCGAGGACGGGCGCGATTTCTTCAACTACATCTCCGGCCGCAACGAGCCGCCTAAGGGCACAGGCGTCGGCCTCGTCTATTCGCGCTTCAACCACCCGAACAGCGAAATCGTCGAGGATCGCCTGGCGGTCTATGAGCGGACGGAAAGCTGCGCGCTGTTTTCCTCCGGCATGTCGGCCATTGCGACGACGCTGCTCGCCTTCGTCAGCCCCGGTGACGCGATATTGCATTCGCAACCGCTCTACGGCGGCACGGAAACGCTGATCGCCAAAACATTCCTCAATCTCGGCGTTTCAGCGGTGAGTTTCGCCGATGGCGTCAGCGAAGCATCTGTCATGACGGGTGCCGAGGAAGCCATGGCAAAGGGCCGGGTCTCGGTCATTCTCGTGGAAACGCCTGCCAACCCGACGAACAGCCTGGTCGATATCGCCGTCATCCGCCGCGTGGCCGATGCCATCGGCAAGAAGCAGGGCCATACGCCGATCATCGCCTGCGACAACACACTGCTGGGTCCGGTCTTCCAGCGCCCGATTGAACACGGCGCCGATATCTCGCTCTATTCGCTGACCAAATATGTCGGCGGCCATTCTGATCTGATCGCCGGCGCGGCGCTTGGCTCGAAAGCTGTGATGAAACAGGTGAAGGCACTGCGCGGCGCGATCGGTACGCAGCTCGATCCGCACTCCTGCTGGATGCTTGGCCGCTCGCTGGAAACGCTGCAGATCCGCATGGAGCGGGCAAACAGCAACGCCCGCGCAGTGGCCGATTTCCTGCGCGACCATCCAAAGGTCGAGCAGATCCACTATCTTTCCTATGCGGATCCGGCATCGCCCACAGGCCGGACATTCGCCGCCCAGTGCAGCGGCGCCGGCTCCACCTTCTCCTTCGATATCAAGGGCGGCCAGCCAGCTTCGTTCAAATTCCTCAATGCACTGCAAATCTTCAAGCTGGCGGTCAGCCTGGGCGGCACGGAATCGCTCGCCTCCCATCCCGCAACGACAACGCATTCCGGCGTCCCCGTCGACGTACGCCACCGCATCGGCGTGCTGGACTCGACGATCCGCCTGTCGATCGGCATCGAACATCCCGATGATCTCATCGCCGACCTGGCTTCGGCGCTCGACGCTGCATGATGAGTAGCGAAGCCAGAAGATTGGTACGCGGTAGTTCGCGCTTGCGAACTACCGGCTGCCTCTAATCATCCGGCCAAACTTCGATATCCGAATCGACGACATAGTGCGCGCCGTCGTGCCAGACGTAGGCGATGATGAGGTATTTTTTGCCGTTACCAGCGACGGCCTCGTAGCGACACATCAAGCGGTACGGTCCCTCTTTGTCACGCAACACGCCGCGTTCAGCGGTGAAAGTACCCTCACCATCATCAACTTCGCCGCCAACCTGCCGCATCGCCCCCCCAGGCAATTTTCGAAGCGCAGCCGGAACAATATCAAGGGGTGGTGCACACGCTCCCTCGATTGGCAGAGGTATTCCCTCTTCATCCAGCATGACCTCCCAGCGCCCGTCGTTAAGCCGGAATGGCAGACTTTGAACGGAATCAAGCTCTTCTGCAGTCAGCGTACAGAGACGAACAGTCACCGGCTGCCCCATTGCTGGAACGCAGCCGAGGAATTCACGGATACGAGGAGAGCCCGGTTTCACCCCGTCGAGCGCTTGCTGCAACTGCTCTTTGGTCGGAGTCGGAGCCGTTTCGGATGAGGCTCGCGCTTGAGCCGAACTCATCCCCAAGGTGACCGCCATGACGAGCGGAAAAGCACGGCACAGAAAGACATGTATGTTCATGGAGCCGATCAAAGCATGTTTCGGCTCTCAAAACCATGCCGCGATCGGTGCCAGGAACAGGACGTTCACAGCCTGCTATCAGCTCTCGAAATCGCCGAACACGTCCTGCAGACGGGTCAGAAGCTCGACGCGCTCGTCCACCTTGCCACGCAGAACGACGAGGATGTTGCTCAAGAGAAGATCCATCACGGCGGTCATGGTCGCGGCTCCATCCCAGAGCGGGCCGTGCGAGCCGGGTATGACGAGCGAGATATCCGACACCTCTTCCGCCCAGGGGCAGAATTCATCGGTCAGCAGGATCACCTTGACGCCGGCGCGGCGTGCCTCTTCCGCCAAGGGCCTTGCCTTCGACGCAAAACGACGGACGTCGTGAAGGAAGAGCACGCGGCCATCCACAGAACCATCAAGCAGCTCGGAATAGGTGCCGTTGAGGCCATCCATGAAGGCGACGCGTGGCCTGGTGTAGGAAAGCTGGGCGGCAAAGTACTGCGCGATGCCCCGGACGTTCTGATAGGCCGCAACATAAACTTCGCTCGCCGAAATCAACGCATCGACTGTCTGCTGCCATTGCAGCGCAGTCGTCAGCTCATAGATCATGCCGAGATTGTCGACCTGCTGCTGCAGCAGGCCGGCGAGAAACTTGCCATCCCGCAGATCCTCCTGGAAGCGGTCCAAAGAGCCCTTGATCTGCCAGGCCGGATTGGAACGGCCACCACGACGCAGGGCCGTCTTCAACTCATCGAGACCATCGAAGCCGAGCCGCCGCAGATAGCGACCGACGGTCATCTGCGAGATCTCGAGCCTTGCTGCAATGGACTTTGCGGTCTCGAAGGGAAGTTCGGCGATGTTACGCTCGATATAGCTGGAGATCAGCTTGTCGGATTTCGACCTGCGCATGTCAGCGCTCTGCACGAGCTTCAGAATATCCTTCGACAATCTTCCCTCCGGTGAAGCTCCGCCCGAAACCGGACGGAGTATCCTTTCGCGATATTATTGGGCCGTCTTGACCTTCGTCCATGCGCGATCGAACTGGCGCAGACCGCTACCAAGATCGTCAAAGATCTGCAGGCGCTTCATGGTCTCGTCAGTCGGATTGATCTCCTTGCTATTCTTGATGTTTTCCGGCGTCAATTGCCGTGCCGGTACGTTCGGCGTGCCGTTGGTCTGCTGCGAGACGTTGAGCGCGGCAATTTCCGGACGCGTGTAGAATTGCTGGAACTTGATCGCGTTGGCCTTGTTCGGCGCGGTCTTCAGCACGCACATGTCTTCCTGATACATGGTGGCGCCCTCCTCCGGGATGACGTAGCCCAAATCCTTCGGATTGCCGAAGACGTTGATCATCGAACCGACGAAGAAATGAGCGGCGGCAATATCGCCGGACTCGACCATCGGGCGGGAATCGTAGGTAAAAGCCGCAACATAAGGCTTCATCTCGATCACGGTATCGGCCGCCTGCTGCAGCTCCTCCGGCTTGGTGGAATTGACCGAATGACCATTGAGCATCAGACCCACGCCCAATACTTCGCGCATGTCATCCAGCAGCGTGAACTTCAGGTGCTTCGCCTTGACCGTCGCGACCAGATCCTTCCAGCCGGTGATATCCTTGCCGAGCACCCTGCGGTTATAGAGAATGCCGACGGTGCCGAAGGCATAAGGCAGGCAATATTCGCCCTTCGGATCGCTCTTGGCGCGCAGGAAGCGGGGATCAATATTCTTGAAACCCTCATAGGTATCGATATCGGTCTTCTCCAGGAGATTGAGCTTGGCCATGATTTCCTGCATGTGCACCGACGGAAAAACGATGTCGTAGCCCGTCGCGCCGCCCTGGATCTTGGCAAGCATTTCCTCGTTGGAGGAATAAGTCGACAGATTGACCTTGATCTTGGTTTCCTCCTCGAACTTCTGGAGGACGGCCGGATTGATGTATTCGCCCCAGTTATAGATGTTGAGCTCTTCGGCAAGGACCGCAGTCGGCAGCAATGCCGTAAGCGCAACAAGACCCAGGCGCCTGAAGACGCCCTTCAAAATCATCATTTTTGTTCCCCTTGGTAGGATTATTGTCCCTTCGACGCGCTCGGCTCTGGCTTTGGTGGAAGCTTTAACCGATCGCGTTGAGGGCGTTGACTTCGACGAAAAAATGATATCAACATATCTAAATCACGCAAGAGTTAATTTAATAACATTTCGGGGAACGACGAATGCGAGATGCAATAGTGCGGCTGGTATCAGCCGCAAAGGTATTTCCGACTCCCGAGGGTCGGCAGGTGAAGGCACTTGACGGCATCGATCTGGAGATCGGCCGCAATGAATTCATCACACTTCTCGGACCATCCGGCTGCGGCAAGACCACGCTGCTGCAGGCGATCAGCGGTTTCGTCGAGCTGGATGCCGGGCGCATCATGATCGACGGTGACGACATGACGGATCGGCCACCCTATCGCCGGCCGGTCAACACGGTCTTCCAGAACTACGCGCTCTTCCCGCACATGAGCGTCGGCGAGAATACCGGCTATGCCCTCGAAGCCGCCGGCGTCGGCAAATCCGAACGCATGGAACGGGTGCGGGCAATATTGAAGATGGTCGGGCTGGAAGGCCTGGAAGGCCGCCTGCCGCGGCAATTGTCGGGCGGCCAACAGCAGCGCGTGGCGCTTGCTCGCGCCATCGTCGCACGCCCGAAGGTGCTTCTGCTCGATGAACCGCTCTCGGCGCTGGATCGCCACCTGCGCGAGACGATGCAGCTCGAGCTGAAAAACCTGCAGCACGAACTCGGCATCACCTTCATCTTCGTGACCCATGACCAGCAGGAAGCGCTGACCATGTCCGATCGCGTCGCGGTGCTTGCGGACGGGCGGATCCAGCAGCTCGACACGCCGCTGGAGATCTACGACCATCCGACCAATACGTTCGTGGCGAGCTTCATCGGGGCAAGCAACCTGTTCGAAGGCAGCAGCGACGGGCAGAACTTTATGACCAGCGAGGGCACGGCGATCAGGCACGCCTCCGCCGCAAAACCTGATGACAGGGAGCCTGCCGTCGCTCTGATCCGTCCGGAGAACTTCTTCCTCTCGAGCTCCGCCGACACCTGCCCGGCAATCGACGTCACCGTGGAGCAGATCGTCTATGTCGGCTCGTCCTTCGAAGTCTTCGGCAGGACGGCGGGCGGGCGCAGGCTCGTGGCGCAGATTCCAGCCGCGCAACGGGGTGCCGTTAGCTCGCTTGCCACGGGCCAACCGGCGCGCTGGCATTATGATCCCGCCAGCGTTCACCTGATCACCGCGAGGGAGGCAGCCTGATGACCATTGCCGCGCGCCGGCGCTTCCAACTCGGGCTGTTGCTCGGACCTGTGACGCTCTTCCTGCTGATCTTCTTCGTCGTGCCCCTCGGCATCATGATGGTGACGAGCTTCCTGACGCCGGGCCTCTATGGCGGCGTCGAATGGAGCTTCTACCCCGACAATTTCGGCCGCATCCTCGGCTTCGCCAATCCGCAATTCGAGGAATACGATCCGGTCTATATCGCCATCTTCCTTCGTTCGATCCGGATTGCGGCGCTGACGGTGGCGGCGACGCTTCTCGTCTGCTATCCCGCCGCCTTCTACATCAGCCGGCTACCGGACAAATGGAAGAACTTCTGCCTCTTCCTCATCACCCTGCCGTTCTTTTCCAGCCTTATCGTGCGGCTCTTCGTCTGGGTGATGATCCTGCGCCCGACCGGGCTGATCAACAACACACTGATGGCGACGGGCGTGATCTCCGCACCGCTGGAGATGATCTATACGGATGGCGCGATCATCCTCGGCATGGTCTACGTCTTCATTCCGTTCATGTTCATGCCGGTCTATGCCAGCATCGAGAAGCTCGACTGGCGGCTCATTCAGGCATCGCTCGATCTCGGTGCAGGCCCGATCCGGACCTTCTTCCGCATCATCTTGCCGCTCACCACGCCGGGCATCATCGGCGGCTCGATCATCGTCTTCATTCCCGCACTCGGCAATTTCGTCGTGCCGGCGGTTCTAGGCGGCGCCAAGGTGATGATGCTCGGCAGCCTCATCGAGGCGCAGTTCCTCTCCGCCCGCAACTGGCCGTTCGGCTCGGCGCTCGCCATGATGGTCATGGCCGTGATGCTGGTTCTGCTTGTCGCCTATGTCATCGTCTCCGGCCGCCGCAACGCGACCGCAGCATTGTCAGTATGAGGAGGGCTCAATGAAGATCGCACGCACCCTCTTCAACGGCGGCCTCGCAATCTATACGATGCTGTTCTTCGCATTCATCTATATCCCCCTCGTCCTGATCGCGGTCTATTCGTTCAATGCGAACCCGGTCAACATGATGAGCTGGAGCGGCTTTACCACGGATTGGTACGCTCAGGTCTTCGGCTTCAAGACCGCAGTTTCGGAGAGCGCCCTCTATATCGAATCGACCGATCAGCTGCTCGCGGCCGTCTTCAACAGCCTGAAGATTGCTGTCTCGACCACGGTCATCTCGACTGTGCTCGGCACGGCCATGGCAATCGCGCTTCACCGCTTCAATTTTCTCGGCAAACGCTTCTATCAGGTCGCCATGTTCATGCCGATGTTGATGCCGGATATCGTGCTCGGCATAGCGCTTCTGATCTTCTTTGTCAGTGCCGGTATCCAGCTCGGCCTGATGACTATCATCATCGGCCAATGCACCTTCCTGACCTCCTATGTGTTCATCGTCGTTGCGGCGCGTCTGTCCGGCATGGACCGGACGCTGGAGAATGCGTCTGCCGATCTCGGTGCCAATGAGTGGATGACCTTCCGCCGCGTGGTGCTGCCGCAGCTGATGCCGGGCATACTCGGCGGGGCGCTGCTTGCCTTCATCATCTCGATGGATGACCTGGTGATCACCTATTTCATAGCCGGCGTCGATGTAACGACGTTGCCGATGTTCATCTTCGCCATGCTCCGTCGCGGCATCAAGCCCGAAATCAACGCCATCGCCGTGATGATGCTGACCTTCTCCTTCCTCGTGGCTTCGCTTGGCCTCTATCTTCGCTCCCGGCAGAAATGACATGACAACAAAAACAACCATCCGCAAACCGCGCGGCCGTGAACTTGGCCTGCCCTTTTCTGGCCGCACCGGCTTGAACAATGCCATTACAGATGTCGCCGGTATCGGCGTCGGCTTTCGTACGATCATCGAAAACGAGCCGCGTCCCGGCCGCAAACGGCCGGCGCGCACTGGGGTGACGGCCATCCTGCCGCATATGGATTCGGAAACCCCCGTTCCTGTCTACGCCGGGGTGCATCGCTTCAACGGCAATGGCGAGATGACCGGCACGCACTGGATCGAGGATGGCGGCTATTTCCTCGGGCCCATCGTCATTACCAACACGCACGGCGTCGGCATGGCGCATCACGCCACCATCAAGTGGATGATCGAGCGCTATGCCTCGACCTATCAGACCGACGATTTCCTCTGGATCATGCCTGTTATCGCCGAGACCTATGACGGCGCGCTGAACGACATTAACGGGCTGCATGTCAGCGAGGCCGACGTGCAAGCCGCTCTCGACAGCGTTGCGGCCGGCCCGGTGCAGGAAGGCAACTGCGGCGGCGGCACCGGCATGATCACCTATGGCTTCAAGGGCGGCACGGGTACATCCTCCCGCATCGTCGAGTTCGACGGTCGCAGCTATACGATCGGCACGCTGGTTCAGGCAAATCACGGCCAGCGCGACTGGCTGACGATATCGGGCGTGCCGGTTGGCCGGCATATGCGGGACGGCACGCCGGAGAGCCAGCTTCAGGAGCGCGGCTCGATCATCGTCGTCATCGCCACCGACCTGCCGCTGGCGCCGCACCAGCTCAAGCGCCTCGCCCGCCGCGCATCCATCGGCATCGGCCGCAACGGCACACCAGGCGGCAATAATTCGGGAGACATCTTTCTGGCCTTCTCGACCGCGAATGCCCACCCGATGGCGCATAGGGCCAATGGCCATCTTTCCCTGGAGATCGTCAACGACGAACCTCTCGACCCTGTCTACATGGCCACGGTCGACAGCGTCGAGGAAGCCGTCGTCAATGCGATGTTGGCGGCCGAGGACATGGGTGGAACGCCCTATGATCGCTTCCGCATCCAGGCCATCCAGCACGAGCCACTAGTGGAACTGATCCGGCAATATGGACGAATGGGATCGGAAGCGCCGCCTTCGTAATTCGGCGGCCCAAGTGACAGAGTTAGCGCCGCGGCTTGCTCGCGGCGTGTATGGTTTTACGGGTGCATTCGAGGTGCGCTGAGCTTTGCCGCCGCATCACCACCGAACCTCAGCGACCGTGTTATCGCGACCTGAGTTGTGCGATCGACAGCATCAGATCCCCACTCATGCCGATCCCTGAACCGCGATTCAGGATCGCAGAAGCGGGCGACGCCGTGTTGGCGCTGTTAGCCGCATCATAAACGGCAGAGAAGCGCTTCAGGAGCGTGTTGACCTTGGCGGCGTCGTGCATATCCTTGATCGGGACAAGCTTTTCCAGATATTTCGCCTGGCGGGTCACATCCATATTGGATATGGAGGCGGGCAAGGAGAATGTGGTCTTGATCACGTTATAGAGCGCCGGGTCCGACATGATATCGTAGACGGAATTGATCTGCGGCGCCTTTCGCTGGAAGTAAAGCGCGAGCCGGACACCGTCGTTGGAAGCGCCCTGCTGCGTTTCCAAAGTCTGGTGCAGATAGAGACTGTCGGTCGCAAGGCGCGCGCCCTTGTTCTGGCTGGCCTCTATCTTGGCATTGGTCAGATTTCCCTTGACGTCAAAGTTGAAGACGCTGACCATCGCCTTGAATTGCTGACCGGCTTGCGTGTTCAAAAATCCCTTCGCATCCTCCGGATCGGCGGCAAAAGCCTTCTTCAACGTGGCTTTGTCGACTGTCTTGGGATCGATATTATTGGCAACGAGGATGAAGTCCGTCAGCTTCTTGTCCGCCAGGAGTTCGTCCACGGTTTTCACGCCGGCAATCGACTTGCTGAAATCGGTTGCTGCGTCTTTCGCGTCCTTGACAGCCTTTTCGCGCATCTGCCCTGTCAAACCAAACGTCTTTGCCTTCGAATAGGCCGAGATAAAGCTGTTGATCGACGCTTGCGGCAGAGCCTCCACCGACGAGCGGAGATTGCCTTTGCTGTCGAAATTATATGCCTTCGCCAATTCGGTAAATCGATCGTCTTTGAGGGAGTTGACGTAGCTCTTGCTGTCGTATGGATCGCTCTCCAATATCTTCCGCAGCTGATCTCTCGTCACCTCGCCTTTTTCGATCCCGTAGGCGCGGAGCGCCATGTCCTGGATCGTTGGAAGATCCTGGTTCTTGGTATCATTGGGAGCGAAGAAATCGGAAATCGTCTTGATCTTGCCGACTACCGTCTTGTAGTGGGACTCGGCATCCTTCAACAAGACCGCACGGGCATCCGCATAATGCGCCATGTATTTCGTTGAAACGGCCGCAATACCGTCGGCCGACTGCGCCGGCTGACCGGCCGGAAGCGTTCCATCGGCTGCGAAGTTGAACTTCGAAACCATTTCGGACATATCCATAATGGCCGCATAGTCTTTGTTGGTAAAGGCTAGCTTGAATTGTGTTGGCGTGAGTGTCGCGCTAAGCCCATAGGCAGTCTTGAGATAGGAAAACAGCCTGTTATCGCCGCTGATATCGCTGATCGATCCAACCTTGCCAATTTGCTGGCGATAATACTGATCATTGCTGTCAGCTGAAGCCGATGTCAGCAGGGTCGGCACCATATTGTTGTAACGGGATATCAACGCCTCTTTCTGCTGCTCAGTTTGCGCAGTTGCACCGGAAAGCGTTCCATCCGGATTGAAGCCGAATTGCGATGCGATGAGCTTGTATGTTGCCTGGGTCGAAGCAGACGAGAAATTGCTCGCGGTATTGACGAAGCTATTCGGATCATTGGGGTCGCTCGTCAGGACCGATTTCAGAAAGCTCTTTGAGACATTGTCCGGATTAACGCCGTGAGCCGTCAGGACATAGTCCCGCATCCTGGTATTGCCGACGATGTCATCGACGTTCGTCGCCTTGTCGATCCATTTGCTGTAAAAATTGCTCTCATTCTTAGCCAATGTCGTTTCGTTGGCGAAGGATCGCTCATAAAGCCCGATCGTGTCGGTTTTCTGCGTGTCGCTTTGAGCCGTTTGCTTGCTTGAATTCGCGCCGAAATTGAAGGCCGCCGCGAATTGCCGATAGCGAGGGTCCGTGAGCTTATTGGCAAAGCTGTTGCTGTTGCTGAGATCGCTCGTCAGAACCTTCTTCAGGAAAGCTTTGGCATAGGCCATATCCTCGAGACCGTAGGCCTTCACCGCATAGCTGTATAGCTTGTGATCCTTGAGGAAGTCATCGACGTTTTTGATGTTGCCGATGTGGGTGTCGTAGTACTGCTGATCGCTCTTGACAGTGGCTTGCTTAGCGATGCGCGCAAGCGTTGATGCCATGTCCTTGGTCGCAGTTACATAGCCCAGATAGGTTGAAATCATGGTTCGTCCCCCACAGACGCGCAGTTCACCAACATTAGCCCCGGCGCGTATAATCGCAACCAGACCTTGCGCGAGGCTAGATCGGCAATCTGTGGAGCCGCGCTGGTCATGGTTCCATGACGCGTCAAAATTCAATCGAATCCGTGTCCCCTTTGAAGAGCGACCGATTATGACGAGGAAGCGCTAGGCGATAAAGGCGAGGGCAGCAGCTCCAATCAATCCGGAATTTTGCCCCAACGCCGCACGAACGATTTCAACGTCGCGAAAGGCCGGCATTGCCCGTTGCGAGACATGCGACTGAATGCCCGGCCGTAAACGATCAAACTGATCCGACAGCCCTCCGCCCATGATGACGATTTCCGGGCTGAAGATATGAATGAGATTGGTAAAGCCTCGACCGAGAATTTCCGCCTCCTCGTCGACGAGGCTGTTGGCGAGCGGATCGCCAGCGGCAGCGGCGGTAAAGACACTGCGGCTGTCAACGACTTCACCATTTCTGGCGAGCGATGTCTCGCTGCATTCCATTGCCCTTGCTCGCGCCCGTTTGGCAAAGGCCGTGCCCGAGGCATAGGCTTCGAAGCAGCCCTTGTTGCCACAGGGACAGACGATGCCGTCGGGCGCGATGGACATATGGCCGACATGACCGGCCATTCCCCGGCGGCCACGGACCACGCGGCCATCCACTATTGCTCCGCCGCCGATACCTGTGCTGACCGTGACATAGACGAGGTTTGCGATGCCGCGGCCGGCACCGAATTGCCACTCGCCGATTGCCGCCGCGATACCATCATTTTCGAGGCTGACGGGAAATCGAAGGCGCTTCTGCAGTTCCCGTCGCAAAGGATAATTAGAGAAGCCGCGCAGCGTCGGAATCTCCAGCGCCGTTCCCGTCTCTGTATCCAGCGGCCCGGGCGCCGATACGCCGATCCCGACTATGGCGCCGGGATCGCAGGTCAAAAGCAACCGGTCTGTCAGGCTGCCAATCTGGCCGAGAACCGGATCCGGGCCGGCGTCCGCATCCGTCCGATCCTCGACGCGCTGCAGGACATTGCCGAGCTCATCCACCAGGGCAGCGCGGACCTGCGTCCCCCCCAAATCGATTCCGATTGCAAACCGGCTCATGGGCCGCTCCGTGTCAAAGTGCGTGCAGCCACGCCATTCTTTCCTGCAGCGATGGGGCATTGAACGCGAGAGAGCCGAGAACGACCGTCTCCGCTCCGGACTGACGCAGCAACGGAACCGTGTGCTCGCGAATACCGCCGTCGGCCGCAAGAACGATCCTGTGCGTCGCACCGCATCCATCAATAAGCCGCTTGGCCTGCTGCAGCCGTTCGCCTGCCCGCTCGTCCAGACCCTGCCCCTTGACGCCGATTGCCGTGCCGAGAAGCGTCAGGAAATCGAGGCGCGCAACGTACTTCTCCACCAGCGAGACTGGCGTCTCGACCTTGAGCACCATGCCGGCGGCGATGCCGCGACGATCCAGCAGATCCAGCGCGGCCTCGGCGACAGCCTCGTTTTCCAGATGGATACTGATCAGATCGCTGCCGGCGTCGGCAAACTGCTCGATCTGCGGCAGAAGGATATCGTTTGCCACCATGAGGTGGACATGGATCGGGCGCGAGGAAACCTTTCTCACGCCGGCGACCAGATCGGGAAAAAACAGCATGGCCGGAGCGAAGTGACCATCGGCAACGTCGATATGGAGGACATCGACATAGGGATCGACGCGTGTGAGATCATCGGCAAGGTGCACCAGATCGGCGGACCAGACGGAGAATTCACCGATCAGTCGATCGCGGGGAAGATCGGCAATCCAGCTCTTGGAGGGACTAGTCATTGTCAGTCAGTTCCTTGAAAAAATTGCTCATCGCCATCCGGAAATCGGCCAGATATTGCGAGCGGTTTTCAGCCTTGGGTGTAATTTTGACGAAGCGCGCGCTTGGGATCATTTCCGCGAGAGCCTGCGCATGGATAAGTGGATGAATGACATCACGCTCATGGCCGATGACGAGAGTCGGCACGGTGATCGCACGCACCTGAGCATCCGTGACGCCAGGCCCATCGCCGGAAATGGCCGTCAGCAAAGCTGCGGTGACGTCATGTGGCAGGCGCGAAAAGAAGCCCAGCAACGATGCGAGATTGTCCGGGGCCTCACCGGCCAGCCGCTGCCCGATCTTGCCGGCGAGAAACTCGGCTCTGGCATCCTCGGGTGACATTGTCTGCAAGAGGCACCCAACCTCCGCATTCGGCGCCATATTCTCTGGCGCCGATTGGGTTACCCATGCTGGCCGGGCAATGACGAGGGCACGCACCAGATCGGGCCGCGTGACCGCCAGACGCAGCGAAATTGCAGCCCCCATGGAGATGCCGCCAAGCACGACCGGCGCGGCGATCTGCGCCTCGATGTAGGAGGCCACGTCATCGGCAAAGGTGGCGATGGATAGCCGATCAAGATTGCCGAGCTGGGAGCCGCCGTGACCTCTCGCCTCGATGGTGATCCGGCGAAAGCCGAGATCGAGCGGAAAGACCTCCTCGGTCTGTCGGCTATCCCCGCATAATCCATGCTGAAAGATGACGGGAGCGCAAGCACCTGCCATATCGACATTGAGTAACGTGCCGTCCCTTGTTTCAAACGAAGCCGTGCGGTTCATCGTCCGTCTCCAGCCGATCCGCCCGAAAGGATGTTTTGGAGGAAGGTTGCCACGCCCGCCGCTTCATTGGCCGAGAGACCATGGGTGACCAGACTGCCATCGAAACCAACAGCCTTCAGCCTGCCCAGATAATGCGGGTAATCGAGTACGCCCTTGCCGGCAGTCGCAAAGCTGCCGTCCGGATTGCGATCCTTCGCATGGGCCATGACGATGCGGTCGGCGAGAAGATCGATGGCGCCGGATACTGTTAACCGCTGCTCCTGCAGCGTTGCGACCTCGAAGAGATTGGCCGGGTCCATGACGATCTTCAGTCGCGGACTACCAAGTTCCGTAATCAGGCGATGTGCCTTTTCCGCCGAGTTGATGACATTGGCCAGTTCCGGCTCGATACCGAGGTTGATGTCATAGCGCTCGGCAATCTCGAGCGCCGTTTCCATTGCTTCCAGCAGGTCCCGCCAGGCATCCGGCAGATCATTGTCGGGGTGCGCTCTCCATTGGTCGACGGGATCGCGCGTGCCGGTGCAGAGCGTTATCAGACCGGTCGACATCCCCGCGCAATGCCTGGCAAGTTCCTCCAGCCTCCGGTGCCCCACTTGGCGCACGGAGACATCTGGATGGATCATGTTGTAGGTGCCGGAAACCGCGACGATCTCCACGCCAGTCTTTGCGGCCGCTTCGCCAATCGACCTGACCTGTTCATCGCTGATTTCGTCAGGCATTGAGGCAAGGCCTGAGCACGCCATGTTATATTGGCTAGCCGAAAAGCCGGCATCGCCCACGGCCCCGAGAACGGTTGCGGGATCCGTGCCGTCAAAGGTCTTGGCGAAAATGCCGAGCCTCATCATACACCACCCGTCACATCGGCAAGCGCCACCGCCTTGCCGCTCTCGACCGAACGGGCAATTGCGACCATCGCCTGCACGGAGGCGAGACCGTCAATGATATCGGCGCCCTCCATTGCCGCCCCATCCAGAATGGTGCGGGCAAAGCCCTCCACCTGCCGGCGATAGAAATGGCCATCGGCGCCAAGCACGCGATGGGTCGCGCCATCGGCTTCCCGGAAAATATCGACTTCACTCGATTTGTAGTACCAGGGATTATAGGTCTTGCCGAGGACGCTGCCGTTCTTGCCATAGATCTGGAAACCTTCGTGCCAGTCCATGCGCACCTGAACGGTGAGATCGAGATGGCCGAGTGTGCCGGAGGCAAACTCCACATCAACGAACCAGCACCAGATGCCGCCGCGCTCGGATAGCCTGGCATGGACGGAAACGATGTCGCCGGCGAAATAACGCGCGGTATCGATCAGATGGCATCCATGCGCCAGCATGTAATAACGCCTGAGATCCGCCTTCGGGTTGAGAGACGGCTTCCTGGCATTGGCGCTGGTCACGATCAGCGGCTGAACCGCGTCGGTCATGGGGTAGCGATGCGTGCTGTCGCAATACCATGCCTTGAGAGCAACCATCTCGCCCATTTCGTCGTGAATGAAACTCTTGGCCGCCTGCAATCCCGCGTCGAAGCGCTTCATGTGGCCGACCTGCAGGGTCTTGCCCGAGGTCTCGACAGCGGCCTTGAGCTCCAGGCACTCTTCAACGGTGACGCCGACCGGCTTCTCGCACAACACATGCTTACCGGCCTGTAGAGCCTTGATGGAGGCGGGCACATGAAAGGCATCCGCTGTCGCGATGATGACAGCGTCGAGATCGGGATCGGCCAGCATCCTGTCATAGTCGGCGTAGGTCTTGTCAGCCCCATGGGTGATCGCCATCCGCTCGCGCAGATCGTCGGCGACATCGCAAATGGCGTAAAGGTCCGCATTTGCGGCCTTGGTGCAGCTTTCAAAATGCGCCGCCTGGGCAATCTGGCCCGCACCGAGCACGCCTATGCGAAGACGTCGTTCATTCTTAGCCGGCATCGATAACTCCTCGCTTCGATAGATCGAGCAAGCTGGCCTCCCCGCCAGCTCAACCATCCTCATTTCCCTTCTATCATTTTTTTACAAAAGAAATAAAATATTTTTGAAAAAGCACACGGAATTTCTGGATGCTGATATAGGCTGGAATCAACGGGAAAATTGGACGGTGGGGCGTTGGCAGATCAGACGATAGCGAAATATCTGAACGAGTTGACTATCCTGACCATGCTTCGGGTCCAGGGACAGGCCAGCCGGATCGAGATCGCGCGGCACCTCTCCGTCACGCCCGCCACCGTGACCCGCCTGGTCAACAACCTCATCGAACAAAACCTCGTCCAGGACATCCAGTCGCCTGTTGCCAGCCGGCAGACCAATCGTGAGCCAGGCAGGCCTGCAACCAGTGTCACCCTGAATGCTTCCGGCGCATTCTTCTTCGGTGTCGAAGTCGGCGTCGACATATTGCGTTTCGCCCTGCTGGACCTGGCAGCCACAGTCATAGACGCAAGCGAGATACCGTTTCACAACCAGATGTCTCCCGAGCAGGTCGCCGGAGAGATTGCGCGGCAAGTCAACCGGCTCAAGGCCAATCCGATCTATCGCGAGCGCCTCAAAGGAATAGGTATTGCCTTTCCCGGCATCGTCCGCTCCGACGGCTTTATCGTGAACCTGCCGATCGTCGGATGGCGCGATATCGATTTCCCCAACCTCCTTTCCGAATTGATCGACCTGCCGTTTTTCATCGAGAACGACGCCAATGCCGGAGCCTTCGGCTGCACCTACAACGATCCTTCCCTGCCCAATAGCTGCAGCCTCTTTCTGAAGCTCGATGCGGGTTGCGGCGGTGCGGTCGTCGTCGACGGCAGGCTGCTGAGGGGAGCAAACGGTACGGCCGGCGAGTTTGGTCATCTCAGGCTCTCGGATGACGGTCCGCAATGCAGCTGCGGAAACAGGGGCTGCCTGGAAAGCAAGATCGGCCTTGGCGCCATCGCCCAGCAGTTCTTGGGAGCGCATAGTCTTTCCGATATCGAGCTTGCGCATCTTCCGAAAAGAATCGTCGAAGCTGCGCGCAGCAATGATACCCCGGCCATCGAGACAATGGATTCCTTCGTGCACTGGCTCGTTCTCGGCCTCGTCTCGCTCGTCAATCTCTACAATCCGAGCATTGTTCTCTTGGGCGGGCCGGTGGCCACGCTCGCAGAAGCAAACATCGACAAGATTTCACAGGGCGTGCGCGACGGTATCGTCACCGGCATCCCCGCCCCGACGGTGATGCTTTCCACGCTGGGTTCCTACGAAGGGGCGATAGGCGCAGCTTCGATTGCGCATCATCACGTGTTCGATATCTCGCGCGTCGGGATAATAGCGGCGCGCTAGACGGAGCCCGGTGCGAGTGCACCGGTACTCGGCCCATTTCAATCACGCCTGCCTTTATTGGACGAGAACGGGCTGCAGGCAGCGTGCGTCTGTGACTTGTATGTCCGCTTGCCCGACACCGATGCCGAGAAGTCCCAGCAGGTTATAGAGCAGCTGATCGACTGGAGCCGTGATAACGGAAAGCGTATCGGCAAGAGCGGACAATATCCCGCTCGGCGTACCGATGGTGATGATGAGAATTTGGATGGTGACGTTGGTATTCTTGAGCAGCGACGAGATCAGCGACGTCACGACATCTCGGGTCGAGACCGTCTTGATGGTGCCATTGGAGATTTCCGAAGGCTGAAACGTCACCCGCGTCGGCGTCATGTTGGCGATGTCGATCTGTGCGCTTGCAAGGACCCGCAGAAGCAGGGAATCGATGATGGCTGCCTGCGTGACCCTGGGCTTGGTGCCGAAATTCACGAAGGCCGTGGGGTCCACATCTCCGAGAGCTATTTCCGCAACCCCAGGCACGGCGTCTATGCCGACGACGGCGTTGGGCATATTGCCGCCGACACAGGTGATCGAGGCGAGCTTGGCCTCGGCGGGTGCCAGTTCGATATAGAGCGGTATTCTGAGCTTCAGCCCAGCAATGATCGACAATCCCGTGACGGCAACGTCGACCATGACACGCACTTGCGGCGTGCGAACGGTAGCGCCTGGCGCGCCCACCGCGAGGGATGGCGTCTGCTGCGCGATCTCGCCGACCGCCAATGTCATTGTGGCCGTCAAGAGACCGGGAAGTGCGGCGCCAAGGTCAATAGAGATCTGCCTTTGCTGATTGGCGGCCATGGCCGTCAACGACAGGAAATTCATCACGCTCATGTTGACGGACAGATTGGGGCCTGTCCCGACGATATTTTTACCGTCAGGTCCAAGATTCAGGAGATCCTGGAGCTTGAGGGTGACCTTCGTTTTGCCGAGCGACTTACCCAAATTGTTGATGATGGTAACGACCGCAGGGGAGAGGTTCGTGGATTTGCCGAGTGCGCCCAGAATTTTGTCGTAGGTGACATCGGTGGCCAACAAATCATTATAGCTGAGTGCCGTGAGATTGAGGTCCGTCGCCAGAAGATTGAGGAAGCTCAGAAGATTGATCTTCGCGCCGATGAGCGATTGATAGTCGACGAGCTTGAGCGATATTTTCGTTCCGAGAAGGGTCCCCAGAAGCTGGTTGAGAATACCGCCATCGAGGCTCGCCAGCCGCGACCCGACGGAAAAGGCGGCCAGGCGTTCGCTTGTGGCGGTACCCGTTGCACTGAGCGTCGGCGCATCTGCAAAGGCCGATGAGAAAGGCATCAGGGCCTTCTGAGTGAGTGTCACTTTCACGGAGTCGGCTGGAGTGCTACCCGAAGAAAAGCGGTTCGCGGGCGCGATCGATGTATCTGCCTTGTAGGTTCCGAGAACCATGTTGGCCAATGTTTCATATTGCCCTGAATTGGCGGCGGCAGACGTGATGGGCCCGTTGGATGTCAGATAGTTGCTACCCGTGGCAAGAGCGGCGGTGGTGCCGTTCGACTGAAGATTGGCAAGAAGCGTGCTGTTGGCGCTGGTAATATTCGAAGCGGCCGTGATGGCGCCGATATCGCTCAGCTGCTGCAGGCGCTGCTGCTGCAGCGTCATCATGCCGTAGTCGATGCCAAGGCCGAGGCAATAAAGGATCAGAGGCGAAACGAGCGCCGTGGTGATCGCGACGTTTCCGCGTCTGTCGCGCCAGAGGGCGACCCATTCGAAAAGCTTCTTCATCACAGCCCTCCAATCCGGATCGTGGAGTAGCGGCGGATCGTCTGATCCGGCATGACGAAGGTATAGAGGTTCCAGATCGGAAGAGCGGATGCGTCGTAACTGGCGCTGACAGTGAACTGATTGGCGTTCGCCGGATCTGTCGCGACGGTAACGGTCAGCTTGTCTTTCGTCAGGAAGGCATCGTTGATGGTCGAGCGCGTGACGAAATCCTGAACGAGCTGCGTTCGCTCAGTCGCAGAAATGCCCGCGACCGCCGTGCGTGCGGCGTCGGCCGTCAGCTGCTGGAGCGAATGGGCGGCGGTGAGATAGATTGCAAAAGCAATCAGCGTCAGAAGCATAAGCAGGAAAAGCGGCGCGATCAGAGCGAACTCGACAGCGGCTGTGCCTTCTTTGGCCCTGTTGAAATCAGAAACACGAATCATGGTCCTGGCTCCTTCGATCGGCTGGTCATCTATGATGATGACGATCCAGGAAACCTTAGATTGCGCGCGTTAATTTTATATTTCTAAATATACTATTTTCTAATGTTTTTACATCTAAAAGATATTGGTTTAATTGATATAAATTGTTGTCATTGCAGTATCTTGGTCACCCTTATCGAAAGAAGCGGTCTGTAAAAGCCGGGCGGCGGCGCTCGGGTGGGTTGTTCTTTTAAACGGCTTTGGCACGGGTACCGGTCGACTTCGGCAGAGCGCGGCCTGCGGCACGACATCGCGAGACAACGGGATGGGCACGCTGAATGGCATATGCCGTCATGACGGCAGCCTACTTCTTCTTTGGCGCCAGCTCCCACCAGCCCTGCGTATTCCTCACAAAACGGCGGTTTCCCTTGTAATAGCTCACGCAACCGGTCCGATCGACCTTGATCGAGGTCGGTATAGATTGTGCACTAATCTTGAGCCGCTCGACCATATCGAGCGCCTCTTGCCTTTTTCCGGCGCGGATCAGCGCCATCAGCTTGGACTCTTGTGTCATCCTCTATACTCCCGTTTATGGAGGATTAGGGGCAGGCGGATTTTGTGGTCCGTCAGTCGCATGTTCATATCGATCAACCCGGTCTGCGTTGCATGAGCAGCGCGCGCAGTGCCACCACCACCACGCAAACGCTGGAAATAAGAAAGATGGCCCCCGACATCGCATAAATGGTCGGTGACGCCCCGGCATTCATCTTGCCGAACAACACCACCGGCAACGTGTTTTGCCGCCCCGCCAGATAGAAGGCGCGCGTGAACTCGTTGAGGGACAGCAAAAACGAAAAGATGAAGGCGCTGACGAGACCCGGTCGGATAAGCGGCAAGGTGATGTCGCGGAATTGCCGGAAACGGCTGGCGCCGAGATCGTCGGCCGCCATCAGATAGGTCCGCTTGACGGCGGCAAAGCTCGTCAGAATGACGATGAAGGCAAAGGGCATCGCCCACAAAAGATGGCCGGCAATGACAGTCAGGGCCGAAGCCTTTACGCCAACCCGGCTGATGACCGTCGAGAGCGCCAGCCCCTGTATGACGCCCGGCACGAACATCGGCAAAAGCACGGTCAGGAACCAGATGCTGCGGCCGCGATGAAGCTCGCGATATGCCAGGGCCGCACCGAGCGACAACACCGTCGCAATGACCGCCGTAGCAAGAGCAATGATGAGCGACTGGCCAAGCGCGGCAATGAGTGCGCTTTCTCCACCAAGCGCAACATACCATTGCAGGGTGAGATCCGAGAAATGCGGCAGTCCGGGCTGCAGGGACGGATTGAACGAAACGCCCAGCAGATAGAGCGGCGGCGCGTAGATCACGGCCAGGCCGGCAATGGTCAGCGTCCATATGATGATGCGCGGGTTCGTTCCCTCTCTGACGATCATTGGCTGCGATCCTCGAACAGGGAGGAAAGGCCGAATATGGCGTCTCCGATGAGCACCAATCCGAAGACGATGACGAGCATGAGGGTCGAGATCGCAAAGGCGAGCGGGAAATTGGCGACACGCATGACATCGTTGATCATGATCGAGACGATGGATGCGCCGGCACCGCCGAGCATCTGCACCTCGGTCGAGGACCCCGCGACCATGACAAAGACGAACAGGAAGCCCGCGAAGACACCGGAATAGGTAAGTGGCAGCAATACCGTGCGCGCCATGGTCCAGAAGCCGGCACCAAGGTCACGTGCAGCCGCCATCGCCACTGTATCGACGCGACGCATGGAGAGCAGAACAGGGAAGGTTGCGAACGGCAGATAGGATGCAACAAGTCCGACAATGACGGCGAAATCGCTGAACAACAGCCAATCGAGCGGCGCGTCCGTGATCCCCGCCTGCATAAGCAGCGTATTGATAACGCCGGTGCGCCCAAGCAGCAACCGCCAGGAAAAGGAACGAATGAGATAGGAGGTGAAAAAAGGAATCGTCAGAAGTGCCGCAAGCACGACGGATAGTTTACGCCCGGCCAGAAAATACATCGCATAGGCCGTAGGATAGGCGATAACGAGGCAGATGCTGGCCGTCAGAAACGCCTTGCCAAGCGTGGAAAGAAACACGCTCCACCGCCCGGCTTCGAGGATAGCGCCATAGGCAGCCAGGCTGAATTCTGGCTTGATCCAGTAGGTTGCGGAATCCCAAGCGCAGAAGCTCCAGACCACAACGAGAACCAGCGGCGCGAGGCCAAGCACAAGAATGACCGCAAGCGGGGCAGCCAGCAATAGAACTGATGTCTTCATAATCTGCCTCCACTTCTATCCAGGTTCATCAGGTCGTCTCCATCGGCTCGGGGCCGACCTACCCTCTCGGGAAAACTGGCCAGCCCCGGTCCATCGCATCACATCAAGCGTTGCGCAGCTTCTGCCACCATTCTTCGTAGAGTTGGAAATTGTCCGGGCGGCAATTCTGCCAATAGACCTTGCCGGAGAACTTGGCCTTCACATGGTCGGCAAGCTTGGCAACGTCGTCGGCCTTGTATTCGTCCGGATGTGCCTTGGCATAAGCGAGGTTGTTGTCGGTCGGCACGAGATAGCCGCGCGCCTTGCCCAGTTCGCAACCATAGAGGCCAGCAAGCAGCGCATCGACGAACTTGTGGGCGACGTCGGCCTTACCGCGTTCTGCGGCGCCCTTGAGCAGGACCGTGTTGTTGCCCCAGCCTTCGTAACCTTCGACCGGCGCGGCATACTCCACCTGAAGCCCGCGCTTGCGGCCTTCGTAGACGATCGGCTCCCAGCCGGTCATCGCATCGACTTCCTCGTTGGCGACCAGCTGCACGCCCTGCTCCCAGCCATTCCAGAAGGTACGGAACTGGCCATCCTTCTTGTGCTTGATCAGGAATTCCATGACGAGGCCGAGTTCAGACTCGGAGAGATTGCCAGGATCCTTGATCGGCTGGTTCTCCGCGCCCTTAAGGTAGATGGCGGTGAAGATGGCGCTGTTGATCCAGGCATCTTCCATCGCGACCCGGCCCTTCAGCTTCGGATCGAAGATGACGCCATAGCTGTCGACCTTGCCGAGCTTGTCGGGACGATAGATGATCGAGTCGGCGTTGACGACCGTGGGGATGCCGTACTGCTTGCCCTCATAGGTCAAGGTCGGGATATCCTTGGCCCATTGCCAGATACCAGCAAAGTTGGGGATCTTTGAGACGTCCCAAGGAGCGATCAGCCCCTGCTTGGCGAGTTCGCGCTCGGCACCACCCTGAAAACCACCAACATCGAAAAGATCATTGGCATTGCCAGCGGCAAGACGCGCGACGACCGGGCCGACATCGTTACCATTGTCGGTAAATTCGGGCGAAACACCACTCTGGCGCGTAAATTCCTGCCACTTATCGCCGATGTCAAGCGTAGCCGTGCCCCAGAACGCAACCGTCGCATCGTCAGCCATGGCGCGCGTGGCGCCAAGCCCACCGACGGATAGCGCAGCCGCACCAGCACCCATCAGCTTCAGCATATCTCGACGCTGCAGATTGCTCCTCAAAGCGGAGGAGACGGGATCATTTCCTTTATTCATCATGTCATTCCCTTCCCTTATTTTCGCGTGTTTCAGCTATTCGGGTTCTACTCATCGCCTTCACTCAGGGCAGGTATTCCGGAACGATCAATCAAGAGCGCGCCACCCGGCTTCAGACGTACGCGCACGCTTCTGCCCGGCAAGGGCGGTACTGCATCCGCGCCGGTCGTCACCACCAAACGCTGGCTATCGGCGAAAGCGAGGGTAACGTCATGGCTGAGTCCGCGATAGATACTTTCGACAACCTTAAGTTCAATTGTTTCACTCGCATCTTCCCCTGCCGGGACGAGTTCAATCCGGTCGGGACGAATGGCAACGAGAGCATTGGCGGGCGCCGTGCCGGAAAATGTTGCATTCAGGTTCTGGCCGGCAATCACCGCCACGGCCCTGTCGCCCGAAATAGAGATGCTCTCAGGCTTCAACAGCGTATCGATGCCGACAAAACGAGCGACGAACGCATTGGCAGGAGCCTCGAAGAACCGCGCCGGCGCGTCTGTCTGCTCAATGCGGCCCTTGTGCATCACCGCCATACGGTCGGAGAGGCTAAGGGCTTCGTCCTGATTGTGGGTCACCAGAATGAAGGTCGCACCTGTTCGCTTGTGGAGCCGGCCAAACTCGTCGCGCATCTGCTGGCGCAGCCGTTCGTCCAGCCCGGTCAAGGGCTCGTCCAGCAGCAGAATACCGGGCTCCATGACAAGTGCCCGGGCAAGAGCCACGCGCTGGCGCTGGCCGCCCGAGAGAAGATTGACATCCCGATCCGCGAAGCCGGAAAGCTCGACCAGCTCCAGGGCGTCTTCGACCTTTGTCTTCAGCGCACCGCCGGATAGCCCACGCAATTTCAGCCCGTAACCAACATTCTGGGCCACGTTCATATGCGGAAAGAGCCCAAGCGACTGGAACACGGTGTTGACGGGCCGACGATTGGCAGGAACGCTCGCCATATCCTTTCCGTCAAAAAGAACGCGCCCGTCGGTCGGCTTGTCAAAGCCGCCGATCAGCTTCAGGAGCGAGCTCTTGCCACAACCCGACGAGCCAAGCAGGGTGAAAAACTCCCCTGCCCTGATATCGAGTGTGACGTCATCGACAGCGCGCACCGGCCCGTAGCTCCTGACGATATGGTCGAGACCGATCGCTATCGCCATATCAGACATGTCCCCCATCAGATTCACGGATGAGCAGCAGTCCTTCGTCGGTCACTTCCAGTTCCTGTCCGGCAACGACAAGCGACGTCGCCGTTGCCTCTTCGACGATAAGCGGGCCAAAGACGCCCTTCAGCGGCGGCAGCTTCGTGCGCTCGTAAACCGGGCAGGATACCCAGCCTGTTTCTCCACCGAAATAGACTTGGCGCTCACCCTTGAAGGCAGCGTCGAGCGAGCGATCCGCCAATGTCAGCTTCGGAATGGCAATGACCGGACCATGCAACACCGCCTCGAGATGGATCATGGTGATCTCGATCGGCGAAGCCGGAAGGCGGAAGGCGTAGGCACGCTCGTGAGCCGCGTGGAAGCGCTCTGCGAAGCTTCCGACATCGTCATCGAGCTCGAAGCGAGCGAAGACGCCGTGTTCCTGGCCACGATACCGGGCTTCCACTCGGCAGGCATAGCGTATGTCGGCGCCATTACCCTTGGCGAAATAGGCAACGGCATCACGCTTCAGCTCGTCGAAGCGCCGCTTCAAATCGCTGACCGCCTGCGGCACGAGAGGCGAGAACCAGGTGCTGCGAAAATCTGCCCGCGGCTCGGCCGCAAGCATACCCCAAGCCGAGAAAATACCGGGATGTGGTGGCACCACCGTCATCTGCACGCCGAGGTCGCGCCCGAGGCGCGCAGCCAGCGCCGGCCCGGCGCCGCCGGAGATGACAAAGGCGGCATCGCGCGGATCGTGTCCGCGCTGAACGGTGACGAGCTTCAAAGCATTGATCATCGAGGCATGAGCGATCTCGACGATGGCCAGCGCTGCATCCTCGACCGAAAGCCCGAGCGGTTTGGCGACGGTCGCAATTGCGGCAGCCGCCTTGCCCTTGTCGAGCTGCATCTGGCCATCGGCAAAACTTGCCGGATCGAAGATGCCGAGCGTCAGCAGTGCGTCGGAAAGCGTCGGCTTGTCACCACCCCGACCGTAGCAGGCAGGTCCTGGCGTCGAGCCGGCACTTTCTGGGCCGACACGCAGCGCACCGCGCTCGTCGACACGGGCGATGGAGCCGCCGCCGGCGCCGATTTCGACGATATCGACGACCGGCACCTGCACGGGATAGCCCGGAACGATGCGGGTGTGTTCGAGCTTGTACTCGCTGTCTAGCGTCGGTCGGCTGTCGTGAATCAACGAGCATTTCGCCGTCGTGCCGCCGACATCGAGCGAAAGCACTTCCGACTGGCCGAGCAGCGTACCGATGCGCGCAGCACCCGCGACGCCACCGGCAGGGCCTGACTCGACCAGTGTCAGCGGGCTCATCTGCGCCTGATCGAAGGTCGAGATACCGCCGTTGGACTGCATGGCGTAGTAGGGGCAGGAGAGATCGCGCTCGGTCAACGCGCTCTCGAGCCTTGCGAAGTAACGCTTGATGATCGGCTGCACATAGGCATTGAGTACGGCGGTATTGGAGCGCTCATATTCCCGCCACTGGCGGGAGACCTCGTGGCTGGCGCAGATCGTCACGTCTGGGAGGGCCTCTGCCAGGGCCTTCGCGCAGGCAATCTCATGGCTGGGATTGACATAGCTGTGGAGGAAGATGACAGCGATAGCCTCGACATTGCGCGCCCGGCATTCGCGAATGATCGGCTCGAGATCGCCAAGCTCGATCGCGGTCAGCACCCGTCCCTTGGCGTCCAGGCGCTCGCGCACTTCGAAGCGCAGGCTACGGGGCACGAAGGGTTCCGGGCTTTTGAATTGGAGATTGTAGAGATCGGGGCGGTTGCCGCGACCTATTTCCAGAACATCGCGAAAGCCTGCCGTGGTGACAAGGGCGGTCTTGACGCCTTTGCGCTCGGTGATCGCGTTGATGACGGTCGTGCCGCCATGGGCAAAGAAGATGACGTCGCGGGTGGAAAGCCCATCCTTCCGTTCGGCAAGATCGATGGCCGAAAGCACGCCTTCGGATTGGTCATGCACGGTCGTCAGGCTTTTGGCCGTGAAAATCTCACCAGTGCGCTCGTCATAGCCGACGAGGTCGGTAAAGGTACCGCCTACATCCGTCGCCAGCCTGATCATCCCGCCATCCTCTCATCAAACCCATACAGGTTCCGCGCCGTCTCCTTGGAGATGTAACCGTCTTCGACGTCACGACGGACATGCTCGGCCTCGCGAGAACGTGCCTCGCCCCAGCCGCCACCGCCACCGGTAATGATGCGCACGAGGTCACCGCTTTTGAGCGCAATATGCGGTTCCCGGCCGAAATTGCTGACCTGGCCTGCAGAATCTTCCACCTGCAACAGATTTGGCGTGCCTGGAGCCCCGCCTTCGATCCCCCAGGGTGGTGTTTCCGTCCGCCCGAAGCTGCAATAGGCCGATGCGCCGTCCGCCAGAACTTCATAGTCGCGAATGACACCGAAACCGCCACGGCGGCGACCAGCACCCGATCCACCTTCTAGATTGAGCGCGTAGCGACGCACCATCAGCGGGAACCGTGCCTCGATGACCTCGACGGAATAGTTGTAGGTGTCACCGTCGGTGAGCGCGATCAACGCGTTTGCGCCGTCCGCGTCCTTGCTAGCCCCCCAGCCGCCATGTTGCGGTTCGATATGGATGAACGGCTGCCCCGCCGCATCCTTACCGGAGATGTAGACGACGCAGAGGCTCGTGTAGGAGCCGGCCGAGAACCGCTCCGGCATCAGCCCGGCAAGCGCCTTCCAGACGAGCTCAGAGGCATGGACGGAGCCCTCATAGTACCAACCCGTGGGAGAAGGCTTCTCTGCGGTGAAAACCGATCCCTGCGGTGCAATGACGTCCAGTGGCCGAAACCAGCCTTCGTTGGAAGGTGCCTGCGGCGCCACCAATGCCTTGAATATGGTGCGTACGGCCGATTGCAGCGCCCCTGCCGCACAATTGATCGGCCCCGCCACTGCCGGCGGGCAGCCTGTAAAGTCGGCGGTCAAACGATCGCCTGCAATGGTCACGGCCATCCGGACCTCGATAGGGTCGGTGGTAACGCCATCGCCGTCGATGATGTCTCGGGACTCATAGACCCCGTCCGGCAAAGCGGCGATGGCAGCACGCGCCTGCTTTTCGCTCATCGCAAGAAGGTGATCGAATGCAGCCTCGACGACTGCCGTACCGTATTTCCGTGCGAGTTCGCCCATCCGGCGGGCTGCGACGCGAACCGTGGCCACCTGCGCGGTCAGGTCGCCGATGGCGATATCGGGCAGACGAACATTTTCACGGATGATGCGCAGGACCTCGCCGGAGAAACGGTCGTTGCGCACGACCTTGACGCCCGGCAGCCTCAGCCCTTCCTGAAAGACCGAGGTGGCGTTGGGCGCAAGCGAGCCGGGAACCGAGCCGCCGACATCGAGATAATGGGCAACATTGATGGCATAGGCCAGGATCCGCCCATCGAAAAAGATCGGCTTGACGATGGCAAAATCGCAGGCATGCGTGCCGCCCGAATAGGGATCGTTGGTGAGCAGAATATCACCGTCTTCGAGATCGTCGCCATAAAGCGCAATCAGCGATTTGACCTGTGTGCCGAAGGTGCCGGTGAACAGCGTGATGCCGTTCATCTGTGCCACCAGCTCTCCCTCACGGGTGAGCAGACCGCAGGCGAAATCCAGCACCTCATAGATCACAGGGCTCATCGAGGTCCGGGCCATCACAACGCCCATCTCGTCGACGGTTGCAGCCAGCTTACCCTCGATAATCTCCTGGGTCACTGGATCGACGATGACCACGAATCTACCCCCGTTATTATATTCGCACGAGCGCAGATTAGGTGTTTTTTTCTTCCCCGATAGCCTTCCCGATGGGTGGGTGAGCGAATCATACCCTACCCGTTCGGGTAGGTATCAGTTCAACATGCCCTTTTGTCGTGCTGCCGTCACCGCGGCCGTGCGCGTCGAGACGTTGAGCTTGGCAAAAATATTGCGCAGGTGGAACTTGATCGTATTGTCGGAAAGCGACAGCGTGCGGCCGATTTCCTTGTTGGAAAGCCCCGCGGTGAGCAATTCCATCACCATGCGCTCGCGCCCGGTAAACGACGACAGATCCTCGTCCGGGGCAGGCTGCTGGTTTGCACCGGCGCTATTCAATAGGGCCTGAACGCGTTTGCGGGTGACAGTGGCAACGCTTGGATGATTGGCAAGCGCACGGAGCTCTTCCAGCCCGGCTGCACGATCGAGATGGAGAAGCGCGCGGTAGTCGCCGAGCGGTGTGGTCACCACAAGATCGGAAAGGCGCGCGGCTGCAATCTCACTGCGGCCCTCGGCAATCAGGATCCCGATTTCGAGGAGCGCAAGCTCGATGGTGCGCGGGACATGCGGGCGCTGGGCCTGACGCGTCGTGAGCTGATCAAACACCTCGCGCGCCTTGGCAACTTCGCCAAGCGCCAAATAGGCACGCGTCCAGAAGATAGCCGGCGTCGCCCCGCGCAAGTGGATGGACAGCATGTTGGCGCGATCCGAAGTGATCGCCTGTATGCCGAATCCGCTGGCCTCGGCATGACGGATTGCCTGGTCGAGATCACCCGACTCCATCAGAAGCATTGCCCGCTCGCGATCTATCAGGCGGGTAAGCCGGTCGAAACCGCGGCGGCGCGCCACCGCACGGATGCGATCCATGGCCGCGTGGGCAGCCAGGACATCGTCGCGCATTCGCAGCGTCCGCTGTTCGGCCATGAACCCGGCGGCGAGAAGATCGAACCATGTATCATGGCGCTCAAGATGCGGCAGCGCCCATCCCAACATGTCGGCAGCGGCTGCGGTTTCGCCGCGCATCGAAAGAATTTCGGCCTTCAACACCTGGCCGACGGCGTCCAGATCGCTGCCCGCAGCGATGTTGGTTTGCGCCTCGGCGATCAGGTCGTCATAGGCGGAGAGTGCGCTTGCACTATCCCCCGAAAGAAAGAAGGCCTGACCGATATGCGTGTAGAGATGCATGGCGCCGAAATCGGCGCCACCGTCGCGAAAGGCGCGAATGGCCAGATGGCCATAGTGCAATGCCCGATCAAGCTCGCTGCGGATCAGGAAATTGTAGGAAAGCATGTTGAGCGCCAGCGCCCGATGGATGAGTTCCATTCCGTCGGGTTGCTGCAGATCATTTTCCAGCGCGGAAAGATCGGCAGCGCTCGCCCAGTGATCGGTATAAAGCGCAAGCAGGATGCGTACCACGCGCAGATCCTTTGCCAGGATCTCATCGCCCGCGGCGGCGCGCTCTACGATGACAAGATAATGATTGGCGGCGGCAAGCTGGGCAGCCTTGGCATTGAAAATCGAAAGCCCGAGGGTAGCGAGCGGAAACCGGCTGAGATCAATCTCCGAGGCTCGCCCGCTCAACGCCTGGAAGAGCGTCGCACCGCCACGCGTCGTGGCATAGACCCGCCGCCAACCGCCGGCTCGCTCCACGATACTTGCCGCAAGATTGGCGTCACCGGCTGACAACGCGTGCTGTACTGCCCGGTCGATATCACCCTGAACCTCGAACCAGCGCGCTGCCCGGTTCAGCACGCGTTTGGCGTCAACGCCCCTGCGGCTGGCGGTTTGCTTGAGGAATTCGTTGAAGACCGGGTGGAAACGCATCCAGTTGCCCGGCCCGGCAAGCAGCGTGACAGGAAGGGCATATTCGTTCAGGCGCTCGATCCAACCTACCCTCTCCCCGCTTTCCAATACCGCCTCGAGCAGCGAATGATTGAAAGCAGGCAGCGCGGCGATCTCGGTCAGAAACTGGCGGATCTCCTCAGGCAGATGCTCGAATACCTGCTCGGAAAGATAGGATCCCATATCCGCGCCGCCGCCATCGAAAGAGGCGAGGATCGTGTCGCTTTCCTCCGATTCCGAGACAAGCAGACTCACCATCTGCAGCGCGACGGCCCAGCCTTCGGTCCGGCGGTTAAAGGAACCGACCTGCTCTTCGGTCAGGCGGGTCCCCTTGCCGGCAAACAATTCCCGCGCTTCGGCATCGGAAAAACCGAGTTCGGCGACGCCGAATTGCTTGAACTCGCCACGAAGGCGCAATGCCGACAATGGAAAACGCGGCGGACTGCGGCTTACCAGCACCAATTTCACATGTTCGAGCGAAAGATCGGCGAGGATCTTCGCCATCAGCGCCTCGGTGGCATCCGTCTGGGCGAAGTGATAATCGTCGAGGAAGATCACGAGCGGCCCCGGGATCTTGCGCAGCCTCGTCGTGAGTACGGAGAGGAGCGCCGCTGCCGGCAGATTGCCCGCATCCGCTCCGTCCTCGTCCAGAAGCGTCTGCAATGCATCGATCAGAGCCAGCAGAAAGGCTTCCTGGCTCGTGTGCTCGGCATCGAGCGACACCCAGCACAGATTGACTCCATCATCCTTCAGCAATTCGTACCATTGGACGGCGAGCGAGGTCTTGCCGTAACCCGCTGGCGCCACGATGGTCGTCAAACGGCGCAGCCCGACACGCCGGAGCTGCCGCAACAGGTCGCTTCGTTTAATGGTTTGCTGTCCGCTGGACGGAGGAGCAAATCGATTCTGTCCGTTCATGCGCGGGATGATGCTGTCTCGGCAGGCAGTTTGCAACCCACGCGAAAACGTTTGCATAGCTACGGATTTTTCTATTTCAGCCGCCATCGTAACGCCACAAGCTGCATGTTTGTCCACGGCTGCAGTTATGATCGAAGCCACTTCCCAGTACCCTCCCCAAAAGCCGGCACCAGCAGATGCGAATGCCGCTCAGGCGGGCGATATCTCGGGGCAATCGGCCGTAAACGGTCCGTTAGGGATTTATTGACCATAATTGGAGGTACAACGATGCCGCAGGCGCGGCGCCTCTGATTTCTGTGTCTATTAGCAAGGGCGAAAGTCGTATCCGTGCATCAAGCGATCTTCTCCATTCCGGCCGCAACTTTCACCATGGCTTTCTCCTTCGTCGCCTGCCGGGTGGCATTGGTTATGATGCTGGTGCTTGGTGCGCTGGCGGGATCCGCCCAGGCCGCGTCTGACGACCGCGCCCTCAAGCTGTTTTTCACGCACACGGGAGAGAGGGCGACCATCGTCTTCAAGCGCGGCGGCAAATACGATCCGCGGGGCCTCGCCCAGATCAACCGCTTCCTGCGTGACTGGCGCAAGAACGAGCCGACCAAAATGGATCCGGAACTGCTTGATCTTGTCTGGGAAGTCTATAACCGCAGCGGAGCGAAAGACACAATTCACGTCGTGTCGGCCTACCGCTCCCCATCTACCAATGGCATGCTGCGCAATCGCTCGCGCAGCTCCGGCGTCGCAAAGCACAGCCAGCACACGCTCGGCAAGGCGATGGACTTCTATATCCCCGGCGTAAAGCTTGCCACCTTGCGCGCCATTGCCATGCAGATGCAAATCGGCGGCGTTGGCTTTTATCCCAACTCCGGATCCCCTTTCGTGCATCTGGATGTCGGCAGGGTCCGCGCCTGGCCGAGAATGTCGCGCCCGGAACTGGCGCAGCTTTTTCCGAATGGCCGGACACTCCATGTCCCCGCCGATGGCAGGCCATTGCCGGGTTATGAAGTCGCTATTGCACAATCGAGAAAGCGCCCGAGCCTGACCACGAGCAAGATTGCACCCGCTGTCGATGATGATGATGACGACGCCGGATCGCCGGTGGCATCCGCTGCGGCCGCCACCAATACGAGCCTCCTGACCAGCATGTTGCCGACACCTCGAAGCCGGGCCGTCAACGGGCTGGAGCTTCAGCTCGGCAAACGCGTGGCCGAAGAAAACAAGATTGCACCTTTCACTGATCTGGCAACCTATACCGTGCCCCTGCCGGCCTCACGACCGATCAGCATCGCAGTGATTCCGACTGCCGCTCCCGATAGGCCACCGGCGATGGTTCTGGCGAGCCTGGTGGTGGGACGGAGCGATGCGGGCAATTTGCTCGTTGCCGACCACTCGAAGAATTCGAACAGCAGTGCCATCGCAAAGATGCAGCCGATCGCAGACCTGCCCAGCTCCGCCGCACAGGACGTATCGGGTGGCGTCGGCGCCATGTCCACCGGCGCTATTGTCGCCTGGGCGCTCCAGCCTCCGGGCACGGCTGTCGACATGAAGCTTCCGACCTTTGTCAGCACGCCAATCCTCTTTGAGGAAGATATGGCCGATATCCGGAATAGTGGGGCCGGCTTTGACGACGATGATTTCGACGTCGAACGGTTCGGCTTCGAAGGTTGAGTAGAGAAATCATCTGACAGTGCTTCAAAGCGCCAAGCCCAGCAAGCCGGCGCAAGTCAGCAGAACTGCCTCGGTACAGTCAAATCACGGGTAAGCCCCGACCGGCCACAATGGCCAACCGGGGCGTAAATTTCAGTCCGCAACCTCGAGAACAAGCTCGATCTCGACCGGCATGCCAAGCGGCAGGCTTGCAACCCCAAGAACCACTCGGCCCGACAGCATCTCTGCGCCGAAGACCTTGAGTAGGAGCTCAGACGCCCCATCCGCCACTTTCGGATGGTCCCGAAAATCTCCCTCGGTCGCAATATAGACCCCGAGCTTGGCGACACCCACCACCTTATCGAGCGACCCAAGATGGTCCTTGATGGCAGCCAACCCGCTCAAGGTGGCGACTTCCGCGGCCTTTCGTCCATCGTCGCCTGACAACACGCCGCCGACACGACCGATGTATTGCGGCTTGCGATCGATGACAGGCAGCATTCCACTGAGGAATAGCAACTTTCCCATCTTCACAGCCTCCACATAGGCGCCGAACGGTGTTGGGGGCGGAGGAAGCGTAATGCCGAGATCATTCAGCCGCTGCTCTGCGCCAGCGGCCGGCGCTGTGCCCGCGCTCACCATTTGCCCAAATGTGCGCCGCCGTCGACGTGCAGCACCTCCCCGGTTATGCGCGGAGCCTCGGTCAGGAAGAGGACGGCATCGGCGATTTCCTGGACATTGGAGATGCCGTGCATCGGCGACATCGTGTTCAGGAAATCCCGCGGATTATCCTTGTGAAGCGGTGTATCGACAACGCCGGGCGCCACGGTGTTCACGCGAATTCCCTCCTTTGCGTATTCAAGCGCAATATTCTTGGAGAGGGCTTCAATGCCGCCCTTGGTCGCCATTGCCACGGAGGCGTTGATGCCGAGTATCGGATGATCGACCAGCGGCGTCGTGATGCTGACGATGCTGCCGCCGCTCTTCTGCGCCAACATCTGGCGAACAACCAATTGCGACAGGTGGATGAAACCCTCCAGGTTCGTCGAGGCGAGCTTGCGGTAATCGTCGAAGGTATAATCGACGAACGGCTTGGTGAAGAAAACGCCTGCATTGTTGACCAGAGCGTCGATCGTCCCGAACTGGCCGAGCGCGGCCTCGACGACGCGTTGCGCCGTGGCAGGATCGGCAATGTCACCATCCACACGCGCCAGCCTGTCGGAGGCCCTGATTTCGTTGGTCTCAGTAACCCGCCGCGACGTCGCGACGACATTATAGCCGCGATCAAGGAAGGCGTTGGCAAGACCTGCACCAATGCCCTGCGAGGCACCGGTAATGAGTACCGTTTTTGCTGTTTGCATTGTCGTTCTCCGTTTCACAAAGCAACCTCACCGCCATGCGCCGGCCCCAAGGGCCGGATCGATCGAGAGGGGATGAGGTGGTTGGCTTGCTCTCGTGAAGGGGAATATGCCCATTTCGGCTTTATGCGATTAGATGGAAATATCTGGAATCAATTTTCCATTCATGCAAAAATAATGGCATGACCGATTTGAATGACATCGCGATCTTTGTGAAGGTAGCGCAGTTAGAAAGCTTCAGCCGGGCGGCACATGCGCTAGGAATGCCGGTCTCGACGGTCAGCCGCCGGGTGACAGCGCTTGAGGAGCAGCTAGGCGTGACGCTTCTGCAGCGGACGACGCGCAAGCTGAACCTCACGGTGCAGGGGCGCGCTTATTTCAACCAATGTAGCGAGCCGCTTGGCAATCTCTACGATGCCGAACGGGTGCTGGTTCAATCCCAGAGGAATCCCGAGGGCCTGCTGCGGATTTCGGTGCCGGTGGTTTTAAGCCAGGAACCGTTCTATGAATTCGTTTCATCGTTCCTGAAGAGCTATCCGCGCATCCAGATAGACCTCTTCATCACCAATACCTTCATTGACCTGATTGCTGAAAATGTCGATCTCGCCATCCGTTTTGGCGAACTGCAGGATTCGACGATGATCGCGCAACGCCTCGGCAAAAGCGTCCGCTATGTGGTCGCAACGCCTGATTATCTCGAGGGTCGCGCCCGGCCCATCGAACCTGAGGATCTGCGTCAGCACCAGTGCGTCCTCATGAACAGCCGCAACAACGAAGCCGAATGGCATCTCGTCAGCGGCCGCAAATCGGCGAAAGTCCAGGTTTCGGGACCAATTTCCAGCCGCGATTTCCAGTCCGTAAGCGCATTCACTTACAAGGGGCACGGTATAGGCCTGTTATCGTCGAACTATTGCGACGACCGGATCGAGCGCGGCGAACTCGTTCGCCTTCTGCCAGAATGGACATCACCCGAAATCTTCGTGCACGCGGTCTATCAGACGCGACGCTTCATCCCCTCGAAGCTGCAGGTCTTTCTCGATGAATTGAAGGCGTGGAAATCACCGCTCTGGATCCCGCTTCGCTGACTCTCGCTCAGCCAAATCGGGCCGGGTAGGACGAGGCTGATGCTTCATCCCACCACGCCCGCCTTGTCTCAACGCCAGAGATTGGTGCGAGCAAGCTCGACGAGTTCGTCGCCGCGACCGCTGAACACCGCCTTGACCATATAGAGGCTGAACCCCTTCGCCATCTCCGCGCTGATCGAAGGCGGGATCGGCAGTTCGGTGCGCGCAACGACGGCATCGACCAGAACCGGCCCATTATGAGCAAGCGCCTTGGCAATGCCGCTGTCGACATCGGCGGGATCTTCGATGCGGATGCCCTTGATGCCGATCGCCTCGGCCATCGCCGCGAAGTTCGGGTTTTTCAGCTCCGTGCCCGTCGGCAGGAAGCCCACCGACTTCTGTTCGACCTCGATAAAGCCCAATGCGCTGTTGTTGAAGACCACTATCTTTGCGGGCAGGCCGAGCTGCGCGAAGGTGAGAAAATCGCCCATCAGCATGGCAAAGCCGCCATCTCCCGAGAGCGAAATCACCTGACGTTCGGGAAAGGCGGCCTGCGCGCCGATCGCCTGCGTCATCGCATTGGCCATGGAGCCATGGCGGAACGATCCGATCAGCCGCCGCTTGCCGTTCATGGCCAGATATCGCGCCGCCCAGACAGTCGGAAGGCCAACGTCGCAAGTGAATACCGCATCTTCGGAGGCGTGATCGCTGATAGCCTTGGCGATCTGCTGAGGATGGATCGGCTTCTTGCCGGGCCTGCCCGTCGCTAATGCGTCGAGCTCCTTGCGGCTCTTCTTGTAGTGCGCGATCGACTGATCCAGATGGGCACCATCCGCCTTCTGCTGCAGGTGCGGCAACAGTGCCTCGATCGTCGCCCTGACATCGCCGACCAGCCCGAGGTCGACGGGCGCCCTGCGGCCGATATTCTCAGGCCGGATGTCGACCTGAGCGATCCGCGTGGAGGATCCCGCGGGATAGAACTGGCGATACGGAAAGTCGGTGCCGAGCATCAACAGCACATCGCAATCCATCATGGCGTAATAGCCCGACGAAAAGCCGATCAGCCCCGTCATGCCGACATCGAAGGGATTGTCCCATTCGATATGCTCCTTGCCGCCAAGCGCATGAACGATCGGCGCCTTCAGCCGTCCGGCAATCGCCACCAGCGCATCGTGAGCCCCTTCGCAACCCGCGCCGCCAAGGATAGTGATGCGCGCGTCGCTATTCAGAAGCTCGGCCAGCTTGCTCACTTCTTCTGCCGCCGGCACGACGATGGGCTTGCGCGGAAGCAGGCCGCCGACTCGCGGCCGCTCTGGTCCCTCGGCCTTCTGCAGCGCGACGTCGCCGGGCATGACGATGACGGAGACACCCGATTTCCCGATTGCCTGCCGGATTGCGATTTCGAGCACCCGCGGCATCTGCTGGACGCCGGAGACAAGCTCGCAATAATGGCTGCATTCGCGGAACAGCTCCTGCGGATGCGTCTCCTGAAAATAACCTGAGCCGATCTCAGCCGACGGGATCTGGGCAGCGATCGCCAGCACGGGAACGCGCGAGCGATGCGCATCGAACAGGCCATTGATGAGATGCAGGTTGCCCGGCCCGCAGCTTCCCGCACAAACGGCGAGAGTGCCAGTCAGGTGGGCTTCGGCTGCCGCGGCGAAAGCGGCGGCCTCCTCGTGTCGCACATGGACCCACTCGATTCCGCCATGACGCCGAACCGCATCCGTCAGACCGTTGAGGCTATCGCCGACGACGCCGTAGATACGCTTTACCCCGGCTGCGGCCAATGTTGTAACGAACTGGTCAGCGACAGTCTGTGCCATTATCGATACTCCCTTCGGGTGTGCCCGGTTTTCATCTCCGGCAATCAGCCGGAACTTCGCGGTTCGATGTCCAAATAGGGCTATGAAAGGCGGTGCCAATGGGACCGCGACGAATGCGCACGTGTTTGGTCGATGTCGTCTTGGTCAGTGATCAGGTAAAGATCGGAACAACCAGAGTATAGAGCCGCCCAACGGGGTCAACCGCCGCGCTCAATGACTTTCGCCAGACATGACTTGGCGCGCTAGCCGAGTTTTGAGAGGTCGGCGCGATCCATGATCCGCGTGATGGAGCCGGCCTCCATGATCGCGGCGCGATCGCACATATGGGCAACGACGCCGGGGTCATGGCTGACGAGCACGAAGGTCATGCCGTGCGAGGCCTTGAGATCGTTGAGAAGATTGAGAACTCCCGCCTGGACCGACACGTCGAGCGCTGAAGTCGGTTCGTCGAGCAGCAACAGTTTCGGCCGTAACAGCAAGGCACGGGCGATGGCAACGCGCTGCCGCTGGCCGCCGGAAAGCTGATGCGGAAAGCGTCGGCTCGCCGTTGCTGGAAGGCCGACCTGATCAAGGGCCGTTCGCACCTGTGCCTCAACGTCCTTTACGCCCCGTAGGGATAGCGGTTCACCGAGAATTCTTTGAATGGTGTGGCGCGGATGCAGGGAGGAATAGGGATCCTGAAATACCATCTGAATGTTGTCGCGCAGAGTGCCAACGATCTTTTTCCCGGATTGAAGCGGCTCCCCGAAAACGGAAATCGCACCTTGCCAGTTGACGTTCAACCCGGCGATGGCGCGCAGGACGGTCGTCTTACCGCAGCCGGATGGGCCGATGAGGCCGAAAGTCTCTCCGCTCGCAATATCGAAACTGACGCCGTGCACGGCCGTGAACGCCTTGCGTGCTCCGGAAAAGGTGACGGAAAGATCGGAAACCGAAAGCGCGTTCATGCACCGCCTCCATAAACCGGCAGGCGTGTACCGTATGTTTCCGCTGATGGCCGCGCCGCCCAGAGTGCGCGCGTATAGGCGGATTCGGCACTGGCCAGCTCCGTGGCGGCCAATTCCTCCTCGATACGCCCGCCGCGCATCACCATCACTCGATCGGCAAATTGCGACACTTGCTGCAGATCGTGGCTGATGAGCAGCAATCCCATGCCGAACTCTTCGGTCAACGAGCGCAGCAGCGCCAATATCTGGTTCTGAAGCTCGCGGTCGAGCGCGGATGTCGGTTCGTCGGCGATCAGCAGGCGCGGCCGGTTGATCAGCATTGCGGCAATCATGACGCGCTGCCCCATTCCGCCGGACAGGGCGGCTGGATAGCTCGCATAGATCCGCTGCGGATCAGGAAGCCCCACCTTGTGCAATATGTCCAGCGCCTGCTCATGGCGTTCTGCAGCCGAGAGCCGCGTATGCAACAGCAAGGCCTCCTCAACCTGCCGACCGACCTTGTGTGCGGGATTGAGCGAATATTTCGGATCCTGAAGAACGAGGCCGATGCCGTTGCCGCGCACCTTGTTCCAGCCGGAAGGCGGCAGCGTCAGGAGATCCCGCCCCTCGAAGGAAAGGCATTTCGCTTGAACTTGCGCCTGGCGCGGCAACAGCCCCATGATCGCCCGCCCGGTCATCGACTTGCCGGAGCCGGACTCACCGACAATGGCTACAATTTCCCGATCAACAGAGAAGCTGATGCCGTCGACGACACGCACCATTCCCGCCTCGGAAGGAAAGGAAACCGAGAGATCCTGAACGGAGAGCAGCGGATCAGACATGACGGGGATCCAGTATATCGCGCAGACCGTCCGCCAACAGATTGAAGGCAAGCGAGGTGATGAGGATCGCAAAGCCGGGCACGGCCGCCACCCACCATTGATCGAAGATGACCTGGGTGCCTTCCGACACCATCGCCCCCCACTCGGCCGTTGGCGGGCGAACGCCGAGACCGAGGAAGCCGAGGCCTGCCGCGGCAAGGATGATGCCCGAAAGATCGAGGGCAAGACGGATGATGGCGGACGGCAGCACTAAAGGCAGCACATGCCCGTAAAGCAGCCGTATGCCCTTGATCCCAACCATTTCGGCAGCGGCGAGATAATCGCTCCGACGCAACCGCTCGGTTTCGACGCGGGCCTGGCGCGCATAGGCCGGCCAGCTTGTCAGCGACAGCGCCAGAGCGCCGTTGACGAGGCCCGGCCCCATGATGGCGACGAAGGCAAAGGCGAGCAGCAGCCGCGGAAACGACATGACGACATCGGTGATGCGCATCAGAATGCGCTCGACGATCCCGCCGAAGAAGCCAGCGACGAGGCCGACCGCTATGCCAAGGGGAGCCATGATCAGAACCACGAAAAGCAGCAGCAGCAAGGTCGATCGCGCACCATAAATTATCCGCGATAGCAGATCCCGCCCGAAACCATCCGTGCCGAACCAATGCGCAGCACTCGGCGGCATCAGGCGATTGGCCGTCTCCTGCAGATTGGGATCGTAGGGTGCGATCTCCGGTGCCAGCAAGGCGAGGCACAGAATGAGAAGCACGATCGCGCTTCCCATCGCCGCCGAAGGCGACCGCAGGATACGCCGAACGAAAGAGGGGCCGTCAAGCGGGTGCTGAACGATGTCACTCACCGCTTCTTCCCCACATCGAGCCGCGCGACACCGAGATCGGTCAGCGCATTCAGGACGACGAAGGAGGCACCGACCACGAGCGTCGCCCCGAGGATCGCCGGCATGTCGCCGGCAAACATCGCCGTCGTCAGGTAGCGGCCGATGCCGGGCCAGGCGAAGACGGTTTCGGTCAGCACGGCGCCTTCCAGAAGGCTCGCATAGGAAAGGGCAATCACGATGAGAAGCGTCCCGGATATGTTCGGCATGATATGGGTAAAGACGATGCGGCCAAGGCTCGCCCCCTTGGCCCGCGCGGTCGTCACATATTCCTGCCCAAGCTCGGTCAGGATCGACGCCCGTGTCAGCCGCGAGATCGCGGCAAGCGCATGAAAGGCCAGAACGGTCGCCGGCAGTGCCAGATGCGCCAGCGCATCTCGAAAGGCCCCCTGCTTGCCTGAAATCCACGCGTCGAGCAGCGCGAAACCGGTGACGGATTTGACCGTATATTGAAAGACGACGTCGGCGCGGCCCGGTCCAGGCGCCCAATGCAGGCGCGCATAGAAGAGCAGCAGCATCAGCAGGCCGAGCCAGAAAATTGGCACGGAATAACCGAGAAGCGAGACGAGGCGTGCCAGGCTATCCAGCCACGTCCCCTGCCACATGGCCGCGGCGATGCCGAGCGCCAATCCGATGAGCGCGCCCAGGATGATGGCCGCCGTCGCAAGCTCGATCGTCGCCGGAAAAGTCCGCGCGATATCCTTGGCAACCGGCTGGCCAGTCGAGGTCGATTGCCCGAAATTCCCCGACAAGGCCGCCTCGACATAGCGAATGAATTGCACCGGCAGCGGCTGGTCGAGCCCGAGCTCGACGCGCGCCTGCTGATAGGTCGATTGGCTGGCGTGGTCGCCGACCATCTGCAGCGCCGGATCGATGGGCGACAGCCGCGTCAGCGCAAAGGTCACGAGCGCAAGCCCGAACAGCGTCAGCGCAAAGGACCAGCCCCAGGTGAAAAGCGATCTCACGAACGACAACTCCCGCCAGGTTTTCTTCTGGCGGGAGTTGGTCATGTCGGCATCGGATGGTGTGGCCGCTTGCGGCACTTACTTCTCCACCTTGTCGTAATAGACCTGGTCTGCGTTGAGACCCTGGGCATAGTTCTTCACCTTGTCGCTTAGCACGACCTGATCGTTGCCTTGAAGCATAAAGATGAACGGCGAGCTTGCCTGGATCTTCTTCTGCAGATCCTGATAGAGCGCCACGCGTTTCGCCGCATCCTGCTCCTTGACGGCGGCAAGCGTCTGGTCGGTCAGCTCGGGGATGACCCAACCGGCATATTTGGCGGCCGTGTTGGCGGAGTTGTCCTTGTTGATGGCAAAGGCGCTGGCGTTGGAGTGGGGATCGAAATAATCCGGAATCCAGTAGCGCAGCGTCATTTCGAATTTACCAGAACGACCGCGGGCGTAGATGTCGCTGGCCACGCTAGGCTGGATATCGAGCGTGATGCCGGCCTGCGCGAAGGTTGATTGCAGCGATTGCGCGATCGACAGGAAGGGCTGGTCGTTGAAGACGATGAATTCGACCTTGAGCGGCGTCTTGATGCCAGCATCGGCCAGGATTTTCTTGGCCTTCTCGACATCGAGCTTGAACGGCGTATCCGTCAGCGCGCCGGGGAAGCCGACGGGCAGGAAGGCCTGATGCACGGTGCTCTGGCCACGAAGCAGGTTCTTGGCAATACCATCATAATCCACGAGGTAGCGCGCCGCTTCCCAGAAGGCCGGATTGCCGAGCGTCCGATTGGCCTTGGTGTTCAGCAGGATATAATCGGTGCGCGCCGACGGCACCGAGAGAACCTTGACGCCGCTCTTGGTCTTCAGCGCTTCGATCTGGTCGGCCGAAAGGCCGCGCGCAATATCGGCATCGCCCTGCTCGACCAGCAGCCGGCGAGCGCCGACATCGGGAACATTGCGGATGATGACGCTGTCGAGCTTCGGCTTGTCAGATGAGTTGGCGTTTGCCTGCAGCACCAGCGCCTCGTGCGGCGTGTAGGTGGCGATCGTATAGGCACCGCTTCCGGCCGAATTCGTCTTCAGCCAGGCATTGCCGAAATCTCCCTCCTTCGCCTGCGGCTCGACGGTCTTCTCATCAACGATCGAGGCGATCGGCGCCGTCAGCAGCGACAGAGCAAAACCGGAGCCGACATCGGCAGACCAAGTGAGCTTCACATGCTTATCATCAACCTTGGTGATGGCGGCATCGACATTGTCGGGCTTCCAGCCCAGCTCATTCAGAATGAAGGCCGGCGATTTATTGAGCTTCACCGCCCGGGTCAGCGAGAAGATCACGTCTTCCGCGCGGACCGGATTGCCGGAGGAGAACTTGGCATCAGCCAGCTCAAATGTCAGGCTGCGGCCATCGCTACCCGCTGCCCAAGAAGCGGCAAGCGCCGGCTCGATCTTCGTGCCATCTTCGCGGTTCGACTGTACGAGACGCTGGTAGAGATTGTTGAAGGACTGCACGGTCGTCAATTCGAAGCCTTCGGCAGGATCGAAGCTGACGGCATCGTCGATCGACTGGGCGACCACAAGCACATTCGGCGGCGTTTCAGCCCGAACGGCTGATGCGCCGAACAGCAGCGCCAGGCTGATGGCTGTCCCCAATAGCCGGGAACGAGAGGCAATGATCGACATGGACGAACTCCCTTAAATGTCTTTTTGCGCGGCGGTCGCGCTCGTTTTTCATTGTGCCCGATGCGGCTCAACTAGATGGAAGCATGTAGCAATCTCTTTGTCTGTAGGCAGGCTAAATCGATCCTGCTTTTCACGATTCTTTCGAAAAAAATTCCGGGATTTGCAGCTCTTCACATGGCGGCGATATGCCGGGCTCCCTCGCCTGACAGCATATGCGGCGCAATTTCAGAAAATAATTTCTATAAAATTAGTAGACTAAAGAAAGACAGGTCTTTCTCTTTCATGGTGCCGGCCCCTAAGGTTTAGACATTAGCGCCGGATAGCGCACGAGAGGAAAAACAATGCCGACCGAATTCATCAGCGTGACGTTCCCCAATGCCTCGACCGAGCTCAATCCCTTGCCGAGCCCGGCAATCGATCCGCGGTTTCTGGTTCGCTATGCCCGATCGCTCGATGACTACGGCTTCAACTACACCTTGGTCCCATACGATTCCTCGTCCTTCGACCCCTTCACCATCGGCGCGACGATCGCGGCCAATACGAAGAACATAAAGATCATCATCGCGCTGCGTCCCAACACGCTCTACCCGACCGTGGCGGCAAAGGCGCTCGCCACGCTCGACCAGCTGAGCGAGGGGCGCGCCGTCGTCCACTTCATCGCCGGCGGCAGCGACGAGGAGCAGGCACGGGAAGGCGATTTCCTGACAAAAGAACAACGCTATGAGCGGCTGGAGGAATATATCCACATCCTGCGCCGCGCCTGGCAATCGCCCGAGCCCTTCGATTTCGACGGGAAATATTACCAGTTCAAGCAGTTCCGCAACGCGGTGCGTCCGGTCAACGGCACCATTCCCGTGTCGGTCGGTGGATCGTCGGATGATGCCTATCGCATCGGTGGCGCACTTGCCGACATCTTCGGCCTGTGGGGCGAGCCGCTGGCGGAAACGAGAGAGCAGATCGACCGCATCCATGCCGAAGCCAAGCGGGCCGGGCGCAGCGATCGGCCGCGGATCTGGGTAACCTTCCGGCCGATCGTCGCGGAAACGGATGAACTGGCCTGGACGAAAGCCAAGCAGGTGCTGGTCGCATTGCAGGACAACCGCGCCAAGGGTCTCGGCAAAGTGCCGGCCTCGGCGCCAGCGCCGCAAAATGTCGGCTCGCAGCGACTGCTGGAAATTGCGGCGCGCGGTGACGTGCATGACCGGGCGCTGTGGTATCCGACGGTCAGCGCCACCAATGCCCGCGGCGCTTCGACCGCGCTTGTCGGATCGCCGCAGACCATCGCCGACTCCATCCTGGATTATGTCGATCTCGGCGCCGAACTGATCTCGATCCGCGGTTATGACAATCTCAATGATGCGATCGACTATGGCCGCTATGTGCTGCCGTTGGTCAGGGCCGGCCTGCAGGAGCGGGCGGAAGGCCAACGGAACGTCGCCTGACGAGGCGGAAATCCCTTAGGTAAGCCCGTCATCCCTATGGTGGCGGGCTCACTCTCTTCAAGACAATAAAACCGACGCCAAAACATGGTGAAACCCACGCCGAGGTTGCCGGACGGCTCTCACCGGAAAGGCCAAACCAAGTGTCCCAGAACAGGTCCGATCTGACCGATATCGTCCAGAAACTGACCGATGCCGCACCGGCCGCCGATGCTACCGGCGAGTTTCCATGGGTCGGGATCAGGGCCGTCCATGAAAGCGGCCTTCTCGAAAGCACCGTCGGCAAGCGCTTTGGCGGCGCGGGAGCTTCGCTGCCGGAGGTGGCGCGCATCCTCGCCGACCTCGGACGCGGCGACCCATCCGTAGCGCTGATCAGCGCCATGACGATTTTCACGCATTTGGGCGAGGCTGGCCGTAACCGATGGCCGGAAGGTCTCTATCGAGGATTGCTGGCGGAGGCCAAGCACCGCCCCATCCTGCTCAACGCGGCCCGCGTCGAGCCCGACCTTGGCTCGCCGGCGCGCGGCGGCCTGCCTGAAACCGTGGCGCGCCGCACGGGAAACGGCTGGTCGATCACCGGTCGCAAGCGCTTCGTCACCGGCGCGCTCGGGCTCACGCATTTTCTCGTCTGGGCATGCACGGATGAGAAGCCGCAACGTGTCGGCACCTTCGTCGTGCCGGCTGGCCTGCCGGGCATCGACGTCATCCACACATGGAAGAGCCTCGGCATGCGCGCCAGCGGTTCTCATGACGTGCATTTCACCGATGTGGAAGTGCCCCGCGAAGATGTGCTCGATCTCGTCGATGCCGGCAGCGGTGCGCAGGACAATCGCGCCCATGCCAGCATGACGCTGGCGCTGAGCGCAATCTATGTCGGTGCCGCCGAGGCGGCTCAGGCAGCTTTCGTGCGCTTCGCCCATGAACGCGTCCCTTCCAATCTGGGCTATCCCATCGCCCGCACCGAGCGCTTCATTTCGCTGGCCGGCGAAATCGATCTTCTCATTGGCGGAGCGCGCGCGCTCATCTTCAATGCGCTGGACTACAGCCTCGACGATCCCGAGGCTCTCATCCGCGCCCGCCTTCTGGCCGGACGCCAGCTTCTGAAGGCGGCGCGCCTCGCCGTCGGTGCGCTCGGCAATCCCGGCCTCAGCGCCGATCTCGGCATCGAACGGCATTTTCGCGATATCCAATCCGTTCTCGTGCACGCGCCGCAGGAAGACACGGCAATCGCCATTCTCGGCCGCGCCGCGCTGGGTCGCGGACATCCAGCATCGCAATCGCCTGCAAGCGTGCCGACATCCGCCGCCAATTCCATTCTCAAAGCCGGTTGACCCGGAAGAACCAAAAGACTGAGATGCACTGACATTGCCCGACGGGGTCGCGAGACCTCATCAAATTCAAAACGGAAATGGAAAATGACAAAGACGATCGACTACTTCTTCGGCATCGGCTCTCCCTGGGCCTTTATCGGGCTTGAACCCTTCGGTGCACTGGCAGCACAATACTCAGCGGAAATCCGGCCCTTCATCATCCCCCTGGTCGAGGAAAACGGCGCCATCTCGTCCAAGAACCGGCCGGAAGCGCGGCGGGCCTATTGGTACAAGGATCTGAAGCGCTGGGCAGCCTTGCGGGGAAAAACGCTGAACTTCGATGACCGCGCCGGCCTATCCGACCCGACGCCTGCCGCACTGCTCGTCCTTGCTGCGCAGCTGGAAGGACAGGATTGGTTCGCACTGACGAAGGCCCTGCAGGAGGCATTTTGGGTTGGCGCAGAAAATATCGGCGATGCCGCGGTTCGCAGGGCGATCGCGGACGCTGCCGGCTTCGACGGAGCAGCCCTCGAAAAGAGGGTGCAACAGGCCGATGTTCAAGCCATCTGGAAATCGAATTACGAAGTCGCCAAGACGGCTGGCGTCTTCGGCTTTCCGACATTCCGCTACGAGGGCGAGCTTTACTGGGGGCAGGATAGCCTGCCATTCCTGGAACGCCATCTGAAGGGCGAGAAGCTCGTCGCTTGAGACGAACGATCTCGATCGGAACGGCCAGGGTACAGACCGCTCCCTGGCCGTGTCGATATGTAAAATGCGACGTCAGCTCAACGAACGAAGTCCCGCCGCATGCGCGGCCCTGTCCAGCTCCTCGCGAAAATCCGGGTGAGCCAGCCCGATCAGTGCCTTTGCCCGATCAGCCACGGATTTGCCCTTGAGGTTCGCCCAGCCATATTCCGTCACGATAATATGTGTGTCGTTGCGCGAGGTGGTCACCGGTCCCGTCAGCGCTGGAACAATGCGTGAGATCGTCCCCTTTGCCGCCGTCGAATGGCAGGCGATGATCGATCGCCCGCCGCGTGAGGCATAAGCGCCGCGCACGAAATCCACCTGCCCGCCGGAGGCACTGAACTGTCTTCCGTTGACGAATTCCGAGTTGCAGGCGCCGTTCAGGTCAACCTGCATGGTGGCGTTGACCGACACCGCACGGTCATTGCGGGCGATGACGAAGGGATTGTTCACATAGTCGACCGGATGGGCTTCGACATCCGGGTTGTCGTGCAGGAAGTCGTAGAGCGGCTGATCCCCCAGCGCAAAGGTAAAGATGGAGCGGCCGACATGCGTCTGCTTGCGGCTGTTGTCGACCACGCCCGCCTTGACCAGATTGGCAAGACCCGCCGTCATCATTTCCGTATGGATGCCGAGATGGCGATGTTTCGAGAGCCGCGCGCACACAGCATCCGGCAAGGCGCCGATGCCCATTTGCAGGCAATCGCCATCTTCCACCAGACCCGCGACGATCGCACCGATGGCATCGTCCACCTGGTTCGGCGGCGCCGGAGCCAGGATTGGCAGGCCGACATCGTTTTCGACCAACGCCGCCACGCTCGAGACAGGGATCATGCAATCGCCGCGCACATAGGGCATCCGGGCGTTGACTTCGAGGATCAACCGAATTCCCGGCTTGCGCGATACCGTCAACGCATAGTCGGTGCTGGCGCCAAGGCTGAAATTGCCATCCGCATCCATCGGCGCGACCGTTGCAATCAACGTGTCGACGCCGACATGCTCGACCAGCGAGCGCGGCACCTGGCTGAAGTGGCAGGGGACCAAATCGACAGGAGGCAGAGCCTCGGCCGAACGCCTCTTGTCAAGCGCACGCTCCACCCCTCCGTGGAAGTAGCTGACGGGGATGATCTGGTGGCGCAGGTCGAAATCAAAGACGCTGGTGCCCGCCACGCCGGTGCAAAGAAGGTAGTGAAGCCGTACATTGTCGACGGCCCCGGCCCTTGCCCGTTCGGCAAGCGCCGCAAGGATGGCCGGCGGTTGACCCGCCGCTATGGGCATGGCGACTTTCGCGCCCGACGGGATAAGAGCGACGGCCTCCGCGGCGGATCGCAGGCGTTCGCGATAGAGTATCTGATGGCTGTTGGTCATTGGGCCCTCCTCCCAACGCTATTTCAGATCAAATCGACATCCATTGCAATGGGCACATCCCATGCGGTTCATGCTCACAACCATCGGCACAACCAAGAATTAACGCGTTGATGCTTCTGTATATCGGGGTTGGTATGGGCGGGAAGCATTATGAAGATTGCCGTGGGTGTGGCGACGTCCGGTCGCAAAGCGATATTGGCCTGTATGATCGACAGGCTGGCTGCGCAGACGCGCAAGCCGGACCATCTGTTCCTCAGCCCCGCGACCGATGACGATATCGATATGGAACGCCTGCGCTCAGCGCCGTTTCCGGTGAGCATCATATCATCCCCCAAGGGGAGCTGCCCGCAGCGTAACGCGATCATTCATGCCGCCGCCGGCATGGATATGCTTACTTTTTTCGATGATGACTTCTTTCCCGCCACCAATTATCTCGCGGAAACCGAAGCGTTGCTGGAAGCCGACGAAAACATCGTCGTCGCGACCGGACACGTCATTTACGACGGCATCGGCGGGCCGGGCCTGACGGTTGAGGAGGCTGACCGGATCCTCAAGGGAGATGCGGACCCTGATCCCGCCCCTGTCATCGAGGCCACGCACAATGCCTACGGCTGCAACATGACTTTCCGTCTGCAGCCTATCCTCACCCATCGTGTCTATTTCGATGAGGAGCTGCCGCTCTATGCCTGGCAGGAGGATGTCGATCTTTGCCGACGGTTGCTTGCATATGGTACGATCGTCAGGTTCAATCGGCTGCGCGGCGTCCATCTCGGCGCCAAAGTCGGCCGCACCTCAGGCTTGCGCTTCGGTTACTCTCAGATCGCCAACCCGCTCTATCTTGTCAGAAAGCGTACCGTATCGTTGAAATGGGCGCTGAGGCTTATGGGCGGCAACGTCGCCTCGAACATCGTCGGCTCGATCAAACCACCGCCCTACATCGACCGTCGCGGCCGTCTTCGCGGGAATCTGGTAGCGCTTCGTCATCTGTTGAGCGGATCGCTCGATCCGAAATATATCACCAATATGTAGACCTGGAGCGATATATGGGCATGCGGCAATCATGACCGCATCCGCTTGCTGCGGATAAAAGCCAGCCGCTAGGCTCGCCGTCCGGGAAGGTGATGCTGCAAGGACTGGCACGCACCCATGATATGATCCGTCAAGAAGGCGGCGGCTTTTTCCACATCGCCTGTCCTGCAGATCGCCAGCAATTCGCGATGCTCGCGATCAGCCGTTTCCTTGCCGTGCGACAGCGTGAGCTGTACCCGCAGGTAGCGCTCAAGCCGATCATTGACGGACCGTATGGTGCTGACGAGATAGGGTCTCTCGGCATCCTCATAGAGGCAACTGTGGAATTGCCAGTTCAATTCCGACCAGCGTGCTACGTCGGTCTCCCCGGCAAATGCGTCACAGTAGGCCTGTGCCTTCTCGAAGGTCTTTTCCGTCATGAAGGGAACTGAAAGCCTCAACGCATTCGATTCCAGGATGGCCCGCACCTCGAAAATCTGGACGATTTCCGGTTCGGATACGCTGGTGACGACAGCACCTCTGTTGCGGTGAAACTCCACCAGTCCCTCCGCCTCGAGCCTTTTGAGGGCCTCGCGAACCGGGATCTTGCTGACATTGAAGAGACGGGCAACGTCGTCTTGCCGAATGGGCTCTCCCTCATCGAGGGAACCGTCTGCAATCGAATCCCGGATGAATTTCAGGATCAGGTCGGAAGTGCTCGGCGCCTTTCCCAGATTGGGTATGTCATCGACATTAAGGGGCATTCAGGCATTATTCCTTGGATCGCACGCAAGGTGAGCGGAGTTTTTGAAGTCGCAACCATCCCTCAATATCGTGATCTGGTTCTGCGACGCAAGGGCGCATTCCGGTCGCTTCGGCTCGCGGATTCAATGCGCTCTCGGCTCTAGGACAAGGCTTGACGCATCGCCAATATCGTATACGTTATCTGAAATTATCGAATAACGTATACGATATTGGCGATCGGAGGGATATTTCAATGCGCACATCGAAAGTCATCCATGTCGTGAGCTGCCATGCGGAGGGAGAGGTCGGCGATGTCATCGTCGGCGGGGTGGCTCCTCCCCCTGGCACCACCGTCTGGGAGCAGTCACGCTGGATCGCGCAAGACGAGACTTTGCGGAATTTCGTTCTTAACGAGCCACGCGGCGGCGTCTTCCGCCATGTAAACCTGCTGGTTCCCCCAAAAGATCCCAGGGCGCAGATGGCCTGGATCATCATGGAGCCTGCCGACACGCCGCCCATGTCCGGATCGAATTCGATCTGCGTTTCCACCGTTCTGCTCGACACCGGCATCATCCCGATGCAGGAGCCGATCACCCGCATGGTGCTCGAGGCGCCAGGCGGCCTCATTGAGGTGAAGGCCGAATGCCGCAACGGCAAGGCCGAGCGCATTCACGTCCGCAATGTCCCGTCCTTTGCCGATAAGCTCGATGCGAAGCTGGAAATCGAGGGCATCGGCACAATCACGGCGGATACCGCCTATGGCGGCGATAGTTTCGTGCTGGTGGATGCGGCGTCACTGGGCCTCAGCCTGCAGCCCGATCAGGCGCGCGACATAGCCCGCCTCGGCGTGAAAATCACCGAAGCGGCCAATGAGCAACTCGGCTTCCGCCATCCCGTCAACGACTGGAACCACATCTCCTTCTGCCAGATCACCGACCCCGTCCACATGAAGGATGGCGTCCTCTGGGGGAAGAATGCCGTTGCCATTCGCCCTGGCAAGATCGACCGCTCGCCGACGGGGACCGGATGCTCGGCGCGGATGGCCGTTCTCCACGCCCGAGGTCAGATGAAAATCGGCGACCGGTTCGTCGGAACCTCGCTCATCGACACGGAATTCCATTGCAGCATCGACAGCGCCGTCGATCTCAACGGCAAATCGGCGATCAGCCCGATCATCTCAGGCCGCGCCTGGATCATCGGCACGCATCAGCTGATGGTCGATCCGGATGACCCCTTCCCCGCCGGCTATCGCCTCTCCGATACCTGGCCGATGGACCTCTAGCCGAACGGCCGCTCTTCATGGCGGAAGGCATTCATTAAAGTGCCTTCCGCCCAATCAGCCTAACGTCAAATCCAGTCAGGCACGCCTACTGGAACACGACCGGTCAAGGCTGCCTCCACGCAATCGGCAAGGCTGCCGAAACGCACCGCGCGGCCGCTAAGCCCAGGCCCGTAATGGGCGTACTTGCCCGAATTGGTCATGACTGCCCGCGTCCCGGGCGGAAAGACAGGCTCTGAAATCGAGCACCAGCAAAGATCGGGCAGAACCTGCACACCGCTGTCTCGCAGCCGCGCCAGTGTCCCCTCTTCCTGTGCCTTGGCGATGACATCACGTCCCGCGGTAACGATGACCATCACTCCAGACAGACGGTGGCGGCCGGCAAAGGCATCGGCGAGCGCACGACATTCGGCGAGCGAAGCGTGCGGGCTGCCGATGGCGACGAGCTCGACCTGCTCCGGTCCCTCGTTCAACATCTTCCAGGCGGCGGCCATGTCGGCGCGTGTAATCGTGTGGCGATCGGCAGCCGGATGCTCGGCATCGCCAGCCTCCGGGGTGACGCCTTCGACATGCAGCATGGGTGCGGCGGACGTCGTGCCGAAGGCGGCACACAGCGCCTTCATATCATCCCGCGACGGATTTCCGGCGGCAAGACCGCGCAGCATAGGGATGCGATCCGGAGAAGCCTTGCCTGCGAGATAGCCGATCAGCGGCCAAAAGGCATCGTCGCGGCGCTCGGGCAATTCCACATCGAGGATGCGCGTCGCCTTGCGGTTCTCATCCAGATAGACACCGGAGAGCGGCGCGCGGCCGGTCAGCGCGATGCAGAGGTCGAGGAAATCCGGGTGTTTGGCCGTGCGTGCGCCAAGCACGGTATTCGCGAAAATGACGGCATTGGATTCGGCCCAGCCAATCGCCTCGCCGGCACCCGGCGCGCTTTCAAGCAGGTAGGGCGAACAGGTGAATGTCGGGCGGCAACCCATGCGGACATAGGCATCCGCCAGCCGCGCGGCCGGATCGCCGAAATCCTCCGGCACGCCCTGCGACCGCCAGTTGGCGCGATCGACGGAGATGGCGTTCATGGTTGTTGGAACGCGCACGCGGCCGCCGAGATCGGCCATCTTCTCGGCGAAGGTGAGGTTGGCCGGGCTTGCATAGATGCAGCCGTCGATATGGCTTTGTGTCACGTCGATTAGGGATGTCGCACCCTGTTGCGCCGCCATGGCAATCAAGATCCGCATGGCCTGGGCAATCGCAACGCCTTCGCTACCCTCCAGCATGGAGCGGTCCGCTTCCGTCAGGGAGAGTGCCGAGGTGGCGGGCGGCAAAAGAGGAATGGTCTTACCGTCGGCCACGATGGCAGCGGCTTCGATCCGGATGGTCTTTGCCTGTGACAGGCCGGCGAAGATATCCGGCCGCAGACGCACCACCGGCAACTGCCGGCCGAACATTTCCGCGGCGACGAGTGCTCCGAGCGTCAGCACATCCTCGGCTTCGCAGAAGATCAGAGCGGCGGGTGCGCGGCCCGTCAGCGCCAGATCGAGCAGCACGCCGGAGCCGGTGCAGGATCCACGGCTCGACGGCATCATCAGCACCGCGCCGGTGAGAGATTCTCGATGCAAGGGATGATGGACATCGATGACCCGGCCGGTCGCGGGATCGACTCCACCCCAGAAGCTGAGCGCTTCCTGCGTTGCGACGACATGGCCCTCTGCCGTGCCGCCCATGATGCTGAAAGCAGGTGCCGTGTCGTTCATTTCACCATAGATCCATGCGCAAGAGGACTATCATCATTGATGCAGAAGGCGATGTGCATCGCCTTGCAGATCTCTATCAGAAACGTTGCGGCGAGAAGGACGCCAGGTCGATGGGCGGCGTCTGTCCGGTCAAGAGGTCAGCGACCAGACGCGCCGTGCCGGCTGATTGCGTCAAGCCGAGGTGGCCATGGCCGAAAGCATAAAGCACATCCGGTGTCGCCCCGGCGCGGCCGATGGCGGGCAGGCTGTCAGGCAGCGATGGCCGGAAACCCATCCATTGCACACCGCCCTCCGGCTTGAGACCGGTCAGGAAGCTGCGAGCCTTCTGCAGCATCGCCTCGGACCGACGGAAATTCGCTGGCAGCGTGAGGCCGCCCAGCTCGACCGCACCACCGACCCGGATACCCGTCGACAGCTTGCTGACGACGAAGCCATGGCCGCCGAAGGTTACCTGCGTGCGCAGGTCGAAGGCATCGGCCGGAAGCGTGGTATTGTAACCGCGTTCCGTTTCGAGCGGGATGCGCTCGCCAAGCGTTTGGGCAATCTGGTGTGAGAAGGCGCCGGCGGCCAAAACCACCTTGCCGGCCTCGTGCACCTTCCCATCCATCGCCACCACCTCGACACCGCCAGAGACGGGGCGAAGCGCCGAAATCTCCGCGGTTTCGACGGGGCCACCCCGGCTGCAAAAATGCTGCGCCAGTGCCAGCGTATAGAGCTTGGGGTCCGCGATGGAATACCAGCCGGGCGTGAAGGTGCCGAGGATGAAACGGGATGCGAGCCCAGGCTGGATCGCTGCCATCTCGTCGGATTTCAGATGCTGGAACTCGATGCCGTGATTGCGGCGCACCTCCCAACCGGGAAGCGAAGCCCGAAACTCTGCCTCACTCTCATAAACCTGAAGGTTACCCTCCTTGCGCAGCATGGAAAGCGTGTCGGTCGCCGCAAGGAAAGGCTCCAGCTCCACCTTGGAAAGATCCATCAGCCTCGTCTGCGCTGCGGTCGCAGCGGCCACGCGTGATGGCTGGCAAGCCCGCCAGAACCGAAACATCCAGGGCGCGATCTGAAGCGCGTAGGCTGGCGGCACCGAAAGCGGCCCAAGCGGATCGAGGAGCCATTTCGGCGCCTTCTTCAGGATGCCGGGGGAAGCAAGCGGCAGGATATCCGTGAAGGCGAAGGCGCCGGCATTGCCGGCGGAGGCGCCCGCCGCCGGTCCCTCGCGGTCGACGACCATGACGGTCAGGCCCCGTGCCTGAGCGGCGATGGCGGCGGAAAGCCCGATCACGCCAGCCCCGATGACGATAACATCAGGCCTTGTCATCAACGCACGCTCGCCAAGAATTTCTGCGTTTCGGGGTGCTGCGGCGCGCCGAAAAGCTGCTCCGGCTTGCCGATTTCTGCCATCACGCCCTGATGGAAATAGGCGACTCGATCCGAGACATCACGGGCAAACGCCATTTCATGCGTCACGCAGATCATCGTCATCCCTTCTTCCGCCAGCATCTTCAGCGTATCCAGCACCTCGCCGACCAGCATGGGGTCGAGCGCGGAGGTCACCTCGTCAAACAGCATATATTCCGGTGACATGGCAAGCGCCCGAGCGATCGCCATGCGCTGCTGCTGACCGCCCGACAGGCGCGACGGGTAGATCGAAAGCTTCTCGGCAAGACCGACATGGGTGAGCTGCTTTACCGCGATCTCCTCGGCTTCCCGCCGAGAGATGCCAAGCACCTTGCGCGGCGCCAGCATGACGTTTTCCAGCACGGTCAGATGCGGGAACGCGTTCCATTGCTGGAAGACGATGCCAACCTTGCGGCGCAGTCTGTTGAGGTCCGTCGACTTTGCATGCACCTCCGCACCGTTGATGCGGATGCGACCGGAATCGATGGGCTCCAGACCGTTGATACAGGTCAGAAGCGTCGATTTTCCTGAACCGGAACCGCCGATAATGGTGACCACCTCGCCCTTTTCCACGGTGAGGTCGATCCCCTTCAGGACTTCGAGCGGGCCGAAGGATTTGCGGACATTTTCAATCTCAATCATTGGGGGACCACCGTTTTTCGAGATAACCGCCAAGGCGGGCGACCGGGAAGCTGATGATGAAGTAGATCGCGCCGCAGATCGTCAGGATCAGCAACGGCTCATGTAGCCGGGTGACGAGAACCTGCGAAGCGCGCAGCAGCTCGATCAATCCCAACCACAGGACAAGCGCCGAATCCTTCATGACGCCGAGCGAAAGGCCGATCCACGAGGGAAGTGAAACGCGCGTCGCAAGCGGCGCCACGATGTAGCGCATATCCTGCCCCCAGCTCATGCCGAGCGAACGCGCGGCGCGGCGGGTATTGGGCGGGACGGCGGCGATGCCGCCACGCACGATTTCGGTGCAATAGGCCGCCATATAGAGCGACAGCACCACGCAGGAGGTAGTGAAGGGCGCCCAGCCGAGCTTCAGAATGGATTGCAGCGCATTGCCGAGAACCAGCTGGATCAGCAGCGGCACCGAGCGGAATATATCGAGCAGGAAGGTCAATGGCGCCGACCAGAGGGAACCGGCCTGAACGCGGATCACCCCGAAGATGATCCCGAGGATCGTGCCCGCCGCGACGGACACGCCAGTCACCAAAAGTGTCATCCCCGCGCCTTTCGCGAGGAAAAGGAGATCGTTCCAGGTGAGGGCTGTATCGAACATTTCTCGTCTCCCTCAATAGCGGAACATGCGCCAGGCAGCGAGCCGGGCAGCAAGGGTGACGACCTTGGCGATCAGGTAGTAGATCACCGCGGCGAGTGCGAAGAATTCGAAAGTGCGGAACGAGCGCGCATTCAGCTCCTGGGTGACGCCGGCGAGGTCAGTGTTCATGCCGACGGTAACGCCGAGCGACGTCATCAGGATCGCCCAGACCATCTGGTTGGTGACCGGCAGGAAGGCGACACGGAACATCTGCGGGAAGACGATCAGCCGGTAGGCCTGAAGCGCGGTCATCCCCAGCGACCGTCCGGCGCGGGCCTGCGTGTCGGGGATTGCCTTGAGCGCGCCGCGGAAATTTTCCGCCAGATATCCGGCATTGTTGAAGGCGATGCCGAGCAGCAGCGCGGTATAGGGGCTGAGATGAATGCCGAAATTGCCGAGCCCGAAATGAGCCATGTAGATCTGGAAGAGCGCCGGCGTATTGCGCGCAACCTCCACCCAGGTCGAGGCGATGCCGGCAAGCACGCGACTGCCGGAAAGCCTGAAAAGCGTAAGTGCCAGGGCGCAGGCAAGACCGATCGCCATCGACAGGATTGCGATCTGCAGGGTAACGACCGCGCCATCGAGCAGTTGCGGCAATACCTTGAAGGCCTGGTTCCAATGGAAGGTGTAGCTGAACATGAACGTCCACCTTTCGGAAGGTCGAACGGCGCGGCCATCATGGCCACGCCGTCGTTGAGAGCGATCCGATTAGCGATAGACGCCGTTCACGGTCAGAGCTGGCAGGGAGCCGCCAACCCATTTTCCATAGAGCTCGGCATAGCGGCCCGTGCGGACCTGCTGGTTGATGAACAGATTGAGATAATTGATGAGGCCGTATTCTTCGCGATTGGTGAAGAGCGCGACATAGTCGGTCTGGAACGGCGCCTTGCCGACGACGGAGATGCCAGGGAACTTGCCGGATTTCACGGTGGCCTGGGCAACGGTCGAGGTGGAAACCGTCGCGTCGAGCTGGCCCTGGCTCAATGCCAGGAAGACGTCGGCCTGTGTCTGATATGGGCGGAATTCGCCGGTGCCCCATTCCTTGACCTGCTTTTCGAGCGCGATCGCCTCAAAGGTGCCGGCGGTTGCGCCAACTGTCTTGCCCTTCATGTCCTCGAAGGACTTGATGCCCGACTTGTCGTTGGACGTGACGGCCATTTCGAAGGCGAAATAGGGAATGGTCATACCGACGGTCTTGGCGCGCTCCAGCGTATCTGATGTCGAGGCAACGCCGACATCGACGCGGCCGGACATCAGTGCCGGGATACGTTCCGGAAATGGCGTTTCGACGATCTCGGCGGTAACGCCGAGCGCCTTGGCGAGATCGTTGCAGTAGTCGACGTCGAAACCGATCGGATTGTTGTTCTCGTCGCGCGAGCCCATGGGCGGGAAGTCGAGCACCACTGCGCAGCGCAGCGTACCGGAAGAAATGATGTCGTCCAGCTTGTCGGCCTTGGCCGGCGTGATGGCGGAGGCGGCGGCCAGAAGGCCGAATGCGATGACCGTTTTTTTCATTATTACCTGTTCTCCCAAACGTGGTCGGCCATTTTTGCGACCGCGGCCACTAAACGCTTTTTGCAGCAGCAAATCAAACGTAAAATACATGTAGTATACAAAAAGAATTTTATGTCGCGAAAAGCGATATCTCCCAATGGTTTGCGGTTTCAAGGTCACGGGAAAAGCTTGAGGGTTCGCTGCGACGCAGCTCTGATATTCGCCATTTCCCAGCTGCAAGACCGGCTTGCCGTGGGGTATGAGATCACCCATTGAACTGGTAGGAAGGCAAACTCTCCGGCACTCTCTGGTGAGATGTCAGAGCCGAGAATCGGTGGCGCGATAGTGCTCACGCGGTCGCAGCCAGCGGTCTTCCACCGGATGAGCGGCGACCATGCAGATCGCTTGTTAGCATGTCGATTTTTTGTATACTTTATGTATTTTAAAATTCAGGTGCATGAAGCAGGCAAACAAGACAGAGGAGAATTCAAATGAGCGATGTCACCACCCTGACGCCCGAAGCACTGCAAGGCCGCGTTGAGGCAATTCTTGCGAAGGCCGGGCTCAATGCCGTTCAGGCCGGCGCGATCGCGCGGGTCATCGTCGCCGGCGAACGCGATGCCTGCAAATCCCACGGCATCTACCGCATCGAGGGTGTACTGCGCGCAGTCAAGGCAGGCAAAGCGCGGCCGGATGTCGTGCCGGAACTGGCGCAAGCCGATGACTCCGCCATCGTCCGGGTGGACGCCAAGAGCGGCTTTTCCAATGCCGCCTTCGAACTCGGCGTACCGGTGCTTGCCGAGCGAGCCCGCCGCTTCGGCATCGCCGCTCTCGCCATCAACGACTGCACGCATTTCGCCGCCCTCTGGCCTGAAGTCGAGGCGCTGACGGACCAAGGCCTTGCCGCTTTCGCCATGTGCCCGAGCTATTCGACGGTCGCACCCGCCGGGGGTACTGCGCCGCTGCTTGGCACCAACCCCTTTGCCTTCGGCTGGCCGCGCCGCGACAACCCACCCTACGTCTTCGATTTTGCAACCTCCGTGGCTGCGCGCGGCGAAATTGAGCTGCATCGCCGGGCCGGCAAAACTCTGCCCGAGGGCTGGGCCATCGATGCCGATGGGCAGCCGACCACGGATCCGGAAGCGGCTCTTGCGGGCGCCATGCTGCCTTTCGGCGGCCACAAGGGTTCGGCCATCGGCACGATGATCGAGCTTCTCGCCGGGATCATGATCGGCGACTTCACCAGCCGCGAGGCACTCGACTATCTCGGCTCGACGGCATTTGCTCCGCGCCACGGCGAACTCATCGTCGCCTTCTCGCCGGAGGCTTTCTCCGCAGGGCGGCCCGGCGATCCGCTGGCCCGCGCAGAGGTGCTTTTCGAAGCGATCGCCGGCCAGGGTGCGCGCCTTCCCTCGCAGCGCCGCTTTGCCGCTCGAGCCAAGGCGGAAGAACACGGTATTCCGCTGACCGCAGAGGAAATCCATCAGCTCGATCGCTTGCTGGAACTGGGCCTCGACGCCGTGGCTTGAGGATTGCCGCAGGCTGCCGCACCTCCGGTTAGAAACAGAAAAAGGGTCCCGAATGGGACCCTTCATATTTTATCGGCAGATAGTGACCGACAGACCGCCGTTTCAGGCTTTGTATTTTTCCACCGCACCCGGCAGCGTGCTCCATTGAGCGTACCAGCTGTTGAACAGCTTGAACTGCGCCTCGACATAGCCGCGCTGGCTATCAGAGAGCACATCGCTCTCGTTGAAATGCAGCGTATATTCGGCGTCGCCCTTCAGCACCATCATGTGCTTAAAGAAGAGCACCAGATCTGGACCCTCGTCGAAGGATGACAGCACGGCGAGTGCTGCTTCGAGCTCAAGCGCCCGCTGGCGCGCATCAGCATCGCCCTTTGCGGCAGCCTGCGCCAGATGGCAGAGATGAATGACTTCCTTGGGAAGCACATTGCCGATGCCGGTGATGGCGCCCGTCGCTCCGCAATTGACGAAGCCGTGGAACACGGCCGTGTCGACGCCGATCATCAGCGATACGTCGTCATCGCGGCTGGTGATGTTTTCCGCCGCATAGCGCATATCCGCCGGTCCACCGAACTCCTTGAAGCCGACGAGATTGGCGTGCTCGGCCCGAAGCGCGAAGAACAGGTCGGCGCGCGTGGCAAAGCCGTAATAGGGGCTGTTGTAGATGACTGCCGGAAGATCCGGTGCTGCCGACAGGATCGCCTTGAAATGCGCCTTCTGGGCCGCAATGACCGAGCCACGCGACAGAACGCGGGGGATGACCATAAGTCCTTTGGCGCCGACCTTCTGGGCATGGGCTGCGTGAGCAACGGCCGATGCCGTGTTGACCGCACCGGTGCCGACGATGACCGGGATGCCGGCTTTGACCAGGCGCTCGACACCTTCCATGCGCTGCGCGTCGGTCAACAGCGGCCAGTCGCCCATCGAGCCGCAATAGACCACCGCCGACATGCCCTCGGCGATCAACTCCCTGGCCTTCTTCACCAGCGCCTCGAAATCGGGGCTGCGATCGGGCTTGCATGGGGTCATCAGCGCTGGGATCACGCCGGAGAAAATGCTCGATGTCATCTGTCTATCCTCTTGGGGCCTGGGCTGCGGTCGGCAATGCGCCAACCACCTCAGCAGCCGGGATTACCTTGCTGCAGCATAGATACATCCTTGCATCCAATTTGTCGACAAGAAATATGCAAGATTAGAGACCGACGTCCAAACGATCGCCACGAACCAGCAATTTCTGGATCTGGCTGACGATCTGTTCGGCATGTTCACGCGCCAGACGCTCGGCAAGCTCGGTGTCACGGGCGGCGATCGCTGCAATCATTTCGTCGTGCTCATCGACGAAGCGGCGCGGCAGACGATCGTCGTAGGATTGATAGTAGAGACGAAGAAGGCGACGGCCCTCATTCAGCAGGCGACCGAAAAGACCGGTGAAATAGGGGTTGCGACCCGCCTCGGCGATGGCGAGATGCAGGGCGGCATTGGTGGAAATCATGGCAAGGGCATCCTGTGCCTCGACGGCCTCGGCAAATTCCGCCTGACGCGCCCGCACGATCTCGAGATCCTCCGGCCGATGATACTTCGCCGCGAGCTGCGTCGTTACGCGGTACATCAGCACCAGCGCATCGAAATAGCTATGCATGTTCAGGAAGTCGATCTGTGACACCATGGTCGAGCGATTGGGCAGCGTATCGATCAGCCCCTCGCCGGCGAGCCGCACCAGCGCTTCGCGGATCGGCGTGCGCGACATGCCGAAACGCTCGGAAAGCTGCACCTCGTCGATGGGGCTGCCCGGCGGCAGTTCCAGGTGCAATATCTCGTCGCGCAAGATATCATAGACCACCTTGACGCCGGAGCCGCGCTTGCGCTCGTTCCGCAGGCTTGTTTCATTATCCATAGTTGGCAGACCTCTCTTTCAGCCTGAGAAATAAAGGGGCATGCGCGCTAAATCAACGCCGCTCTTGCCGACCTTACCTGGCGTGAAAGGCATGGCCACGCCTGAAAGCTGACCAACGATTTCTTCAGCTGCTGGGAGGAGCCATGCTCTCCCGCAGAATGAATCTGCTGCGCACGACGATGGGTGTCTCCCACTCCTTTTCCGACTGCCCGATAATGTCGAGCAGGCGTGCTACGGCAACCTGTCCCATCTCTTCGAAGGGCTGCGAGATCGTGGAGAGCGGCGGAAAGCAAAATTCGCAGACCGGCGAACCGTCGAAGGACACCACCGACAAATCCTCGGGAATCCGCAGGCCCGAGCGCTGTATTCGGCTGCTGAATGAAATGGCCATGTCATCGCTGGTCGCGATCACCGCCGTCGGCCGGTCCGCCAGCCGTGCGAAATCGGCAGCGGCCTGAGTGCCGATCGCGAAACCCTCCTGGTAATCGAGATTGCCGCCTGACCGGGAGATCGCCTCTTCCGAAAGCCCCGCCTCACGCACCGCCTCAAGCGCGCCGGCATAACGCTCGACATCATGGTAATTGTCTTCCGGGCCTGCAATATAAAGAAAACGCCTGTGCCCGAGCCTGATCATCTCGGCGGTTGCTTCCCGCACGGCCTCGCGATCGTTGGTCACCACGCTCGGCAGCCCGGCGGCGCTCATATCGAGCAACATGGAGACGATCGGCAAACCGGTATTGGCGAGGGATCGCCCATCGACCTCAGGCAATTTCGACGACAGGATGATAGCGCCGCGAACGGTGCCGCCGAAGGCGAGGTCAAGGATATGCCTTTCCGAGTCGGCATCTCGGCCGAGATTGGCGATCATCAGATTATAGCCGTTCTCGAGCAGAGCCCTGTTGATACTCTGCAAGACCTGAGGAATGACCTGGGAGACGCCATAATAGAGCGAGCCGGGCAGGATGATCATGACGGTGTTGGACTTGCCGACTCTCAGACCTCGGGCCATGGCATTGGGCGTGTAACCCAATTGCTTGGCGGCGGCGTCGATCTTCGCGCGCGTCTTCTCATTCACCCGCCCGGGATTGGCAAGTGCACGACTGACCGTTGAGATCGCCACCCCCGCCAGCCGGGCAACATCCGCCATCAAGGGCCCGCTATGCTCCTCCGGGGGCATATCCTTGTTATCTTTCACTTTTTCGCGTCCTCCCCGATGCCTGCTGCGCCGGATGCTACGGTAATCCCGCTCACATAGCAAACGTTTGCCAAAAATCACTTGCATATGAAAACGACTTGTCTACTATCTAGGCATGGCAAACGTTTGCCAAAAGACAGTGCATTGAAATCACTATGGATTATCTGCTGTGGGACCTGTTTCCGCAGACGGTTTTCCTTACTCTCGAAACGGATAGTCTCATGAGCTCAACGGAACGACTTCGCTTTGGTGTCGACCTCGTCACCTTCTTCCACCCCGGTTTCTGGGGCGTTGAGGATTATGACGGCATTATCGCGCTCTCCCGCAGCGAACCGCGCGCCTTCTGGGACAAGATTCTTGATGCCGTGCAGGCGTCTGGCGTCACCGGCGTCGAACTGACCTTCTCGCCTTTCAACTGGCAGGATGCGACCAATACCTATGGTTCGGTCGAGAATTTTGCCGCTGAGCTTTCCAGGCGCGGGTTGACGCTGGCGAGCGGCTTTTTCGCGGAACTCGAAGCCGCCGGCGATTTCACCGAAGCCTCGGCGCAGGCCGCCATCATCGACAAGGCGGAAAAATACGCGGAATTCCTTAGGGCATGCGGCAGCGACATCATGGTCATCGGCGCGCCGCTTCGCCAGACGCTCGGCGAACAGCCGACCCGCTTTTTCGATTTCGAGCAGGCGCGCAAGATTGCCGATTTCCTCAATCGCCTCGGCGCCACCCTTTACACCAAGGGTGTGCGGCTGGCCCTCCACACCGAGGCACACTCGATCTTCGCAGCCGCGCGTGATGTCGATCTGCTGATGCTGCTGACCGATCCCGCCTATGTGCATATGTGCCCGGACACGGCCCACATCATCGTTGCCGGCTCCGATCCGCTGCAGCTTGTCGACCGTCACCATGAGCGTGTCATCATCGCCCATTGGAAGGATGCGCTCGGGCCGATGCCGGCCGACACTGTTATCGACGAGCATATCCACGATCGCCATCGCCCCTATTTCTGCGGCTTCGGCCTTGGCCGCGTCGATTGGCCGGGCTGGGCAAGGCTGCTACGCGACCGCGGCTATGAAGGCTGGGCCATTCTCGAGCTCGATGCCGCCGCCGATCCGGTCGTCGACATTGCAAACGGGCTGACACTCGTGCGGCAGGCGCTACTGCCGATCTATCGCTGATACAATGATCTGAAAACGAATGGCCCCGCCAAGAGGGCTTTCTTGAAGAGGTGGAACGATGAAAGACCAAATGAAACTTCTACTAATGGGAGCCGCGCTCTTTGCGGCCTCTCTTCCCGCCCATGCCGAAGACAAGCCGCAGGCCGAGGTGATGACCTCCTGGACCTCCGGCAGCGAAGCCGCTGCCCTTGATGTCATCAAGCAGGCATTCGAAAAACGCGGCGGCGTCTGGAAGGATTCCTCCATCGCCGGTTTCGGAGCGGCCGATGCCGCCTTCCAGAACCGTCTTGTCGCGGGCGATCCGCCGGCTGCCAAGCAGGCGGTGATCGGCCTTGCCAATACCGATTTCGTCAATCAGGGACTTTTGAGCCCGATCGACGATGTGGCGAAAGCCGGCAAATGGGCTGATGTCCTGCCGAAATCGATCCTCGATCTCATCTCCTATAACGGCAAGGTCTATCTCTCGCCGAGCGACGCTCATGGCGAAAGCTGGGTATTCTATTCCAAGGATGCCTTCGCCAAGGCCGGCATCGCCGAGGAGCCGAAAAACTGGGATGAGTTCTTCGGCGCGCTCGACAAGCTCAAGGTGGCCGGCCTCCAGCCCGTGGCCTGGGGCGGTCAGTCCTGGCAGGAATCCAAGGTCTTCAACATGATCCTGCTGACCCAGGTCGGCATCGACGGCTTTCTGAAAATCTATGTCGACAAGGACAAGAGCGACGCATCCGTCGACGGCGTGAAGAAGACGCTCGATATTCTCGGCAAGCTGCGCGCCTATGTCGATGAAGGGGCCGCCGGCCGCAACTGGAACGACGCCACAGCCATGGTCATCACCGGCAAGGCCGGCGTCCAGTTCATGGGCGATTGGGCCAAGGGCGAATTCGTTGCCGCCGGCAAGTCGCTGGGCAAGGACTATGGCTGCATGCTCGCACCGCAATCGCCGGGTATGGTCTACGTCGCCGATTCCTTCTCCTTCCCGAAGATCGCCGGTGCGGCCTCCCAGAAGGGCCAGGCCCTGCTCGCCGAAGTCGCCATGGATCCGGCCGTGCAGGTCGAGTTTTCGCTGCGGAAAGGCTCGGTGCCGATGCGTACCGATGTCGACAAGTCGAAGCTCGACATATGCGCGCAAAAGGGGCTGGAGCTGATGAGCGCAGGCAAGATCGTGCCGGATCAGGCTCTGATCCTCTCGCCGCAGGCGGCCGGCGCCCTCAACGATTTCGTCGACGAGTTCTGGACCAATCCGTCCGAGGACAGCGCCTCGGGTGCCGAGAAATTCTTCGCGATCTTCGAATAGGCCTCATAATGAGCCGATCATCGGGACGCCCCGCAGATCGGCTCTGCTCTCTACCTTTGAAAGGGTTTGCTGATGCAAGCCAAGCGCAGACGTCCCCTTGCCGCGACCTGTGCCCTCCTGCCTACCTGGATTGCCGCGATCTTCATCTATATCGGCACCATGGTCTGGTCGGTGCGCCTGTCCTTTACTGACTCGACCATCTTTCCGTCGTCCAACTATGTCGGCTTTGCCCAATATATAAAGCTGTTCCGGACATCGAGATGGCTCGCATCGCTCGAAAACGTGCTGATCTTCGGTGTTCTCTACGTTGGAGGTTGCCTGGCGCTGGGCTTTGTGCTGGCGGCAGCGCTTGACCGCAAGGTCCGCTTCGAAGCCGTGTTTCGCACCATCTTCCTCTATCCCTATGCCATGTCCTTCGTGGTCACCGGCCTCATCTGGCAATGGATGCTGAACCCGACCTTCGGCATTCAGGCGACGGTCAGAGCGCTCGGTTGGCAGAGCTTCGTCTTCGACTGGATCGTCAATCGCGATATGGCGATCTACACGGTCGTCTTCGCCGGCATCTGGCAGGGAGCCGGCCTCGTCATGGTCATCGCGCTTTCCGGCATGCGCGGCATCAGTGAAGAACAATGGAAAGCGGCCCAGATCGACGGCATTCCGGTCTGGCGCATCTATCTGTCGATCATCCTGCCACAACTCGGTCCGGCGCTTGCCGCCTCCGGCATGCTTCTCTCCATGGGCGTGATCAAGACCTATGACCTCATCGTCGCCCAGACCGGCGGCGGCCCCGGCTATTCGACCGAGGTGCCGGCGAAATTCATCATGGACAATCTGTTCGAGCGCCAGAACCTCGGCCTCGCCAGCGCCGGCGCCACCGTGCTTGTGCTGTCGGTCGTCATGGCCGTCGCGCCGTTTCGCTATGCGCTTTACATGCGCGCCAGAAGAAGGGGAGCACACTGATGGCAGCTCTTCACCCTCGCGGCCCCAAGCCTTCGCGGCTGTCGGCCGGCCAGATCGGGCTCTATGCCTTCCTTATCCTCGCCGCACTGTTCTTCCTGTTGCCGCTCTACACGATGCTCGTCACCTCGTTGAAGTCGATGGAGGAGATCCGCCAGGGCCGCATTTTTGCCCTGCCTGACATTATCAACTTCGATGCGTGGAAAACGGCCTGGTCAGGAGCCTGTATGGGCACGCAATGCCTGGGCGTGCGCATCGGCTTCTGGAATTCGGTGAGGATCACCGTGCCGGCTGTCGTCATTTCCGTCTTCATCGGTGCGATCAACGGCTATGCCCTCTCCTTCTGGCGGCCCAGAGGTTCAAACTTTCTGTTCGGTCTGCTGATGGCCGGCGGCCTCATCCCTTACCAGATCTTCCTCTATCCGCTGGTGCGCCTGCTCGCCAATCTGAGCCTTTATAATTCGGTAGCCGGCGTCGTTCTGGTCCACGTCATCTTCGGTCTGCCGCTGGTAACGCTGCTGTTCCGCAACTATTTCGTCGCCATCCCCGAGGAGCTTTGCAAGGCTGCCCGCGTCGATGGCGCCGGCTTCTGGCGAATCTTCTTTGAGATCATGCTGCCCATGTCCGTGCCGATGGTTGTCGTCGCTTCCATCTTCCAGTTCACCGGCATCTGGAACGATTTCCTGATCGGCCTGGTCTTCGCCGGGCGAGACAATCTGCCAATGACGGTGCAGCTCAACAACATCGTCAACACCACCATGGGCGAGCGCGCCTACAATGTGAACATGGCTGCCACCATCCTGACCGCCGTCGTTCCGCTCGCCATCTATTTCTTCTCCGGCCGCTGGTTCCTGCGTGGTGTCGCTGCCGGCGCCGTCAAGGGGTAACGCCATGCAGCCTGCCGTATCCGTCAAGGATCTCAAGATCGCCTATGGCGATCATACCGTCATCGACAAACTGTCGATCGACATCGCCCCACGTGAATTTCTCGTGCTGCTGGGGCCGTCCGGCTGCGGAAAGTCGACCCTACTTAACTCCATAGCCGGTCTGCAGGACATCACGGATGGCGAGGTCTGGATATCGGACAAGAACGTCACCTGGGCCGAACCGAAGGACCGCGGCATCGGCATGGTGTTCCAATCCTATGCGCTCTATCCCCGCATGTCGGTGCGCAAGAACCTGTCCTTCGGCCTGCGTGTTGCGGGTCTTCCCAAGGCCGAGATCGATGCGCGCATTGCCCGCACCGCATCGCTGCTGCATCTCGACCAATTGCTTGACCGCCGGCCCTCCGAACTCTCCGGCGGCCAGCGCCAGCGTGTCGCGATCGGCCGCGCGCTAGTGCGCGAAGTGAATGTCTTCCTGTTCGACGAACCGCTCTCCAATCTCGATGCCAAACTGCGCAACGAATTGCGCGTCGAAATCAAGAAGCTGCACCAGAGCCTTGGCAATACGATGATCTATGTGACGCATGATCAGGTGGAAGCGCTGACGCTCGCCGATCGCATCGCCATCATGAAGGACGGCGTGATCCAGCAACTGGCCAGCCCATCCGAGATCTACCATCGCCCGACCAATCTTTTCGTCGCCGGCTTCATCGGCGCGCCGGCGATGAATTTCATCAAGGGTGAGATTTCGCTCAAGGCAAGTACGCCGATCTTTGAAAGCAACGGGCTTGCCATTGATCTCACGAGCTATCCCTTTCTGGCCGCCGCCAAAGCGGGTCCCGCCACGCTCGGTATCCGGCCCGAACATATAGCGCCGGATGGCGCAGCAACGGGCTGGCCCACCATCCCTGGCATCGTCTCGGTCGTCGAACCGATGGGAGCCGACACGGTGCTGTGGTTCGATTGGGCAGGACAAAGCCTCTCCTATCGCATCATGGGCGATGCCGCACTCCAACCAGGTACTGCGATCACACCCGGGCTCGATATCGCCAAAGCCTCCCTCTTCGACGCCGATGGCGCCCGTCTCTGAACCCGCTTTCACAGCATACGGAAAGTATCCATGTCTCAGACTATCTATGACGCGCTGGTGATCGGCTCCGGCGCCGCCGGCTCCTTTGCCGCCAAGGAATTGACCGCCCAGGGGCTTTCGGTCCTGCTGCTCGAAGCCGGCCCCGCAGTGACACAGAGGGATTTCGACCCGAACCGCAAGAAAGCGCCAGCCAGCAGCATCAATATCTGGGAGCGGGCACGCGCGACGCTGAAAGGTCAGCCCATTCAGGCACGCGCGGCCTTCTTTACTGAGCGCTTCAGCCATTTCTTCGTCAACGACCGCAAGAACCCCTATACCACGCCGAAGGATGCACCCTTCCTTTGGATCCGTGGTCGTCAGGGTGGCGGCCGCCTGCACAGCTTCGGCCGGGTGCTGCTGCGCTGGACCGACGACGACTTCAAGATCAAGTCGAAGACCGGCAAAGGCGAGGACTGGCCGGTGTCCTACGACGAGCTTGCGCCCTATTATTCCGAGGTCGAATCGAGCCTCGGGCTCTACGGCAACGAGGATGGCGTCGAGACCCTGCCCGATGGCGTCTATGCGCATCCGGCAAAGCTGACGCCGGCCGAGGAGACCTTCAAGACGGAGGTCGAGGGTCGTTGGCCGCAGCGACATGTCGTTTCCTGGCGCTATATCGCGCCCGATGCCGAGCGCACGCCGAAGCCGTTGCGCGAGGCACTGGCAACCGGTCGGCTGACCATCCGCCACGACGCCATCGTCCGCCGCATCACGACCGACCAATCCGGCAGCCAAGCCACAGGTGCGGAATTCATCGATCGCGTCACCGGCAGGGTCGAGACCGTGCGCGCGGCGCTTGTGGTGCTTTCGGCATCGCCGATCGAAAGCGTGCGGCTGCTTCTCAATTCAGCGAGCGACCGTCATCCGCAGGGGCTTGGCAATAGCTCCGGTGCACTCGGGCGCTATTTCATGGACCAGCTGCCGTGCCTCGCCTTCGGCTCCTTCTCCAAGGCAAAGGGTTGGGCAGTCGACGACTCCGCTCCGACCGATCCCTTCTACAATCCATCCGGTGGCATCTTCGTCCCCCGTTTTGGGGAAGGCGATGCCGGCCGTGATGATTTCGACTATCAGGGCAGCATCGGTCGGGCGCCGACGCCCGACGACCAGCCCGCAAGACTGGCCTTTTTCGGCTTCGGCCGCATGCTGCCCTATGCCGACAATCGCATCACGCTCGATGCGCGCCGCAAGGATGCCTGGGGCATTCCTGTGCCCCACATCCGCTGCGTCATGGGCGACGAGGAACACGCGCTTCTGCGCCGGCAAGAAGAGGTGCTGATCGACATGGTGCGCGGCGTCGGCGGTGATCTGGAATTCATCGGCTCTCCCACAGGCCTCCGGGAAATGGGTCGAGGCGCCTTCCCCGATGCCGATCCGTTCAGCCGCTTCATGTTCCGCACCTGGTTCCGCAAGACCATGTGCATGGGAGCGGCCATCCACGAGACAGGCGGCGCGCGCATGGGAAGCGAGCCGCGAAATTCAGTGCTCAACGCCCACAATCAGCTTTGGGATGTACCCAACGTCATCGTCACCGACGCCAGTGCTTTTCCCGGCAGCGGCATCGCCGGCACGACACTCACCGTCATGGCACTGACGATCCGCGCCTGCCGCAATCTCGTCGACCAGCACCGAACGGGCCGCGTCTGAAAGGCACTGGCGGCAGCAAGCAACAGGAGCCAAGGCAACACGCCAAGTCCAAACCGATACCCTCTCGGGGAACCATAAGAGCCGCAGGTCGTTCCTTACCCGGTTCGCTAGCGAACCGAGTGAAGCGCTGACGCGCATGGCCCTGCAATTACCGGCAGTGCTGCGTCAGCGACATGCATTTGAAAGGATCATGAGATGCCGGCGATCAGTATCGAGACTTCGTTATTTCGGAACCGTCGTAGAGAGCACCCTGCCGGCACCACATCCGCCATCCTATCGAAATCAACAATGATAGGGCTGGCCCTAACGGGCGCTGCCCTGTTCGCACCGGCAGCAGCAGAGGCTCAGTCACCCCAGCTCGAGAACACATGCCAGATTGCCGCCAGGAATTTTCTGCTGACCGATCATCTCAATGTCGGCATCGTCCAATCCTTTCCTGAATTGAAGCCACCCGGTGTCCGGCTGACCTATTCGATCCGGCCGGGAACCGCGAAATCCGATATGAGCGACAGCTTCGAATGCGAGTTCGACAAGACAGATCCGCCTCACCATCTCACGCGGTTCTGTGTGTCCGATGTCTGCTACTCGGCGAACGATACGAACGCCGACCGAAAGCGCCGCTTTGACGAGATGAGCATTCTGCTCGACCGTACGAATAAGTGAGCGCCTTGAGCTAGTGGTTGGGAGGCGCCGCCTTTGGCGGCCTTCCGCCGGATGCAAGGCTTGGGGCTGAAGCTCGGGCGAAATGACCCGTCCTTGCAATGCCACTTCTGAATACCCATTTTACGAGCTGAAACAGCGTCCCTGGCTACACCGGGTAGCCGCGAAGCCTAAGGCTTTGCACTCCGTCTTGTGACGTGACGGGCGCCCCCACAACACACTGTCATTAACGCTGGCCGATGGCCGGCGAAGGAAATTCTATTGAACACACCAAACATTGCGCCCGCGATTGCGGCGGCAAAGCCGTGCGAACGGGAACAGGCCGGCAACCGGCCCAACGACAAGAACTGGAAGCCCTATCCCTGCCTGCTGACGCGCAGGGAGCTTCAGCAGCTGGTCGCCGAGCAACTCGGCTGACGGCGACCATTATTTTATCAACGCCAACAACAAGGAGAACAAAATGCAGGTTCTGGTAAAAGACAACAATGTCGAACAGGCGCTGAGAGCGCTGAAACGAAAGATGCAGCGCGAGGGGCTGTTCCGGGAGCTGAAGGAACGACGGGCCTATGAAAAGCCGTCCGAGCGTCGCATCCGCGAAAAGGCGCAGGCCGTCAGTAGGCACCGCAAAGCCATGCGGAAGAAACTGCAGCGCGAGGGCCTGCTTGCGAGCCCCAAGCGAAGGTCGCCATCCTCAGCAAGATGACACGCGACCAAGCCAGCTCTCACCATATCTGACCAAAGTAAAACCCCGCTCCGACTCATCACCGTGCGGGGTTGTGCAGATGCAACGGGGCATCCCGCACGATCACCATCGTTGCGCCTTGACCATGACAGGTCGGACGTAACGGGCAGATCCTGATGACTTACGTCAGTCCGCAAGCTTGCCGACGACCAGGCCGGCGAAGAAACCGACCAGCGCGGTCGCAAAGAGCACCGAGCTTGTTGCCGTCGGGTTTTCCCTTGCTGCCTGGACAACATTCCGGCCCTCCCTGCGCGCCATGTCCGCAACGTCGGAAACCTTGGCTTTGGCGGAAGACAGCGCTTCATCGGCACGTTCCGATGCAAGGTCTATCCTGCCGGCCAGGTCTGTCGAAAGCTTGTCCAGCTGGTTGCGCAGCTCCTCGATCTGAACGTTGACGTCCTTGTCCAGCTTGATATCGGCCATTGCATTCTCCTGGTGGTTTACGACAATTCGTCTTTCAGAAACGATGCAGACCTGTTCGGGTTCCCATTGATACGGGATTTAGATGCGCCAATTCTGCGCGACCAACCGTCAGACGGAAGGTTCGACAAGAGGCCTCAGGCGCCCGGACTTTGATCTTCCAAGGGCCTGGATGCCGCTCATCGCGGTCGTCGAGATCAAGCCCCAATACAGCAATCAAAAACATCTCTGGCGGTTTGCACAAAGCAGCAGTGCAATTTGCTAGATTTACTGCAAGAATTTCTACAGTTCTCGAATTTCAACTGACGCTATGCCTACCTACGCTGCCTCATCAAATTTCCTGAGGAGGCTGGAAACGTGGTTCAATCTGTAGGCGTCGACGATGTTGTCGAGCTGGCTCGACCGGCGAGGATTCTCGTCGCCGCGAGCGGTTCGAAACAGAGCCTCGGCTTGCCAGGCAAGTCGAAGACGAAGCTGCAGTGCGATGCCAAGCCAGAGAATGCCCGTAATCATCGCGGCTTTTTCGCCAGTCAGCCTCCACTTTGCCGCGGAGCGTCGCCTGAAGCATGAGTAAACTATCCGTACAGGCCCCGAAGTCAGTTGTGATGATCCGGCCGCATCATTTCACCCCGAATCCGATGACCGCCAACGACAACTCGTTCCAGTCGAACGACGAAAGGCGTGCGGCAACGGCAATCGCAAGTGCGGCCTTCGACGAAGTGACGCGCATGGCCGAAGGCCTCGCATCGGCTGGCATTACCGTACATGTCTTCGAAGACAAGACCGCCACGACACCGGACTCGGTCTTTCCCAACAACTGGTTCTCCACGCATTCGGGCGGCCATGTCGCCATCTATCCGATGTATTCCGCCAGCCGTCAGAGCGAGCGGCGCACGGATGTGATCGAGATGCTGAAGACCGATTATCGCGTCCAGGACGTCATCGACTATTCGGGCCTCGAAAAGGACCATGTCTATCTGGAAGGCACCGGCGCCATGGTGCTCGATCATATCGGCCGCGTCGCCTATGCCGTCCGCTCCAACCGCACCAATGAAGTCGCGCTGGAGCGCTTCTGCACCCATTTCAACTTCGAGCCGATGGTTTTCGATGCCGTCGATCGGAACGGCAAATCGATCTACCACACGAACGTGCTGATGTGCATCGGAACGGATTTTGCGCTTCTTGGATCTCAGATGATCCCGGATGTTGCCCGCCGCCAGGAGATCATCGCAAGGCTCGAGGAGACCGGCCGCAAGGTGATCGATCTCTCGATCGAGCAGATCGAGAACTTCGCCGGCAATGCCATAGAGCTGGAAGGTCGAGGCGGCAGGGTGGTCGTATTGTCGGCCAGGGCTCACGCAGCCTTGGACGCCGGCCAGACAGAGGCCATCGAGCAGTCGGCAAAGCTGCTGCCCTTCGATGTCTCGACCATCGAACTGGCCGGTGGGTCGGTGCGCTGCATGCTCGCCGGCATCCACCTGTCGCGCCGCGATCCGGCAGCCACACAATTGCTTTACGCCGCCGGGTGAGCCGGATAGAGAAGCCGTCAAGAACATAAAGGTACTTGGAAATGTCGCAAGCAAGATCAGTCTATCACTTCAATTCGGTCATCGTGCGCGAGCCCTCGCGCTCGGTCGTCAACGGCCTTCGCGCCGACGATCGGGGCAACCCGACCTATGATGGCGTCAAGGCCGAACACGACGCCTATATCGCCGCCATGCGCGATGCCGGTGTCGAAGTGACCATTCTTCCGGCGCTCGAAGCCTTCCCCGACTCGGTCTTCGTCGAAGACCCGGCGCTCGTCTTCCCGGAAGGCGCGATCCTGCTTCGCCCTGGTGCTGCAACCCGCGTCGGCGAAACGGCTGAGATCACCCCGACACTTCGCGACATGTTCGAAACCGTCCTCGACCTTCCGAGCCCCGGCTTTGCCGATGGCGGCGACGTGCTGACGACGCCGAAGAGCGTCATGATCGGTCTTTCCGCCCGAACCGACAAGGTCGGTGCCGAAGCGCTTGTTGCCTGCATCGCCAAGCTCGGCCGCAAGGCTGAGATCGTCGCAACGCCAGAAGGCGTACTGCATTTCAAGACCGATTGCTCGCTGCTTGACGACGAAAACGTCCTGTCGACGGCTCGCCTCGCCCGCTCCGGCGTATTCAAGGACTTCAAGCAGATCATCATTCCGGAAGGCGAAGAGCCCGCCGCCAACGCATTGCGCGTCAACGACGTCGTCATGGTCGGTTCGGACTTCCCGCGCACGATCGAGATGCTCGACAAGCTCGGCTACAAGGTCGTGCCCTTGCAGACGACCCAAATCGGAAAGATTGATGCGGGCCTGTCCTGCATGTCGCTGCGCTGGTTCCGCAACGGCCGATAAAACAAACTTAAAACAAACTGGGAGAACAGCATGCATAGCTTCAAATCGACAATCGCGGCCGGCGTCGCACTCATCTTGTCCGCCGGCCTTGCTCATGCCGAAGATACCATCCGCCTCGGCATGACGCCCGAACCCTACATGCCGTTCACGCAGGTGAATGCGGCGGGCGAATGGGAAGGCCTCGAAGCCGATCTGTCCCGCGCGGTCTGTGCAAAACTGACGGCAAAGTGCGACATCAAGCAGATGGCCTGGGACGGCCTCATCCCGTCGTTGAACGAAAAGAAGGTCGATTTCATCATCGGCGCCTTCTCGATCACCGATGATCGTCGCAAGGTCGTGGATTTCAGCACGCCATACTACACCGAAGGCACATCCTTCGTCGGCGCCAAGTCCGACAGCACGAAGATCACCACCGTCGATGCTCCCGATGGTTCGGGCAAGATCATCGATCCCTCGATCGTTTCCGGCAAGATCATCGGCGTTCAGACCTCCAGCGTTCAGGCCGCTTATGTCGCGAAATACCTGAAGGGTGCCGAAGCCAAGAGCTACGACACGGCCGACAACTCCGTTGCCGATCTCATCGCCGGCCGTGTCGACTACGTGCTGATCCCGGATCTCTACATCCAGACCTTCCTGAAGTCGGATGCCGGTGCCGATTACGAAGTAAAGCTCACCGTTCCAAAGAACACCACGCTTGGCGAAGGTGTTGCCTACGCCATCCGCAAGGGTGATGCCGACACGCTGACCAAGATCGACACGGCGCTTGCCGAACTCGACAAGGACGGCACGACGCAGAAGCTTGTCGACAAGTGGATCTTCAACAAGAAGTAATGGCGTGAAACCGGGCGCGGCTTCGGCTGCGCCCACCGCGCCGCGGCCACCCGCCCTCCTTCTGCCTTTGTCGCGAAATCGCTCTTAACGCCTCATCGCAGCCTTGCAGACCAGACGGCGCCTGATCCCGCACTATCGGCAACAACAAGGGCCGACCGGCTCACTTCAAAAGCAAAGCCGGATCGAGCAGGTAGAATGCATGGACTCATATTGGCACTTGCTCGGCTGGGGCCCGGAAGGCTGGGGCGGCAATTTCGCCTGGGGTCTGCTGATGACCCTTCAGGTCTCGATCATCTCTTACATAGTGGCCGTAGGATTCGGCTTTCTCGGCGCCGCGGGCAAGCTTTCGCACCATCGATCCCTGCGCTTTGCGGCCGGACTTTATACGACGGTCGTGCGCTCGCTGCCGGAACTCCTGGTCATCCTTCTGCTTTATTTCTCCGTCGCAAGCGGCGCTGAACGGTTCCTGAAATATGCCGGCCTCGTCGATGACGGCTTTCAGTTCAGCCCCTTCTGGGCAGCCATCATCGCGCTCGCCTTCGTCTCCGGCGCCTTCATGACCGAGGTTCTCAGATCAGCCTATCTCGCGGTGCCGCCGGGTCAGATCGAGGCCGCCGTGTCGATCGGCATGCGGCGACGCAAGATCCTGATACGTGTCATCCTTCCGCAGATGATGCGCCACGCGGTGCCGGGAATGGGCAATCTTTGGCTCTCCATTACCAAGGAGAGCGCCATCATTTCGGTGCTCGGCTCCTTCAGCGAGTTGCTCTACACCGGCTACCGAGCGGCCGCGAGCACAAAGCAATACATCCTGTTTTACGGTCTTACCGCCCTGCTCTTCCTGCTCATTACATTGGTGTCCGTGTTCCTGATCAGCCGCATCGAGCACTATCTGAACCGGGGGCATCGCTGATGGAAACGATCACCAACGTCATTTCCTTCCTGCCCGCCCTCATCAAGGCAACGCCGCTGACGCTGCTGCTGACGGCAACGGCCGGCATCTTCGGCCTGATCATCGGCACGCTTGCAGCCCTTGCCCGCCTGTCGAAATACCGGCTGCTCGCATGGCCTGCCTTCGCCTTCACCTTCGCCTTTCGCGGGACGCCGCTGCTGGTGCAGATTTACCTGGTCTATTACGGCCTCGGTCAGATCCTGCCCGGCACCTGGGTCCGCCACAGCTTCCTCTGGCCCTATCTGCGCGATGGCCTCTGGTATGCGATCGCGGCCCTCAGTCTGAACCAGGCATCCTACAATGCCGAAGTCATTCGCGGCGCCATCCAGGCGATCCCCCGCGGCCAAATCGAGGCCGCGCTTTCGATCGGCATGACGCGATGGACGATCCTTCGGCGCGTGACGCTGCCGCAGGCGTTCCGCCATTGCCTGCCGGTTCTCACAAGCGATCTGATCATCCTGTTGAAGACGACATCGCTCGCCTCGACCATCACCATTCTCGAAGTGATGGGGACGGCCCGGATGCTGCAGCGCCAGTCGCTGCTGATCTTTGAACCGCTGATCGCCGCCGGCATCATCTATTTCGCCGTGGTCTTCATCCTGACCCGGATCATGAACGTCGTCGAATTCCGCATGACGCGCTATCGCGCCGTTCGTGCGTGAGTTCGAAAGCCTCGGGAGGAATTGAAATGGTCGAGACAGCACTTTCGGTGCGAGACATCCACAAGAGCTTCGGCAGCGTCGAGGTCTTGAAGGGCATCTCGTTTGAGGCACGCAAGGGCGACGTGATCTCGCTGATCGGCAGCAGCGGCTCCGGCAAGAGCACCCTATTGCGCTGCATCAATTATCTCGAAACGCCGGACAAGGGCGAAATCTCGGTCGCAGGCGAGGCCATCCGCACGGCCCCGTCGCGCGGCGGCAAGCTGCATGCGGCCGATCCGCGACAGCTGGAACACATCCGCACCCGCCTCGGCATGGTCTTCCAGAGCTTCAATCTCTGGTCCCATCGCACAATCCTCGAAAACATCATCGAAGGTCCGATCCATGTTCTCGGCACGTCCCGCAAGGATGCGATCGCCGAAGCCGAGGTGTTGATGGAGAAGGTCGGCATTACGCCGAAGCGCGATCAATATCCGGCGCAGCTATCCGGCGGGCAGCAGCAGCGCGCGGCGATTGCCCGCGCGCTCGCCATGAGCCCGGAAGTCATGCTTTTCGACGAGCCGACATCCGCCCTTGACCCCGAACTCGTCAACGAGGTGCTTCAGGTGATCAAGAAGCTAGCCGAAGAGGGCCGTACCATGGTGATGGTCACCCACGAAATGGCGCTCGCCCGCGATATTTCCAGCGAGGTGATCTTCCTTCACAAGGGCCTGGTCGAAGAGCGTGGCGCGCCGGAGACCATGATGCGCAATCCGGAATCCCCGCGACTTCGTCAATTCCTTCAGATGGCATGAGGACCGCAATGAGCGATATCGACTTCCAAGGCTTTCTCCCCGATCTCATCGAGATCCGCCATAGCCTGCATCAGATGCCCGAGGTCGGATTGTCTGAATTCAAGACCTCGGATTTCATTGCGGAGCAGCTTCAGAAATGGGGCTTTGAGGTAACGCGTGGCCTCGCCACCACAGGCATCGTCGCTACCCTTCGCGCCGGCAGCAGCAATCGTGCCATCGGTTTCCGCGCAGACTTCGATGCCTTGCCCATGCATGAGGAAACCAATCTTCCCTATGCCAGCCAGCATCCCGGCGCCATGCATGCCTGCGGCCATGACGGCCATACCAGCATGCTTCTCGGTGCCGCCTGGGCGCTGTCGCAAGACAAGAATTTCTCGGGAACCGTGCATTTCATTTTCCAGCCGGCGGAAGAAAACTTCGGCGGCGGCAAGCTGATGATCGAGGACGGCCTGTTCGAGCGCTTTCCCTGCGAGCGGGTTTTCGCGCTGCATAACTGGCCCGGCATCGCGGCCGGTACTTTCGCAACCCGCGCCGGACCGGTTGCCGCCTCGATCGACGTCCTGACGCTGACGGTGAAGGGCAAGGGCGGTCATGGTGCACAACCGGAATTGACCGTCGATCCCGTGGTCGTCGGCTCCAGCATCGTGATGGCACTGCAGACGCTGGTGTCACGCAACATCTCGCCCCACCAGCCATCCGTTGTCACCGTTGGCGCTTTCCTGTCGGGCTCGGCATCCAACATCATTCCCGACACCGCTGTGCTGGAGATCAGCATGCGAGCCATGAACCCGAAGGTGCGTGAAGAGATACGCGAACGCGTAGAGCAGATCGCCACGTTTCAGGCCAAGAGCTACGGTGCCGATATCTCGCTTGACTGGCAGGTGGGCTATCCCGCGACCATCAATGACAAGGATGCCGCGGAGGCGGCGAAGTCGACGATCAAACGGCACTTCGGCGAGGATTCGTTTACCGAACTCGACCTTCCCCTGATGGGGAGCGAGGACTTCTCGTTCCTGCTCGAAAGGGTTCCAGGCGCCTATGTCCTCATCGGCAATGGCGAAAGCTCCGGCCTCCACACCACGACCTACGACTTTAACGATGACATCCTAGAGCGTGGAGCCATGTACTTTTACCACCTGGCCAAAGATCAGCTGGCCTAGGCAAGAGTTATCTAGACGAAGAACCAGGGCATCGGCACAGGTGCCCTGGCGCGGGCATGACGGCGGCAAAAATTTCACGTTGCGTCGCGGAAAAATTCTGGCCATAAGCAACATACTCACCACGGACCCGGTGAAACTCCGGGTGGCTCTTCTGGCCGCCGATCCGCCAGACCACGCAAAACCAGCATGTCACCAAAAACCGCTGCACCCAGCGTGTTCGCTATGCTTTGCGAGACCGTCACCACATGAAACTCTCATCCATCCGCCGGGATTGGTCCGCCAATCCCACGCGCGAAATGCTCGCCGGAGCCGTCGCGACGTTTGCGCTGATCCCGGAAGTCATTGCCTTTTCCTTCGTCGCGGGCGTCGACCCTCAGGTCGGCCTCTTCGCCTCCTTCATTATCGGCATCGTCATCGCCTTCACCGGCGGTCGTCCCGCCATGATCTCGGCCGCGGCGGGCTCAGTCGCCCTTGTCGCGGCGCCGTTGGTCCATGCCCATGGCCTGCCCTACCTTTTTGCCGCCGGCTTGCTCGCCGGCCTTTTCCAGATCGCGTTCGGGCTTTTGCGCCTCGGAGTCCTCATGCGCTTTGTCTCGAAGTCCGTGCGCACCGGCTTCGTCAACGCTCTGGCGATCCTGATCTTCGGGGCCCAGCTTCCCCACATCATCGGCGGAGACTGGCTTGGCTATGCCATGCTCGCCGCAGGGCTTGCGATCATCTACTTGGTTCCAAGGATCACGACGGCGATCCCCTCGCCGTTGATCTGCATCCTCATCCTGACCGTCGTCTCGATCTCCCTGCAGCTGCCCGTGATGACGATTGCCGATCTTGGCAAGTTGCCGGACTCGCTTCCAATCCTGAGCTGGCCCACCGTTCCCCTGACTTTGGAAACCCTCAGGATAATCGCCGGGCCGGCGCTCGCCATCGCCATGGTGGGCCTGCTGGAATCGATGATGACGGCCAGTGTCGTCGACGACCTCACCGGCACGCCCAGCTCGAAGAACAGGGAATGCACCGGCCTTGGCGTCGCCAATGCCGCAGCGAGCCTGTTCGGCGGCATCGCCGGCTGCGGCATGATCGGCCAGACGGTCAGCAACGTGAAATACGGCGGACGCGGGCGTCTCTCGACCTTGTTTGCAGGCGCGCTCCTGCTGATCCTGATGGTTCTCCTCAAGCCATGGGTGTCGCAGGTTCCCGTCGCCGCACTGGTGGCCATCATGGTGATGATGTCGATCGACACATTCGACTGGTCGTCTCTGAAGGCAATGGTCGTTCACCCGAAGACGTCGAGCGCCGTAATGGTCTTGACCGTCCTCGTTACGGTGTTCAGCTCGAACCTGGCATTGGGTGTTACCGTCGGCGTGCTTTTGAGCGGTGTGTTCTTCACGTTCAAGGTCGCTCGCCTTCTGCAAGTCGATACCGAGACGGACGCTACGGCGAAGCGGCTGACCTACCGCGTGACAGGCCAGGTGTTTTTCGCATCGGCGGATGTGTTCGTAGAGGCTTTCGATATCGAAGAAGCCAATGGCATGACGGTTCTTATCGACGTGTCGCGCGCCCATTTCTGGGACATCACCGCCGTTGCCGCCCTCGACAAGGTGGTCGAGCGTTTCAAGGCGCATCATATCCCCGCCGATGTGCTGGGCTTGAACGAGGCGAGTGCTACGTTGATCGGAAGCCTCAAGGGCTCGATCTGGCTCAAGGAAGTCTGAGCCAGATCAGATGGTCGATGCTGTGGCACGTGCTGCGGTAGCTATCCGAATCTTATCGCTTCGAAGGGCATGGGAAATCTCAGAAGTCTTCCCATGCCGGGTCTGCCGCTGCCGGCGCAGCCCCTTTGAAGGCGGAGCGGAGTCTCTCGCCCAGTGCCCTCTGGCCTGAAAGCCCGGCGCTGGGGGTGGCCGCGGCGGTTCTCGAGGGGCCTGCACTTCTTCCCGGTGCCGAGCTGCCCAGCGAAACCACCTTTCCTGCGGCGCCGTCCAGCTTGAACTGCCCGAGGCGGGCCGAGAGTGACGAGACCTCGCTTGCCAGCGTATGGGACGCGGCATTGGATTCCTCCACCATCGCCGCATTCTTCTGGGTCGCCTGGTCCATCTGGTTGACGGCAGTGTTGATCTCCTGCAGGCCGGTCGACTGTTCTCGGGCTGACTGCACGATCGCCTGCACGTTGCTGTCGATCTGCTGGACCTCCTGAACGATTGCACGCAGGGCCTCCCCGGTCTGGCCGACGAGACTGACACCTTTCTTGACCTGATCTCCGGAGGAGTGGATCAGCGCCTTGATTTCCTTGGCCGCCGTGGCGGAGCGCTGAGCCAGCTCACGAACCTCCTGGGCGACGACGGCAAACCCTCTGCCGGCTTCGCCGGCACGGGCAGCCTCGACCCCCGCATTGAGGGCAAGCAGGTTTGTTTGGAAAGCAATCTCGTCGATCACGCCGATAATGTTGGAGATCGATTGCGAGGAGCGTTCGATGCCATTCATCGCCTCGACCGCACTGTGGACGATTTCGCCGGAACGTTCGGCATTGTCCTTCGTGCGGCCGACCAAAGCTGCGGCTTCTTCGGCGCGCGTGGTCGAATCCTTGATGGAGGTGGTGATCTGCTCGAGCGCTGCGGCCGTCTCTTCAACCGAAGCCGCCTGCTGTTCCGTACGTCGGGCGAGATCGTCCGCACCCACGCGGATTTCCTCCGATCCGCTCTGGATCACGGATGCATTCTCGGAGAAGGAAATCATCGCGGCCTGCAGTTTTTCGACCGAGGCATTGAAGTTGCCGCGAATCTCGTCAAGCGCCGATGTAAACGGCCGGTCGAGCCTGGCCGTCATGTTGCCGTCCGAAAGCTGCGCCAGTCCGGCGGCGAGTTCGCCAACGGCGAATTTCACTTCCGCTTCCTGGGCGTCGTTGACGCGGGCGCGCTCGGCGCGCTCCGTCTCCTGTGTCGCGCGGCTGGCTTCGGCCTCGGCTTCGAGCCGCATCTTTTCACGATTGCTTTCCAGCAGGATATTCAGCGACCGGGAAAGATCCCCGATTTCGTCGCGGGCTTCGCGATCCTTAAGCGTCACATTCAGATCGCCATTGGCGATCCGGTCGGTTTCGCCGATGACGTTCTCGATGCGGCGAACGAACCGCCGGGCGATCAGCCAGCCGGCAAGTCCAAGGAGGACGGCGGCGATCGAGGTGACCGCGATGGCGTTCTTCACGACATTGTCGACCTGCGCGAATACAGTGGCTTTCGGCACGGCCACGATCGCATACCAGGATATGCCATCGGTCAGCTTCACCGGCTCGGCGACGGCAAAATAGATGCTGCCGTCGGGACCGGTAATTTCGCGTTCGGTGCCGGGATTGGCGATCAGCTGGTCCCAACCAGCCGTCTGGGCACCACCATCCTTAATATTCTTTCCAATGAGCGTGCCGTCAGGATGGCTGATCATTCCCCCTCCCCCGGTGACCAGGCTCATGAAGCCGGTGCCCATGGGATGGATCGTGGAAATGGCTTTCTGGGCGTCATCGAGGGCGATGTCGAGACCGGTGACGCCGACAGGCTTGCCATCGATCATGATCGGCTTGGCGATGGAGGTCATCAGAACCTGCTTGCCATCGATCGCATAGGAATAGGGCTCGATGACCACGGTCTTCTGCTGGTTGAAGGGGAGCTGGTAATAGTCCCCTGCTCCGGAAACGGTATAGTCCGCGAGCGGAACATGCGTAATCTTGCCGCCGCTGCGAACCCAGTATGGGATATAGCGGCCGGTCGCATCATTGCCGTCCTTGCCGGCGAAATCCTTATCCTTGCCATCGAAGGCGTTCGGCTCCCAGCCGGTCCAGACGCCAAGCGCCGCCGGATTGTCTTCGAGCATGTTCTTCAGGAGATCGTCGGCGGCCGTCCGGTTCGCATTGCCCGTTTCCTTCATAGTTGAAAGGACGGTCTCGAGCGAATTGACGATGGTGATCGATGATCCCAGGGCTTTTTCGGATCCGGCCGCCGTGGTGTCGGCGATCTCCCGCATCTGGTCGAGGCTGGACCGGCGGATCGTCGTGTAGGCGGAATCGAACAGGATGGCCGAAGCGGCCACCGTGGCGATCACGCCGCATGCGGCGACGGCGAAGATATTGCGGCTAGTTGCGGATTTCAAAATCATATCACCACCTTCTTGGGTGGCGCAGCAATCGCGCGGCCCGCCCCCCGCGTGCCTTGACAGAAACAATATTCCGCAAGCGGCAAACCACGACCGAACCGCTTGTATTTTAACGAAGCTAGATGCGCTGAATTAATAAACAGTATATCTTCATCCCAATATTCCCTGCGACATCAGTATGACTTTTAATCATCAAGAAAGAATTGGAATTATTTCTGGGAAATTAATGTTTTAACGAGATTGAAAGCAGCGAATAAATACTGCGGTGCAAAATTAGTACTCTCTATTGAACTTCATATACCCCATCGAAAAGACGCCCAGGGAAGCAGAGCTCGGAAACCGGGATCATTGTGTGCGATCAGATATATGCGGCACCCCAGGACCTGTTGGGGAAGGCATCAAAATGCCGCAGGTCAGTTGAGTTTATCGATCGTAATCGCTCCGGCTTTCGGCTAGGGATTTCCTTGGCTGCTTCAAATTGCAGGGCTGAGCGATGATCTTCAAAAGTTGTGCCGCAAGCCGCGCTGACGGCACCATGGGCTAAGCCGTCACCTGCATTTTCCAGGCGCTAATTCGTTCTCAGCCTAAAAACGGGGTAACAAAAGCATGCATATTCGAAAGGCCGTCACTGCCGACGCCAAGGAGCTATCCGGTCTCCTGAATGAAATCATCCGGGCCGGCGGAACCACCGCGCTCGAGACGCCGCTTTCGGCTGAGGAATTTGCGGAGTGGTTCATCGATGGCGAGTTCGCCCTCGTTTGCCACGTTGCCGAACACGACGGATTGCTCGTCGGTTTTCAGTCCCTGAGCTTATATGGCGATCCACCGAAAGGATTCGCCGACATCGCGACATTTGCCCGTATGAACTCAAGTGCGCGCGGCGTGGGAAGCGCTCTCTTCCCTGCAACCCGAGCTGCCGCAGAAGAGCTCGGGTTCGAATTCATCAATGCGACTATTCGCGCCGACAACGTCAGTGGTCTTGCCTATTACGAGAAGATGGGCTTCGAGACCTATGACTGGCTCGTTCAAGTCCCCCTATCGGATGGAACACCGGTCGACAGGATCAAGAAGCGTTTTGCGATAGGCGCGAAGCGCCGCAACTCATCCGAAGACAATGCCTCGTCCTGATGGTCTGCAGGAAGCCGCGGGAACGCTGTCGCATTAGTCGGTCACGATTGCAGACTATTGCGACAGCTGTTTTCATAGAATGGATGGACGCCTCACCCGCGATACCTAGGAGTTCTGCGACTTCTCATACGCCTCGACCATCTCTTCGAAAGGTATGCCGTCGAGTGTCGCACCCATAAGCCGGCAGTTGGCGAACTCAACCCCAGAAAAGTTGATGTTTTGAAAGCGCGAGCCCGAAAGATTGACGTCATTGACGTACCATCCGCTCATATTGCTATCGTTGAACCTAGCTCCAGAAAAATTAATTTGATTGAACGTCGTGCCTGAGAGATTTGCATCGTTGAAGGTCGATCCCGACAGATCAGTGTCGTTCACATTGAGCTTCTCTGTTGTCCTGTGAAGCTTCATTTCTTCGCCAATCACGGAGAAGAAAAGTGGTTTTTCTACCCCCTTTGGCCCGAGCACAGCAGCAAGCGCATTCCAATCTTTCATACCGAATTGCTTCGCAATCAACTCAAGGCATTCGCTATGAGAAAGATCGATTTTCCGACTGCTGAGAGCGTCACGCATGGCCTTTGCCATGCCTTTGATAGCGACGGTGTTGAACATTCCAGTTCCTCCATGGCAATCTATTTGTCAGTGCTCGCATTGCTGACCGACTGCCGAAAGGGCTGGAAGTCGAACCCGGTATCCAAGTGCATTCACCAAACCAAACTTGGCGCGAGCGGCAGGCTGCACAGGCCTAATATAAAGATCATTGATCCCATCAGACTTGTCAATCTGCAATAACGCCCACGGCGTACCGATCAACATAGCTGCCACCCCTTCTGCCCCGCGTACGTGCTTCTGCCCAACGCCGTTCGAAATTTAGGCAATATTAACCATATGAATTAGCTATGGCCTTTTCCATATGGGAAACAAAATAACGCATAACTTCCGTTGGCGATGCTGCCTTCAAGTAGGGCCACCGCTGCTGATCAAGAGCGGTCATTGACCTCAAGCCTCTGCTCTCGCTAACAGAATGCTCACTGAATTGAGCAGGTGCCCCGATGGGATACCCCGCGCGTACCTTCTGCGCGCGGTCGCCGGAACTGAATGCACTATGCGATAGTTTCATTTTCCCTGAAGCTGCTTCATGGCCTCGCGATCCTCATTCGTCACGAATTCGCAGGCGAGTAGTGTTTTGCCCGGGAAGGCGGCGGATTCACGGGCAATGATCGATACGATCCCCATATCGGCAGTCGGCTGAGCAGACTTCGGCAGGGCGCGTGCGTACGCCTTCGTCGCCGTCCCTAGAAGGCTGCCAAGATCGTCCGACTTCAACTGATAGGCCTTGGCGAGGTCGTCGGCTCGCAAGCCCTCAACCAGAACGCCAAAGCTCGAACCGGCAAAGACGAGTTCGCTTGTCTTGAAACCCTGCCGGCCGAAGTCCGCGGGCAACTTGTAGATAGCCGCCGTCATCAGCGACATGTCGGCCTTCGCAAGCTTCTCCGCTTCGTCGTACATTTTCGTGGCCGAGGCCGTCGTATAGGCCGGCTTGCAGAGCGCCGCATCGAAAAAAGTCGCTTTATCGAAGGCTAGGGCACTCGAGCCAAATGAAAGCGATAGAACAGCGCTCAGAGACAGAAATGCTTTGATGCTCAAGATATCTCTCCAGAAGGCGGCTCATCGACTCAGACTCAGGCTTGGCCGATCACGATGCCGTATGTACCGCCACAGCGAGCATTCGCCAACCGGCACTCGCAAAACCTGAGCGGGTTATCACCGACATATTTAAACCTCTCGCCACTCTGGCGCCCAAACTGCTTCCGTCTGGAGTGGCGAGACGTGAACCGAATGGCCGGAGATAGAACTCAACGCCGAGATCTCATGTTGAAATTGACCTGGCCTACCCTCCCCCCAATACAGTTGGTCCCACAGCCTCAGGCATCCGGATGCTCGGTGGGGGACTTCGGCGATCTCGCAGGACTCCTATCAAAGAGGAAGGACATATCGCGCGCCCGCAAATAGCCGATACGAAAACATCTCCGAAAAAGGTGGGCCTGCGACGCTATGGATCTTTAGCTAACAGCGCGAGTTGGGTACTCTCCCCAAAGATCTCCTGCGTCAGGGGACGACAGGTCAATCACTGTATCAATCAATGAGCAATGAGGGGAAAAAATCTCTGCACCTGATGGCATTGGCAAATGAGATCTTTATGGCTGGCCGTTTTTCGGCCGAGTGGGCGCCGCGTACTCAATACCTTTCGCGGCCAGACGCAAGTTATCCGCCCAACTATAAAAATCCCGTTAACCAAAACTTGCTGCAGCTGTCACCCGCTCATATATGCGGCGTAGCCATCATCAATCGGCGGTGGATTCTTTTGCTCCCCGTCAAAATCACTTCACAATCAGTTCGTAATGGATTTCGAGGCAGAGGAACGATTTCATGGAAGAACCTTGGATGACAAACAATGGTCCGATCGTGGCAACCGCGCTCGATGTCAAGAAGGCGGACGCGATCAATACGCTTCTGCTTCAGCGCATTGACATTCTGCCTTCCAGGCCAGGCGATCCCGTTCGCCCTTTCGCGCTTGGGCTTTGGAGTGAAATTCGCCCCCTCTTGAAACCCGATGTGCCCGTCATGTCGCTTCGCCGCGCAACCAGTGCATTCCTCCATTCCAAGCAATATTATTTTGCCTGCGCGCAGCCTGACTCGATGCGGCATGATATTTCGGGGAATCCGACCGAACCGCTCTCGAGCGAGGACCGGCTGGCGGCGCAACACCGCCTAACAACATTGCGGCAGACACAGACCAAGGCACCCGTGCATCAACCTGAGCCCAAGCCGGCGCCACCGGCAGTCAGCAAAGCAGACCTGATCCGCGCCTCGCTTCTTGGCCGCCGCAAGCTTTCCGATGGCGTGGCTCGATAAAGCGATCGCCGAGGCCGTTGCGGCCGTTGAGCGAACGAGTGCTATGAATGGCTTTGCAAACTTACCTTTCCCACTTCTATAAGGAAGTTCGCTCAGCGGGAACGACCACATCGGCCTAAGGTGTGGTCCGCGGACTACCAGTTCAACGAGAACATATGCCGCACTAAACGACTCGCCTCAGCTTCTTACACGAAGGCACCCACCAGCGCTCAGCAAGGCCAGTAGTCCGCGGACTACCTTCGGACGGGAAACCGCTCCCCGGAACAGAGCAAGTTCCGCCTCTCGTGCCGATCTCGCAGTCTCAATATTCATTGGAATGCGATCGGCTGAAAGCGGGTTTCCTGCACAGCTATTGAGCGAAAAACCAAGAAAAAATGCCAATTGTTTAAGCATTTGTAAAACGGACACGAATCGGAGCATATTGTAACTGCGTAGTTCCGTGGCTTTCCGCAACAATTGCGCAGTTAATTGGGAAAAAGACAATGCAACCGAGTCCCCTGCTCCAGGACGAACAAGAGCACCTTCCGACGCTTCTGGCAACAGATGCGCAAGAGCTGTCCTATCAGCTCCAGCAACACCAGGCAAAGCTCTTCCCGCCTCAGTCGCAGAAGACGATGCGGATGTTTTCGCCGGCGGAAGCCGCCGCCTTTATCGGCATCGGAGAAGGCTATCTCCGCCAGATCGCCGCCGAAGGCCATGGACCGGACCCGCTGGCAAATGGCCGCAGGCTTTACACCGCCGACGATATGGACCGCATCCGCAAGGTTCTGGATGAGCGGAACGGAACGCCCAAATACGTGCCTCAGCGCAAGGGGTCCGAGAAGCTCCAGATTATTTCGGTGATGAACTTCAAGGGCGGCTCGGGCAAGACCACGACAGCGGCCCATCTCGCGCAATATTTGGCGCTGAGAGGATACCGGGTGCTGGCCATAGATCTCGACCCGCAGGCTTCCTTGTCCGCGTTGTTCGGGCACCAACCCGAGCTTGATGTGGGCGAAGGCGAAACGCTCTACGGCGCCATCCGCTATGAGGCGCCACGGCCGATCTCGGACATCGTTCGATCGACTTATACGCCGAACATGCATCTCATACCCGGGAATCTCGAACTCATGGAGTTCGAGCATGAGACGCCGCGGGCGATGGCAGCGGGCAGGGCAGAGACGATGTTTTTCGCCCGTATCGGCGAAGCTTTGACGGAAATCGAAAGCTTCTATGACGTCGTGGTCATCGATTGCCCGCCGCAGCTCGGCTTCTTGACGATGTCGGCGCTCTGCGCGGCGACCTCCATTCTGATCACCGTTCACCCGCAGATGCTCGACGTCATGTCGATGTCCCAGTTCCTGACCATGACCAGCGAACTCATGTCCGTGGTCGAGAGTGCAGGGGGTCGCACCAGCTACGACTGGATGCGCTATCTCGTCACTCGCTTCGAGCCGAACGATGGGCCTCAGAGCCAGATGACCGGCTTTATGAAAGCCATCTTCGGCAATCGCATGCTCCACAATGCCATGGTCAAGTCGACGGCTGTTGCCGATGCCGGTGTCACCAAGCAAACCCTTTACGAAGTCGAACGAGCTCAGTTCACCCGCGGCACTTACGATCGCGCGCTGGAATCGCTCAATCTGGTGAACAGCGAGATCGAGACGCATCTCCGTTCCACCTGGGGAAGGAAATAGATAGATGGCGCGCAAGAACCTGATTGAAATTTCGGCTCCGAATACGGGGCGCGCCGATACCGTGCCGGCAAAAGACACCCGGCCTATTGCCGGCTTTCTGCCGCAGGCAAGAAGCGGCGGCCCCGTTGGCGGCATCACCAGAACGCTTGGCAACATCACCGAAAAGATGGAGCGGGCCAGCGATCTCGAACGACAGCTGGCGGAAGGTCAGACCATCGTCGAGGTCGATCCCGATCTCGTTGATGGTTCCTTCGTCACCGACCGCCTTGAGATCGATCCGGTTGAGCTTGGTCAGCTCGTTGAACAGATACGCGAACACGGCCAGCAGGTACCCATCCTGGTGCGTCCGCATCCCGAGGCCAGAGGGCGCTATCAGGTTGCCTACGGGCACAGGCGCCTGGCTGCGGCAAAGGAACTTCGCATCAAGGTGCGTGCCGTTGTCCGTCAGCTTACCGACGATCAGCTCGTTGTAAGCCAAGGTCAGGAAAACAGTGCGCGCACGAACCTGTCCTATATCGAACGGGCTCTCTTTGCCCTCCGACTTGAGCAACGTGATTTTGGCAGAGATATCATCATGGCCGCGCTTGGCGTGGATAAGGCTGCGTTGTCAAAGATGCTGATCGTCATGAGGCAGGTGCCTCTGGCCCTTATCAGCTCGATTGGCCCGGCGCCGGAGATTGGGCGCAGACGGTGGTTGGAGCTGGGAGAGCGCCTTGAGGGCGTTGCCTCTGAACCGATTGTCGCCGAGTTGTCCGCGGACAACAGTCGCAAGTTATCCAGCGATGAACGTTTTCAGCAGGCCATGGCTCTGGCGATTGGCAAGCCTGCATCCACAAAGCCGATCGTGGAACCATCCGCCATATCCGGTGTACCCGTGACATTTAAGAGAACGCCAGCGCGTGCCACCTTTGTTTTCGACAGCAAGGCGGCACCTGGATTCGACCAGTTTGTGCAGGAGAGACTGAAGGGTCTTTTCACTGAGTTCCAGCAGGGAAAGGAAACGTAAGCCGCAAAAGAAAAAGGCCCCCAAACGATACCATCGTGGAAGCCCTTCTCCGATCTTAAGCACATCGAGAATCGCATTTCCCCGAATCACAGTCAAGAGTCTTTGGCATCGTTTTGGTGAGCAAATTTCTTTTGCCTCAACGTAGGTGAAGAAAAATGGACACTGAATACGTGACGACGCCCTTTGGGCGGCGGCCGATGACGCTTGGCATGTTGATAGCCCAGAGAAGAGCTGAACATGCCAGGCCAGCCAAGTCGGTCGATAAGTGGAAGATCCATCGTGCGCTCTGCGAAGCCAAGCCTATTCTCGGTGTGACGGACCGAGCGCTTGCCGTTCTCAGCGCACTCCTGAGCTTCTATCCGAAGAATGAACTCTCGGATGGAGCTAATCTGGTCGTATTTCCCTCGAACGCACAATTGTCTCTGCGCGCCCATGGCATGGCCGAGCAAACCATCCGCCGTCACCTTGCGGCCCTGATCGAAGCTGGTCTTATCGTCCGGCGCGATAGTCCGAACGGCAAACGCTATGCTCGCAGAAGCAGGGCTGGAGAGGTCAACGAGGCCTATGGTTTTTCGCTGGCTCCGCTGGTTTCTCGCGCGGAAGAGATCGAACATCTCGCTGCCGAGGTCGTTGCCGAGCGCCTTCATCTGCAGAGCCTGAGAGAGCGCGTCAGCCTTCACAGGCGTGACATCCTCAAGCTTATCGAAACAGCGCTCTCAGACCGCGTCGAGGGTCAGTGGGAGGCCGTTCATTCCGGCTTCCGTAGCCTCATCGACAATCTTCCACGCTCGCCCAACATCCAAGAGCTCGAAGCTTTGCTGTCGAAACTCGGTCGACTGCAGGACGAAATCGTCAACCGATTGGAAAAACACGCAAAAACAACAAAACCAAGCGGCAATCCCTATCAAAATGAGCGGCACATACAGAATTCAGACTCAGAATCCCTATCTGAATCTGAAGCGCAACGGCAAAAACAGCCCGCTGTGTTGTCCGTGGCTTCGGTAGAGATGCGGCCAAACCCACACCTGGCGCCCCTAAATCGCTCGCTTGAAGAAAACGGGCTTTCATCTGCCGCAACCGAGCCGCGCCCAGAAAGGCTCAAGAACGAGCCTATCGCAGTCAAAGCATTTCCCCTCGACATGGTCATGAGAGCATGTCCGGAAATTGCTGCCTACGGTCCGGGCGGCAGGATCGGAAATTGGCGCGATCTGATGACAGCCTCAGTCATCGTCAAATCGATGCTTGATATCAGCCCTGAGGCCCACCATCAGGCCTGCGCGATCCTGGGGCCGGAGAACACCGCGACGGTGATAGCCTGCATTCTGGAGAGAACCTCGCATATCAAATCCGCTGGCGCTTATCTCCGCGATCTCACACGCCGAAGCCAGAAGGGAGAGTTTGCGATCGGTCCAATGCTGATGTCCCTGCTGAGGGCCAATACCGCCGTAGGTACACAGAAATTGGCCTAGATCGTTAGGATTCCCCTCAGCGGAAGCTTCACTTCGAGAGCAATTCCCGGCTTGAAACACAATAACGGCACTGATGGAAAAATCAGTTTGGCAGGCGTTGCCCCATGGCATTCGTATGCCTGGGAGAAGCAAAGCGGCTGATAACTTCAGCTTCGAGACTTTAATTAAATGAAATCAATCGGGTAGAACATCGGAAAAATTCGATATCAGTGGCGAGAAAATATGGAAAAGAGACCTATAGACCGCCGAAACCCTGTGCCTTTATCGCTTAATTGCGCAGAAAAGTCCATGCCTTTCCGCTTTTTCGCCCTGTTTTGAAAAACAGCCATCAGGGGCTCGTGAAAGACAGGAAGGAAGAGCGTGTCGGTTCGACGGATAATCTCTTGCCTCCCCGTTTGTCGAGAACGGCTGCTTACTGGCAAATGGGTATGGGCTTTGCCGGCGGCGCCGGATGATCCTTCTTGTATTGGACGATGACCGGCTCGAGAGATTCCTTCGGCCAGAACTTCGGAGCGCCGATTTGTTTCAGGCAGGAGTCGTTCCAGTACAATCCCGCCTGCGGTGGTGAGCGACCCCCAGCGACCGTCTTTGCGATCGCGTTGATATCGGATGACTCCGGATAGATGTAGAGTGTCGTCGGATTGTCCTTCACCATCGAAATGATCTGGTTGGCATCCGATGCTGCCCAGCTGGTGCAGCCGTCGCTACGGCCACCGGCATATTCCACCAGCTTACCGAGCGGCACGTAGCCGTCACGGTTGGCATATGGGCTTTGCGGATCCTTCTTCATGCAGACGCCGGCGACCTTTGCTGCGGCATGCCCGCCGATTGCCCGCTGCCGGGCATTTGCGGTCTCACCCTCGCCGTCGAACTGAAGGAAGGTACGGAGATAGGCAACGTCCTTGGTCTGCGAGGCAGGGTAATAGCCCTTGAACGTCGTCTTCGTCTCCTCGGTCATATAGGAGCCGCCGGTCGTCAGGTTTGAATCCATGGCGTTGCCGAAGTTCCTGGCACACATGCGTCCGTTGCCGAAATCAACGACACCCTTGAGATCGCGACCGCTGCCGTGTCCGGATGAAACGACCCGGAATGTCTGGCTGGCCTCGCAGACGATGTAAAACCGGCCGCCGTCGCTCGGGTCGTTGGGACGTGTTGCGTCCATTGCGAAGTAGCAGGGGTTCCTGACCTTGCCTTCACTCACCTTGCGCATGTAGAGCGCGCGGGCTCTCTGCAGGACCGGGCGGGCGATCTGACCGTCACCTTGGCCCATATGGGCCGTAAGCCAAGCTGGAACATCGGACTGCTGTCCCGCAGCAAATGATTGCGGCGCGCTGGCAATGAGGATGGCGACGGTACAAAGGCTAAGCATCCTGGCGATGCTTCTGGGGGCACGTCTCGACCGCACTGATTTGGATCTCCTGTTAAATACCGTGGACCTCGGTACATCGTCGCCGATGAGAGCGGCATGACAGCCTGCCCGCCCCACAAGCCTGACCGACACGTACTCAGATCCAGAAATCATAGTTGTGCGCTGCTTTGCTGAACGAGACCCTAACGATGCCGGAAAATGGCGACAGTCACGATAGAGATCACAAGCTTTTTATCAGACTTGCTTAAACCGCATCGCCCAGCATTCCGAGGGCATAACGGCGCAAATGTGGCTGAATTTCGGCTTCGGGGAGCGGACGACTATCTCGGCGCCAGGCAATTGAATTTGGAGGCATCGCAGTAAGGAAGAGCTCGCGACGCAGATTTGCGCCGAACCAGCCGAACGCAGCGAGAAATAAAAAAGGGCCCCGAAGGGCCCTTTGACTGCGCGGAGGAAAAATCAGCGCTGGAGATTGACCAGGACGTCCAACAGGTCGGAGCCGGTCTGGAACACCTTGGAATTGGCGGTGTAGCTCTTCTGCGCCTGGATCATGTCGGTGAGCTGGCCAGCGAGGTCGACGTTCGAAGCTTCCAGTGAGTTGGACTGAATGTAGCCAAGGCCATTGCTGTTGGCGAAGCTCGTGACGGTTACGCCAGAGTCGGCATTGGCCTGATAGACGTTGCCGCTCAGGAGCGACAGCTTGTCCGGGCTTGCGACGGTTGCCAGAGGGATCTGATAGATAGCCTTCGGGTCGCCCTTCGCATAATTGGCATAGACGATACCGTTCTTGTCGATGGTGACGCCAGTGACTGCTGCCGCCGCCTGTCCATTGGTCGAACCGGTGGAGGCGAAAGCCGAGGCTTTCTGGGTCATCTTGGTCAGATCCATCGTGATCGACCCGGCGGTCTTTGGATCGGTGATCGTAAAGCTGCCACCGCTTGTCATATTTCCGCTTGTATCGAACGCCAGCGTACTGGTGGCAACAGGGCCAGACGAGTAGGGGAAAGACGAACCGGTACCCGTCGCCGCATCGGCATTGCGGTAGACGGCGACTTCCCACTGATCCGCCTTCGCTGGGACCGCTACGATCGGCGGAGTGGCGGTCGGGTCAGCGGCGACAGCAGGCGATGCAGCCTGGGTCTTCGTGTAATAGATGTCGTACATAACGGTGTTGCCGAGCTTGTCATAGGCAACGACCGAGCTTTTCTGGGTATTGGCTGTGGTCGTCGCCTTGTTGGCGCTCGGCAGTGTCTCGGTCGTGCTCGGCACGACGACCGTTGCACCCGAATTGAGGTTGCCGGTAAAGCTACCCGAGGTAGAAGGTGAGTTGGCAAGGCCGCTCTGATTGACGTTGATCGGCACCAGGCCATCAAAGCCGTTGACGACGACAGCCGGTGCTCCCGATGCGTAGGAATAACCCATCAGGGTGTAGCCGGCGGAATTCACGAGATTGCCGTTGGCATCCGGGGTGAAGTCGCCCGCGCGCGTCAGAACCGTCGAGCCGTCTGCTGCCTGCACGACGAAGAAGCCGGCGCCGCGGATCGACAGGTCGGTACCCGACGAAGTGGAGATGGCGTCGCCCTGCTGCGTTACCGAATAGCTGATATTCGTCTCGACGCTACCGGAATTGTAGTTGCCGCCGCCCGAGGGCAGGATCAACGACGAAAAGCTGGCGGTTGCCGACTTATAGGCCGTTGTATTGACGTTCGCGATGTTGTCCGACACGGTGCTAAGCTTGTTTGCTTGAGCGTTCATGCCTGAAACTGCCGTTTTCATGCTACCAAAGATGCTCATTGGTTCCTCGCACGTTGCTGATGCCGCCACGATAACGAGAATGACTTGTGTGAAGCTGGCTTTTTCCCTGTATGGCACAAGGCTGGAGCAAGACCTTTGAGCCATGCAGCTCGCGGAATCGCGGGACTCAGCAATCCCCAATACGGCAACATGACGCCAGATTGTGTGGTAGCGCGGTGTACTTTGTCTCTGATGTGCGCTTCTAAACCAAATGTCCGGTGGCAAGACTCATCGTGCGGGCGGAGCCGGAAAATCCAATACGCTGCGCGTATAGCTCTCGACCAGCGCGCTGAACGGTGTGCCGTCGGGCAGTTTCAGCACGGCATGGTGTTCGAGAACGAAGGGCGGCGGGGTGAGCGAGCCCGTGCCGGATGCGGGAAGGGCCGTCCCCATCTCCCAACCCTGCGGAAGCGGCGACCATAGCAATTGAGCCGACAGGTTCGTGCGCGTGAATTTGAGAGCCTGCACTGCCCGGCCGAAGGCGACATCGCTCGTGTTCAGGGCCTCGTTCATTTCGGAAGTCAGCTTTGCCGGTACATACCAATTATCGGCCTCCGACAGGATGCGATCGCCGCACGCCAGTCGAACGCGGCGATAGGCGACCGGTTCGCTCGGCCCGACCGCGAGCAACTCGCGAATATGGGCATCGGCCGGTTTGTCCTGACCGCGGACCCGTTGTGCCACAATCTTGGAGCCCGCCGGCGCCAGCTTGTGCGCCGCGCACCAGCGATCGAGCGTCAGCGTGGCGCTGGCATTGCTGAGAAGATCGGCATTCAGCGTTTGCAGGATTGCAAGGGCTTCCACCCGCGACGTCGGCGTGTCGGGCCATTGAGATTGGACAGGCAAATCCTGCGCCGTTGAAATCTGCGCGCTGAGCAGCAGGGCTCCAGCGCTGGCAAGTGTGGCGACCCGAGTGAATGGCGAGGGGCAGAAAACCATGGAAGATCCAGTCCTTGGTGGACGCAACGCCTACGAGGTCAGCCTTGCGATGTAGGCGCTATAATTGGAGAGGACGTCGTGGGTGGCAAGACCCAGATTGCCACACTACAGCACGGTGCGGCAATTCGACCTCACCTTCTTCATCGCTTTCCGGCGCTGCTTCCAGCCCGCATTTCAGGATGCGATTGCGGTCAAGCCGGTCAGTGCCATTTGCATCAGCCAGGCCGTTGCAACAAATGCAAGCGCGGATAGCAGCAGAGCTGCCAGCACCAGCAATCCGTCTCTGGCGATCAGGGCGACGGAAATGACGATAAGCGCCAGCACCGGCAGGAAATTGCCGAGGGGGATTGGCAGGGCGATGGCGACCGCCAACACGAAGATCGGAAATGACATCAGCCATTGCATTGTCCGGCCTGTAAAGACGGCCAGACGACCGGGGCGAACCATGGCCTCGACCCTGGCAAGGATCGGTGCGCTGTAGCGAACCATGAGCTCCACGACAGCCGGCGACAGTCGGCGCCGGCTGAGGAAGGATGGAAGCCAAATGGACTGGCGGCCAACTGCGATCTGGGCAGCAACGATGGCAAGGGCGGTTCCGAACACCACACCGAACGGTCCCGGTATGGGGATCATGGGCGGCAATGCGAGAACGAGAATGGTGAAAGCCATGCTCGTGCGGCCAAGAGCGCAGAGAATTTCGCCCAAGGAGATGCCGCCTTGGGACTGGGCGAGCCTCGCCAATTCGTAGAGGCGAGCGGATGCTACGTCTTCTGTCTGTTCCGTCATCCTCTTTCCCCGGATGGAATTGTCGGAGGAGGCTGCGCTGGCAGCCTATCAGGCCTCGTCGGCGCCTTTATTCTTGAGAAGGCCGATGACGGCTGCGCAATCCGGGTTGTTCTTGTTGAGCAGATCCACAGGATCGCTCCAGCCCGTGGCGACGCCGACAACGGTGGAGATGGTCCAGACCATATCTTCCGATGCTCGCTTTACCAGCAGCGGCCCTTCGGTCGTCAGGCATGCCTGCGACTGCCTGACGATCTCGACCGGCTGGCCTGCAGCGGTGGCGTACCGCTCGATCTCGGCCTGCAGAGGGGCAAGCGCGAAGGTTGCAAAGAGGGATGCGATGAGATTGGAGAGCATGTCCAGTCCTTTTCAGATGTTGGTTTGTGTGCGGGGGTGATAGTGCCCACCGACTTGGTGGGCACTCTGCTGGCTCAGGCCTCGCCGGCTTGGCCGCGTGTCTTCACGAGGCTCCAGACGACACCGCTGGCGATGATCGCAAAGGTGATGCCGAGCGAGAGGGCGGCCGGGAATTTTTCCAGACCCAGCAGGTCTGCTGCGAAGATCTTCGAACCGATGAAGACAAGCACGATGGCAAGGGCCGGCTTCAGATATTTGAAGCGGTGGATCATCGCCGCCAGTGCGAAATAGAGGGCGCGCAGGCCGAGGATCGCGAAGATGTTCGACGTGTAGACGATGAACGGGTCAGTCGTGATGGCGAAGATTGCAGGCACCGAATCCACGGCGAAGATGACATCGGCGACTTCGATCACCACCAGGGCCATGAACAGCGGTGTGATGAACCAGACCAGCTTGCCCGTCTGCGGATGGGCCTGCTTCACGAAGAACCGTTCGCCGTGATGGTTGTCGGTGACGTTGAAGCGGTTGCGCATGAAGCGGACCAGCGGGTTCTTCGAAACATCCGGCTCGGCATCCTTCATGACCAGCATCTTGATGCCGGTGACGATCAGGAAGGCGGCGAAGACATAGAGGAGCCACGAGAACTCGGCGACCAGCGTCGCGCCGACGCCGATCATGATGGCGCGCAGCACGATGACGCCGAGAATGCCCCAGAAGAGCACGCGGTGCTGATAGAGGCGCGGGACGGCGAAGAACGAGAAAATCAGGGCGATGACGAAGACGTTGTCGAGTGCGAGCGTCTTTTCGACGACGAAGCCGGTCATGTAGGCAAGGCCGGATTCCGCACCGAGATACCACCATACCCAAGCGCCAAAGGCGAGGCCGAGCGAGATGTAGAGGGCGGAGAGCTTGATGCTCTCGCCGACGCCGATCTCCTTATTCTTTTTATGCAGAATGCCAAGATCGAAGGAGAGGATGGCGATGACGAGGGCAATAAAGCTGGCCCACATCCAAAGTGGCTTTCCCAGCCACTCGACGAAAAACAATGATGCTTCCACGAAGGAGAACCTCAGTCGGCGCACGGTGTCGGAAAAGGTTCGACATCGCAAGAGCGCCGACGGCTCTCACCAGAGGGGCCCGGACCAGCGGGTTGGCAGATAGCTGGTGAGCCGATCTTCGCGATTCAAGGGGTGGTAGTACTCTTTGCAAATCGGAGAGCAATTTCGCTCGAGCGTCTAGTCCAGCACGCGGCCGATATGGATGCTGTGGACGCTTGCCTTTTCCTGGGCAACGAATTCGGTCAGTGCGGCGGGAACTTCGATATTTGCACTGTATCGTCCGAGAACGCGGAAGCCTCTTGGAAGGAAAGCCGTGATGTGGTCGATAATCTTTTCATAGTCGACAACAAGCAACTCCCTCCCGACCGTGAGATCGAACGATGCGGGATCGAAAATGACGTGTTCGTTCTCACAAAACCAGTAGGAGGAGAGCGTCAGATCGGGGAGGTATCCGATCTGCGCCGGCAGGTTACGCCGCTCGAATTCAAATTTTCCGGGAAGCCGGGCGACCGACATCAGTTCTTCACTGAGCGAAAGCTGGGTTTCCGACGCGTCCAATCCGTGAAGCTCAAGGAGAGGATTTCGGGCAAGATAGGCGAAGGCGAGGCTGAATGCGCCCGAGCCGCAACCGAGATCGCACACTTTTCGATAGTCGTGGATCGCGGTGCCGAGGCTGGTGAGCGCCTGCAGGCATTTCAGCGAGTTGCGCATCCCGAAGGCACGGGTGAAGGCATCGGCTGAGTTGGTGTAGTCGAAGATCTCGATCTGGCGCCTGCTTTCGACGGCGTTGAGCAGCGCAATGGAATCGATGCTGGGGCGATAGAGGTGATTGCACCTGAGCAGGATGTCGGCAAATTCGTCGAAATGTCGTGTCTTTTCGTCCGCGCGCAGCATGCAAACCTATCCTCGCCCGTCCTTGCCAAAGGGTGTTCTCTTCAAGCATGAATGGATGGGGATTGGTAGATATGCGCAGCTATCGCCGCCGCTGACAGATTTAAAATTTGCCTGCGTCGGCGAAGCGCTTACGCGCTTGGCAAAGCTGTGCCGCAATTATTATCTCACGCCCTCGTCATGTCAGCATGTGTCATCGGCACCGGGAAGCCTTCGAATGTCTTCAACGTATCGAGAACGATCGATGTCTTCACGTGCTGCACGGACTCATGCGGCAACAGCACGTCGTTGACGAACCGCGACAGGCCGACGAGCCCGCGGGTCGCAATCTTCAGATGATAATCCATCTCGCCCGTCAACGCATAAGCTTCCAGCACTTCCGGCAGCCCGTTGATCAATTGCGAAAATCGGCGGGCATTGTCACGGTTGTGGGTGGCGAGCGTCACCGAAATGACCACCAGCATATCGAGACCCAGCTTCTGCCGGTCGAGATTGGCCTGATAGCCGCGAATATAGCCCTCTGCCTCCAGCCGAGTGCGCCGGCGTGAGCACTGTGACGGCGAGAGCGCGATGCGTTCGCCGAGTTCGTTGTTCGTCAACCTGCCATCCTTCTGCAACTCCTCAAGAAGACGCAGATCCAGTTTGTCGAGTGGCTCATCCATTGCGCTAAACTCTAAAAATGCTCACAGATCGTGTATAATATTTTCCTTTTTCATTGAGAATGCAAGCACTTTGCGTGAATTTGGGTCCATACTTTGCACAGTCAAAGTACCGTCTCTGAGGAGGAGAAAATGGGTCCTTTTCCACATGATGCGCCGCCGTCCGAAATCACCGCCGACAACCCGGCCGGCACCGACGGTTTCGAGTTCGTCGAGTTCGCTCATCCCGAGCCCGAGAAGCTGCGCGAGCTCTTTACCCGCATGGGCTATGTTCCGGTCGCCAAGCACAAGACGAAAGACATTACCGTCTGGCGCCAGGGCGACATCAACTACATTCTGAACGCCGAGCCGGGCAGCCATGCCGCGCGCTTCATCGAAGATCACGGCCCGGCGGCGCCGTCGATGGCATGGCGCGTTGTCGATGCCAAGCACGCCTTCGACCATGCGGTTTCAAAGGGTGCCGTTCCCTATGACGGCGATGACAAGGCGCTCGATGTACCGGCAATCGTCGGCATCGGCGGTTCACTGCTTTATTTCGTCGAGACCTATGGCAAGAAGGGGTCGGCCTACGAGGCCGAGTTCGATTGGCTCGGCGAGCGCGACCCGCGTCCCGAAGGCGTCAGCTTCTATTATCTCGACCATCTCACGCACAATGTCTTCCGCGGCAATATGGACAAGTGGTGGGATTTCTATCGCGATCTGTTCGATTTCAAGCAGATCCACTTCTTCGATATCGACGGGCGCATCACCGGTCTGGTGAGCCGGGCGATCACCTCGCCCTGCGGCAAGATCCGCATTCCGCTGAATGAATCGAAGGACGATACCAGCCAGATCGAGGAATTCCTGAAGAAATACAAGGGCGAGGGCATCCAGCATATCGCCGTTGGAACGGACGATATCTATAAGGCGACCGATACGCTCGCCGACAATGGCCTGCGCTTCATGCCCGGTCCTCCGGAAACCTACTACGCCATGTCCTATGCACGCGTGAATGGGCACGAAGAACCCATCGAACGCATGAAGAAACATGGTATCCTCATCGACGGTGAAGGCGTGGTGAATGGCGGCCTGACGAAGATCCTGCTGCAGATCTTCTCCAAGACCGTCATCGGCCCGATCTTCTTCGAGTTCATCCAGCGCAAGGGTGACGAAGGCTTCGGCGAAGGCAATTTCCGCGCGCTCTTCGAGTCGATCGAAGCAGACCAGATCAAGCGCGGCGTCATCGGCACGGCGGCCGAATGATCTTCAGGCGACCCGGTGCCGGCGCTGGGTCACCCTCAGTTTTCGGGAGGAATTGAGCGATGGACCAGACGATATCTAAGGCCTCCGACCGTCAGGCCGCGGCGGCGGAGACGCTGCAATATATGCCCGGCTTCGGCAACGATTTTGAAACGGAGTCGCTGCCGGGTGCCCTGCCGCAAGGCCAGAACAGCCCGCAGAAATGCAATTACGGTCTCTATGCCGAGCAGCTTTCCGGCTCGCCTTTCACCGCGCCACGCGGAACGAATGAACGGTCCTGGCTCTATCGCATCCGCCCGAGCGTGCGCCACACCCGGCGCTTTTCAAACGCCTCCTATCCGTTCTGGAAATCGGCTCCCTGCCTGGATGATCATTCGTTGCCCCTCGGCCAGCTTCGCTGGGATCCGGTGCCGGCGCCGACGGAGAAGATGACATTTCTCGAGGGGATGCGGACGATCACGACGGCGGGCGATGTCCTGACCCAGGCCGGAATGGCCGCACACCTTTATCTCTTCAATGAAGACATGATCGACGACTATTTCTTCGATGCCGATGGCGAATTGCTTGTCGTTCCCCAGGTCGGCGCGATCAGGGTCTTCACCGAAATGGGCATCATGGATGTCGAGCCCTTGGAAATCTGCGTCATTCCTCGAGGCATGATGTTCAAGGTGATGGGCAAGGGCGAGGAGAAGGTCTGGCGCGGCTATATTTGCGAGAACTACGGCGCGAAATTCACGCTGCCGGAACGCGGCCCGATCGGCGCGAATTGCCTCGCCAATCCCCGCGATTTCAAGACGCCCGTTGCCGCCTACGAGGACAAGGAAGTGCCTTGCCGCGTGCACGTCAAATGGTGCGGCAAGTTCTATGTCACCGACATCGGCCACTCACCACTCGACGTTGTCGCCTGGCACGGCAACTACATCCCCTACAAATATGACCTGCGGACGTTCTCGCCGGTCGGCGCGATCCTCTTCGACCATCCCGATCCGTCGATCTTTACCGTGCTGACGGCGCCGACCGAAGCAGCAGGCACCGCGAATGTCGACTTCGTCATCTTTCCGCCGCGCTGGCTGGTGGCCGAACATACCTTCCGGCCGCCCTGGTACCATCGCAACATCATGAGCGAGTTCATGGGCCTGATCCACGGCCAGTACGATGCCAAGGAAAAGGGCTTCGTGCCCGGCGGTATGAGCCTGCACAATATGATGCTGCCGCATGGACCGGATGCATCCGGCTTCGAAAAGGCCTCCAATTCCGACCTGAAACCGGTGAAGCTGGATCACACCATGGCCTTCATGTTCGAGACCCGTTTCCCGCAACAGCTGACGAAATACGCTGCCGAACTTGAAACGCTGCAGGATGACTATCTGGAATGCTGGGACGGTCTGGAGCGCAGGTTCGACGGCACTCCGGGCATCAAGTGAAGATCGATCCTGCATTCTCTGATATCGGAACCGGACCATGAAGCTTGCGACTTTGAAGGACTCCACAAGGGACGGCCGGCTTGTCGTCGTCTCTCGCGATCTCACCCGCTGCTCCGAGGTCGGCCATATCGCCCGCACCTTGCAGGCGGCTCTCGACGACTGGGACCATGTTGGCCCGAGACTTCAGCTGATAGCCGAGGGTGTCGAAACGGGAGCCCAGCCGACGATCAGGTTCCACGAGCATGACGCCGCGTCACCGTTGCCCAGGGCCTACCAGTGGGCCGATGGTTCAGCCTACGTCAACCATGTCGAACTGGTGCGCAAGGCGCGCAATGCCGAAATGCCGGCGAGTTTCTGGGTCGATCCGCTGATGTATCAAGGCGGCTCGGATGGCTTTCTTGCGCCGCGCGATCCGATCGTGGCCGCCGACGAGGCCTATGGGATCGACATGGAAGGTGAGGTCGCCGTCGTGGTCGGCGACGTACCCATGGGGGTCAGTCCGGACATCGCCCGGCAGGCCATCCGGCTGGTGATGCTCGTCAACGACGTGTCTTTGCGCGGCCTCATCCCACAGGAGCTGGCAAAGGGGTTCGGCTTTTTCCAGTCCAAGCCTGCTTCGGCATTTTCCCCGGTTGCCGTCACGCCGGACGAGTTGGGCGAGGCATGGGATGGTGGCAAGCTGCATCTGCCGCTGCTGGTGACGCTGAATAACAGGCTGTTCGGCAAGGCGAATGCCGGTATCGACATGACCTTCGATTTTGGCGAGCTGATTGCCCACGCCGCGAAAACCCGCAGCCTCGTGGCCGGCACAATCGTTGGTTCCGGCACGGTTTCCAACAAGCTTGACGGCGGACCGGGCAAGCCGGTCGAAAGCGGCGGCGTTGGTTATTCCTGCATTGCCGAGATCCGGACGATCGAGACCATCGAAACCGGCGCGCCAAAGACGCCGTTCCTGCGGTTCGGCGATCAGGTTCGCATCGAGATACAGGATCATGCAGGCCATTCGATCTTCGGAGCGATCGAGCAGACCGTCGAAAAGTACCAGGGACCGCAGCCGCGATGAGCGAGGTCATTCTTTACGATTACTGGAGATCGTCGGCGAGCTACCGTGTCCGCATCGCGCTCAACATGCTCGGGATGGCTTACAAGAGCGTATCGATCAACCTGCTGGACGGCGAGCAGAACAGCCCGGACTATCTGGCGCTCAATCCCCAGGGGTTCGTTCCGACGCTGGTGATCGATGGCAATACGCTGACGCAGTCGTTGTCCATCATCGAATATCTGGCCGAGCTTCGCCCGGAGAGCGGGTTGATGCCCGTCGACATTGCGGGCCGGCAGCATGTGCGGGCGCTTGTCTACGCGATTGCCATGGATATCCATCCGATATGCAACACGCATGTCGCGGCCTATGTCACGACCATAACGGACAAGGCCGACGCCCGCGAGGAGTGGATGCGGCATTTTATTGCCACCGGGCTTCGCAAGCTCGAAGCGATGCTGGGCGGCTTCGATGGCGCGTTCAGCTTCGGGGATAGGCCGACGATGGCAGACATCTGTCTTGTCCCGCAGGTCTATAATGGCCGCCGCTGGGGTGTCGACATGACCGATCTGAAGCGCGTCGTCGAGATCAATGACAGATGCACCCAACTGCCCGCCTTTCAGGCGGCGCATCCGGACCGTGCGAAGCCCTGACGAAAAGCTGGCGCCAAAATGCGCCGGCCGCCTCCTTTTTTAGATGCTGTACATACAATCAGCAATCCTTAGTGAATTGATTTGTTCATTCACGGTTGCAGAAAGTTGGCCGTTTTTTATGTGATTGTCATCTGGCCTTTATAAGGGAGAGGAGGAAGTAACCAAGACGCGGGGGTATGAAATGCGTAAACTTCTTCTTTCCATGGTGTCGGCAACCGTATTGGCTGGGGCCGCCAATGCAGCAACCGTCTACCCTTTGGACCGGGCAACGGTACTCGTTGGCTCACCCTTCGACTTCAAGGTCGAGTTTAGCAAGGTGGTGAAGCCGGAAGACGTGAAGGTCACGGTCAATGGCGAGAGCTATGACGCAGTCTTCGGCAAGGCGGCTGATTTCGTCGCCGAGGAAAAGGGTGCGGAAGACAAGGTTCTCGGCTCGGCTCTGATCCTGCGCGGCGTCAAGCTCGCAAAGCCCGGCCAGTACAAGGTCGAGGTTTCGGCCGGCGACGAGAAAAAGTCGGTCAATTGGGACGTCTACGCCACCTCGGCAGCACCGAAGGCCAAGAACATCATCTTCCTGCTCGGCGACGGTCTTTCCGTTGCACATCGCACCGGCGCCCGCATCATGTCCAAGGGCATGACGGAAGGCAAAGCCAATGGCCGCCTGGCCATGGACGATATTCCGCCGGTCGCCTTTATCGGCACGTCCTCAACGTCGGCTATCGCGACCGATAGCGCCAACACCATGTCGGCCTATATGACCGGCCACAAGTCCGCCGTGAACGCACTCGGCGTCTATGCCGACCGCACGCCGGCAAGCCTGGACGATCCCAAGGTCGAAACCATCGGTGAAGCGCTCCGCCGCACCGGCAAGAAGTCGCTCGGCATCGTGACGACGGCCGAAGTCGAAGACGCGACGCCGGCAGCGCTCGTCTCCCACACCCGCAAGCGCGGCGACAAGGCCGAGATCGTCGGCATGATGTACGACGTCAAGCCGGATGTCCTGCTCGGCGGCGGCTCGGCCTACTTCCTGGCCAAGAGCGTGCCCGGTTCGAAGCGCAAGGATGACAAGGATTACATCGCGCTCTTCAAGGATGCCGGCTACGCCGTTGCCACCGACAAGAACGAACTGGCTGCCGCAGCCGGCTCGAACCAGGACAAGCTGCTCGGCCTGTTCCACACCGGCAACCTCGACGTCACGCTCGACCGCGAATTCCTCAAGAAGGGCACCGTCGACAAGTTCCCGAACCAGCCGGGTCTCGTCGACATGACCAAGGTTGCGCTCGACAAGCTCGCCAAGAACCCGGAAGGCTTCTTCCTCGTGGTCGAGGGAGCATCCATCGACAAGATGAGCCATCCCCTCGATTGGGACCGCGCCTTGGTCGACACCATCGAGTTCGACAAGGCCGTTGCCGTTGCCCGCGAGTTCCAGGCGAAGAACCCGGACACGCTGATCGTCGTCACCGGCGACCATACTCATGGCGTCTCGATCATCGGCACCGTCGATGATAATAAGCCGGGTACGGAAATGCGCGAGAAGGTAGGCACCTATGCGGCTGCCGGCTTCCCGAACTACGAGGACAAGGATGGCGACGGCTATCCGGACCGCGTCGATGTTTCCCGTCGTCTGTTCATCGCGGCCAACAACGGTCCTGACCACTACGAGACCTTCCGTCCGAAGCTCGACGGTCCTTTCGTTCCGGCGATCCAGAACGAGAAGAAGGAATATGTTGCCAACGAAGCCTACAAGGACGTGCCCGGCGCCGTCTTCGTACAGGGTAACATTCCGAAGGACGAAGACAGCGGCGTCCATGCCGTAGACGATATCGTTCTGCAGGCCGCAGGCCCGGGCGCGGAAGGCTTCCGCGGCTACATGGAACAGAGCGACGTCTACAAGGTCCTGGCCGACACCTTCGCGCTCGGCACCGAAAAGATGTAATTCGCCTGATCGGCGAATGCGGACAGGCGGCTTCTGGCCGCCTGTCCTTCCATATTTCATGGGGGTTTCCATGTCTCAGAACAAGCCTGTTTCCATCAGCCGCCGGGCGCTGATGACCGCCGCTGCCGTGCTGCCCATGGCTGGCATTGCCATGCGGGCAAAGGCTTCCGAAAAGCTCGGCTTCAGCGAGCTCTACAAGAGTTTCGGCCCGCTCGGCCTCGAATTCTCCGACAAGGTAAAGCAATTGAGCGGCAAGCACGTCGCCATCAACGGCTTCATGGCGCCGCCGCTGAAGGCGGAGGCAGCCTTCTTCGTCTTGACGGAGATTCCGATGTCGCTCTGCCCCTTCTGCTCTTCCGATGCCGACTGGCCCGACAATATCATGGTCGTTTATCTCTCTGCCAAGCAGACCTTCGTGCAGTTCAATGCGCCGATCGTGGCGCGAGGCGTGCTGGAGTTCGGCTCGTGGACGGATCCGGAAACCGGCTTCATCAGCCAATTACGTCTGCGAGACGCCTCCTTCAGGACGGCTTGATCTCATGCTGGCGCTCGATATTTCCGGTCTTGAAATGCAGTTTCCCGGTCTGGCCGCGCCGGTGCTGGCCATTGAGAAATTTCATCTGCCGGCCGGCGGCCGGCTCGCGATCACGGGTGCCTCCGGCTCCGGCAAGAGCACATTCGTGAACGTGATTACTGGCCTTGAGACAGTCACGCGCGGCAGCGTTTCCTGGAGCGATACCGAGATTACGCGTCTTTCCAATGGAAAGCGCGACGCGTTCCGGGCCGGGAATATCGGCCTCGTCATGCAGGATTTTCACCTGTTTCCCGGATTGTCTGCTGTCGAGAATGTGGTGCTGCCGGTCCGCCTTGCGCGTCGACTGACGCCCGCCGAGCGTGACCGCGCGTTCTACCTTCTCACTGCCACTGGCATTGCCCGCCCGCAGCAGAAGATCGAGACGCTATCGCGCGGCGAGATGCAGCGCGTTGCCGTCGCACGAGCGCTTCTGCAGCGTCCGGGCGTCATTGTTGCGGACGAACCGACCGCGAGCCTCGACCGCCAGGCGGGCAATGAGGTTGCCGAACTTTTGCTGCAGCTTTCGGCCGAAGAGGGGACCACGCTTATCGTCGTGACGCACGATATCTCGCTTGCCGAGCGTATTGGCCGTCGCATCTGCCTGGCGAGTGGCCGCATCGAGGAAGATAGCCGAGAGGTTGCCGCGCAATGATGATGATGTTCATTCTCGCCGATCTCCGGCGCTTTTGGAGCGGGGCGCTCGCTGTCGTTGTCCTCATTGCCTTGTCCGTTGCCTTGAGCGTGACCGTCACGCTTCAGGAACGAGCTGTCCGGCTCGGCAGCGCACGCGCCGCCGAGAAATTCGATCTTCTGGTGGGAGCCGCCGGCAGCGAGACGCAGCTGGCGCTATCAGCTGTATTCCTGCAGCCGGCACCGCTGCCGCTGATGGATGGCGCAGTCCTCGGACGGCTCGCCAACGATCCGCGCGTCGAATTGGCGGCACCCGTCGGCTTTGGCGATTCCGCTTATGGTTTCCCGATCGTCGGTACGACGACGAGCCTGATCTCGTCTCTATCGCCGGTTCTGTCGCAGGGCGTGCTGTTCGCGCGTCTCGGCGAGGCGGTGGTTGGCTCCGATGTCACGTTGTCGCCCGGTGCGGACATTAAGCCGATGCATGGCACAGCCGAAACCGGCGGCGAAACCCATACGGCCATTGCCTACAAAGTCACTGGCCGCATGGCGCCGACGGGTACGGCCTGGGATCGGGCGATCCTCGTGCCGATCCGCGCCGTCTGGCAATTGCACGGTATGCACGGCGAAGAACACCACGATGGCGACGAAGCGGAAGACCACGGTGCCGAGCCGCACGATCAGGGCGATGAACATGAGCACGAGCATGGCCACGTCGATGCCGACGCGCCTCTCGACGAGCATTTCGATGCGCAGACGCCGGATGTTCCCGCCGTACTCGTCAAGCCGAAGACGATTGCCGATGCTTACCGCCTTCGGCAGGAATATCGCACCGGGGCAACGCTTGGTGTCTTTCCGGCCGAGGTGCTGACCAGGCTCTATGCGACGCTCGGCGATGCCCGCAGCCTGTTGCTGGCAATCGCGCTCGGCACGCAGGCGATCGTCATCGCCGCCATCGTGCTGGTGACGGTCATGCATGTTGGTTCGAGACGCCGGCAGATCGGGGCATTGAGAGCGCTCGGCACGCCGATCCGTTCGATCATCGCAATTGTATGGGGCGAGCTCTTCATTCTGTTTGCGGCCGGGATCGCACTTGGCATCGCGCTTGGATATCTCACCGCGCTGGTGATCTCCGCGCGGCTTGCCGCATCGACGGCTGTGCGCCTGCCGGTTGGTTTCGCCTTCGACGATCTATGGCTTGTGGGCGGCTTCCTGTTCGTTGCGGCATTGATCTCGATTGTTCCGGCGTTCAGCGCCTTGCGTTCGAGCCCGGCTGCGGCGCTGCGCGCGTGACAATCAGGAAAGACGCTGGCCGCTCGACGGATCGAACAGATGCGCTTTTATCGGGTCGATCCTGAGCGGAATGGATTGGCCCGGTGATACCGAAAGGCGGTCTCTGACGGCGGCGACGATCGTTTGAGAGCCTGCCTGCAATTGCAGATGCGTGTCGGAGCCCGTCGGTTCGATGACGATGATCTTGGCGGGAACGCCATCCGGATCGATCGAGATGTGTTCGGGCCGAATGCCGAGCTGGACGGACTTGCCCACATAGGCCCGGGCGCTATCCGGCAGCGGCCACTGCAGATCTTCCGCCGCTTGGAGCTCTACCGTTCCATTCCGCTCGACGACCTGACCATCGATGAAATTCATCGATGGTGAACCGATGAAGCCGGCGACGAAACTGTTGGCGGGTTGATCGTAGATTTCGAGCGGTGAGCCGATCTGCTCGATATCGCCGCCGCGCATGACCACGATACGATCGGCCATGGTCATGGCTTCCATCTGATCATGGGTAACATAGACCATGGTGGTGCCCAGCCGCTGGTGCAGCGTCTTGATCTCGGTGCGCATCTGCACGCGCAGTTTTGCATCGAGATTGGAGAGCGGTTCGTCGAAGAGGAAGACGGCCGGATTGCGGACGATAGCGCGGCCCATCGCGACGCGCTGGCGCTGGCCTCCTGACAACTGTCGGGGATAGCGATCGAGAAGGGCGGAGAGATCGAGAATACCGGCGGCATCATTGACCTTCTGCTCGATCTCCTGCCGGCTGCGGCGCGCGAGCTTCAGCGAAAACGCCATGTTGTCGCGAACGGTCATATGCGGATAGAGCGCGTAGGATTGGAACACCATGGCGATATCGCGCTCATTGGGTTCGAGGTCGTTGACGATGCGCTCGCCAATTTCGATCTCGCCGTCGCTGATGCTTTCAAGCCCGGCGATCATGCGCAGCAAGGTGGATTTGCCGCAGCCCGAGGGGCCGACGAGCACGACAAACTCTCCGTCTTGCGCGGCAACGGATACGCCATGCAGCACCTCGAGTGCGCCATATCGCTTGACCGCATTGCGGATCGTCAGTTTCGCCATTGTTCTAGCTCCTGGGAGTCTGCAGGCGCTTCAGCGCCCGCCCATGCCCGCATTGAGGGCGATGCTGTTGTAGATGAGCTTCTGCAGGATGATCGCAAGGAATATCCCGGGAAGCATGGAAAGGGTGGCGCCCGCCATCAGATAGTTCCACTGCGTGCCCTGTTGCGTCTGGAACAGGGTAAGGCCGACGGGCAGGGTGGCATTGTCGGCACCGGTCATGACGATCAGCGGCCAGAGGAAATTGTTCCACTGCCCGATGAAGGTGAACAGCGACAGAAGTCCGATAGCCGGCATCGACAGCGGCACGATGATGCTGACGAGGATGCGCAGGCGCGATGCGCCGTCGATCCTTGCTGCTTCCTCAAGCTCCATGGGAATGGAGAGAAAGAACTGCCGCATCAGGAATGCGCCGAATGTGCCGAAGGAGATCGGCAGGATCACGCCCGGAAAGGTGTTGACGAGGTTGAGCTTGTTGACGATCAGAAACAGCGGAATGATGAGCATCAGCGGCGGCACCATCAGCGTGCCGATGTAGCCCAGCAGCAAGGTATCGCGTCCCCTGAATTTCAGCCGTGCGAAGGCATAGCCCGAAAGGCAGGAAACGACGACGGTGATGACAGTTACGCAAATGGCGATGACGGCACTGTTGAGGAAGAACCGGCCGAAGGGCAGCCGGGTCCAGGCGGCGGCAAAATTACCCCATTCGAAGACCTCAGGCAGGATATGCACCGGTATGGCCGTCACCTCGGCATTCGAGCGTATGGCATTCGAGACCATCCAGAAGAATGGAAAGAGGAAGGCGATTGCCACGAGTGCAAGTGCGGCGTGGTTGACGATGTCGAACGCCAGCTTCCGGCGTGCCCTGGCTTTGGAGTTAAGCGTCATAGTGCACCCATTTGCGCTGGAACCAGAATTGCAGGGCGGTCAGCAGCATGATCAGCGCGAACATCACCCAGGCGATGGCCGAGGCATAGCCCATCTGAAAGTTCTGGAAGCCGCGCTGGAAGATGGCGTAGCCGAGCGTAGCCGTCGATGATCCCGGACCGCCCTTGGTCATGACGTAGATCTGGTCGAAGACCTGCAGCGAGGTAATGGCCGTCATGACGGTGCCGAAGAACAGCGTCGGCGAGATCAGCGGCAGGCGGATTTTCCAGAACCGGTCCCAGGCAGTCGCCCCGTCGATCCGCGCCGCTTCCAGATAGGTTGCCGGCACCATGTCGAGCGCGGCGTTGAACAGAACGGTATTGTAGCCGACGCCAGCCCAGATGGAGGTGAGAACGACGGCCTGCATGGCGAGCGTGCGGTCATTGAGCACGCCCGAAAATGGCAGCGACAACGCAGCCATCAGGTTGTCGAAGAGGCCACCGCTGCTGAAGATCAGCATCCAGACCATGGCAACGGCGATGAGCGGGGTGAAGGTGGGAAGGAAGAAGATCACCCGGAACCAGCGCTGCCCGATCCTGAGGCTCGAAATCCAGGTCGCCAGCCCGAGCGAGATGATGATGTTCAGCACCAGATATTCGACGGTGAAGAAGATCGTGTTGCGCATGACTGTCCAGAATTGCGGATCGGTCGTGAACAGCCTGATATAGTTGGCAAGGCCAACGAAGCGCGGCGTTCCCAGCAATTGCCAGTTGGTGAAGCTGAGCGCGATCGAAGCCAGGATCGGCAGCACGAGGAACAGGACGATACCGATCAGGCTCGGCAACAGGAAGAACAAGGCCGTCCATCCCTCGCCTCTGAACCATTTGCGCGAGCGTGGCCTTGGCCTCGCGATTATGTCACTGTGTTTGGCCAGCATCGTGGGCCTTCCTTTCCGGCAATGGCGCTGCGGTCGAGCCGATGGACCCGGCCGCAGGCCGGCCAGGTGCCCAAGCTTATGGAAGCTGGCTCTGGATATCGCTGAGGACTCCCTCGGGCTTCGAGTCTCCGGTCAATGCCAGCGGCACATATTGCATCACAAGATTTTCGAACTGGTTCCATTTTTCATTGATACGGAACGGCGTCGTGTGGGCAAACATGTATTCCAGCGTCTCCCGAGTGCCGCTGACATTCTTGGCCGCCCCGTCATACCAGGAGGTCTGCTGGGCAAGCCGCGCCGGCAGCGCCCGTCCGGCTGAACCCAGAATTTCCGCAGCCTTCGGACCGGTCAGCACCTGCAATGCCTTGAATGCTGCATCCTTGTGCTGGCTGGTTGCAGAAACGCCCCAGCCGGAGCCGGCCGTGATGAAGCGCGAGGGGCCGTTGCCGCGCGGCAGCGGCGCAATGCCGATCTTGAACTTCACGTTGGCCTGGGCGGTGATCAACGTCCATGGACCGTCGATGTACATGGCGACGTTGCCGGAGGCGAAACGGCCGCTTGCGGCGGAGGCATCGGCCGCGGAAGCAAACACCGGCGAGAGCTTGTCCTTGGCGGTAAGGTCGGCATACTTGCTGAAGGCGTCGACAAAGCCTGCGTTGGTCAGGTCGAATTCGTTGTCAGCGTTGAAATAGTCCGCGCCGAGCGCGACCGGGCCAGCGATGAAGTCGAAGGCCTGCGTTCCGTAGCCGTAAGTGCCGTCCTTGGTCAGCGTCTTGGCGTCGGCCTTGAAGTCGTCGAACGTCCAGTCGTTTGCTGGCTCTTTCAACCCGGCTGCGGCGAACTTGTCGCGATTGTAGAACACCATCCATGGGCCGACGTCATAGGGCAACGCATAGAGTTTGCCGTCTTGCGACAGGCCGGACATGATCGAGGTCTCGAAATCAGCAACCTTCACGTCGCCTTTCTTCACATAGTCGTCGAGTGGGGTGAGGATCGAATAGAAATTCGGCAGGCGCATCGACTGCATCGAGACGATATCGGCGACCTGTCCCGATGCCGCCAGAACCGGCAGGCGCGTCCAGTAATCCGTCCAGCCCGAAAGCTGCAGCTTGACCTTGATATCCGGATATTGCTGTGAGACGAGATCGGCCAGCTGCTGCCAGAGCTGCGCGTCGTTCGGTTCGCCCCACATCTGCCAGCTGATGGTAACGGGGGCATCCTGCGCCTGCGCGCCTGCTGCCAACAGCGAACTCGCGGCCAGGGCAGCCGCAAAGATCATTGAATGTTTCATTATGGTTCCTCCTCTTTTTATGATCATGGTTGCAATGACGGTCTTCAATGCCCGGACGCTCCCTTCCGGCTTGGTCTTGCGGCCTCCTCAGGCCGCGATCATAACCTCCAGATCGCCGATCAGTCCGATCAGCGCCATTCGCTGTCGCCGCCAGGTATCGGGATCGTGCCCCGGCTCCAGAATGGCGGTCATCCGCTGAAGGAAGTCGGGCGGCAGTCGCTCCAATTCGGCCGCCATGGGCAGGTTCCAGCCGTCACCCGGAAAATATGCCCGGTTGAACGCGAAGACCGTCTGGAGAATGGCGTTGGCAAGCTTGCCGGTCAGCCCCACGAGAAAGACGAGATCGCGACGGGCGACCTTGCTTTCGTAGTGATAATCCTTGGCCCAGTAGCGCAGGATTTCCATGTGCTGGCGCAGGACGGAGGCTCTCAATGCCTCGGGATACCGCGCAAGCTGTTGTTTCCATCCGGCGAGTAGGCCGCGCGGATCGGCGATGATCTGCTGGCTGGCAAGGTCCGTCGGCAGATGGTAGCCCCAGATCGTCCACTCGAAATTCTTTGGCACGGCACTGCCGGCAAGCCAGCTATCAAGGTCGTTTTGTACGCCGGCATAGCGGCGCATCCAGACCCCATCCATCCGCACCCCTTCGAGCTTCCAGGCGCGCATGGCTCCTTCAAAGCGCTTCCATGCTTTGGTCTGCCGAAGCTCCGGCCCGCGATAGGCATCGGCATAGACCCGGAAGTCAAAATCCGATTGTTCGTCCGACCGCCCCTTGCCGCGCGAGCCGGCGAGGGCGACGGCGCCATTGCCGTCGTCTGCCAGATCGGCGATCAAGGGCGTCATCGCTGCAATGAGTTCGGTTTCGCGGCTCATGACGATATCGGTGACCGGGCCAGCAATTGGCTCAATCCTTGAGGATCAGCTCGATGACGGGCGTCACGACATCGGGCTTGAGAACGGGCAGTTCGAGGCTCAATATGCCCTCTCCAACAGCGACGCCGATATTGGAATCAACCTCGGCATCCGGATCGAGCCAGTGCAATTCGCTGGCGTCGTGCAGGAACTGTGCATATTTCACCTTGCGTCCGAGCCCTTCGATGTGGATGTGGCGGAAGGGCCAGGTCTGGACATGCAGATAGAGGCGGTTGCCCTTCTGGGTGAAACGGCAACCGTTCGGCGCCTTGTATTCAGAAGGCCCGGCGCCATAGATCGCGCGTCCGTTGACCCGCATCCATTCGCCATAGGTATCAAGCGCGGTAACGGCGCGGGCGTCGAAGGTGCCGCGTCCGGTCGGGCCGACATTCATCAGAAGATTGCCGCCGAGCGAAACCGTGTCGATCAGCATGTTGATGAGCTGGCCTGCATCCTTCCATGTGGTTTCGTCGCGATAATAGCCCCAGGAGCCGCTGAAGGTGTGGCAGGCTTCCCAGCGCACTGGCAGGCCTGCGACGGTCGGCGCCACACGCGGCGTATATTGCTCCGGCGTCACCAGGTCGGGCATGTGATCCGCATCGCGCGGCAGGTCGAGACGGTCGCCGACGATGATGTCGGGCTGCAGTTTGCGCACCAGCTTCATCAGATCTTCGCTTTCCCAATCGGCGCGACCCTTGCCGGGCAGGCCCTTGTAGACGCGGCGAGGATAGCTGAAATCGAACCAGATAACGTCGATCTTGCCGAAATTGGTAAGAAGTTCGGTCACCTGGTCGCGCATGTATTTGGCATAGCGCTTGACGTCGCGGCCCTCGTTGAGCTTAGCGGCGTCGGGATGATTGCGCTGCGGATGGTGCGCGTCGATCGGGAAATCCGGGTGATGCCAGTCGAGCAGCGAATAGTAAAAGCCGACCTTGAGCCCTTCGGCGCGAAGCGCTTCGACATAGGGTCCGATCAGATCTTTGCCATAGGGCGTGTTGGTGACCTTGTAGTCGGTGACCTTGCTGTCCCAGAGGCAGAAGCCTTCATGGTGCTTGGCGGTGAGCACGACATATTTCATGCCGGCTTCGCGGGCACGGCGCGCCCATTCGCGGGCGTCATAGAGGTCGGGATCGAAGTTGTCGAAATACTTCTGATAGGCTTCGGTGGTGAACTCCTCGCGGTTCTTCAACCATTCGTGGCGGGCGCCGAGCGCATAGAGTCCGAAGTGGATGAACATGCCAAAGCGGTCATGTCCGAACCATGTCTTGCCGCCGGCCGCATCAAGGCCGCCGCTGATCGTTGCGTCGCTCACATTATCCTCCCAAGATTTTCAGTTCTATCGAACCGGTTCGATTTAATCATTGATCCTCTCCTCATCGATGTCAAGCGCACTGTTGAAATCTTCTTCCCCCATATTGCTTCAGGGCCTACAAATGTTAGATTTGTGACAAGAGCTCGCAAAGGAACTCGCCTTCATCGGGAAGGCTGAAGGCGATAGAAACGGTTCGAAAATTTAATGGCCACAATTCGTGACGTCGCCAAACTCGCCGACGTATCCGTGTCGACGGTTTCGCTGGCCTTGAGCAATCCGGCGCGTGTCAGCCCGAAGACCCTCGAGAAAATCCGCCATGCGGTCGCCGCGGTAGGCTTCGTTGCCGACCCGCTTGCCCAGAGTCTGGCGCGCGGACGCAGCCGCATGATCGGCTTCGTCGTCGGCAATGTCGGCAATCCCTTCTTCGGGGATATCCGGCGCGAGCTGGAAAATTACGCGCTCGACCACAATCATTTCGTGCTCGTCACCGACTCCTCAGGCAAGACAGCGCGCGAAAAGGCCATGGTCGAACACCTGATCGGCCTCAAGACGGCGGGTCTGGCGCTCGCTCCCTCCGGACATGATCAGGACTATCTCGATTTCGTCGCTGGATTGAATGTTCCGATCGTCTGCTTCGACCAGAAGGTGGCGGGGATCGAGCGGGATTTCGTCGGCTCCGACAACCATCTCGCCGGGGCGATGCTGACCGAACATCTGCTGCAGCTGGGCCATAGGCGCATCGCCTTCATCACCGGCCCGAGCCATATGCATACGGCAACTGAGCGCTATCGCGGCTTCACCGACACGATGGCGAATGCCGGGGTGGAGGTTAACCCGAATTTTGTCGTCGACGGCCAGTTTACCCGCACCGCCGGCTATGAGGCGGCCATGCGCCTGCTCATCCAGCCCGAGCGCCCCACAGCGATCCTCGGTGCCAACAACACGGTTGCGCTCTCGGCGCTGCAGGCCATGCAGGAGCTGGGCTTTCGCTGTCCGGAAGATATCTCGCTCGCCATGATCGACAATGTGCAATGGAGCTCGGTCATCACCCCGCGCATCACCATGGTTGTCCAGGATACTCTCGCGCTCGGCGGTATCATTGCCCGGCGCCTCATGCATCGCATCACCAACCCTCAAGGCGCAGTCGAACCGCCGCAGGATTTCGTTCTGACCCCGAAATTCGTGTCCGGCAATTCCTGCCGAAGGGTCTAGGGTGTTTCCGAGGTAGTGCTTTCTGCGCCGATCCGTCTTGCCATTTTTACGAAATGTGGCAGTCGTGCCGATGGACGACGAGAGATTCCCGCATACCAGAGACTCTCCCAGATTGTATTTTCTTAAAAGATCGTCATAGTATTAATAGGGAAAATCCAAATATAGGTTGCAGTCTTGAGTGAACCTCCGCAGGTTGTGATTAGGATTGCCGATGTGGTCACAGGCCTTGTTCTGGGAGCCTTGACAGGGATTCTTGTCGGCCTGACGACCGCAAGTGTGGTCGTGACAGTCCTTTCATCGGTTCTGGCAATCGCAACCACTTTCGTGGGACTGGCGGGAGACACGAAGCTAACCGCTGTTACAGTAAATCACGCAAGAGTGGCGAGTTTTGCAGTGGCAATGATCTTTACGTTACTCGGTGGAATGTGGATCAGAACGCATGATCTGCTCTCGCCAAACCCAAAAGAAATTTATGATCAGCTTGTTATAGCAAACGTTAAGCCGGATGACGCTGCTGATCTGGTCGTGTTTGCCAAATTCGGTCTGCTGCCCAAAGACAAGAGTGCTGCCAATTCCGATCCGGCAAATGTCACCAAGCGCATCCAGAGCAGTCTTTTCGCGGATACTCCGCGCTGGTGCGATGATTTTCGGCGGCGGCAAGGCCAACCCGTAGACGACCAAATCGATTGGCTGGCAGGGCAGGGCGGGACTTATGCAGAACTTGCGGCTCGGATCAAAAAGCTTCCCGATGATCGCCGAACCGAGGTCGTCCATTCGTCGCTGTTCTACATTTGCGGGTTTGACTCATGAGATCAGGCTGGTTGAACATCTGCTGGTGGACTACCGTTCTGTCAGTGATCCTGCCTTCGGGCAGCTCAGCCGAAATACCAACCTCCGTGGTGGAAACTGCGGCCAAGGCAGTTGTCCTTGTGGAAGCCAGAGATTGTCAGGGTGACACGCCGTCACGCAATGGCACCGGTTTCGCCTATGGAGATACCCACGATGTGGTTACCGCTTACCACGTGGTTGCCGGATGCGCGAAGATCGAGCTTTGGTATGAGTATGCGAGCGGTCAACCCTTTCGGGAAACGAAAATCGCTCGCATCCTGACCCGCAACGACCTAGCGTTGTTGCATGTCGATAAGCCTGCCAATGATGCATTCCTGACCGCGGCCGCGGCGATGGACCACGACAAGGACTTCAAGGCGCTGGGATATGGCGAGGGATCGCCTTCCATGGGGGATCTGGATCTTCGGGTCTCTTTCGGCAGCGCTCGTCTCGGCGATATGCTTCCATCGGAGAACATGCAGGATATCGCCAATACGTCCATCGATGCCGGCCAACAGGTCATCCGCTTCTCGCGGCCATTGCTGCCCGGTATGTCCGGCGGCCCGATATTTGACGAGAACGGAAAAATCATCGCCGTGGTTGCCGGGGGGCTTAAAAGTGGTGCGGTCCCATCAAGTTTGGGCTGGCCTGCAGCCCACATTTCCGACCTTCTGCGGTCGACCGAAGTCTCCAGCGGCAATGTCCGGATTTCCAGAACCACCTTCGCTTTCGCCGTCAATCGGCAGCCGGCTCAGACGATCAGATGCGGGGGCCTCGAATTTCAGAAGCGAGATAGCCTCTCATTCGCCGAAGCTGCTGCGAGTTCCGATGATATTGCGCGCCTTTACGGCACAGCCAGTGTTTCTGGCGTCCCGCAGCAGGATGTCCAGGCATTTCGCTTTCAGACATGGGTCCATCGTGAAAGTGGCGCGACGGTTGTCGTGCCGGAAGACGTTCAGCTGGTTGCGGATGGTGACACCTGCGTAGCGGAATCCGATGACGGAACATTCCAGCAAGTGATCAAGGCCGAGCCAGCCACGACGCCGGCCGAAGTCCAGCGAGTTTCAGTGGATTTTGAAAACACTGTCATGCAGCCGAGCGCGCTGCCGAACATCGGCTGGTATGTAGATAATGTCCTGATGCAGGGGGTGTCTCGCATGCGGCCAGACGGACTTGTCATCAATCGCAAGGCGTTTTTCATCGGGAAGCAGCAGCTTGGCCCCGGTCATGTCCGCGCAATCCATCAGTTCGAAACCATCATGGCTCGCGGCGGATCTTTTGTCGGCATCGCAATGATAAACAACAATGTCGATCAGTGTTTCAACGCCTTCAATGTGCCGAGCCTGTGCACAATCAATCCCGCTTATATTCGCGAATGGGCAAAGTTTGTTCTCGCCACGCAGTTGTCCACATACCCAATCTACTGAAGCGTGCTTGCGTGCCGTCAAGCGTTGTCTGAAACTTCTATTGGGTCGCGATTGCTGCCGGGCGATATATTCCGCGGGCTATTCCTGGCTTTCGGCGGCGGATTGAACAAAAATCAGCCATCTGGTCAGGCACACGATGATATCGGGCGCGGGCCGTTACCAGCAGGTGAAGCCTGCATCGACGTTGACGATAGCGCCCGTCATCAGGCTTGCAGCGCTCGATGCCAAAAACAGCACGGCGCTGGCGACCTCCTCGGGCGTTCCCATGCGACCCATCGGCGTATCGCCAAGCCAGACCGGGATCCGGTCGCGATTGGCCTCGACCGCCAAAACCATCGGCGTCTCGATATAGGTGGGGGCCACGGCGTTCACCCTGATGCCGTGGGGAGCCCATTCGGCGGCCACGGAACGGGTGAGGTGATGAACCGCCGCCTTGGAGACGTTGTATGGTGTCTGCGGTTGCGGCCGATTGCAGATGATCCCGGACATCGAACCGAGGTTGACGATGGCGCCCCGCTTCATCGCGATCATGTGGCGACCGAAGGATCGCGAGCACCAGAATACGCCGTTGACGTTGACGTTCATCATGCGAAGCCAATCAGCGTCTGTGACATCTTGCGAAGAGATCCCGCTCTGACCTATGCCGGCATTGTTGACCAGAACGGTGGCGGGACGACCGCTATCCGCAAGCTCCGTCGCGATCGCTTCGATGCGGTCTGAATCCGTGACATCGCCGACGCGCAACTCGATCTCATAACCCTTGTCGCGCAAGGCGAGGGCCTCCTCCGCATCGGCTTCGTTTCGCTCGATGACGACAATAGTCGCACCGGCCTCGGCCAGAGCCTGCACGCAGCAAAGACCGATTGCCCGGCCGCCGCCGGTAACGACAGCGCGTTCGCCGTCGAGGCGAAATTTTTCCAGATAACTCATGGCTCGGTTCCTCAGATGTCGGATGCGTTTGGCCAAAATGATGCGGCTTTTGCGAAGTTCCGATCGCCGGTTACACCTCGGCGACCACATTTCGACTGCGTCTGCTTTCCAGCACAATAGCGATGACGATATAGACGGCCGCCAATATCCATAGCGTCAGGAAAGGTTGGCGAAGGTAAGAGAGCGGAGCGCCAAGCTGCGCGACCGCGACGATGCCGTTGATCGCCGAGGTGCTGGGCAAGAGCACAGCAATGGCGTGAAGAAAGGGCGGCATCGCCTCCGTCGGCCAGGAAAAGCCGGCGAGGAAGAGAAAGGGTATGCCGAGCGCTGCAGACACGAGCTGAACTGTCAGAGGGCTGCGGAAAATGCCCGCGATCACCAGACCCAGGGCACTGACTGCCAGAACGAAAGGCAAGGTGAAGATGAATATCGAAAGCGGCGTTCCCAAGCGGGGAATATTGTAGAGATAGGGAATGACGATCAGGTAGAAGGGCGCGATAACGGCTTCGAGGATCAGATAGGCAAGCAGCTTACCGGCCACGACCGCTATCGGTCCGATCGAAGAGGCAGGACCGGTCTTGAGCGCATCATTTCGATAGGTGCCGAGCAGCCCGACGCCGATCAGAAGCGTCTGCTGCATGATGAGTATGAAGGCCGCCGGCAGGATATAGGTGGCGTAACCGCCCTGCGGATTGAAAAGCGGCACTGCCGTCAGCGGCATCGGATCGGCCGCAGCGGTGGCGATGCGCGGATCGACGTTGATGGCAATCAGCCGCGCCGTTTCGACCTCCGCACCCATGGTCTTAGCGACAGCAGTAACGCCGCCGGATATGCGCTGATAGATCAGGAAGTAGCTCGCATCGGCATAGAGCGCGATCGGCGACTGGCGATTGTGCAGGAGATCGCGCTCGAAATATTGAGGTATGACGAGAATGCCATAGAGGTCGCGGGCATAGACCTCCCGCTCGGCGCTTGCCTGATCGGGAAAGACGCCGCCGACCGCGACATCCGCCGAGGCATCAACGCGTCGGATGAGCTGTCGACTGCTATCGGTGCCGTCGAGGTCGACGACCGCGATCGGCACATGGCGCAAGGCTTCCGTGCGGTAGGGCTGCGGATAGAAGGCGGCATAGATAATCGTGGCAACGATTAGCACCGAAAAGGCCGGTTTCAAGTAGAGGACTCGACCCAGTTCGATACGGCAGATTGTGAGGAAGCCCTTCATCCTGCCGCCTCGCTGGTTGCGAGCGCTTGTTGCCTGTGGCGCTCCCGGCGTGCGCGGATAACTTCCAGCCGCAGCGCCGTAAGGCTTCCAAGCAGCAGCACCATGAAAAGAAGAACGGCGATCGGCTTCCAGGACAGATAGGGCGGCGTTCCGCGGATGGTTTGATCGATGCGCGCCATCAGGTACCAGGTGCCGGGAATGATCTGCCCCCAGTAATAGGCAAAGGTGTTCATGCCGATCCGCGGAAAGCCGATGCCCATGAAGCCGAAAGCCGGGGCCATTAACAGCGTTCCGATGCTGATGGCGCTGGCCATGGGTCGAAGTAGCAAGGCAAGCAGCACGCCGATGAACTGATCGGCCAGGACAAACAGGATGCCCGACAAAAGGAGCATGTAGCGATCGCCACGCAGAGGCATGCCTAAAAATCCGAAGAGCACCCAATCGGCAATGCCGAGCACCACGAGGAACAGCAGCGTATAGGGCAATATCTTGCCGGCCATGGCAGGCCACAATCCGCCGCCGAGCCGTCTCAGAATGCGCAGGCGGTGCGTCGTCTCGACATCAAGCCCGACCGCATAGGCCATCGTCGTCACTATGATCACCTGCAACACGCTCGGCAGCAAAGCCGCGAGTAGAAAATGCGCGTAGTTGAGCGTTGGATTGAACAGCGGATTAACCTGAACCGGTATCGGCGCCAGCGCTTCCTGGGCGGCATCGACGGGTTGGCCCTGCGCCGTTCGCAGCGACAGGCGGATGCCGGCGGCAACGGCCGGGACCGCGGCGCTGACACCGCGCAGCGTCAGATTGCCCGTCGTCATGGTCTGGGTGTTGTAGAAGAACACGACTTCCGGGCGGCGGCCGGAGAGGACATCCCGCTCAAGGTTCTGCGGCAGCATTAGAAGGCCGTGCACCGCACCTGACAGGATCAATTGCCGCCCTTCCGTGAGATCGCTGACATTGCGCACGACGGCGGTATCCGGCGTGGCATCGACTGTGCGGATAATGGTCCGCGAGAGATCGGTATTGTCGAGATCAAGCACGGCGATCGGGAGCCGCGTTGCGAGGCCGGCGCTGAAGACGGCGGCCAGCACGCCCATCAGAAGCAGCGGCAGAATGGTCGTCAGGAACAGCAGGAAGGGGCGGCGCGAAAACCGGTCGAATTCCCGTCTGAAGACCGTGATAAAACCGGGGCGCAAGCGCCCTTTCGCCATCATCTCAATGCCCCGCCGGAGGCCAGGACGCTATGACGCTCATGCCGGGCCGCAGGCCTTGGACCGGCTGCGCAGGGTTTGCCCTGACTTCGAAGGTACGAAGATCGAAATCGCCGGTCGCCCGCGTGGCGCGCCAGGTCGCATATTGCCCCTGAGCATTGATCGTCGTCACCTTCACCGTGATCTTGCCGTCGCCGAGCGCCGGTACGGTGACGTCAAAGCTATCGCCGATCTTGAGGCCCTTGAGGAGGTCTTCCCGAAGGTTGAAGGTGAACCAGGGATTCTGGATGTCGATAAGCGAAAAGATTGGGGCGCCGGCCGAAAAATTCTCTCCGAGCTCGGCGACACGCGTCGTCACCTGACCGGAAATCGGCGCGACGATCGTCAGTTCGCGAACGTCTGTCTGCTGCTGATTGAGCGAGGCCTTCGACTGTTCGACCTGCGTCGCTGCCAGGGCTTTTTCTTCCTTGCTGGCACCGGCGACGGCAAGCTGCAGATCGGCCTCGGCAGACTCGCGTTTGCGAATGGCGGCTTCGAGGTTGCGGGTGGTTTCATCGACGCGTGACTGTGTCGAGGCACCTGTCGTGATCAGCTTCGCCTGACGGTCGGATTCTTCTTGGTAGAGCGTGACGTCCGCAGACGCGGCCGCAAGCTCGGCCTTGCGCGCTGCGATCGTTTCCGGTCGGGTGCTGTTGACCCTGACAAGATCCGCCTCGGCGACAGAAAGGGCTGCCTCGGACATGTGAAGAGCCGCGGTGAGCTGCGGGCTTTCCAGCTCAGCGATGACGGTGCCGCGTTCGACATTGTCGCCGACATCGGCATTCAGCTTGGCCACCCTGCCTGATACGCGTGGGCTGATGTCGACGCGATTGGCTGAAACTTCACCCTGAACAATAAGCGGCGGAGGCCTTGTGGCAAACCATAGGAGGGCAGCAAGCCCGGCCAGGATCACGATGCCAATCAGAACACGAGCCGCTCGCAGCATTCAGTCGTCCCCGCTCAATCTCTTCAGGATGTCTGTTACATTAAAATCCGTGCAGTACCTTCACCAGGAGAAGCGATCGGCAGGGTCTGTCTCCGCCGGTCGATTGTGCTTCCGATGCTAATCGTCTTGCGGACTGTAGCAAAGGAAAATGACAAAAGCACTTGCAGTTAAATGGGTTGCTGAGATGGGATGGAGGCCAGGTCGTTCCACAAAAGATCGGCTGCTACTGACGCTGCTCCGCAAAGCGCGGATTGTCGATGATCTCTTCCCGTCCGTTTCTGCGGATCACGAGCTTGCGCATTCCGCGCTCTAGGATATCGCCATAGTCGTTGCCTGCTTCGACATTGCAGACCCAGACAAAGATGAGCTTTTCAACGCCGGTGTTGATGGAACGATGCGCCCAATCGGGTGGAATGAAGGCGCATACGCCTGGATCCATGCGCACGATCTCGCTTTGTCCGTCTCTCGATTCCAGCAGCAGAACGCCATGGCCACTCTGGGTGTAATAGACCTCGCCCATGTCACGCCGCTTGTGGAAGTGGCCACGGGTCATGAAAAATTCCTCGCCGACTGTTCCCGGTTCCATGGTGGTGGTGCCGAAGAAGAGGTCGCTGCCTTCCTTCTTGTACTCGACAACTTCGTAGACGACCGGATCGTTGTGCTCGGATACGATCGTCTCCAATGCCGGACGATCCTGAAAGATCTGCCGCAGCTCGCTTAAACGCTTCGTGTAGCGGCCGGTCTCGGGCGAGACGCTTCCGGTTTGGCCATCGATGAGCACCGCTTCAGGCAAGAGCATCAACAATTCCTTAAAAGCTTGATCTTCACCTCGCGCCCCGTGTTGTCGTTGCGCGGCAACCGCGAAGAACGTTCTTCTGTCGAAAGGATAATTGGAAGCTGCATCACTTCCATCCAGAACGGCTTTGACGAAGGCGATGTTAAACGTCCGGAACTCGCACGCAAGCGCAGCTTTTCAGTTGCCACAGCTCCGTTCGATGGCTGTTACCGGATGAAAGTTTTGTTAAGTCCAAAAAATGCCATTGCTCTTGGTTGCAGAGCGCATATCGTGAATCCAGTTTCAGGTAGTGATGGATCGGGATGGCAGCCAGGGGAGGAATAGATGGCGCCTGTCAAGATAATGATCATGCGTCATGCCGAAAAGCCTGATGATCCAAGCGATCCAAATTTGTCGCCTGCGGGCGACAACCGCGCCAAGGCGCTCGTCGCCTGGTATCCCGAGACATTCGGTGCGCCCGATTTCATATTTGCCGCTGCCATATCGAAGCATAGCGCGAGACCGGTTGAGACGGTTCAGCCTCTCGCCGATGCCCTGGGTCTCGAGCTGCACACGCCCTATGCCGATGAGGACTTTACGGCTCTGGCTGAGGATCTGCTTAACAAGCCGAAATTCGAAGGCAAGACGATCCTGGTCTGCTGGCATCACGGCCATATACCAGGATTGATGCAGGCGCTCGGCGCGCCGGTCGGAAGCTATCCCGATCCATGGGTGCCGACCGTCTTCAACCTGGTTCTCGTCACTGAATTCCATCATGGCACGCCCACGGTCTCCGAGGTGTCGGAGCCGTTTTAAGTCTGGTCCAAAAGGCCTCACAGCCTTCACGCATGAAAACAGGCATCACCTTCATCGAAACGCATCGGGGGATTGAGATGGCTTTTGCGAACACGGGTACCAAAGGAAGTCTTACGGTCAAGCTCTGGCGCGGCGAGCGCATGTGCCTCATCGGCATGGACGTCACCAACCCAGAGGACGATTTCGTCGGCTTTGCGATCGAGGTGAAAAGCCCCGGTTCGGCTGACTATGTGCCTTTGAGAAACCGGCTGAATTTCGACTATACCAGTGCCGGCGGAAAGGGCGTGGACGGCTTCCGGAATTTTCTGTCGACTGCCGCACCATTCCAGAAATTTCGCTGGCTGCATTTCCCCTATGACCCGACGGACGGCGACTATCTTTACCGGGTCACCAAGATACATATGAATGCAGCGGGCGCTTTGCGCAGCGGCGATCAGGTTGCCGATCTTCCGATCTCGCTCGATCGCATGACCTATAGCGATTATCTCGATATCGGCTTCACCCGCAATTTTGCGTCGTCGCAGGCCTATGCCGACAAGTTCGGTAACAACCCGAACGTCATTCCAAGCGATCCAGATCAGGGGCTGACATTTACCAAGCTGCAGGGCGATGTCTATCAGTGGCTCGGCTTCGGAGCCTATGACCTGATATTCGGGCTGCTGGACGAGGTGGTGAATGACCCCGGCCTCAGCATCGACGTCTTTGCCTATGACTTCAACGAGCGAGATATCGTTGCCAAGTTGGAAAGCTGCGGCAAGCGTGTTCGCGCCATCATCGACAATTCGGGATCGCACAAGCCGGCCGGCAGCGCGGAATCTCAGGCGGCAGCGCGCCTTGCCGTCTCGGCCGGGTCCGATGCCGTAAAGCGGATGCATTTCAAGACCCTGCAGCACAACAAGGTCTTCATCGTCAAGCGCGGCGACCAGCCGATCAAGGTGCTGTTCGGTTCCACCAATTTCAGTTATCGCGGCCTCTACATTCAGGCAAACAATGCGCTGGTGTTTCACTCCAGCGATGCGGCCGGATTGTTCGGCCGTGCTTTCGAACTGGCCTTTCAGGGGCTGGATGCGTTCCAGCAGGATAGTCTCAGCAGCAAGTGGAACCTGGTTCAGGCAGCCGGCATGCCGGCCGCGCATTTCTGCTTCTCGCCGCACAAATCAAGCGATCTGTCGCTCAGTCCCGTCGGGGCAGCCATCGATCAGGCTTCCTCCTCGGTCTTCTATGCCATCGCCTTCCTCAATCAGATTCGCTCAGGCCCGGTGCGTCAGGCGGTTGATCGGCTGATGGGCAAGGATGTGTTCAGCTACGGCATTTCCGACAAGGAGGGTGGGCTTGAAATCCGCAAGCCCGACGGCTCCGTCGGCCTGGTGGATTTCAACTATCTGGCAAGCCATGCGCCGGAACCCTTCAAGACTGAATGGAGCGGCGGCAGCGGCATCCATCAGCACGACAAGTTCGTCGTCACTGACTTCAACCTGCCAACGGCCAAGGTCTTTACAGGATCGTCCAACCTGTCCCCCAGTGGCGAAACAAATAATGGCGACAATCTCGTGATGATCGAGGACCAGCGGGTAGCGACATCCTATGCCATCGAAGCACTGCGAATCTTTGATCACCTTCATTTCCGCGCGGCGATGCAGAGTGCTGGTGCGCCCAACAGTTTGACGTTGGCACGGCCGCCGGCCGCCGGGCAGGATGCCTGGTTTCGGCGTTTTTATGCAGCTGGCTCCCAGGATGCGAAGGATCGTCTCCTCTTCTCGCATTGAAGGCGAAGCGATGCCATCAACAACGATCGCCGGTGCCGACTAAGGGTGTGATCCATGAACGATATCGATGCGATACCCCTTTCCACTGAGGGGGAAGCTGTTGACGCAGCCGATTTCCGGTGGGACGGCAACAGCTTCGAGGCTGGGATCGGCATTGCGGCTTCGGGCGGCGGCTTTCGCGCGATGCTGTTTCACGTCGGCGCCTTCATTCGGCTGGCAGAGCTTGGGCTGTTGCAACAGGCAAAACGCATCTCCAGCGTTTCGGGCGGCTCTATCGCCACAGGCTGGCTTGCCTGCGTGTGGCCGGACTTGGTGAAGGCCGATTTTGGCAATTTGAATGATGTCTTTGTCGGTCCCATGCTGGATTTTGCCCGCTCGCGGATCGATGTCATCGATGCGATTATCGGGCTTTTGCCTGGCACGTCCGCGGCAAAACAGGTCGAGAAATCCTACGACAAGCACCTGTTTCGCGGTCGCAGCCTTCAGGATCTCCCCGATCAGCCGCAATTCGTATTCTGCGCGACGAACCTGCAGACCGGGGTGCTTTGGCGTTTCTGCAAGGCCTATGCCGGCGACTATATTGTCGGACGGCTCGACCAGCCGGATTTTCCGCTGGCCAGAGCGGTCGCCTCCTCTTCGGCGTTTCCACCCTTTCTGTCGCCCATGGTTTTCAACTTCGCGGATGGCAGTTTCCAGGATTGGCCGACTGCGCCGCGCCGACCGGTGCCGTCGATCGGGGATTTTCGCAGGACCGTCATGTTGACGGACGGCGGCGTCTACGACAATCACGGCGTTGAGCCGCTGGTGAAGCGCTTCGCCACCCTCTTCGTCAGCGATGGTGGCGCGCCCTTCAGCCGAAATCCCAGGCTTTGCCGCAACTGGGTCAGTCAGCTTCGCCGGATTCTGGATGTAACCGACAACCAGGTAAGGGCGCTTCGCCGACGCGATCTGATCGGCCGTTTCAAGGCCAGTGATGCGTTTGCCGATGAGACGGCCTTGGTGACGGCGCAAGCCTATGCCCGCTTCGGTGCCTATTGGGGTATCGATACTGATCCCGCGAAACTTGTGCCTGAAGGGGCGTTGCCTTGTTCATCGGCCGCCGCGTCTTCCCTTGCCGCCACGCCCACCCGGCTCAGCAATCTTGGTGACGAGATTTCCGAGAGGCTGGTCAACTGGGGATATGCAATCTGCGATCGCAGTGTGCGCGCAAACTATGCTGGACCGACGCGGCCGGTCGCCGCGGTCTGGCCTTTTCCTAAAAGAGCGCTGGGATAGCCATGCTTGACCATTCAGCGGGAAGCTCCAGATAAGTTCTCACTGAAGCTATCCGTTCAACTTCGTCTTCCGCACAATTTGTGACCTCGAGCGCTGCAGATCGCAAGCCCGACTGTCGCAATGCGGACACGTATCACGTCAAAAGATCGGCTATCGCGATGCTAGTTATCTCCGGCTCACATTCGAACGATAGAGCGGCTTCTTCGAAGGATATGAGATTTCATAAACCATCTCGAAGCGATTGCGTGATATTCCGGTCTGACTTCGACTATGACCAGTGCGTGCCATTCGCTGCGGCTCCGCGCGAGGATTTGGGATGGTGATGGAAATTCAAACGCATTTGCCTTCCCTGGTACGCGTCCTGGGTCAGGTGGCCATTATTGTCTACGCCTATTCTTGGGTCATCCGGACGATCGAGCGCGGCGTTTTGAAATCCGTTGCCGTCGGCTTGCTCTTTGGCCTGGGTGGTATCCTGTCGATGAGCGACCCAATCCAATGGATGCCCGGCATCTTCCAGGATGGCCGTTCGATCCTGCTCGTTCTGACGCCGATCTATGGTGGTGTGGTTGGGACGGTGGTTGCGGCTGTCATGATGGGTGTGTTTCGCTTCCTGGTCGGCGGCATGGGAGCCGCTGGCGGTGTCGCGGGCATTCTGATCGTTGCGATCGTCGGGTATCTTCTAACGCTCGTGCCGCGGCAGTGGATCGGCACTGGGTGGAAGCGCTCAGCCCTGTTCGGCCTGGCGACGATGACTTCGCTTGTCGTTCTCGTCTTGCTGCCATGGCCGGTCGCGCGTGAGCTTCTCCTTTCGGCGACACTTCCGGTCACGATCGTCAATATCCTCGGCGTCGTGCTGCTGTCGGATTTACTCGAGCGCGAACGCTACCGCATTGGCATCCAGCGCGCGCTTGAGAACGAGGCCAGCCTCGATCCACTGACCAAGCTGCCAAATCGCCGCGTTTTGCAGCGGGAAGGCGATCGTTGCAGCAAGGAAGCCGGAACGAGGCGGATTCCCTTTTCGATCATCATGCTCGATATCGATCACTTCAAGAAGATCAACGACAACTGGGGTCATTCCTTCGGCGATACGGTCCTTGCACGGCTGGCGGATGTGATCCGGCAGACTGTACGCAAGACCGACATCGCCGCCCGCTACGGCGGCGAGGAGATCGTCGTGCTGTTGCCGAACACCGACATGAGGGCGGCCGGAAACCTTGCCGAGAAAATCCGCAACGACATCGAGACGACGGTCCTGATGTTCGAGCAGGAGACGATCCACGTCACTGTCAGCATCGGCATTGCCTGTTCTCATGAACCATCGGCCGACTTCAAGCATGTGCTCGAAGCAGCCGACAAGGCGCTCTATCGCGCAAAGGCAAGCGGGCGAAATCGCGTCGAGCTGGCTGAAACGGCGTAGAGCTGCCTTTGATAGCTCGCCGGTTTAGGCAATCGTCGGGCTGCTTTTGCGATTTTTCTAACATCCATTGGTTCTCGAGTGTCCTGCTTGACGGCGGACGGCAGTCCGGCGTAACTGGATGCGACGGTTCCCCGAGGAAGGCTTCGAGGGGATTAATAGGGAACACGGTGAGGACGACCCAAAAGGGACCTAGACCGTGGCTGCCCCCGCAACTGTAAGCGGATTGCCGATCATCCCGGGTGCGACCAGCCTGCTGGCCACCTCAGGTGGCTTCAGGGCCATGCCACTGCGAACACAAATCGCGGGAAGGCAGATGATCGTCAGACATTCGCGAGCCAGGAGACCTGCCGTCGATCACGATCCAATCAACCGGGCGGGGATGCCTGGAAAGGACAGAGAATGATTGACCTGAGCCTTCGATACTACCAGGCGTTTTTCGGCCTTGATTGCGGTCTTTGCAACCGGCGGCGGTCTGTCTGAGCGCTATTGCGCCGAGGCTGCCAGATTTTCCATTCTCATCGAGACCTTTCATGCGCCAATTTTTGACGACCATTACATTTGCACTTGGGCTTAGCGGGTTTGCTGCGTCCGCCTTCGCGTCGACGCAATATCCGCTGACCATCAACAATTGCGGCCAACAGGTCACCTTTCAGAAGGCTCCGACCAAGATCGTCTCCATCGGCCAGGGCATGACCGAGATCCTGCTGTCACTCGGCCTTGCCGACAAGATTGCGGGAACGGCCGTATGGGTCGGCCCGGTCTTGCCGCAATATGCCGAAGCCAATGCCAAGATCCCGCGTCTGGCCGACAATGATCCGAGCTTTGAGTCCGTGGTCGGCAAGGAACCGGATTTTGTCGGCGCTGAATTCGAGTGGCATATCGGCGCGCAAGGCGCGGTCGGCAAGCGCGAGCAGTTTTCCGAACTCGGCATCAACACCTATATCGCGCCGACCGACTGCGTCGCCAAGATCAATGCCGAAGGCGGTGACGGCGTGCGCAAGGAGCTGTTCACGATGGGCCTGATCTATCAGGAGATCGATGAACTCGCTGAGATCTTCGACGTTAAAGATCGCGGCGATGCGCTGGTCGCGCAGCTGAAGAAGCGCGAGGCCGATGCCGTCGCTTCGATCTCCGCTGCGCAGGCGAAGAACCTGCCGATCGTGTTCTGGTTTTCCAGCAAGGAAGTGAACGGTGACGCCTATATCGCCGGCAAGAATAGCGCGCCGGCCTATATTCTGAAGACGATCGGCGCGAAGAATGTCGTGACGACCGAGGAGGAATGGCCGCTTGTGGGATGGGAAACGATCGCGCAGGCAAATCCCGCCGTCATCGTCATCGCGACGATGGATCGCCGCCGCTACGCCGCCGATGACCCGAAGGTCAAGCTTGACTTCCTGCAGAAGGATCCGGTCACCAGCCAGCTCGATGCGGTCAAGAACAAGCATTTCGTCATGATGGATGCGCAGTCGATGAACCCGACCATCCGCACCATCGATGGCATCGAGACGCTGGCCAAGGGCATCAAGTCCTTCGGCCTGGCAGAGTAGAATGCGCCTGATTGCAGAACGGCGAGAAAGGTGGGCGCTCTTGGCGCTCACCGTGGCTGCGCTGGTGTTTCTGGCATTCATGATCAGCCTTGCGGTCTCGATCGGCGAGATTTCGATCCCGTTGTCGACGACCGCCAAGGCAGTTGCGAACCGGCTGCTCGGAACGGATTTCGAGCTTAGCCGGATTCATCAGGGCATCGTCTGGGACTATCGCCTGAGCCGGGCGCTCGTTGCCGCAAGCACCGGTGCATCGCTGGCCTTAAGTGGCGTGATCCTGCAGGCGTTGTTGCGCAATCCGCTTGCAGAACCCTATGTGCTCGGCATTTCGGCGGGTGCCTCCACGGGTGCCGTCTGCATCATGATCCTCGGGCTCGGCTACGGAATCCTCACTCTTTCCAGCGGCGCCTTCATTGGTGCGGTTGTGGCATTTCTGTTTGTCGGCCTGCTGGCAGCCGGTGTCGGCGGCACCAGCGAGCGCATCATTCTCTGTGGCGTCGCCGGCTCGCAGCTCTTCAATGCACTGACCTCCTATATCGTCACCACATCGGCCAATGCCGAGCAGGCGAGGGGCGTCATGTTCTGGCTGCTCGGCTCCATGAGCGGTGTGCGTTGGCCGGATGTCTATTTGTCCGGACCGATCGCCATTATCGGCTTTATCATCTGCATGGCGCATGTCCGCGTGCTCGACGCATTCGTCTTTGGAACCGATGCCGCGGCCTCGCTCGGCATAGCGGTGCGCCGCGCGCAGATCGTGCTGCTCGGAACGACGGCATTCATGACGGCGGCGGTGGTCAGCATTGTCGGTTCGATCGGCTTCGTCGGGCTCGTCATTCCGCATGCGGCCCGTTTCATGGTCGGCCCCAATCACGATCGCTTATTGCCGGCGTCGGCACTCGGCGGAGCGATCTTCATGGTCGGCGCCGATATCGTCTCGAGGATCATCATTCCCCAGCAGATCCTGCCGATCGGGGTGGTGACCGCGTTGTTCGGCGCTCCGGCCTTCGCCATCATTCTCTATCGCGCCCGGAGGACGGCATGAGCATCGCGGTCGATAAGGTGACTTTTGCCGCCGGCAACACGCTGATCGTCAACGGCATCAGCCTGACAGTGGAAAAGGGAAAGGTGCTCGGCCTCCTCGGGCCGAACGGTTCCGGCAAGTCCAGCCTTCTGCGGCTGATCTGCCGGCTCCGGAAGGTGAAGAGCGGCGTCATCCGCCTCGGTGGCGATGATATTGCCTCCATTTCTCGTGGCGATATCGCCCGCCGTGTCGCGCTGGTGGAGCAGCAGGCGACCACGGACATGCAGGTGACCGTCATCGATGTCGTTCGTCTTGGGCGTACACCGCATCGCGGCCCGCTTTCCTCCTGGAGCGCCGGCGACGATATTGCGGTCTTCGATGCGCTTGCCCGCGTCGGCATGAGGGATCGAGCCGGGCAGTTGTGGCAGACCCTGTCCGGCGGCGAGCGGCAGCGTGTTCATATTGCCAGGGCGCTGGCACAGACCCCGAGCGAATTGCTGCTCGATGAGCCGACGAACCATCTCGATATCCAGCATCAGCTCGACATTCTGGGCCTGGTTTCCAAGCTCGACGTGACCTCCATCGTCGCGTTGCACGATCTCAATCTGGCGGCGATGTTCTGCGACAGTCTCGCCGTGCTGCAGAAGGGTGAGGTGGTGGCTGCCGGACCGCCGGAGGAAGTCTTGACGCAGGAGCTGATCGAGCGGGTCTTCGGCGTACGCGCCCATGTCCAGAAGTCCGCCGTCCACGGCCGCTGCAACATTCAATATATGGCGGGCTGATCTGATGGACGGTGCCAATTTCCACCTCAAGGAAGAAATCAGGGACTATTGGTCGAAACGGTCGGAGACCTTCGATCTTGCTTTCGGCCACAGGATAGCACCCGGCCCCGAGGCAGACGCCTGGCAGAAGCCGATCCGCGCAGCGCTTGGCTCCCAGCCAAAGCGTGTTCTGGAGCTTGCCTGCGGCACCGGTGAGGTGACGCGGCTGATCCATGATCTCGGTCACGAGGTGACGGCGCTGGATTTTTCCGAAGCGATGCTGGCCGTCGCGCGCAAGAAGCATGCAGGCAAGCCGCGTCTTCGATTTCTGCTGGCCGATGCCGAACAGACTATGGAGCCGGATGCGGCCTACGATGCGATCGTCTGCCGGCATCTCGTCTGGACGCTGACGCAGCCGGAAGAGACCTTCAGGGAATGGCTTCGGCTACTCAAGCCCGGCGGGCGCCTCGTGATCTTCGACGGCGACTGGGCCAAGCCGAAGCCGAGCGGCCAGATTGCCAGGCTGCTGATTTCGCTGATTGACCGCTTCGTCGGCGCTGATCAAAATTATGATGGGGCGCTAAGCAGCCGCCACTCTCGCATCATGGAGGCCTTGCCTTTTGGCAGCGGCCTGCGTTCGGAAGAGTTGACCCCGCTATTGTCGGCAGCGGGCTTTGCGGCCATTCAGCTCCAGTCGCACGGGCCTATTGCCAGGGCGCAGCGGAAGAATGCCAATCTGCGGAACAAGCTTCGAACCCTCGTTTATCGGCGGTTTATTCTGACCTGCATGCGGCCATGGACCCCCACCCATTTTCCGCAAAGAAATTTAGTGGATGCGGTCAGGCCGGCCCTTGAACCAACCTCGCAGCCACGATGAACTGGATTAGCTGCCGGCTGGATTTGAGAAGTCAGTCAGGACAAATAAACATATAAAGATTTGTTTATATCTATTGACAATTTTCTGCGCTTGGTGCGAAATCACCAGCGTTATGGTTCTCTGGGGCACTCCATTCGCTCCAGAGCTAAGAGGGAATCCGGTGCGCTGAGAGATCGGCTATTCCGGGGCTGCCCCCGCAACTGTGAGCGGCGAGCCAATGTCCATTCATGTCACTGAGGCGATGAGCCTTGGGAAGACGGACAAAGGTGACGACCCGCAAGCCAGGAGACCTGCCACAACAAAATAACGTCCACGGGCGGGGTGTCCCGGTGGTTGCTGTGGCTGGCCGATATTGGCCTTGTCCGCACGCGTCCGCTTGACCCATGCCCCCACAACCAATGGGGTATGACTATGCCAACCAAAACTGTCCCAGTCGCTTCTCTTGGCTTTCCGCGTATCGGTCGCCATCGCGAACTGAAATTCGCGCTCGAAGCCTACTGGTCCGGAAAGATTCCCGAGAGCGAACTCATCGAAACCGCCAGGAAGCTCCGGGCTGAAAACTGGTCGCTTCAGCGCGACAGCGGGATCACCCGTATCCCTTCCAACGATTTCTCATTCTACGATCATGTCCTCGACACCGCCGTCATGGTCGGTGCCATTCCTTCCGTATACGGCTGGAAGGGCGGCGACGTTTCATTGTCGACCTACTTCGCCATGGCGCGCGGCAGCCAAGGCGATGGCCATGCCGATTGCGGCCATACGCATCATGGCCATGGTGTGCAGGCGCTTGAAATGACCAAGTGGTTCGACACCAACTATCACTACATGGTGCCCGAGGTTTCAGAAGATCAGGCTTTTGCGCTCACCACGCAAAAGCCCGTCGATCACTTCCTCGAGGCAAAGGCGCTCGGCATTCACACCCGCCCGGTCATTCTCGGACCGGTCACCTTCCTGAAACTCGCCAAGGCTCGCTCGGCAACCTTCAAGCCGCTGGGCCTGCTGCCGAAACTGCTTCCGGTCTACGAGGAATTGCTGCGCCGGCTGAGCGCTGCCGGTGCCGACTGGGTGCAGATCGATGAGCCGATCGCCGTTCTCGATCTGACCGAGGGCGAGCGCCATGCCTTCTCGGTCGCCTACAAGGCGTTGACCGAGGCGGCGCCGGATCAGAAGATCATGCTGACAACCTATTTCGGCGGTCTTGCCGACAATCTGGCTGCTATCACCGAGCTGCCGGTTGCCGGTGTCCATGTCGATCTGACGCGTGCGCCAGGTCAGCTCGATGATGTCGTGAAGGCCGTTCGCAAGGATCAGGTTCTGTCGCTCGGCATCATCGATGGCCGCAACATCTGGAGGGCGGATCTGGCTGCGATCATCAACCGCCTTCAGCCTGTTGCCACGGCGCGTAGTATCGACGGCGTCGAAGTGGCAGCATCTTGCTCGCTGCTGCATGTTCCGATCGATCTGGAGCTTGAGACGGCGCTCGATAGCGACCTGAAGAGCTGGCTGGCATTTGCCACGCAAAAGCTCGGTGAGCTTGCGACGCTCGGCCGTGGTCTTGCCGAAGGAAAGGCTGCCGTTTCAGTGGAAGTCGCCGTCGCATCCAGGGCTATCGCTGCACGGGCCTCATCACCGAAGGTAATCGACCCGTTGGTACGCGGCCGCCTTGCCGGGGTCGATGCCGCCATGAAGCAGCGCAAGAGCGCGTTTGTGCAGCGTCGGTCGGTGCAAGCGGAAACGATCAAGCTGCCGCTCTTCCCGACGACGACGATCGGCTCCTTCCCGCAGACGCCGGAGGTTCGGAAGGCTCGTTCTGCCCATGCAAAGGGCACGCTCAGCTATGTCGACTACGAGGCCTTCCTGCGCAAGGAGACCGAAGCCACAATCCGTTGGCAGGAAGAAATCGGCCTCGACGTGCTGGTCCATGGCGAATTCGAACGCAACGACATGGTGCAGTATTTCGGCGAGCAATTGTCGGGCTTTGCCTTCACCCAGCATGCATGGGTGCAGAGCTATGGTTCACGCTATGTGCGTCCGCCGATCATCTTCGGTGACGTCTCCCGGCCGGACCCGATGACCGTTCGCTGGTGGGAATATTCCCAATCGCTGACGCAGAAGCCGGTGAAGGGCATGTTGACCGGACCGGTCACCATCCTCAATTGGTCCTTCGTTCGGGACGACATCGCCCGCAGCGAAACGTGCCGACAGATTGCGCTTGCGATCCGTGACGAGGTCGTCGATCTGGAAAAGGCCGGTGCCAGGATGATCCAGATCGACGAGGCAGCCCTTCGCGAGGGTCTTCCGCTCAGACACAAGGACAAGCAGGCCTATCTCGATTGGGCAGTCGAGAGCTTCCGCTTGTGCTCAAGCGGTGTTGCGGATGGGACGCAGGTCCATACGCATATGTGCTACTCGGAGTTCAACGACATCATCATCGCCATTGCCGCGATGGATGCCGACGTCATCTCCATCGAGACGTCTCGCTCGAAGATGGAACTTCTCGATGCGTTCAGGAACTTCAAATATCCGAACGAGATCGGCCCCGGCGTCTACGACATCCACTCGCCGCGCATTCCAGACGTCAGCGAGATGACCGATCTTTTGTCGCTGGCGCGCAGGCGTCTTCAGGATGGCCAGCTATGGGTCAATCCGGATTGCGGATTGAAGACCCGCAAATGGGAAGAGGTGAAGCCGGCACTCGTCAACATGGTTCAAGCCGCCCGCAGCCTGCGGCAGGAACATGCCAGGGCTGAGGAACGAGCCCTCATCGCCTAAGGCATTCCGCCAGAGATTGAGAGCCGGCTCGCTTGAGTCGGCTCTCAACTTATCTGCATTCGATGCCGTTTCGATCAGGTCTTTGCGGCCTTGGCAAAGGTCGGATCGAATGTCTTCTCGAAAGGCACATCGATATTGGCGAGTTCCGGATCGAGCGTCTTCAGGACGCCCATCATCGAATCATAGCCTTCCTTCGTGACCATGCCGTCAGGCGAATACATTTCCTTCGAATTCTTGAAGGCTTGCATATAGAGGTCGCGATTGCCGAGCAGATATTCCTCTGGCACGACGCCGGCGACATCCTCGGGGCTCGCCGTCCCGAGCCATTTCAGCGCCTTCATGAAGGCATTGACCGTCCGTTGCGTCGTTATCGGATTGGCCACGGCAAACTCGCGCTTGATATAAACGGTGGCGGCTGGATTGGGACCTCCGAAGAGCGCGCGCGTGCCGGCTTCGGTGCGGGTATCAAGCAGCACGGTGATATCGCCGTCATACTGCAATTGCGCGATGACCGGATCGAGATGGGAGAGCCCGTCGATCTGCCCGCTCTTGACCGCCGCGACCGCTCCGGCGCCGCCCCCGACGCCGATCAGCGACGCGTCGTCGACTTTCAGCCCGTTCTTCAGCATGGCATATTGGAACATCAGCGCCGTCGATGAGCCGGGTGCGGTCACGCCGATCTTGCGGCCCTTCATATCGGCCATGGACTTGATCTCGCCGGCAAGCTCCTTGCGCACGGCGATGACGATCCCGGGGAAACGGCCGAGATTGCAGATCGCGACGATGTCCTGTCCCTTGTTCTGCATGCGGATCGTGTGTTCATAGGCGCCGGCCACCACATCGAGCGAACCGCCGATCAGGCCTTCCAGCGACTTCGAGCCGCCGGCGAAATCATTGATGGTGACGTTCAGGCCCTCTTCCTTGAAGAAGCCCTTTCGCTCGGCGATCGTCAGCGGCAGATAGTAGAGCAGCGGCTTGCCGCCGACGCCGATCAGAAGATCGGGCTTCTCCGGTTTGGCATCCTGTGCCGCCGCCGGCAGAATGCCGCCGAGCGAAGCCCCGATGCCGAGGCTTGCCGTTGCGATCAGAAATGTCCTGCGTTCCATGTCGTCCTCCTCCATTTCCTCATACTATGTGTTCTACTGGCCGCGCCAGGCGAGTAGCCGGCGTTCGGCCACGGTCACCAGCCAATCGACGATTAGGACGAAGGCCGTCAGCACGACCATGCCGGCAAAGACGCCCGTCACGTCGAAAACGCCTTCCGCCTGCTGGATCAGGTAGCCGAGGCCGGCAGCCGAGCCCAGATATTCGCCGACAACAGCACCGACGACGGCAAAACCGACCGAGGTATGCAGGCTTGAAAATACCCAGGACAATGCCGAGGGCAGGTAGACATGGCGCAGCAACTGGCGCTCGTTCATGCCAAGCATCCGCGCATTGGACAAGACAGGCTGGCTGACTTCCTTGACGCCCTGGTAGACGTTGAAAAAGACGATGAAGAAGACCAGCGTGATGCCGAGCGCCACCTTGGACCAGATGCCGAGGCCGAACCAAAGGGCGAAAATGGGTGCCAGCACGACGCGGGGCAGGGCATTCGCAGCCTTCACGTATGGGTCAAAGACGGCCGCAACCAAAGGCTTGCGCGCGAACCAGAAGCCGAAAACGATGCCACCGAAGGAGCCAAGGAGGAAGGCGAGGAGGGATTCTGACAGCGTGATCCAGAGATGGTACCAGATCGATCCGCTTGCGAACCATTGCACGACGCGCAGCGCCACCTTCAGGGGATCAGCGAAGAAGAAGGATATCGTCTTCGGATTGCCGAAAAGCGTCGTGGTGGTGGCCAGATGCCAGATCAGCAGGATGACGACGGCCACAAGGATCTGCAGCGACAGGAGGCGCGTGCGGTTCATGCAGTTTCCCCGCTGGTCTGGCGATAGGCCGTCATGACTTCGTCGCGCAATGCCTGCCAGATATCCCGGTGCAGCTGAATGAACACGGGATCGTGCCGGATCTCGGCGATATCGCGTGGACGTTCCAGCGTGACCTTGAAGTCGCCGATGATGCGGGATTTCGGACCGGCGGACATGATGACGACCCTGTCGGCAAGAGCGATCGCCTCGTCCAAGTCATGGGTGACGAACATGACGGCCTTGCGATCCTCCGACCAGAGCTTCAAGAGAAGATCGCCCATGATGAGACGGGTCTGAGCATCGAGCGGACCGAACGGCTCGTCCATCAAGAGGAGCTTCGGATCGCGGATCAGCACCTGCGCGAGACCGACGCGCTTGCGCTGGCCGCCTGACAGCATGCGCGGAAAGCGATCGGCGAAAGCGGCAAGGCCGACGCGCCTCAACCACTCAAGGGCATTCTTCTTTGCCTCGGTCGGAGCGACACCAGCGATCTCGAGCCCGATCGCAACATTCTGCAGCACCGTCTTCCACGGCATCAGCGAATCCTGCTGGAAGAGATAGCCCGCCTGCCGATTGATCGCCTTCAGCGGCTGGCCGAATATTTCAACCGTGCCGGATGCCGGTGTCAAAAGCCCGGCCGCGGCATTGAGAAGGGTGGATTTGCCGCAACCCGTCGGACCGACGATGGCCACGAATTCGTGCGCGCCGACATCCAGATCGGTTGCGGAAACGGCATCAAACCGGGTCTTGCTGGCCATTTCAAACGAAATCGCCACCTTCTTCAGGCTGACCGCCCGCACAGCCTCCATCATCATGCCCTGCTGTTCCTCCCGGACGCCCCAACTTGTTGGAACGTCAGGCATTGTGCTTTCCCGCCAAAAGATCAAAGCGAGCCGCGGCAGTCAATATGCGATTAGCATGCTATCGGTTATGTCACAGGGGAGGCAGCGCGGAAGGTGGTAGCCAAGATTTGCTCTGCCCCTCACCAGAGCCCTGGCACCAACCGGAACCGCACGCGTCCGGCGTAGTCGGCATAGCCATCGAGTTCGGCGCGCAGCAAGGCATCCTCCCAGCTTGTCCGCAAGACCAGAAGCCCGCTCGCCCAAGCAGCCGGTATAAGCGCCCACCACGAAGCCAATGCCAAGGCCAGGCCTGCAAACACCAGGATCGCGCTGACATAGCCGGGATGGCGCACATATGCGTAGGGGCCGGTGCTGATGACATGCTGGCCGCGCTCGCGCTGCAGGCGCACGCCGGGTTCGAAGAAGCGATTGACCGCCTGCGCCCAGGCACCGAGCGCGATGCCGGCAGCAAGCAGGGCATAGCCAAGGATGACGACGGAAAGCGGCACGACCGACCACAACATTCTGCCGGCATCAAGCGTCCCGAGCGGAATTTCCGCGACCATGCCCAAGCAGACCAGGGAGACGAGGATTACGTCCCAGCGCTTGGTGCCGGCCTGAAAGCGATTGCGTGCCCTGAAGATCGCCGGGTTCAACCGCTTCAGGACCGAGATCGACACACCGTAGATGACGGCCAGGAAGGCGATGAAGATCCATCCGGGCAGCCAGTAGAGGCGTCCGACCGGTACGAAGACAAGCGCAAGCAACATCAGCGGCAGACCGATCGCATAGGCCATCGCCGCGGCACGGGATATTGGTTTGGGTTCGGTGACGGCCATGTGCTCTGCTCCTCCCCGGATAGACTGTGCTCGCCAAGGTCATCGGATAGTATGACATTAGGGCAGCTTCGACCATGCGAAAGGGCGCGTGTCCGCTTCTGTGGCACGCATGCCAATGTCACGCCTTCGCTATCCTTGGGCGCATGGCAGTCGCGGGAGCTTCGATAAATCCGCTACGGCTTGGCTTGCCCCGCGCAACCATAAAGGATTGCTTGGCTCATTTCCCGGTAGCGCACGGCAATTTCCTCTGGCAATGGCGCAAAGAAGCTCTGGTTGGTTCCGCGAGCACCGTCGCAGAGCAGCTGCACCAGGGTTCTAACCGAGATCGTGGGCCGGAGCGCCAGGAGACCTGTCGCTATGGTCTGTTCGAGCAATGCGGCGAAATCGGCCTGGAAAAGTGCTGCAGCTTCAATCATCACCGGACGGCAGAGGCGAAACGCGTAGTCGTTGACTTCAAGCGCGAAGGGCGACCGCGCCAGTTTTCTTCTCGTATCGCCATATCGGACATCCAGAACAGCCGTGACGATATCAAGCACATTCGAGCCGGCCAGGAAGAGCCGTGCGCCCTCCCGCATACTGTCTTGCCGTGTGCGTGCGTTGTTCTGGTAGACCATCGCCTGGAAGGCTTCTTCCTTGCTGCTGAAGTGATGGTAGAGGCCTCGGCGCGTGATATTGCAACATTTTGCCAGTTTGCTCATCGTCATGGCTTCATAGCCATGATCGAGAAAACTCTGCGTAATGTTGGAAACCAGGACTTCGTAGGCCGACATTCAATGCGCTTTCAAAAATTCTCTTGGGGCGTTCTATAAGAGCGGTGTGACCGTCTCACAAGAATAGGGAGCATTGGATATGCGACCAGCCGCGCCGATCAGGATTGTTGATCTTCTGACAAAAGTTCTCGTTGGTGAGAGCAGGAAGCATAACAATCTCAATCCTTAAAAGGTGGCATTGTCTCTGGAACGCCTGCCCCTACGCCGCGGGCGATGCGCTGTTGTCCGGCTCCGCCCTGTAGTTGACGCTCGCCACCAGTGCCAAAGTCGAGGAGATGACAAGAGCGACGGTCGAAACGATGCTGAGTGCGATACCGATCTTGTTTGGATCGCCGATAATGTTCTCACCGATAAACCCGACCAGTGTCGGGCCAAGGCCCATGCCGATGAGCGTGACGATCATGATGCCGACCGCGCTGGATACGCCGCGCATGCGCGCCGGCGTGATGTCCTGAAGCGCGGGAGGACCGTTTGCGACGATGATGGTGGTAAAAAATGACGCGATAGCTATCAGGACGAGCGCGGCGTTCAGGGTCGATGCAAAGGGGAGCGCTGCCGTGAACAATGACGCAGCAAGCGCTCCGCCAAGCATGAGCATGGGGCGAGCGGCGGTAATGCCACGCCTCACCAGGATATCGCCCAATACTGCGCCGAAGATCAGCCCTGAAACGCTGCAAGCGATAAAAATCGGCCCCAAACTAAAGCCAATGGCGATGGGCGGCATTTGAAAGGTGCGGATCAACACGCTGGGAACCCAAGCGCTATAGCTGTAGGATTGGATCGCCGCGAATGCCAGGCAGAGATAAAGGCTGGCGAGTTCTACCCGATTGTCGGTAAAATAAAACCGCACCTCCGCTGCCCCCGGTACCGCGCCCGGATTCGTTGCTGAACGCCTCTCGGGCTCTCTGAGGCTTGCCACCCAGACGGCGATGGCGATACCCGGCAGCCCGATCACGACGAATACGATCTGCCATATATGCTGCGTGCCGGGCAGAAGGAACCCATTGCCGGCCTGTAGCAACTGATGAAGAACCGTTGCTCCCAGGACCAGCGATAGGCCGGCTCCCATGAACGCGCCTGAGCTGTAAATGCCTATTGCGAATCCACGTCGCCGGTTTGGAAACAAATCGCTGATGAGGGAATAGGCGGCAGGCGTAAGGGCCGCTTCTCCCAGTGCGACACCTGCCCGGCACAGCAAAAGAGCCTCAAAACTGCCGGCAAAGCCGCAGGCGGCTGTCATGATGCTCCAGAGCGCGATTCCGACGGCGGCGATCCGCACCCGGCTTCCGGTATCAACCCAGCGACCCAGAGGCAATCCGGCCGTTGCCAGGACAATGGCGAAGGTGAAGCCTTGCAGAAGGCCGATCTGCACATCCGTCAGATTGAGGTCCTGCTTCAGAGGCTCCACCAGAAGGCCAAGAATCTGCCGGTCGAGATAGGACAGGGTGCAGGCAATCGTCAGGACGCCCAGGGTGTAGGGCGGGCTAATGGGTCTGGCTACGGGCATCCGCTTAGTTCCTTTTGGGAGAACCAGTGGTTTTGGTGAGGTTTGTTACTCACGTTTTAGAATACCCACCTTTTTGGCGAATACGCCATTCGATCCCCTTCGCTTCTCAGATTTGAATAATATGAGAAACATTGTCGTTGACAAGTCATAAATGATAAGGCATTTACTTCTCATATTTTGAGAATGTGAGAAGTTTTTAGCCTCGACGGTACTGCCCCAGCGCGGTTCCGGGCAATGCGCGGATCGGCATGCTCAAGCGAGGACCTGGAATTATTGCGCTGGCTGATGCGCCAGCCGGAGGGCGCATGGAGCAGATTATAGAACGTCCGGCATCAGCGCCGCCTTTCGCAAGGCAGGGTGCGAACGTTCCGCCCCCTCGCGACGTCGGCAACCTGATTGCGCAGCAATCGTTCCCGCGCGCCGTTTTTTTCCTGGCTTCCGGAATGTTCGAGGCTCACAAGACATCGCCGCGGACCGCAGCGCTGTTTGCGACACAGCAGCGCTGGCTTCTAAGTCATGCCGCAGTGGCGCACTTTTTCCGATCCATCGGCGGCATAGAGCCAGGCCTCAGTCGCCGGAGTCTTGGCCTTCTTGGAACCTTTCTTGGTCTCTCGAGCCGCAATACAGCCTATACGTTCTTTGAAGAATCCATGAAGTACGGCGTGATTCAATTGATAGACGATGGGGCGGTTGGCCACGGTCGACTGGCCAGACCATCCCCGCAATCCCTGTCTCTCCTGGCGCTCTGGTACAACCTGCACTTCCAGGCGCTCGACCTGCTCGATGGCGGGCAAAGATACGCTCGCTTTTCCACGCAATGGGAAAGCTTGCTGCCATTGATCCAGCCGATCGTGGCGGATGCCTTGTTCTTCAGTCCGCAGGTCCGCGCGCCGGGACCCCATTACAGGATCTTCACTTCGATCGATTCAGGTGGCTGGCTGATGGACCGGCTGATCGCGGGTGTCGATCAGGAGAGCTTCCCGGGGCAGGACCGGTATCTCACGGACGTCCGCTCGATTACTTATCTCGCCCGATCCACCGGTCTTTCGAATACGCATGCAAGCCGGAAGATGTCGGAAGCTCAATCGACCGGAGCACTGGGTTGGATTGGGCGGCCGGGATATTCGCCGATCTGGATTTCTCGCGGCTTCTACGAGGAATATGCGCAGTTCCAGGCGCAGAAGCTGGTCATTCTCGATAGCGCACTCGCGAAAGCCTCGGCCGGTGGGTCCTCTGTTTTTCAGGGAGGCCGTCATTGCGAATGAGGCAATCTGTCTCCCCTGGCCAAACTTGCAGAGGTTCATCTGCGCAAAGTGCCCAGGTCATCTCACGTCAAAAATGGATGCTGACGCCCGCGGCCATTTTGATTAGCTCTGGTCCGGGAAGAGGGTGTCACGGCCATTTCGGGCGGCATTTTTTCGTGCATTGCGGCGCGCATTAAGAGAACAGCGAGCGGCCTGAAACCGCTCCAGAGGGAATTCCATGGCGACTGGAAACGGTTCTCGTGGACAAGGGATGAATAGAGGTTCGTTTTGATTTTCGGATACCGTTTCGCGCGATCTTGGGGGCTGGCCGTAGGCGTTGCGGTGACGGCACCGGCATGCATTGCCTTCGCCCAGACAGCATCGCAGGTCACGCCGCAGACGTTTGAACCGCAACTGCAGAAGCAGAGCAGCGGCATCGTCATTCCTGAGGCCTCTGGCCCCGTTGCGCCGAAGGGCGCCGAGAAGCTGACCGTACGGCTGAAGAGCGTCAAGATCGACGGCGGGCTCCCCGGCTTCGCCGATGACGAGGCACAGGTGGCGAACAGCCTGACGGGCAAGCAGGTGACGGCCGCTGCCCTGTTCGAGGCAGCCGGTCAGCTCGAGCGTGCCTACGCGGCAAAGGGATACGGCCTGGTCCGCGTGGTGCTGCCGGCCCAGCGCCTGACCGATGGAGCGGCGTTGCACATCGTCGTTATCAATGGCTTCCTCGAAACCATCGACACCGCGCACCTTCCCGGCAATATCCGCGAGCGCGTTGCGAGAATGCTGGCACCGCTGGTGGGCAAAAAGGGGATTTCCAATGACGAGATCGAGCGCCAGCTGCTATTGGCCGGCGATCTTCCCGGCACGGTGCTGCGCTCGACGCTGTCGCGCGGCACGCAGCCCGGCGGCAGCGTGCTGACGATCGAGGCGCGCTATAAGCCGGTGACCGGCTTCGTCTCGGCCGACAACAATTCCACCGAGGCCCTGGGCCGTTACAACACCGGCGTCGGTCTCGACTTCAATTCCGTGTTCGGCTTCGGTGAGCTTTTCTATCTCAGAGCCTCCGGCGCGCCGCGTTTCGGCGGCGACGAGGGCTATTTCACCGGCTCGCCGCGCAACCGGTCGCTGGCCGGCGGCGTGACGCTGCCGATCGGCATCGACGGCTTGACGCTGAATCTGGAGGCGACCGCCTCGCGCACAACGCCGGAGGCCGGCCTGTTCGGATTGCAGTTCATGTCCGACTTCACCCGCTATTCGGCGCGGCTTGCCTATCCGTTGATCCGTTCGCGGGAATTCACTCTCAACCTCAATGGCGGCCTGGACGTACAGGACGAAGAGCTGGAGCTGCTCAATGGCGGCGGCATAAGCCTGTCGAAGGACCGGCTGCGCATACTGCGCACCGGCACTGATCTTTCCTGGTATGTGTCGGGCGATGCGCTGGTCAGCGCAAGCCTGACCGGCTCCTTCGGCATCGATGGACTTGGTGCGCGTAGTGCGGCCGAGGCGAGCGCCAGCGGTACGCCGCTGTCGCGCCAGGGAGCGGATGATGATTTCCAGAAGCTCGAAGTGACGCTCGGCTATCGTCAGCCGGTTGCCGAGCATCTGACCTTCGATCTGCGGGCAAGGGCACAGACCTCCTTCGGCCAGCCACTGCTTAATTCCGAACAGATCGGTATCGTCTCCTCCTCGGGCCTGTCGAGTTTTCCGATCGGCGCCATGCAGGGCGATTCCGGTTTCGTACTGCGCGCCGAGGCGCAATTCCCGTTCACGAGCAGCTTCACCCTGCCGTTCGGCTGGCCCGATTTGCCGGCCCAGCAGGGCACCAACCTTCCGGATGGTAACAGCACGGCCGGCGCGGTGGTGATCTCGCCTTACGTGTTCGGCGCCTATGGCGGCGTCAAGCTCTTCAATCCGACGGTCCTGGAAAGCGGCTTTTCGCGTGGGGCAGCCTACGGCATCGGCCTGCGACTGGCGGCAGCCGAACAGGCGAGCTTCAACAGTACCAACGTCAATCTCGAATATGGCCGCATCGAGCGCTTCGGCGACGGCGATGACGACAGCCGCTTCACCGTCTCGGCGGCATTTCAGTTTTAGGGCAATGGCAATGACCAAACAAATGACCCGCATGACGCTTTCGCATAAGACCCGCCTTGTGGCGCTGCTCGCCTCGACGGCCTTGGTGCATTCGACGGTGGCGCTGGCGCAGTCCTTGCCGACCGGTGGACAGGTGGCGGCGGGTAGTGCCTCGATCGGTACGCCATCGGCAGGTGCGCTGACGGTCACCCAGACCAGCGGCAGTGCGGTCGTCAACTGGCAGAGCTTCAACGTCGGCAAGGGCAACCGGGTCACCTTCGTTCAGCCGGATGCGAATGCCGCCATCCTCAACCGCGTCACGGGCCAGACAAGTTCGACCATTGCCGGGCAGATCAATGCCAATGGCCAGGTCTACCTGATCAATCCGAACGGCATCGCCATTACCAATTCAGGCACGGTGAAGACGGGCGCGTTCGTCGCCTCGACACTCGGCATTTCCGACGATGACTTCATGTCGGGAAAAAGAACCTTTACCGGCAATGGCGCGTCGGCGCCCGTAACAAATGCCGGCACGATCACCATCAACCGCGGCGGCTACATGGCACTGATCGGCGGCACGGTCGCCAACTCCGGTGTGATCACCGTGCCGATGGGCAAGGCCGCACTTGGCTCGGGCGAACAGGCGACGCTGGATCTGTCCGGCGACGGCTTCCTGCAAGTGGCGGTGCCGACCAAGGCCGGCGGCAATCAGGCGCTGGTCAGCAATAGCGGCAGGATTTCCGCCAGGGGCGGCACGGTGCAGCTGACGGCGGCAGCGGCCAAGGACATGGCGCGGCAAGCGGTCAACATGTCCGGCACGATCGAGGCAAAGGGCGTGTCGGGCCGCAGCGGCGATATCGTGCTGTCTGGCGGCGATGGCGAGGTTGCTGTTTCCGGCCGGATCGATGCCGGCAACGCCAAGGGCGCGGGCGGCAAGGTGCAGGTGACCGGTCGCAAGATCACGCTTGCCGGTGCGAAGATCAATGCCTCCGGTAAGACGGGCGGCGGCACGGTCAATATCGGCGGCGAGCGTCAGGGCAAGGGCACACTGCAGCGGGCCGAGACGCTTGATGTCGATGCCAACACGGTTATCAATGCCGACGCGATCAGCGCGGGCAATGGCGGCAATATCGTCCTGTGGTCGGACGAACTCACCCGCTTTGCCGGCACGATCACGGCGAAGGGCGGGGCGCTGTCCGGAAATGGCGGCGAGGTCGAAGTCTCCGGCAAGGCAAAACTCTCCTACACTGGCCTCACCGATCTGACCGCAGCCCAGGGTGCCTTCGGCAATCTGCTGCTAGACCCCTATAATGTGACGATCTCGACAGGGACGGGCAGCAACACCGATGGCGGTTTCAATGCCACCGGCAATGACAGCATCATCAACGTCAACACGCTGACCGATGCGCTGGCAACCGCCAATGTCAGAGTGACGACCGGATCATCGTCGGATGCGAACAATCCGCAGGCCGGTACCATCACCATAGCCGCGCCGATCGCCTGGAATGCACCGACGACGCTGACGCTTGCGGCGGCCTCCGACATCAATATCAATGCTGCGATCTCGGCACATAATAGCGGGCTGATCGTGTCGTCCGGCGGCACGATCACGGCGACGGCTGCGGTGGATATCGGCGCCTTCATCCTCGCATCCGGAAGCTGGGTCCAGAACGGCGCCGTCTTGCCCGCCTTCTCCGCGCAGGACTTCCGCATCACCGACGGCACGTCGTTCCTGCGCGTCACCGGCGGCGATGGGACCAGCGCCACACCCTATACGGTCACGGATGTCTATGGCCTGCAGGGCATTGGCTCATCCAGTGACTATCTCTCGGCCAAATGGAAGCTTGCGGGTGACATCGACGCCTCGGGCACCGCGATCTGGAATAATGGTGCCGGGTTCGATCCCATCGGCGATGGTAACATCACCTTTACAGGTCGTCTCGACGGCGCGAGCCATACGATTACCGGGCTGACCATAAATAGGCCGAACACCAACACCGTTGGTCTGTTCGGCATCATCGGCCCGGGCGGTGGGGTCTCCGGTCTTGGCCTGGTTAACGCCAGTGTTTCGGGCCGATCGATGACCGGCGGGCTCGCGGGCTCGAACGCCGGCGGGATCGTCCAGTCCTATATCAGCGGCAGCGTTTCAGGGGTGACTCATACCGGCGGCCTCGTTGGTTACAATGCAGGTGCGATCAACCTATCCTACTCGACTGCCTCGGTCTCGGGAGTCTCGAATGTTGGCGGCCTGCTCGGCATGAACTTCGGTACGATGAACCAGGTTTATGCATCCGGCGCGGTCTCAGGGATGGGCAATGTCGGTGGCCTTGTCGGTGGGAACAGCGGCACGGTCGTGGCGTCTTACTTCGATATGAGCACGACCCTGCAGTCGTCAGGTGTTGGTAATGGTTTCACCTCCGGCATCAGCGGCCTGAACTCGACGCAGGCGCGTAGCGCGTCGAACTATTCGGACTGGGATTTCAACGCCTACTGGTACCAGTCCGGAGACCTGCGCCCGATCCTGCGTTCGGAAGCGGCAGCAGCCGACGCAAACGGCGTCGTCACCATCTCCAACCTGCACCAGCTTGCGCTGATGGGCGCGAACCTGGCCGGTAACTACAAACTCGCGGTCGATATCGACGCGGGCGCCGCGGTTGGCACCAATGCTGCCGACATCTGGTCGACCGGCGGCTGGGTGCCCGTCGGCACCTACGGCGCCGCCTTTACCGGCGTCTTTGACGGTGCGGGCCACACCATTACCGGCCTGGTGGTCAGTCGAGCGGCCAGTTTTCTCGGGCTGTTCGGTAACTCGGCGGGAACCATCCAAAACATCGGGCTGATCAGCGAATCTGTCTACGGCTACTCCTATACGGGAGGATTGGTCGGTAACAATACCGGCACCATCAGTAATGCTTATGCGACCGGCACGGTCAACGGCATGCAATATGTCGGAGGGCTGACAGGATGGAATTCCGGTTCGGTCAGCAACAGCTACGCCACTACTTCCACCTTCGGCAGCTATGATGTCGGTGGATTGGTCGGTCACAATCATGGATCGATCAGCAATAGTTACGCCACCGGCGCAATCTACGGCTCGAATACCTATGCTGGTGGTCTGGCCGGCTTCAATGATAGCACAATCAAATTTGCCTATGCCACTGGCGCCGTAAGCGGCAATACATATGTCGGCGGATTGGTGGGCTATAATGATTCCGGAAGCACCGTAGACAATGCCTACGCCTCCGGCGCGGTTAACGGGAGTGTCGCTGTTGGGGGCCTGGTGGGCCGAAATTTCTACAGCACCATCACCAACAGCTTCTGGGATGTCTCCACAACCGGCCGATCCAGTGGTTACGGCCAGTCCTTTTCGGGCACGTTTTCGGCGATAGGCCTCACCACCGGGCAGGCGCGTAGCGCGTCGAGCTATTCCGGCTGGGATTTCGGAGGTGTCTGGTATCAGGCCGGGGACATGCGCCCCATCCTGCGCTCGGAGGCTGCGACGGCGGATTCGAACGGTGTGGCCAGCATCTGGAATCTCCATCAGCTTGCGCTGATCGGTGCAAACCTTACGGGCAACTATACGCTCGCCAACGATATCGACGCCAGCGAGACGTCGGGCGCCAACGCCTCCGGCATCTGGTCGACAGGCGGCTGGGTGCCGCTCGGAAACATCAACACGATGTTCAGAGGCAGCTTCGACGGCAACAACCACACCATCAACGCCCTCACCGTGACCGGCTACGACCAAGTTGGTTTGTTCTCAGTCTCGGCAGGCTCGATCAGCAATCTTGGGCTCGTTGGCGGATCGGTCGCTGGTGTCCGCACCGACGTCGGCGCGCTGGCCGGCTGGAACTACGGCACGATCAGCAATTCCTACAGCACCGCTACGGTCTCCGGCCTGTTTGACGTCGGCGGGCTGGTTGGCATGAACTACGGTACGATCAGCAGTTCTTATACCACCGGCTCCGTCAGCGGCAGCAACGCCTTTGTGGGTGGGCTGGTTGGCTACAACTCTGGCACGATCATCAACGCCTATGCGACCGGTGCCGTCAGCGGCGGCGCTATCGGTATGGGCGGGCTGGTGGGCAGCAACTCGGATAGGGGGGGCACGATCAACAACTCCTATGCCACCGGCTCCGTCAGCGGCGGCAGTCGTGCAGGTGGTCTGGCGGGCGACAACGGCGGCACGATCACCAATGCCTATGCCAGCGGTGCTGTTAGTGGCACCGACACTGTAGGTGGGCTCGTAGGCGGGAACTACGCCGCTGCCACGATCAGCAACAGCTACGCGATTGGCGCAGTCAGCGACGGCGGCGGGCTGACTGGCCAGAACGACGGAACCGTCACGGCTTCGTTCTGGGACACGGCCACGACCGGACAAGCCTCCGGTACCATTAGCGGCTCCTCGACCGGCATGACCGGCCTTACCACCTCACAGATGCAGAATCCCTTCAGCTTTATCAATGCTGGCTGGGATTTTTCCGGTGTCTGGGGCAAATCGACGAGCGGCGCGAATGATGGCTATATGATGCTGCGCGCGCTCAGCACAGGGCTTTACGATGACTATGTCTCGATCGGCAACGGCACGCGCGCCTATGGCGACTCGAATACCACGATCACCGGCGCGACGCTGACGGGAGTCGGCACAGGCAATGTTTCAATCACCTGGGGCAACGCCATCGCGTCTACGACGAACGCCGGAACCTATAATTATTCGGACCCCAACATCGTCTCGGTGACGGAGACCGGTCCCCGCACGGCCTATGTCGATTATAGCGGCACACTGACGATTTCGCAGCGCGTGCTGAGCTTGACGGGCGGTCGCACCTATGACGGCAGCACCGATGTTACGGCTGGCAATCTGACGCTCGGCAATCTTGCCAATGGCGAGACCCTGGCATTGGCTGGCGCGGGCTTCATGGCCGACAAGAATGTCGGCACCGGCAAGGCACTGTCGCTCGGGACCCTGCTGCTCGGCGATGATACCGGCCTGGCCTCGAACTATGTTCTGGGTACGGGTACGGTCGATATCACCAAGGCCAGCATTGCCTCGATCACCGGTATCACCGCCGATAACAAGACCTATGACGGTACTGCCGACGCGACGCTGGTGACTTCCGGTGCAGGCTTCACCGGCATGGTTGCGGGTGATGCGCTGACGGTTGCGACGTCCATTGGCGCCTTCTCCGACAAGAATGCCGGAACCGGCAAGATGGTTGGCATCACCGGGCTTTCGCTTGGCGGCGCGGATGCGGGCAATTACACGCTCGCCTCCGACACTGCGACGACGACTGCGGATATCGCCAGGGCCAGCATTACCTCGATCACCGGCATCACCGCTGACAACAAGACCTATGACGGCACTACCGCTGCGACGCTGGTGACCTCCGGCGCAGGCTTCACCGGCATGGTTGGCGGGGACATGCTGACGGTTGCGACGTCCATCGGTACGTTCTCCGATAAGAATGCCGGAACCGGCAAGACGGTTGGCATCACCGGGCTTTCGCTCGGCGGCGCGGATGCGGGCAACTATACGCTTGCTTCGGATACCGCGACGACGACGGCGGATATCGCGAAGGCCAGCATCTCCTCGATCACCGGCATCACTGCCGCCAACAAGACCTATAACGGCACCGTCAACGCGACGCTGAACACGTCAGGCGCCGGCTTCACCGGCATGATCGCGAACGATGTCCTGACGGTCGGCAGCGCCACCGGCGCCTTCTCGGACAAGAATGTCGGGATCGGCAAGACAGTTGGTATTACCGGGCTTTCGCTTGGCGGCGTGGATGCGGGCAACTATACGCTTGCTTCGAACACCGCGACGACGACTGCGGACATCGCCAAGGCCTATGTGTTCTTCACCGGCATCACCGCCAGCAGCAAGGTCTATGACGGCACGACAACAGCCACGGTCAATATCTCCACTATCCCGGCGGTCAACACCGATGACATGCATGTGGCCTACACGAGTGCCAACTTCTCCGACAAGAATGCAGGCATTTCCAAGACAGTCGCTGTCGATGGACTTTACATAACCGGCGCGGATGCCGGCAATTACCAGCTCGCCATCACCAGCCACAACACTTTTGCCACCATAACGCCCGCCATCATATCTTCGATCGGCGGCATCACTGCCAATGGCAAGACCTATGACGGTTCGACCACAGCGACGCTGAATACATCGGGTGCCATCTTCAACGGCGTGATCGCAAACGATAATCTGACGGTCGCCACTGCGCTGGGTGCCTTCTCCGACCAGAATGTCGGGACCGGTAAGACAGTGACAATCTCGGGCCTGACACTGGGTGGCGTCGATGCCCTGAACTACAGACTGGACACGACGACGGCCGTAGCACTCGCCGATATCGGCCAGAGAGTAATCTCGCTTTCGGGCAGCCGTACCTATAACGGCTCCAGCGATCTCGATGCCTCGATCTTCACGCTGTCGAACCTCGTCGACGGCGAGACACTGACGCTGTCCGGCACCGGCTCGATGGCCGACAAGAATGCCGGTTTGGGCAAGGGCGTGACGCTTGGTTCGCTGGCACTAGGCGACGATACCGGCCTTGCTTCGAACTATACGCTGAGCGGCGGCACCGACATCGCCGACATCGCCAGGGCGGTTATCGCCGTCGGCGGAATCACCGCCGGCAACAAGACCTATGACGGCACGACCGGCGCAACGCTAGACACCAGCGGCGTGATCCTCAACGGCAAGGTCACGGGCGACAATCTGAGCCTCGGTAGCGGTTTTGCCGGCGCCTTTGCCGATGCCAATGCAGGGACCGGCAAGACGGTGACGATCTCGGGCCTCAGCCTCAGTGGTTCCGATGCGGCCAACTATACGCTGTCATCGAACCCGGTGACGACCACAGCCGATATCGGCCAGCGTGTGATCAATCTCTCGGGCAGCCGAACTTATGACGGTTCCGCCGATCTGGCCGCCTCGATCTTTATGCTGTCGAACCTCGTGAGTGGCGAGACGCTGACACTGTCGGGCACGGGCTCGATGGCCGACAAGAATGCCGGCCTGGGCAAGGGCGTGGCGCTCGGTTCGCTCTCGCTTGGCAATGGCACGGGCGGTGGACTTGCCGCGAACTATACGTTCACCGGCGGCACCGACACGGTCGACATCGCCAAGGCGGTGATCTCCTCCATCGGTGGCATTACCGCCGGCAACAAGACCTATGACGGCGCGACGACCGTGGCGCTCGACGCGTCGGGTGTGGTCTTCAACGGCATGGTGGCTGGCGACACGCTTGCGCTCAACACCGGTTTCAGCGGCGCCTTCTCCGACCAGAATGCCGGATCGGGCAAGACGGTGAACATCTCCGGGCTCAGCCTTCTGGGGGCAGATGCCGGCAACTACACGCTGGCCTCGAACGTGGCGACGGCCACAGCCGATATTGGCCAGCGGGTGATTTCGCTGTCGGGCAGCCGCACTTATAATGGTTCTTCCAATCTTGCCGCCTCGATCTTCCAGCTCTCCAATCTGGTGGCCGGAGAGACGCTGTCGCTGTCAGGCATCGGCACGATGGCCGACAAGAATGTCGGTACGGCTAAGAACGTCAATCTCGGCACGCTCGCGCTCGGCAATGGTACGGGCGGCGGCCTCGCTTCGAACTATACGCTGTCGGGTGGAGCCTATGCGGCTGACATCACCAGGGCGGTGATCTCGTCGATCACCGGCATCACCGCGAATGGCAAGACCTATGACGGTTCGACCACTGCGACGCTGAATACATCGGGCGCTATCTTCAACGGCGTGGTCTCTGGCGACAGCCTGTCGGCTGGCGGCAGCGCGGGCGCCTTCGTCGACGCCAATGCAGGGAGCGGAAAGACTGTCAACATAACAGGCCTGAGCCTCGGTGGCGCAGATGCCGGCAACTATTCACTCGCCTCGAGCACGGCGACGACTGCAGCCGATATCGGCCAGCGGGTGATCTCGCTTTCAGGCAGCCGTACGTATGACGGCTCCAGCGATGTCGATGCCTCGATCTTCACGCTGTCGAACCTCGTTGGCAACGAGACCTTGACGCTTGCAGGCACCGGCTTGATGGCGGACAAGAATGCCGGCTTAAACAAGGGCGTGACACTCGCCTCGCTTCTGCTCGGCGACAGCATCCATGGCGACGGCGGCCTTGCTTCGAACTACACGCTGTCTGGCGGCCTCGATACCGTCAACATTGCCAGGGCGACGATCTCTTCGATCGGCGGCATTACTGCAGGCAACAAGACTTATGATGGCTCCGCCAATGCGACGCTGAACACCAACAGTGCGATCTTCAACGGCAAGGTCACCGGCGACACGCTGACGCTCGGTAGCGGTGCGATCGGCATCTTCGCCGATGCCAATGCCGGCACCGGCAAGGTGGTGTCTATCTCGGGACTCAGCCTTTCCGGCGCGGATGCCGGCAACTATACGCTGGCCAATACAACGGCCACGACACTGGCCGATATCGGTCAGCGGATCATCTCGCTGTCGGGCAGCCGTACCTATGACGGCTCGGTGGATCTCGATGCGTCGATCTTCACGTTGACCAATCTGGTGGCCGGCCAGACGCTGACGCTGTCGGGCACCGGTGTGATGACCGACAAGAATACTGGCGCTGGCAAAGCCGTAGCTCTCGGTTCGCTGGGGCTCGGCAATGGCAGCGGCGGTGGATTGGCGTCGAACTATACACTGATCGGCGGCACCGATACGGCCAGCATCGCCAAGGCGGTGATCTCCTCGGTCGGTGGTATTACGGCCGGCAACAAGACCTATGACGGCACGTCCGGTGCTACACTCGATGCCTCGAATGCAGCCTTCAACGGCAAGGTTCTGGGCGACAACCTGACGCTTGGCAGCGGTGCCATGGGCGCCTTCGCCGATGCCAATGCTGGCAACGGCAAGGTAGTCAGCATCTCCGGTCTCAGCCTTGATGGCACGGATGCGGCCAACTACACGCTGGCTGATGCGACTGCCACGACATTCGCCGATATCGCCCGCCGCGCGATCACGGTCGCCGCCAATGGCGATAGCCGTGCCTATGGCGATGCCAACCCGGCGCTTTCCTATGTGATCGGTGGGGCGGGGCTGGTGAGCGGCGACAGCCTGTCGGGTTCGCTGGCGACGAGTGCAACCACGGCCTCAAATGTCGGCAGCTATGCAATCACCCAGGGAACGCTCGACAACTCAAACTATGCCATCAGCTATACCGGCGCCGGTCTGACGGTGGTCCCACGGGCCATCGCCGTTAGCGCCAATGCTGCAAGCCGCGCCTATGGCGATGCCAACCCGCTCCTCAGCTACACGATTGGCGGCGCAGGTCTCGTCAACAACGATACGCTGTCGGGAGATCTTGTGACTTCGGCCACTGGCACCTCGAATGTCGGTGCCTATGCCATCACGCAGGGGACGCTTGCCGCCTCCGGCAATTATGCGCTCACCTTCACCGGTGCCGATCTTACCGTCAGCAGGCGGGCGATCACGGTTGCGGCCGGCAATGCCACCCGCGTCTACGGCGATGCCAATTCTGCGTTTTCCTACACGATCGGCGGCGCCGGGCTGGTCAACAATGACAGCCTCTCCGGCACACTGGCAACGTCGGCGACAGCGAATTCAGGCGTTGGCAGCTACGGTATCGGCCAGGGCTCTCTTGCCGCCTCTGGTAATTACGACCTGACCTTCCTTGGCGGCACACTTGCGGTCACGCCGCGCGCCATCACCGTGGCGGCCAATGGCGCAATCCGCACCTATGGCGATGCCAACCCGGTCTTCACCTATGTCGCAGGCGGTCTCATCAATGGCGACAGTCTCTCGGGCAGCCTTGCGAGCCCGGCAACGGCTACCTCCGGTGTCGGCACCTATGCCATCGAACTTGGTTCGCTCGGCAACGCCAATTATACGATCAGCTACACCGGCGCCGGCTTGACCATCACGCCGCGCCTGATCAGCGTCATCGCCTCGAATGCCAGCCGGGTAACCGGTGCCGCCAATCCGACCTTCGCCTATACGATCGGCGGGGCCGGTCTCGTCAACGGCGATCGATTGACCGGGGCACTCTTTTCGGCGGCTGACCGGCGCTCCGCTCCCGGCAGCTATGGCATCAGCCAGGGAACGCTTGCCGCCTCGGCCAACTATGATGTCAGCTTCGTCGGCGGCCTGTTGACGGTAACAGCAGCACCATCGAGCCCGACCACGGATCTGGCGAGTGCGATCGTGCCGCGATCCTATGCACCGGGCACAGAGCCGCTGCCGCCGGTACCGGGGGGCGAGAAAGGCACCTTCTTCTTCGCGAATGACGGCACTCGGGACTTCCTGACCGATCCCCGCTTCGCCGGAAGCGTCGTCTGCTTTGGGGATGGAATGAGCTGCATCGTTCAGCCGCCGATGCCGTAACCACAAGATGAACCCGTGTCTTGTTCGGCCCTCGTACAAGCCACCTGCTTGGCTGTCATGCGCTGGAAATCAGTGGTGGGGGGTGCTCGGCAAACCTACGCAATCCGCATTTGAAGAAGGAATTTGCAACGTGACAATCATCGACAATCTTCAGCGCCAGGCACTAAGCATTGCCGGATCGGCTGCCCTTGGCGGCCTTCTGCTTGCCGCTGCCTCCGCCTCGGCGGCAGCGCTACCCGGCGGCGCCGGTTCGCTCGTCGAAACCTATCAGGACTGGATTGTCGCCTGTCGGGCGGAAAACAATGCGACGCAGTGCGTGATGCGGCAGGTCCAGAGCAACAAGGACACCGGCCAGAACGTGCTGACGATCGAAGTCGCCAATAGCGCGGATGGCAAACTGCAGGCAGCCTTGCTGATGCCGTTCGGCCTGGCGCTCGCCCAGGGCGTGACCGTGCGGATCGACGATGCCCCGGCGGGTAGCCCGGCCGCCTTCTCGACCTGTATTCCGCAGGGCTGCCTTGCATCGATCAGCTTCGATGCCGGGCAGGCGGCAAAGCTCAAGACGGGAACCAATCTCAATCTGAGCGCGACGGCGCTCGCGCCGCCCCAGCCCGTCGCACTCAAGGTCTCCTTGAAAGGCTTTTCCGCGGCTCTTGCCCGTGTCGGCGAGCTGACCAAGTGAGAGATTTGAGATGGCCGTCGATACCACGCGCGTAGCAACTCGCCCGCGTTCCCTGCGGGAGGTGCATGGAGAATGGACCGTCTTTGCCCCGCTCGATATGGAGAGCTTACACCATGAAGCGTCCTGTACGATCTCGCAGGTGCAGCTTGACGAGGAAACGCGCAAGCGCCTGCTGGTGATTGAGCTGCGCCCCAGGAAAGGGCGTGTGACGGGTTCGCTCCTGCTACCATCGGGCTTGATGCGCGAGCCCGGCGTCGTGCTGCAATTCGAAGAGAGTGAACCTGGGCCTGCCCGGCAAATCCAGACGGCATTGCCCAACGGCGTCCTCGTCGATCTGGACTTTGACGAGGCTATGACCGTGCTGTTGATGTCCAGCCACCGCCTGCATGTGATGGCGACGGCCGACACAGGCGAGGAAGTCAATTTCTCCATTCCGCTCAGTGGTTTCGCCAGCGCACTGGCACGCGCTCGCCACCACCAGGCATGCTCGCATTCCATCAAAAAGGACAAACGTTTCCCATGACCGACCAGCTCGCCCCCAATCCGATTGTCGCAAACCCAACAGTCCGCCTGCCCGGCGGAGCCGATGCCGTGCGTGAAATCCACGGCGACTGGCTGCTCATCGGCTCCGTTCAGCCGGGCGAAACCGGGGCCCAGAAAACCTGCGTCATCGCCCAGGAACAGATCCACAACGACACGCGCCAGCGGCTGCTTCTCATCGAACTGCGGCCAGAAGCCGGGCGGATCAAGGGGACGCTCGTCCTGCCATTCGGTCTCCTGTTCCAGAAGGGCATCGTCCTGCAGATCGATGAGCACAGCCCGGCACCCGCCGTGCCGTTCCGCACGGCCCTGCCGATGGGCTGCGTCGTCGAACTCGAGATCGACGCCTTGCGGCTCGCGTTGCTCAAGACCGGCAAGATATTGCATGTCCACGCGATCGTCGCCGACAAGGGCAATCCAGTCTCTTTCGGCATTTCGCTCAACGGGTTTTCGACGGCACTTGCGCGTGCGGAGGCCGTTTTGCGCTGAGGTCTGCTTGCTCTCGTCGATCACACCTTTCCACTGAACAAGACAGCGAGGCGCCGACTTGCGTCGCAACCGGCAGTGCCAAAGGCAAGGTGGTAATTGCGGGTTTGAAGATCTGGCTTCGACCGTTCGCAAGGTAGCCGCTGCCATGATTGCGCTTATGGCGGCGCCGGCTCGCACCGAGCGGGTGTTGGGGAGTTCTGCGCGGAGAGATCTCAAGATTAGCCTAGACCTTCATCGATTGTCGGCAGCTTGTTTCCAGAGATCCCAAGCCCTGCCGATCTGCGCAACGTTGGCGGCATCAATAACATGGGTTCGCGGCGAGATGGATACGCCCGGCAGGCCGGAGAAGATCAAGGTCGACCTGCCCGGCGATATCCATATTGAAGCAGCGCGCAAGATCGCCTTCACCGAACTGGAGGACGCATCGGCGAGGAGGGTCATTATGCCTTTCGTCGAGGATCATCTTGAAACGGTTAAAAACCTCATGGGCCCGGACTGCCGGTCCTACGGGGTGCTGAACAATCGCAAGACATTGGATGCGTTCCTCTCCGCCCATTTTCGCCAGGGCCTGTCTTCGAGGCTGCTGGTGACCGAGGAACTGTTTCATCCCTCGACGCTGGAAGCGTTCGGCCTGCAATCGCCTGCGCGGTCTGGCCAAATCGTACAGATGTATGGCCAAGCAGCTGCGCCCTATTCAGCATATCGGAACGCCTCACAAGAAGCGTTCCGACGCTGGAGCGTTGTTACTTTGCTACGTGAGCTTCCGTGGAGATGTCGACGGTGATGTCATCGCCGATATAGGGAAGATAGGTCTTTATGCCGAAATCCGAGCGTTTGAATGTCGCCGTGGCATCGAAACCGACGGCTTCATCCTTGGTCATGGGATGAACGCCGATCTTGTTGAGCGTGACGTTCAGGGTGACTGGCTTGGCGACGCCGCGAATGGTCAGGTCGCCTGCGATCGTGCCGTGGGTGTCGTCGGTTTTCGTGAAGGTCTTGCCGACATAGGTAATGGTTGAAAACTCTGCGGTGTCCAGCCAGTCGGCGCCCTTGAGGTCCGTATCGCGCTGCGCGAAGTTCGTGTTCAGGCTGTCGGCCTGGATGGTCACGTTGAGCTTTGAGGCGCTCGCATTCGCCGGATCAAAGCTCAGCGTGCCGGCCACGGTGGCGAAGTAGCCGAGTACGTGCGAGAAGCCGACGTGGTCGATCTTGAAGGCGACGTGCGTATGGGTGGGATCGATCGCGTAATCCGCCGCGAAGGCAGGAGCAGCGAGCGACGAAAAGGCAAAAAGCGCCAGGGCGAATTTCTTATTCATTCAATTAATCCTTATGGGGGTGGGGTGGACTACGGATGGAAAGCGTCGGCGTGGCGAAGATAGGCGAGGCACACGACGGCGATGCTCGGAACGAGCGTCGATATTCCGATGACGATCTGGCTCAGGCGTGGGGCTCCCGCCTGCTTGCGTGGAAGCGCGAGCCCAACGAGTTGGCCAAGGATCAGAGACAGGCAAAGCAGGATCAGAAGCGCGAAATCCATCTTGCCATTGATCAGTGTGACGCTGTCGTTAAACGCCAGCACCGCTCCAAGACCTGACAGGATGCCGGTCCAGCCGAGTGACGCAGACGGAAAGATGAATTGAACAAGACCGAGGCCTCCAAGGCCTGCGGCAAATCCGGCGAATAAGCCCAGGCCCGTTGACGAGCCGCCGACGAGGGCAATCGGCGCATATCCCACAGCAAGCGACAGCAATATCGAGATGCTGGCCACCGGCCCGCGGCTTGCGCCAGTCGGGGCGGAATCGATCGTGCGCAACCAGAGAAAAGCAAAGGCACCGACGATGACGAAGAGGAGGGTGATCAGCGCCAGTTCGGCGCTGAACGCGGCCGTCAATCGGTTGTAGCCGATCCATGCAATCAGCAAGGCCGGCGCGATCGCCGCGCTGGCGGCGGCCACAGGGCGCTTCTTCAGGCCATAGTCGAAGAGGAGGCCGAAAGCAGCCAGGCCGATCACTGAATAGAAAACTTTTCCCGTAGAAGCGATCGGCGGAAAATCCGGGATTGTGCCATAGGCGGAATAGTAGCTGGCTAAAAATACAGACGCAGGTGTCAACCGGCCGATGGGAGTGAAAAAGCAGCCCAGGATACCGCCGGCCAGCCCCACCACCAGCCCGACAACCACCATCATCACGATAGGATTATCGAATATTGTCGCAATGCCCTGCATGAATATGGCCCATCAAAAGGAATAGATAGTTGCCGGTCATCACAAGCCCGGCGGCAAATTGGTTCGATGATGCCGGGTAAGCGAGTGGGGCGTAAGCGTTCTGCCGTCAGAAGTGAGCTTTTCATCTCTGTTGATCAAGATGGCTTTTGTTGAAGAACCGTTTCCTATAGGTTGATGATCTATGGACACCTTGATGAGCCTCCGCGTTTTCGTCGTCGTCGCCGAATTTAAAAGCTTCTCCACCGCTGCGACGCGCCTGAAGCTTTCACCTGCGATGGCGAGCAAGCATCTGATGCATTTGGAAAGCCGGCTGGGCACAAGGTTGCTCAATCGGACCAGCCGTCGCGTAAGCCTGACAGAAAGTGGTACGCTCTATTTCAACTACGCAAAGCAGATGCTCGACGGGCTGGACGAGGTGGAGGCGGCCGTCAGCAATGTCACGGTCCTGCCGCGCGGTACTCTCCGGCTGAGCGCACCCGTTTGGATCGCGAATACTTTGATTGCCCGCGCCTTCGCCGACTACCATCGCCGCTACCCCGATGTTCGGCTGGACATCGATATCAGTGGTCGAATTGTCAATTTGGTCGATGAGGGCTTCGATCTTGCGCTGCGTGCGACATTGCCCGACCGTCTTGATCCGAGCCTTATTTCGCGGCCTTTGGCAAAGGTTGCCTTTCATTTGGTCGGATCGCCCGCCTATCTATCGCGCGCAACGCGTCCGAAGCGGCAAGCCGACCTAGATGGTCACGCCCTCCTGCTCTACAGCGGAATGGGTGAAATAGGCAGCGTGGTCGTCAACAGCTCAAAAGACGCCGGCGCGCTCAAGTTCCGCATCGTGATGCAGAGCGAAAATGAGATAATGCTTCATCAGGCTGCACTGGAGGGTATGGGACTGGTTTTCCTGCCGACCTGGATGACGCAAACCGATATTGCCGATGGCCGGCTGGAAGAGGTGCTTCCCGATGTCACGACGTTTTATGTGAACTTGTACGCCGTCTATCCCAGCAGGAAATTCCTTTCCGCCAAGGTTCGCACATTCGTCGATTTCCTGGCTTCCCAGGAACAGCTTTGCTCTGGGTAAACCTCCACGCGATAGCGTGCGAGACCCGGTGCGGATTTCTACCGGTGGAGAGCAGAGTCTTGGACATTCTCAATCCAGAGAAATGGCTAAGCGATTTTCGGAAACGCCGATGGCTGGACTAATGCACATGCCGCAGAAAATCTCGAAACCGCTCACTGGGCGGCTCCGTCAGCAGTTCGTTCGGGTTTCCGTCGTGGGCCAGTTGACCGCGATCCATGAACAACAATCTTGATCCGACGCGCCTTGCAAAGCCGATTTCATGAGTTACGACGACCATTGTCATTCCTTCGACCGCCAGGGTTTGCATGACCTTGAGAACTTCCTCGCGCAATTCCGGGTCTAGCGCCGATGTGGGTTCGTCAAACAGCATCAGCTTCGGGCCAACGGCCAGGGACCGTGCAATTGCGACGCGCTGCTGTTGTCCTCCGGACAACTGCGAAGGATAATGCTTCATCCGTTCGGCAAGGCCGACTTTTTCCAGCAGCGATGCCGCTATGTCCCTTGCCTCTGCCTTTGTGCGGCCTCTTGCACGAATTGGTCCGAACATCACGTTCTCTATCGCCGTCAGGTGCGGAAACAGGTTGAATTGCTGGAAGACCATTCCGGCTTCGAGCCTGATCCGCCGTATGTCGCCTTGAGAGCCCAGCACGCTGATGCCATCGACCTTGAGGTCTCCGCCACTGATTTTTTCCAGAACATTGATGCATCGGAGCATCGTTGATTTACCGGAGCCGGACGGGCCGATCACGACTGCCACTTCGCCGCGATCGATGGCAAGATTAATCGGATCGAGAACGAGGTGGGTGCCGAATTTCTTGGTGGTGTCCTTAAACTCGATCATGCTCATGGCAGGCGCGCTCCTCGTTCGACCAGACGCAGGCTGAATGCAAGAATGCTGATGACAATCAGATAGATCGCGGCCACGGCGGTCCAGATTTCCACGGCATGGAAATTTTCCGACATGATTTCCTGTCCGCGGCGGGTGAGTTCTCCGACGCCGATAACGAGGAAAATCGAGGTATCTTTGACGACGCTGACGAATTGGTTTCCCATGGCCGGCAGCGCGCGGCGGAAGGCGAGGGGTGCAATGACATGGGCCAGAACAGTGCGGAAGCGCAGACCCATGGAAAGGCCGGCCTCCTTCAACCCCACGGGGACGCCGTCCAGCGCCCCGCGAACGATCTCCGCATTGTAAGCACCCGAATTGACGATCAGCGTTATGATGGCGGCGCTTGTCGCACTGATACGGATTCCCATCATGATCGGCAATGCAAAATAGATAAACATGACCTGGACAACGATGGGCGTGCCGCGGATCAACGCGACATAGATCTGCGCCGGCACGACGGTCAGCCAACCGCCATAGGTCAATACGGCACCGGTAAGCGTGCCCAGCACAATGCCGCCCGCCAGGCCGCCGATGGCGATCAGGATCGTGAGCTTTAGCCCGTCGAGCAAATCTGGCAGGGCGGATACCACTGCGCTCCAATCGAACGTCATGAGAAATCCCCCGTCAAAGGCATTGGGTTACTTTCGGCAAGGCGGTTCCTGCATCCCGCAGAGGATTGGCTATCAGCGAGACAACCAATTCAATTTCCAGAAGCCCGTAATTCGGCAGGCTGGAAACGCCCACCGCCGATCGCGAGTGAACTCCCTGCTCTCCGAAAATGGCGTGGAGAAGCTCGGAAGCAGCATCAAGCACGGCGGAATGGGCGGTGAAGCCGGGCACTGCGTTTATATAGCCCCGCATGAACAATATGCGGTCGAACCCGTAGGCATTCTCGACTGCGGTCAAGGCACTCAGAGCCCGCAGTACGCAGGTCTCGGCTGCAAGCTTTATGGTGTGAGAAGAGGTATTCTCATCGACGGGTCCACAGATCACGTCATCCCCGAGACGGCTGACCTGGCCGCTCACATAGGCTATCCCGTTATGGACGGTCACGCCGACATACTTGCCCCGTGGCCTCGGCGCTTCGGGAAGCTGCAAACCCAGTTCGCCAAGGCGAATGCGAAGATTGTTCTCCATGAGGCCGCGCATTCAGGCGCCAATCCGAACGGCACCGCCGATCCAGCATCCTTTCGGGCCGCTATCATCCATGTGAAAGCGAACGGAGATGGCGGATGGGCGTTTCATGGCGCGTCCCTGGCGGATCGTGATCTGCCTGTCAGATCGTTCCACAATCCCGTTTTCCAGCAACCCGAACGAAAGGGCGGATGCGGCAATGCCGGTCGCCGCATCTTCAGGATAGCCCGATGATTGCGGGAATTGTCTTGCGTCGAATAGCTGTCTCGCATGGTCGAGAACCGCGTAGGGATAGAGCCCGGTCGAGCCAATGCGCGTGCACACATCCTCCATTCTAGAAAAGTCCGGACGCAGGCTCGAAAGCACGGCCTCGCTTTTCAATGGAATGAGGGTTTTTACCCGGCTGGTTCGAGCATTCTGGATCGGGTAGTCCGCAAGCTCAGATGCTTGAATGCCGAGCACGCTGACGATATCCGCGATTTGCGTCCGCTCGTCGGTGAGGGGTTCGACGATCCCCGCCGGCTGCGAAATTTCCACTTCGGCGCCCTGCTCGGAATGGCCGAGAACGCGTGCTTCGACCTTTCCGCTCTTCGTCGATATCGAGACTTCCGGGCGCGGCAGCCTGCCGAGACTGTCCAGGAGCCATACGCATCCGATAGTGGCATGCCCACACATCGACATCTCGTGATTGGGCACCCAAAAACGGAAATCGAAGTCACATTCCGTGCCAGCGGAAGCCGGAAGAACAAAGCCGCTTTCGTGACCATAGGCTCTTGCGACGGACTGCATCTCCACGTCCGTCATGCCGGCGGCATCAACGACGATCGGCGCCGGGTTTCCGCCCTGCGGCCCCGTGGCAAATACACTGACGACTTGAACCTTATCACTGGTCTGCATTGCCTATCCTGCCCTCACATGCAACGTGAGCTGTCAGGATAAAACATGCCGATCGCTTATAAGCGCGGCTCAACGGGCCTTAAAAATTGATCTAATGGGCCAAACCAGTCCTGATATTCGACGGCGAAAGTCCGTTCTCGCGTCGCATCGCCCGGGCCAGCGCGGCGCCGCTTTCAAACCCGACTCGGAAGGCGATTTCTCCGACCGGCAAGTTTGTCTCGACGAGAAGCTGCCGAGCCCTTTTCAGTCGCGTCTGCAGCTGAAACTCACCAATCGAAAACCCGGTCCTTTCACGAAACAGGCGCGTGATGTGGCGCCTTGAGATCCTGAAATGCTCGCTCAGCATGTCGAGCGGAATGTTTTCGTCGGCATGTTCGAGCAGATATGTTTTCAGATCCTCGACAACCGCCATGCCGTGATCCTGGTGGGAGGCATTGGGCAGGATATCCCCGGTCATGACGTCGGCTATACATTGCAGAATCAAGGCAGAGGAGAAGGAATGACGTATCATAGAGCTTGCGTAGGGGCCGGTATCTTTGCGTATCGCCAGCTCCTGTATCGCACGCAATGTCGGTGACCGCGCGACTAGCGCCGTGCTGCGGGTGCGCCTGTAAAACTCGCTGAGCGAGCCGATTTTGTTGTCGAATTTGCGCAGGCTGTCATTCGTCACGTAGACGGCGACATGGCTTTGTCCGCCTATACCAGCTCGTGTCTCATGTGCGCGGCTAGAGGGTATGACGGCAAACCGGTCTTGCGATAGCCAGGCGCCATCACGCCGGTCCTCGTGCTTGAGCTCGACGGTTCCGCGGCTTGGCAAGATGAACATCAAGCAATCATGCCAATGCCATGGCATCGCATAATCGCCCCCAACCGAAAGAGCGGCACACTCCTCGTCGGCGGAAATCAAAAGATTAGCGTCGCTGGGATGGGAAACCTGTTCAAATGATCGCAGCATTTGCGCACTCTATATGTCAGTCTAGCAAGCTAGCAGCGTGAACAAGCGAAAATCAACAGGAATCGGCACCGCCTCGCCTCGCAGGTTCGATCAAGCGCGAGCCGTGGCTGTGCGGTCTCCATGTCAAAGATCCAACCGGGGCCCATGGGCAAAGCTCCTTCGTTTTGGCCCGCTCGGTCAATAAATTCGGCCCGTTTGGCGGCGATCTGCGACGAGTGTTCCGAATAGAGTGCCGGTTGCCAGTGACGGAGAGCATATATCGGCCATTTTCAGAGTCCGAACACGTCCACTGGTCCTAACCACAGAGGGAACAAGAAAATGGATCGTCGCTCGCTGCTCAAATTTGGTCTTGCCGCCATTCCGGCAATTTCACTCGCCCGGATATCCAAAGCGGAAGATGCCGAGCTTATCGTTGGTTCGAACGTTGGTGCTCCGCCCTTCGCATTCAAGCAGGGTGACACGTATACAGGCTTTGACGTCGAGATATGGGCGGAGGTTGCCAAAGGTCTCAATCGAAAATGGCGGATACAGCCAATGGAGTTCGGCGCGCTGATCCCCGCCTTGCAGACGAACAATATCGACGCGATCGTTTCTCAGCTTTTCATCAAGCCTGCTCGTCAGCAGGTCATCGATTTTTCGGACCCCTACTATGATAGCGGTCTCGTCGCCGTGGCGCGGGTGGACGATAATTCCATTCAATCGCCCGCCGATCTCAACGGTAAAACAATTGGCACGGAAACGGGTACGATCGCCGTCGACTACATCAAGAACAATCTGAAGAATGCCACGCTTGAGCAGCTTCCAAGCATCAACAATGCGCTCCTGGCACTGCAGGCTGGCCGAACCGATGCCGTTATCTACGATACTCCGCTTCTGCTCTACTATGCCAAGACGGCCGGCAAAGGTAAGGTCAAGGTCATCCAGCCGACCCTTGCTGGCCAGAATGTCGGTATTGGATTTCAGAAGGGCAGCCCATTGGTGGCGCCAACCAATATCCAGCTGGCCGCGATGAAGGCGGATGGGCGCTACAAGGCAATTTGCGACAAATGGTTTGGTTGATAGGCGTTGCATTTCGCGCCGCAAATGCTCCTGGGGGGTCTATCTCCGGGAGCCCGAAACTCAGACGCTAAAGTGATCGGGCAACCGTACCGTCAACGTAAAGTACGGTGCTACGATCCTTATGGATTGATTGGAAAGCAATGCTTCAATTATTCGAGAAACAGCACGGGTTTCGGCGTGACAGCGTCAGTCTGGAAAACTGGCGCAACAGGCCTTTCAACACTTGGGTGTTTCGCAACATTCACGAATTTATCCCAACAGCGGAAGTGCCGGCGACGGACAACGGCGTCGAAGAACCCAAGGTCGACGAGACTTGGCTGACGTCACAGGAAATACCGGTCGGCGACCGAAGGATGAGCATTTCCGCGGTTCTTCAGGAAACCTATGCCGACACCCTTCTCGTCATGAAGAAAGGCGTTGTTATCGCGGAATTCCATGCTCCCGGTTTCACGACCCGGTCTAGACACATACTGTTTTCGTCAAGCAAGTCCGTTACCGGCATGCTGGCCGGGATCCTGGTGGGCGAGGGCACTCTGGATCCAGATGAGCCAATCGTCCGTCATGTTCCTGAATTGGCGACGTCCGCCTTTGGCGATGCGAAGGTGAGACATGCGCTCGACATGCGCACGAGCCTCGTTTTCAATGAGGATTACAGCGACCCAAGGGGCGACTTTGCGCGGTATCGCCGGGCGGGGCTGCTTGATCCCGCGCTCGATGGCGAGCCGGTTGAAACGGTGATCGCCTTCCTTGCTTCCTTGAAAAAGGCGCAGAGGGATCACGGCGGACCGTTCTTCTATTGCTCGCCCAATTCCGATGTGCTCGGTCTGGTCGTCGAACGAGCCTCCGGCCTACGTTTCGCGGATTTGTTGTCACAGAAGCTCTGGCAACCGCTCGGCGCCAGATCGAATGCACTTGTTACGGTCGATCGCGAGGGGACAGCGCGTGCCGGCGGCGGCTTGTTCGTTACGGCCCGTGATTTTGCCCGCCTCGGCGAACTTGTCCGTCGCGAAGGTGAGGTCGAAGGCCGTCGGATAATTTCATCTGAGTGGGTTCGGGATACTGTAAACGGCGGCAGCCGTGATGCCTGGATAACCGGCAATTTCGCTGACTGGCTTCATTCAGGTTCCTATCGCAATCAGTGGTATCAGACCGGAAACGAAGATGGCGCCTTCTTCGCTCTGGGCATTCATGGGCAATGGCTTTTCGTAAACCCTCGTTCGGAGGTGGTGATCGTCAAGTTTTCTTCGCAACCCGATCCGGTGGATGACAGGCTGAAGCCGCTGAACATGGCGTTGTTCAACGCCATTTCTTCGATTGTCTAGATAACCAAGAGCTTTAAATCTTATCCGGCGGCTCGCTTTGGAACTATTCTCGGGAAAGCCCCTCATAAATAACGCCAAAGTTTCCGCCCGTTTTCTCGATGCGCGCGAAACCGAGTTCGCCGAGATGCATACCGGCGATCAGCAGTCGCTCGGAGCTGACGAGATCTAGCAACCTCGACCGTGTGGCTGCGGCGAGATGTGAATCCTGATCGAAGGCGATCGACACATCCGGGCGCGGGATCTGAATTTGAGGGAAATGGACGATATCTCCCCAGACGAGCAGATTCCGGCCGCAGGATTCGAGACGATAGCCGGTGTGCCCGACCGTGTGACCCGGAAACGGCATCGCCGCTATACCGGGGAGCACCTCGCCGGCATCGAGGGTGCGCAGCCTGTCGCGGTAAGCATCGAACGCTTGGCGCGCCAGGAGGAAGTTGCCACGAGCACGCTCGGGCGCCCGGCTCAGATTGCCGTCATCCTGCCAGAACGCGATTTCACGATTGTGGGCAACAAGCTCGGCATTCGGGAAGACGGCTTCTCCCGAAGCGTCCACCAACCCACCGACATGATCGGGATGGGCATGTGTCAACAGGATCGTGTCGATCTCGGAAGGCTGGATACCGGCCAGCGCAAGATTGGCCTTCAGCCGACCGCCCCATTGCCTGAAGCCACCGGCTCCTGCGTCGATCAGGATGGTACGGCCACCGCCACGTACCAGATAGCAGCCGATGTGGATCGCAGCATGATCTTTTATTCCCGCCCTCTCCTGCATGCGGGTGGCATCAGCAGGGTCGATATTCGAGAGCAGGTCGAAGCTGCCAGCGAGATAACCATCGCTGATGGCGGTGATAGTCAAGTCGCCGATCTGCTGACCGGGACATGCAATATCTGTCATTGGTTCTCTCCGAGCTTCAGTTCAATTTCGCGCGCAAATGCTCGACGCTGCATAGCCAAAGCAACGGATGCGCGCGGTGAGATCGAGATTGCGCCTGATGGCCATGTCGAGGCCTTCCATGAACTGATCCATGACGAGTGTGGTCCGACAGGGTCCGAGGCGATACCGGATTTCTGCAAAGACCGGGTGGCCCTGCCCGTGCCGAACCGTGACATAGATGACATGCACATTCGCCAATGCGGCCCGGAGGATGCTGGTACAGAGTTCGGTGCACTGCTCTGTGAGGGTGGCGAGCGCTCCGTCCGGCGGCATCCTGTTTGCGGGGATGAAGATCGTGACATTCGGCATCGGCTTTTACAGTACCTTCGCGAAGACGGTGCCACCGCCGCTCGTCAACTGCGTCGTCATCGGTTCATAGATATGGATGTCTTCCGGCAGATGCTCGAAGACCGGCGTCTTGGCGTGCTCCACCTTGGCGAGCCAGCGGTGTTCGGGAAACTTCTCCATCGCGACCGCGTGCATCGCCTGTGGGGCAAGGCCCAGCCGGATCAGGGGCTCGGGGCCTGATGCGCTCAAGGCAAGATATTCGCCCTCACCGATTGCTGGCGCTCGCTCGATGCCATCATAGAGGTTCCGGTGCCAGTCGGTGATGTGCTGTTGCCAGCGTGCGAAATTGCCGCCGCCCTTTTGCCGATATTCCTCACCTGTCAGAATATCCAAGCCATCGATCGAATGAATGGCGAGATAGACGGGGCAGCCACGGCTCAATGCCTTGAAACGCTGTGATGTGTGGAAGCCGCTCACCGAAATGAGGGCCGGCAACTTCTCCAGGCTATAGAAGTCATTCCATTCCGCTTCGCTATCTGCATTGGCGAAGCTGCATTCTACCGTATAGATCATCGTATCACCTCCGACCGAAAGCATGGCGCTTCCGGTCTTGTTTCTAATTGATATTTGATCATGATAGGGCGTACGGTGACGCCAATATATCGATATCGGATCATGCTTCAGTGATCTAATATCAAGGTAACGGTGGATCGTGTGCTGAACCATCATACCGAGAGCTGCCCGTGCGCCGCAAGATTCCAAGCAATTCCGCGCTCATGGCGTTCGAAGCATCGGCTCGTCATGGAAGCTTCGCTCGCGCGGCCGACGAGCTGGCCCTGACCGAGGGAGCGATCAGCCGCCAGATAGGCCGGCTCGAAGCTTTCCTGGGTGTCACGCTCTTCGAGCGGGTCGGCAACCGCGTTCGGCTTTTGCCGAATGGCGAGCGTTACGCGGCTCAGGTTCGGGAGTCACTCGACCGGCTGGAGCGGGACAGTCAATATCTGATGGGCGAGCCGCGCGACGGCGGCAGCATCGACATTGCTACGATCCCGACCTTCGCCGCGCGCTGGCTTATTCCTCGTCTGGCTCGGTTCCAGGAAGAGCACCCGAATATCATCGTGCATCTTGCCGAGCGGATGGAGCCTTTTGTCCTTGCGGGAAGCGGTTTCGACGCTGCGATCCATTTCGAGCATCCTGCATGGGCGGGAATGAGAACGCACCGGCTGCTGCATGAAACCCTGATTCCTGTCTGCCATCCCGCACTTCTCGACCGAGGAGACAGTGTGGCATCCCTTGATGAGTTGCCGCGCCTCCATCGGCGCCAGAACCCGGACGCCTGGCAACGCTATGCGCAGGAGACCGGGATCGTGCTGACCAATCCCGCGATCGGGCCTCGCTATGATCTTCACATCATGCTGATCGAGGCCGCGCTGGCCGGACTCGGCGTCGCACTGGTGCCGCGCCTCTATGTCGAGACGGAATTGGCGGAAGGGCGCCTTATCACGCCTTGGCCCCATGGGCAGTCCATCTCCAAGACATTCTGCCTCATCCTGCCGGAGCCGATCCGGTTGAGTGACGGTCCGATACAGCTTTTTGCCAATTGGCTTCTTGCGGAAGCGCGGACGGCAGATCCAATGATCTGAAGGCGGCGCGCGGCGCGAAGCAGGTTTCAACGCCTTTCCCTCGCGCCGAAAGATCAGCAACCTCATGCAGGCTCCTGCTGAAGAGGTCTTGAGCAGATCTAAGCAGATGCCTTGAGGCCCGGGGGATATTCTATCGGGTGAACGATGCCTGCATAGTGTACCGGGTTTCCAGATCGATCGCGAAAGCAGCGGCCGTGGGCCATGACCCAACGGATCGTGCCGCTATAATCCTCCACGCGATATTCTTCCCGATATGGCTGCCCGCCGATGATGGCCTGGCTGAGTTTTCTCGCGATACGCGGCCTGTCCGAGGCATGGATACGCGTCAGGAAGCGTTCGACTGGCAGGCCATGCAGCGTCTCTTCCTGATCGATGCCAAAGAGTTTTGCGACCGCCGTATCGGCAAACACCAGGTCGCTCTCGATGCTCCAGGTCCAAATGCCGGCTTCTTCGATCCGGCATGCCTGCAGGTCAGTCGTTTCCATAGCGCCCTCTCTCTCGCTATAATCATAGGAATGCCCGGCAAGCGTGCACGGGCCTTCGGATTTTCCGGGCCGGTTTCCGACCCGGAGCCGGCAATTGAAGCCGGCGGGTAGTTGGCAATTGACGCGGCGAGGGGGCTTCTGGGTGCGCGCCAGATTGCTGTGTGGCCTTCATTGGCATGTTCATTCGTTAAATAGGGCAAACTCCGTGAAAGCCAGATCACCCGGAGCTGGCAAATTCGGTCCCTTGAAATATTTTGGCCCGATTTCGGCAAAATAGCGCCCGACCAATCCCGGAACCGGCGCTCTGGCATCGACCAGGCAAAAGATTTTGCCCCGCCTTAGCAGGTATCGTCCAAGTGCACCGGCACATTGGCTGAGGTCGGAATGCGACCGGCAGTAGATGACTTGACTTGCAGGGACGAAGCCTTTGAGCACACGACGTGCCTTGAATACAAACGGATGCACCGAACCGTCGATGATGCACATCAGGGCATCGCATCCCAGAGCCGTGTGCTCCAAAAGAATGCGGCGTTCGTGTTCCGGCAACTGAAGCAATTCCGATGCGTCGGCATGGACCTTCACCACGCGAGACCTTGCCCGCACAGGGCTCAACACAGGCAGGAAGGCGTGTTGACCGTCGGCAAAGCGCTTGAAACGCAATGCTTCTACGACCTTGCGTGTTACCGGAGCGGGGGTAACGCTCAGAAAGGTTACATCCCGCTGACGCAGGGCAGCCATGATCAGCTTGCCTGCATAGGCACGAAAATCCGTGTCGACTGTCCAGCTCGAGAGGTTGCAGCGAATGGATTCCCCATGTGCATCCGTATGTCGAAAGTAGAGCGTCAGCATCGCGCCGACTACCGTTCCGGCGTGGTCAAGGACGTAGCCATAGCGCGGAAAATCACCAACCACCGGCATGTCGTCGATGCGGCCGAGTGCGTTCTGCCAGTATTGGCGCGAGCGATCAGGAAAGCCTCTCCGCAGGCAATCTATCACGCCCTGCCAGTCGGCTTTTTCAATCGGACGGCAAATCAGCCCCTCGGGCAAGGTTCCTAGCACACTCATGCAAATACCTCCGTCGTGCTCCAGGAGTCGCGCAAATATAAATCTTCAACAGATTATTAAGATCGCAATTTTAGTCAATTATTATTAAATATATTTCCGTAATATTATTTTACTTAGCTCGTCAGTCGATTCACGGGTGTTGGAATTCTATTTTACGGAGCTAAGCTTAATCTTTTTGTTGCATTTGATACTACTTATATACCATGGGTGGTGTAGTTATCGAAGGCGACTGCTCAACTTCTACTGATAGGTGGCCTGATTGGGTGTCAACATAGAGCCCAGCCCGCAAGCTTGCCGCCATCGATCGCCGGCGAAAGCGCCAGCTGAACCCACCTCGTCTCGATGGGAGTGGAGTGCCTGTGATCCGTTGCCGGTGCTTTGGCTTGATTGGATTCTAGCTGATCCGGCTTTAGAACATCGTGGCGATTCCGGAACGATCTTGCCGGACTAGCTGCGGCACTTAAGGGTGGAAATACCATCGGTATCAGCATCCTCTTAGGGAGCCATTTCCTTCGCTGTCGAGATCGACAAATTTCATGGGCAGGAATTGGAGGCCGGTCTGAACAACCGGCCCCCATTTGTGTCAACGGAGAATTAGATGCCGGGCGCGGAGCATGCTTTCTCCGAGGAGAGGCCGCAATCCTGCATCACAGGCCGAAGCGACGCAGATCCTCCGCCACGAAATCCTGACCGCTGCGGTTCTTGACGCTCGGCAGTTCCGAGACTTTTGCCCGCCAGGCCTTCAGGAAAGTAGCTTTTTCGGGGATTGATATGCCGGCGGCGTCTGCATGTATCAGACCTGCGAAGATGGTAATGTCAGCCATCGAGAATTTCGCGCCAGCGACGAATGGCCGTGTGCTGAGGATCCCGTCGAAATACAACATGCCGGCGATCACCTGTTCGCGATGTCTTTCTGCCCATTCCTTGCGCGCCGCCCATTCAGGCGCCTTGTAGCGTTGAAGCGCCTCACCGAGGCCCGGTGTCCCATAATGAAAGTAAATACCGACGGCATCGGTGATTTCGCGTTCGGCGCGGCGCTGCATCATGTGGATGCTTGCCTTCTCGAGAGGCGTCGTTCCGGTCAGGGTGGGATTGCCGTCGAGGTTGTCGAGATATTCGGTGATGGCGGTCGACTCCGCGATGAGTGTGCCGTCATCCAGTTCGAGGACGGGAACAGTCCCGGCGGGGTTCTTCGCGAGAAACCCCGGTTGCTTGTGTTCCGCCGCAATCAGGTCGACGGATATGAACTCGACTTTCGAGTCCAGGTTCTTTTCGGCCAGAACGATGCGGATGCGTGCGGGGTTGGGGAAGCCCTCACGGTCATAGATCTTCATTTTTCTCTCCTTTATCTATCAGTAGATAGATGCAAGAGATACCTATTAAACGGCCCCGTCAAGTGCTATCTATCAGTTGATAGACGGAAGGAAGGTTTTTGATGAATGTGCAAGATACCCGCGAGATGATCATGGAGGCGGCCCGCCTCATGGTGCAGGATCGTGGTTACAACGCGCTGAGTTTCCGGGATGTCGCGGCTGCCGTCGGCGTAAAGAGCGCTTCGGTTCACTATCATTTTCCGACCAAAGGCGATCTGGGCGCTGCTCTCGCCAGGCGATATACCGATGTGGCGGCGGCCTTCTTGAACAGCCTTCTGGATGAATCGATCGACATCCATGAGTGTTTTGCGAAATATACCGCTGTGTTTCGAGCCGCCCTGGAAAAAGACAACCGCATGTGCCTCTGTGGCATCATGTCGGCCGAGTATGTTGATCTTCCGGATGCCGTACGGACGGAGGTGGATCGCTTCGCAGAGGTCAATGTTGCCTGGTTGATCAAGATGCTCGCGCGCCACAGGCCGAAAGCTACGGCCGAAGAGAAACAAAGCCTCGCTACCGCAATTTTCGCGGCGATCGAGGGCGCCCAACTAGTCGCGCGCGGCAGGGGCGATATCGCGATCTTCGACCAATGTATCAAAGCCTATCGCAGCTCGGGTCTTTCTCCTTGAGGGATGGTGGAGTGAATTGAGTTGAGGCGTGGTGACCTGGCCGTTGGAAAATCTCGACATCCTGAGCGAAGCTTTTCGCGCTGATAAGGTCGGTAACGTCGATGGCAACGTTCCTTCCGCCGGCATATCGCCGCACATCGCGGTCCCGAAGAATGGGCGTCACTCTAAAGAACTTTGAGAACTCGTCCACGGAGCGATGATTCCGATCGGTCAACTTCGTCTATACAGCGCGAAACCACTGAATAAACGAGGAGTTACTTGCTTCTCCCCAATCTCTTGATAGATTTCAAGAAAGGCCATTAATCGTAAGCCTCGACAATCAAAGAGCAGACGAGCAATTGGGGTTGGGATGGGGATTGTAACGCTAGATCATTTCGCCCGTTGTGTCGGGGAGGGGTTCGAAATCGATATGGGCGCTGGCTCCGTCGCCTTTACGCTGACGGAGGCAAGGCCCTTGCCCGAACGCGGCTTTCCGGGGATGACGAGAGCCCCGTTTGCGCTTCTGTTTCGCAGCGAGTCGAAGGTTCTGCTGCCGCAACAGATTTACCGGCTGAACAACTCTACCCTTGGAATTCTCGACATTTTCCTGGTGCCGGTCGCCAGGGACAAGGATGGGATCATCTATCAGGCAGTCTTCAACTGAGGTCTGCCGATTGATCTCTCCGCTTTGGCAGGAGATGGCGCGAGCGCCATTCCATGCCGATGTGGGTCTCGGTGGCTTCAACTGCCTCAAATCCGAAGGCCCGATAAAGCTCGTATGCACGTGGGTTGTTTCGATCGACATGCAAGGCAATGCCTAGGCTTTTGCCTGCTGATGCCGCGGCTTGGATGGCCTTCAGTGTTGCAGAGCCCAAGCCCAGACCGCGCCATTCCGGCAGCAGCCCGATATCGATAATCTGCCAGATCTCCGTGTCGAGATTGATGTAGAGGCGACCAATGGGGATGCCGTCTTTCTCGATGATCAGGAAGTCTGTCTGTGGGAACGCGATAATATAATAGCGATGCTGGAGATCAAATTGCTGGTCCAGAAATGCCTGCTTGTCCTCTTGCGACCACGGTATCTGAGCCAGTTCATCTTTCCGAAACGAACCGTATAGCTGGCGTAGAAACGCGAGGTCGCCCAGTGTTGCAGGGCGCAGGATGCAGTTGGGAATGCGGAGCCTGTTATGGCCCGTTCGCGCGGGAAATTCCGGTAGCGAGCCTGTCACAGGGCGGACATCAACCGAAGGATGGAAATACGCCGGCCAACGCGATGCTGAAGTTGACCGCGAGATAGGGTTGGCGATTTTCATGCGGCTGGCTTCCGCCTCCAACGCCGATGACGTTCGGCGCGAACTGTGCGTTCGGCTGGGCATTGGGCAGAAACGGAGTGCTCGAATTCGGCAGGCTAAGGCCGGCGCCGGTGCTCGGCGCGGCGGCGCGCTTGGCGGTGTCGCCCTGATTAAAGACGGTCAAGGAATGCATGTGCGCCGGCATTTCCGCCTGCGTCAACGTTATGTTGTTGCTGCCGAAGGTTTCGCCCTCGGTGCGCGGTGTCAGGCCTGGCCCTCGACCTTGGTTGCAGCCGGCACGGTTGGTAAAATTGGGCAGCTGGAATGTTGTGGTACCATTGCCGCCGTACTGGACGCCGAGCAGAGAATAAAGTGCGGTATTTTGTTGGATGGGGAGCGTAGCACCATTGCAGAATGCCCAACGATAGGGCGGGAAGTTGAAACCGAACAGTTGGATCTCGCCGAGAAAAGGTTGTGTCATAGCAATGTCCTTGGTGGATTGCGCGCGGTTCAGCCCTGTGTGGGAAAGACGCCTGCCCATGCGATGCAATACTGCACCGTTAGCGTCGGCATCTCGTTGTCATGTGGATTCGTCGATCCCGTTGCCTGCGTTGCCAGTGGTGAGGTAATGATCGGAGTGGCTCCGCTTAAGTTCGAGGCATACATTGTATCTCCGGTCACGGCAGCGAGTTCCATCGACGTGCCGACGGTCTTGCTGTTCGCAAGGCCTGTGGTGGCAAGATACGGATGCGTATGCGACGGCATCTGCATGGATAGCAGTGTGACGTTCTCGCTGCCGGCAGCCTGACCGATCACATAGGTCGAAAGGCCTTGCCCGGTGCCCTGGTGGATCGGCACGCGGCCGCACAGATTGGGTGTCGCAAACGTTGTTACTCCATCGCCGCCATAAGTCGTGCCGATAAGCGTGTACAGGGCTTCATATTCGGAGATCGGCTGCAAGGAGTTGTTGCACGGCAGCCACCCGTTGGGCACGCGCGAAAAGCCAAAGAGCCGAATTTCTCCGACATAGGGCATGCTCATGGTTGTTCCTCCGAGCAGTAGGTTGACGGGCGATGATCAATTGCGGGACGGAAAAACTCCCGACAGCGCAATGCAGAAATTGATCACGTCGTAGGGCTGCAAATTCGCATGGGGCTGGCCGTTGCCGGCCGGAGTCACGGTCTGGTTCGCCAGCACAACCTGAGCACCGCTGGAAGGGCCATAGATATTCGCGCTGTTGGTTCCATAGAGTCCATTGCTCGGGCTGCGCACCGTGCCGCTGCTGGTCGTTCCGGTCGCGACGTGAACGTGTTGCGGCAGCTGCTGCGGCTGCAACGTCACATTCTCCACACCGCCGACTTCACCAATCTGGTAAGGCGCGGGTTGCCACGAGGAATCGACAGATTGTCCGAATCCAACCGGTGTGCGGCTCTGCATGTTGGGCAGACCAAACGTTCGAATTCCATCCCCGCCGTAATAAGTTCCCAACAGTGAGAACAGGGCCTGGTTCTGTGCGATGGGGAGGATCTGGCCGTTGCACAGGGCAAAGCCCTTGGGTGCGAACTGAAATCCTGCGAGCATAATCTGGCCGAGAAAGACTTCTGTCATACCATACCCCGTGAATATTCTAATTATATTGAATGCTATCATCACTCAATCAATGCGATAAACGCAAGAAAAATTTTGACCATCATAGGTATAAAAGTTCAGTGTATTTTTAATAGTTTTTTTAAATACTAAAGGTTGAAAAGTGAGCGCAAAAAGAGGCGAATAATAAACATTATCATCATGTTATTTGGTTGTATAAATTTAAAATACATGGCTGACAGCGCCAGAGATTCCTCCTTATAGTCGGGTCGCGCGTCAAAGGGGGGCCGTTTATCTTGCGAGCGGGTCGGTTGTCCTCGTTGCGAGTATAATATCTTTGATCGAAACCGATGAAGCGTCGCCCTGAAACGATATTCCATTCGGGTCGAACAAAAGTTCCCGAGAAGATATATTTCCGCCCTCTCGGCATCATGCGCATCACGGGCTGGGAAGGAAAGAGACGTCGTGATCGGTGCATTGAAAGCCTAGGCACGGAAACACGTGACCAGCTTCACTCAAGTGATTTGAGGCCGGACGCTGCGCCGACCTCTCGAGTGGCTTCCTAGAAGGCGCTTACCCCTCTACGCCTGGTTTTGGTGATTATATTATTTTGGCTAGAACTTTTTGCTAGCGGCGACTTTAGCGCCGACGGATTTCTGTCCGTCGCCTTCGATGTTGAAGAGGATGCTGGTGTCGAGCATCCAGAAGTTGATGGTCTGCATGGAGAGGCCGGCGGTGACGGCGCCGAAGGCACCGGAGCCGTCGAGCGCGGAGTAGCCGCCCGTCAGCCCGAGTTTGGGCGTGAGCTTGGTTCCGCCCTCCAGGGTAAAGGAGCGGGCGATCTCGGCGCCGAGGCTGACGCGGAACTGGTCCTCGTTGAAGCCGTCGATGTCGATCCTGTCGCCGGCGCTGTTCTTGACGCTGTAATCGTCGACCTTTTCGGAGAAGTAGATCGCCCGCAGCTTGGGCGAGAGCGTGGTTTCCTCATCGAGATTCCATTGGCCTTCGATCGAGGTGTCGGCCATCCAGCGCGTCGTGTCGAACGAGCCGTTCCAGAACTGGGTGTTGATGGTGTTGCTCGAGCCGCCATAGCGCAGGCTGCCGTTCCAGAACACGCCCTTGCCAAGCTCGAGCGAGGCATAGGGTCCGGCAAGCCAGCCATTGCCGGTCAGTTCGGTATCCTGATCGGTCGGGTCGGTCATGCGGTCATAGTGGAAGGAAAGTCCGATCAGGGCCCTGTCGGAGAGCAGGTAATCCACGCCCATGCTGACCATGCCGAAGCTGCCCCACTTCGCGTTGTTGCTGTCTTTGCTACCCTTGTCATTATGGGCAAGATAGGCGCCGTCGATCCAGACGTTGAAGGGGGCGGAGGCGGCATCCGGGTCACCGGCGGCGGCGCGCATCTGCGACAGGCTGGTGGAGAAGCCGAACGTCATGCCCTCTTCCGATGGCATCATGCGGGCGGTGACCGGATCGGTCGCCTTCTCCATCTGCCGGCGCTGCAGCAGCCCCGGCACCTCGATGGTGTTGGCGATCATGTTCTGGCGGGACTGCACGAAG